>NZ_JAOXSR010000002.1:330598-406284 GCF_026163685.1 Oerskovia flava
CGGGGGGGGGGCGGCGGGGGGGGGGGGGCCCGGCCCGCCGGGCGGCGGGGCCCCCCGACACCGCCTGTCTGTTCACCTGGCCGCTTCTTTAAGGCAGAGCGACCCTGGACACCCCGCGCCCTCTGTCCGTCCCTCCCCTGAGCCGGCCAGAAAAAACCTGTCTGACCTGGAAGGGCGCCAATCGTCCTCGGGATCACGTCGGAGGTCGGGTAGCCGCCGTCTCCGTACGAGCGCCGCTGATCTCCAGGCTTTGCTCAGGACAAAATGCACGGCCGTTGCTTACGGCTGGTAGAGGTGCAGACGACGGAGCTCGGTCGCGTGAACGGCGTACACCCACGGACGGCCGCCTTGCGTGCGTAGGCGCCGCCTGATGCGCGTCATGTTCTGCTCAAAGCGCTCCGCTTGCTCGGCTACCCCGAGGTGCCCGTTGGTTAGGCAGAAGACGCGGATCGATGAGTTGAAGAGTGCCTGGCGTTCGAGCGGGTTCGTGCGGATCTTGTTGTCCTTGCAGACGACGACCATCCCATTGTCGTCTGCAAGCTCGATCCACTCGGTGTCAGGGACGGGCCGCGGTCCGAAGACGTCGTCGATCGTCAGCGTGTGGAACCCTGCGTTCCGGAAGACGGCCGGTACCGCATTGGTCCCGAGGCTGCGGTCGACGAGAATGCTAGGCGGCTCGACCATGTGTACGGACTAGCGACTCGACCGTTGCAAGGTCGACGCCGAACTCCGCAGCCACGTCGAACACCGAGTCTCCTGCTAGGAAGAGATCGACGATGTCAGCCGCGCGGACGCCGCGCTCAGCGAGGATAGGCTTCCCGAATGCGAAACGGGGATCGACGACGACGTCAGCGCCCTCGTATGCGGTGAGGCGCACACGAGCTGGGAGGCCATCCGCGTCCCAGCTGATCGGCTTGAGGCCGCGCTCGATCACGCCTTCAAGGCCACCTTGGCCGTCACGAGCCCGTCGCCACTCGGCGGCCGCAGCGTCGTCGGCGAGCCTCATGAGGATGTCGACACCGTTGTGGGCAAGCACTCCCTGACGCAGCATCTTGTCACCGAGTTGGCGGCGAACCGCGGCCATCCCGGTTGTGATCGCGTTGAAGGTGAGCCCGTCTCGTCGAAGCTGATTGTAGAACTGGGCTTCAGCGAGTGCGACGAAGGGGAGGCGCGGAGCGTTCGGCGTCTCAGGTGCCAGCGTTGTAATGAGGTCACCACGCTGCACCCAGCGACGGAGAGTTTCGGGTGGGAGCCGTAGGTGCGTGGACGCCTCCGCGATGGTGTAGATCGGGACGTCATATCGGGGGTCCTGCGCCATCGCTCGCCCTCCCTGGTCGTGGTCTCAAGCGCCGTACGGCCCATCGTAGGGGTGCATCCGGGCCCAGCTGTACATGCCGTACGTCGAACCTAGGCCGTGTTGATCACTTTCGCGTCTCAGGTCGTGTCGACGTGGCGAGGACCGCACGTATCGCCCGCCGGGCCTCTCGCGCAGCCGCACTGTCGGCGGTGACTCGTCGCCGAGAATCCGCTGCGCGCTCGACCGCCCGGCGCGAAGCTCGATTCGCGCGCTCAGTAGCGTCACGGGCATGACGTTCGGCCGAGGTGGTGTGCCCGGCAGCACGTGCCTGGTCGAGCGCCCAGATGAGCCAAGCCAACGGCTGAGACGCAGCGCGTCCGAGGGCAGGCCGCCGATTGACGGCATGCCAGTTGTCGACGAGTTCAACGACCTCACGTGCGGCTAGGGCGTGGTCTTCGAGGACGGCGGCGACGGCGCCGATGTGGGCGCTGCCAGCCGGTGCGAGCCAGGGCCAGGCAGCGGCAAGGCGGGCGGCCTCGCGCTGCACGTGGATCGGTCGCGGCGCTCGCGCCGCTGGCCGTGGTCGTCGAGGGCTGTTCGTCCTCGCGCGTCGCGCGCTTGGTGATGTGAGTTCACTGGACGTACCCGGCTCACTTCGTGAGCGGGTAGGGGTGACAACAACGCCCGCGGGGTGCGTGAGTACCCGGACGGTGGCGAACCTACGCACGGTGCGGCCGGTGGCAGTCTGGGCGCGCTCGCGCTCGTTGCGGGTCGTGTGTCGGCCGCGGGCGACGTCGACGAGGAGGCCGGCGGATCGGGCGTCCGCGAGGCGGCGGAACACGGTGCGCACGCTGACGCCGGTGCGGGTCGCGAGGGTGCTGGCGCTGATCGTGACGTCACGGCCGGTGTGCGGGTCGGCTACGGCGACGAGCTCGAGCACGACGGCGAGGAACGACGCGCGGCGTGGTGATCGCCACGGCATGGCCGTTGCTGCGCGCTCGACGGCCGCGCGCTGCGCATCCCGTGAGGTCCACGCGACGACCCGCGCGTAAGAGCCGGGTGCGACCTCGACCGACCACCAGAGACCGCGCGTGGTGCGCGCGCGGGTGCGAGGGGCTACCGGGACGGCCGTAGCCGTCCCGGTGTGGTCCTGCCGCACTACCTCGCGCCGACTGGTTGGGCGCTGCGCGTGGTGGCGTGAGCGAGCCCGACGACGGCCGCCCGCAGGCGATCGTCGGCGACCTCGACGTACCGGCGTGTCGTCTCCGGCTTGGAGTGCCCCAGGAGCTGCTGGACGACGAACACGTCACGTGTCTGCTCGTAGGCGCGTGTCGCGAATCGGTGTCTCAGCGCGTGCATCGTGACGCCGTCCGGCAGGAGCGCGGCGATGATCTTGCCCACCCACCGGGGCGAAAGATGCCCACCGCCACGGCTTGGGAACGCGTACCCATCGGGCAGAGCCTTCAGCTCGGCGGCGAGTTCGTCGTGCAGCGGAAGCACGCGCGGCCGGGCGCCCTTGCCGTGCACGACGATGGACCAGCCTTCGTCGAGCCGAAGCAGATCCCGCGAATGGACCTGGGCGACCTCGCGACGCCGCATGCCGAGCTCGGCGGCGAGACGGACCATGACGCGTGCACGCGGATCGGCTGTGAGCACCGCGAAGTGCACGGCTGTCTCGGAGGCTGGCCTTGGCATCGGTGCCCTCGACGCCACGGGGGGAAGGGGGCGAGCGGGGTCGTCGACGATGTGTCCTCGTTCGTGCGCCCAGCGGTAGAAGCTGCGCAGGGCAGACCGGGCGGAGCGGCGGGTCTCAGCTGCCCAACCGTGGTGCTCCGCGAGCCACCCCACGAGGTCAAGGAATGTGACGTCGAACGGGTCGCGGTGTGCGTGAGCGCGAGCAAGGCGTCGCACGTAGGACGACTGCGTGCAGATGGTCTCGCGCGAGATTCCACGTGCACGCTGCTCCGCGTTCCACTCGACGATCGCGGCTTCCCATCCGGCCGGTGTCCAGGCTGGTAGCGGACCTGAGGACCCGAGCGGACGGGCCTGCCGCCGCGCCCGAGGGCGTCCGCCGTTCGCCGCGTCTAGGAATTCCGCCGGGTTGATCTTCAGGTACCCGGCATGCGTCGCCCAGCCGTAGAACGTGCGTAGTGCCTGCCGGTAGCTGTAGGCGCTCTTGTCGGTTCCGGCACGGGACGCGACCCACTGCGTCATGTCGTCGAGCACGATCGACCACGGGTCCGCCGCGCCGGTGTCGCGGGCGAACCCGCGCATGTACTTCACACGAGCGGCGATGGTCGAAGCGGCCCGGCCCTCGCCACGCATCGCCTCCGTCCAGTTGTCCAGGGCCTCTGTCCACGCGACAGACAGTCGGGGTGCGGCGGTCGCCGCTCTCCCGCCTCGTGGTCGCGCTGCCTCCGAGTGCTCGACGCCACCGTCCCACTGGGCACTCACGCTGCACCGCCGGCCGTACGCGGGTCGACGACGTCGGCTGCACGAGTGAGCCGGGCCGCGAGGTCGCGGGCGTCCATCGCGGACAGCGTGTCCCGGTCGATCTGGACACCGACGAACGGCCCGGACGATGCGCACGTGTCCGCGTCCACGACGGTCTCGACGCCGACCCACAGATCGACGCCGGCCGCGGTTCCGAACGACCGCTCGAACGTGACCAGCACGCGGCCGTCGTCGTCCAGCGGAAGCACGTCGGTGGCTCGTGCCCACGGTGGCGCCGCGAGGTCGGGCAGCGGCTCGACGAGCGCGAGCGGCAGTCCCCCCGTGTCCCCCGCGTCCCAAGCCGTCGTTCGGTGGTAGCCGGCCGCGCACAACACGTGGTCCGCGTCGCAGAGCACCACGTCCGGCTGCCCAGTGGTGAGATATCCATCGAGGGGGAGCAACGCGGCGACCACGGTGGCGGTCGGGTGCTCGTCGACGATCCGGACAGCCAGCCGTCCGCAGTCGGACACGAGGTGAGCGGCGAGGACACCGCGTCCGGCGTCGCCGCGCGGGTACGTCGGGCCGGTACGGCGGGAGTCTCGCCCGACGAGTGCGAGGACGTCCGTCACGGCGTGCTCGTAGTCGAGAAGCGCGGTGACGTCGTCGTCGAAGCTATCGCGCGCGGTAGGCTCGTGGGACATGGCAGCGACCTCCTGCAAGGTCTCTCGCCTAGGCCCGTCAGGTGTTGAAGCACCTGGCGGGCCGCTCTGTTACGAGGCCGGGTAGGCACTCCCGATAACCTCGACCACAGCGCTAGATCGGCTAGCCACCGAACGCAACGTTTCCGCTGGTCCGCACAGCGCTGAGCGGTTCAGCACCCCGAAGATGCCGGGCGAGCCGAAGCGGGTCCAGCCGAGCAGGGACCGCGAGCGGCCGCACTGACACGCGCCGCACCGCCCCGCCCACGAGCCGCGGCCTCAGCGCACGCCGGGCGCCCCGGGCAGCAGACCGGTGAGGTCGTAGCGCACCGGTTCCTCGAGCTGGTCGTACGTGCACGACTCGGGAGTGCGGTCCTCGCGCCAACGGCGGAACTGCGCGGTGTGCCGGAACCTGGAGCCCTCCATGTGGTCGTACGCGACCTCGAGGACCCGCTCGGGCGCCAGCGGCGTGAACGACAGGTCCTTGCCCGAGCTCCACCGCGAGACCGCACCGGGCATCCGCTCCCCCGCCGGGTTCTGCCAGCCGGACCACGGGTGCGCGTCCGCCGCGGCGGTGCCCGGATCGACCACGAGCGGCGCCAGCTCGGCGGCCAGCTCGGCGCGACGGGCCGCGCTGAACGCGGCCGCGACACCGACGAACTGCAGCTGCCCCTGCTCGTCGTGGAGACCGAGCAGCAGCGACCCCACCAGCGGGTTCGCATCGGTCGAGGTCTTGTGCAGCCGGTACCCGGCGAGGACGACGTCGGCGGTCCGCGCGTGCTTGATCTTCAGCATCGACCGCTTGTTCGGCTGGTAGGCGTCGGCGAGCGGCTTCGCCATCACACCGTCGAGGCCCGCGCCCTCGAAGGTCTCGAACCACTCCTGCGCGATCCGGGCGTCACGGGTGCGGGGCGTGGCGTGCACCCGGGGACCGACGAGGCCCAGGTCGTCCAGCAGCTCCTGACGGCGGGCGAGCGGCTCCCCGCTGACGTCGTCGTCCCCGAGCGCGAGCACGTCGAACACGACGAGGGCCGCCGGCGTCTGCTCGGCGAGCAGCCGGACCCGGGAATCGGCCGGGTGGATCCGCTGGGACAGCGCCTCGAACTCGAGGCGCCCCGCCTGCGCGAGCACGATCTCGGCGTCGACCACGCACCGCTCGGGGAGCTCGGCCAGCACCGCCGCGACCACGTCGGGGAAGTAGCGCTCCATCGGCTTCGCGCTGCGCGAGTCGAGGCGCACGGCGTCGCCGTCGCGGTAGACGAGACAGCGGAAGCCGTCCCACTTGGGTTCGTAGACGTACTCACCGGCCGCACCGTCAGGGATGCGGGGCACGGACTTCGCGAGCATCGGCAGCACCGGGGGCATCACAGGCAGGTCCATGCACCGATGCTGCCACCGCTCGGCGCGGACCACCGTCCGAACCGCCGACGTGCTCAGACGGGCAGCTCGGGGGCCTGGTTCGCCTTGGTGCCCGTGAGCCGGTAGACGTCGAACACGCCGTCGACCTTGCGCACCGCCGACAACACGGTCGCGAGGTGTCCGGGCTCCGCCATCTCGAAGACGAACTTCGACAGCGCGACCCGGTCGTTGGACGTCGAGACCGTCGCCGAGAGGATGTTCACGTGGTGGTCTGACAGCACCCGCGTGACGTCCGACAGCAGGCGCGAGCGGTCGAGCGCCTCGACCTGGATCTGGACGAGGAACCAGGTGTTGCTGCCCGTCGTCCACGCCACGTCGACGATCCGCTCGGGCTGGTGGCGCAGACCCACCACGTTGCCGCAGTCGGCGCGGTGGATGCTCACACCCTGCCCGCGCGTGATGAAGCCGATGATCTCGTCGCCAGGGACCGGCGTGCAGCACTTGGCGAGCTTCACCCAGATGTCGTCGACACCCTTGACGACCACGCCCGGGTCGCCCGTGCGCACGCGACGCGCCGTCTGGCCGGGCCGTGCGGTCTCCGCGACGTCCTCGATCGTGCCGTCGTCACCGCCCATCGAGTGGACCAGCTTCGAGACGACGTTCGCCGCCGAGACCTGCCCCTCGCCGATGGCGGCGTACAGGGAGGACACGTCCGCGAACCGCATCTCGTTGGCGAGGGCGACGAGCGACTCGTGGGACAGCAGGCGCTGGATCGGCAGGTTCTGCTTGCGCATCGCCTTGGCGATCGCGTCCTTGCCGTGCTCGACCGCCTCCTCGCGGCGCTCCTTGGAGAACCACTGGCGGATCTTGTTCCGGGCACGAGGGCTCTTGACGAACGCCAACCAGTCACGGCTCGGCCCCGCCGTCTCGGACTTCGACGTCAGGACGTCGACCACGTCACCGTTGTCCAGCGTCGAGTCGAGCGGCACGAGCCGACCGTTGACGCGGGCGCCCATCGTGCGGTGGCCGACCTCGGTGTGCACGGCGTAGGCGAAGTCGACGGGCGTCGAGCCCGCGGGCAGCGCGATGACGTCGCCCTTGGGCGTGAAGACGTAGACCTCTGCGCCGCCGATCTCGAAGCGCAGGGAGTCGAGGAACTCCGCCGGGTCCGCGGTCTCACGCTGCCAGTCGACGAGCTGGCGGAGCCACTGCATGTCGCTGTTCCCGGCCCCGGACTTCTCGTCCGTCTTGGGGCCCGTCTTGGCGATCTCCTTGTACTTCCAGTGCGCCGCGACACCGTACTCGGCGCGCCGGTGCATCTCGTGCGTACGGATCTGGATCTCGACGGGCTTGCCACCCGGCCCGATCACCGTCGTGTGCAACGACTGGTACATGTTGAACTTCGGCATCGCGATGTAGTCCTTGAACCGACCCGGGACGGGGTTCCACCGCGCGTGCAGCGCGCCGAGCGCCGCGTAGCAGTCCCGCACCGAGTCGACGAGGACCCGGGTACCGACCAGGTCGTAGATCTCCGCGAAGTCGTGGCCGCGGACGATCATCTTCTGGTAGATCGAGTAATAGTGCTTGGGGCGACCCGAGACGGTCGCTTTGATCTTCGCGGAGCGCAGGTCTGCCGTGACCTGCTCGCGGACGACGGCGAGGTACTCCTCGCGCGCTGGCGCCCGCTCCGCGACGAGGTGCACGATCTCGTCGTAGACCTTGGGGTACAAGGCCTGGAAGGACAGGTCCTCCAGCTCCCACTTGATCGTGTTCATCCCGAGCCGGTGCGCGAGCGGAGCGTAGATCTCCAGGGTCTCGCGCGCCTTGCGCTCGGCGGACGCCGACGACACGTACTTCCAGGTGCGGGCGTTGTGCAGGCGGTCGGCGAGCTTGATCACGAGCACACGGATGTCGCGCGCCATCGCCACGACCATCTTGCGCACCGTCTCGGCCTGCGCCGCGTCGCCATAGGTGACCTTGTCGAGCTTGGTGACACCGTCGACGAGCATCGCGATCTCGTCGCCGAAGTCTCTCCGCAGCTGGTCCAGCGAGTACTCGGTGTCCTCCACGGTGTCGTGGAGCAGGGAGGCCGCGAGGGTGGACCCGTCGAACCCGAGCTCCGCGAGGATGGTCGAGACGGCGACGGGATGCGTGATGTACGGGTCACCGCTCTTGCGCGTCTGGCCCCGGTGGGCGCGCTCCGCGGTCTCGTAGGCGCGCTCGATCACCGACAGGTCGGACTTCGGGTGGTTGGTTCGCACGGCCTGCAGCAACGGTTCCAGAGCGGGCGTACCGCTCGCCCCCCGCACGCCGAACCGCACCAGGCGCGAACGCACGCGAGCACCCGACGACGGCACGGCGTCGTTCGCGGGGCGCGACGTGCGCGTGTCCTCGCTCATCCGCGCCTCCTTCCGTGCGGTCGCTCACCTGCTCCTACGGCCCGGGCTCGCCGAACCCGACGACGGACGCCGTCCGGAGTGGCAATCCTACGACCCCGTCCGCAGGAGCGCGTCCACCGACCGGCCGCCGAGTCGTTCGCGTCCCCCGAGACCGTCGATCTCGAGGAGGAACGCCAGCGCCACGACCTCGCCGCCGCACCGCTCGACCAGCTGCGCGCCAGCGGCCGCCGTGCCGCCGGTGGCCAGGACGTCGTCCACCAGGAGAACACGCGCACCGGGGGTGAGTGTTCCCGCGCGCAGCTCGATCGTCGCCGTGCCGTACTCGAGGTCGTAGGTGATGGCCTGCGTCGGTGGCGGGAGCTTGCCTGCCTTCCGCACCGGGACGAACCCGACGCCGAGGTGGCTCGCCAACGGCGAGCCCACGAGGAACCCGCGGGCCTCCATGCCGGCGACGAGGTCGATCTCGTCCCCGACACGCTCCGCGAGGGCCGTGATGACGTCGCGGAACGCCACCGGGTCGGCCAGCAGCGGCGTGATGTCGCGGAACGTGACACCGGGACTCGGGTAGTCCTGCACGGGGCGGACGAGGTCGAGCACCTCGCGCTCACGCTCCGGGGAGAGCCCGGCCAGGCCGGTGCCCCGGAGACCGGGAGCGCTCACCGCCGGCGCTTGCGCGGCTGCGCCGCGTTCGCCCGACGCACCCCGGGCTGCACCTGACGCGATCCCTCCACCCCGGCCGCAGCGAGCACAGCGTCGGGGTCCGCGCCCTCTCCTGCCTCGAGCTGCTCCGCGCGCAGGCGCAGCACCTCACGCGTGTGCTCGGCGATCGCCGGCTCGCGCTCGCGCAGCGAGACCTCCAGCGGCGTCGCCAGGAAGATCGACGAGTACGCACCGACCGCGAGTCCCACGAAGAGCGCGAGCGAGATGTCGCGGAGCGTGCCTGCGCCCAGGATGAACGCACCGATGAAGAGGATCGCTGCGACGGGCAGGAGCGCGGTGACCGTCGTGTTGATCGAGCGCACCATCGTCTGGTTGACAGCGAGGTTCGCCCGCTCGGCGTACGTCGACCGCGTCTGGTTGAGGATTCCCGCCGTGTTCTCCCGGACCTTGTCGAACACCACGACCGTGTCGTAGATCGAGTACCCGAGGATCGTCAGGAAGCCGATCACCGTCGCCGGGGTGACCTCCCACCCGATGAGTGCATAGATCCCGGCGGTGAACATGAGGTCGCTGAAGAGCGCCAGCAGGGCGGCGACCGCCATGCGCCAGTTCCGGAAGTACAACGTCATGACGATCGACACGAACACGATGAAGACCAGCAGTGCCACGAGGGCCTTCTGCGACACGTCCTCACCCCACGACGGGCCGATGAACGACGTCGTCACCTCGCCCACCGCGACGCCGTACCCGGAAGCGAGCGCCTGGGCGACCTCGGACACCTCCGCGGTCGAGAGCTCCTCCGTCTGGACGCGGACGCCGTCCGCGCCGAGCGTCGAGACACGCGGGATCTCGGGGGAGACCGTCGCGACGGCGTCGAGGGCGATCTGCTCGGTGGTCTCCGTGACCCCGGAGACCACGAACTCCGAGCCGCCCCGGAACTCGATGCCGAGGTTGAAGGGCCGCACGAGCATGATGATCGCGGCGAGCACGATGGTCACCGCGGCGATGACGTAGTACCGCCGACGCCTGGGGACGATCTGGTAGGACTTGCGCCCCGTGTAGAGGTCGTTGCTCCACTGCGTGAATCCTGCGGCCATCAGCGCTTCTCCTCGGTCTCGGCGTCGGCCGCGCCGGCGGCGTCACGTTCGGCTGCCGCGCGGCGCTCCGCCGCACGGCGTTCGGCGATGGTCAACCGGGGACCGTCCGGCCGGGGCGTCGAGGTCGAGCGCGCGCCGGCGGGCACGGGCTCACGCCGGGGTCGAGCAGGAGCGGTGCCGGTCGGCGCGTCCTGGACCTCCTGCTCGTCGGCGCGCGACGCCGCCGGGGCCGAGCCGTATGCCGGCTCATCCTGCTCCGCAGGCCCGGAGAACCGCCCACGGCCGACGTAGCGTGCACGCGCGCCGAGCTGCTGGGGGTCGAGCCCGGACCACCGGTGCCCGCTGGCGAAGAAGCGCGTCCGCGCGAGCAGGCGGGTCGTCGGGTAGGTGAAGAGGAAGACGACGATGATGTCGATGATCGTCATGAGCCCCAGGGTGAAGGCGAAGCCTCGCACCCCACCGACGGACAGCATGTAGAGCACGGTCGCGGCCAGCAGGTTCACCGCGTCCGACGCGAGGATCGTCCGGCGAGCGCGCTCCCAACCCTTCTCCACGGCGGACTGGAGCGAACGGCCGTCGCGCATCTCGTCCCGGATGCGCTCGTAGTACAGGATGAACGAGTCGGAGATGATGCCGACCGAGACGATCAGCCCCGCGACGCCAGGAAGTGACAACCGGTAGCCCTGGGTCCAGGACAGCACCGCGATCAGACCGTACGTGAGCACACCGGCCAGCACGAGCGAGGCGACCGTCACGAGCCCGAGCGCCCGGTACTGCACGATGAAGAAGACCACGATGAGGCCGAGGCCGATCAGACCGGCGATGAGGCCGCTCCGCAGCTGCTCGCCACCCAGCGTCGCGGAGATCTGCTCCTGGCTCTGGACCTCGAAGCTGAGCGGCAACGCACCGAAGTTGAGCTGGTTGGCCAGCGTCGCCGCGGACTCGCGCGTGAAGCTCCCCGAGATCTCTGCCTGGCCGTTGGGGATCACCCCGCTCAGTGAAGGCGCAGAGACCACCAGTCCGTCGAGAACGACCGCGAACGCGTTCTGCGGCGGGGGCAGCGACGACAACCGCGACGTCGAGTCGCGGAACGCGACGGCGCCGGTCGAGTTGAACTCGAGGTTGACGACCCACTCGTTGGTGGTGACGCCCGCCTCGTTGACCCGCAGACCGGAGCTGGCGTTGGTGATCTCCGTACCCTCGATCTCGACCGGTCCGAGGATGTACTTCAGCGTGCCGTCCTCGGCACAGGTCACGAGGGGTGCGTCCGTGACGTCGGCACCGCCACCGACCTGGTTCTCGGGGAGCGTGCAGTCGAGCGCGTCGAACTGCTCCCTGATCTCGGGCGTGATCTGGGCGAGGTCGCTCGGGTCCGTGGGGGTCGGCGTCCCATCGCCCGCGCCCTCGGTGTCCTCGACCGTCTCGTCAGCGCCCTCGGTCGTCTCGTCGGACGCGGAGTCCTCCGCGGCGGCGTCGTCCTCCGTCGTGGCGTCCTCGGTGGCGTCACCGTCGGTGGCGCTCTCCTCGCTCTCGGGCTCCTGCGACTCGTCACCCTCCTCCTCGGGGGCGTCGACCGGCATCGGGAACCCGACCTCCAGCACCGGGCGGAAACGCATCTGCGCCGCCGTCACGACCAGGTCGACGGTCTCCTGGCTCACCTCGCCGGGGATGCCGACGACGATGTTGCGCGAGCCCTGGCTCGTGATCTCGGCCTCGGCGACGCCCGAGGAGTCGACACGCTGCCGGATGACCGCGATCGCCTGGGTGATGGTCTCCTCGGTCACATCAGAGCCGTCGGTCGTGACGGCCTCCAGGATGAGCTGGGTGCCGCCCTCGAGGTCGAGGGCCAGCCCGGGTGCCCAGCTCGCGCCGCCCGGGTTGTCCTCGGACTTCCCGTCGAGCGACACACCCGCGAAGAGGGTGCCGAAGAGCGCGAGCAGGATGATGCCGAACGTGACGAGGGTCCGCGCGGGCCTCGCGCGTCGTGTGCTGGAGGTGGCCAACTGTCCGTCTCTTCTCGTGCGCGCGGCATCGTGCGTGCGATGGCGCGGGGTGCCGCCGTGCCGCAGAGGGCACGGCGAGGGTCACTTGCTCTGCGTGCCGTCTTCCCGACGCTTGTCGTCGGTCGTGTCGGTCGTCCCGGTGAGCGACGAGAGGTCGTCGGGCACGTCCACGTCGTCCTTCGCCGTGGTGGTCACCGACGGGTCCGGCTCGAGGTCCGCCACCGCGTCGTCCTCGAGCACGCTCTCGGAGTCCTCCTCCTCGACCACTGGCGGCTCGACGAGCTTGGCGATCGCAGCCCGCAGCCACCGGGTCTGGTTCCCCGGCGTGGACTCGATGGTGATGATGTCCCGCTCCTCGTCGACGTCGACGACGGTGCCGAACAGGCCGGAACCGGTCATGACCTCCTGGCCAGGCGCGAGCGTGGCACGGAAGTTCGCGGCCTCACGCTGCTGCTTGCGCGAGCGGTTGGTGAGGAGGAACATCGCGCCGACCGCGAGGGCAAGGATGATGATCATTTCCATGAGGGGGTCTCACACGTCCTGTTCTGTACGGGGATCTGCGCGGCAGTCTAGGCGCACGCACGGTTCACCAACGAACCGTCACGCCCTGGAGTTCCCTCCACGCCCGAGTCTCGCCAGTCTAAGCCCACTCCTGCCGTCACATCCGGTCCCCACGACTTGGCCGGCCCGTCGCCGGCGCGGGACGCTGCTCAGTCGAAGAGCGAGCCACCGGCCGACGGCGGGACGAGCCCGAGGTGCTGCCAGGCGGCCGGCGTGGCGACGCGCCCCCGCGGCGTCCGACCGATCAGCCCCTCGCGCACCAGGTAGGGCTCGGCGACGGTCTCGACCGTCTCGGCCTCCTCGCCCACTGTTACCGCGAGGGTCGTCAGGCCCACCGGCCCGCCGCCGAACCGGGTGCACAGGGCGGTGAGGACCGCACGATCGAGGCGATCGAGGCCGATGACGTCGACCTCGTACACCTCGAGCGCCGAGCGCGCCGCACCGAGGTCGAGCGACCCGTCGCCGCGCACCTGCGCCCAGTCCCGGACTCGCCGCAGCAACCGGTTCGCGATGCGTGGAGTGCCACGAGACCGACCGGCGATCTCCACGGCGGCGTCGTCGGCGAGCGGAACTCCGAGCAGTCTCGCCGAGCGTCGCAGCACCTGCTCGAGCTCGTCGCTCGAGTAGAAGTCAAGGTGCCCGGTAAACCCGAACCGGTCGCGCAGCGGCGCGGGGAGCAAGCCCGCCCGTGTCGTGGCGCCGACCACGGTGAAGGGCGGCAGACTCAGCGGGATTGCGCTCGCCCCGGCGCCCTTGCCGACGACGACGTCGACCCGGAAGTCCTCCATCGCGACGTACAGGAGCTCTTCGGCCGGCCGGGCGAGGCGGTGGATCTCGTCGATGAAGAGGACCTCGCCCTCCTCGAGCGAGGACAGCACGGCGGCCAGATCACCGGCATGCTGGATCGCAGGGCCGGAGGTCACCCGCATCGACGTGCCGAGCTCGGCGGCGATGATCATCGCCAGCGTCGTCTTCCCGAGCCCCGGCGGCCCGGACAGCAGGACGTGGTCGGGCACCGCGCCGCGCGCGAGCGCGGCCTGCAGCACGAGCGAGAGCTGGTCACGGACCACGAGCTGACCGACGAACTCGTCGAGCCGCCGTGGCCGCAGCGCCGCCTCGGCGGCGCGCTCGAGGTCGTCGGAGCCGGCAGCGACGAGCCGCTCGGAGCTCACCGGGCCCTCCTCGCCGTAGCCCACGTCGTCGAACTCAGCCACGCGGGCCGCCCAGGACGCGCAGCGCCGCCCGCAGGGCGCTCGCCACCTCGTCCTCCGCCACGGCGTCCGACCCGGCCTCGGCGAGCACGGTGGCGACCGCGTCCTCGGCGGCCTTGGCGTTCCACCCGAGGCCGACGAGCGCGGCGACGACCTGCTCGCGGCGGTCGTCGCTGCGGACCACGGACATCTGAGCAGGTGCGCCAGTGGTGGGCTGCCCGAGCTTGTCGCCGAGCTCGAGGGCGATCCGCTGCGCACCCTTGCGGCCGATGCCCGGCACCCGCACGAGCGCGGCGATGTCCTCACCCGCGACGGCACGACGCAGGGCGTCAGGGGTGTGTGCCGCGAGCATCGCGAGCGCGAGGCGCGGTCCCACCCCGCTGACGGTCTGCACGGCCTCGAAGACAGCCCGCTCGTCATCGTCCACGAAGCCGTAGAGGGTGAACGAGTCCTCGCGCACGACGAGAGACGTGGCGAGCCGTGCCCGGGCGCCGACGCGCAGCGTCGAGAGCGTCGCGGGCGTGCCGTGGACGAGGTATCCCACACCCCCGACCTCGAGCACCGCACGGTCGAGGTGCACGCTCACCACGTCTCCGGCCAGCGAAGCGATCACCTGACGTCCTCCCGGACTGCTCCTGCACGCCCGGTCACGGGCGAACACCTGTACGAACGTTGGTCACTGTAGCAACCCGGAGCGCGCCGTCCTCGCGCTAGCGGCGAGTGCGGCGCGCCGCCTGCTCGGCGGCGGCCCAGGCGCGCTGCGCCGGGGTGAGCTCGTGGCGGTCGCCGCCCTGCAGCGCACCCGCCGGTCGCCACAGGTGGCAGATCGCGAGGGCGAGCGCGTCCGCGGCATCCGCCGGGCGGGGCGGCTCGGCGAGGCCGAGGATGCTCGCGACCATCCGCTGCACCTGCTCCTTGCCCGCCCGCCCCGAACCGGTCACCGCCGCCTTCACCTCGCTCGGCGTGTGCATCGCGACCGGTGCGCCACGACGCGCCGCCGCGACCATCGCCAGCCCGGCGACCTGCGCGGTGCCCATGACGGTGCTCACGTTGTGCTGGGCGAAGACCCGCTCGACCGCGACGACGTCGGGCACGTGCTCGTCGAACCAGACGTCGAGCCGGTCCGCGATGTGCTTGAGCCGCAGGTCGACGGACAGGTCCGGCGAGCTCGTCAGCACACCGACCGCGACGAGCTCAGCACGGCGCCCCGGCAGGGAGTCGACGACCCCGATGCCGCAACGGGTCAGTCCTGGGTCCACTCCGAGCACGCGCACGCCTCAGCCTCCCACGCGCGCGCTGCTGATCCGACGAGCCACGCGGGTGGCCCCGACCGGCTCAGTCCTCGTCGAGCTGCGCCATGACGTCGTCGGGAGCGTCGAAGTTCGCGTAGACGTTCTGGACGTCGTCGCTGTCCTCGAGCGCGTCGATGAGCCGCATGATCTTGCGCACACCCTCGACGTCGACCTCGATCTGCATCGACGGGTGGAACACGACGTCGGCCGAGTCGTAGTCGATCCCGGCGTCCTGCAGCGCGGTGCGCACGGGCACGAGGTCCGTGGCCTCGCTGAGGACCTCGAAGGACTCCCCGAGGTCGGTGACCTCCTCGCCCCCGGCCTCGAGGACGGCCTCCATGACCGCGTCCTCCGTCGTACCCTCCTTCGGGACGATCACCACACCCTTGCGGGAGAACAGGTAGGAGACCGATCCCGGGTCGGCGAGCTGCCCGCCGTTGCGGGAGAACGCCGTGCGGACCTCGGCGGCCGCACGGTTGCGGTTGTCGGTGAGACACTCCACCAGGACCGCGATGCCACCCGAGCCGTAGCCCTCGTACATGATGGTCTGGTAGTCGGCGCCGCCGGCCTCCTGGCCGGACCCGCGCTTGACCGCGCGGTCGATGTTGTCGTTCGGGACCGAGGACTTCTTCGCCTTCTGCACGGCGTCGAAGAGCGTCGGGTTCCCCGCCAGGTCACCGCCTCCCGTGCGTGCGGCGACCTCGATGTTCTTGATGAGCTTCGCGAACAGCTTGCCGCGCTTGGCGTCGATCGCGGCCTTCTTGTGCTTGGTCGTTGCCCACTTGGAGTGACCTGACATACCGCTGTTACTCCTTCACGATTCTGACGAATAGCTCGTGCACACGCGTGTCCCCCGTGATCTCAGGGTGGAAAGAGGTGGCGAGCAGCGTTCCCTGCCGTATGGCGACGATCCTACCGGCGGCAGGGCCCGGGACCGTGGACGGGATGCGGGCGAGCACCTCGACGCCCTCCCCCGCCTCCTCGACCCAGGGTGCGCGGATGAACGCCGCCTGCACGGCAGGACCCTCCACGCCCGCGACGTCGAGCTGCGTCTCGAAGGAGTCGACCTGGCGCCCGAACGCGTTGCGCCGGACGGTCACGTCCATCCCCCCGACGGTCCGCTGGTCCGCCGTCCCGCCGAGCACCCGGTCGGCCAGGAGGATCATGCCGGCGCACGACCCGTACACCGGCAGCCCGTCCCCGATGGCGGTGCGCAGCGGCTCGAACAGCTCGAAGATGCGCAGCAGCTTGTCGATGGTGGTCGACTCGCCACCCGGCAGCACGAGGCCGTCGACGGCGGCGAGCTCCTGCGGGCGTCGGACGAGCACCGTTCGCGCTCCCGCGCTCTCGAGGGCTCGCCGGTGCTCGCGGACGTCGCCCTGCAGGGCGAGGACTCCGATGGTGGGGGACACGGGTCGCCATGATACGTCGGTGGTCTTGCTAGCCTCGCTCGCGTGACGTACCCCCCGGGCCAGCACCACCAGCCCTACCCGCCGCCGTACCCACCGCCCTATCCCCCGCCGTACGCTCCCGGATCTCAGGGGCCCAGGCCGAGGCGCAGCACCCGCGGGGCGAAGGTGCTCACCGCCGTCGGAGCCGTGGTGTGCGTCCTCGCGCTCGCAGCCCTCGCGCTGGGGGTGACGTTCTTCCTGCGGGCCGTCCCGCTGGACGTCCTGGAGGCCGACGGCTCCCCGGGTCCGCGCACGCTCGCCTCCGCTCCTGAGCCGGGCAGCGTCGACCTGACGGTGGTCGCCGGCACCACGTACACCGTCTGGACCGTGCGGGACGCCGGGGCGACCTCCCTCGGCGGTGTCGTGGGCGTCGACGACATCACCGTCGTCGACGGTTCCGGGGAGGAGGTCACCGTGCGGTACCCCACGGTGTCGGGCAACGCGAGCCGTGGCGGTCGCACCGCGGTCGCGACCGCCGACCTCGTCGCGACCGAGGACGGGACCGTGACGATCACGCTGGACGACCGGGCGAGCGGGAACGGCTTCCTGGTCACCGAGGGTTGGGAGTTCGGCGCCTTCTTCGCCACGGTCGGCGGGACCGTCCTGCTGTGGTTCGCCGGGATCGGTGGCGGGATCGTCGGCGCGGGCCTGCTGATCGGCGGGATCATCTGGTGGGTGGTGGCGCGCGGCGACGCTCAACCGCGCCCCGTGCCCAGGTGACGCGTCACCCCGTCCCACCCTCCGAGGAGGGGTTCGACCAGGTCGGCGAGACCCTCCGGGAACACCTCGATCTCGACCGCCCGCAGCTCGGGCAGGTGCCACCAGCGCATCTCGTCGACCACGTCGAGCTCGACGTCGGTCCAGCCCGCGCGGCTCAGCTCGTGGTCGTCGTCGAGCCGGGCGAGGTAGAGCACCTCGTCCTGCCGGCAGTGCCGGCGGTAGAAGTCGAAGACGGCGCTGCGGGTGTACACCGGCCCGACGAGGGCCTCGGCCGCCAACCGGATCCCGGTCTCCTCGTGGACCTCCCGCACCGCGGCGTCGGCCTCCGACTCCCCGGGGTCGATGCCCCCGCCGATCGTGAACCACCACGACCGTTCGGGCTGGTCGACGTCGTGCCCCCGGGCCAGGAGGACACGATCGGCCCGGTCGAGCAGGATGACGCGCGCGCCGCGCCGGAAGTGCAGGCCGTCGTCCCCGAGCACCCAGTCGGTGCCCAGGGACGACGGCGCGCTCGTCCGGTCGTCCACGGCTCGCGGTCCTGCGCGCGCTACCAGCCGCGCTCGGCCAGGCGGTGCGGCACGGGGATGTCGTCGACGTTGATGCCGACCATGGCCTCGCCCAGGCCCCGGGAGACCTTCGCGAGGACGTCCGGGTCGTCGTAGAAGGTCGTCGCCTTGACGATCGCGGAGGCGCGCTCGGCCGGGTTGCCGGACTTGAAGATCCCGGAACCGACGAACACGCCCTCGGCGCCGAGCTGCATCATCATCGCGGCGTCGGCCGGGGTCGCGATACCACCCGCGGTGAACAGGACCACGGGCAGCTTGCCCGTGCGCGCCACCTCGACCACGAGGTCGTACGGCGCCTGCAGGTCCTTGGCCGCGAGGTAGAGCTCGTCGGCGGGCAGGGACGTCAGGCGGCGGATCTCGTCACGCAGGGTGCGCATGTGCGTCGTCGCGTTCGAGACGTCGCCCGTGCCCGCCTCGCCCTTGGAGCGGATCATCGCCGCGCCCTCGGTGATCCGGCGCAGCGCCTCACCGAGGTTCGTCGCACCGCAGACGAACGGGACCGTGAAGGCCCACTTGTCGATGTGGTGGGCATAGTCGGCGGGCGTGAGAACCTCGGACTCGTCGACGTAGTCCACACCGAGCGACTGCAGGACCTGCGCCTCGACGAAGTGGCCGATGCGGGCCTTCGCCATGACGGGGATCGAGACGGCCTCGATGATGCTGTCGATCATGTCGGGGTCGCTCATCCGCGACACGCCGCCCTGCGCGCGGATGTCGGCCGGGACGCGCTCGAGCGCCATGACCGCGACGGCACCGGCGTCCTCGGCGATCTTGGCCTGCTCGGCGGTGACGACGTCCATGATGACGCCGCCCTTGAGCATCTCGGCCATGCCGCGCTTGACCTTCGCCGACCCGACCGTGTCCGCGTGCGCAGGAGCGCCCGCAGTGGTGGGCGCGGTCGTCGCCGTGGGGGTGCTGCTGTCGCTGGGGACCTCGTGGGACACCGAAACCTCATCCTTCATGTCAGGGAAACGTGCGGACCGTCGCGCCGTGCGGGTCGGTCGCGCACATGCTTGCACGGCGCAGCCATTCTACGCCGGGTGGTGCACGCCGCGGTCGTCGTCCAGGTCAGCGCGGCGTGGAGGCGAGCGGCCGTCCGAGCGCCGCGGGCCAGGCGTCGTCGAGCTCGACGGTCGCGGGCATCGAGGCACGGCCGGCGATCCGGAACACCCGCACGTACCACTTGCGCCGCACGCGCTGGGTCTGCGCCACCGCCTCGTTGTGGAACCGGCGCGCGAGCTGTGCGCGGTACCAGGCACCGGACAGCGCGGAGAGCAGCTCGTCGCCCGGCTCGGCGGCACGCAGCTCGGCCACGGCCACCGGGTCGGCGAACGCGGCGCGCAGCAGCGCGGACAGGTCGCTCTCCGCGCGCGCCCGTTCGTCACCGAGCCCCGAGACGAGCCCGTCGGGCCGCCGGTCGGAACGGACGGCGGCCGTGTCCACCGGCGAACCCTCCAACGGCGCGGTGCCCAGGTCGGGCGCGAGGTCCGGCACGGCGACGGCCAGCTCGCGGGTGCCCGCCTCGTCCCCCAGTGCCGCGTAGGCAGCCTCGGCGACGAGGATCGAGCTCGCCGGATCGAGCTCGCCCGACGTCGCGAGGTCGAGGGCCGCCGTCGAGCGCCGCACGAGCTGCGCGTCGAGCGCGACGCGGGAGGCGACGACCTTGCGGTGCAGCCGGTCCAGCCGGGAGGCGGAGACCCACAGCAACCACCCCGCGAGGAGCAGGACCGCCACGACCACGATCGCGATCTCGGACCAGGTCATCGTGCGCTCCCCTCCTCGTCGCGGGACAGGAGCCCGAGCAGCCGACCGGTCCGGCGCGACGAGGGGTCCTCGTGGACGGGCAGCGGCGTGCCGGCACCTGCCAGGACCATCTCGTAGACCGCGAGGACCTGTGCCGTCACGGTCGACCAGTCGAAGTGCCGGACGAAGGTGGCGGCGCGTTCCCGGTAGACGTCCCGCGCCAGGGGATCGCGCAGGACGCGCAGGACCTGACGGGCGAGGTCGTCGCTGTCGCCGACCGCGAACAACGCCCCCGCCGCGCCGTCCTCGAGGACCCGGCGGAACGCGCCGAGGTTGCTGGCTACGACGCAGGCGCCGGCGCTCATGGCTTCGACGAGCACGATGCCGAAGCTCTCTCCCCCGGTCTGCGGCGCGACGTACAGGTCGACGGAGGCCAGCATCGCCGCCTTGTCCTCGTCGCTGATGCCACCGAGGAACTCGACCGACGCGGCGTGCTCGCCGAGGGCCTCGACGGCCTCGTCCCGCCCGGTGTCCCCGCGGCCGGCGACGAAGAACCGCGCTCCGGGGATCTCGGCGAGGATCTTCGGGATCGCGGCCGTGAGCACCGGCAGGCCCTTGCGGGACTCGTCGAGGCGTCCGAGGAAAGCGATGGTCGGCGCCTCGGGCGTGCCGCGCCAGCGGTCGTCCGGCTGCGCGTCGATGAACGTGTCGACGTACACCCCGTTCGGGATGACGACGGCGTCGCCCCCCATGTGCTCGACGAGCGTGCGCCGGGCGTCCTCGGACACCGCGATCCGTGCGGAGATCTTCTCCAGGCTCTGCCGGACGAGCGGGTAGACGACCTGCAGCGCGCGGGACCGGATGAGCGCGGTGTGGAACGTGGCGACGATCGGGCCCTGCGCGATCCACAGCGCGAGCATGCTCAGCGACGGCGTGACCGGCTCGTGCAGGTGGAGCACGTCGAACTCGCCGGCGGCGAGCCAGCGGCGCACGCGGGCGGCGGTCATGGGCCCGAAGGTCATCCGGGCCACGGCGCCGTTGTAGCGCACCGGCACCGCGCGGCCGGCGGAGGTGATGTACTCCGGGATCGGGGTGTCCTCGTCCGCGGGCGCCAGCACCGAGACCTCGTGCCCCTGCGCCATGAGCGCCTCGGCCAGGTCGCGGACGTGGAACTGCACGCCGCCGGGCACGTCGAACGAGTACGGGCAGACGATGCCGATCTTCAGGCTCATCCGTCCTCCCCTGCCGCTGCTGCCCGGGACCGGGCGAGCCGGTCGGGGTCCAGGTCGTCCACGAAGACCTTCTGCAGCATGTGCCAGTCCTCGGGGTGCGCGGCGATGCCCTCGGCCAGCGCGTCCACCCAGCCCTGCGTCATCGCCTGCACGGACGCGGTGCGGGTGAGGCCCGCCGGGGCGTCGACGGGCGGGAAGAACCGGATGACGATGCCCCACGGCGTGCCCGCGGCCTTGCGCCGGGCACCGGTGAGCCGCTCGTAGAAGATGGACGTCGGGATGAGCGGCGCACCTGTCGACACGGCGAGCGCCGCGGGTCCTGCCGCCACACGGGCACGGAGCCCGAACAGGTCGACCTCGATCCCGCGGGAGGTCAGGTCACGGTCGGCCAGCAGCGGGATGATCTTGCCCGGCCCGCGGGCGCCGCGCATGAGCTCGCGGAACACGTCGCCGTCGCCGAGCACGAGGATCTCCAGACCGAGCGACCGGCGGAAGCCGAGGAACTCCTCGAGCACCTGCGGCGGCTCGAGCTTCTCGGCGACGGTGAGCACGGGCGCGATGTGCGGTGTGGCGTAGGCGCCGGCGAGGTCCCAGTTGCCCTGGTGGGCGAGCGCGAGGACGGGCGTGGTCCCGACGCGCGTGTGCCGGCGGCAGTTCTCGTAGCCCTCGAGCCGTACGCGTGCCTCGATCTGCGCGGGTGTCGAGGCCGAGAGGGTGAACGCCTCGCGGTAGTAGCGCATGTACGAGCGCATGCCCGCGCGGCTGAGGCGGCGCAGGGCGCGCTGGTCGAGGCCGGGCCGGACCCGAGCCAGGTTGCGCTCGAGCTGGCGGACCCCTCCCGTGCGGCGCCACCACGTGAGGTCGGCGCCCGCCGCGAAGAGACCGCGCAGGATCGGCTCGGGGACGTGGCGCGCGTTGCGCCAGGCGAAGGTGAACAGGGCACCGGAGTCCACGACGGCTCAGGCCTTCCTCTCCGGGTCGGTGTCTGGGTCTGTCGGGCCACCGGTCGAGGTGTCGGTCGAGGTGTCGGTCGGTGGGGCCTCCCGCACCTGGCGGTGGACCACCGCCATGCGCTGCCCGACCGTGACGGCGCTCGCGACCGCGAGCGCACCGAGGACGACGACGAGGAGCGTGTCGGGCAGGCCGAGGCCGACGAGCCCGGTGGCGACGAGCGTCACGACGAGGCGGTCGGCGCGTTCGGCGATGCCGACGCTCGCGCTCAGACCGAGCCCCTCGGCGCGGGCGCGCGCGTAGGGCACCACGGAGCCGAGGACCAGGCAGGCGAGGGCGAGCGCGATGCCCCACGGGTCGTCGGCCCGCAGGAAGTACACGGTGAGCCCGACGAAGATCGCGGCGTCGGCGAACCGGTCGAGCGTGGAGTCGAGGAAGGCGCCCCAGGGCCCGCTGCGTCCGCTCTGGCGCGCCATGACGCCGTCGAGCGCGTCGGAGAACGCGAAGACCATGATCGCCATCGTGCCGGCGAAGAGGTGGCCGGTCGGGAAGAGCCAGAGCGCGGAGCCGACGACGCCGAGGGTCCCGGCGACCGTGACGGCGTCGGGCGAGATGCCCCGGGCCAGCAGGAACCGGGCAAGGGGCGTGAGGAGTCGGGTCACGACGGCGCGGAGTCGTCCGAACACTAGGCCTCCTCGGCAGGGGCATCGCCGTGGGGCCAGGCTGCGGCGAGCTTGGCGCGGGTGTCCGCGAGGAGCTCGGGCACGGCCTTGGTCTGGGCGATGATGGGCAGGAAGTTGGCGTCGCCGGACCAGCGGGGCACGACGTGCTGGTGCAGGTGCGCGGCGATACCGGCGCCGGCGACGGCGCCCTGGTTCATCCCGAGGTTGAAGCCGTCCGGGCCCGAGACGTGCCGCACGACCCGCATGGCGGTCTGGGTGAGGTGCGCGAGCTCGACCGTCTCGTCCTCGGTGAGGTCCGTGTAGTCGGACACGTGCCGGTACGGCACGACCATGAGGTGGCCCGGGTTGTACGGGTAGAGGTTGAGCACGACGTAGCAGGCGTTCCCCCGCGCGACGACGAGGGACTCGGCGTCCTCGCGCGCCGGGGCGCGGCAGAACGGGCACTGGCCCGCGGAGTCGTCGGAGGGCTTGTCCTGCCCGCCGATGTACACCATCCGGTGAGGTGTCCACAGGCGGTCCAGGCCGTCGTCGAACCGGGGGTGGTCGTCGACGGGCTCGATCGGCACCCGGCCGGGTGCGCTGGGGTCCACGCGTCAGACCTGGACGCGGTCGCGCACGGCCGCGACGATCCGATCGATCGCCTCGGCGACCGGCACACCGTTCTCCTGGCGGCCGTCGCGGTAGCGGAACGACACGGCACCGGCCTCGACGTCCTCCCCGCCGGCGATGAGCACGAACGGGATCTTCTGCGTGCTCGCGGTGCGGATCTTCTTGCCGAAGCGGTCGTCGGAGTAGTCGACCTCGGCGCGGATCCCCTGGGCCGCGAGCTGCGAGACGACGTCCGCCAGGTAGTCGTTGAAGGGCTCCGCGACGGGGATCGCGAGGACCTGCACCGGGGCGAGCCAGGCGGGGAAGGCGCCGGCGTAGTGCTCGAGGAGCACGGCGAAGAACCGCTCGATGGACCCGAACAGGGCGCGGTGGATCATCACCGGGCGCTTGCGGGTGCCGTCGGAGGCCTGGTACTCGAGGTCGAAGAGCTCGGGCAGGTTGAGGTCGAGCTGGACGGTCGACATCTGCCAGGTGCGCCCGATCGCGTCCTTCGCCTGGACGGAGATCTTCGGACCGTAGAAGGCCGCGCCGCCGGGGTCGGCGACGAGCTCGAGGCCGGACTCGACGGCGACCTGCCGCAGCGTCTCGGTGGACTCCTCCCACAGCTCGTCGCTGCCGACGAACTTCTCGGGGTTCTTCGTCGAGAGCTCGAGGTAGAAGTCGTTGAGCCCGTAGTCCTTGAGGAGGTCGAGGACGAAGCCGAGGGCGTTCGCGATCTCCGCCTTCATCTGCTCGCGCGAGGCGAAGATGTGGGCGTCGTCCTGGGTGAACCCGCGTGCGCGCGTCAGCCCGTGCACGACGCCGGACTTCTCGTACCTGTACACGGTGCCGAACTCGAACAGCCGCAGCGGGAGCTCGCGGTAGGAGCGTCCGCGCGAGCGGTAGATGAGGATGTGCATCGGGCAGTTCATCGGCTTGAGGTAGTAGTCCTGCCCCGGCTTGCGCACCGTGCCGTCGTCGTCGAGCTCGGCGTCGAGGTGCATGGGGGGGTACATGCCGTCGGCGTACCAGTCGAGGTGGCCCGAGAGCTCGTAGAGCCGCGACTTGGTGATGTGCGGGCTGTTGACGAACGAGTAGCCGGCCTCGATGTGCCGCTTGCGGGAGTACTCCTCCATCTCGTGGCGGATCACACCGCCCTTGGGGTGGAACACGGCGAGGCCAGAGCCGATCTCGTCCGGGAACGAGAAGAGGTCGAGCTCGGTGCCGAGGCGGCGGTGGTCGCGGCGCTCGGCCTCCGCCAGGCGCTCGGTGTACGCCTTGAGCTCGTCCTTGGTGGGCCAGGCGGTGCCGTAGATGCGCTGCAGCTGCGGGTTCTTCTCGCTGCCGCGCCAGTAGGCCGCGGCGCTGCGCATGAGCTGGAAGCCGTTGCCGAGGAGCCGGGTGCTGGGCAGGTGCGGCCCGCGGCACAGGTCCTTCCACACCACGGTCTCGGTCTCGCGACCGGCCCCGCGGACGTTGTCGTAGATCGTCAGCTCGCCGGCGCCGACCTCGACGCTGACGCCCTCGCCGGCCTCGTCGTCGGCCGAGCCGGAGCCCTTGAGCCCGATGAGCTCGAGCTTGTACGGCTCGTGGGCGAGCTCGGCGCGGGCCTCCTCCTCGGTGACGACGCGCCGCCGGAAGGTCTGGCCCTCCTTGACGATGCGGACCATGGCCTTGTCGAGGGCCTTGAGGTCCTCGGGGGTGAACGGCGTGGCGACGTCGAAGTCGTAGTAGAAGCCGTCGGTGATGGGCGGCCCGATGCCCAGCTTCGCGTCCGGGTTGACCTGCTGGACGGCCTGGGCGAGCACGTGCGCGGCGGAGTGGCGCAGCACGGCGAGCCCGTCGGGAGAGCCGATCGTCACGCCCTCGACGACGTCGCCGTCGGCCAGGGGCGTGTCGAGGTCCTTGAGGACACCGTTCACGCGGACCACGACCACGTCGCGGCGTCCGGCGAAGAGCTCGGTACCGCTCGTGCCCGCGTCCACCGTCGCCCGGTCTCCGTCGAGGGTGATGGACAGCGGTGACGATACGGCGTTGGACACGGTGCGTGCTCCTTGAGCGTCAGCAGGGCATTCGAAAGAGCGTCGCCAGACGGCGGCGCCCCTCGATGTTACCGACCCGCGCGCGCGGACCGTGCACGCCCGACACCCTTCGTCAGCTCGACGAGGAGGAAGACGACGACGGCGAGGCCGAACGTCGTCCCCCACTCACCGATGCCGATCGGCGCCGACCCGAACCACGTGTGCATGAACGGGGTGTAGACGAAGACGGCCTGCAGCACGACGAGCGCCGCCGACGCGATCCACACCACCCGGTTGCCCCGCAGCACGTCGAGCGTGATGCTCGAGCGGTCCAGGAACCGGCAGCTGAACAGGTACGCGAGCTGGCCGAGCGCGAGCATCGTCACGGTCGTGGTCTGCGCCTGCGCGAGCGGCACGCCCTGCGCCCGCTCCACGTAGAACACCAGGAGCGCCGCCCCGCCGATGTAGAGGGAGACGAGCAGGATCCGGGCCGCGTGCGCCATGTCGAGGATCGAGGCTTGGGGGTCGCGCGGTGGCCGCCGCATGACGTCGTGCTCCGCACCCTCGTAGGCGAGCGCGAACGAGAGCGTCACGGCAGTGATCATGTTGATCCACAGCACCTGGACGGGCTGCAGCGGCAGCGTCAGGCCGAACAGCACCGCCACGAGGATCACGAGCGACTGCGCGCCGTTGGTCGGCAGCAGGAAGAGCACGGACTTGCTGATGTTGTCGTAGATGCGGCGGCCTTCCAGGACCGCCCGCTCGATGGTCGCGAAGTTGTCGTCGGCCAGCACGACGTCCGCGGCGTCCTTCGTCGCCTCGGTCCCCTTGATGCCCATCGCCACACCGATGTCCGCCTGCGTCAGGGCCGGTGCGTCGTTGACGCCGTCGCCCGTCATGGCGACGACCTCCCCGCGGGCCTGGAGCGCGGAGACGATCCGGAGCTTGTGCTCCGGGCTCGTGCGGGCGTAGACGTCGACGTCCTGGACCGCACCGCGCAGCTCCTCGGTGCTCATGGCCTGGAGCTCGTCACCCGTGAGGACCCGGGAGCCCGACGGGTCGGCGATCCCCATCTCCCGGCCGATCGCGAGCGCGGTCCCGGCGTGGTCGCCCGTGATCATCTTCACGCGGATGCCCGCGGAGCGGCACTCGGCGATCGCGTCGATCGCCTCCGGGCGGGGCGGGTCCACGATCCCCACGAGGCCGACGAGCTCCAGCCCGCCCGCGACGTGTGACTCCTGCACCTCCCGGTCCTGCGGCGAGGCCGTGGCCCGGGCAGCGGCGAGGACCCGCAGGCCGCGAGCGCCGAGCGCGTCGATCTGCTCGGACCAGAACGCGCGGTCGAGCGGTTCCGTGCCGCCGCGGGCGGTGGTCTGGGTGTCGCACCGGTCGAGCACGCGGTCGGGTGCGCCCTTGACGTGGAGGCGGACGCCGTCGTACCCGTCGCGGTCGAGGGTCGCCATGTACTTGGTCTCGGACTCGAAGGGCAGGACGGCCACGCGTGACCAGCCGTCGGTGCGCAGGCCCGCCTTGTGGCCGAGCGTGCGCAGCGCTCCCTCGGTCGGCTCGCCGACGAGGCGCCACCTGCCGTCGTCGTCGGGGACGACGCGGGCGTCGTTGCACAGGGCCATCGTGGTGACGACGCCGCGCAGGTCGGCGTGCTCGACGAGGTCGGCGTGGGCGTCGCCGAGGGTGATCTCGCCGTCGGGTGCGTAGCCGCCGCCCGAGACGTCGAAGGTGTGCGCGCTCGTGACGACGGTGCGGGCCGTCATCTCGTTCTTCGTCAGGGTGCCGGTCTTGTCCGAGCAGATGGTGGTCACCGAGCCGAGCGTCTCGACGGAGGGGAGCTTGCGGGTGATCGCCCGCCGCCGGGCCATCTGCTGGACGCCGAGCGCGAGGGTGATCGTCACGAGCGCGGGCAGGCCCTCGGGGACGGCGGCCACCGCGAAGCCGATCGCGGCGGAGACGAGCTCGGGGACGGTGAAGTCGTGCACGACCCGGCCGATGATGACCATGACGACGGCCATGACGAGGATGAGGCCGGCGAGCCCCTTGCCGAACGCGTCGAGCTGGCGGGTCAGCGGCGTCTGCAGGCTCTGGACGCCGGAGATCATCGACTGGATCTTCCCGACCTCGGTGCTGGTCCCGGTCGTCGTCACGACGCCGGTCCCCGTTCCCGCGGCGACGAGCGTGCCCGAGAAGAGCATGCTCGTGCGGTCGCCGAGGCCGGCGCCGGCCCCGACGGCGTCGGCCTTCTTGGCCGCGGGCACGGACTCTCCGGTGAGCGCCGACTCGTCGACGCGGAGGTTCGTGGACTCGAGGACGCGCAGGTCGGCCGGGACCCGGTCGCCCGAGCGGATGCGCACGACGTCGCCGGGGACGAGGTCCGCGGCGTCGACCTGCGTCCACTGGCCGTCGCGGCGGACGTCGGCGTGGGAGGAGAGCATCTTGCGGATGCCGTCGAGCGCCTTCTCGGCGCGGCCCTCCTGCACGAACCCGATGCCTGCGTTGATGACCGCGACGGCGAGGATCACGGTGAAGTCGATCCAGTCGCCGAGGATCGCCTTGAGCAGCGCCGAGGCGAGCAGGATGTAGATGAGGGTGTCGTTGAAGTGCACGAGGATGCGACGCCAGAGCGGGTCGCGCTGCGGGGGCGGCAGCTCGTTGCGGCCGAACCGGTCGAGCCGTGCGGACGCGTCGGTCGAGCCGAGCCCGTCCGCGGAGCTGTCCAGCGCTGCCGCGACGTCCTGCGGGGAGGTCGCCCACGGCGACTCGAGGTCCTGGGTGAGTTCCGCGGCGTCTGCCATGGTCCTATTGAACGGCCAACGCTCGCGGAGCACAGCACGAGGCCGTGACGTGTGGGTGATCTCACGGGCCGTCACCCCGGGCCGTGCGCGGGGGGGAGCCCGCTACCGTGTCGCACCCCGACCTTCGTGAGGTTCTTTCGTGTCGTTCTTCAGCTCGCTCTTCCGCAAGAGGTCCGACCCGTCGTCGTGGCGCGAGCTGTGGGAGGTGCTCGCCCCGTACGGTGGGGCGCTGACGCCCGCGAGCGCACGGGCGTGGTCCGACGCCGCGGCGTCGATGGACCCGCGGCTGCTCGCCACGGCGCGCGAGCAGCTGGAGCGCGCGTACGAGCTCCTCGACACGCAGCACGCGGCGGCGTTCGTCGGCGGTGCCCCCTTCACGACGCCCGACCGTCCGTTCGCCCGACGCCGGTTCCTGCGCGCGCTGGACGCGGTGGTGGTCGCGGGGCCAGACGCGGTGGCGCAGGTCGCGGCGGACCCGTCGACGTTGCGCGCGTACGACACCGCGCCGGCCGTCGCGCCGTACGAGGTCCCGGACCCGCAGGGCTCGCTCCTGGAGCGGCTCGACCTCGCGACCTCCTCCAGCCCGCACGCTCACCTGATGCTCGGCACGGCCACCTACCTTCCTCGTCGCCGGGAGGCGGGCTGGCCCGCCCTCGGCAGCGACACGATCGCCCGGCAGTTCTACCTCGACCCCGAGCTGGGGTGGGTGGACGTCGACGCGTCGGCCGTCGGGGTGTCCCAGGGAGAGCCGCTCGACCCGACCCAGGGGTGGGCCGACGCCGGGCGGGAGACGGGCAGGCGGGTGTTCGTGGCGCTGGGCAGCGTCGTGGAGCGACCCGCCACGCTCGGGCTCGTCGCCGTCGTGCTGCTGCCGCGCGAGGACTGGGAGGGTGAGGTCGGGTCCGGTCTGACGACGCGCGACGGGGTGGCGCAGGCGGGCATCAACGAGGGCCTCGTCGAGCTCTACGTCGCCCTGTCGGACGCCGAGTGCGCCACCCGGGACACGGCCGAGCGGATCGACCTGCTCGTGCGCCGGGCGGCGCAGGCCCTGCGGACCTTCGAGCTCCCGTTCACCGCGCTCCAGGCGTCCGCGCTGGACGAGCTGGCGCGCGGTGAACGGGACGGGCGTCCTACCCCTTGACGCAGAGCAGCGTCGTGAGGCGGGCGACCACCTCGACCAGGTCGGACTGCGCCGCGACGACCTGGTCGAGGTCCTTGTAGGCGGCCGGGATCTCGTCGAGCACCCCGGCGTCCTTGCGGCACTCGACGCCCGCCGTCTGCGCGGCGAGGTCGTCGAGCGTGAAGGTCTTCTTCGCCTTCGTCCGGGACATGCGCCGGCCCGCGCCGTGGGACGCGGACCAGTACGACGCCGGGTTGCCCAGCCCGCGCACGATGTACGAGCCCGTGCCCATCGACCCCGGGATGAGCCCGAGGTCGCCGGCGCCCGCACGGATGGCGCCCTTGCGGGTGACGACGAGCTCGCGCCCGTCGACCTGCTCCATCGCGACGTAGTTGTGGTGCACGTTGACGGCCTCGTCGAACCGCAGCTCGAGGCCCGGGAACGAGGCGCGGACGGCGTCCACGACGAGCGTCATCATGACCGCACGTGACCGCGCCGCGTACTCCTGCGCCCACCACAGGTCCGCGAGGTACGCGTCCATCTCGGGCGTGCCGCCAAGGAACACGGCGAGCTCTCGGTCGACGAGCCCCGCGTTGTGCGCGAGGCCCTTGGCCACGGCGACGTGCTGCTCGGCGAGCGTCTTGCCGATGTTGCGCGACCCGGAGTGCAGCTGGAGCCACACCTGACCCGTCGTGTCCGTGCACAGCTCGATGAAGTGGTTGCCACCACCGAGCGTGCCGAGCTGGCGGCGCGCACGACCCTCGATGTCCGACACCCGCGCGGACAGGCCCGCGAACCGCGCCCAGAACGCGTCGGCACCGCGCGCGACCTCGGCCGGACCTGTGCCCGAGATCGAGCGCAGCCGACCCGGGTCGAGCGCCTCGCCGTGCGCGTGGAACCCGACCGGGATCGCGGCTTCAATCCGTGCACGGATCGAGGAGAGGTCGTCCGGCAGGTCGTCGGCGGTCAGGGACGTGCGGACGCCGATCATGCCGCACCCGATGTCGACACCCACCGCGTTGGGCGACACCGCGTCTCGCATCGCGATGACAGAACCGACGGTCGCGCCCTTGCCGAGGTGGACGTCCGGCATCACCCGCACGCCCTCGACCCACGGCAGCGCGGCGATGTTGCGCAGCTGCGCCAGCGCAGCGGGCTCGACGTCGTGCTCGTGCGCCCACATCAGCGTCGGCGTCTTCGCCCCCGAGAGGTGGACAGGGAAGGTGTGGTCGGTCGTGGTCGTCATGGTCGTCTTCCGTTCGTGCTCAAGGGGTCGTAGGGAGCTGGAGGTCATCGCGGGGCACAGGGTGCAGGCATGCCGAGCTCACCGGTCAACGGTGGGAGAAGCCCGCTTCGCGGAGCGCCGGAGCGGGTGCGGTGCACCCGTCGGAGGTCGGGTCGGACCTGCAGGAGGTCAGGATCGCCGTGCGCGAGACGAGCGGGTGCCACGAGTGCACTGCCGGGGTTGCACCATGGTCCTCACCTCACTCGTCCGTGGCGCGCCTTGGACGACGCACCCTCACCGGTTCCCGTCAGGACGGTCGTCCTGCGTACCCGGTGGACGGCACACTACGGACCATCCGGACCCGGGCTCAAGGCTTTTCCTCCGGCGAGGCGGGGTGCCCGAAGCGGGCGACGAGGTGCCACACCTTCTTGAGCGCGTCGGGGGTTCCTGCGCCCGAGCGCAGCGCGTCGCCGACGATCCGGGCATCGAGCAGGCCGCCGCGGCTGATGCCACGGCCGAGCGCCACGATCTCGGGTCCTCGGAAGTCCGGGTGCTGCCCGAGCTCGCCGACGGTGAGCACGCGGCCCTCGTGCCACTCGACCGGGATACCGAGGAGGGTGGCCTGGTGCTCGATCTCTCCGCCACGAAAGCACGGGTCGAGAACGATGGCTTCTGCGTCCTCGCGGATCGACAGCTCCCCGTGGACGTGGGCCTCGACATAGCTGTCGAGCCGCCCTCCCCCGGACCTCTCGCGGGCGTCGTCGCGTTCCGCGGCAGCGAACGCCTCCGCATACCTGATCAGGTCGAACCGTCGAGAAGTACCAAAGCGGGAGGGATCGAAGACCGAGTCGGGGAAGCAGAACGTCGCTCGGTCCAGGACGTGCTCCGCCAGACGCAGGTGAGCGGAACCGAACCGCAGGGCGGCGCCGACGCCCTGTCCACGGTGGTTCAGTGCGCCGTACTTCGGTCTCTCGGCGGCCGGTGCATCGTCATAGGCGCCGCCGAACAGACGCTGCTCCCATCGCCAGCGGTCACCGCCGGGCTGCGCCGTGAGCCCGCCGTTGCTCGTGCCGGTCTCGAACTGCGACCGGTACACACCGTCGTGTCCCAGTGCCGCCACGACCGTCGACCCCGCTGCGGTGGTCCGGTCAGGATGGAAGTTCAAGGTGACGCGCAAGGACCGATCGATCGGCTGGCCCTGGCACCGCGCCTCGACGTGAGCGACCGCCGCCTCCGCCCAGGGGCTGGTTCTGGTAAGGCTCATCACGCCATCATCGCGGCACCAGGTGCTGAGCGCGGGCATTCACGTGCACACGCTGCCGTGGCCCGGTGAGCTGGATGCACGGCCCCTCCGGAGGAGTCGAGCGCTGTCGTCACGACAGACGGAGCATCTCGCGCATGTGGGGCCACGTCCGCTCCACCAGCACTGCGTTCGTCGTCGCACTGCCTCCTCGGGCAGAGCCAGCGCCCCGGGTGCTCCAGATTCGAGCACGTCAGTACTCCACTCGCCCGCTGGCACCAGCCACCACGAGTACACCCGTGCCGCACGCTCGTTCATGGAAGGATCCGTCCCATCACAGTCGGCGGAGTCCTACTCCGACCGACCCCTGCGACGCGATAGCCCCGGCGCTGCGACGACGGCCTCTGACCTGCGGTGATGCCAGCGGGCGATACCGGGACGAACCAGTTCGGTGTCGTCGTTTAGAGGCGCCTTGGAAGGCGTTCGCGCCCGTCCGGAGCTTCCGGCGGTGCTGTGCATGTCCGTAGTCGGCGTCGTCGGGGCCTACCTCGCGCGCATACCAGCCAAACTCGCAGAGCCCGTCGAGCCACCACCGTTACGAAAGCCCAGCTAAGGAGATCGAAGACGTTCTCGACGATGATGGCGGGGTACCGGTGGACCTGGGAGGGCGGCCACGAAGCCCGTCTGCTAGAGGCCCTCCCGCCCGTCGAGCCGCCGCGCTCGCGACACACGCACGCGACCTCGCGGCACGACGTAGCGGTCAGCGCGCGACCCCTGCGGCCAGCATGCGACCGAGTTCGACGAACCCGACGTCGCTGCCCGCCGCAGCCGGCCACCCGCTATCCGCGGATCGCCCTTAACCACAGCGCAGCGTCGAGGACGCGCAGCGGCTCCGTGTCGAACACACACGCCCGCCCGGCCTCATGGGCCAGCCCGCGAGCCCGGGCGACCGCCGTGTCGATCGCGCCACGCACGACCGGGTCAGAGACCAACGCGCGAAGAACCTGCAGCTCGAGGCGGCCGTCGCGCTCAGGCTCCAGCCCGAGGAGGCGGCGGACCTTGCTGTCGCGTACCGGCAGCAGGCGGGGCCGCTTGCGCGCAGCCAGCTTCGCCGCGGTCACCCACGGGTCCGACGGCCCCTTCGTCGTCGGGTCGGCCAGTGCGCGCCGGCACATGCAGTGCAGGTCCCACGCCGCGGCAAGGTCCGCCGCAGAGGCGTCGGCGAGCGACACGTCGGCCGGGGTCTGAGCCAGCGCCGCAAGTAGCCCTTGCCGCAGCGGCCCATCGTCCAGCACGCGGCGGGTTGCGGCCGGACCCACCTGCACCGACAGCATGCTGATCGCGTGCAGGTCCGCACCCGTGACGTCGAACGGGTCGTTCGGGTGGATCGAGGCGAACGTCGCTCCCGCATAGTCACCGGCCGTGTCGTAGTAGTCGACGAGGCGTTCGCTCGCCAACGCATCGAGCGCGGTGCGGCGAGCGGCGTCGACGATCGCCGCGGAGACGAGGGGCCATCCGGAGGGGACGCTGGTGGTCATGCCCGCACCGTAGCCGTGGTCGACGCCGTCCCAGGGAGGCTCGACGAGCGGTCGACCGGTTGGGCCGGGCGACGCACGCTCGTCTAGCGGCCGAAGTCGTAGCCCGCCGACTTGCAGGCGTCGCGCAGCTCTTTCCCGGCCCGGAGCAGCAACGGTGCGCCGTCTTGGCCGCCGTTGCGGTCATCGACCGCTTCCTGGATGCGCCGGTCGTTCGAGTCAAGGGCGAGCTTCGCGGCAGCGCGCGTCAGCTCGCGGTGCACGTTCCCGCCAGCGCCGTCGCTGCGCTCGAAGTGGTCGCAGGCCCGGTACCCGTACGTGTCGTTCTCCTGGAACGCACGGTGCCGCGAGTCCTGCAGCGCGGTGCACCCGACGTAGGCGAAGAGGCATACGAGGACAAGCGCCACGATCCGAACGTTCCGTCTCGCCGCGCCGCCCGGGTTCAGCTCGTCGATCACGTGACGGCAGACGCGTCGAAGTACTCCGACCCCGAGTACCGCAACCGGCACACGACTGCGGACGCTCCTTCAGGTCGCAACAGGCGCGCCGAGCTCACCGAGCGTCCGTGAGTCGCGCTGAGCCGCGCTCCACCCCCGGTCAGATCAACCGCGAACTCCGTCGGTACGGCCAGGCGCGTCACATCCGCCCGGTCGTAGAGCTTCAGGGACGCCCCGGCGCGGAGCCCGAGCCCGAGCCCGGCGACATCGTCATCGACCGGCCCCGCATGAGCGCCTTCCATGGCAGCCCACTGGACACGATTCTGCGGAACCTCGACATCACCCACCTGATCCTCACCTGGGTCCACACCAACCGTTCGGTCAACACCACCGCGCGCGTCGCTGCGGACCTCGGTTACACACCCATCCTCGTCAGCGACGCCACCGCCTCCACCACGGCCGAAGCCCACACCGGAGACCTCCGCTATAGATTCGCAGATATCGCCACGATCCACGACACCACGACTGTGACCGGCGCGCTGACTGCCTAGGCCACCGATGGGGGCGCCGTCTCCCTAAGATCAGCGGCTGCGTTCTCGGTGCCCGTGTGGCCAGCCTAGGTCGGAGCACTAAGGAGACGTGTCCTAGCTGTGGGGAGCGCGGGTCCTACGGCCGCCCAGGACTTGGGGATCGAGTTGGTCGGGCGGAGTGTCTGAGCTTGGCTGAGTCGTAGTGCTCGCGTGCCGCACTCACGGCGTCGAAGTTCGTCTCTGCCCAGGCCTTGAATTGTTCTGCCACCGAGAAAAGTGAACGGCCGAGATCGGTCGCTTCATACGTGACCGTTACCGGGACCGTGGGTTCGACGGTGCGGGTGACGATGCCGTTTCGTTCCATGCTCCGGAGGGTCTGTGTGAGCATCTTCGGGCTTACTCCGGCCATCAGTCTGTTGAGTTCGGAGTATCGCCTCGCTCCACCGGCCAGAGCGTTCAAGACAAGGAGCAGCCACTTGTCCGTCAGTGTGGAGAACAGTTGCCTGCTGGGGCAGCTCGCCAGGAACGCGTCATACGCCTCCTTGGCCGCGCTCTTCTCGACGGCGGTGATGCGTGTGGTCACGGTGGTGGTCCTCTCCGGAGAGTTACGCACTCTCAAGTACGTACTTCCCAAAGGGTAGCGCATGAACCACGCTGGGGGAGTAGTCGGCACACAGGCCGACTAGATGCCCAAGCGAAGGAAGGCTTCATCACCATGCGTGCAGCAGTTGTCACGGTTCCCGGCGATCCGGATGCGATCAGGATCGTCGAGGTCGCAACCCCCGCACCCGGGCCGGGTGAGGTCCTCGTGCGTGTCGAGGCGGCGGGAGTGAACCCGGTCGACGCGCAGACCCGCGACGGCTTCTATCACGCGTTGGGCTGGGCGACGAAGTCACCGGTCGGGCTCGGCTGGGATGTGGCCGGCGTGATCGAAGCGATCGGCCCGGGAGTGACGCGTTTGTCCGTGGGGATGCCGGTCGCGGGCATGACGGGCGTGGTGGATCGGGATCTGGGGACCTATGCCGATGCCGTCGTCCTGGCGGAGGATGCTGTGGCTGAACGGCCCCAGGGGCTCAGCGCGGTCGACGCGGCGACCGTGCCGCTGAGTGCCTTGACGGCGAGTCAAGCGCTCGACCTCGTAGGAGCGGCGGATGGTCGATCGCTGCTGATTACGGGAGCGGCCGGCGCTGTCGGAGGATTCGCACTAGCCCTGGGCGCTCAGCGCGGTTTCGAGGTGACGGGTCTGGCCCGGGAGACGGATCGTGCCTTCGTGGAATCCACCGGCGCGACCTTGATCACCTCCCTGCCCGGCTCGCCGATCTACGCCGCGGTCGTGGATTCTGCCGTGATCGGGCAGTCCGTGCTCGATTCGATCGAAGACGCAGGAGCTTATGTCGGCGTTGCCCCATCTGCGGTGCCTGAGGCCGAGCGAGCAATCTCCACCTCCGCGGTGGGCGCTCATGCCGATAGCGGCCTGCTTGCTGCGCTTCTGGCCGGGGCAAGCGCTGGCACCTACCAGGCGCGCGTGCACAGCGTCATTCCCCTCGCCGAAGCCTTCCGCGCACACCACGACCTGGCCAGCCGAGGACTCCGGGGAAAGATCGTCATCGTTCCGTAAACGGGAGCAGAATGGTAGCGAAGCTGGCTTCGATGAGTTCCGACTCGGTTTCGTCTTCCGCTAGGGCATGTCTCCCAACAGTCTCGGGTGAGGATGTGAGGCGTGAACCCTCGTGGATCTCGACGGATCCTGCTCACCGACTGGGGCTAGCCGTGTTGCGCCCCGGGTCTGATGGAGGCTCTGGCGTGCCCCGGGCGCAACATTCCCGCGTTCGACGGCAGCAAGGGCGCAATGCGTTCCCACTGCTCGTCCGCCAGGACCTGGAACCGACTCGCGGCCGCGATCTGCCGGACTCCCGTACTCGGAGTTGGGGGACACGCCCTAGTCTTGGGGCGCGCACCGCACGGCACACGCGCTCGCACTCTTGGAGGTGTTGTTGACGTGTCTTCAGTTCTGACCCGACTGGCTGGTTTCTTCGTCCTGGTGAGTGACGTCGTTGTGCTCACGATCGCGTTCTGGTGTGGCGTGGCGCTTGGCCTGGTGGCCCTCGGTGTGGCGCCATCCCTGGCGGCCCTCGTCTGGACTGCCGACCGGCGCTTCGTGGACGGGTCGGCCCAAACTGTCTGGCGTCTGTTCTGGCGGCGGTACTTCACCCACTTCCGACCGGCGTTGCGTGCCCACCTCGTCCCGCTGATCATCGTGGCGTTCCTTCTCGCGGACTTTGCCCTGGTCTCGGCTGTTGTCGTCGACCCCGCCCGAACGCCGCTGCTCGTGCTGACTGGAGTCGCGAGCGCCGTAGCGGGGCTGGCTGTCGTCCACGGCTTGCGGGCAGGCCCGCGCGAGGAAGAGCCGAGCTTCATCAACAGCTTGGCGTTCACGGTGCGACGCCCGTGGCACAACCTCGCCTTCGCGACGGTCACGTTCCTACTACTGCGCGTTGCGGCTCTGGTCACGGGCTTTGCTCTGCTCCTGCTACCAGGCCTGTGGGCGTGGCTGATCAGCGTCGTCGGAAGGAGACTTGACGCGGCGGCCGGCGGAGAGCTACGTTGATCGCGACACGGAAAATCGTTTAACTACTGGGGGAGGTTGAGGTGAAGAAGGCCACGATCAAGGACGTCGCCCACGCTGCCGGCGTGTCGACCGCAACCGTCTCCCACGTCGTGAACGGGACAAAGTTCGTCAGTCAAACCCCGCGTCAGCGCGTTCTGGACGCCGTGGACGCCCTCGGGTATCGACCCAGCGGGGTGGCCAGCTCACTGCGCCGCCAGTCCTCGCGCGTCGTCGGGCTGGTCCTGCCCATGCAGGACCAAGACACCTCAGCCGCCTTCTTCACTCGACTGGCGGCAGGCATCGAGAACGTTCTGTCCCGACACGGGTATCGCACGATCATCAGCAACAGTGTCGAGAACTACGACCGGGAACGAGAGCAGATCGGCATGCTCTCAGGCCAGTTCACCGACTTCGTCGACGGCCTCATCCTTGCACCCACCGTGGACAACGGGCACCACGCCCAGGCCGCCTTCGCCGCGTCCTTCCCCGTGGTCTATGTCGACCGCCTGCCGATGCAGCTGGACCACGACGTCGACTTCGTCGGCACGAACAACTACGAGTCGACGCTTGACGGGATGCACGCCCTCTTCGGCCGCGGGTTTCGCGACATCGCTTGCATCTCCAGCCCGATCGACGTCTCAAGCATGGTCGAGCGGCACGAGGCGTTCACCGAGTCGGTCACCACCCGGGTCGGATCCGTCAGCGATCGCGTCTTCGTCACCGAATCCTCCTACGACAGCGGGTACCGCACCGGTCGGGAGGTGCTCGAGCGCTTTCCGCAGCTGGACGCTTTGTTCATCGCGAACAACACCGTCGCGATGGGCGTCATCCGTGCGCTGATGGATGTGCGGGGCGAAGCCGCGAGCTCCACAGGGCTGCTCGTATACGACGACTACGAGTGGATGAACCTCGTGCAGCCCGCGATCGACTCGATCGCACAACCCGCGTTCGCAATGGGGCAGGCCGCCGCCGGACTGCTGCTCGAGCGCCTGAACGATCCTTCGGGCCCAACCCGGCACGAAGTGGTCCCTTCCCAGCTGATTCTCCGATCATCGTCAACACAAAGGAGTCACCGATGAGACGAACACACGGCACAGTTGCCGTCGCAGTATCGACCGCTCTGCTACTCGCCGGCTGCGGCGGCGGGTCGTCCGACCAGTCGGACGACGGACGTACGAGGATCGACTTCGCGATCCACGTGGCCAACCCGCAGGACCAGGAGCCCGCGTTCGCAGCTGTCGTCGACGCGTTCGAAGCACAGAACCCCGACATCGACGTCAACCTGATCGGCAAGGAACAGTCCGAGCACATCAGGAGCATCAAGATGCAGTCCCAGTCCGGGAACCTGCCCGACATGTTCTGGATGCTGCAGGCGTCAGCAAGCGAGCTCAACGACGCCGGAGCACTTCTCGACCTGTCGGACTTCCTGAACGCCAACCCGGACATCGCAAGTTCTCTGCGGCCCAACATGGTCGAGGCGTTCGAGGACGACAGCGTGCAGTACGGCCTGCCCTACCAGCCGTTGGTCACGGGTCTGTTCTACAACCTGGCGCTGTTCGAGGAGAACGGCCTGGAGGTCCCCGAGACCTTCGACGACCTCGTCGCGGCCAGCGAGGTGTTCAGCGCCAAGGGCATCACCACGATCGCTCAAGGTGCGAAGGACCCCTATAGCGTGTGGGCCTTCCTGACCATGCTCTCGCGTTTCGGGTACTTCGAGAAGATCGAAGCCATCCTCGCGGGCGACGAGGCCTTCGACAACAGCGACTTCGTCCGGTTCTACGAGAAAATCGATTTGCTGCGAGAGACGGGGAGTTTCCCGCAGAACGTGACCACTCAGTCCTACTTCCAAGCGGTGGAGTCCTTCACCGGAGGCCAGGCCGCGATGCTGGACTCCGGAACTTGGGACGTGAAGAAGATCGAGGACAGCCCGGTGGGCCAGGACGTGGGCTTCTGGTGGGGTCCGACGTTCTCTGACGGCGTCGGCGAGCAGAACATCAGTTCGGTGGTGCCCAGCGCACCGATCGTCGTCAACGCCCAGGTGGCTGAGAGCGAGGCCAAGCTCGCCGCGATCGAGAAGTTCCTCGCCTTCTACTACGGCCCGGACGGTATCCAGCTCATGGTGGACAACCAGGTGCCCGCAATGACGGACGTTGACGTCAGCGTCGACGAGACCGAGCACCCAGTGTTCGCCAGCGTTATGGAGCAGGTCTCCTCCCCCGCCTACACCAGCCAGCCTGCCCAGCCCGACCTGGTTGTCTCCGAGGCCGTAGCCAACGCCATGTACGACAGCATCTACGGCGTCATCAACGGGACGTACGACCCACAGCAGGCCGCCGTCGTCGTGCAGAAGGCCATCGACAACGAGCGCTGAGAGCCGTGGGGGGGGGGGGGGGGGGCGCCCCCCCCCCCCCCCACGACCGTAGTCGGCCTGGAACAAAGGAAGCACGCTCACGATGAAGTGGTTCAGCTCACGCACCAACAAGGTGGCGCTCATAGCGCCCACGCTGGCGGTCTACCTCGCCTATATCGTCGCGCCCATCTTCATCGCGGCGTACTACAGCCTCACGAGATTCAGCGGCATCGGCCAGCCCCAGTTCATCGGCCTCGACAATTACCACCGGCTCCTCGACGACCCGTTGTTCGCCATCGCCCTGAAGAACACCGTCATCGTCCTGGTCGTCACCCTCGCGCTGTTGATCCCTGGAGCATTCGGGCTGGCCCTGCTGATGCGCCGGTCCGTGCGCGGCATGTCGGCGGTGCGAGCCATCAACTTCTCCCCCGCCATCATCGCCCCGATCCTGGTGGGGCTGATCTGGGTGTTCATTCTCGACCCGCAGATCGGACTCGTGAATAACGTACTGCGTGCGGTGGGGCTCGAAGCGCTGGCGCTGCAGTGGATCGGCGGGCCAGACCTCACCCCGTTCTCGTTGGCGATCGTGCAGAGCTGGCAGAGCTTGGGCTACATCGCGACGATCTTCATCGCCGGCCTCACCCTCATCCCGGACGAACTGTACGAGGCAGCAGCGCTCGACGGCGCCAGCGGCTCCCAGAAGCTGTTCCACATCACGATCCCGCTGTTGAACGAGACGTTCAAGATGAGCACCATCCTGGTGATCACCCTAGTGTTCAAGATCTTCGAGACGGTACTACAGCTGACCAACGGCGGCCCCAACCACCTGTCCGAGCTTCTGGTCACCTACATGTACAACACGACGTTCACCGCCGGTGAATACGGCTACGGCATGTCGATCGCCGTCACGACACTCGCCATCACTTTCCTCGCGGCGGCCGTCATCCTTGGCCTGCCCGCGCTGCGCCGGCGACTCGCACGGACGGAGAGCTGACCATGCCTGCCCAGACCCGAGACCGGCGCCGCCACCCGGTCCAAACACTAATCACCGCCGGCATCACCGTGCTCGTCGTCATCCCGTTCGTGTGGATGGTTCTGCTGGTCTTCAAAGACAACGCCTCCATCCTCAACGACCCGCTCGCCCTGCCCACTTCGCTGAACCTCGACAATCTCTCCCGGGCGCTGGACACCCTCGACCTAGGCCTGCTCTACAAGAACACTTTCGTCATCGCCGCACTCGCGCTGACGGTCCAGCTGTTCATCACATTCCTCAGCTCCTTCGCGCTCACGCGCCTGGTCTACCGCCGCAAGTGGCTAGCGAACGCGATCTACGTCTTCTTCATCGCCGGCCAGGCGATCCCGCCGTTCATCCTGCTCTTCCCGGTGTACCGGATCACGATCGAGCTCGGCATCCAGAACACCTACCTCTCTCTCGTCTTGCCCTACGTCGCCATGTCGGTTGGGTTCAACACCCTGCTGTTCGTAGGCTTCCTACGCGGCTTCCCTACTGAGATCGAAGAGGCCGCGGTCCTCGATGGGGCCAACCTGTGGACCATGGCGTTCCGCGTCGTGCTGCCGATCGTCATGCCCATCGTCGTCACCGTTTTCATCTTCAACATGCTGTACATCTGGAACGAGTTCCCATTCGCCGTCACGCTCATCAGCGACCCGGAAATGATGACCATCCCGCTGGCGATCTCACAGTTCAAGGGCCAGTTCACCATCGACTACGGCGGGATCGTCGCCGCCAGCCTGCTCTTCATCATCCCTCAGCTCGCGTTCTACGCCGTTTTCCAGCGGTTCATCATCGGCGGCATGACCGCCGGCGCCGTCAAGGGCTAGAACAGCGCCCGCTTCCCACCCCATCGACAAGGAGAACCGACGAACATGACCTCTGCATTTCCCGACGGCCTGCGCTCCCTGACTCGCGCCAGCGACGCACGCACCGGTCGCGCCTCCAGCAGTGACCCAACCGGGGCGAACCAGGACTACTGGATGGTCCCCGCCGGCGAAAGCGTGGTCCTGGCCGAGATCGACGGCCCCGGCTGCATTACCCACATCTGGATGACGTCCTTCTGCCGGCGCACACTCGGCCCCGGTGTCGTCGACCCGGTACTCGGCAGCCGCGTCGCGCCGGTCAACGAGATCCACAACGCCCTCGGCGTGACCTGGGAGGAGCAGGACCCCTTCTACTACCGCAAGGCCCTGATCAAGATCACCTGGGACGACCAGGACACCCCCAGTGTCCTGGCCCCTCTGGGCGACTTCTTCGGCATCGGTCACTCCTTCCCGGGCAACTACGAGTCCGCGCCGTTCAACGTCTCGCTCAAGCCCGAAGAGGCAGGGAAGTTCGGCGCTCCTTGCGCGCGCAACTGCTACTTCCCCATGCCGTTCGGGCGTAAGGCGCGCATCGAGCTCGTCAACGACAACGACGTGCCGTTCGGCGTGTACTTCTACATCGACTACGAGCTCTACCGTAAGCCTCTGCCCGAGGACACTCTGTACTTCCACGCCCAATGGACCCGCAGCAACCCCTGCGACGGGTGGGGCCCCGACCTGCAGGTCAACAGCCCGGAGATCCAGCAGGTGACCAACCTGACCGGCGACGGCAACTATGTCGTCCTGGAGACCGAGGGACGTGGTCACTACGTCGGCTGCAACCTGTCCGTCACGCATTTCCAGGGCAGCTGGTGGGGCGAGGGCGACGACATGATCTACATTGACGGGGAATCCACCCCGAGCGTCAACGGCACCGGCACCGAGGACTACTTCGGTCACGCGTGGGGCATGCAGAAGAACGCCTTCCTGTACAACGGCTCCATCGTCCACGAGAGCGACCTCCCCGGGTACCAGGTCTCCTACCGGTTCCACGTGCTGGACCCCGTCCGGTTCCAAGAGCGCATCAAGGTCACGATCGAGCACGGGCACGCCAACCACCTGTCCGACGACTGGTCATCCACCGCCTACTGGTACCAGACCCTGCCCTCTCCCCAGCTGCAGATCCTCCCCGCCGAGGAGCGCCTTCCCTACGTCGCGCACCTCGAACCCCGCACCGCTCCCTACAGCAAGCCGCTGAACACCGAGATGGCTGCGGCCCGCGACGCCGCCAGCGCGCGTGACGAGACCTACCGGTCTGGGAAGGACACCGAGATGGCGCGCAAGATCGACCTCACCCGGGCCGCGGAGATCGCGAACATCGAGCAGGCCCGACGCATCCGCGCAGCGGCGGACGCATGAGCACCCAGACGTTCGACCAGGCCCTGCAGGCCGCGGACGACCACATCGCCAACACCGCCATCGCGCCCTCGCGGTGGCGCCCCGCCTACCACCTGACGCCGCCCACGGGGTGGATGAACGACCCCAACGGGTTCGTCCAGTACGAGGGCCGCTACCACCTGTTCTACCAATTCTGGCCCTACGGCCCCGAGTGGGGCCCGATGCACTGGGGCCACGCCGTCAGCGACGACCTGGTCCGGTGGGAGCATCTGCCCACCGCACTGGCACCGTCCGAGGAGTACGACAGCGGCGACGGTGTTCCCGGGTACGGCTGCTTCTCTGGCAGCGCGCTCGTGGACCGCGACGGGCGTCTCGTTCTCATGTACACCGGGCACGTTGACGGGCGCCAGCCTCCGCAGACCCAGAACATCGCCATCTCAACCGACGGTGTGCACTTCCACAAGTCCGCAGCCAACCCCGTTATCCCTGCACCGCCGGTCGACGGCGGGCCTGACTTCCGCGACCCCACGATGGCGCAGATCGGTGATCGCACCTACGCAGTCATCGGGTCCAGCGCGGCCGGGCGCGGCAAGGCCCTGCTCTTCGCAACGGACGGTGATCTGGAGACCTGGGAGTACGTGGGCGTCGCGGCCGAGAGCACCGGTCAGGAGGGAACGATGTGGGAGTGCCCCGACCTGTTCCCCCTCGCAGACCGATTCGCACTGGTCGTCTCGCCCATGCAAGGCACCCTGAACACGTTCCCCTTCATCCAGATCGGGGACTTCCAACCTGACTCGGGGCGCTTCACCTCGGATAGGCATTATCAGCTCGACGGTGGCATCGACTTCTACGCCCCGCAGACCCTGGTCGACGACACCGGACGGCGCATCCTCATCGGCTGGATGCAGCAGTGGTTCCAGCGCAACGTCACCGCCGCGGATGGCTGGTCCGGCGCTATGAGCATCCCCCGAGAGCTCACGCTCGACGCAGGAGTCCTCAGGCAACGGCCGGTCACCGAGATCGAGTCGCTACGCGGACCGGCACGACACCTAGGCGCCCACGAAGTCGGCACCCAGCCACTGATGTCCGACACGGGCGCGTCGGCGGAGGTGCGCATCGTCCTCGGACCGAGCACCGCCCCGGTCGCGCGCATCGCCGTGCGGGCGTCCAGCGACGAGTCCGAGCAGACCGTCTATACCGTCGACCGGCGGGCCGGCCGCATCGTGTGCGACCGCTCCCTGTCAGGAGCCGGCGACGTGACATCCAGCCACGTCACGTTCGACCCCGCGCGCGAGTCCCTCGAGCTACGGTTCTTCATCGACACCTGCTCCGTCGAGCTCTTCGTCGACGACGGCGCCGCAGTCATGACCAACCGCATCTACCCGAACCCCGACTCGACCGGCCTGACGATCACTGCGGTAGGAGTGGGCACGCTGAACGTCGAAGACTTCACCGTGTGGCCCCTCAGCACCCGCCAAGAGCCCTCACAGTGACGACTGCCACGGGCGGGCCAGCAGACGCGGTCCGCCCGTGGCAGCGTCCGTCCCTCATCGGCTCGTGCTCGACATCGAGAGCGGGACGCACCTCGCCAGATGGTTCGGCGGCGCCGCGCTCCTGGAGATCTGGATGCACCAGTCCGACATCGACGCACACCGCTTCGACTCCGCCCGGTGCATCACCCGAACCGACTGAACCGGGTCGTCCTGGCTTCACGGCGAGTCGGTCGCGTGATCGATGAGGTCGTCCCTGGAGATCTGGATGCACCAGTCCGACATCGACGCACACCGCTTCGACTCCGCCCGGTGCATCACCCGAACCGACTGAACCGGGTCGTCCTGGCTTCACGGCGAGTCGGTCGCGTGATCGATGAGGTCGTCGACTTTCGAACGGTCTCAGCCCTGCCAGGATGGCGTGCTGCTCGCCGCGACCACCCGCCGGCATGATCGCGGGCAAACACCGAGGACCGCGGCCCGACGAACGACACCGCGTCGCCTCCCGGCGCGCACCGAGCTGCTTTCGACCGTCGCGCCGTCGTCCCCCGTTCACTGCTGGCGGAGGGCATCAGCTGCACCGACCGACCGGACACGCCGGTCAGCTCTAGCTTCGCGGCTAGGATCGAGAGCGAGACCCCACGTGCGGTACAACATCTCAGCCCGCGCAGAACCGAGCACCGCGTGCCCGTCCCCGCCTCCAAGGACGACCTCCTCACCGCGATCGAGACGACCTTCGCCCGGCTGTACCGTGACCTGGAACGCGTCCCGCCCGGTCGCGCTCGAGAACCAGTCCTGGAGGGCCACGTCAAGGGGACGCTGATGAGTCCCGCGGACCTGGTCGCCTACCTGGTCGGCTGGAACCAGCAGGTTCTCACCTGGCACCGACGCCGTACAGAGGGGCTGAGCGACGAGTTCCCCGCGCCAGGGATCGCGTGGAACCAGCTCGGCGCGCTAGCCCAGCGATACTACGCCGCCCACCAGCACGACACGTGGCCCATCCTGCTCGGACAGCTCACCGCTGCGAAGGACCAGATCGTTGCAATGATCCGAGAACAGTCCGACGAGGATCTCTACGGCGCTGCCTGGTACGGCAGATGGACCATGGGCCGCATGATCTCGCTCAACACCTCGTCTCCCTACACCAACGCCCGCGGCCGCATCCGGGCGTGGCTTCGCACACTCTGAGCGAGCCGGGGTGCCGCTCAGCACACGACCGGTTCGCGGAGTCCTACGGGTAGCAGGCTGTGCCCCCCAGTACGTCGGATCGACCCGCGCCTGCGCTCCGCTGGGGTCGGGAGAGCACAGTACGCATCACGAGCAGTGAACCGCGAGCATCTCGCGGTTCGACGAGACGAAGACCGGTCAAGGTTGTCCGCATCTCGCCTGTCACCGTCGAACCGCAGCGAGCCGATCTGGCTTCACGGACACCCGCGCACGCCCGCGTACGGGAGGCAATGGGGGTACGAATGGGTGTACGGCACCCCTCCGGACGCGAAAGAGGCCGTGTCTACTGTTGTAGAAACGGCCTCTGACCTCCTGTGATGCTGGTGGGCGATACTGGGTTCGAACCAGTGACCTCTTCGGTGTGAACGAAGCGCGCTACCACTGCGCCAATCGCCCGTTGCTCCGAGCCGTGGCCCGGGAACGTTCGTGGACGATGTTAGCCCCAAACCCGCCCGAACTGCGAACTGGTTCTCTCGCACCCTCGGCGGAGCGGCCGTCCGGCGCGTGCACGTGGCGCGCACCGGGCGCGGGACGGTCATGACACCACCCGAGCCTCGCCCGAGCTCTCCGCGATACGAGACGGAGCGTGCCGTGTGAGGCAGGACACGAGACGACGCCCCGGCGGCGCGCTGACCTGCACCGATACATGGCCGAGCACGAGCCGTCCGCAGCCGGAAGTGGCCTGATCGACCATCTCGAATTCACTCTTCGGCAAAGGTTTACTACGGTGGACGGTGACATGTCACCTCAAAACGACCATACGTCACCCGACCATACTGCCGTTGCTACACCGCACGATGACCCGATCGACGACGCTCGTGCCCCCCGGACCACCGAAGCCACCACGGACCCGTCACGCCGGCTCGTGACGATCCTGCCGCCCGTCATCAGTGACGGAGCACACATGTGGCAGATCGCCCGCGACAGCGGAACCTTGGACCTCAACTCGTCCTACGCCTATCTGATGATGTGCCGCGACTTCGCCCGCACCTCCCGCCTCGCGTGGGTGGACGGCCGCCCCGCCGGCTTCGTCATCGCCTACCGGCGCCCTGCCAGACCCGACTGCCTCTTCGTGTGGCAGGTCGCGGTCGACGCGGCGCACCGCGGGCACGGGATCGCCGCCCGCCTGCTCGACGACCTCGTCGAGTCCGAGCTGCGCGACCCGTCCGAACCCGTGCTCACGGTCGAGACGACCATCACCGAGGACAACCTCGCGTCCCGGACGCTGTTCCGCCGGTTCGCCGAACGGTGGGACGCGCCGCTGTACACCAGCGACCTGTTCGTCGCCGCGGACTTCCCCGACGACCACGACGGCGAGCCGCTGATCGAGATCGGGCCGCTCACCGCTCCACGCACCGACCCGGCCTGACCGCCGCCCCGTGCACCACGGCGCGACCGTGCGCTTCCGTGCGCCTTCGACCGCGCCCCCGACCGCCGACCGGCGCTCATCCTTCACCTCAGTCCCGTCATCACACGCACCAGGAGTGTTCACATGACCATCGCTCATGAGCTCGATTCCCAGGTCCGCAGCTACTCGCGGTCGTGGCCCACGGTCTTCGACCGTGCGCGCGGCAGCATCATGTACGCCGAGGACGGCACGGAGTACCTCGACTTCTTCGCCGGCGCCGGTTCGCTCAACTACGGGCACAACAACCCCGTGCTCAAGGCCGCGCTGCTGGACTACCTGACCGACGACCACATCGTGCACTCGCTCGACATGTTCACCACGGCACGGCGCGAGTTCCTCGAGACGCTCTCGGAGACGATCCTCGAGCCGCGCGACCTCGACTACAAGGTGATCTTCCCCGGCCCGGGGGGCGCGAACGCCGTCGAGTCCGCCCTCAAGCTGGCCCGCAAGGTCACCGGCCGTGAGTCGGTCGTCAACTTCACCAACGCCTTCCACGGCATGACGCTCGGTGCGCTGTCCGTCACGGGCAACTCCATGAAGCGCGGCGGCGCCGGCGTCCCGCTGGTGCACGCCACCCCCATGCCGTACGACGACTACTTCGCCGGCGAGTACCCGGACTTCTTCTACTTCGAGCGGCTCCTCACCGACCTCGGCAGCGGTCTCAACGAGCCGGCCGCCGTCATCGTCGAGAGCGTCCAGGGCGAGGGCGGCATCAACGCCGCCCGCGCCGAGTGGCTCCGCGGCCTGGCCGCCCTGTGCCGGGAGCACGGCATCCTGCTCATCCTCGACGACATCCAGATGGGCTGCGGCCGCACGGGTGGCTTCTTCAGCTTCGAGGAGGCCGGCATCGTCCCCGACATCGTGTGCCTGTCGAAGTCGATCAGCGGCTACGGGCTGCCCATGGCGATCACGCTCGTGCGTCCCGAGCTCGACGTCTGGGAGCCCGGCGAGCACAACGGCACCTTCCGCGGCTTCGCCCCGGCGTTCGTCACGGCCGCGCAGGCCATGCGGACCTACTGGAGCGACGACGTCCTGCAGCGGTCGACGATCGACAAGGGCTTCGCGGTCGAGAGCCGCTTCGAGACCCTCGTGGCGCGGTACCCCGAGGCCGGCCTGACGGCCAAGGGCCGCGGGCTCGCGCGCGGGCTGCAGTTCACCGCCTCGGGTGCGGCGTCCGAGGTCTGCCAGCAGGCCTACCAGCGTGGGCTGCTCATGGAGACGTCCGGCCCCGACGACGAGGTCATGAAGATCCTGCCGCCGCTGACCATCACCGACGCCGAGCTCGCTCGCGGGCTCGAGATCATCGACGAGTCCGTGGCCGCCGTCCTCGCACCGTGAGCCCCGCCGCTCTCCCCCACCGCTCAACCCGCCGACCCCTCAGGAGGGACCCCGCATGATCGTGCGCACGCTCGACGAGATCACCGACACCGACGCCGACGTCCGCCAGGAGAACTGGCGCTCGCGCCGCATCGTCCTGGCCAAGGACGGCGTGGGTTTCTCGGTCCACGAGACGACCCTCGAACCTGGCACCGTCAACGAGTTCTGGTACGCCAACCACATCGAGGCGGTCTTCATCGTCGAGGGCGAGGGCGAGATCACCGACCTCGGGACCGGCGAGGTCCACCAGCTCGCCCCCGGCTCGCTGTACCTGCTGGACAAGCACGACAAGCACGTGGTGCGTCCCCGCACCCGCATCCGCACCGTGTGCGTGTTCAACCCGCCGGTCACCGGCCGCGAGGTGCACGACGAGAACGGCGTCTACCCGCTGATCACCGAGGTGGCCTGACCACCCCGGGCTCACCACCCGCACGACCCGCCGCAGGCGCCTCAGGGCGCTCGCGGCGGGTCGTCGTCGGTTCCGGCCGTCTCACCGCAGCCGTCCCTGGATCAGGGGTCGACGTCGGCCGCTCGACGTCGGTCGAACAGCTCGCGAGCGCGCAGCGACAGCTCACCGGCCTCCACGTCCGTGTCGTCGAGACGCACGACCGGCTGGATGTTGCGCACGCTGCCCGCCAGGGCGAGGTGGGCGCGGCCCGCGGCCACGTCGTCGAGCACGGAGAAGGGCAGCTCACCCTCGCGCGCCTCACGGACGGGCAGTCCCTCGTCGAGGGCCCACTCGAGCAGGAGCTCGCGCGTGATGCCGGCCAGGCACCCCACGTCCAGCCGCGGCGTGACGAGCTCGCCGGCGCGCTCCACGAAGACGTTCGACCCCGTGCCCTCGCACAGGTCCCCGAGCGTGTTGGCGAGGATCGCCTCGTCGGCGCCCCGTGAGGCCGCGTCTGCGAGCGCGACGACGTTCTCGGCGTACGACGTGGTCTTGAGCCCTGCGACCGCCGAGCGCTCGTTGCGTACCCAGGGGGACCTCGCGACCTTCGCCGTGGCGCCGGGTGCGGCGGGGCTCGCGGCGACCACGACGGTCTGCGCGCCCGGTTCCCGGCCGGAGCCGAGGGGCCCGTAGCCGGCGGTCACGGTGATCCGCAGGCGGCCGGCGTCCGTACCGGCGGCCTGCAGGACCTGCGCGACGCCGTCCCGCACCAGCGCCTCGTCCGGCGCGTCGAGCCCGAGGCCGGCCGCCGAGCGCGCGAGGCGGCGCAGGTGCCGGGTCAGGGCGAACGCGGTCCCGTCGTAGACGGCGCACGTCTCGAAGACCCCGTCCCCGACGGTCACGCCGTGATCGACGGCGCTGAGCGCCTTCTCCCGCGGGCCTACGAGGGCCCCGTCCACCCACACCACCATCGACATGCGTCCAGTCTGCCTCAGCCGTCGTGCCGAGACCCGCCGGACGCCAGCCCGACGAGGCGGTGCGCCTTGAGCTCGGTCTCCGCCCACTCGCCCGCGGGGTCGCTCCCCCACGTGATGCCGGCGCCCGTGCCGAACCGCAGGACGCCGTCGTCCCACCAGAACGTCCGGATGCCCACCGCCAACTCGGCCGTGCCGGCCCCGGGGTCGACCCAGCCCACGGCACCGCAGTACGGGCCGCGCGGAGCGCTCTCGAGCTCGCCGATGATGCGCAGCGCCGACGACTTCGGTGCGCCCGACACCGAGGCGGGCGGGTGCGTCGCGGCCAGGACCGCCTCCCACAGCCGTCCGGAGGCCATGAGGGCCGGCTCGACCGCACCGGTCACCCGGGAGACCAGGTGCACGAGCCCGGGGTGCTCCTCGACCGCGAGGAGGTCGGTGACCTCGACCGTGCCCGGCAGGCACACCCGCTGCAGGTCGTTGCGCACCAGGTCGGTGATCATGACGTTCTCGGCCCGGTCCTTGTCCGTCAGCCCGGCCGCGCTGCGCGCCGTGCCCTTGATCGGCCCGGACGACAGCCGCCCCGCGTCCAGGCGCAGGTAGAGCTCCGGCGAGGCGGTCACGACCCACACGGGGTCGACGCCGGTGCTCGCGGGGACGTGGATCGCACCGGCGTACGGTGCGGGGTTGCCCCGCGCGAGGATCTCGGCCAGGGCGCGGGCGTCGGGTTCCGTGCCGTCGTGGGCCGGCAGCGGCGCCGAGAGCACGCGGCAGATGTTCGCTTGGTAGACCTCGCCGTCGCGCACCTCTCGCCGGACCCGCGCCACCGCGGCCTCGTACTGCGCGCGGTCGAGCGAGCTCGCCCAGCTCCCGACCGCGGGGCCGCGCCACGGAGCGGCGGGCGCGTCCGCGTCGTCGGGCAGGTCGCCTGATTCTTCCGCGAACCTCCACGCGCGGGCACGTCCGCCCTGCGAACGGCCCTCGAAGTCCACGACCACGAACCACGGCCCGCCCTGCGTGAGGCGCTCGGGCTGCTCCCAGAGGTCGACGCACTCGACGACGCCGTGCCCGGCACGCCCCGCGAAGGCGGCGAATCCCGTGTTGAGGGGCGCAGGACGCGCGGCGGAACGTGACCCGCGCCTCACCTCACCACCGACTCAGGCAACCTCGGGACGTCTCGGGACATCTCGCCCGCGTGCGGAAACCGCGAGATCTCGCGGTTCGTGGGTGGTGTGGGCTGGGATCGGAGCACGGCCCCACGCTACCGACCGGCGCGTGGGGCCGGAGCCAGTTGGACGTCCGGCGCTCCGGTCTACTAATGTTTGGGACGCGCCGAGAGCGCCGGAGGAAATCCGGCAGGTCCCGGTCGCGCGGACGTGGCTCAGTGGTAGAGCATCACCTTGCCAAGGTGAGGGTCGCGGGTTCGAATCCCGTCGTCCGCTCGGATACCTTGATCGACCCTCCACCCCAGAGGGTTGGGGTCTCAGGGTGGAGTGGCCGAGAGGCGAGGCAGCGGCCTGCAAAGCCGTATACGTGGGTTCGAATCCCATCTCCACCTCTCAGCACGATCTTGGGCGATTGGCGCAGCGGTAGCGCGCTTCCCTGACACGGAAGAGGTCACTGGTTCGATCCCAGTATCGCCCACCAGCATGACGAAGAGGCCGCACCGGAAAGATCCGGTGCGGCCTCTTCGTCGTGCGGGCACGACGCGGACCTCGAGGTCAGACCGCTGTCGAACGGGCAGCCTCGTCGATCAGCCCTGCGACGACGTCGGGCCGGGAGACGGTGACGGCATGGGAGGCGTCGACCTCGACGATGCGCGACGACGCCCGCTCCGCCATGAACCGCTGGGCCTGCGCCGGGACGGCCAGGTCCTGGAGGGTGATGAGAGACCAGGACGGGATGGTCTTCCAGGCCGCCGTGGTCGCCGTGCCCGCGAGCGCGTCGGCGATGATCGGCCGCTGCGTGACGGCCATCAGACCAGCGACGTCCGGTGTCACGTCCGCGGCGAAGACCGGCCGGAACTTCTCCTGCTCGATGGAGAGATCGTCGACGGCCCGACCGTCGGGTCCGTGGACGGAGACCTGGCGCAGCGCCGATCCGAGCTCGTTGCCCGGATACTTCCCGGCCAGCTCCGCGGTGCTCTCCCCTTCCTCGAGGAGGAAGCTGGCGACGTAGACGAGGGCTCTCACCTGCGGGTGCCCGTGGGCAGCCTCGCTCATCACGCTGCCGCCGTAGGAGTGGCCGGCGACGACGATCGGCCCGTCGATGCCGTCCAGGACGTCGCGCAGGAGCGCGGCGTCACCGTGCAGGCTACGCAGCGGGTTGGCCACCCCGATCGTCGGATAGCCCTCGCGCAGTAGCCGGGCGATCACGTCGTTCCAGCTCGACGAGTCAGCGAAGGCGCCGTGCACGAGCACGACGGTGGGCTTGGCGTCGGCGCGGCTGTCAAGGGTGCTGCTGGTCATCGGTCGTTCCTCTCGGTCTGCGGGCGACCTGCTGCCGCCCGTCCGGTCGCACTCGTCGTGCGAGTTCTTCACCGGCCCCTGTGGGCGGCGTCATGCGGCGATGACCAGCTCCGAGACGAGGTCGCCGGTCATCGTGAAGCGGTAGCCGAGCTCGGCAACCCCGCCGGGGAAGTCGCCCACCAGGCGCTGGGTCGCGACCCAGCGCCTGTCGTCGATGCGCTGGGCACCGACGAGCTCGGTCGTGTAGCGGAACTCCGCCCCGGCCCGGGAGAGGAAGCGTCGGATCTCCTCGGTGCCGCGGTAGGTCGTGCCGTCGTCCACGACCACCGCGGTCGAGGAGAAGGCACCGAGCGCCGCGTCGGCGTCCCGAGCCGTGTGTGCGGCGAGATACCTGCGGATCGTCGCCGGGAGGTCGCTGGGCTGGATGCTGGTCGATGTGTTCATGCGTCGACCGTGGGCGCTCCCCGCACGGGAGGGTCAAGCGCTGGACTCTCCCCCTGGGAGAGGGAGCATCATGGTTCCGTGCTGACCATCGGCGAGTTCTCACGGCTGACCCATCTCAGCGTGCGCACGCTCCGCCGCTATCACGACGCAGGACTGCTCGAGCCGGCCACCGTGGACGACACGACCGGCTACCGCTACTACAGCCCTGACCAGATCCCGGCTGCGCAGGTCGTCCACCGCCTGCGCGAGCTCGACGTCCCTCTCCCCGACGTGCAGCGGATCCTGCGCTCCCCCGATCCGAGCACGCGCGCCGGCCTGGTCTCCGATCATCTGCAGCGCCTCGAGTCCGAGCTCGATCGCACACGAGCGGCGGTGGTGTCGTTGCGCCGGCTGCTGCAACCGGAACGGACGCCGCTCGACGTCGAGCTGCGAGAGGTGCCGGCGACCACGGTGGCCGCCGTCGAGGACGACGTGGCCCACGACAACGTCCTCGACTGGTACGCGGGCGCCATGGCCGAGCTGGACGCCGTCGTCGGCGAACGGACCGGTGCTCCGGGCGGGCTCTACGACAACTCCTTGTTCGAAGAAGGGCACGGGCACGTGCTCCTGTACCGGCCGACGGATCTGCCACGGCGTGTCGGCCGTGTGCACCCCGTGACGCTCCCGGCCGTCGAGCTGGCCGTCGTGACCCACGTCGGCGAGCACCACGACATCGACGTCACCTACGGCCGGCTGGGGGCCTGGGTGGTGGCCAACACGCTCGCGGTGGCGGGACCGGTGCGGGAGACGTACCTCGTCGGCCCTCGCGACACGCCCCACCCGTCGGCCTGGCGGACCGAGATCGGCTGGCCCGTCTTCCGCGTGACCTCGCGCTGACGGTCCCGACCAGCCCGACCCACCCCTTGTGGGGCGTCGCACCTCGCCGTAGCGTCGAGGGCATGTGCCGCAACATCACCGCCCTGCGCGGCCTCGAGCCTCCGGCGACGGACGAGGAGATCGAGGCGGCTGCGCGCCAGTTCGTCCGCAAGGTCATGGGGGTCCAGACCGTGAGCGCGGCGACGCGCGACCCGATCGAGGCCGCCGTCGGGGACATCTCGGCGATCGTGGCGCGGCTGCTCACCGAGCTGCCCGAGCGTCGCCAGCCGCCGTCGACGGTCCCTCCCCTGCGCCGCGCAGAGGTCCGGGCCCGGATCGCGGCCCGTGAGGCCGCCGAGCAGGAGCACGAGCGGGCGCACGCCCTGGGACTGCCGCACGAGCACGCGCAGAGCGTCTAGGCTCACCGGGTGGATCCACGCGACACCCCCGACACCGACCCTCGTACCGTCGCCGTCAGCGCGTCGATGCGGCGCGCCAAGGCGGACGCCCGGGCGTCGCACGTGACGATCGGCCAGGTCGAGCACCAGGCCTCGGGGCGCGTCACCATCGATTGCTCGTGCGGGATGGTCCTCACCAACGGGCCGGAGTGGTCGCTCGACGAGCACATCCGCCTGCACCGGGCCGAGGCGCGTTACCTGGCACTCAGCAGGGTGGCACCCGCGGGCATGCCACGGCTCATCGACGTCGACGCCCGGCGCCTTCCCCGGGTCGACTGAGCCGGTACCGGCCGAGCAGAGGGCTGCGACCCTCGCCGGTCCTCAGAGCTCGTCGGGGTCGTCCCAGGAGGTTCCCGAGGACGCTCCTTCGATGGGGTGGCGCTCGGACTCGGAGAGGGACAGCGGCGCCCGGGAGGCGTCTCCCCCGCTGAGCACGTCGCCGTGCTCCTCGTCGTCGCGTTCCGTCACCCGCTGCGGCGAGAGTCTCGCCGAGGCGATGTCGGACTCGTTGACGTCGGCTGTCTTGTGGCGTGGTCGAGAGTCCTGCGTGCTCATGCTCTCGGTCTACCAGGTCCGCCGGTGCGCCGCACGCAGGACACGCGCTTGGCACACTATTTGTTGCGCTTCGTGCCATGTTCTGTCGATCACGCCGTGGCGGCACTCGTCGGCCCGTCCTGCGCCGGCCCCGCTTAGGGTGTCCTGCGACGACAAGCACAGGTTGGGGTGGAATCCTCATCCCATGCAGATCTGGCCCGGACACCCCTACCCCCTCGGCGCGACCTACGACGGGTCAGGCACGAACTTCGCCCTCTTCTCCGAGGTCGCCGAGCGCGTCGAGCTCTGCCTCCTGGACGACGACGGTACCGAGACCCGGATCGAGGTCGAGGAGGTCGACGCCCACGTCTGGCACGCCTACATCCCCGGCAAGGGCCCCGGAACGCGGTACGGGTACCGGGTGCACGGCCCCCACGACCCCGCGGCCGGCCACCGGTGCAACCCGACCAAGCTTCTCCTCGACCCGTACGCGAAGGCGATCGACGGTCAGATCGACGGTGACGAGGCGCTGTTCTCCTACCGGTTCGACGACCCCGAGTCGAACGAGGTCAACGAGGACGACTCCGCCGGTCACACCATGACGTCGGTCGTGGTCAATCCGTTCTTCGACTGGGGCCACGACCGGCCGCCGAACCACGACTACCACGACAGCGTCATCTACGAGGCGCACGTGCGCGGACTGACGATGCAGCACCCCGACGTCCCCGAGGAGCTGCGCGGCACGTACGCCGGACTGGCGCACCCCGCGATCATCGAGCACCTCACCGAGCTCGGGATCACGGCCATCGAGCTCATGCCCGTGCACCAGTTCGTCAACGACCCCACGCTCGTCGCCAAGGGACTGTCGAACTACTGGGGCTACAACACGATCGGCTTCTTCGCCCCGCACAACGGCTACGCCGGGTACGGCACGCGCGGCCAGCAGGTCATGGAGTTCAAGTCCATGGTCAAGACCATGCACGAGGCCGGCATCGAGGTCATCCTCGACGTCGTCTACAACCACACCGCCGAGGGCAACCACCTCGGTCCCACGCTGTCGTTCCGCGGGATCGACAACAGCGCCTACTACCGGCTCGTGGACGACGACAAGGCTCACTACTTCGACACCACGGGCACGGGCAACTCCCTGCTCATGCGCTCGCCGCACGTCCTGCAGCTCATCATGGACTCGCTGCGGTACTGGGTCGAGGAGATGCACGTCGACGGGTTCCGGTTCGACCTCGCCGCGACGCTCGCCCGGCAGTTCCACGAGGTCGACCGCCTCTCGGCGTTCTTCGACATCGTCCAGCAGGACCCGATCATCTCCCAGGTCAAGCTCATCGCCGAGCCGTGGGACCTGGGCGACGGGGGCTATCAGGTGGGCGGCTTCCCACCGCTGTGGACGGAGTGGAACGGCGACTACCGCGACACGGTCCGCGACTTCTGGCGCGGCGAGCCCTCGACGCTGCCCGAGTTCGCGTCGCGCCTCACGGGATCGTCCGACCTCTACGAGCACTCGGGCCGCAAGCCGATCGCGTCGATCAACTTCGTCACGGCGCACGACGGCTTCACCCTCGCCGACCTCGTGTCCTACAACGACAAGCACAACGAAGCCAACGGCGAGGGCAACAACGACGGGGAGAACCACAACCGGTCCTGGAACTGCGGCGAGGAGGGCCCGACGTCGGACCCCGACATCCTCGAGCTCCGCGCGCGCCAGCGCCGCAACTTCCTCGCGACGCTGCTGCTGTCCCAGGGCGTGCCGATGCTCGCCCACGGCGACGAGATCGGACGTACCCAGCAGGGCAACAACAACGGCTACTGCCAGGACAACGAGCTCACCTGGATGGACTGGGGCGGCGACGACGGCCTGGACGAGGACCGCGCCGGGCTGCTGGAGTTCGCCCGGATGCTCGTGCACCTGCGCCGGGACCACCCGCTGCTGCACCGTCGGCGGTTCTTCGTCGGACGTCGGCCCGACGACGACCCGGACCTGGTCCCCGACATCGAGTGGTTCGACATCTCCGGGGAACGCATGGACGACGCCGACTGGAACCAGGGCTACGCCCGCTCGGTCATGGTGTTCCTCAACGGCGACACGATCCCGGAGAAGGACCGGCGTGGCGAGCCCATCGTCGACGACTCGTTCCTGCTGCTGCTCAACGCGCACCACGAGTCCCTGGACTTCACGCTGCCCGTGTCGGCGTACGGCGAGGGGTGGACCGTGGTGTTCGACACCGACCACGCGGTGAGCCCCGGTGACGAGCTCGCGGCCGGTGACGTCCTCGCCGCGGCGGGCCGCTCGACCGTGCTCCTCACGCGACCCCCGGCCGACGCGTGAACGCGCGCCGCCGGCCCGCACCCGGACGCCCGGTCCCGACCTCCACCTACCGGCTGCAGCTGTCCGCGGAGCTCACCTTCGACGACGCCGCCGCGCAGGTCCCCTACCTCGCCTCGCTGGGCGTGACGCACCTCTACCTCTCCCCCGTGCTCCAGGCGGCGCCCGGTTCCACGCACGGGTACGACGTCGTCGACCACTCCCGCGTGAGCGACGTCCTGGGCGGGCGCGAGGGCCTGGACCGCCTGGCCGCGAGCGCCCGCGCGGAAGGGCTCGGGATCGTCCTGGACGTGGTGCCCAACCACATGGCGGTGCCGGTGCCGGTGTGGCACAACCATGCCCTGTGGTCCGTGCTGGCCGAGGGGGACGGTTCGCCGTTCGCGCACTGGTTCGACGTGGACTGGTCGGCGGGCGAGGGTGCGCTGCTCATGCCGGTGCTGGGCGACCGGCTCGGCGACGTCCTCGCCCGCGAGGAGCTCTCGCTGGCGCAGGAGGAGATCCCGGGGGTGGGTGTGCGGACGGTGCTGCGGTACTTCGAGCACGTCTTCCCGGTGCGAGAGGGGACGCAGGACCTGCCGCTCGCCGAGCTGGTGGAGCGTCAGCACTACCGGCTGGCGTACTGGCGGGTGGCGAACGAGGAGCTGAACTACCGGCGGTTCTTCGACGTGGGCACCCTCGTGGCGGTGCGGGTCGAGGACGAGTCGGTGTTCGACGCGACCCACGAGGTGATCCTCTCCCTGCTCGCGGACGGGACGGTCGACGGGCTGCGCATCGACCACCCGGACGGGCTGGCGGACCCCGCGGGGTACCTGGAGCGGCTCGCCGAGCGCACGGGCGGTGCGTGGGTCGCGGTGGAGAAGATCCTCGCGGGCTCCGAGCAGGTGCCCGCCGACTGGGACACGGTCGGCACGACCGGGTACGAGGGTCTGTGGCGGACGCAGTCGTTGTTCGTGGACCCGGGCGGGCGCACCGCGCTCGCTGCGGTGATGACGAGCCTGACGGGCGACGAGGCGGGCAGCCTCGAGCACCTCGTGGAGGCGTCGAAGCGGGAGATCGTCGCCGACTCCCTGTACGCGGAGGTGCACCGGCTCACGGACCTGGCGGCGGCCGTGTGCGCGGCCGACCCGCGGCTGCGGGACCACACGTGGCGCGCGCTGCGCGAGTGCGTGCAGGCGCTGCTCGTCTCGTTCGACCGCTACCGTGCGTACGTGGTGCCCGGGGTGGAGCCGCGGCGCGAGTCGCGCGAGGCCGTCGAGCAGGCCGCGGAGCTCGCGCGCCGGTCGCTCGCGGCCGGCCGGGTGGAGACCCTCGACGTCCTGGTGGAGCTGGTGCAGGGCCGGGAGGTCGGCAGCGCGGGCCGACGCCGTGAGCCGCTGCGCGACGAGCTCGTCGTCCGTTTCCAGCAGGTGTGCGGTGCGGTCATGGCCAAGGGTGTCGAGGACACGGCGTTCTACCGGTGGACCGAGCTGGTCTCGTTGTGCGAGGTGGGTGGTGAGCCCGACCGGTTCGCGATCGGTGCGCACGAGTGGCACGCGTTCGCCGAGCGGTTCGGGGAGCAGACGCCGCTCGCGCTGACGACGTCCTCGACGCACGACACCAAGCGTGGCGAGGACACCCGCGCGCGGCTGGGGGTGCTCTCGGAGTACTCGACGCAGTGGGCGTCGCTCGTCGGCGAGCTGCGTGCGGCGACGTCCCGCACCCGGGGGGCGCTCGTGGACGGGCGGGCGGAGAACCTGCTCTGGCAGACGCTCGCGGGCACGTGGCGCGAGAGCGCGGACCCGCAGGGGGAACCGATCGAGGCGGACCGCCTGGAGGCGTACCTCGTCAAGGCGCTGCGCGAGGCGAAGACGCGCACGTCGTGGACCTCGCCCGACGCGGCGTACGAGGAGGCCGTCCTCGCGCTCGCGCGCGGCGCGCTGGCCGATCCTGCGGTCGTCGACCTGCTCGCCGGCTGGGCGCGCCGGACGGCGGACGCGGTGCGGGCGGCGTCGCTGGGCACCAAGCTCCTGCAGCTGACGATGCCCGGGGTCGCGGACGTCTACCAGGGCAGCGAGTCGTTCGACCCGGTGCTCGTGGACCCGGACAACCGCCGTCCGGTCGACGCGGTGCGGCTCGCCGGCGACCTCGAGCGTCTCGACGCCGGCGGGGGCCCGCACTCCCTGTCCGACGAGAAGCTCCTCGTGACCTCGCGCGCGCTGCGGGTGCGGCGCGCGCACCCGGAGGCGTTCGTCGGGCCGGACGCGGGCTACCTCCCGCTCGCGAGCTCGACCCCGTGCGCGCTCGGCTTCGCGCGCACGGTCGGTCCGGACGCCCCCGGGGCTCGGGCGCTGACGGTCGTGTCGCGCCAGACCGGGGTGCTCACGCGCACGGGGGGCTGGCGCGAGCACACGCTCGCGCTGCCCGCGCCTGACCGGGGCGCCCGCTGGCACGACGTGCTCACGGGACGCGCGTTCGAGCCGGGGCCCGTGCGCGCGGCCGACCTCCTCGGAGCGCTACCGGTGGCGCTGCTCGTCGGCGAGGAGGACGGATGAACACCGTCCGCCCGCCGGACCAGATGCCGATGATCCCCGTCCCGGGCCCGCGCCCGGTGGTCTGGGCCCCCCGCGCACGGACCGTCGACCTCGTCCTGCCCGGCGAGGGCGCCCGGTTCCCGGGCGGTGACACGACCCGCTCGCGGCGAGTGCCGCTGCGCCTCGTCGGCGCGCACCTGCCCGGCTGGTGGGGGGCCGACGACGAGCTCGCCGCCGGCAGCGACTACGCGTTCAGCCTCGACGGCGGCCCGCCGCGCCCCGACCCGCGCAGCCCGCACCAGCCGTACGGCGTGCACGGCCCGAGCCGTTCGTTCGACCCCGCGTTCGACTGGACCGACGGCTCGTGGGCGGGCCGTGAGGTGCTGGGATCGCTCTGGTACGAGCTGCACGTCGGCACGTTCACGGCCGCCGGCACCCTGGACGCCGCCGTCGAGCGCCTCGACCACCTCGTGGACCTCGGCGTCGGGACGGTCGAGCTCATGCCGCTCGCCGCGTTCGGCGGACGGCACGGCTGGGGCTACGACGGCGTCCACCTGTACGCGGTGCACGAGCCCTACGGCGGGCCGCGCGCGCTGCAGCGCTTCGTCGACGCCGCCCACGCCCGCGGGCTCGCCGTGGCCCTCGACGTCGTCTACAACCATCTCGGACCGTCGGGGAACTACCTGCCCGAGTTCGGGCCCTACTTCACCGACGCCGCCACCACCCCGTGGGGCGACGCCGTGAACCTCGACCAGGCGGGCAGCCTCGAGGTGCGCGAGTGGGTGCTCGACAACGCCGCACGCTGGTTCACCGAGTTCCACGTCGACGCGCTGCGGCTGGACGCCGTGCACGCGCTCGTCGACTCCTCCCCCGTGCACCTGCTGGCCGCGCTCGCCGGGCGCACCGCGGCGGTGGCCGAGGAGGTCGGCCGGCCGCTGCGCCTGGTGGCCGAGTCCGACGAGAACGACCCGGCCACCGTGACCTCGGCGTCGCTCGGCGGGCGCGGCATGGACGCCCAGTGGGCCGACGACGTCCACCACGCGGTGCACGCCCTGCTCACCGGGGAGCGGCACGGCTACTACGTCGACTTCGGGTCGGTGGAGGTGCTGCGCACCGCCCTGACGGGGGCGTTCGTCCACGACGGCTCCTACTCGACGTTCCGTGGCCGCACGTGGGGGCACCGCGTGCCGCGCGGCACGGACGGTCACCGGTTCCTGGTGTTCGCCTCCAACCACGACCAGGTCGGCAACCGCGCGCTGGGCGACCGACCCTCGCGGACCCTCGACGTCGGCGGGCTCGCGATCGCCGCAGCCCTCGTCCTGACCTCCGCGTTCACGCCGATGGTCTTCATGGGCGAGGAGTGGGGCGCGACGACGGACTGGCGCTACTTCACCGACCACGACGACCCCGAGCTGGCGGAGGCGATCCGGCGCGGACGCACCGCCGAGTTCGGCGGCCACGGCTGGGCCCAGCTCTACGGCACCGAGGACGTCGACGTGCCCGACCCGCAGGACCCCGCGACGCGGGACGTGAGCGTGCTCGACTGGGACGAGCGCGACGCCCCGGAGCACGCCCGGCTGCTCGCCTGGTACCGGACCCTGGTGTCCCTGCGGGAGCTGCCCGACATCGCCTCCGGCGACCTCGACGCGGTGCGGGTGCACGGTCGCGACGACGACCCGCTGCTCCTCGTGGAGCGTGGCGCGGTGACGGTCGTGCTCCACCTCGGCCCCGAGCCGCGCGAGGTCACCCTGCCCGACGCGGGGCCGTGGAAGCTGCTCGCGGCCTGGGACCCGGACACCGTGCTGGTCGCGCACCGGCTGACGATCCCGGCGCGTTCGACCGCCGTGATCGGTCGGGGGTGAGTACGCTCGTCGCCATGGCGAAGCAGGCGAGGCACAAGAAGTCGGGCGAGGACGCCGAGGCGTCGGGCTGGGACGTCGCACCCGGTGAGGCGCTCCGGGTCGGTACGGGCTTCGACGTCCACGACGTCGACCGCGGGGCGACGCCAGGATGGTCCCGCGGGCGCAAGGACGCGGAGCGGCTGCTCGCCGCGCACGCCGACGAGCTCTCCGACCTGCAGGAACGGCTCTTCGCGGAAGGTCGCAGCGGCGGCAGCCGCTCGGTGCTGCTCGTGCTGCAGGGCATGGACACCGCCGGCAAGGGCGGGATCGTGCGCCACGTCGTCGGGCTCGTCGACCCCCAGGGCGTGCAGCACCGCTCGTTCGGCGTGCCGACGGCCGAGGAACGCGCGCAGCACTACCTCTGGCGCATCCGCAAGGCGCTCCCCGACCCCGGGCACATCGGCGTGTTCGACCGGTCTCACTACGAGGACGTCCTCGTCGTGCGCGTCAACGAGCTGGTCCCGCCCGAGGAGTGGGAGCCCCGCTACGACGAGATCAACGCGTTCGAGCAGGAGATCACCGACGCCGGCACCACGGTGGTGAAGGTCGCCCTGCTCGTCTCCCACGACGAGCAGAAAGCACGGCTCACCAAGCGGCTCGAGCGCCCCGACAAGTTCTGGAAGTACAAGCCGGCCGACGTCGACGAGCGCGCCAAGTGGCCGGCCTACCAGGAGGCCTACCAGGCGATGCTCGACCGCACGAGCACGTCGACGGCGCCGTGGCACGCGATCCCCGCGGACAACAAGTGGTTCGCCCGGCTCGCCGTCAGCGAGCTCCTGCTCGACGTCCTGCGCGGGCTCGACCTCGGGTGGCCGGAGGCCGACTTCGACGTCGAGGCCGAGAAGCGTCGGCTCGCCGAGTCCTGACGGACCCGGGGCCGCCCTCAGACGCGCGCGAGCGCGCGGCCGTCCTCCGCGAGCGCCCCGAGCCGGGACAGCGCGCGGTAGTACTTCTTGCGGTACCCGCCCGCGAGCATCTCGTCGGTGAACAGCCCGGCCTCGCCCGTGCCGCCGAGCAGCACCGGGACGTCGCGATCGTACAACCGGTCCACGAGCACCACGAGCCGCAGCGCCGCGGACTGCTCGGTGACCGGGTGCACGCCGGTGAGGCCGACCAGCGAGACGTCGTCGAGGAGCGCGCCGTAGCGGCTCGGGTGGACCTGCGTGAGGTGCGCGAGGAGGTCGTCGAACGCGTCGACCGTCGAGCCCTGTCGCGCCGACGCGACGGCGACGATCTCGTCCTCGGGCAGCGGGTCGGAGGCCGTCACGACGCTGCGGTGCCGGTAGTCCTCGCCGTCGACGCGCAGCACCTCGAAGCGGGCGGCGAGCGCCTGGATCTCGCGCAGGAAGTCCTCGGCCGCGAACCGGCCCTCGCCGAGGGCGTCGGGCAGGGTGTTCGACGTCGCGGCGAGCGCCACGCCGTGGTCGGCGAGCTCGCGCAGCAGCCGGGACATCAGGACCGTGTCGCCCGGGTCGTCGAGCTCGAACTCGTCGATGCACACGAGCGTCTTGGCGGACAGCGCCTCGACGGTCGGCCGGAACCCGAGCGCGCCGACGAGGTTCGTGTACTCGACGAACGTCCCGTACGCGCTGCGCTCGAGACCGACCGCGTGCGCGAGGGACGTCAGCAGGTGGGTCTTGCCGACGCCGAAGCCGCCGTCCATGTAGACCGCGGGGGGCGTCGTCGGGCGGCGACGGCCGAAGAGCGCACGGACGGCGCTCCGGCCCTCCCCCGTGAGCTGCTGGGCGACGGCCTCGAGGCGCGCGACGGTCGTGGCCTGGCTCGGGTGGTCGGGGCTCGCGCGGTACGTCGAGAACCGTGCGTCGTCGAAGTGCCGGGGTGGGACGAGGTCGTCCAGCAGCCTCGACGCCTCGACGCGCGGGCGCACGCCGACCAGGGATCTCGGGGTCACGGGTTCCCTGGTCGGACTGGTGGGAGAGGCGCTGGTCACGGTCGTCCAGCCTACGCCTGCCGCTAGCCTGGGCGCTGTGACCTGCCCCACCGCACCGCCCGCCTCACCGAGCCCCTCCGCGGGCACCCGTCCTCTGCCGGCGCTCGACGTGCTCGTGCCGACGGACGGGACGGACGGGACGCGCATCGACCCGGACCCCTCCGAGCGGCGCCTGTCCGGGCTCTACGCCTACCCGGAGGGCGCGACCGTCCGCGCGAACATGGTCACGAGCGTGGACGGGGCGGCCTGGGGTCCGGACGGCCGGTCCGGGTCGATCAACGACGCGGCGGACTGGCGGGTGTTCCGGGTGCTGCGCGCCCTCGCCGACGTCGTGCTGGTCGGGGCGGGGACCGCCCGCGCCGAGGGCTACGGACCCTTGGGCGTCCCCCGCGGGCTGGGAGGGCTGCGGCGTGGGGACCGGCCGCTCGAGGTCGCGGTCGTCACGGGCCGCGGGGACGTGCCACCCGGGCTGGTGACCACCGACCGTGCGCCCTACGTCCTCACGAGCGCCCGCGGGGCGGACGCCGCGCGGCGCAGCGTCCCGGCGGACCGGGTCGTCGCCGTCGGGCAGGACGAGGTGGACCTGCGCGCCGGCCTCACCGCGCTGGCGGGGCGCGGCCTGCGGCACGTGCTGTGCGAGGGCGGGCCGCGCCTGCTCGGCGACCTCCTGGCCGACGACCTCGTCGACGAGCTGTGCCTGACGACGACGCCACGGCTCATCGGCCCGGGTCCGGGGCGTGTGGTCGGCCCGGTCGGCGGGCCCGCGCCCGCGACGGTGCGCGACGCCCACCTCGCCCACCTGCTGCACTCGCGCGGCACGCTGCTCGCGCGGTGGGTCCGACCGATAGGCTGAGCGCGTGACCGACACGATTCTCGTCCTGACCGAAGACACCCTCGCCGCGGTGGACGTGGAGCACATCCTGTCCCTGCACGCGGGCGAGACGCTCGCCTACCGGGTGCTGGTGCCCGCCGACACCGAGCGCAACCTGGTCTCGGCCATCATCGACCACCTCAGCGTGGGTGAGCTCAAGGAGGCGTGGGACGAGGTGCTCGGCCGTGAGCCCTCCCCCGACCAGGCCACCGCCACCGCACAGGAGCAGCTCGACGAGAGCGTCGCCGCGTTCGTCGCGGCCGGGCGCGAGGCCACGGGTGCCGTCACGGACGACGACCCGCTGCCCGCCCTGCGCAAGGCCGTCGCGGTGGGCGACGTCCGGGAGATCGTCGTGGTGACGTACCCGCACGCGGTCGAGGACACATTCCACACGGACTGGGCGTCGCGGGCGCGCGACGACCTCCACCTGCCCGTGCTGCACCTGTACTCCGGCACGAGCGAGCTCGGCTGACGCGCCGGTGCGCTCGGCGGGACGCCGAGCGCACCGGGGATCAGTCCTCGCGGACCGTGTGCCCCGCGCGCACGATCGTCGCGCGCGCGAGCTGGTCCATCGAGTCCAGGAACTGCGGCTCGGCGAGCAGCCCGTGGTCGACGGCGACGACCGAGAGCTCGGTGCAGCCGAGGATCACCACCTGCGCGCCCCGGTCGAGCAGCCGGCCCGCGACCGCGCGGAACGTCGCGATGTCGACCGGGCGCCCGGCCTTCACCTCGTCGTAGATGATCCGCGACACGAGCGCCTGGTCCGCGTCGTCGGGCACGATCGCGTCGACCTGGTGCTCGGCGAACGCGTCCTGGTAGACCCCTGACGCCACCGTGCCCGCCGTCGCGAGCAGGCCGACGGCCTCGAGGCCCGGCACCCGGGACCGCGCCGCGTCGACCGTCGTGTCGATGATGCTCACGAACGGCACCGTCACCGCGCCCTGGACCTGCCGCGTGAAGTAGTGCGCCGTGTTGCACGGCATCACGAGGAAGGACACCCCGAAGGCCTCCAGGCGCCGCGCGTCGCGCGCGAGCACGGGCCCCGGGTCGGCGTCCGATCGTCCGAGCACGAAGTCCGTGCGGTCCGGGATCGTCGCGTGGTTGAGCACCACCATGTCGAGGTGGTCCTGGTCGCGGTCCGCCTGCGTGCGCTCCACCACGAGCTGGAGGAAGTACGCGGTCGCGAGCGGGCCCACTCCCCCGATGACCCCGACGGGGAGGTCGCCGGGCGCCGGCTCGACGTCACCCACCCGAGGACCCCTCGACGTGCGCGGCGGCCCGCGCCGCACCCACCGGGTAGTACCGCCGGAACTTGCGGAACTGCTTGAGCTCGGAGGCCCACACCCACAGCCGGCGGCGCAGGTCACGGTCCGCGGAGTACTTCAGCGGGTGCCCGACCCGGCGGACCTTGCGCAGCCGCGCCCGCACGTCGGGGTCGCCCGCCGCGCGCACGTAGCGCCCGAGGAGCGGCCCCGGCACGATGCGGTACAGGACCGACATCCGGCGCGGGTCCGGGACACGGCCACCCTGCAGGTGCTCGCCCACCCAGTAGGCGACCGGGTTGACCCCGCTCGCCGTGAGGTAGAAGTTCGAGCGCCCGGTGCGCGGGTTGAGCTCGAAGAAGTGCCCCCGCCCGTCGCGCGGGTCGACCTTGATGTCGAAGTTCGCGAACCCCGTCCAGCCCAGGTGCTCCACGAGCCGGCGCGCGTCTGCCTCGATCTGCGGCAGCGGACCGGTGAGGATCGCGGCCGGGTTCCCGAGGGTCCCCGGCGTGTGCTCCTCGAGCAGGACGTGGCCGCCGTGCGCCATGCGCACCTGGCCGTCGGAGTCGGAGAACGTCGTCATGATGCGCATCTGCGCGTCGTTGCCGGGCACGAACTCCTGGATGATGAACGGCTGCGTGTACCCCGCGTCCCCCGCGGCGCGCAGCAGCCACTCCAGCTCGGAACGCTCCGAGAGGTGGTGGACCTTCTGCTTCCCGGGGAAGGACGTGTGGTGGTAGGCCACGTTGTCACCCGGCTTGGCCACGATGGGGAACGTCAGGTCGAGCTCGCCGACCGCCTCGCCCCCGTGGCGCACGACGGTCCGGGGGTGCGGCACCCCGAGCTCGATGCACAGCTCGGAGAACTTCTGCTTGTCCATGACCCGGTCGAGCAGGTCGGCACGGGTGTACGGCACGACCGCGACGTCCTCGATCTTCGCCCGGTGCTCGGCGAGCGCCTGGACGTACCAGTCGACGCACGTGACGACCATGACCGGAGCCTTGGCGTCCGCCGCGAGCCGACGGATCGTGCGGACCATCACCTCGGGGTCGTCGAGGTCCGGCTCGAGGACGTTGGTGAGGATCTGCGAGTAGCGGATGTTGCGGGTGGACACGACCGAGACGACGGTGCTGCGCACGCCGTACGCCTCGTGGAACGCGCGGGCCAGGCTGTAGGCACCCGAGTCACCACCGAGGATGATCGGGTGCACCACAGCCGGCCGGGTGACGCGAGCGCTCACGCGTCGCCTTCAGCGGTCTCGGTGCGGTCGCCGGTCCACTCCGTGTGGAAGACGCCGGCCTTGTCCACGCGGTGGTACGTGTGCGCGCCGAAGAAGTCGCGCTGCGCCTGGATGAGGTTGGCGGGCAGACGCTCGGCCCGCACCCCGTCGTAGTAGGCGAGCGAGGACGCGAACGCCGGCGTGGGCACCCCGTGCAGGGCGGCCGCGGCGACGATGCGGCGCCACGCGGGCACCCCGTTGCCGACCGCGCCCGTGAAGTACTCGTCGGACAGCAGCAGCGGCAGCTGCGCGTCACGCTCGTACGCCTCGGTGATGCGGTTGAGGAAGCGCGCACGGATGATGCAGCCGCCGCGCCAGATCCGTGCCATGGCGCCGCGGTCGATGTCCCAGCCGAACTCCTCGGACGCCGCGGCGATCTGGTCGAACCCCTGGGAGTACGCCACGACCTTCGAGGCGTACAGGGCCAGGCGCACGTCCTCGACGAACGCGTCGCGGTCCGCGACGGACCAGGTCTCGGTGTGCGCGGGCAGCACGCCGACGGCGGCCTGCCGCTGCGGCACCGAGCCCGAGAGCGCACGCGCGAACGTCGCCTCGGCGATCCCCGTGATGGGGACACCCAGGTCGAGCCCGTTCTGCACGGTCCAGCGGCCCGTGCCCTTCTGCTCCGCGCGGTCGAGCACGACGTCGACGAACGCGCTGCCGGTCTCGGCGTCGACGTGCGCGAGCACGTCGGCCGTGATCTCGATGAGGAACGACTCCAGGTCGCCCGTGTTCCACTCCGCGAAGATCTCGCCGATCTCGGCGGCCGTGGCACCCAGCCCTTGCTTGAGCAGGTCGTAGGCCTCGGCGATGAGCTGCATGTCGGCGTACTCGATGCCGTTGTGCACCATCTTCACGAAGTGCCCGGCGCCGTCCGGACCGACGTACGTGCAGCAGGGCACGCCGTCGACCTTCGCGGAGATGTCCTCGAGGATCGGGCCCAGGGTCACGTACGACTCGGGGGCGCCGCCCGGCATGATGCTCGGGCCGTTGAGCGCGCCCTCCTCGCCGCCGGAGACCCCGGTGCCGACGAAGTGCAGCCCGTGCTCCTTGAGCTCGGCCTCGCGCCGGCGCGTGTCCGGGAAGTGCGCGTTGCCCGCGTCGATGATGATGTCGCCCGTCTCGAGGAGCGGGACGAGCTCGGCGATCACGGCGTCCGTCGCGGCGCCGGCCTTGACCATGATGACGACCTTGCGGGGCCGCTCGATCGAGGCGACGAAGTCCGCCATGGACTCCGAGGCGACGAAGTCGCCCTCGTCGCCGTGGTCGGCCACGAGCGAGGCCGTCTTGGCGTAGGACCGGTTGTGGACCGCGACGGTGTACCCGTGACGGGCGAAGTTGCGGGCGAGGTTGCGGCCCATGACCGCCAGGCCGGTGACGCCGATCTGTGCGCGTGCTGCCATCTGCTTCGGTGCTCCTCGGGGGGTCGGAGCCCTCCCGTGCCGCGGGCGCCTGGCAGGCCAGGGCCGTGACGGGGCACGAGCGGGCGGATACGCACGACAGCCTAGTGCGGTCATCACGATTCGATGCTGCCCGCGCGTCCCGACCTCAGAATGTGGACGTCTCTCGTACTGTGCGTCCTGTGATCAGTGCCGGAGAGGCAGACGCCCCTACCGAGTTCCGCCACGCCCTGGAGTCGATCAAGGGCCGGGCCCTGCGGCCCGAGGTGCGGCTCGAGGAGGTCCCCGCGCCCCGCCGCGTGGCGCCGTTCTCCGTCGCCCTCACCGGCGAGGTCGCCGGGGCGACGTCGGAGGACCCCGAGCTCGCGACGGGTCGCTTCATCGTGCTCTACGACCCCGCGGGCCAGGAGGCCTGGCACGGCCGGTTCCGGGTCGTCACGCTCGTGCGCGCCACGCTCGAGCCGGAGATGGCCTCCGACCCGTTGCTCGCGCAGGTCGCGTGGACCTGGGTGACGGAGGCGATGGCGCAGGCCGGCGCCGCGTCGCAGGCGGACGGCGGCACCGTGACCCGCGTCCTGTCGCAGAGCTTCGGGGCGCTCGCCGACCGGGCGAACGACGTCGAGCTCGAGATCCGGGCGTCGTGGACCCCCGCCACGACCGACCTCGGCCCGCACCTGGAGGCCTGGTCGACGCTGCTGTGCACCGCGGCCGGGCTGCCCCCGCTCCCGGACGGCGTGACGGCCCTGCGCCCACGACGCAATACCGTGGGGCCATGAGCTCGGCCACCATCCCTCCCGTCCCGCCCACCGACGACGCGCCCACCGACGACGCGCCCGCCGCCCGCCCGGTCGTGGCCCTCACCGAGCCGGCCGACGGCGTCGGACCGGTCGTCGACACCCCGGCAGCGTTCGCCCGGGTCGTCGAGGCGTTCGCCGCGGGCTCCGGGCCGGTCGCCGCCGACGCGGAGCGTGCCTCGGGGTACCGCTACGGGCAGCGCACCTACCTCGTCCAGGTCCGCCGCGAGGGTGCCGGCACCGCCCTCGTCGACCCGGTCGGCGTCCCCGACCTCTCGCCGCTGACCGAGGCGCTGCGGGGCACCGAGTTCGTGCTGCACGCCGCCTCCCAGGACCTCCCGGGCCTGGCCGAGCAGCGCCTCGTCCCCGACCGCGTGTTCGACACCGAGCTCGCCGCCCGGCTGCTCGGCTTCGAGCGGGTCGGTCTGGCGGCGGTCGTCGCCGAGGTCCTCGGCCTCGGGCTGGCGAAGGAGCACTCCGCCGTCGACTGGTCCACCCGCCCCCTGCCCCCGGAGTGGTTGCGCTACGCCGCGCTCGACGTCGAGGTGCTCGTCCCGCTGCGCGAGGCCCTCGGCGAGCAGCTGGAGGCCGCCGGGAAGGCCGAGTGGGCCGCCGAGGAGTTCGAGGCCGTCCGGACCGCCCCCGCGCCCCCGCCGCGGGAGGACCCCTGGCGCCGGACCTCCGGCACGCACACCCTGCGCGACCCCCGCCGGCTCGCGGTCGTGCGCAGCCTGTGGGAGGCGCGCGACCTCAGCGCCCGCAAGCGGGACATCGCCCCCGGCCGGGTCCTGCCCGACCGCGCGATCGTCGCGGCGGCCCAGGCGCTCCCCCGCTCGGTGCCCGAGCTCGTGGCGCTGCCGCTCTTCGCGGGCAAGGGGACCCGCCGCCGCGCGGCCGCCTGGCAGCGCGCGATCGACGAGGCCCTCGCCCTGCCCGAGTCGGCCCTGCCGTCGAACCGCGGACCGCGCACGGACGCGCCGCCGCCCCCGCGCGCCTGGGCGGACCGCAACCCCGAGGCCGCGGCCCGGCTCGAGGCTGCGCGCGCCGTCGTGCAGGAGCTCTCGACCGAGCTGTCGGTGCCCGTCGAGAACCTCCTGCAGCCCGACGCGCTGCGCCGGGTGTGCTGGACGCCACCACGTCCGGCCGACGCCGAGCACGTCGCGGAGTTCCTGCGCGGGCGCGGCGCGCGCGAGTGGCAGATCGGCCTGCTGGCCGAGCGGCTGTCGGCCGCGTTCGCCGAGGTCACGAGGTCGTGACCGGCGAGCGGTAGGGTCTGGGGCATGCTCTCCGACTCGCCCTCCCCGTCGGCCTCCGCGGCCTCCGTCCTGACCGTCACACCCGTCACCGATCGCGTCGTGTGGGACGCCGCGGTGAACGCTCACGGGGGGCACCCGCTGCAGCTGTGGGGCTGGGGCGAGGTCAAGGCGACCGGCGCGTGGACCCCGCACCGGCTCGAGGCGGTCGACGCGCAGGGGCGCACCGTGGGGCTCGCGCAGGTGCTCGTCCGGTCGCTGCCCGCGCAGTTCAAGGCCCTGTGCCACGTGCCGCGAGGGCCCGTCGTGGCAGCCCCGGGCGACGACGGCTGGGGCGTGGGGCCGGGCGTCGGCGACGACGCGACGCGCGACGCCGTGAGCCGCGCCGTGGTCGAGTGGTGCAAGAAGAACGTCGGTGGCGTCGGCATCACGCTCGAGCCGGACTGGCCCGTGGGCACGCACCTCGACCTGCCCGACGCGCGGCCTGCGGCGAACCCGATCCTGTACCCCGTCACGCTCATCCTCGACCTGACGAGGACGCAGGACGAGCTCACCGCGGCGATGGGCAAGTCGACGCGCTACGACATCCGCAAGGCCGCCCGCACGGGCCTCGAGGTCCGTCGGGTGACGGACGAGGCCGAGGTGCGCCAGGTCCTCGCCGTCTACCACGAGACGGCCGAGCGGGCGGGCTTCGCGCTGCACGACGACGAGTACTACCTCGCCATCCACCGCGAGCTCGGCGAGCACTCCGTCCTCGTCGCCGCGTTCTCCGAGGGCGCCCCGGTGTCGTTCGTCTGGTGCGTGGCGTCGGCGACGACGTCGTTCGAGCTGTACGGCGGGATCAACGACGCCGGCCGCAAGCTCCGCGCGAACGCGCCCGTCAAGTGGCACGCGATCACGCTCGCGCAGGAGGCGGGCCTGGTGCGCTACGACATGAACGGCCTCCTCAACGACGGCATCAGCGAGTTCAAGCGCAGCTTCGCCCAGCACGACGACGAGCTCGTGCAGAGCGTCGACGTGCCCTTCTCCGTCTGGTACACCGCCTGGAACAAGGGCCTGCCGACCGCGAAGAAGGTCGTGCGCAAGCTGCGCGGCAGCCGCTGACCTGAGGTCAGCGACCCGGGCGGCCTGCGCACGGCCGGTCACCGCAGGCCGGCGGCCACGAGCGCCGTCGTGACCACGGCCGCGGCCAGCACGCCCGCGGCGGTCACGACGGCCGCCGCGGGTCCGCGCCGGTCGAGCGGCAGCCGCCCGAAGAGCCGTGACACGCGCGCGAGGAGCGCGAGCGGTGCGGCGGCCCGCCAGACGTCCCGCTCGACCTGCGAACCGGCAGCCTCGACGACGCCCGGCAGGTGCCCGACGGCGCGCAGGAGCGGCCCGGCCATGCCGCGGCTGCGCCCCCGACGCGGCGACCGGCCCGCGACCGTCCGCGTGAGCGCGTCGCGCAGACCTCGCTCGTCGTTCGCCCAGTGGGCGCGGTAGCGGATGGTGCCGTCGGCGGTGAGGACGTAGGCCGAGTTCGGCTTGGGACCGAGCTCACGGTGCAGGGTGCCGTCGATGTCGTCGACGGCGACCTCGAACGGCACCTGGTGGTGGTCCCGCAGGAGCCGGGCGTGCGCCAGCTTCTGCGCGGACGTCCGCGGCTGCGGCAGGTCCTGGCCGGGGTGCGCCTCGCGTGTGCTGACGAGGACGAACCGCACGTCGCCACCGAGGTCGGCGTGCAGCGCACGCAGCACGGGGACCGCGCTCTCTGTGACCGGGCAGGTCCTCGACCCGAAGACCAGGAGCACCGGTGAGTCGCCGAGGTCGTCGCTGCGGAACCTCCCGCCGTCGAGCGTCGGCAGGTCGAAGGACGGGACGACGTCGCCGGGGCCCGGTGCGTGCGCCGGGAACCGCATGTCGTCGATCAGCAGACCGGTCCGGAAGCGCTCGAACCGGTAGTCGGCCCCGCCGCGACCGGCCGGCACCGTGCCGTTCGACATGCCGGTCGTGGTCGTGGGGCGTGCGGTGCGGGTCATGGGTTCTCCTCGGGGTGATGAGCGGTGGGCGTGTTGACCGTTCGGTCAAGTTGGTGGATGCGCGATGGGACCGGCCGGGCCGACGCCGTGCGGCGGAACGAGCAGGGAGGGTCAGCCGGGTGCGCCGAGCAGCGCGCGCACTCCCGACCGCGAGCGGTCGGCGAGGCCGGCGCCGCCGTCGACCTGCGCGAGGAGCGCCATCCCCTGCAGGTACCCGAGGACCTGGCGCCCCACCTCCGCGGGGTCGAGCCCGCGGGCGAGATCGCCCCGAGCCTGCCCCTCGCGGACCGCGTCGGCGAAGTACCCGCTCCACGCGTCGAGCACCTCGGCGGCCCGGGTGCGCGCGTCGTCCCCGTGGGGCGCGAGCTCGGCCGCGAGCGGCCCGACGGGGCAGCCGGGCATGGTGCCGGTGCGCTCGGCGACCAGGACGAGCATGCCGCAGAACCCCTGGACGAAGGCGTCGATCCGCTGGAGCGGAGGCGCGGGCGCGTCGAAGGCCTCGTCGAGCATCGCCCGCACCAGGAGCCAGTTCGTGTCGAGGAGGGTCAGGCCGAGGGCGTCCTTCGACCCGAAGAAGTGGTAGAAGCTCCCCTTGTGCACACCGGCGGCCTGGCAGACGTCCTCGACGCTCACCTGGGCGAAGGACGAGCCGTGGACGAGCTCGCGCGCCACCCGCACGATGCGTTCTCTCGTGTCCCGCGCCATGGACCCCGCCCTCACCGTTCGCGACGACCGTCCGGCCGCGCGGCCGACTTGACCGCTCGGTCAACAACGTAGGCGACCGCCACCGCCCGGTCAAGGAGTCGCGGGCCCCGCCTGGCGAGACCGCGTCTCAACCGAGGGTGCATTTTCCTGGTACTCGCGGTAGCGTGTAACGGTGAGCGGTGCCGCTCCGGACACCGCCGTCCCGATCCAGGAGAAGCCATGACCTTGGCCCACAGTGGGGCTCCCCGACGCGCGGTCCGCGACGTCGTCTTCGTCGAGGGAGTACGCACTCCCTTCGGCAAGGCCCGCCCTGACGGCATCTACGCCGAGACCCGTGCCGACGATCTCGCCGTCAAGACCCTCCGCGAGCTCCTGCGACGGCGACCCGAGCTGCCCGTCGAGCGGGTGGACGAGGTCGCTCTCGCGGCGACGACCCAGACCGGCGACCAGGGCCTGACACTCGGTCGCAGTGTCGCGGTCCTCGCCGGGCTGCCGACGTCCGTGCCGGGCTTCGCCATCGACCGCATGTGCGCCGGGGCGATGACGGCCGTGACCACGACCGCCGCGAGCATCGCCGTCGGCGCGCAGGACGTGACGATCGCGGGCGGCGTCGAGCACATGGGCCACCACCCCATGGGCGAGGGCTCCGACCCCAACCCGCGGTTCGTCGCGGAGAAGCTCGTCGACTCCTCGGCCCTCGTCATGGGCGCGACCGCGGAGAACCTGCACGACCGCTACCCGCACCTGACCAAGGAGCGCGCGGACGCCTACGGCGTCGCGAGCCAGGCCAAGTACGCCAAGGCCCTCGCGAACGGCGACATCACCCCCGGCCTGGTGCCCGTGGCCACCCGCTCCACCGCGCTGGGCTGGGGCCTGGCCACCGCCGACGAGCTGCCCCGACCGGGCACGACCGTCGACCAGATCGCCGACCTCAAGACGCCGTTCCGCCCGGGCGGGCGGGTGACCGCGGGCAACGCGTCCCCCCTGACCGACGGTGCGACGGCGTGCCTCCTCGCGGCCGGTGACGTGGCCGACGAGCTCGGCCTGCCCGCGCGCATGCGCCTGGTGTCCTACGCCTACGCGGGCGTGGAGCCCGAGGTCATGGGCATCGGCCCGGTGCCGGCGACCGAGCGCGCCCTGCGCACCGCCGGACTCACCATCGACGACATCGGTCTCTTCGAGATCAACGAGGCGTTCGCGGTGCAGGTCCTGGCCTTCCTCGACCACTTCGGGCTGCCCGACGACGACCCGCGCGTCAACCAGTACGGCGGCGCGATCGCGGTGGGTCACCCGCTCGCGTCCTCGGGCGTGCGCCTCATGAGCCAGCTCGCGCGGCAGTTCGCCCAGCACCCCCAGGTCCGGTACGGCCTGACGACGATGTGCGTCGGCCTCGGCATGGGCGGCACGGTGATCTGGGAGAACCCCCACCACGCCGACTACTCGGGCCACTCCGACCCGAGCGCCGGGCACACCGCCCCCGCGCCGACCACCGCACCCACCGACCGGGAGAGCTGAGCGATGAGCACCACGACCGACGCACGCGCCGAGCGCGTCACCCACTCCCTGGTCCGCGACGTCGAGCTGCCCGGCGGCGCCGGCGTCCTCGCGCTCGTGACCCTGGACAACGGCCTCGACCACACGAAGCCGTCTACCCTCGGGCCGCTCGGCATGGCCGAGCTCACGACCGCCCTCGAGGGCCTCGCGGAGCGTGCCGGCCGCGGGGAGATCGTCGCGGTCGCCGTGACGGGCAAGCCCTACTTCCTCGCGGCGGGCGCCGACCTCACCCTGGCCGCGCAGGTCTCGACCCACGAGGACGCGCTCGAGCTCGGCCGCTCCGGCCACCGCGCGTACCGCCTCCTCGGCGAGATGGGCGTCCCGACCTTCGCGTTCGTCAACGGCCTCGCCCTCGGCGGCGGCCTCGAGGTCGCGCTGAACTGCGACTACCGCACGGTCGCGAGCGACGCCCCCGCCCTCGCGCTCCCCGAGGTCGGCCTCGGGCTCGTCCCCGGCTGGGGCGGCGCGTACCTCGTGCCGCGCCTCGTCGGCGTGGAGCGGGCGATGGAGGTCATCCTCGCCCGCCCGGCCGCGAACAAGCCGTACAAGGCCCAGGAGGCCTACGAGATCGGGCTGGTCGACGCGCTCTTCGAGGCGCCGGACTTCCTCGAGTCGTCGATCCGTTGGGCCGCCGCGGTCCTGTCGGGCGAGATCGTCGTGGAGCGGCGCGAGCTCGACCCCGCCCCGGTGTGGGACGCGGTGGTGAGCGCCACGCGCCGCCAGCTCGACGCCGTCGTGCAGGGGTCCCGGCCCGCGCCGTACCGGGCGCTCGACCTCGTCGCCGCGGCACGGACCGCCACCAAGGACGAGGCGTTCGCCGCCGAGGACGAGGCGCTGGCCGACCTCATCATGAGCGACGAGATGCGCGCGAGCGTCTACGCGTTCGGGCTCGTGTCGAAGGGCAAGAAGCCCACCGGCGCACCCGACCCTCAGCTCGCGCGGCCCGTGACCCGGGTCGGCATCGTGGGCGCCGGCCTGATGGCCGCGCAGATCGCGCTGCTGCTCGCCCAGCGCCTCGGCGTCCCCGTCGTGATGCGGGACCTCGACCAGGAGCGCGTCGACAAGGGCCTGGCGTTCGTGCGCTCCACGGTGGAGAAGCTCACCTCCACCGGCCGGATGTCCCGCGACATGGGTGCCAAGATCCTCGCGACGGTGCACGGCACGACCGACATCACCGACTTCGCGGCGTGCGACGTCGTCATCGAGGCCGTCACCGAGATCCTGCCGCTCAAGAAGAAGGTGTTCGCCGAGCTCGAGGACATCATCTCCCCCGAGGCGATCCTCGCGACCAACACCTCGGCGCTGTCGATCACCGAGATGGCGGCCGACCTGCGCCACCCCGAGCGGGTCGTGGGCCTGCACTTCTTCAACCCCGTCGCGCAGATGCCGCTCGTCGAGGTCGTGCAGGCGGCGAAGACCTCCGACGAGGCGCTGGCGACCGGCTTCGCGATCGCCAAGAAGCTGCGCAAGACCGCGGTGCTCGTGGCGGACCGCCCCGGCTTCGTCGTCAACCGTCTCCTCATCCTGCTGATGGGCAAGATCGTCGAGGCGGTGGAGGCCGGGACGTCGGTCGAGGTCGCGGACCGTGCGGTCGCACCGCTCGGGCTGCCCATGCCGCCGTTCGCGCTGTTCGACCTCGTCGGGCCGGCCGTGGGCCTGCACGTGCTGACGTCGCTGCGCGAGGACCTGGGCGAGCGGTTCCCCGTCTCCCCCGGTCTGCAGCGCATCGTCGACGAGCAGATCCCCGTCGTGCTCAACGCGCCGAAGGGCCTGCCGAAGCCGGTCGACCCGTCGATCCAGCGGGTGTTCGGCAGCGGTGAGGCCGGAGGCCAGGGCGCCCTGGACGAGGCCGGTGTGCTCGACTCGGTGCTCACCGCGCTCACGCGGGAGATCGGGCTCATGCTCGACGAGGGCGTCGTGTCCTCGCCGGCGCAGATCGACCTGTGCATGATCCTCGGCGCAGGGTGGGGCTTCCACCTGGGCGGGATCACGCCGTACCTCGACCGCACGGGGTACAGCGAGAAGGTGCTCGGCCGCCGTCTGCTGCCCGACGGCGTCGCGAACGTCCCGGCGGTCCAGGTCGCCTGACCCCACGTCGAGCATGCGGTGGTGGGCCGTCCGGACGTCCGGGCGGGGCCCCCCCCCCAGGGCGGAGCGGACGGGGGGGGACGACCCCCCCCACCCCCGCCCCACC
>NZ_JAOXSR010000002.1:406294-488129 GCF_026163685.1 Oerskovia flava
CCCCCCCGCCGGTCGCGGGGGGGGGGCCCCCGGCGCCCGCGCCCCCCCCCCCCCCACCGCATGCTCGACGCGTACGGGTGGCTACTCCCAGCCCATCCGCAGCACCTCGAAGGCGACCGCGTGCTCGACGCCGAGCCGGGCGCCGTCGGCCTTCGTCATCTGGCCGAGGAACTCCGCCGGGTCGAAGTCGGCCCAGCCGAGGCCGTCGATGTACGCGGCGTGCGCGCGCAGGGACTCGACGCCGGCGGCGAACGTCTCGCTCACGTCGACGCCGTGCGACGCGTCCGGTGACGCAGCCACCCACACCTGACGCACCCCGTCCCACGGTTCGAGGCCGCCCGCCTCGACCTGCTCGCGGAACACCCACCGGTTGCCGGCGTCGCGGACCGCGTCGATCACCGCACGGCCCGCAGCGATGTGGTCGGCCTGGTTGAGCGGCCCGCCGGGGAACGTCTCGTGGTGGTTCATCGTCACGACGACCTCGGGCCGGTGCCGGCGGATCACCGCGGCGATCTCGCGCCGCAGCGGCACGCCGTACTCGAGGACGCCGTCGGGCAGGCCGAGGAACTCGACCTCGTCGACGCCGACGACCCGGGCGGAGGCGACCTGCTCGGCCTCCCGGACGCCGCGGGCCTCGTCGGGGTGCAGGCCGTCGATCCCGGCCTCGCCGCTGGTCACCATGCAGTAGACGACGTGCTTGCCCTGCCCGGTCCACCGGGCGACGGCCGCGGCCGCCCCGAACTCCAGGTCGTCGGGGTGCGCGACGATCGCGAGCGCGCGCGAGAAGTCCTCGGGCAACGGGGTCAGGGCGTCAGGGGTGCTCATCGCTCCACGGTAGGTGCGTCCTCGACGTCGCGCCGCACCGGCACCGGCTGGGGCGTGCCCCAGCGGGCCTGCTCGGCCGCGACGATCGTCCGGGCGAGGTCGGCCTCGGAGACGTCGACGGCGTCCCCGACCGCTTCCGCGAGCGCGCTGCGTCGTGCGTAGGCGTCGAAGAGCCGCGCCTTGGTGCCGAGGATCGTCATCAGGTGCTCGTCGACGCTGTCGACCGTGAGCAGCCTGTGCACCTGGACGCTGCTGACCTGCCCCATGCGGTGCGCGCGAGCGATCGCCTGGGCCTCGGTCGTGGGCTTCGTCTGCGGCTCGCAGAGGATCACCACGGACGCGGCCTGGAGGTTGAGCCCCACTCCCCCGACGTCGATCTGGCTCACGAGGGCCAGCGGACGCTCGGACGTGGTGAAGTCGTCGACGATCACCGCACGCCGGGCGGGGGGCACCGACCCGGTGAGCGGGCCGACCGCGAGGTCGCCGAGCGCCCGGACGACGAGGTCGACGACGTCGCGGAAGTAGGAGAAGACGACGACCTTGCGCCCGTTGTCGGCGGCCTCGGCGACGAGCTCGACGAGGCGCAGCACCTTGGCAGAGTCCTCCGGGTGGTCGACGGCGTACGCGGCCCGGCGCATGGCCATGAACGACCCGGCCCGCACCGCCTCGCGGTACGCCGCACCGTCGGGTACCCCGAGCTCCTCCCATTCCTCGACCTGGACGAGCTCGGGCAGCTCGGCGAGGACGTCCTCGGCGTTGCGCCGCAGGTAGACCGGGGACACGGCGTGCCGGAACGCGTCGGTGCCGACGACGCCGCGGGCCGCGTCGACGGCCCGGGCGACGTCGGGCTGCAGGTAGCCGACGAGGGTACGGAACTCCTCGACGTGGTTCTCCATGACGGTGCCGGTGAGGAACAGCACACGCTCGGCGTGCTCGACCCAGGCGACGACGCTGCGGGCACGCAGCGTCTCGGGGTTCTTCACGAAGTGGGCCTCGTCGACGACGAGGGCGTCCACCGGCTGGTCCGTCAGCCGGCTGAGCTGGGCGAACGTCGTGACCGCGACGCCGCCGCCCTCGCGCCACGCGGCGTGGGCGGCGTCGCGCTCGGGGCCGTGCAGGGCGTGCACGGGCAGGTCCGTGTGGGTGGCGAGCTCGCGCAGCCACCCGGCGAGGACGCTCGCGGGGCACACGACGAGCGCGCGGTCCGCCCCGCCCGCGGCGAGGTGCGCGAGGACCGCGAGCGCCTGCATCGTCTTGCCGAGACCCATCTCGTCGCCGAGGATCACCCGCCGTTGCGCGAGGGCGTACCGCGCACCGAACGACTGGTACCCGCGCAGGGACGCCCGCAGCAGGGACGTGTCCAGGCGTTGGGCCTCGACCCGTTCGACGAGCCCGGCGGGCAGGTGCCCCTCGGCGGCGTGGACGTCGCGACCGGTGTCGGCGACGTCGTCGAGCAGGGCGTAGTACGCCGCGGAGCGGCGGCGGAAGTCGGTCCAGACCTCGAGCGGGTCGCCGGGGGTCGTCTCGAGCGCGGCGACGCGGCGTGCGTCGGGCAGGAGTCCGCTCGCCTCGGCGCGGGCGGTGAGCGCGGCGAGCTCCGTGACGGCGTCCCGTGCCCGACGGCGGCCCGAGGGCGTGGTGAAGACCCTCCCGAGCGCGGTGGTCGCCGGGAGCGCGGCCTCCCGCAGTGCGGCGTGCTCGGTGAGCCAGGCGGTGGCCTCGGCGGTCCGGGGGGCGACCAGCCGGCGGGCGGCGTCGAGCGTGTGCAGCGTCTGGACGAGGTGCGTCGCGTCGGGGTCGCCCGGGGCGACGTCGATCCTCACGGGCAGCGTCTCGCGCACGGCCCGGGCGATCTGCTCGGCGGCCGCGAGGAGGTGCGTCGCGGTCTGCGGTCCGATGCCGGGGAGGCGTTCGAGGCCGACGGGGCCTGCGGCCAGGACACCCGCGACCGACTCGACCCCGCCCTCGGCGAGGAGGCCGGTCCGCAGCCGCTCGCGGCTGACGGTGCGCAGCCGGTCGACCGCGACCCCGGCGAGCTCGGCCCGCACCTCGGCCTCGCGGGCGTCGCCGAACGCGTCCAGCACCCCCTGCCGGAGACGCGCCGGCGCCCCGACGAGTGCGTCGACCGGGACTGCTGCATCGTCCGCCGTCGCGACGACCTGACGGGCCTCCTGTCGGCTACCCGCGCGCGGGGACTCCACGGCGCTCACCCTGCCGGCACGGCGTGCCGCGCCGGTCGCGCCGAGTCCCCGCGAGCCATCGTGCCGCCTCTCGTCCGTGCGGCGTTCGTCATCGTCGCCACGCGGCAAACCGTTCCGCAACGACCGACACCCGGGTCTCGGTCCCGTCGGCGATCGACATCGTCAGCTCGAAGACATCGTCGTGAGGCGCGACGAACCGGGACCCGTTCAGCCCGTAGAACACGATGACGGCGACCAGGCCGAGGCGCTTGTTCCCGTCGACCAGCGCGTGGTTCTGCACCACCGAGAGCATCAGAGCCGCAGCCTTGAGGTCGAGCGTGGGATACGCCTCCTGGCCGAACATCGCTGCGCGCGGTCGATGGCCCGCGGAGTCGAGTCCGCCCCAGTCGCTCACGACGGGCTCGGAACCCAGGAGCGCGGCGGCCGCAGCCAGGAGATCCTCCAGCTCGAGGTACTCCACCGACTCCACGTCAGGCGAGCCGGTCGAGGACGGGCCCGTAGTCACGGATCGCGTCCGCGATCAGCCGGTCGCGCAGCGCGGTGCGGTCCGCCACGTACCGCCGAACGGCCTCACGCACGATCTCGTTCTGAGAGCGCCCCTCGCGCTCCGCGGCCTGCTCGAGCACGCGCTTCTCTTCTTCGTCGAATCGCACGACCAGCTGGTTGGAGCCCATGACCACCTCCGGGTGATATCACCACGCTATCACCCGACGCAGGACGGCAGCCCGTCCGCACGATCCGCTCAGTACGTCGTCAGCCCGTGGCTGCGGAACTGCTCGCGCACGCGCTCGGTGAGCTCCGGCGTCGGGGGCTGGGTGTCAGCGAGCTCGTAGGTGCGTCCGAGCGCGTCCCACTTGTCGCGGCCCATCTGGTGGAAGGGCAGCACCTCGACGCGGGTGACGGTGCCGGGACGGATCCGGTTGAGCTCGGCGGTGTACGCGGCGATCTTCTCGACGTTCTCCGCGTCGTCGGTCAGCCCCGGCACGAGGACGAACCGGACCCACACCTCGGGTCCGTGGCCGTCGAGGCCACGCTCGGCGAGCCGGCGCCCGAACCGCAGCGTCGGCTCCAGGTCGCGACCGGTGACCCGGCGGTACGTCTCCGGGTCCCCGGACTTCACGTCGAGGAGCACCAGGTCGGTGTCGTCGAGCATCGTGTCGGTCGCGTTCGCCCCGAGGAACCCGGAGGTGTCGAGCGTCGTGTGCACACCCATCTCGGTCGCCCCACGCAGGACGCGTGCGGCGAACGCCGGCTGCATGAGCACCTCGCCGCCGGAGAGCGTGATCCCGCCACCCGTGGCCCGGAAGACCGGCACGTACCGTCGCACGCGCCCGAGCAGCTCGTCCGCCGTGACCGGTTGCCCGTCCTTCATCGCGAGGGTGTCGGGGTTGTGGCAGTACAGGCACCGCAGCGGGCAGCCGCTGAGGAACACCGTCAGACGGGTCCCCGGGCCGTCGACCGCGGTGACGAGCTCCCACGAGTGCACCGAGCCGAGCTCGCCGGTGCGCAGGGCGGCGAGCCGATCGCCGCGCTCCGGCGCCGCGACGGGCAGCCCGTGGGTCCCCGCCCCGGCCCTGCGGCTCGGGGCGGGGGCGGCCGTGGCGGACCCGGCGGCGGAGTGGGCCGCCGCCGGATCCATGGTCCCGCAACGGGTGCCCGGCACGAAGGGGATAGGTGCCGGGGTCCCCGCTGCGGGGGTCTGCGGAACGGTCATGATCGGCTCTCGCCGTCAGACCGCGCCGTGGAAGGTGCGTGAGAGCACGTCGAGCTGCTGCTCACGGGTGAGGCGGACGAAGTTCACGGCGTACCCGGAGACCCGGATGGTCAGCTGCGGGTAGTTCTCCGGGTTCTCCATGGCATCCAGGAGCGTCTCGCGGTTCAGCACGTTGACGTTCATGTGGTACCCGTTCGAGCCGATGTAGGCGTCGAGCAGGCCGGCGAGGTTCGCCGTCTGCTCCTCCCCCGTGCGGCCGAGCGACGCCGGGACCACGGTCGACGTGAGCGAGATGCCGTCCTGCGACTCGGCGTACGGGAGCTTCGCGACCGAGAGGGCCGAGGCCAGCAGTCCGTGCGTGTCCCGCCCGTTCATGGGGTTCGCCCCGGGTGCGAAGGGCTCTCCCAGGCGTCGACCGTCCGGGGTGTTGCCCGTCGACTTGCCGTAGACCACGTTGGACGTGATCGTCAGGACCGACTGCGTGGGCACCGCGTCGCGGTAGGTGGGGTGCCGGCGGACCTTCGCCATAAAGCGCTCGACGAGGTCTACCGCGATGTCGTCGACCCGGTCGTCGTCGTTGCCGAAGGTGGGGAACTCGCCCTCGGTGACGTAGTCGACGACGATGCCACGCTCGTCGCGCACGGGCCGGACCGTCGCGTACCGGATGGCCGACAACGAGTCCGCCGCGACCGAGAGGCCCGCGATGCCGCACGCCATGGTGCGCAGCACGTCCTGGTCGTGGAGCGCCATCTCGAGCCGCTCGTACGCGTACCGGTCGTGCGACCAGTGGATGCAGTTGAGCGCCTCCACGTACGTGGCCGCCAACCAGTCCATGGTGGCGTCGAACCGGGCCATGACGTCGTCGAACTCCAGGACGTCCCCGGTGACCGGGGCGACCGCGGGCGACACCTGCTTGCCGGTGATCTCGTCGCGCCCGCCGTTGATCGCGTAGAGCAGCGTCTTGGCGAGGTTGACCCGGGCGCCGAAGAACTGCATCTGCTTGCCCACGCGCATCGGGGACACGCAGCACGCGATCGCGGCGTCGTCGCCCCACCGGGAGCGGATGAGCTCGTCGGACTCGTACTGCACCGCGGACGTGTCGATCGAGACACGCGCGCAGTAGTCCTTGAACCCCTGGGGCAGCTCGGGGCTCCACAGCACCGTCATGTTCGGCTCGGGCGCCGGGCCCAGGTTGTACAGGGTCTGCAGGTAGCGGAACGACGTCCGGGTCACGAGGGGCCGGCCGTCCTCCCCCAGGCCGCCGATCGTCTCGGTGACCCACGTGGGGTCGCCCGAGAAGAGCGCGTCGTACTCGGGCGTGCGCAGGAACCGCACGATCCGGAGCTTGATGACGAAGTCGTCGACGAGCTCCTGGGCCTGGGACTCGGTGATCGTCCCGGCGTCGAGGTCGCGCTGCAGGTAGACGTCGAGGAAGGTCGAGGTGCGCCCGAGCGACATCGCCGCACCGTTCTGCTCTTTGACCGCGCCGAGATAGGCGAAGTACAGCCACTGCACGGCCTCGCGTGCGGTGGCCGCCGGGCGACGGATGTCGTAGCCGTACGACGCCGCCATCTCGGCGAGCTCGCCCAGCGCCCGCGTCTGCTCTGCGTTCTCCTCGCGGTCGCGCAGGACGCTCTCGCTGGCCGGCTGCATGTCGAGCGCGGCTCGGTCCAGGCGCTTGGCCGCGACGAGCGCGTCGACGCCGTAGAGGGCCACCCGGCGGTAGTCGCCGATGATCCGGCCGCGCCCGTACGCGTCGGGCAGGCCCGTGATGACGTGGGAGCTGCGGGCCGCGCGCACGGCCGGCGGGTAGGTGTCGAAGACACCCTGGTTGTGGGTCTTGCGGTACTCGGTGAAGACCTTGCGCAGGTCCGGGTCGACGTCGTAGCCGTACGTCTCCAGCGCGCCCTCGACCATGCGCCACCCACCGTTGGGCATGATCGCACGCTTGAGCGGCGCGTCGGTCTGCAGGCCGACGATCAGCTCGTTCTCGCGGTCGATGTACCCCGGTGCGTGCGCGGTGATGGTGGCCGGCGTGTGCGGGTCGACGTCGTAGACGCCCTTGGCGCGCTCGGCCGGGAACATCGCGGTGAGGCGGCCCCAGATGCCGTTCGTGCGCTCGGTGGGCCCGGCGAGGAACTCGCCGTCGCCGCGGTAGGGGGTGTAGTTGCGCTGGATGAAGTCGCGCACGTCCACCTGGTCCCGCCAGGGTCCGTCCGTGAACCCTTCCCAGGCCGCCACGTGGACGCTGTCCGGTGCGTCAGCACCGCTCCCTCGGACCTCTGCAACGCTGGTCATCAGACCTCCTGAGTCTCCGGCCCGCTCTCCGCGTGACCTTTCCGCGTCTCCAGGCTACGACCACTCTTCCTTGACGGAGCGATGAATCGCCTGTCTCGTCAATCACAGGACCTTGGTCCTGCGGCGAGGGTCCATGGTCCCGCGCTGACCTGCGGCGATAGACCCCTGACCCTCGCTCGTGGCGCCACGCAGCATGCGGATCACGGGCTCCGCACATCGCTCGTGAGTACCTTCACATGACGCGCCCTTGACCTCGGTTCTCGGGCGCAGGCTCGTCCTCGCGCGTGGACGGCATGCGCCCGGACGACGTGTGACACTTCTCCGCATGGCGAGGACCGTGGGAGTAGAAGAAGAGTTCCTGCTCGTGGGTGAGGACGGACGTCCCGTCGCCAAGGCGCAGGAGGCGCTCGACGCGACCGGCGCCTCGGACAAGGACGGTGGGGCCGGCGCGCTCGAGTCCGAGTTCATGGAGGAGCAGCTCGAGACCGCGACGCACCCGCGCAGCGACCTGCAGGAGCTCTCGGACGAGATCCGGGCCGGTCGCGTGCGCGCCCAGGAGGCCGCCGACCGGGTCGGTGCGCGCGTCGCTGCGCTGTCGACCTCGCCCCTGCCGTTCGAGGGGACGACGGTCTCACGCCTGCGCTACCTCGAGGCCAGGGCGGCGTTCGGGCTGACCGCGCGCGAGCAGCTCACGAGCGGGTGCCACGTGCACGTCGCAATATCGTCCGACGACGAGGGCGTGGCCGTGCTCGACCGCATCGGCCCGTGGCTCGCCCCCCTGCTCGCCCTGAGCGCGAACTCCCCCTACTGGCAGGGTGAGGACAGCGGGTACGCGAGCTTCCGCTCCCAGGTGTGGGCACGCTGGCCCACGTCCGGCCCGGCCCGGGCGTTCGGGACCGCGCAGGCCTACCACGACGCCGTCGACGCCCTCGTCGCGACGGGGACGATCCTCGACGAGGCGATGGTGTACTTCGACGCCCGGCTCGCCGCCCGCTACCCGACGGTCGAGATCCGTATCGCCGACGTGTGCCTCGACGCCGACACCGCGACCCTCGTCGCCGCCCTCGCGCGGGGCCTCGTCGAGACCGCCGCGCGCGAGGCAGCCGACGGCAGGCCCGCCCCCGAGCTGCGGACCGAGCTCCTGCGCACGGCCTCGTGGCGCGCGGGCCGTTCGGGCCTCGCGGGCGACCTGCTCTCGCCGCTCACGTGGCGCCCGGCCCCCGCCCACGACGTCGTCGGGCAGCTCGTCGCCCGGGTGCGCGACGCGCTCGTCGACGCCGGGGACCTCGAGACGGTCACCGAGCTGCTCGGCCGTCTCTGGGCGTCCGGGGGCGGAGCCGCGCAGCAGCGGGCCTGGTTCGCGGACTCGGGCGGCGACCTGCGCGCCGTCGTGGAACGTGCCACGACGGCCACGCTGGCCTGAGCGCGTCGGGCGCGCCCGAGCGCGTCAGTCCCGCGTGAGCGCGGAGAGGACGTCGCGGGTCACGTCGGCGGCCGTCATCCGCTGCTCGGTGACGACCTGGTCGCGGGACGCGTGGTCGAGGAAGACGGCCGGCAGCCCGATCGTGTGCACGGGGGTCCGCATCCCGGCCTCGGTGGCGCGCTGCGCGAGGAGCGCACCCACTCCCCCGTCGGCGACACCGTCCTCGATCGTGACGACGAGGTCGTGCTCGCCCACGAGCTTGACGAGCGGGCTCGGGACGGGAAGGACCCACGTCGGGGACGCGACCGTGACCGCGAGCCCGTGCGCCGTGAGCGCCTCGCCCGCGGAGATCGCGGTCTGCGCCATCGAGCCGATGCCCACGAGCAGGACGCGGCGGGGCGCGGCGGGCGCGGAACCCTTCCCCGGTACCGCGGTGCTCGACGCCGGGACCGCGAGGAGGTCGACACCGTCGACGGTGTCGACGGCCTCGATCGGGTCGACGAGCGCACCCTTGGGGTACCGCACGACCGTGGGGGCGTCGTCGACGTCGACCGCCTCGCGCAGCGCGCTGCGCAGGGTCGCCTCGTCGCGGGGCGCGGCCAGGCGCAGCCCGGGCACGATGCGCAGCATCGCCATGTCCCACATGCCGTTGTGGCTCGCGCCGTCGTCGCCGGTGATGCCCGCACGGTCGAGGACGAACGTCACGCCCGCCTTGTGCAGCGCCACGTCCATCAGGACCTGGTCGAACGCCCGGTTGAGGAAGGTCGCGTACACGGCGACCACGGGGTGCAGCCCCGCGAACGCCATGCCGGCCGCGGAGGTCGCGGCGTGCTGCTCGGCGATCCCGACGTCGAACGTCCGGTCGGGGAACGCCTGCGAGAACGGCTTGAGCCCCACCGGCTCGAGCATCGCGGCCGTGATGGCGACGACGTCGCTGCGGCGGCGGCCGATGTGCACGATCTCGTCCGCGAAGACCTTGGTCCAGCCGAAGCGCGACGGGGCGACGGGCAGCCCGGTCTCGGGGTGGATCTGCCCGACGGCGTGGAACCGGTCCGCGACGTCCTGCTCGGCGGGCGTGTACCCGCGACCCTTCTCGGTGATCGCGTGCACGATGACGGGCGCGCCGAACGCCCGCGCCCGACGCAGCGCGTGCTCCATGGCCTCGATGTCGTGCCCGTCGATGGGCCCGATGTACTTGATGCCCAGGTCCTCGAACATGCCCTGCGGGGCCACGACGTCCTTGAGGCCCTTCTTCAGGCCGTGCAGCCACTCGTACGCGAACCGGCCGGGGGCGCCCGAGCGGGTCAGGGTGCGCTTGCCCCAGTCGAGGAACTGCTCGTAGCCCTGGGTGGTGCGCAGCGTCGAGAGGTGATGGGCGAGCCCGCCGATCGTCGGCGAGTACGAGCGCCCGTTGTCGTTCACGACGAGGATCAGGCGGCGGTCCTGGCTCTCGGCGATGTTGTTGAGCGCCTCCCAGGCCATGCCGCCGGTCAGGGCGCCGTCACCGATGACGGCGACCACGTGGCGGTCGTCGAGGCCGCGCACGACGTTCGCCTTGGCGATCCCGTCGCCCCACGACAGGGCGGTCGACGCGTGGGAGTTCTCCACGACGTCGTGCTCCGACTCGGCGCGGCTCGGGTACCCGGACATCCCGCCGCGCTTGCGCAGCGCCGAGAAGTCGTGGCGCCCGGTCAGCAGCTTGTGCACGTACGACTGGTGGCCCGTGTCGAAGACGAACGTGTCGACCGGCGAGCTGAAGACGCGGTGCATCGCGATGGTCAGCTCGACGACACCGAGGTTCGGCCCCAGGTGACCGCCCGTGCGCGAGACGGACTCCACGAGGAACTCCCGGATCTCGGCAGCGAGCTCGCCCGTCTGACGTGGCGTCAGCCGGTGCACGTCCTCCGGTGAGGTGATCGTGCGCAGAAGACTCATGACCGCTCCGTTCGTCCTGTTCGACCAGCCACACAACTCTAGGCGCTCGGCGCCGTCCCGCACGCACCGAGACGCCGGTACCGGGCGACGGATCGTTACGATGGCCGGATGCAGTTCCTCCCCGGCCAGACGCCGACCACCGACCTCACCTACGGCGACGTGTTCCTCGTGCCCTCGCGGTCCGAGGTGACGAGCAGGTTCGACGTCGACCTCGCGACCGACGACGGCACGGGCACCACCGTCCCGCTCGTCGTGGCGAACATGACCGCCGTCGCGGGTCGACGGATGGCGGAGACCGTCGCCCGCCGGGGCGGCATCGCGATCATCCCGCAGGACGTGCCGACCGACGTCGTCGCGGACGTCGTCGCGGACGTCAAGAGCAAGCACCCCGTCATCGAGACGCCCGTGGTCGTCGGGCCGCACGACACCGTGCACACCGCGCTCACGCTCATCGGGAAGCGGTCGCACGGCGCCGCGGTCGTCGTCGACGACGGGCGCCCCGTGGGCATCGTGACGGCCGCCGACTGCGAGAGCGTCGACCGCTTCACGCAGGTGCACCAGGTCATGTCCGCGAACCCGCTCGTGCTCGACGCGGTGCTGGTCGAGGGCCACGGCTCCGCCGGGCTCGAGGCCGCGTACGAGCGTCTGCACGTCGCTCGCCGCAAGGTCGCGCCGGTCACGCGCGACGGCTCGCTCGTCGGGGTGCTCACCCGCAAGGGTGCGCTGCGCTCGTCGGTCTACACCCCCGCCCTCGACGCGGCGGGCAGGCTGCGCGTCGGTGCCGCCGTGGGGATCAACGGCGACGTCGCCGCGAAGGCCGCCGACCTGCTCGCCGCGGGCGTCGACGTCCTCGTGGTCGACACCGCGCACGGGCACCAGGTCAAGATGCTCCAGGCCCTGGAGGCCGTGCGCTCGCTCGAACCCCAGGTCCCCGTGGTCGCGGGCAACGTCGTCACGGCGAGCGGTGTCCGGGACCTCGTCGCCGCGGGCGCGGACATCGTCAAGGTCGGGGTGGGCCCGGGGGCGATGTGCACGACGCGGATGATGACCGCCGTCGGGCGGCCCCAGTTCTCGGCGGTGCTGGAGTGCGCGGCCGCCGCCCGCGAGCTCGGCAAGCACGTGTGGGCCGACGGCGGGGTGCGCCACCCGCGCGACGTCGCGCTCGCGCTGGCCGCCGGCGCCTCCCAGGTGATGATCGGGTCCTGGTTCGCGGGGACCTACGAGTCCCCCGGCGACCTGCACGACGACGGCACCGGACGGCTCTACAAGGAGTCGTTCGGCATGGCCTCCGCCCGGGCCGTCGCCGCACGGACGGCAGGCGGGTCGGCGTTCGAGCGCGCGCGCAAGGGCCTGTACGAGGAGGGCATCAGCTCCTCGCGCATGTACCTCGAACCGGCGCGCCCGGGCGTCGAGGACCTCGTCGACGAGATCACGTCGGGGCTGCGCAGCGCCGCCACGTACGCCGGGGCGAGCACGCTGCCCGAGTTCGCCGACCGTGCCCTCGTCGGCATCCAGTCGGCGGCCGGGTACGAGGAGGGGCGCCCGCTGCCGTCCGGCTGGTGACGGGCGCTAACCTGCCTCCGGTGAGCACCTCCGAACCCCTCGCGACGAGCTCGGCCCGCTCCCAGCTCGAGGCGCTCGCGCGCGACGCCCGCTTCCCCGGACCGTGGCCGCACGCCCGCGGGCAGCTCGCCGACGCCTCCGCCGCCCGACCGGCGTCGGTCCTCGTGCTGTTCGGCGTGCTCGACGGTCTGCCGTCCGACCACGACGCGCAGTCGCTGGCCGTCTCGCGCGACCTCGACGTGCTGCTGCTCGCGCGCGCCCGGACCCTGCGCTCCCACGCCGGGCAGGTCGCGTTCCCCGGCGGGCGCGCGGAGCCCGGCGAGGACGCGGTCACCGCCGCCCTGCGCGAGGCCGAGGAGGAGACCGGGCTGGACCCGGCCGGCGTCGACGTCCTCGGCGCGCTGTCCGCGCTCCCGATGCCGGTCAGCAACCACGTCGTCACGCCCGTGCTCGGCTGGTGGGCATGTCAGACGCCTGTGGACGTCGTCGACCCGGGCGAGTCCGCGCACGTGTTCCGCACGCCCGTGGCCGACCTGCTGGACCCCGACAACCGGGTCACGACCGTACTGCGGCACGAGCGGCGCACGTGGCGCGGCCCGGCGTTCCAGGTCGCGGGCGACGGCACGACCCACCTCGTGTGGGGGTTCACGGCCGGGATCCTCGACGCGCTGTTCGACCACCTCGGCTGGAGCGAGCCGTGGGACCGGTCGCGCGAGCTCGAGATCACCCCGTGAGGGCGGACCTCGACGTCACGGTCGACCTGGTGCGGCGGCTCCTCGCCGAGCAGCACCCCGACCTCGCCGGCCTCCCGCTCGAGATCGTCGCGAACGGCTGGGACAACGTCATGCTCCGCCTCGGCGACGACCTCGCCGTCCGGATGCCCCGGCGCGAGGTCGCGGCACACCTCGTCGAGCACGAGCAGCGGTGGCTGCCCGCGCTGGCCCCGCACCTGCCCGTGGTGGTGCCCACGCCGGTGCGCGTCGGTCGACCGAGCCGGGGCACCGCAGGCTCCGGGGCCTACCCCTGGGCGTGGTCCGTCGTGCCGTGGATCACCGGGCGCCGCGCGGCCGACGTCCCGGCCCGGCGGCGCCGCGCGCTCGCCGCGCCGCTCGCGGACTTCCACCTCGCGCTGCACACGCCCGCACCGCCGGACGCCCCGGTGAACCCGTTCCGCGGAATGCCCCTCAGCGCCCGCGGCGCCGCGGTGCGCGCCCGTGTGGAGCGCGGCATCGTGCCGGACGGCCCGCATGTCCTCGACCTGTGGTCGCGGCTCGTCGGCACACCCGGGTGGAGCGGCCCACCGCTGTGGCTGCACGGCGACCCGCACCCGGGCAACCTCGTGATGTCCCCCGACGACCGGTTGGCGGCGGTCGTCGACTTCGGCGACATGACGTCGGGCGACCCCGCGACCGACCTCGCCACGGCGTGGTTGGTGCTCGACGACGCCGGGCGGGCGGTCTACCGCGCGCGCCTCGGCGAGCGGTACGCCGACGACGACCCGGTCTGGCTCCGCGCACGCGGCTGGGCACTGTCCATGGCGACGTCGATGTTCGAGTCCGGACCCGAGACGCAGTGGGTCCGCCGGCTCGGCGCCGAGGCGCTGCACCGGGTGCTGGACGACGCCTGACCGGTCACGCGGAGCACAGCACGGACGCCCGGGTCAGGGGGCGGCGACGGCGAGCGCGGCGATGAAGCCGCCGACGAACGTGTCGCCGAGCCCGATCGTGGTCGGCGTCGGGGTGGTGAGGACGAACGCCGGGACACCGCAGAACTCGTGGTCCGCGGACCGGTCCGTCGTGCCCGGTCGGTTCGTGAGCCGGGAGCGCACCGCGTCGACGACGGCCGCGCCCAGCGGGTGCACCGGTGAGCGCCCGACGGCCTCATAGTCCACGGCGTCGAAGCCGTCGCCGACCACGTACCGCGTGCTCGCCATCGTGATCCCGCCCTGCAACGCCGCGCGGTACCGCTGCGCGTCCCGCCCGAGCGCTGCCGACCAGTACTTCGTGTGCACCACCAGCAACCGCGCCGGCACCGCGGCGTGCAGCTCCACGAGCGCCTCGGTGACGTCGTCGGCGTCGAGCAGGTCGACCCGGCGGGCGAGGGAGGACTGCATCTCGTCCTCGTTCATCGAGTAGACGTCGACGAGGTCGAGGAAGCCGTCGATCACCGCCTCCCGCAGCGCCGGGACGTGGAAGCCCGCGTCCTCGTAGAACGTCAGGGCTCCGGCCGGCAGGCGCGACATGTGGGCACGGAGCTCGGCGAGCCGGCGGGCGAGCAGCGCCGGGTCCTGGATCGAGTTGAAGCCCGAGACGAGGAAGATCTCCGCACGGCTCAACGACGTCCCGAGGTCCGGGTGGAGGCGCAGCTCACGGTTCGGCGGGTCGTGCGCGTAGATGAGCCGGTTCGGGTGGGGCGCCCGCAGGTCGAGGTCACCCGCCCGGACCCGCGCCCCGGCCGGGAACTGGACGATGAGGTGCGGGTCGAACGAGTCCTCCTGCGCGCTGCACAGCGACGCGATCGTCGGTGGTAGGAGCCTGCGCACGTGGTCGTCGATGCTCACGAGGTGCACGGTGCTGCGCACCCCGAGCGTCGCCATCGCCAGCGCGCCCCGCACACCGGTGCCGCCGAGGGTGGTCCGCGAGTCGAAGCGGGCCGCGAAGTCCTCGACGACGTCGGAGGAGGCGACGAACCGCTCCCCCCCGACGCCGTCCCGCACGAACGCGAGGACCGTCACGAGCAGGTTGCGCACGCTGTCCACCGGGACGGTGGTGCTCAGCTCTGCCGCCCGGATCCCGTGCTCGAGGACGAGCGCCTCGATGGTGGCGGAGTCCCACACGATCTCGTAGTCGACGGTGCCACCCAGGCCCAGCATGATGCGGTCCATCATCACCTGTCCTGTCCCGCGCGCGATCTCGTGCCCGTCCACCTGCCCGTCCGCCCGCCCGGTCAGTAGAGCTCGGCCTTGCCGGCGGCGTCGAACAGGTCGATCTTCTGCGACGCCGTGACCTTCATCGCCTCGACGCACGGGGGCTGGATGGAGTTCGGCTCACGCAGGGAGTCGTCGGCGAGGATCTCGCGCATCTTCGTGTGGTAGGCAACCTTGATGTCCGAGGAGATGTTGATCTTGTTGACGCCGAGCTTGACCGACTCACCGATCTCCGCGTCGGGGTTGTTGGACCCGCCGTGCAGGACGAGCGGGATGTCCACCGCCGCCTTGATCTGCCGCAGCAGGTCGAGCTTGAGCTCGGGCTTCATGCTCGCCGGGTAGATCCCGTGGCAGGTGCCGATCGCCACGGCGAGCGAGTCGACCCCCGTCTCGCGGACGAACGTCACCGCGTCCTCGGGGTCGGTGTAGATGATGGTCGCCGCGCCGTCCTCCGCCTCGTCGTCGGTCTTGCCGATGGTCCCGAGCTCGCCCTCCACGGAGATGCCGAGCTGGTGCGCGGACTCCACGACCCGGCGGGTCATCGCGACGTTCTCGTCGAAGGGGAGCATCGAGCCGTCGATCATCACCGACGTGAAGCCCGTGCGGATCGCCAGCAGGATCTGCTCGTAGGAGGCACCGTGGTCGAAGTGCACCGCGACCGGCACCGTGGCGCGGTGCGCCCGGGCGATGACGGACGCCATGACGTCCGCACCCAGGTGGCTGAGCTCGTCGGGGTGGATCGCGACGATCAGCGGCGCGCGGCGCTCCTCGCTGATGTCGACGACGCCGTTGAGCATCGCGTAGTCGCTGATGTTGAACGCGGGAACGGCAAAGTTGTTGTCGTTCGCCACGGCCAGCAGGTCACGTCCGTTGATGAGCATCGTCTTGTTCTCTTTCCTGTCGGATTCTTGAGGGCTGGCTGAGAGGTGGTGGGGACGTCGGCGAGTAGGCGTCAGATCTTCACGGCACCGGCCGTCATCCCTCCGATGAAGTAGCGCTGGAAGAAGAGGAAGAGAACGAGGATGGGAATGCACCCGAGGACGCTCATCGCCATCATCTCGTTCCACTCGTAGGAGTGTTGTCCCATGAGGAGCTGGATGCCGATGGGAACGGTGCGCATGTCCTGCGTCCGCGTGAGCGTCAGCGCGAACAGGAACTCGTTCCAGGCGATCATGAAGGTGTACAGGCCCACCGAGACGAGGCCGGGCACCGACAGAGGCACGAGGATGCGCCACAACGCCGTGATCGGTCCCGCGCCGTCGACCTTCACGGCCTCGTCGAGCTCGCGGGGAAGGGTGTTGAAGTAGCCCGTGAGCATGATGATCGCGTAGGGCAGCGTGAAGACCATGTAGGTGAGGATCAGGCCCGGGTAGGTGTTGTAGAGCCCGAGCGTCACCATCAGCCCGAAGTACGGGATGAGCAGCGTGATCGGCGGGACCGCCTGGACGCTGATCACCACGACGTTGAGGACCCGCTTGAACGGGAACTCGTACCGGCTGAACGCATAGGCGGCGAAGATCGCCACCACGAGCGTCAGCACCGTGACCGCCAGCCCGATGACATAGCTGTTGACGAAGAACCGCACCTTCACGGGATCCGTGAGGATCGTGATGTACGAGTCGAGCGAGAAGCTGTCGGTGATGATCCGGGGCGGGGACTCGAAGATCTCCCGGTTGGACTTGAAGGAGCTCAGCGCCATCCAGATCACCGGGAAGCCCGCGAAGAGAGCTCCGAGGACCAGGCCGACGAGGACACCGGCTTTCTTCATGCCGCCACGCTGGTGGGTGCTCGTGGTCACGAGAGTGCTCTGGGTCATGTCAGTCCCGCGCTTTCTGGTGCCTGACGTAGAAGTAGGCCAGGATCATCGACATCAGCAGGATGATGACGGCGCTCGCCGACGCCAGGGAGAACTCGTACCTGCTGAAGGCGAGCTTGTAGGTGAAGGTGCTGAGCATCTCGGTGACGTTGATCGGGCCGCCGCCCGTCGTCATCCAGATCAGCGCGAACTGCTGCGTGGTCCAGATGAAGTCGAGCAGCGCCATCGAGATGATGATCGGCTTGAGCTGCGGGAGCGTGACGTGCCGGAACTGCTGCACGATGCTCGCCCCGTCGACCCGCGCTGCCTCGTAGAGCTCCTTGGGGATGCCCTGCAGGCCGGCGAGCAGGCTGATCATGAAGAACGGGTAGCCCGCCCAGATGTTGATGAACGTCACGGCGTGCAGCGCCGTGTCGGGGTTCGCGAGCCACTCGACGTTCGCGTCGATGACCCCCGCCGCCTGCAGCAGGTAGTTGACGACACCGTTGGGGTTGAGCAGCAGTCGCCACAGGACGGCGATGATCGCGACCGTGAACAACCACGGGAGCACGTACACCAGCCGAAACAGGGCCTTGGTCCGACCACCGACCAGCGGGCTGTTGAGCAGCAGGGCGAACACCAGCCCCAGGACGAGGTGGGCGACGACGCTCACGCCCGTGAAGTAGATCGTGTTGCCGACGGCCGTGCGGAAGACGGGATCCGTGAGGACCTCGACGTAGTTCGCGAGGCCGACCGGCTGCGGGTTCTGGTTGGTGATGACGTTGTCCATCACCGAGTAGCCCGAGACCATGATGATCGGGACGACCATCAGCATGATCATCAGGGCGATCGTGGGCAGGAGGTACAGGTACGGCGTCGCGCGCCGCTGCAGGCCCCGCCGCCGTCTCCGCACGGGGGGTCCCGCCGGGGGGTTGAGCATGGCCGGCGGGAGGGTACTGATCTTGCTCAAGGCAGCCGCCTCCGGGTGGGGCTCGTCGTGCCGAGCCGTCGGGTGACGGCGGCCTGGCACGACGAGCGGTCGTGACGAGCGGGACGAGTGGCGCGGACCGCGTTCAGAACTCCGCGGACCAGCGGGCCTGAGCGGCCTCGAGCCCTTCGTCGACGCTCTGGTCGCCGTTGAGGGTCCGCTGCAGCTCCTCACCGAACATCCGCATGAGCTCCTCCGCGACCGGCAGACCCGTGAACTCGTTCTCCGGGTACCCGCTGGAGTAGATCTCGAAGGCGTCCGCGAACACCGGGTCGCCCTCGACGAAGTCCGGGACGGACTCGGTGTTGCCGGGGAAGGCGTTCGCCAGCGAGGAGAGCTCGGAGTTGACGCTCTCGCTCATGAGGAACTCGACGAGCTTCCAGGCCTCGGCCTTGTGCTCGCTGTTCTCGGCGATGCCGATGCCCCACGACGCGTAGGGGATGCCGCGCTCACCGGTGTAGGAGTCCTCGGCCGGGATCGCCGACACGCTGAACTCGAGCTCGGGGTTCGACTCGCGCAGCGTGTTGACGTGCGCGAGCGAGCTGATCACCATGCCGACGCGGCCGTTGGTGAACTCCTCGACCTTGTCCTGCTCCTTCATGGTGAACGAGCCCGGCGCGATCACGCCCGCCTCCCACAGCTCGGCGATGTACTCGGTCGCGCTGGTCACCTCGGCGTTCGTCACCGCCGGCTGGCCGTCGGCGAGCATGCTGCCACCGGAGGCCCAGACCCAGGACATCACGTCGTTCTGCACCCCGTTCGGGGCCTCGAGCGACAGCGGGAGCGCCCAGCCGCTGACGTCGTCACCCAGGTCGTTGACAGCGCTGGCAGCCTCGGCGAACTCGGTACGGTTCGTCGGCGGCGCGTCGATGCCCGCGTCCGCGAGGAGCTGGTCGTTCGTCAGGAGGGGGTAGACGAAGTTGACGACCGGGATCATGTAGGTCGCGCCGTCGATCTGGATCTGCGCCGCGAGCTGGCTGTCGTCGTAGCCGGCCTCGCCCATGACGTCGGTGAGGCTCGCGATCGAGCCCTGCTTGACGAAGTCGGAGACCCAGGCGCCGTCGAGCCCGACGACGTCGGACATCGTGCCGGCCGCCGCACCTGCGACGACCTGCTCCTTGGTCGAGGCGTACGGTCCGCTGAGCAGCTCGACCGTGATGCCGGGGTTCTGCTCCTCGAACTCGTCCATGAGCGCTCGCAGCGAGCCCTCCGGCAGCTCGGGCTCCCACCATTGCGAGAACTCGAGGGTGACGTCACCACCGGCTGCGGTGTCGTCGTCGCCCCCGTTGCCACAGGCCGCCGTGAGGGCCAGGGCAGACACACCGAGAAGTGCGAGGAACCGCCGTCGTGCGAGAGCGCCGTTGCTCATCTCTCTCCACTCTCCTTGAAGTAGAAGTGCAACATCATGCGCTTCCATGCGCATTGATGCTTGTTCCGCTCACGCTAGCCAGCAATCATCCGCACGTCAAGGCACAAGTTCGCAACAGTTCCGGCGTCCTGGCAACGACGAGCGGCGGGGGGATGGCGCCCGGCACGGCCGTCTCGGCCTGCGTCCGGGCATGCCGACGGTCAGCACGTTCCTGCACGCACGTGCGTTTATGTGCTAGAACTCTTGTCATGACCAGCACTGCTGCCACGGACGCCACCGGTCAGGCCCGCCGACTGCCCGCGGGCCGCAAGGCGGAGCTCGCGGCCTACGTGGCCGAGATCGGGCAGGTGACCGTCGCGGAGCTCGCGGAGCGGTTCGACGTCTCCCCCGACACCATCCGGCGCGACCTCGACCAGCTCGACACCGACGGCATCCTCATCCGGACGCACGGCGGGGCCGTCAGCCTCTCGGCCGTCCCGCGCCCGGACACCGGGCTCGACGTCCGGGTCCGCCTGCAGGCCGCCGCGAAGGAGAAGATCGGCGAGATCGCGGCCGGGCTCGTCACCGACGGTTCGTCGATCATGACGAACGCGGGCACCACCACCCTGGCTCTCGCCCGCCACCTGCGCGAGCACCGCGAGCTGACCATCGCGACCAACAGCCTGCGGCTGCCGGCCGAGATCTCCCCCAAGGTCTTCCGCGACCTCTACGTCTTCGGGGGGCAGGTCCGGCTCAGCGCGCAGGCGACGGTCGGGCCGGTGAGCTTCCAGCTCGCCCCGGCCGCCGGTGACGTCGACATCCGGTGCGACCTCGCCCTGGTCGCCGTCGGCGCCGTCCACGCGGAGAGCGGCTTCTCCACGAGCAACCTCGGCGAGGCCGCGATGATGGCCCAGATGATGGAGCGCGCGTCGCGCGTGGCGGTCCTCGCCGACCACTCCAAGTTCGGCAGGCGCCTCTTCGCGCAGATCTCCGACCTCTCGCGGGCCGACTACCTCGTCACGGACTCGGCGCCGCCCGCCGACCTCGCCCGCGCCCTCGAGGCCGCGGGCGTCACCGTCCTCACGCCGGCCGCCGGCGACTGAGCCGTCCCGACGGTCCCGGGACGACCCGTCCCGGGACGACGACGGGGCGCCCACCTCGAGGAGGTGAGCGCCCCGTCGTGCAGAGCCGGCGACCGGCGGCGTCGCGCTAGTCGACGCCGCTCAGCGATCCGTCAGGTGGCGGGTCGTCAGGAGGCGACCAGCGAGCGCAGCACGTACTGCAGGATGCCGCCGTTGCGGTAGTAGTCCGCCTCGCCCGGGGTGTCGATCCGCACGACGGCGTCGAACGCGACGACCGTGCCGTCGGCCTTCGTCGCGGTCACCTGCACCGTCTCGGGCGTCGTGCCGTCGTTGAGCGCCGTCACGCCCGCGACGTCGAACGTCTCCGTCCCGTCCAGGCCGAGCGACTGCGCGCTCTCCCCCGCCGGGAACTGCAGCGGCAGGACGCCCATGCCGATGAGGTTCGAGCGGTGGATCCGCTCGAAGCTCTCCGTGATGACGGCCTTCACCCCGAGCAGCGCCGTGCCCTTGGCCGCCCAGTCACGCGACGAGCCGGAGCCGTACTCCTTGCCGCCGAGCACGACGAGCGGCGTGCCCTGCGCGGCGTAGTCCTGCGCGGCGTCGTAGATCGTGTCCTGCGCGCCGGAGACGAAGTTGTACGTGAACCCGCCCTCGACGCCGTCGAGGAGCTGGTTGCGCAGGCGGATGTTCGCGAACGTCCCGCGGATCATGACCTCGTGGTTCCCGCGGCGCGAGCCGTAGGAGTTGAAGTCGCGGCGCGCGATGCCGTGCTCGGCGAGGTAGACCCCCGCCGGGCTGTCGGCCTTGATCGCACCGGCCGGGCTGATGTGGTCCGTCGTCACCGAGTCCCCGAGCTTCGCGAGCACCCGAGCGCCCGAGATGTCGGTGACGGGCTCCGGTGTGGCCGTCATGCCGTCGAAGTACGGGGGCTTGCGGACGTAGGTCGACTGCTCGTCCCACTCGAAGGTGTCACCCTCGGGCGTGGACAGCGCGCGCCAGCGCTCGTCACCGGTGAAGACGTCCGCGTAGTCCTTGGTGAACATCGCGCGGTCGATCGAGGAGTCGATCGTCGCCTGGACCTCCTCGGGCGTGGGCCAGATGTCACGCAGGAAGATGGGCGTGCCGTCCTCGTTGCGTCCCAGCGGGTCGTGCTCGAAGTCGAACTCCATCGTGCCGGCGAGCGCGTACGCGATCACCAGCGGCGGGGACGCCAGGTAGTTCATCTTCACGTCGGGGTTGATGCGGCCCTCGAAGTTGCGGTTGCCCGACAGCACGGAGACCACGGCGAGGTCGTGGTCGTTGACGGCCTCGGAGATCTTCTCGTCGAGCGGGCCCGAGTTGCCAATGCAGGTGGCGCAGCCGTAGCCCACGAGGTGGAAGCCGAGCTTCTCGAGGTACGGCCACATGCCGGCCTTCTCGTAGTAGTTCGTGACGACCTGCGAGCCCGGGGCCATGGAGGTCTTGACCCACGGCTTGGCCTCGAGACCCTTCTCGACCGCCTTCTTCGCGAGCAGCGCGGCCGCGAGCATGACCGACGGGTTCGACGTGTTGGTGCACGAGGTGATCGAGGCGATGGCCACGGCACCGTGGAACAGGTCGAACGTCCGGCCCTCGGAGTCCGTCACCTCGACGGTACGACGGACCTGGGAGGAGACGGCGGGCGAGTCGGACGCCGGGAAGGACTCCTTCTCCGCCTGGTCGACGGCGTCGACGACCTCGGGCGCGTAGGTCGGCAGGTCACGCTCGAACGCGGACTTGGCGTTCGACAGCTCGATGCGGTCCTGCGGGCGCTTGGGGCCGGCGATGGACGGCACGACCGTCGACAGGTCGAGCTCGAGGTACTCGGAGAAGACCGGCTCGACGTAGCTCTCGTCGGACGGGTCCAGCCACAGGCCCTGCTCCTTGGCGTACGCCTCGACGAGCGCCAGCTGCTCCTGGCTGCGACCGGTCAGACGCAGGTAGTCGACCGTGACCTCGTCGATCGGGAAGATCGCCGCGGTCGAACCGAACTCGGGGCTCATGTTGCCGATGGTGGCGCGGTTGGCGAGCGGCACGGCCGCCACACCCTCGCCGTAGAACTCGACGAACTTGCCGACCACACCGTGCTGGCGCAGCATCTGCGTGATCGTCAGCACGACGTCGGTCGCGGTGACGCCCGCCGGGATGTTCCCCGACAGCTTGAAGCCGACGACGCGCGGGATGAGCATCGACACGGGCTGGCCGAGCATCGCCGCCTCGGCCTCGATGCCGCCGACGCCCCAGCCGAGGACACCCAGGCCGTTGACCATCGTGGTGTGGGAGTCGGTGCCGACGCAGGTGTCCGGGTAGGCGCGCAGGACGTCGCCCTCGGGGGTGCTCACGGTGCGCGTCATGACGGTGCGCGCCAGGTACTCGATGTTGACCTGGTGCACGATCCCGGTGCCGGGCGGGACGACCTTGAAGTCGTCGAACGCCGTCTGGCCCCAGCGCAGGAACTGGTAGCGCTCGTGGTTGCGCTGGTACTCGAACTCGACGTTGCGCTCGAAGGCGTCGCGGCGGCCCGCGACGTCGATCTGCACCGAGTGGTCGATGACCATCTCGGCGGGAGCGAGCGGGTTGATGCGCGACGGGTCGCCGCCGAGGTCCGCGACGGCCTCGCGCATCGTGGCGAGGTCGACGACGCAGGGCACACCGGTGAAGTCCTGCATGATCACGCGCGCCGGCGTGAACTGGATCTCGGTGTCCGGCTGGGCGTCCGGGTCCCACGCGGCGATCGCCCGCACGTGGTCGGCCGTGATGTTGGCACCGTCCTCGGTGCGCAGGAGGTTCTCCGCCAGGATCTTGAGGCTGTACGGGAGGCGCGCGGCGCCCTCGACGGCGGAGAGACGGTAGATCTCGTACGAGTTCTCACCGACCTCCAGGGTTCCCTTCGACCTGAACGTGTCGACGCTGCTCACGATGGCTCCTTCTGCGTGGCGAGACGGTGACGACCTGCCGCCGACCGTGCCTCGGGCAGGGTCGTGGCGACCGTCGGATGGCGTTGCTGATGTCTGACGGGTGGTGCTCGGGGGGCTTTGCCCAGCCTACGCCGGGCGTGGTGCGCGGCCCGTGCCGTGCGAGGCAGCGGTCCGACCAGCACCGCGACCAGCATACCGCATATATCTTGACGTCAAGATATATGCGTCCGGTCCGCCGTCAGGGACCGGCCGTCGCGAGGGCGACCACGAGGGCGATCGCTCCCCAGGCGACCAGGCTCAGACCCAGCGCGAGCACCAGGCCGTGCGCGCCGGTCGACTCGTCCTGAGGGCTGCGCCGCAGGACCCGCCCGGCGAGCACGAGGCCGGCGAGCAGGAGGAGGGAACCGACGTAGACGAGCAGAGGCATCGCGCCCATTGTCGGGCCGAACCACCCGCAGTGCCTCTGGAACACCGGACCGACCCGGATGCGACATCCTGGAGTACCCGGAGCGGTGGCGGTCCGGGCCGCCGGGCGTCCGGGTCCCACCGGGTGCGGGCGTGGTCGAGGAGGTCGGATGGGTACCAACGACGCCGCTGGCCGTGAGCAGCGGGACGACGGGCGGCACGAGAGCGTCAACCAGCGCCTGGACCGGAACTGGAACGAGCTGCTGCAGGAGCTGCGGGTCACGCAGACGGGCGTGCAGATCCTCACCGGGTTCCTGCTCACGGTCCCGTTCCAGCAGCGGTTCACCGAGCTCGACGACGTGCAGCGAGGGACCTACCTCGTGCTCGTCGTGCTCGCGGCGCTCGCCACGGGCTTCCTCGTCGCGCCGGTGAGCCTGCACCGCTTCCTCTTCCGGCGAGGGCTCAAGCTGACGCTCGTCACCCTCGCCGACCGCCTCGCGCGGTGCGGGCTGCTCGTCCTCGGGGTGCTCGTGTCGGGCTGCACGTTCCTGCTGTTCGACGTCGTCGCCGGGCGAGCCGCCGGGATCGTCGTCGGCGCGTGCGTCCTGGCGGCCCTGGCCGGGCTGTGGCTCGTGCTGCCGGTCCTGCGCTCGCGCGACGCGGCACGGCAGCGGGACCCGCGCTGAGCGACGACCCACCGGGCATCAGCGGGTGAGGACCGCGAGCGCCTCGACGTGGTGCGTGTGGGGGAAGAGGTCGAACGCGCGCAGGGTGCTCAGCGTGTAGCCGTGCTCGGCGAGGTAGGCGACGTCCCGGGCGAGCGCCGCGGGGTCGCACGCCACGTAGACGACGCTGCGGGGCCCGAGCGCCGCCACGCGCTCGACGACCGCGCGACCGGCGCCGGTGCGCGGCGGGTCGAGCACGACGACGTCCGCGCCGCCGCGCGCGGCGTGCTCGCCACGGGCGAGGACCCGCTCGACCGGCCCGTGGTGGAGCTCGACCTGCGGGGCGCCGTGCGCGTTGCGCCGGGCGTCCTTGACCGCACGGGGGTCGCCCTCGATCGCGACGACGTGCCCGCCGTCGCCGACCGCGTGCGCGAGCGGGAGGGAGAAGAGGCCGGCACCGGAGTAGAGGTCGACCACCCGGCCGCCCTGCACGTCCCCGACGGCGTCGAGCACGGCCTCGCCGAGGACGAGGGGAGCGGCGCGGTGGACCTGCCAGAACCCGTCGGCGGCGACCTTGAAGGTGTGCTCGACGCCACGCAGGCTGACATTCTCGACGACGGACCGGCGCGCGTTGGGCCGCTTGTCGAGGTGCCCGGCCCGCCAGACCGCGTCGTCGACGAGCAGCACGGGGGGCGTCCCCCCGGCCGGGGCGACGAGCTCGAGGCGCGTGCCCGGGCGCCAGCGGCGGGTGAAGACACGTTCGCGCTCGGCGAGGGCGAGCACCTCCGGGGTGGCGAGGGGCATGGTGTCGAGCGCCACGACGTCGTGCGAGCGGTGCTTGTGCATCCCCGCCCGACCCTCGGCGTCGGCGACGAGGTCGATCCGCGTGCGGTAGCCGAGACCGTCGCGCTCGTCGTCCCCCGGCAGACCCTCGACCTCTACCTGAAGGTCAAGGTGCGCCAGTCGCTGCAGCTGCTCGGCGACGACGCCCGCCTTCCAGCGCCGCTGGGCGGGCAGCGCGACGTGCGCGAGCTCACCACCACCGACGCCTCCCGGGCCCGCCTCGGGCCACACGGAGGCCACGCGGTCGGGCGACGGCTCCAGGATCTCGACCGCGTCGCCGCGCCAGAACGGGGCGTCCTGCTCCCCCTCGGTGATCTGCACACGTGCCCGCTCGCCCGGCAGCGCGTGCCGCACGAACACCACCCGGCCGTCGAGCCGGGCCACGCAGTGGCCGCCGTGGGCGACCGGTCCGACCTCCACCTCGACCTGAGGTCGAGACTCCGACGACTCGGTCGGTGACACGTCGGACGGCACATCGTTCGGTGAGCCGTCGGCCGGTCCGCTCGTGGCGGTCGGCTCGGGGGTCGCGGCGGTCTCGGGCTGGTTCTCGGGTCGGGGCACCCGTCCAGTATCCCGGACGCGGACCACGGGGCCGCCCGGCGGGCGTCAGTACCGCGGCGGGAGGTTCTGGGTGTAGCCCTCGCCCTCGAGGCCCGTCTGCCCCTGGGTCGAGGACAGCTGCCACGGCACCGAGGCCACCACGACGCCCGGCGTGAAGAGCAGCCGGCTCTTGAGGCGCATCGCGCTCTGGTTGTGCAGCAGACGCTCCCACCAGTGCCCGACGACGTACTCGGGCACGTACACGACCACCAGGTCCCGCGGGCTCTCCCGCCGCACGGAGCGGACGTAGGACAGGATCGGGCGCGTGATCTCCCGATACGGGGAGTCGAGCACACGCAGGGCGACCGGCAGCTCGAGCGCCTCCCACTCGCGGGTCATCTCGGCGATCTCGTCGGCGTCGACCCCCACCGTGACGGCCTCGAGCACGGACGGCCGTGTGGCACGCGCGTAGGACAGCGCGCGCATCGTCGGGCGGTGCAGCCGCGACACGAGGACGATCGCGTGCACGCGGCTCGGCAGCGCCCGGGTGGACGCGGGGTCGTCGCCGAGCGCGAGCTCGTCCCGGACCCGGTCGTAGTGCTTGCGGATCGCCCGCATGAGCACGAAGATCAGCGCCATCGCGAGCACCGCGATCCACGCGCCGTGCGTGAACTTGGTGACGAGGACGATGACGAGGACCCCGGCCGTCAGGAGCAGGCCGACCGCGTTGATGACCCGCGAGCGTCGCAGCCGCGACCGCTCGCGCGGGTTCGGCTCGGTACGCAGGGCACGGGTCCAGTGCCGGACCATGCCGAGCTGCGAGAGGGTGAAGGACACGAACACGCCCACGATGTAGAGCTGGATGAGCCGAGTGACCTCGGCGTCGAACACCCAGACCAGCACGATCGCGGCCACGGCGAGGGTGATGATCCCGTTGGAGAACGCGAGCCGGTCGCCGCGCGTGTGGAGCTGCCGGGGCAGGTAGCCGTCCTTCGCGAGGATGGACCCGAGGACGGGGAACCCGTTGAAGGCGGTGTTGGCGGCGAGCACGAGGATGAACGCCGTCACGGCGACCACCGCGACGAAGAGCACCGGTGCACCGCGGAAGACCACCTCGGCGAGCTGACCCAGCACAGGGTGCTGCACGTAGTCCGCCGGGACCGGTCCCCCGCCCGAGGAGAGCTGGGTCTGCGGGTCCTCGACGTACTGCACACCCGTCGCCCGCGCGAGGAGCAGGATCACCATCATCATCGTCGCGGAGATCGCGCCGAGGATGACGAGCGTCGTCGCGGCGTTGCGCGCCCGGGGCTCGCGGAACGCCTGGACGCCGTTGCTCACGGCCTCGACGCCCGTCAGCGCGGCGCAGCCCGAGGCGAAGGCCCGCGCCACGAGCAGTGCGCCGGCGATGCCGAGCAGGCCCTGGTCGAGGTCGCTCGCCGGGACGACGTCGAGCCCCGCGCTCTGCGCCTGGGCAAGGTTCCCCGTCACGTGCTGGAGGAACCCGACGACGGCCGTGACCCCGACGGCAAGCATGAACAGGTACACCCCGGCGGCGAAGAAGCGCCCCGACTCACGCACCCCCCGCAGGTTCATCAGGGCGAGGACGGCGACCAGGACGATCGCCACCTGGGTCTCGTGACCGCGCGCGGCGGGCACGGCGCTGGCGATGTACTGCGCGCCGGACGAGAGCGACACCGCCACCGTGAGCACGTAGTCGATCATCAGCGCGGAGGCGACCCCGACACCGGCCTTGGGGCCGAGGTTCACGGTCGCGACGCGGTAGTCGCCACCCGACGGGTAGGCACGCACGTTCTGGCGGTAGGAGAGCACCACGGTCAGCAGCACGACCACGACCGCGAGTCCGACCCAGGGCGAGATCGTCGTCGCCGCCACGCCGGCCACGGCGAGCGTCAGGAGGATCTCGTCGGGGGCGTAGGCGACCGACGACAGGGCGTCGGAGGCGAACACGGGCAGGGCCACCCGCTTGGGCAGCGGCGCATGGCCCTCGCGGTCGCTGCGCACGGGGCGACCCAGCAGCAACCGCTTCGCAGCATCCACGATGTCCGACACGAAGCCCCATGCTATGCCCGACGCGGGCGCCGGGCGCCCGCACGACGCCCGGGGAAGGTATAGCGTTTCGCTCGTGCACTTCGTGATCATGGGTTGCGGCAGGGTGGGTGCCACCCTCGCGCGCTCGCTCGAGAACCGCGGCCACTCCGTGGCCGTCGTCGACCAGAACCCGGATGCGTTCCGGCGCCTGCCGTCGGACTTCTCCGGGAAGAAGGTCACCGGCGTCGGCTTCGACCGCGACACCCTCGTCCAGGCGGGGATCGAGGACGCGTACGCGTTCGCCGCGGTCTCCGACGGCGACAACTCGAACATCCTCTCGGCCCGGGTCGTGCGCGAGACGTACGGCGTCGACAACGTCGTGGCACGCATCTACGACCCGCACCGGGCGGAGATCTACCAACGGCTGGGTATCCCGACGGTCGCGACCGTGCGCTGGACGGCCGACCAGGTGCTGAGACGGATGCTGCCGCTCGGGGCGACCGACGAGTACCGGGACGCGTCCGGCCAGGTCCGCCTCGCGCAGGTCGACGTCCACCCCGACTGGGTGGGTCGCTCCGCGCGGGCGATCGAGCGCGCGACCGGCGCGCGGGTGGCGTTCGTCTCACGATTCGGCGACGGCGTGCTCGGGACCCCGGACATGGTGCTGCAGGAGAACGACGTCCTGCACGTCCTGATGCGCAGCACGGACGCCGCGACGGTGGAACGGGTCCTCACGCGTGCCCCTGAGGCGGAGGAGGACTGATGCGCGTCGTCATCGCCGGGGCGGGGTCGGTCGGCCGCTCCATCGCCCGTGAGCTGCTCAGCCACGACCACGAGGTCATGCTCATCGACAAGCAGCCGGCCGCGATGCGGGTCGCCCAGGTGGCCGACGCCGACTGGTTGCTCGCCGACGCGTGCGAGCTCTCGTCGCTCTCGGAGGCAGGCACCGACGGGTGCGACGTGATCGTCGCCGCCACGGGCGACGACAAGGTCAACCTCGTGGTCTCCCTGCTCGCGAAGACCGAGTTCGGGGTCCCGCGCACGGTCGCGCGGGTGAACAACCCGAAGAACGAGTGGATGTTCGACTCGTCGTGGGGCGTGGACGTCGCGGTGTCCACCCCGCGCATCATGACGGCGATGGTCGAGGAGGCCGTCGCGGTCGGCGACCTCGTGCGCATCTTCACGTTCCACCAGTCCGGGGCGGACATCCTCGAGCTGACGCTGCCACCGGACTCACCGCTCATCGGACGCCGCGTCGGGGAGGTCCGGTGGCCGCCGGACACGGTCCTCGCCGCGATCGTCCGTGGCCCCCTGCCCATCGCCCCGAGCATCGACGACACCCTGGAGGCGGGCGACGAGCTCCTCATCGTCACGGGCCGCGAGGTCGACGAGGACGCGCTGCAGAGGTTGCTCGTGACGGGCGAGTAGGCCGGGCGCGGAGAGCCGCCGGGCGACCCCGGCGCGTGGCTTCCCGCCCTGCGGCTACCCGGCCTGCGGCTGCGTGGCCTGGTGCGGGCGCCGGACGAGCACCCAGGTCAGCCACAGCACGAACGCCCAGAGCGGGATGCCCATGACGAGGCGCGCGGTGCCGAGCCAGCCGACCTCCGCCTGCAGGTAGAGCGGGAGCTGCACGGCCAGGCGCACCGCGAACATCCCCACCCAGAGCCACGTCGCCACCGCGTAGCGGCGCATCCGCACCGGGTCCTCGCGCCACGTCGCCGCCCAGCGACGCAGTGCGGCGACGACGCCCCCCTCGGGCACCTCGCCGCTCCCACCGGACCAGCCGCTGCGCAGCGCCTCGACGACCAGCCCGACGACGGGCCAGCGCACGAGGATCGAGACCAGCATCGCCACGAGGTAGATCGCGTTGACCCACAGGCCCCAGGCAAAGTAGTCCTGGGCCTCTCCGGACCGCCACGCCCACAGCACACCGATACCGACGCCGAGCAGCCCGCCGAACGCCTGCGTCATCGGGGTGCGCTGGACCAGCCGCGCGCCGACGGCCACGAGCGCCACCGCGACCGACGACCACAGGGCCGGCGAGAGCTCGCGCGTCACCGTGTAGACGACCACGAAGACGAGCCCGGGCGCCACGGACTCGACGAGTCCTCGCACACCACCGATGGTCTCGGCGAGCGAGAAGCGCTCAGCGGTGAGCGCCCGCACGCCGCGCGCGGTGCCGTCCTCCGGCGCCGCGACGTCATCAGCGGCGCCGACCGCGCCGACCACGTCGACCGTGTCGCCGGCGGGCTCCACGGGCCCGGCTGCGGGCGGGGTGTGCTGCCCGGGGGCGGAGTTCTCGGGCCGCGGCTCGGGGCCAGGGGGAACGTGGGTCATGGTAGATCTCTCGTCGGTGACGGGGTGCTCAGGGTGGCCGGGCAGCAGGAGGCTCCCGTCGCAGCGATCACTCGCCGGGACGGGGGCGCAACTCGTAGCGCGGGTTGTACATGGTGCGACGACCGTCGATCTCGGAGACGAACCCCTCGACCTTGGCGCGCCGGCCGGGCTCGATGCCCGCGATCCGGCGCCGCCCGAGCCACACGAGGTCGACCGCGCCGGAGCCGTCGTACAGCTCCGCCTCGACGGTCGGCACGCCGTCCCGGGGACGCAGGACGACAGAGCGCAGCACGCCCGCGACGGTGGCGCGCGAGCGGTTCGTGAGCCCGGACACCGCGGAACAGCCGACCTGGCGGGCGGCCTCGTCGCGCTCCTCCCCCGCCGTCAGCTCCTCCTGGCTCGCGACGACCGAGCGCAGCACCTCGCGCAGGTTCGTCATGGTCAACGGATCTCCGTGATCTCGGGGCCACGCGTGAGCGGGTCGAACGTCGGCGCCTCCGGCGTCGCGCCCCCGGCCGGCGGCACCTGCGCCGTCGCGCCCTTGCCGGGCAGGTTCAGCGAGAGCAGGTCGCGCGGCGGGCGCGGGCTCTGGTCCCGGACGACGACGATGTTGGCGAAGACCGCCTCGAGGACCTTCGCCTCGGCGGGATCAACAGCGGCCTTGCCCGTGAGGACGCCGCGCAAGAACCAGCGCGGCCCGTCGAACCCGACGAACCGGGCCGGGCGGGTGCCCGTCCGGCCGTCCGGGGCGGTCGCGGGAAGCCGCGCGAGCAGCTCTCGGCCGAACGGACCCGGGAGATCGTCCACGGTGCCGCCCTGCTGCGTCACCGACTGGGCGATCTCCTCGCGGATCTCGTCCCAGATGCCCTCGGTGCGTGGCGCGGCGAACGCCTGCACCTGCAAGCCGGACCCGCCGACCGCGCAGGCCACGCCGGTGATCTTCTGCGTCTTCTTGTCGATCTCCATGCGCAGCTCCATGCCACGCACCCCGGGCAGCCAGATCGCGCCCAGGTCCACCCGGCCCGTCGGGCCGTCCACCTGCGAGGCGTCGAACGGCCCCGTCGTTGGCGCCTCGGACCGCGCGGTCTCGTCCGACGGCGTGTCGGCGGACCGCGCAGGCACCTCCTCGGACGGCTGCGACGCACTACGCCGGAACAAAGCCACGAAACGCACTCCTTCGACAGTTCGACCACGACCACGGCAGGTCGTGGCACCTGAGGTGAGGAAACCCTCCCTCGTCCACAGTAGTCCGCCCTGGTGGCAGGTCGAACCGTGGGCAGCACCCGTCAGCGGGGCGCCGTCCACCCTCCGCTGGAACCGAACCCGCCCTCGCCCCGGTGCGAACCGGGAAGGCGCTCGGCGCGGACGAACCGCGCACGCTCGACCTTCTGCACCACGAGCTGGGCGACGCGGTCACCGCGGTGCAGCACCACCGGCGTCGTGGGATCGGTGTTGTGCAGGATCACCTTGATCTCGCCGCGGTACCCGGCGTCGACCGTGCCCGGTGCGTTGACGATCGTCAGCCCGTGCCGGGCGGCAAGTCCCGAGCGCGGGTGCACGAACGCCGCGTACCCCTGCGGGAGCGCGATCGCGACACCGGTCGGGACGGTCACCCGACCTCCCGGCGGGATCTGCACGTCGACGGTCGTCACGAGGTCCGCGCCGGCGTCGCCCGGGTGCGCGTAGCCCGGCATCGGGACCCCGTCGTCGAGGAGGACGAGGAGGACGTCGACGTCGGTCGGCTCAGGGGTGACCGTGTGCTCGCGCACGGGCGCTTCCGCAGTCTCTTCGGTGGACACCCGCCAGAGCCTAGTGCGGACACGGGGTGGGTGCGACCACGTGTCGGCAACCCGGCCACCGCGACTGGGATACTCGGGGGATGCAGCGCGCAGAGCTCGACGTCCGCCACCACGAACGACTCCTCCCAGGCATCGGGGGGTGGGTCGCCGGCCTGGCCTTCGCGGCCGCCGTCGGTGTCGCACTGTGGCCGGCGGACCGGTCCATCGCCGTCGCGGTCGGCGGCGGCGCCGCGGTCGTGGCGCTCGCACTGCTGTGGTGGACCTCGCCGGTCGTCACCGTCGTGGGCGACCGGTTCCGTGCGGGTCGCGCCGAGATCCCGCTCGACCTGCTCGGCGAGGTCCGGGTGCTCGACGCCGAGGGCATGCGGCACGCGCTCGGGCCCGACCTCGACGCCCGCTCCTACGTCTGCCTGCGCTCGTGGGCCCGGACCGGGATCTCGGTCACGGTGACCGACCCGGACGACCCCACCCCCTGCTGGGTCGTCTCCACGCGCCGGCCGGCCGAGCTCGCGGCCGCGCTCGGAGCGGCGTGACGACGGCAGGCTCCTGACGACGGCGACGGCCGCCGCCCCTCGGGGGGCGACGGCCGTGGTCGAGCGTGCCGGGCGCGTGCGAACGCGTCGGGTCAGGCCGCGCACTCCGAGCAGATCTGCTGCCCGTTCTTCTCGTACGCGAGCTGGCTGCGGTGGTGCACGAGGAAGCAGCTCGCGCAGGTGAACTCGTCCGCCTGGCGCGGCAGCACCCGGACGGAGAGCTCCTCGCCGGAGAGGTCCGCGCCCGGGAGCTCGAACCCTTCGGCAGCCTCGGTCTCGTCCTCGTCCACAACGCCCGAGCTCTTGTCGGAGCGACGAGCCTGCAGCTCTTGGATCGAGTCCTCGCTGAGCTCCTCTTCGCTCTTACGGGGGGCGTCGTAGTCAGTTGCCATCTGGGGGGTCACACTCCGGAACGTGGTATCGATCGGTGGGTCGTGGTCGTCGGCGGAGTCCGCCGCTCCACGCCGTGGGATGTCGGAGGACATCCGTACTGGTGTACGCGGTAGTAATGCGTTGCGCACCGGAATTGTTCCCGGCAGGCGAACGGATTCTGCACCATTTCCCGACGTGGCGCACCCTGTGCGCGCGTGGCGCGCGTCACCAGCCGGAGTCGGCGTCCAATTCCTCCAGGATCGTGGTGAGCGCGCGGGCCCCCTCCGGTGCCCCGGCGACCGTCATCGCCTCCCCCGCAGGCCCGTTGCGCAGCCCACCGACGTGCGCTCCCGCCTCGTGCGCCACGATGCTCCCGGCCGCGAGGTCCCACGGGTTCAGGCCGCGCTCGTAGTACAGGTCCAGCTCGCCGCTGGCCACGAGGCACAGGTCGATCGCCGCCGCACCCAGGCGCCGCACGTCGCGGATACGCGGGAGGAGCTCGGCGAGGACCCGGCCCTGCTCGGCCCGCCGGCGAGGGTCGTACCCGAAGCCCGTCCCGACGAGCGCGCGACCCAGGTCGGTCACCGGGTTGACCGTCACCGGCACGCCGTCCAGGGTCGCTCCCCCGCCGATCCCGGCGGTCCACGTCCGGTCGTCCACCACCGAGTGCACCGCCCCCGCGAGGACGGTCCAGCTCGCGGGGTCCGGGTCACCGGCGACCACCGCGACGGAGATGGCGTACGAGCTCACGCCGTAGAGGTAGTTCACCGTGCCGTCGATCGGGTCGATCACCCACGTCAGGCCCGACGTCCCTGCGGAGGCGCCCTCCTCCTCACCGAGGATCGCGTCGTCGGGGCGCTCCTGCGCGATCATCCGGCGCAGGAGCTGCTCGGAGTCCGCGTCCATCTGGGTGACGATGTCCACGTCGTTCGACTTGGTCGACGCGACCTCGACGCGGTCCGGCCGGCCGGCACGGACGAGCGCGCCGGCCTCCCTGGCCAACCGCTCGGCGAGGTCGCGCAGGTCGGCGATCGTGACGTCGTCGGGCAGGCGGGGGTCGTCGCTGAAGGTGATCACGCGTCACATCCTGCCGGACGGCGATCCGCCGCGGCGACCCATCCACGGACCGGGCGCGGACCAGCCGAGCCGGAGCGAGAGCAGACGGAGCCCGAAGACGAGCAGCACCACGGCGCCCTGCGTCCACACCGTGAGCGCGTCCACCTGCCACAGCACCGCGGTCGCCCCCGCACCGAGCAGCGCCGGGATCGCGTAGAGCTGGCGGTCCTGGAGGATCAGCGGGACCTCACCCGTGAGCACGTCGCGCAGGATGCCCCCACCGACGCCGGTCAGGACGCCCACGAACACCGACGCGAGCATCCCCGCACCCAGCTCGAGCCCTTTGACCGTGCCCACGAGGACGAAGAGCGCCAACGCTCCGGCATCGAGGACGATGATCGTGCGGCGCATGCGCTCCAGGCGCGGGTGAAAGAAGAAGATCACGAGGCCGGCGAGCACCGCCGTGGCCACGAGCCGCCAGTCGGAGATGCCGACGGGCGGCACGGCGCCGATGAGCACGTCGCGCAGCATCCCGCCCCCGAGACCCGCTGCCCAGGCCAGCACGAGCACCCCGAAGACGTCGAACCGCTTGCGCACCGCGGACAGGCCGCCCGACAGCGCGACGCAGAAGATGCCGCCCAGCTCGAGCACGTCGTTCAGGGGGAGGTCCGGGGTCACACCACGCATCATCCCAGCCTCCCGTCTCCCCGCCCAGGCCAGGCGGCACGCCGACGCGAGTCCGCGGCACACCGCACCGCTTGTCGCACCACAGGCACGGGAGATGGCACCCTCGAGGAAGCGGGTGCCGGCCGGAGTGCACCGATCTGCTGGGTGTTGGAGGAATCGATGGGCGAGCTGGAGCTGGTGAAGCTGCACGAGGACGGGGAGCACCTGGTCCTCGCCGGGGCAGACGGCACGCAGTTCGTGCTGCCCATCACCGAGTCGTTGCGCGCCGCCGTGCGTCGGGACCGGCCGCAGCTCGAGCACCTGCGCGCCCAGGACGCGAGCAGCCTGCCGCCGCGTGAGATCCAGGCACGCCTGCGTGCCGGGCAGTCGGTGGACGAGGTCGCCGAGACGGCGGGCATCCCCACCGAGCAGGTCCGGCGGTACGCAGGCCCCGTCGAGGCGGAGCAGGAGTACGTGATCCGCCGGGCGCAGTCGACCGTCGTCGGGCACGACGCCGACTCCCCCACCCTCGGTGACCTCGCGTCCGCGCGGCTCACCGCCCGCGACGTCGACCCCGAGAGCGTCGAGTGGACGGCCGCGCGGGAGACCGGCAAGCCGTGGGTCCTCACCGCCGCCTTCCGGATCGGCGAGAAGACCCGCACCGCACGGTGGACGTACGACCCGTCGAGCCGCGCGCTGCACGACCTCGACGACGAGGCCCGCTGGCTCTCCCAGGGCGAGACGGCCGACGCGCCGCTCCCCCGCGGCATCGGCGCGCCCGTCTTCGACGTCGACGCGGCACCGCGCCGCGCGCTCGCCGCGGTGCCCCCGCCGGCGGCCGAGCCTGACGACGCACCGCCCCCGCCGGCGGAGCCCGCCGACGACGAGACCGCGACCCTGCTCGACGCGCTCAGCCAACGACGGGGGGTGCGCGCCCCGAGCACCGAGAGCACCGACGACCTCGACGACGAGACCGGCGACCACGACCCGCCGGGGCCCGAGCACCGGCCCGACGAGTTCGGCCCGCAGAGCACGTTCGACCTCGAGGGCCTGGATCCCCCGGCCCTGGCGTCGCACCCCTCACGCGGCGCGACGGTCCTCACGCTCGCCCGGCCTCGGGTCGAGCTCGCGGCGACCGACGGCACGACGAGCACCGACGACGTCAGCCGTGCGGACGACGCACCCCGCCCCCACGGGACGGAGGCGACCGACGGACCGGGGGCCGAGCACCCGTCACCGGGCGACGACCCGTCCGCGTCGGCACTTGCGACCCCACCCCCGACGTCGCCCCAGGCCCCGCCGCAGCCGTCCCCCGGATCGCACGGGCACGAGCCGGACGCCCCGAACCGGGAGGCACGACGAGCGGCGCGCAAGGGCCGCGCGAAGGTCCCGAGCTGGGACGAGATCGTCTTCGGCGCGCGACCCGAGCACTGAGGGCGCTCGCGCCGATCGCCGCGGGTCAGCCGTCCTGGTCGGCGAGGTCCAGGTAGAGCGAACCGGGCGACCCGGCGAGCACGCGGGCGGAGCGGGACGTCATCCTCCGCATGTGGTGGCGGCGGCAGAGCACCTCGTAGCTCACCTCGCCGGCGTCCGTGTCGCCGACGACGACCTGCGCGCCCTCGACCACCATCTGCCCATCGACCGTCCGGGCGTTGTGGGTCGCGCGCGCACCGCACCAGCACAGGGACTGCACCTGGAGCACCTCGACACGGTCCGCGAGCTCGATCAGGCGCGTCGAGCCCGGGAAGAGGCGGGTGCGGAAGTCGGTCGTGATGCCGAAGGCGAAGACGTCGATCTCGATCTCGTCCACCAGTCGTGCGAGCTGCTCGACCTGGTCGCACGAGTAGAACTGCGCCTCGTCGCACACGAGGTACTCCACGCTCCCCCGCCCACGCTCACCGGTGACCTCGGCCCAGAAGTCGGTGGTGTCGGTGACCTCGCGCGCCACGACCTCGAGACCGAGCCGCGAGGACAACCGGTCGTTGCCGGCGCGGTCGTCACGGGTGAAGATCAGGCCACGCCGGCCCCGGGCGGCGTGGTTGTGGTCGAGCTGGAGGGCGAGGGTGGACTTGCCGCAGTCCATCGTCCCGGAGAAGAAGACGAGCTCAGCCACGGTGGTCTGCCTTTCGTGTCATGGAGCCGCTCACGCCTGCGCGACGAGGAGCGGGACCTGCATCTCACGGGCGGTCAAGGAGCCGTGCACCCCGACGAGGGTCAGCGACGCCGCGGTCTGCGTCCGGGTGTCGACGACCGTCGCCCGGCCGCGCATCGCCACGACCACGTCGCCGATGGTGGGCCGGACCCGATCGCTCGTGCCCGGCCCGAAGCGCCCGGCGTCCACCAGGTCGTCGCGCAGCGCCACGACCGCGGCATCACCCAGGACGTCGGTCCAGCGGGACGCGACGGCCTCGGCGGACCCTGGCGACGTGTAGACGTGCACGGCGCGGGGCTCTCCCCCGACCAGCTCGACGTCGCGCGAGAGCTCGGGCGTCGCTGCGACGTCCCAGCGGGCGGCGAGGTCGACGTCGACCATCCCGTGGTCCGCCGTGATCACCAGGAGCGTCCCGGTGGGCAGCGAGCGGGCGAGCCGGGCGAGCTCACGGTCGAGCGCCTCGAGCTCGTCCCCCCACTGCCAGGACTCCGACCCGTGGTGGTGGCCCGCCTTGTCGACCTCTCCCCAGTAGAGGTAGACCAGGCCGGGCGAGCGCAGCGCACGGACCGTCCGGTCGACCCGGTCGGCGAGCGACTCGGCGGCCAGGTACGTGCCGCCGCTCAGGGCCGCGACCGTCATGCCGGACCCGGCGAACCGTGCCGGCCCGGTCGACGCGACGGCGATCCCGGCGCCGGCGACGACCCGCAGCACCGGCGGCTCCTGCTGGAGCTCGGCCGGAGGCGGTGCGCCGTCCCACGAGACCATGTTGGCCAGGCCGCCCGTGGCGGGGTTGCGCTGGGTGTACCCGAGCATCCCGGTCCGCCCCGGGGCGGTGCCCGTCCCGAACGTCCCCAGCGCGGCCGCGGTGGTGCTCGGGAAGCTCGTGCTCAGCCGCCGGGCGGCAGGCAGCAGCGAGCGCAGGAACGGCGCGTGCCCAGCCCGGTCGGCGAGGTTGGCGTACCCGAGCCCGTCGACGAGCACGACGCAGACCCGCTCCGCCGCCGGCAGGCCCAGGTCGCGGCAGGCGTCCGCGGCGTCGATCCCGGTCGAGGTGACGTGCTCGACACCGAGGGCGCCCGCGACCCCGGGCAGCACGCCGGCGAGGCTGTCGGTCCCGTACCGGGGCCGGACCAGGTCGTGGGGAAGCGCCGACACGTCGGTCGACATCACCCCGCCCGTCGCACGGTGCGGCCGGTGGTCGCGGCGGAGAGCACGCGGGCGAATGCCACGGCGGCACGGACCGCGTCCCGGCCCTCGGCCTCGGCGCTGACCCGCACGACGATGTCGTCCGGGGTGAGCTGCCCGGTCAGGCCGTGGTCGGCGTCGCAGCTCGGGTCGGGGCACTGCGCGGGCTCCAGGTCCACGCGCGAGACCGCGCCCCAGCCGATCGCGAGGGTGACCTCGAGGGGCGGGGTGCCCGCGCGGTGCGTCTGCGGGTCGGCGACGACGTGGGTGAGGGACACCGAGCGCAGCTCGGTGACCGGCACGGACTCGGTGGTCGCGGCCGCGGACGCCGACGGGTTCTCGCTGTCGGCGGGGTGGTCGTCGACGTGGGTGGTCACCAGACGCGTCGGCGTCAGGACCAGGACCGTCAGGTGGCGACGGACCTCGGAGGCGTCGAAGGTCGTCTCGGCCAGGACGAGGTGGGCGACGATCTCCTCGTCCGCGACGGCGATGTCGAGCACGTCCTGCACGAGGTCCGGGTAGTAGCCGGCACGGTGCAGCTGGTCGGTGAGGTCGGTCCAGGCGTCGGAGGTTGCTGAGGGCACCCGCGCATTCTCCCACCCGCGCGAGCGCGCGTGCCAGCCCGTCCCGTCCGGCGTCCGGACGTCAGCCGGGCAGGGCACGCCGCAGGGCGTCCGCGCGCTGGGCGTCGGCGAGCACGAGCTGGGCGTCGAGGACCGCCACCCCGCGCTCCGCGACCACCACCGGATACAGCTCGAGGCTGCGCAGCTCGGGCAGGTCGTCGGCCATGACCGAGACCCGGGCGAGCAGGTCCTCGAGGGCGGCGGTGTCCGAGACGGCGGTCCCCATGTACCCGAACAGCCGCGGGGCGGCGCGGACCGAGCGGACCATGGCGCCGACGTCGACCTGCGTGAGCGGCGGCACGCCGTAGCTGACGTCGCCGAGCAGGTCGACCGCGTCGCCGGCGAGACCGAAGGACACGACCGGGCCGAACAGCTGGTCCTCGGTCGACCGGATCACGCACGCGACGCCCGAGTCGGCCATGCGCTGGACCTCGAGCGGGGCCTCCGCCGCGGCCGGCAGCACCGACCCGAGCGTCGCCCGCATCTGCGCGACGTCCGTCCGCAGCTCGGTGGCGTCCCCGATGTCGAGGCGTACCCCGCCGAGGTCCGCGCGGTGCCGCAGCCCCGGCGCCGTGCTCTTCAACGCGACGGGCCAGCCGACCTCCTCGGCCGCGGCCACGGCGTCGTCCGCGGTGCTCACACGACGCGACGGCCACAGCTCGATGCCGTAGCACGCGAGCAGGCGGCCGGTGGTGGCGGGGTCCAGCGCGAGCCTGCCGGAGACGGGCACCAGCAGCTCCTCGACCAGCGCACGCGCGCGAGGGCTGTCGATCCCCTCCGGCCGTACGACGGTCCCGTGGTCGGCCTCCCGCCACCGCGCGTAGCGCACCACGGCACCGAGCGCCGCCACGGCGTCCTCGGGCGTCGAGCAGGCGGGCACGCAGCGGGTCGAGCCGTCGGGGGCCGTCGCCGAGAGCGCCTCGGTGATGCCGTGCAGGCCGAGCATGCTGGCGACGGTCGGGCGCCCCGTGCGCGCGGCCGCCTCCGCGACGACGCGGCTCACCCGGCCCGGTCCCGGCCGCAGGGTCGGCACGTGCACCACGACGACGACGTCGCACGCGTCCGGCGCGTAGAGCGCCTCGACGGCGCTGACGACCTGCGCGTCGTCCGCGTCCTCCGGCAGGAAGTCGGACGACGCGGAGACGATGAGGCCCGCCGAGGACGCGGCCTCCGCGACGAGGGCCGCGAGCGCCGCCGAGCTCGCGAGGATGCCGACCCGGCGTCCCGCGGGCAAGGGCTGGTGGGCGAGGAGCTGGGCGATGTCGACCATGTGGTGGGTGTTGTCGGCCCGGATGACGCCGGACTGGCGGAGCATCTCCTCGAGCGTGCGCCGGGGTGCGCGGGTGGAGCGCACCGCGTGGCCGGGCGGTACGACCTGGCCGGACCGTCCGGCGGTGACGACGACGACGGGCTTGACCGACGCGAGCCGACGGGCGATCCGGGAGAACTTGCGCGGGTTGCCGATGGACTCGAGGTACAGGCACGCGACCGCCGTGCTCGGGTCGTCCTGCCAGTACTGCATGACGTCGTTGCCCGAGACGTCCGCACGGTGGCCCGCGGAGACGAACGAGGAGACGCCGATCCCGCGGCGGCGGGCGGTGGCGAGCAGGGTGACGGCCATCGGCGCGGACTGGCAGAAGAAGCCGATCGACCCGGGCGCCGGGACGTCCTCGGCGAGGCTCGCCCGCAGCACGTGCTCGGGCGTGGAGGTGAACAGCCCGTAGCTCGCCGGGCCGACGACCCGCATGCCGGCGCCGTGCGCGACGCGCAGCAGCTCGCGCTGGAGGGCGAGCCCGTCGGGGCCGGTCTCGGCGTACCCGCCCGAGAGGACCACGACGCCCCGCACGCCGAGCCGGGCGAGCCGTCGCACGGCGTCGATCGCCTCGGGCGGGCGGACCGCCAGCAGGGCGAGGTCGGCAGGGCCGGGCACGTCGTCGAGGTCCGCCCAGTAGCGCACCCCCGGCGCGGGCGGCCCGGTGACGCCCACGACGTGCAGCTCCTGGCCGTCGGGGAGCGCGTGGGCGGTACCGGCGGGTTCGTGGGCGGTACCGCCGCGTTCGTGGGTGGTGCCGCCGAGGGCGTTGGCGAGGACGCGCTGGGCGATCAGCTCGTCCGTCGAGACGCCCGAGCCGGGCGCCGCGGACGCTGCCGCCGCGACGACGTCGGGCCGCGGGCCGACGAGCACGACCCGGCGCGCGGAGAGCAGGCCCTGCATGCTGCGGGCCTCGGCCCGGTGCTCGCGGTCCGCCATGACGGCGCGGGACCGGTCGGTGGGGTCCAGGTCGATGCTCACGGTGACGATCCCGTCGTCGACGTGCTGCTCGACGTCGTAGCCGGCCTCCTTGAACACCGCGAGCATCTTGCCGTTCTGCGGCAGCACCTCGGCAGTGAACCGCCGCACGCCCCGCTCGCGCGCGGCCGCGGCGAGGTGCTCGAGCAGGACGGAGCCGAGCCCGCGGCCCTGCTCGGCGTCGGCGATGTTGAACGCCACCTCGGCCTCGTGCGTGCCGACGCGGTCGAAGCGGCCGACGCCGAGGATCTCGTCGCTCTCGGCGCCCGTGCGCACGGCGACGAGCGCGACCCGGTCGTCGTGGTCGACGGTCGTGAACCGGACGAGGTCGCGGTCGGACAGCCGCTCCATCGCCGCGAAGAAGCGCAGGTAGGTGGAGCGCTCGGACTGGCCGACGTGGAAGCGCTGGAGCGCGGGCGCGTCGTCGGGCCGGATCGGGCGCAGGTGCGTGGTGCTCCCGTCGCGCAGGACGACGTCGGCCTCCCACTCCACGGGGTAGCGCGCGGCGCCCTCGGCATCTCCTGACGTCGGTGTGCTCACCCGACCCAGGCTATGTGCTCGCGGCGCGGCGCGGGGTGCGCACGCGCGCGCCCCGCGACAATGGGAGCCACCGGTGTAGGACCACGTGGGCGGCACCGGGTACGGTGCCACCGGCACGACGACGATTCCCCCGACCGACACGCGAGACCGCAGGAGCCCGACGACACATGGCGCGCAGATCCGCCTCCTCGAGACCTCCGCTCGACCCGAGCGAGATCAACGAGACGATCATCGACATCGACGTCGCCTCCGAGATGGAGGGGTCGTTCCTCGAGTACGCGTACTCGGTCATCTACGCGCGCGCCCTGCCGGACGCCCGCGACGGGCTCAAGCCCGTGCAGCGACGGATCCTCTTCCAGATGGCCGACATGGGGCTGCGCCCCGACCGGGCGCACGTGAAGTCGGCCCGCGTCGTCGGCGAGGTGATGGGCAAGCTGCACCCGCACGGTGACACGGCCATCTACGACGCGCTCGTCCGCCTCGCGCAGCCGTTCTCCCTGCGCCTGCCGCTCGTCGACGGCCACGGCAACTTCGGGTCGCTCGACGACGGCCCCGCGGCGCCGCGCTACACCGAGGCGCGGCTCGCGACGTCGGCCACCGCGATGACGACGGGTCTGGACGAGGACGTCGTCGACTTCGTCCCGAACTACGACAACAAGCTCACCCAGCCCGAGGTCCTGCCCGCGGCGATCCCCAACCTGCTCGTCAACGGCGCGTCGGGCATCGCGGTGGGCATGGCGACGAACATGGCGCCCCACAACCTCGTCGAGGTCGTCGCCGCGGCGCAGCACCTCATCAAGCACCCCGAGGCGGACCTCGACGCCCTCATGCGGTTCGTGCCCGGCCCGGACCTGCCCACCGGAGGCAAGATCGTCGGGCTCGACGGCATCCGCGACGCCTACCGCACGGGTCGCGGCTCCTTCCGCACCCGCGCGACGGCACGGATCGAGAACGTCACCCCGAAGCGCAAGGGCATCGTCTTCACCGAGCTGCCCTACCTCGTCGGCCCGGAGAAGGTGATCGAGAAGATCGCCGAGGGCGTCAAGGCCAAGAAGATCCAGGGCGTGACCAACGCGACGGACCTCACCGACCGGTCGCACGGCCTGCGGCTCGTCGTCGAGGTCAAGACGGGCTTCAACCCGGAGGCCGTGCTCGAGCAGCTCTACCGGTACACACCGCTCGAGGACTCGTTCGGCATCAACAACGTCGCCCTCGTCGAGGGCCAGCCGCGCACGCTCGGGCTGCGCGAGCTGCTGCAGGTGTGGGTCGCGCACCGGATCGACGTCGTCCGTCGTCGCAGCGCCTACCGTCTCGCCAAGCGCCAGGACCGCCTGCACCTCGTGCTCGGGCTCCTCGTCGCGATCGTCGACATCGACGAGGTCATCCAGGTGATCCGCTCGAGCGACGACGCGCGCACCGCCCGCGCCCGGCTGCAGGACGTCTTCGACCTGTCGGAGGCCCAGGCCGAGTACATTCTCGAGCTCCAGCTGCGCCGCCTGACGAAGTTCTCCCGCATCGAGCTCGAGAAGGAGCAGGAGGCGCTCGAGCGCGAGATCGCCGAGCTCGCCGAGATCCTCGCCGACGAGGCGCGGCTGCGCGGCGTCGTGTCGAGCGAGATGACCGAGGTCGCCAAGACCTACGGCACCCCGCGGCGCACCATCCTGCTCGAGTCCGCCGGCGCCGGTCCGTCCTCGTCCGCCGCGACCGTGGTCCCGCTCGAGGTCGAGGACACCCCCTGCTGGGTGCTCTTCTCCGCGACCGGGCTGCTCGCCCGCACCGCCGACGGCTCGGTTCCCGGCCGCAGCGGGTCCCGTGCCGCGCACGACGTCCTGCGCGGGTCGGTCCTCGCGAGCGCCCGCGGCGAGGTCGGCCTCCTCACGAACCGCGGTCGCGTCGTGCGGGTGTCGGTCCTCGACCTGCCGGGCCTGCCGCCGACCGACGGCGCGCCGAGCCTGTCGGGCGGCGTCCCGCTCAGCGAGGTCGTCGCACTCGACCCGGGCGAGACCGCCGTGACGATCGTCTCGCTGGCCCCGGACGCGCCGTCGCTCGCCCTGGGCACCGCGCAGGGGGTGGTCAAGCGACTCGCGCCCGGTGAGGTCCCGTCCAACCGGGACTCCTGGGACGTCGTGTCCCTCAAGGACGGCGACGTCGTGGTCGGCGCCGCCCCGGCCGAGGACACCGACGAGCTGGTCTTCGTCAGCTCGGATGCCTCGTTGCTGTCGTTCCGCGCGACGGCGGTCCGCCCGCAGGGTCGTTCCGCCGGCGGCATGGCGGGCATCCGCCTCGCGGCCGGTCAGGAGGTCACGTTCTTCGGTGTCGTCCCGGCGGACGTCCGCGACCTGGTGACCGTCGTGACGGTCGCGGGTTCCTCGGACGCCCTCCCCGGGACGCAGGTCGGCGCGGCGAAGGTCACGCCGTACGAGCTCTACCCGGGTAAGGGCCGCGCGACCGGCGGGGTCCGCGCACAGCGCTTCCTCAAGGGCGAGGACCGTCTCGTCCTGGCCTGGGTCGGCGAGGGCCCGGCCCGTGCGGTCGGCGCCGCCGGCCAGCCGGTCGACCTGCCCGCACCCGTCGAGCGCCGCGACGGCTCGGGCGTCCCCCTCCCCGGCCCCGTCACGGCCATCGGCTGACGCCTCCCCCGGCTGTGGGCGGGATGGTGGTGCGAATCCGCTGGCGGATTCACACCACCATCCCGCCCACAGCACTCGGGTCAGAGCTCGATGGAGTACATCCGCGAGCCACTGACCTTCTCGTAGCCCAGGCTCGCGTAGAGGCCGGTGGCGCCGGTGGGGTTCGCCGTGTCGACGTCGAGCGCCGCGTACTGCATGCCGTCCGCCGCGAAGGCACGCATCCCGGCCGCGAGCGCCGCGACGGCGACCTTGCGGCCGCGGTAGGCGCGCCGGGCCCCGAGGATCTCGGTGTAGCCGAAGGTGTAGCCCCGCACCGGGAAGTCCTCGTCGAAGCGCGCCGCGAGCTCGTAGCCGACGACGAGCGGTGCGCCCTCGCGCAGCGCCGTCGCGGTCTCGGCGTCGGTGTCCGGGTCGGCCAGCAGCGCCTCGACGTCCGGGGTGTCGTCGACGACGCAGAAGGACCACTGCGGGGCGAACTCCGAGCGACCGTGGTTCCACGTCTGAGGGTCGCGCGGCTCGCTGCCCCAGTGGTCGCGGAAGGCGTCGTTGTGGGCAAGCCGCGTGGCCTCGTCGAGATCGGGCGACCACGGCACGACGCGCAGCGACCCGTCGAGCGTGACCTCCGGGACGGGGGCGGCGAGGTCGCGCCGCAGGTCGGCGTAGAACCGGCGCTCGACGAACCCGGCACGGCGGTAGAGCCGGTGCTTGGCCTCGGGGCCGGTGTCCTCCGCGTAGGCGGCGAGGCGGGCGGGCACGTCCTTGCCCGAGGCGGCCAGCACCTGGCGTCCGCGCGCGACCTGCCAGGCGAAGAGCTCGCGGCCGATGCCCTCGCCGCGGCGGGCGGGGTGCACGCCGCCCCACAGGAACGCGCGCACCGTGCGCACGTCGGCGGGCGGCGAGTCGACCATCGCGTAGGCCCGCAGCGCGCCGTCGGCGTCGAACCCCAGGAGCGAGTCGCTCTCGAACCGGCGCCACGGCGCGCTCAGCGTCTCCTCCATCTCGCCGAGGGTCTCGCGGTAGGGCTCGTCGTCCGCCTCGGCGATGAGGTTGCGCAGAGCCAGCAGCACGGGCGCGTCGGCAGCCGCAGCGGGCCGCCAGGTGAGGTCCCCCGCGGTGATCTCGGGCAGCGTCGACGGCGCGGCGGCCCGCTCGGCGATGGGCGGCGTCGGTGACTCTCCTGCTACCGGACCGCTGCCGGGATCGGTGGCGGGGGCGGAGGTGGGGGCGGTCGCGGGGACGGCGGGGGCATCGGCCATGGGTCCACGCTAGAGCCGCGACCGGCGTCGGGCATCTGAATATCCCCGACACCAGACGGACGCCCACCCACCCGTCGGCGCCCCCCGGTCTACCCTGCGGGCATGTCCACTCGCACCGCCAACGCCCGCTCGCGCGCCTTCGCCGAGGCCCTGCGCACCCGTGTCGTCGTCGCGGACGGCGCGATGGGCACGATGATCCAGGACCAGGACCCGAGCCTCGAGGACTACGAGCAGCTCGAGGGGTGCAACGAGATCCTCAACGTCTCGCGTCCCGACATCATCGCGTCCGTGCACGACGCCTACCTCGAGGTGGGTGTCGACTGCATCGAGACGAACACGTTCGGTGCGAACTGGTCCAACCTCTCGGACTACGACATCGACGACCGGATCCGGGAGCTGGCGGCGGCCGGGGCGCGGATCGCCCGCGAGCGGGCGGACGCGTGGTCGACGCCCGAGCACCCCCGCTGGGTGCTCGGGTCGATGGGGCCGGGCACCAAGCTCCCGAGCCTCGGGCACACGACCTACGCGCACCTGCGTGACACGTTCGCGGAGCAGGCCGCGGGTCTGCTCGACGGCGGTGCGGACGCGATCCTCGTGGAGACCAGCCAGGACCTGCTGCAGGCGAAGGCGGCGGTCAACGGGTCGCGTGCCGCGATGGCCGCCGAGGGCCGGGAGGTCCCGGTCATCGTGCAGGTGACCGTCGAGACCACGGGCACGATGCTCATGGGCTCCGAGATCGGCGCGGCCCTGACGACGCTGCAGGCGCTCGGGGTCGACGCGATCGGCCTGAACTGCGCCACCGGCCCCGCCGAGATGAGCGAGCACCTGCGCCACCTCGCCAAGCACGCGCAGGTGCCCGTGACGTGCATGCCGAACGCGGGGCTGCCCGTGCTCGGCCCGAAGGGCGCCTCCTACCCCCTGAGCCCGGCAGAGCTCGCCGCGGCGCACACGCAGTTCGTCACGGAGTTCGGGCTCGGGCTCGTCGGCGGGTGCTGCGGCACGACCCCCGAGCACCTGCGCCAGGTCGTGGAGGCCGTGCGCGACCGGCCGGTGGCCCACCGCGAACCCGTCCGGGAGAACGGCGTGGCCAGCCTGTACTCGCACGTCGACTTCCGCCAGGACGCGACGTTCCTCGCGATCGGCGAGCGCACCAACGCCAACGGCTCGAAGGCGTTCCGCGAGGCGATGCTCGCGGAGAACTGGGACGAGTGCGTGCAGATCGCGCGCGCCCAGACCCGTGACGGCGCGCACCTGCTCGACGTCTGCATCGACTACGTGGGGCGCGACGGCGTCGCCGACGTGCGGTCCGTCGTCTCGCGGCTCGCGAGCGCCTCGACGCTGCCGCTCGTCATCGACTCGACCGAGCCCGCCGTCATCGGCGCGGGCCTGGAGCTCGTGGGCGGGCGGGCCGTCGTGAACTCGGTGAACTTCGAGGACGGCGACGGCCCGACCTCCCGATTCGCCCGGATCATGCCCCTCGTGCGCGAGCACGGGGCCGCGGTGATCGCCCTGACGATCGACGAGGAGGGCCAGGCGCGCACCGCCGCCACGAAGGTCGCGATCGCCTCCCGCCTCATCGACACCCTCACGGGCGAGTGGGGTGTGCGGCTGGACGACATCATCGTCGACACCCTGACGTTCCCCATCGCCACGGGGCAGGAGGAGACGCGTCGCGACGCCATCGAGACCATCGAGGCGATCCGCGAGCTCGTCCGCAGGTACCCGGGCGTGCACACCACGCTCGGTGTCTCGAACGTCTCGTTCGGGCTCAACCCGGCGGCGCGCACGGTGCTCAACTCGGTGTTCCTGCACGAGGCCGTCCAGGCCGGCCTTGACTCGGCGATCGTGCACGCGGCGAAGATCCTGCCGCTCGCCTCCATCCCCGACGAACAGCGCCAGGCGGCCCTCGACCTCGTCTGGGACAGGCGCCGGTACGACGACGAGGGCAACCTCACGCACGACCCGCTCGCCCATCTGCTGGACCTGTTCTCCGGCGTCGACTCCGCGGCGCTCAAGGACGCGCGGGCCGCCGAGATGGCGGCGCTGCCGGTGGGTCCGCGCCTCGAGCGCCGGATCGTCGACGGCGAGCGCAAGGGTCTCGAGGACGACATCTCCGAGGCCCTCGCGGACGGCATGAAGGCCCTCGACATCGTCAACGACCACCTGCTCGCCGGCATGAAGACCGTGGGCGAGCTCTTCGGGTCGGGCCAGATGCAGCTGCCCTTCGTCCTGCAGTCGGCCGAGGTGATGAAGGGCGCCGTCGCGCTCCTCGAGCCGCACATGGAACGCCTCGACGACGCCGACACGGCGACGAAGGGCACCATCGTGCTCGCGACCGTGCGCGGCGACGTGCACGACATCGGCAAGAACCTCGTCGACATCATCCTCACCAACAACGGCTACACGGTCGTGAACATCGGCATCAAGCAGTCGATCAGCGCGATGATCGACGCCGCCGAGGAGCACGACGCGGACGTCATCGGCATGTCGGGGCTGCTCGTGAAGTCCACGGTCGTCATGCGCGAGAACCTCGAGGAGCTCACGTCTCGCGGCCTCGCGGGCCGCTGGCCCGTCCTCCTCGGCGGCGCCGCTCTCACCCGTACCTACGTCGAGGACGACCTCGCGGGCGAGTTCCCCGGCGTCGTCCGGTACGCGCGCGACGCGTTCGAGGGCCTGCGCCTGATGGAGCCGCTCGTGCGGATCGCGCGCGGTGAGGCGCCCGACGCCGTCGGGCTGCCGCCGCTCAAGAAGCGCCGCCACGCCGTCGCGACCGTCACGCAGACGCCCCTGGAGGACCTGCCGGCGCGCTCCGACGTCGCCTCCGACAACCCGGTGCCCGCACCGCCGTTCTGGGGCACCCGCATCGTCAAGGGGATCCAGCTCGCCGACTACGCGGCCTACCTCGACGAGCGCGCGACGTTCATGGGCCAGTGGGGCCTCAAGCCCGGGCGCGGCGACGCCGGGGCGTCCTACGAGGAGCTGGTGGAGACCGAGGGTCGTCCCCGCCTCAACGCGTGGCTCGAGCAGATCCGCACCGACGGCATCGTCGACCCGTCGGTGGTCTACGGGTACTTCCCCGTGTGGTCCGAGGGCGACGACGTGGTCGTCGCCCACCACGGCGCGGGGCTGGCCGGCCTCGGCGCGCCCGACGGCGGGTCGGGCGGCGAGCCCGGCACCGAGCGGTTGCGCTTCACGTTCCCGCGGCAGCGCCGCGACCGGCACCTGTGCCTCGCGGACTACGTCAGGCCGCGGTCCTGGGTCGAGGAGACCGGCCGGTTCGACGTGCTGCCCGTGCAGCTCGTCACCGTGGGCGACACCGTGGACGTGCACACCGCACGGCTGTTCGCCGCGAACAAGTACCGCGAGTACATGGAGCTGCACGGCCTGTCCGTCCAGCTCACCGAGGCGCTCGCCGAGATGTGGCACGCGCGGGTGCGCGCCGAGCTCGGGTTCGCCGAGGAGGACCCCGAGACCGCCGAGGGCATGTTCAAGCTCGAGTACCGCGGCGCACGGTTCTCCCTCGGCTACCCCGCGTGCCCCGACATGGAGGACCGCCGCAAGGTCGTCGAGCTCCTGCGGCCGGACCGCGTCGGCGTCGTGCTGTCCGACGAGCTCCAGCTCCACCCCGAGCAGTCCACCGACGCGTTCGTCCTGCACCACCCGGAGGCGACGTACTTCTCCGTCTGAGTCTCGCGGGAGCGAGCATCACCGACGGGTCGCTCAGTCGATCCCTTCGGCGGCGAGCGCGTCGGAGAGCAGCGCGACGAGGGCGTCGAGCTGGACGTCGGTGGACGACGAGACGTCGTCGTCGCCCGCCCCGTCCAGTGCCCGTGCGGCCAGCCCGGACTTGCTGTCGATGAGCTCGGCGATCGTCGAGTCGATGGTCTGGGCCGCGATGATCCGCCACGCGGTGACCGGCTCGGCCTGGCCGATCCGGTGGATCCGGTCGATGGCCTGGGTCTGCTCGGCGTGCGTCCACGACAGCTCGGCGAGCACCATGTTGGAGGCCACCTGGAGGTTCAGCCCCACTCCGGCGGCCGTCAGGGAGCACACCACGATCGACACGTCGGGGTCTTGCGTGAACGCGGCGATGTTCTTCTCGCGCACCGTGGTCGACTGGTCACCGCGGATGGAGGCGTAGCCGATGCCGCGGTCCGCGAAGACCTGCTCGGCGTGGTCCATCACGTCGACATGCTTGGCGAAGAACACCACCTTGCCGACGTTGCGGGCGAGCTGCGCGGCGTAGTCGGCCGCCAGTCCGGCCTTGGCCTGACCGATCCGGCGGACCATCGTGAACACGTTCTCGCCACCGGCCCGCGAGCTCGAGTCCTTGAGCTCCGACGCCGCCACCCTGCGTGCGAGGGCGAGGTCGACCCCGTCGGCGGCGGCGTCGTGGTCGTCGACGGCGTCGACGACACGCGCCTCCACGGCGGACCGGTAGCGGCCGATCAGTCGGCGGGCGAGCGCGGTCTCGGCGGCCCGGATCGATCGTCCCACGGCGCCGTCGAGCTCGACCGGCAGGTCCGCCACCCGCCGGGCGGGGATGTCGGCGACCACCTCGGACTTGCGACGCCGCACGATGCCCAGGTCGATCACGGCGGCCCGGGCGGCGGAGTAGAACCCCATGTCGGCCGGGGTGAGCCCGGTCTCCTCGAGCGCGGTCAGCAGCGCGGCGAGCGGCTTCTTGTCGTCGATCCACCCGAGGAACTGCCAGATAGCCCGGAAGTCCTCGATATCGTTGATCAGCGGGGTGCCGGTGAGCGCCATGAGGAGCGGCCGGGCGGTCCGTTCCCGGATCCGCTCGGAGACGGCGAGCACGTGCTGGGAGCGCTGAGAACCCTTGTTCTTGATGTAGTGCGCCTCGTCGACGACCATGCCGCGGAAACCGAGGTCGCCGAGCCAGCCGACGTGCCGGTCCAGGAGCTCGTAGTTCACGATCACGACGTCCGCGAACCCGTCGACCCGCTCGCCGTCGCCATGGACAACGGTCGAGCGACGCTGCGGCGACCACATCCCGACCTCGTGCGCCCAGTTCGTCTTCACCACGTTGGGCGCCACGACCAGCAGCGGGTAGGCGTCGGCCGCCTGGGCGGCGAGCAGCGCCTGGGCGGTCTTGCCGAGCCCGGGCTCGTCGGCGAGCAGGAAGGTGCGGTGGCCGCGAGCCGCGGCCTCGACGACCTGTGCCTGGTGCGGCATCAGCGTCCGGCCCTGCGGAGCGGACACCGAGCGTGGCACAGGAAGCGGCATGCAGGCCGGTGCGCCGGGGTCGGCGTACTCGAAGGACCGGAAGAGCGGCTCGAGCAGCTCCCAGCCTGCCAGTCGGCGGGCCCGCGGGGCCCGCCGCTCGGCCGCAGCCTCGAAGTCGGGGGCGAGGAACGGGTTCGCCCGCTGGCGCGAGATCACCGAGAGGGGCACCACCCGCTTCTCCGCACCGGGCACCGGCGCGGGCGGCGCGGCCGGCGGGGGCTCCTCGGGCGGCTCCAGCCCGCCGGCGCGCATCACGGTCGCCATGAAGGTGCGTGCCCCCTCGGAGACCCGGGCGTCCTCGGCGAGCAGCTCGAGCAGCGAGGTGTCCCGGGCAGCGATCTTCGCCAGCAGCGTCGCCACCCCGTCGAGACGCTTGAGCTGCTGGACCCGCTGGGACTCGGTCAGGGCGGCGTCGGCCCGTACCCGGGCCCGCTCCTCCCGCACGAGGAGCGCGACGACCTGGAACTTCGTGCGGACCACCGGGCGCGTCGGCGGTCGCTGCACGGCGCCGTCGACCTCGCGGGCGATGTCCGCGAGCACCGGGATGATCCCTTGCTCCGCGGGCCGCGGGGCGCGGCGGCCCGGGGCGCCGGACCCCGTCCGCGCGCGGCCGGACCGGCGTTGGCCTGGTCGTGCCACATCTCCTCCTTCGCTGCAACCCTCCCGCGACCGCGGCGCGATGCGCCGTGCCGCGCCCGCGCGCCCAGGACCGGTCGGACGCCGGACACCGGCCCGTGAGGCAGGAAGCCCGGGCCAGGGCGCTCCGATCGGCCGCCGGGTCACCGCGCAGCGTCCCCGCCTGCGCCGGCCCCGCGGACCCGTGCTCGCGCCGATGGCGACACGTAGCCGGGAGTCTCCGGGGACCACCGCGCGCCACGGACGTGGCGACGCTCGATCGCCGGAGAACCTGGAGTCTACCGCCGCGCACGGGTCTGACGAGGCAACCCGATGAGTTCACCGGCGCGATCGGGTCTACCCCTGGGACCAGAGACGACGAGCGAACCGGAGCGGACCATGGGATCCATCGAGATCGAGCTGTTCACGACCCTCGACCTCGTCGGGCAGGCGCCCGGCGGCCCGGACGAGGACCCTGAGGGGTTCCCGTTCGGCGGCTGGCAGGCACCCTTGCTCGACGACGTCGCCGGGGCGCAGGTGGCCGCCGCGTATGCGGGCACGGACGCGCTCCTGCTGGGCCGGCGCACGTACGACATCTTCGCCGCGTACTGGCCCCACCAGGAGGGTGGGGACGACGACGACATCGCGACGCTCTTCAACCGCGTCCCCAAGTACGTCGCCTCCCGCGGGACGCCGGACCTTCCCTGGGCAGGGTCGACCCGTCTCGGGCCCGACCTGGCGGGCGCCGTGCGCGAGGTCCGCGACCGGCACGAGCACGTAAAGGTCGTCGGCAGCCTGAACCTGGTGCAGACGCTCCTGCGCGACAAGCTCTTCGACCGTCTCGACCTGTGGGTGCACCCGATCGTGCTCGGCGTCGGCAAGACGCTGTTCGACGGCGGCGCGGTGCCCACCAACCTCACCCTCCTCGAACCGCCCACGGCCAGCCCCCAGGGCACCGTGCTCCTGCGCTACGGTCTGGCGGAGGGCACGCCCGGGACGGGTGACATGAGCGCACCCGCCCGGGGCGTCGCGAGTGCCGAGCACGACGCCTGAGAGGGGCACGACATGGCGATCCAGCGGATGGACAACGTCGGCGTCGTCGTCGACGACCTCGACGCGGCGGTGGCGTTCTTCCTCGAGCTCGGGATGGAGCTCGAGGGCAGGACACCGATCGAGGCGGAGTGGGCGGGTCGCGTCGTCGGTCTCGACGGGATGCGCTCCGAGATCGCGATGATGCGCGTGCCCGACGGTCCGGGCCGGCTCGAGCTGGTCCGGTACGACTCCCCGCCGCCGGTCGAGGCCGGCCTGCGGGACGCGCCGCCCCACACGCTGGGCCTGCACCGCGTGATGTTCGCCGTCGACGACATCGACGACACGGTCGAACGCCTCCGCGGCCACGGGGCCGAGCTCGTCGGGGAGATCACCCGGTTCGAGGACGCGTTCCGGCTCTGCTACCTGCGCGGCCCGGGCGGGATCATCGTCGCGCTGGCCGAGCAGATCGGGCCCTGACCCTACCCTCTCCGGTCGTCGGGGCCGCGAGCCGCGCTACGGGGCGACGGACGGTTCGCCACGCAGGACCGAGGACATCTTCTTGCCGCGTGCGACCTCGTCGACCAGCTTGTCCATCAAACGGATCTTCTGCAGGAGCGGGTCGTCGATGTCCTCGACACGATGGCCGCAGATCACGCCCGTGATGAGCGACACGTTCGGGTTCATCGCCGGCGCCTGGTCGAAGAACGTCTCGAGATCGACCTCGTCGGAGATCACCTTCTCGAGCCCGGCGGCGTCGTAGCCGGTGAGCCAGGTGATGACCGTGTCGACATCGGCTCGGGACCTGCCCTTGCGCTCCACCTTGGTCACGTAGAGCGGGTAGATGCTGGCGAAGCTCATCCCGAAGATTCGCGGGCGTGTCATCAGTGCCTCCTCCGTGCCCGCCTCAGGCGTGGCGGACCGCGACGGCAGCGAGTCCGTGGGCGGTCTCCAGACGTTCGACGAGCAGTGTCACACCGGCGGCGAGCGGCAGCAGCACGAGGTTACCGATCAGCATCGTCCGCAGGAAGGGCAGCCCGGCGACATAGCTCGCGACGAGCCCTTCGACGCCCGCCGGGTACCAGGTGCCGCGGCTCTGGAGCCAGACCCCGAAGTTCGTCCAGGCGAAGAACCACAGCGACGCACCGACGCCGAACACCGCGCCCGCGCCGACCCGGCGCCAGCCCTGCCGGTCACCGACGAGCAGCGAGCCCAGCCCGACGACGAGCCACGCGCTCCAGGTGAAGAGCGCGATGGCGGTGTTGCCCAGCACGACGTCCGAGACGACCGTGACAGCCAGGGGCACGACGAACGCCCAGCGCGAGCGCAGCAGGACGGTCGCGATGAACGTCGCGGCCGTGACGAGCTCGAGGTTCGGCGGCGCGCCGAGGTCCGCGCGCACGAGCCGCCACACGACGGCGAGCACCGCGAAGGCGACGACCAGCGCAGGTCGCCACCAGCGCGTCAGGAGGTGAACGTCTCGAGCTTCCACGTGATCTCGTCCCCGTCCTCGGTGTCGAGCGAGCCGGCTCCCACGGTAGCCATCTCGCCGTTGACGTACAGCGCCCAGAACTCGCCGTCCGGGTCGGCGGACACGCCGTCGATCCCCGTGACGAACGCGTTCTCCCCCTCGCCCGACACCTCGGCCGACGGGTCGGCCTCGAGGAGAAGCTCGAGCGCGGTGCTCCCCTCCCGGCCCTCGTAGGAGAGCTCCGGGGCCTCCCCGGTCGGCTCGTCCTGCTCGTCGGCGTCGTCCTGCGGAGCCTCGGACGTCTCCTCGCTCGCCGTGCTCTCCGAGACCGTCGGGGAGGCGGACGCCTCGTCGTTCCCCGACGCGGAGCAGCCCACGAGCAGGCCTGCGGCGAGCAGGAGGGAGGTCAGGACGGTGAACGAGCGCGCGGGCGCCTCGCGGAAGGTTCGGAGAGTCACGCGCACAGCCTACGGAGCGCCGACGACGTCGCGTCCCGGTCGACCGACAGGCGGACGCGACGCGTGGTCAGGCGTCGATGCGGGCGCGGTCCAGCTCGGCCGCCCCAGCGATGATGAAGTCCTTGCGGGGGGCGACGTCCGAGCCCATGAGCAGCTCGAACACCCGCTCGGCGGCCTCGGCGTGCTCGGCCGTCACACGACGCAGGGTGCGGTGGCGCGGGTCCATGGTGGTCTCGGCCAGCTGGTCGGCATCCATCTCACCGAGGCCCTTGTAGCGCTGGATGTCCTCCTTGTAGCGCTTGCCGGCGCGGTCGAGCTTCTTCATCGTCGACACGAGCTCGGCTTCGGAGTAGGTGTAGACGTACTCGTTCTTGCGCTTGCCCGAGCCGATGACCTCGATCCGGTGCAGCGGCGGGACGGCCGCGAAGACTCGCCCGGCGTCCACGAGCGGTCGCATGTAGCGGAAGAAGAGCGTGAGGAGCAGGGTCCGGATGTGCGCGCCGTCGACGTCGGCGTCGGTCATGAGGACGATCTTGCCGTAGCGCGCGGCCTCGAGGTCGAAGGACCGACCCGAGCCGGCGCCGATCACCTGGATGATCGCCGCGCACTCCGCGTTGCGGAGCATGTCGCTGACGGAGGCCTTCTGGACGTTGAGGATCTTGCCGCGGATCGGCAGCAGGGCCTGGAAGTCCGAGCTGCGGGCGAGCTTGGCCGTGCCGAGCGCGCTGTCGCCCTCGACGATGAACAGCTCGCTGCGGGCGACGTCGTCGCTGCGGCAGTCGGCGAGCTTCGACGGCAGGGAGGACGACTCGAGGGCGTTCTTGCGCCGCGAGATCTCCTTCTGCTTGCGCGCGGTGATGCGCGCCCGCATCTCGGCGACGACCTTGTCGAGCAGGAGCGAGGCCTGCGCCTTGTCGTCACGCTTGCTGGACGTCAGGACGGCGCCCAGCTGCTGCTCGACGACGCGCGCCACGATCGCCCGGACCGGCGCCGTCCCGAGGACCTCCTTGGTCTGCCCCTCGAACTGCGGTTCCGCGAGGCGCACCGTGAGCACTGCGGTGAGGCCGGCCAGGACGTCGTCCTTCTCGATCTTCTCCGCGCCGTCCTTCGTGGAGACCTTCAGCCGGCGTGCGTTCGACTCGACGGCCTTGCTGACGACCTTCAGCAGTCCTGCCTCGAAGCCGCGCAGGTGGGAGCCGCCCTTCGGTGTCGCGATGATGTTGACGAACGTCCGGACCTCGGTCTCGTAGCCCGTGCCCCATCGCAGCGCGACGTCGACCTCGCACTCCCTCGTGACCTCCTGCGGGCTCAGGTGGCCGCGGTCGTCGAGGACGGGAACGGTCTCCTTGAACGACCCGGTGCCGGTCAGGTGCCAGGTCGAGGTGACGGCCGTGTCCGGGGCGAGGAAGTCGGCGAAGTCGACGGTGCCGCCCGTGGCGAGGAAGCGCTCCTCGTGCGGGCCGTCCTGGCCGGGTGTGCCCGGCAGCCCGCGCTCGTCGCGCAGGGTGATGGCCAGACCCGGGACGAGGAACGTCGTCTGGCGGATCCGGGTCACGAGCTCGTCGTAGGAGAAGACCGCGCTCTTGGGGAAGACCTGCCGGTCCGCCCAGTAACGCACTCGCGTCCCGGTGCGCCCGCGCGGAGCCTTGCCCACGACCGTGAGCTCGGAGTGGTCGACGAAGGGGGTGAAGGGCGACTCGGGCGACGGCCCGGCCGCGCCGTCGGCAAAGAGGCCGGGCTCTCCGCGGTGGAAGGTCATCCGGTGCGTCTTCGAACCGCGGTCAACCTCGACGTCGAGGCGCGCCGACAGTGCGTTGACCACGGACGCACCGACACCGTGCAGGCCGCCCGACGCCGTGTAGGAGCCACCGCCGAACTTGCCGCCGGCGTGCAGCTTGGTGAAGACGACCTCGACCCCTGACAGTCCCGTCTTGGGCTCCACGTCGACGGGGATGCCGCGGCCGTTGTCCTTGACCGTGACCGAGGTGTCGGCGTGCAGCACGATCTCGATCTGGTCGCAGTTGCCCGCGAGCGCCTCGTCGACCGAGTTGTCGATGATCTCCCAGAGGCAGTGCATGAGGCCGCGGGAGTCGGTCGACCCGATGTACATCCCGGGGCGCTTGCGGACCGCCTCGAGCCCCTCGAGCACCGAGAGGTGTCGGGCGGTGTAGCTGGACTCGGCAGAGGTGGTCGTCACGGTGCATCAGCCTAGACGAGGCTGCCCACAAACCGTGCGCGGCCCGCCGTCGCTCTACGCGCGGAGCGAACCCGGGCCTCCGGAGCACGTGAAGAACGGCACGAGGTGGTTACATGGTCTCGTGACTGCTATGACGACAGAACCGCTGACCGCTGCCGACAGGTGTGACCGTTGCGGGGCCCAGGCGTACGTCCGCGTGGTCCTGCCCACGGGAGAGCTGCTCTTCTGCGGCCACCACTCCCGTGCCCACTCGCCCGCGTACGCCGACGTGGCGACGCACGTCCAGGACGAGACCGACCGTCTCCACGCGGAGCACGGCGCGGGCTCCAACTGAGGCGCCCCCTCCCCCGAACAGCACGAGGCCCCGCCCGGTAGAACCGGGCGGGGCCTCGTCGTCGTGCGGCACGCGCACGGAGCCGTGCGGTGCGCTCAGTCCAGGTAGTCGCGCAGGACCTGCGACCGGCTCGGGTGGCGCAGCTTCGACATCGTCTTGGACTCGATCTGACGGATGCGCTCGCGCGTCACGCCGTAGACCTTGCCGATCTCGTCGAGCGTCTTCGGCTGGCCGTCGGACAGGCCGAACCGCATGGAGACCACACCGGCCTCGCGCTCGGAGAGCGTGTCGAGGACCTGGTGCAGCTGCTCCTGCAGGAGCGTGAAGCTCACGGCGTCCGCGGGGACGACGGCCTCGGAGTCCTCGATGAGGTCACCGAACTCGCTGTCGCCGTCCTCGCCGAGCGGGGTGTGCAGCGAGATCGGCTCACGCCCGTACTTCTGGACCTCGACGACCTTCTCGGGGGTCATGTCGAGCTCCTTGGCGAGCTCTTCCGGGGTGGGCTCGCGGCCCAGGTCCTGGAGCATCTGCCGCTGGACGCGGGCGAGCTTGTTGATGACCTCGACCATGTGCACCGGGATACGGATGGTGCGGGCCTGGTCCGCCATCGCGCGGGTGATCGCCTGCCGGATCCACCACGTCGCGTACGTCGAGAACTTGTAGCCCTTGGTGTAGTCGAACTTCTCGACCGCACGGATCAGACCGAGGTTGCCCTCCTGGATCAGGTCCAGGAACAGCATGCCGCGGCCGGTGTACCGCTTGGCGAGCGAGACGACCAGACGCAGGTTCGCCTCGAGCAGGTGGTTCTTCGCCCGCTTGCCGTCGCCGGCGATCCACTGCAGCTCACGGCGCAGCTTCGGGGCGAACTCCTCGCCCGAGCTCAGCCGCTCCTCGGCGAACAGGCCGGCCTCGATCCGCTTGGCGAGCTCGACCTCCTGCTCGGCGTTCAGCAGCGCGACCTTGCCGATCTGCTTGAGGTAGTCCTTGACCGGGTCCGCGGTGGCGCCCGCGGTCACGACCTGCTGGACGGGTGCGTCGTCGTCGTCGGCGTCGGAGACGACGAAGCCGCGGCTCTCGTCGGGCTCCTCACCCTTGCCGGCAACGGCGGGGGCGCCGTCCTCGGGCGTCTCGTCGTCCGCCTCAGGAGCGTCCGCATCGCCCGTCGGGACGTCGGCCGCGCCGGCGCGCTTGCGCGGCGTGCGGGCAGCGGTCTTGGGTGCGGCCTTGGCCGCCGCCCGCTTGCGGGGGGCGGCGGTCTTCGCAGGTGCCGCCGCGGGCGCCTCGGCGTCCGCCTCGTCACCTGCCGCGGCCGGGGCCTCGGTGGAGGTCGCGGCGGCGGGCTTCGCTGGCGCCGTCTTCGCGGCGGTCGCACGGACCTTGCTCGACGTCGTGGTCCGGGGAGCCGCGGCGGCCGCTACCTTCGTGGGGATGTCGACCTCGACGCCGGCTCCGGCGAGCGCTCGGTACACCGCCTTGAGGCGCTTGGCGTCGCTGACGTCCGCGTTCTCGCACGCGGCACGGAAGCTCTCGGCGTCGACGCGGCCGTTCGCGCTGCCACGTCGCAGGAGGTCCTGAAGAGCGGGGTGCTCGAACTCGCGGGGAAGAGCGGGAGTCTGGGTGGAGGGCGCCACAAACCGACCTTTCGGCAATCACTGAGGGGCGATGAACCGCTGGGCCGGTGCTGTCGGGGCTCCAGCGGACTTCTCTATTGTACCGACCGGAGCGGCGTACGCCTCGCACAGTCCTGTGGAAGGCCTGTCGCGGCGGGTACGCACGGCCCCGCAGGACGCTCTGCGCGCGGCAGCAGGTCGCGGCGCGGCGGACGTCGGGGGCCCCGAGGGGATGATCCCCGGTCGTACACGTCTCAACGAGCCGGGCGGGTGAAAGATTCCCGCAGCGGTCGATTCACGGCCGCTCGTCGCCGACGGCTACGGGCGGTGCGGCTTGACGGCCAGGACCGGGCAGGGCGCGTCGAGCAGGATGCGCTGCGCGTTCGACCCGAGGATCAGCTTGCCCACCGGGCTGCGGCGCCGCAGCCCGATGACGATGAGCTCGGCGCTCAGCTGCTCGGCCGTCGACACGAGGTCCTCGGCGACGTCGTTGCCACCGACCACGACACGGTGGGAGACACCCTCCGCGCCGGGGACGTCGGCGACCGTCGCGATCTCCGCGCGGAGACGCTCCACGTCGCCGTCACCCGTCGTCTGCTTGGCACTCACGACGACGACGAGCTCGGCGTCCCGCGAACGGGCCTCGAGCGCAGCCGTCTCGAGCGCTTCGCGCCCTTCTGCGGTGGCCAGGTATCCGACGACGATGGTCAAGGGGTCCTCCGTCATGCCTCAGGGCAGGGCGCGGGCTGGATGCCCGCGCTCGATCGTGTGACCGTGACGGTACCCGAACCCACGCCGAACCTCACCTCTCACACCCGGGCGGCCCGCGCCCAGCCCGGTGGCACCCCGGCGTCGAGCGCCCGGTCCAGGAGCAGCGCGAGCCGGTACCCGGGGTCGTGCTCGAGCGCCGCGCGGGCACGCTCGCCGGCCCGCCCGCCGTCGCCGTGCCACCAGGCGAGGACGGCGAGGAGCGTCAGTGCGGGCGCCTGCGCGCCGCGGGCGCCGTGCGCGACGACCGCTTCGAGGACGGCCCGCGCCGGTGCGGTGAGGTCCTCGTCGGGTTCGACCGCCGACCGCGGGTCGACGATCGCGCCGATCGCCCGGCTGGTGCCCTCGTCGACGTCGCCGCCACCGACCGTGCGGTCCGACAGGTCGCCCGTCCCGGGCACCAGGGAGACCAGCACGGCGTCCCGCACGGGGACGGACCCGAGGGCCGCCTCCAGACGGCCGAGCAGGGCCGCCGGGAGCACGGATCCTCCACCGTCGCCGCGCTCGGCCAGGGCGACCGCCCGGCGCCAGGCGTCGAGCCCGTCCGCCTGCCAGTCCGCTGACGCGCCCGGCACGGCCCTCGCCTCCTCGCCCCGGCGCCGCCACCGCGCGGCGGCCCGGGCGGCCCGACGACGCAGCTCACCCGGTGCGGGGCGGATGAGGAACGACGCGGCACGGGAGTCCGCGACGGTCGTGCCCGCGAGGACCATGTGCGCGCTGATCTCGCTGCCCTCCAGGTCGCGCAGGGGCCGTCCGAGCGGGGGGCAGCAGTCGTCGTCCGTGCAGTCGAGGGCGTAGTAGCCGCTCGACGAGACGACCCACGCCTCGACGTCGCCGAGGAACGGCTCGGCGGCCTCCCGGGCGTGCTCGACCGCCGCACGCTCGCGCGCGCCCCGTACGCTCCCCCGCAGCGGGACGTCGGAGTACAGGACGAGCGCGGCACGAGCGGCACCGTCGCCGCACAGGTGCGTCACGAGCGACCGCGCCAGCTGGGGCCCGTGCTCGAGGTCGCTCAGGTCGTCGACGTCGGCGCGCGCCACGAGCCCGATGCGGCCGCGAGGCGGGCGCAGGCTGACGAGGACGACGCTGTCGGCGGGCCGGTAGCCCAGGCGGTAGGGGACGTAGGCGAGGAGCTCGCGGGGCCCGCGGGCCCTGATCGTGGTGGTCATGGCGCCATCCCAGCCGCTGCGCGCCCCGACCCCGGTGCCGGAACCGTCCTGTGGATCGTCGCCCGTCCCTGTGGTCGACGTCCCGCCCCGGCGTCCGTGCGGAGCGGTGCACACCGCGCCCTCGCGGGTGGCTACGGTATGGGGCGTGCGAGAGCCCTGGAGGTCCGGAAGCGGTACCGGTCGTGCGGTGCGCGTCGCGTGCGCCCTCGGCACCGCCACGCTGCTCCTCGTGGCCCTCGGCGCCTGCGACGCCACCTCGGGAGCTCCCTCCCCGACCTCGACGGACGGCGCGGGATCCGACGGCACGGGGACCGACGGCACGGGGACCGACGGCGCCGGGACGGGTGCAGAGGCAGGCCCGGACGCGCCGGAGCCGACCCCGACGTCGACCATGCCCGAGTACGACGGCTCGACGACCGCCGGGGAGCTCGCGCCCGGCTTCCCGGCCGACCTGCTCCCGGTCCCGGACGGGGCGGACCTGCTCGCGAGCTCCGCGAGCTCCGGCCCCGACGGCACCGACGACACCGACGACACCGACGGCGTCTGGCAGTCGCTGACCCTCAACCTGCGCACCGAGGCCTCCGCCGAGAGCATCGTCGAGCTGTACACCGAGGTCCTCACGGAGGCGGACTTCTCGGTCTCGCCGTCCGACGCCCTCAGCGCGCTGGACGCGCACGTCACGTTCGTCCGCCCCCTCGACGACGCGGGCGGCGGGTCCGTCGGGGACGGGGACGAAGAGCAGGGCGGGCGGCCGACAGCGGAGACCGTCGTCGTCGGAGTCCTCGACGACGAGACGACACGACTGGTCACCATCAGCGGTCGAGTCCTCGCGGCCGGGTCCGGCTGACGCCCGGCCCTGGTCCGGCACGGCTTAGGCTGCGGTCATGCCTTCTGCGACTGCCCGGCTCGTCGACCGGGAGGACGTCCGCTCGCGCGTCGACGCCGCCCTGCACGAGGTCCTCGGCCACCTGCGCGACGAGCTCGCCGCGATCAGCCCGGACGCCGCGCCCCTCGCGGGCGCGAGCGACGAGCTCCTGCACGGCGGCAAGCGGCTACGGGCCGCGTTCTGCTACTGGTCCTGGCGTGCGCACGGGGGCGCGCCGGAGAGCCCTGCCGCCCAGGCGATCGTGCGTACCGGCGCCGCGCTCGAGCTCTTCCAGGCCGCCGCGCTCTTCCACGACGACGTGATGGACGGCTCGGACCTACGCCGCGGGCGGCCGACGGCGCACCGCGCGTTCGCCGCCCGCCACCGCCAGCAGGGCTGGACAGGTGACGCGCAGCAGTTCGGGTCGTCCGCGGCGATCCTGCTCGGGGACCTCGCCCTCATCGCGAGCCAGCGGGAGATCACCGGGGCCCTCGACAGGCTCCCGGACGCCGTCGCCTCCTCGGCGCGAGAGATCTTCGACCGGATGGAGACCGAGGTCACCGTCGGGCAGTACCTCGACATGCTGGCGCAGGTGCTGCCGTGGGGCACCGACCCCGCGGCGGACGAGGAACGCGCTCGGACCGTCATCCGCGCGAAGTCCGCACGCTACAGCGTGGAGCACCCCCTGACGCTCGGCGCCGCCCTCGCCGGGGCCGACGACGCCGCCCTGGCCGCGGTCCGCGTCTACGGACTCCCGCTGGGCGAGGCGTTCCAGCTGCGCGACGACGTCCTCGGCGTCTTCGGCGACCCGCAGGTGACGGGCAAGCCCGCCGGCGACGACCTGCGCGAGGGCAAGCGCACCGTCCTCGTCTCCCGGGCGCTGCGCGGCGCCACGCCCGCGCAGCGCGCGCTGCTGCTCGGGTCGCTGGGCAGCCCGGACCTCGACCAGGGACGGATCGACGCGTTGCGGGAGATCCTGGTCGACACGGGAGCGGTCGACGCGGTGGAGCTGCTCATCGATGAGCTCACGCAGGTCGCGCTCGCCGCGCTCGCCGCCGCCGACCTGCACGAGCCGGGTGCCTCGATGGTGGCCGGGCTGGCCCGGGCCGCCGTCGAGCGCGCCGCCTGAGCCGGACTCAGGCCAGGGTCTGGGCGATCCGCCGGACGTGGGTCTTGCGCCCCTCGCGCAGGGCGTCGATCGGGGTCGACCCCAGCTCGTCCTCCGGGGTGAAGAGCCACTCGATGATCTCCTCGTCGGAGAACCCGGAGTCGGTGAGGACGACGATGGTGCCCTGCAACGGACCGAGGACGGCCTGACCCGCCGCCGACGCGTCGGGGGTCGCCGCCTGCGACGGCTCGGCGAGGTGCTCGGCCACGAGGAACGCCGCGGGCACCTGGAAGGTGCTGCGCTCCCCGCGCCGGACACCGACCACCCGCCGCTCCTGGACGAGGTGGCGGGCGCGACCGACGTCGACGCCGATCGCCTCCGCCAGGTCGGGGAGGGTCAGCCATGCGGGCACGAGGGCGTCCAGGTCGTTCACGGGGACAGCCTACGGCCGTCCTGCCCCCGCCGTCCCCCGGATCTCCCGACGGCCTCCCCACGACACACACGAACCGCGGCGAACCTCACCGGTTGACGGCCGTCGTCCGCCTAGACTTCCAGCGTGGCAACCGTGACGACCGATCCGCTCGTGGGCCGCCTGGTCGACGGGCGGTACGAGGTCGTGTCCCGCATCGCCCGCGGGGGCATGGCCACGGTGTACCTGGCGGTCGACCGACGGCTCGACCGCGAGGTCGCCCTCAAGGTCATGCACCCGCACCTCGCGGACGGCCTCGACGGCGGGGAGTTCGTCTCACGGTTCCGGCGCGAGGCGCGCGCGGCCGCCCGCCTGACCCACCCGGGCCTCGTCGCCGTCTACGACCAGGGTCTCGACGGCGAGACCAGCTACCTGACGATGGAGTACGTCGACGGCTCGAACCTGCGACGCGTCCTGCGCACCGAGGGAACCCTGACCCTCGGTCGCACGCTGGCGATCCTCACGGACGTCCTCGACGCCCTCGCCGCCGCGCACCGCACGGGCCTCGTCCACCGGGACATCAAGCCGGAGAACGTCCTCATCGACACCGAGTCCCGGGTGAAGGTGGCCGACTTCGGGCTGGCGCGTGCCGTGACGGAGGTCACGTCGACGACCACCGGCACCATCCTCGGCACCGTCGCCTACCTCGGCCCCGAGCTCATCACCACGGGCGCCTGCGACACGCGCACCGACGTGTACGCCACCGGGATCCTCGCCTACGAGATGCTCACGGGGGCGCCGCCGTTCACCGGGGACACCCCGATCCAGGTCGCCTTCCAGCACGTCAACAGCGAGGTCCCGCCGCCGTCCGACAAGGCGCCGTGGCTGCCCGTCGAGATCGACGACCTCGTGTGCGCGCTCGCCGCGCGCGACCCCGCCGACCGGCCCGTGGACGCGAGCGCCGCGCTGGCCCTCGTGCGCCGCACCTCGGCCGCCCTCGATCCGGCCGACCTCCACCGACGCATCGAGGCGCACACCTCCCCCGCGACCTCGGACGGCACGACCCGCCGGGCCGCCGTCGGGTCGCAGTCCGCGCAGGAGCAGCCGCCCGGGGAGACCACCGACGGCGAGCCCGCCGACGGCACGGAGCACGGGACGACGTCGGCGCTCACGGCCCTCGGGCCGGCCGACCTCTCCGAGGCCGGGCTGACGGTCCGCCTCACCACGGGCAGGACGACGGCGCCGCCGCCCGCCGGGTCGCAGCACGACACGACGGTCCTGGCCCGGCCACGACGACGTCGCCGCGCCGCGCTCGTCTGGGTGCTCGTGCTGATGCTCCTCGTCGGTGGCGGAGGCGTCGGTGCGGCCTGGTGGTACTCCGACGGGCCGGGTGCGTTCACGACGGTGCCCGACGGCCTCCTCGGCGTCGGCAAGGCCGAGGCGGAGTCGGCGCTCGCCGACGTCGGGCTGCGCTCGACGTCGACCGAGAGCTTCGACGACGACGTCCCCGTCGGCGCGGTCGTCTCGACCGACCCTGCTCCCGGCGACCAGGTGCGCAAGGACGGTTCCGTCGGGCTCGTCATCTCGCTGGGCGTCGAGATGCTCACGGTCCCCGACGACCTCGTCGGGTCCAGCGCCGTCGAGGCCCAGGCCGCGCTCCAGGGCGCCCGCTTCGAGGTCGGCGAGCCGATCGGTGAGCACCACGACACGGTGCCGTCCGGGGAGGTCCTCGACGTCTCCGTCGAGGAGGGCTCGGAGCAGCGGCACGACACGGTCGTCACGCTCACCGTCTCGTCCGGCCCGGCCCCCGTCACCATCCCGCAGGTGGTGAACAGCGCCCAGGGCAGCGCGGTCGCCACGCTCGAGGACCGCGGGCTGACCGTCGACGTCACCGAGGCGCACTCGGAGTCCGTCGCCGCGGGGCAGGTCGTCTCCCAGGATCCCGAGCAGGGCACCGAGGGGCACCGCGGTGACACCGTCGGCATCGTCGTCTCGCTCGGTCCCCCGATGGTCGAGGTCCCGAACGTCTACGGACAGAACGTCCGCACCGCGACGGCGGCACTCGAGGAGGCCGGGTTCGTCGTCGAGGTCGCCCGACCCCAGGGGATCAGCCCGCTCAACATCGTCTACTCCCAGGATGCCCAGGACGCCGACGGCGACACCGCACCCAAGGGGTCGACGGTCACGATCAACGTCTTCTGACCGACGCGGACGGGGTCAGGCGCGGATCATCTCCGCGACCTGGAACGCCATCTCGAGCGACTGCTGGTGGTTCAGGCGCGGGTCCACGAGCGTCTCGTACCGCAACGCCAGACCGGCGTCGTCGATCTCCTCGCTGCCGCCGAGCACCTCCGTCACGTCGTCGCCCGTGAGCTCGACGTGCAGGCCACCGGGCACGGAGCCGACCGCGCGGTGCACCTCGAAGAAGCCACGCACCTCGTCGAGCACGTCCTCCAGCCGGCGAGTCTTGTACCCGCTGTCGGACGTGATCGTGTTGCCGTGCATGGGGTCCGTAACCCAGGTGACGGGTGCGCCGGAGGCCGTGACGGCCTCGACGAGCGCGGGCAACGCGTCCCGTACCCGGCTCGCACCCATGCGGGTGATGAACGTCAGCCGACCCTCGACGCCGTCGGGGTTGAGCAGCTCGACGAGGCGGAGCGCGTCCTGCGGGGTCGTCGTCGGGCCCAGCTTCACCCCGATGGGGTTCGCGACGCGCGACAGGAAGTCGACGTGCGCGCCGTCGAGCTGACGGGTGCGCTCGCCGATCCACAGGAAGTGGGCCGACGTGTCGTACGCCCGTCCCGAGCGGGAGTCGATACGCGTCAGCGCCCGCTCGTAGTCGAGGATCAGCGCCTCGTGGCTGATGAAGAACTCCACCGTGCGCAGCGCGTCGAAGTCCGCGCCGCACGCGTCCATAAAGCGGATCGCACGGTCGATCTCGGTGGCCGTGCGCTCGTAGCGCGCGTACGCGGGGTTGCGCATGAACCCGCGGTTCCACTCGTGCACCTGGCGCAGGTCCGCGAAGCCGCCCGTGGTGAACGCGCGGACGACGTTGAACGTCGCCGTCGAGATCTGGTAGGCCTGCAGCAGCCGCTGCGGGTCCGGGATGCGCGCCTCGGGCGTGAAGGGGTGCCCGTTGACCATGTCGCCGCGGTACGCCGGCAACGTGACGCCGTCACGGGTCTCGTCGTCGGAGCTGCGCGGCTTGGCGTACTGGCCCGCCATCCGGCCGAGCTTGACGATCGGCATGCTCGCGCCGTGGGTGAGGATGACCGCCATCTGCAGGATGGTGCGGATCTTGTTGCGGATGCGGTCGGCGTTCGCCTCGGCGAACGTCTCGGCGCAGTCCCCGCCCTGCAGCAGGAACGCCTGGCCCCGGCCGGCCGCGGCCAGCCGGGAGCGCAGGACGTCCGCCTCTGCGGGCACCACGAGCGGCGCGGAGCCCACGAGCTCGTCGGTCACCGCCGCCAGCGCGTCCTGGTCGGGCCAGGTCGGCTGCTGACGGGCGACGAGGTCGCGGAAGTGGTCCAGCCCGGCGAGGATCTCCGGGTCGCTCGTGGTGGTCATCGGACGCGGCCGGTCAGTGCTCTGCGCCGGAGGCGGCGACCAGCGGCTGGCCGATGTCCTCGAGGAGCGCGCCGAACCAGTCCACGGACACGTCGAACGCCTTGCCACCGGCGATGCGCGGGAACTCGATCGCGCGCAGGCGGTCGCCGTTCTCCTCGTCGTGGCCGATCACACCGGACTCGCCCTTGAACGCGCACTCGACGGCGAGGTCGGTCATCGACTTGATGAGACGCAGGTCCTCGGCGTTGGCCGCGGCGGCGCGCGAGTAGTAGCCGGACTTCTGGACCATGACCTTCTCGGCGCCGAGCTTCTCGGCGAACTGCTGGGCGAACCACGCACCCGGGTTGATCGTGTCGAGCTTGACGTGCCCGAACGGGTCGCGCTCCACGGTTTCCCCCGCCGCCTCGAGCTGCGCGACGATCTCGTGCATGCCGGCGCCCTCGGAGAGGAAGATGTTGACGTTGCCCTGCGAGTCCATGATCGCCTTGAGGCGCTCGGCCTCGGCGTCGATGTCGAGCGCGAGCTCGGGCAGGAACACCGCGTGGACGTCCCAGCGCTCGCGCGTCAGCCCCAGGCTCGGCACCCACTCCTCGGCGTCCAGGCCCTTGCGGTAGGCGACGGCCGACGCGGCGGTCAGCCAGCCGCAGTGGCGCCCCATGACCTCGTGGACGATGAGCATCCGCGGACCGGAACGGTGCTCGCCGATGATGTTGCGCGCGAACCCGGCGGCCTCCTCGGCGGCGGTCCAGGCGCCGAGCGACTGACGGATCGGCACCACGTCGTTGTCGATCGTCTTCGGCAGCCCGACCACGGTGAGCTCGTAGCCGTTGTCGTGCAGGTAGGCGGCGAGGTCGGCGGCCGTCGTGTTCGTGTCGTCGCCGCCGATGGTGTGCAGCACGTCGACGCCGTCGGCCTTGAGCCGCTCCGCGGCGACCTGCAGGGGGTCCTCGCCCTCGGCGACGAGCCCACGCTTGACACAGTCCGCGGCGTTGGTGAGCTTGACCCGCGAGTTGCCGATGGGCGAGCCACCGAACCGGTGCAGGATGCCCGCCTTCTGGCGACCCTCGGCGTCGATGACGATCTTGGTGCCCGTGAGCAGGCCGTGGTAGCCGTGCTGGTAGGCGATGATCTCGACCTCGGGGGCCAGCTCCGTGTACCGCTCGATCAGCCCGCCGACGGCGGAGGACAGGCAGGGGGCGAAGCCACCGGCAGTCAGGAGGGCGACGCGACGAACCATGGGTGGGGCTACCTCTCGTGGGATGTGGTGCCGCCCCGCCGGTGATCGTGCCGGGCGTCTGCTCGACGCGGCCGGCATCTCGCGCGGGCGGCCTGCGGGCGTCAGTCTACTGACGGACGAGGCTCGACCGGCGGAGGTTCCGGAACCTGGACGTCCGGCAGGGGGCGTCCGCCCGGCGCCGCGGACTCCGTCGGGTCCGTGTACCCGGCGGCGATCCGCGCCTTGGCCGTCGCGGCGTAGATGTCGACGTACTCCTGGCCGGACAGCCGCATGATCGCGTACTGGATCTCGTCGGCGACGGAGCGCAGGATGAACCGGTCGTTCTCCATCCCCCGGTAGCGCGAGAAGTCCAGCGGCTCGCCGAACACGATGCCGATGCGCATCGGCGTGGGGATGACCTTGCCGATCGGCTGGGCGATGTTCGTGCCGATCATCGCGACCGGGACCACGGGCGCACCGGACTCGAGCGCGAGCCGCGCCACGCCCGTCTTCCCGCGGTACAGGCGGCCGTCCGGGCTGCGCGTCCCCTCGGGGTAGATGCCGAAGAGGTCTCCCTCGTCGAGCACCCGCAGCCCTGTGTTGAGCGCGGCCTCGCTCGCCTTGCCACCGGAGCGGTCGACCGGGATCGTCCCGACGCCACGCATGAAGCCGGCGGTGAGCCGACCTTTGAGCCCGGTCCCCGTGAAGTAGTCGGACTTCCCGAGGAACTGGACCTTCCGCGAGAGGACGAGCGGGAGGATGAACGAGTCGATGACGGCGAGGTGGTTGCTCGCGAGGATCGCCGGTCCGTCCTCGGGGACGTGCTCCACGCCCCGCGTCCAGGGACGGTACAGCAGCCGCAGCAGCGGCCCGACCATCACCTGCTTCATGAACCAGTAGAACAACGCGCCTCCTCCGCACGGCCCCGGGACACGGGACGTGCATCCGACTCTAGAGTGATCACCATGGCCTCACCGAATGCGGGTTCGCCCGACGACGCGCCGGACGTCCCCGGCGAGCCCGGTCCCGACCCTTCTCCCAGCGCCTCGGAGGAGCCCGGTCCGGACGCGAGCGGTCCGGGCGCGGGCGGTCCGGACGCGAGCGGTCCGGGCGCGGGCGGTCCGGACCAGCCGCGGGACGCCGAGCCTCCGGACGTCGAGGCCCGGTGGGCCGACATCGTCGCGGAGCTCGCCGACCTCGACCGGGCTCCGGTCGACGAGCCGGAACAGGGTGCGGGCCCCGCGCGCGGTGCGGACTTCGGCACCGGGCGCACGTACCCCGTCGCCCCGTGGGTCCGCACCAGCGGGCCGCGTGACTGGCCGACGACACCCGAGGTCGAGGACCTCGACGAGGCGGACAGCCACTTCGAGCCGCCGGACCCCCCGCTGGTCCTCGGGCGCGACCCCCTGGCGACGATGGCCTGGGGCGTCGCGGTCGGCGTGCCCGTGCTCCTGCTCCTCGCGCTCGTGCTGCTGCGACCGTTCCCGGTCATCGCGGGGCAGGTCGGCGGGGTGCTCTTCGTCGCGGCCGTCGCGGTGCTCGTCTGGCGCATGCCGCACCACCGCGACGAGGACCCCGGACCGGGCGCCGTCGTCTGACCGCGCGCCCGCCGGGCACGGGGCCGGGTCAGGGGCGCGCGCGGACCTGCCTCAGACCCGGGCAAGGTCGGCAGCACCGACGATGCCGGCCTCGTTGCCCTGCTCGGCGAGCTCGATCTGCGCCTCGGGCCGGTGCCCCCGCGCGGAGAGCTGGTCGGCGAAGCCCTTGCGCACCGGCTGGAGCAGGAGGTCGCCCGCGCCTCCGACGCCGCCGCCGATGACGATCAGCTCGGGGTCGAGCAGCGCCGCCACGGACGCTGCACCCTCACCGATCCACCGTCCCAGCGTCGCGAGGAGCTCGACCGCGAGCGGGTCCCCCTCGTGCGCGGCCTGGGTGATCTGCGGTCCGGTCAGCTTCTCCGGGTCGCCGCCGGCCATCGCCAGCAGCCGCTCCGCCCGGTCCGGCTGCGCGACCAGGCTCGCCTGGCCGTCCCGCACGAGCGCGCTGCCCGAGGCGTACTGCTCCCAGCACCCCTCGTGCCCGCACCCGCAGTAGTGCCCGCCCGGCACGACCCGCATGTGCCCGACCTCCGCGGCCACGCCCCAGCGCCCACGGACGAGCTGACCGTCGACGATCACGGCACCCCCGAGCCCCGTGCCGACCGTCAGCATGAGCATGTCGGTCGCGGAGCGGCCTGCGCCGAAGCGGAACTCGGCCCACCCGGCGGCGTTCGCGTCGTTCTCCACGACGATCCGCACGGTCTCGTCGCCGAGGAGCGCGCGCACCCGCGCCGCGAGGGCGTACTCGCGCCAGGCGATGTTCGGGGCGAAGAGGACCGTGGTCCGGTCGGAGCTGACGAAACCCGCGGCCGCGACGCCGATCGCACCGATCTCGAAGTCGGCCGCGAGCTCGCGGTAGACCTCGGCGACCGCGCGGTCGATCGACGCCACGTCGTCGGGCTCCGTGTCGCGCCGCGTCTGCGCGAGGATCACGCCGTCGTCGTCGACCACACCCGCAGCGATCTTGGTCCCGCCGATGTCGACCCCGATGGCGTGCATGTCAGATCCTCACTCGCGAAGTGGTCGTGGAAGGACAGCCCGGGCAGGACGCGGCCCCGGCGGCCGACCGTCCGTCGACCACCGCCCGATCCACCCGTGACGGTCACACCGTGCTCTGCAACGGTTGCGCAACGATGCACGGCAGATGAAGGGTACCCAGTGCGGCGGTGTCCCGGACACCCGCGGACGGTCGGTAGTCTTCTCCTACCGTCGACTTCTGCCACTGGAGCCAGCATGGACGAGTTCAGCACACCGCGCATCATCGATGTCGATCCGCACCACAACCTCAACGATCTCCTCGCGGCACGCGTCGCTGCCGGTCCCGGGCAACCGATGATCGAGCGCAAGACGACGCCCGACGGCCCGTGGACCGCCCTCTCGGCCCGCGACTTCGACGCCGAGGTCGTCGCCGTCGCGAAGGGCCTGGTGGCCCGCGGCATCGGCGTGGGCGACCACGTCGGCATCATGTCCCGGACCCGGTACGAGTGGACGCTGCTCGACTGGGCGTCGTGGGCGGCCGGCGCCGTGCCCGTTCCGCTGTACGAGACGTCGAGCGCGGAGCAGGTGCAGTGGATCCTCTCCGACGCCGACGTGCGGCTCCTCGTCGTCGAGACCCCCGAGCACGCGGCCACGGTCGCGGAGGTCCGCGGCGAGGTCCCTGCGCTCTCCGACGTCCTCGTCATCGACGACGGCGGCATCGAGGCGCTCAAGACCGCCGGGGCCGGCGTCTCGGACGACGAGATCGCCACCCGACGTGGGGCGGCGGACCTCGCCGACGTCGCCACCATCATCTACACCTCGGGCACCACGGGCCGCCCCAAGGGGGCCGAGCTCACGCACGGGAACTTCTACCTGCTGACCGTCAACGCGGTCGAGGAGGTGCCGGAGGTCTTCGGTGAGCCGGGTGGCCGCACCCTGCTCTTCATGCCGCTCGCGCACGTGTTCGCACGCTTCATCGGGGTGCTCGTCGTCGCCGGTGGCACGGTGCTCGGGCACACGCCGGACACCAAGACGCTGCTCGAGGACCTGGGCACCTTCCGCCCGACGTACATCCTGTCCGTGCCGCGCGTCTTCGAGAAGGTCTACAACTCCTCGGAGCAGAAGGCGGCAGCAGGCGGAAAGCTGAAGATCTTCCACTGGGCGGCGGCGACCGCGATCGCCTACTCGCGTGCGCTCGACGACCCGAAGGGCCCCGGCCTCGGCCTCAAGCTCCAGCACAAGGTGGCGGACGTGCTGGTCTTCGGCAAGCTGCGGCACGCCCTCGGCGGACAGGCCAAGTTCGCGGTGTCGGGCGGCGCGCCGCTCGGCGAGCGGCTCGGGCACTTCTACCGCGGTATCGGCGTCCGGATCCTCGAGGGCTACGGCCTCACCGAGACGACGGCCCCCACCTGCGTCACCCGCCCGGCCCGCACGAAGATCGGGACCGTCGGCCAGCAGCTGCCCGGGTGCTCGGTGCGGGTGGAGGACGACGGCGAGATCCTCCTCAAGGGCGACCACGTCTTCCGTGGCTACCACGGCAACGAGAAGGCGACCGAGGAGGCCTTCACGGACGGGTGGTTCCGCACCGGCGACCTCGGCTCGCTCGACGCCGAGGGGTTCCTGACGATCACCGGTCGCAAGAAGGAGATCATCGTCACCGCCGCGGGCAAGAACGTCGCCCCCGCGGTGCTCGAGGACCGGATCCGCGCGCACCCCCTCGTGAGCCAGTGCGTGGTCGTGGGCGACGCGCGTCCCTTCATCGGCGCCCTCATCACGCTCGACCCCGAGGGTCTCCCGGGCTGGCTCGCCATGCACGACAAGCAGCCGATGGACGTCGCCGCCGCCTCCGAGGACCCGGACGTTCTCGCCGCGCTGGACGCCGCGGTCACCCGCGCGAACAAGGCCGTGTCCCGGGCGGAGTCGATCCGCAAGTTCAGCGTCCTGACGACCGACTTCACGATCGAGAACGGCTTTCTCACGCCGTCGCTGAAGGTCAAGCGCAGCGAGGTCCTGCGCAGCTTCGAGCGGGAGGTCGACGCGATCTACGCCGACGCCGAGATCGCCAACGGCGCGTAGCACCCAGGTCACCGACCGACGGCCGTCCGGCAGCGTGCGCCGGGCGGCCGTCGGCGTCCTCAGAGTCGGCCGAGCCTCGCGAGCAGGGCGGGTGCTCCGACCGCCACGGCGCCCATGGCCTGGACGTCGTCGGCGACGGCCCGGTCGGACGTGACCACGACGACGGGACGACCCACGGGTTCGGCGGCGACCAGCCTGCGGATGAGGTCGTCCGCGATCTCCCCGCTCGAGAAGAGCACTCGGACCCCTCGCGCGGTCGTCGCCCCGCCCGATCCGGACGTGCCCGACGTCCCCGCGCCGGTACGCTGCCCGTCGAAGCAGCACGAGATCTCGGCGCCGGTCCGGGACGCGACCCGCACGAGCCCGTCGACCAGGCGGCGGCGCTGGTCGACGAGCGCGAGGTCGTCGAAGCCGGTCTTGGTGACGTTGTACCCGTCGACCACGAGGTGCGTGTGCGGGACGGAGAGCAGGTCGTCGAGGAGCGCCGGGTCGTCGCCCGACCTGCCCCGCGAGCCGGGGCGCGACACCGGGCGCGGCGTGACACTCGCCGTGCCCGCCTCGACCACCTCGGCCGGCCGGACCGCGGCCGGGGGAAGCCCGAGCTCGCGACGCAGTCCGACGGCGGCGTCCACGACCGCGTCGAGCAGGAGCTTGGCCCGGGCGTTCGCGAGGTCCGCGCCGACCTGTGCCGTGGAGCGAGCCGTCGCGCGCTCGGACTCGGCGCGCTCCCGGTCGGCCGCTGCCGCACGCCGCAGCGCGCCCGCCTCCTCCCGGGCGGCACGTGCCGCCTCGAGGTCCGCGCGCGCCGCGTCACGCTCCCGCCTCGCCTCCGCGCGGGCACGGTCGGCGTCGGACCGCAGCCGACGCTCCTGGCGGCGCAGCACGGCGAGCTGCTCGCGCGCGTCCTCGAGCTCGGCGGCGCCGGTCACCACCCGCGCACGGAGCTCGACGAGCTCGGACGTGGCGCGGTCGTGCTCCCGGCGCAGACGGTCCGCCGCGGCGTGGTCGACCTCGGCGTTCGAGCGTTCGTCGTGGGCTGCGCCCGCCCGTTCGAGGTGCGCCTGCCACCCGTCCGGGCGCAGGAGGAAGGCCCCCACGGCCAGATCGAGCGTGCCGGGCTCCGGCCGGGGGCCGCCACCGTCGTCGGGAGCGTCCTCGGGACCGTCGGCGGGATCGGTGAGCCTGCGCGCGAGCTGCGGGTGCTCGGTCGTCCAGCGGGACGCCACGGCATGCCGGAAGCCGTCGTCGCCGACGAGCGCGTGCCACAGGGGCGCCGCGCCCGACGACGCACGGCGGCGGGGCGCGAAGGTCCGCACGCGCTGGAGCGTCACCGGGACGAGCAGGGGGTCGAGCTCGCCGAGGACCCGCGCAGCGGACTCGACCAGAGCGGCCCGGACCGGCGGCGGGACGTCGGGCGATGCGGGCGTTCCGCCCTTCTTGTCGTGACTTGCCCCTTTCCCCATGGCTCCACCTTAGGCGCTCGAACCCTGCACCGCCGCCGCTCCCGAAGCCGCTGGAGAAGATGTGGGTGGCTGCTCGTACGGTCACCGGCATGCAGCGCACCACCCAGGCCGCCGGCACCCCGATCCGGTCCGTGCACACGCTCGAGCCAGCCCGACGGGCGGACGAGCGCGGGACGGCGGCTCCCCTGCAGCTTGGCTTCGACGAGCTGGGGACGCCCCTGCAAGACGTGACCTTCGTCGTCGTCGACCTGGAGACGACGGGCGGGTCGGCCGCCTCGTCGTCCATCACCGAGATCGGGGCCGTCAAGGTCCGCGGCGGGGAGGTGCTCGGCGAGTTCCAGACCCTCGTCAACCCCGGCGTCGCCGTCCCCGCCTTCATCGCCCGGCTCACCGGCATCAGCTCGGCCATGGTGGCCACCGCTCCGCCGGTCGAGGCCGTCCTGCCGAGCTTCCTGGAGTTCGCGCACGGGGCCGTCCTCGTCGCGCACAACGCGCCGTTCGACGTGTCGTTCCTGCGCGCCGCGTACCAGCGCGCGGGGTACGACTGGCCCGGGTACACCGTCGTCGACACGGTGGCGCTCGCCCGGCGTGTCGTCACGCGCGACGAAGCGCCGAACCACAAGCTCTCCACCCTCGCGGCCCTCTTCCGGGCGACCGTGACACCCGACCACCGCGCGCTGGCGGACGCCCGCGCTACCGTCGACGTCCTGCACGCGCTGCTCGGGCGCCTCGCAGCTTTCGGCGTGACCCACCTCGAGGACCTGGCCACGGCGGCGGACCCGGTGCCTCCGGACGTCCGTCGCAAGCGCCACCTCGCCGACGGCCTGCCCGACGCGCCCGGCGTCTACCTCTTCCACGGTCCCGACGAGGAGGTGCTGTACGTCGGCACCTCGACCTCGATCCGCCGGCGCGTCCGCAGCTACTTCACGGCGTCGGAGAAGCGTCGCCGGATCACCGAGATGGTCCGCATCGCGCACCGTGTCAGCGCGGTCGTCTGCGCGACGCCGATGGAGGCCCAGGTCCGCGAGCTCCGGCTCATCACGGAGCACTCACCGCGGTACAACCGGCGTTCACGCTTCCCCGAACGCATGACCTGGGTCCGGCTCACGGACGAGCCGTACCCGCGGCTGTCGATCGTGCGCGAGGTCCGGGAGGGGTCCGCGCACATCGGCCCGTTCTCGTCACGACGGCAGGCCCAGGAAGCCGTCGACGCCCTGCACGACGCCGTGCCCCTGCGTCAGTGCACACGCCGACTGCCCCGCTCGGCTCCTGCCGGGTCGGCCTCCTGCGCACTGGCCGAGATGGGCCGGTGCTCGGCACCGTGCACGGCACCGGTCGTCGACCTGGCGTACGCCAGGGTGGCGGACGACGCCCGCACGGCGATGCTGGGCGACCCGGAGACCGTCGTCGACGCGCTCGCCGCACGCATCGCCCAGCTCTCCCGCGAGGAGCGGTACGAGCAGGCCGGACACGTCACCTCTCGGTTGACCTCCTACCTCGATGGGGCGAGCCGCGCGCAGCGGCTGGAGCCGCTCGCCCGGTGCTCCCAGCTCGTCGCGGCGGTCCCGCACGGGGTCGGGGGCTGGGAGATCGTCGTGGTCCGGCACGCACGACTCGCCGCGACGGCGCTGTGCACGGCCCTGCAGGACCCGATGCAGGTCGTGGAGTCGCTGGTCGCGACCGCCGAGGACGTCCCCGCGCCGGTCCCGCCTGCTCCCGCCTGCCACCCGCACGAGGCCGAGCTGGTCCTGGCGTGGCTCGAGCAGCCGGGTGTCCGCCTCGTCGAGGTCAGCGACCCGCTCGCCTCACCCGTCCGGTCCGCCCGAGCGCACCTCGGGCCCGGTCGGCTGAGCGTCCGGGTGGCCGAAGGCGCCTGACGTCGGCCGCGGATAGATTGGTCCTCGGCGCCGCGAGCCCGGCGCCACGACCTCGTCGCCGAGGCGGCGCACCTGGCAGACCTACGGAGGACCCATGCTCACGGCCATCGTCCTGATCGACACCGAACCGGCCCGGATCCCCGAGGTGGCCGCGGCGATCGCGGACATCACCGGCGTCAGCGAGGTCTACTCGGTGACGGGCAAGGCCGACCTGGTCGCGATGGTCCGGGTCCAGGACCACGACGACCTCTCGGGGGTCATCGCCGACCGGATCAGCAAGATCGTGGGCGTCGTGCGCACGGAGACCTTCATCGCGTTCCGCGCCTACTCGCACGTCGACCTCGAGCAGGCGTTCGCCCTCGGGCTGGACGACTGACGAAGGGCTCGACGCTCGGCCCGTCAGCGGGCCGAGGCCGCGGACCAGCGAGCGAGCACGTCGGCCGCCGACCCGCTGTCGACGCTCTCGCGCGCGTGCTCGATCCCCGCGGCCAGCCGCTCGACCAGCGAGCCCTGCGCCGTCCCGGCGAGGCTCGCGTCGGCGACCAGCGCAGCCGCGGCGTTGAGCAGGACCGTCTCCCGCACCGCGCCCTTCTCACCGGCGAGCACCCGGCGCGCGACCCCCGCGTTGAACTCCGCGTCCGCCCCGCGCAGGTCGGCGACGTCGATCCCCGTCAGGCCCAGGTCGGCGACGGCGTCGAGCCGTTGCTCGATCACCGCACCGTCGCGCACCTCCCAGACCTGCGCGGGTGACGTCGCCGCCAGCTCGTCGAGGCCGTCGTCACCACGGAAGACGAGCGCCGAGATGCCGCGCCCGGCGAGGACACCCGCGATGAGCGGTGCCATCCGGGAGTTCGCGACGCCGATCGCCGCCGCACGCGGCTGGGCAGGGTTGGTCAACGGCCCGAGGAAGTTGAACGCCGTCGGGATCCCGAGCTCCTTGCGCGCCACACCGGCGTGCCGGAACGACGGGTGGAAGACCTGTGCGAAGCAGAAGGTGATGCCGACCTCGTCGACCAGCTCGGCCACCCGCTCCGGTGGCTGGTCCAACCGGATGCCGAGCTTCTCGAGCACGTCGGCGGCACCCGACGAGCTCGACGCCGCCCGGTTGCCGTGCTTGACGACCCGGACGCCGGTCCCCGCGATGACGATCGACGCCATCGTCGAGATGTTCACGGTGTGCGCCCCGTCGCCGCCGGTGCCGACGATGTCGACCGCGGGACCGCTGGTCGTGAACCGGTTGGCGTGGGCGAGCATGGTGTCCGCCAGCCCGGTGAGCTCGGCGACCGTCTCGCCCTTGGCCCGCAGCGCGACCAGGAAGCTCGCCAGGCGCACGGGTGAGACCTCGCCGGACATCACCTGGTCCATCGCCCACGACGTCTGCGCCTGACCGAGGTCGTGCCCCGCGAGGAGCGCGGTGAGGAGCCCGGGCCACGTCGTCGTGCCGGCGTCCGGGCTGACCGCGGCCGGGCTCACGACGGCCGGCGACGGTGCGGAGGGTGCGGGTGGCGACGGATCGATCACGGGGCTCCTGCCCTTCAGGACGGCGGGGTGAGCAGCGCGACGATCGCGCGCTGCAGCTCGACGGCGTCGAACGGCCGCGGCACGGCCTCGTCCGCGAGCGACCACGATGCTAGCCAACCGTCCTGCGCCCTGCCGGTGAGGACCAGCACCGGCGGGCAGGCGTAGATCTCGTTCTTCAGCTGGCGGCACAGACCCATGCCCCCGGACTTGTCCGCCTCGCCGTCGAGCACGAGCAGGTCCCAGCGCTCGTCGTCCGCGGACCGCAGCACCTCGTCGTGCGTCGCCACCTCGTGCCAGACGATGTCCGGCGCCCCCGCTCGCACCCGGCGTCCGACGGCGAGGCGGACCTGCTCGCGCACCGTCCGGTCGTCGCTGTAGAGCAGTACCCGTGGCGCGACCCCCTCCGCGGGCGCTGTCGAGCTCGTCGTGGGGAGATGACCGGACCTCGTCGTCACCGTGGTCTCCGTCGCCATTGTCGTCACCGTCGCCTTCGTCGTCGTGGTGGACCGCCGCGCCTACATCGCGTGGGCGTCGCGCCTCCGTGGCATCTTGGCACGGACGCGCCGAATGATCACCCCTGACCTCGCGCCGGACGACCCCTGCTTTTCGTGGCACTTGGACGTGATCCGTCATGAAGTGCAGGGTTCGGTGGGGAGATCTGGAGACATTGTGAGATTCGCCGCTCATGGGTGCGCGTCCCGATGACCCGATTCGCGCTGACGTCGGCCATAATGGCTCTCGTGTCGACCGCAACGGCTGCCCCCCACGCCCATCAGCACGTGAGCGTCAACCGACCGAACCCGGTATCGGTCGGGACGATCGTGTGGCTGGCCAGCGAGCTCATGTTCTTCGCTGGTCTGTTCGCCATGTACTTCACCGTTCGATCGGTGATGCCAGCCGAGGAGTGGCTGGCAGAGGCGGAGAAGCTCAACCTCTCGTTCGCCATCGCGAACACGACGATCCTGGTGCTGTCCTCCGTGACATGCCAGATGGGCGTCTGGGCGGCTGAGCGCTTCCAGCCCGTACGCACCGGCTCGGTGCTCCAGGTCAATCGCTGGGGCATGAACGAGTGGATGACCCTGACCTATGTCATGGGCGCCGTGTTCATCGGTGGCCAGATCTTCGAGTACGCCGAGCTCGTCGAGCACGGCCTGACGATCTCGTCCAGCGCCTACGGCTCCGTGTTCTTCCTCACCACCGGGTTCCACGGACTGCACGTCGTCGGTGGCCTCATCGCGTTCCTCTTCCTCCTCGGCCGCTCGTTCTCGGCCAAGAACTTCGGGCACCACGAGGCCACGACGGCCATCGTGACGTCCTACTACTGGCACTTCGTCGACGTCGTCTGGATCGCGCTCTTCGGCGTGATCTACCTGCTCCCCTACTGACGTTCGCCGGGCCCTGCCCGGCCTACCCGCCCCTGTTCCCCCCACATGCGAGACGAGGATCATTTCGTGAAGGCACTCGCCGCCCGCAGGCACCACCGGTTCGCCCCGGTCGTGCTGCTGCTGCTGGCGCTGCTGGTCACCGGCGGCGTCTACGCCGCCCTGGCCCCGAGTCCAGCCAGCGCTGACACGGCAAGCACCGCGGACATCGAGACAGGGCAGAAGCTCTTCCAGGCGAACTGCGCGACCTGCCACGGTCCCGCCGCCGAGGGCTCGACCACCGCCCCGTCGCTCATCGGTGTCGGCGCGGCGTCGGTGGACTTCCAGGTCTCGACCGGCCGCATGCCCATGCAGATGGAAGGGCCCCAGGCCATCGAGAAGCCTCGGCAGTTCGACGAGGAGCAGACTGCCCAGCTCGCGGCCTACGTCGCGTCCCTGGGGGCCGGGCCCGCGATCCCCACGGACGAGCAGGTCGACCCGGCGTTGGGTGACTCCGCGAACGGCGGGGCGCTCTTCCGCACGAACTGCGCCATGTGCCACAACGCCGTCGGCGCCGGTGGCGCGCTCTCGGAGGGCAAGTTCGCGCCGGCGCTCTGGGAGGTGACGCCTCGCAACATCTACCAGGCGATGCAGACCGGCCCGCAGTCGATGCCGGTGTTCAACGACGCGACCATCACGCCCGAGGAGAAGCGCGACATCATCACGTACCTCGTCGAGCAGCGTGAAGGCTCCGCCGGCGGGCTGAGCCTCGGCTCGCTGGGCCCCGTGAGCGAGGGCCTGTGGGTGTGGGTCGTCGGTCTCGGGCTCCTCATCGGTGCCGCGGTGTGGATCGGAGCGAAGTCCTCATGAGCGACCACCAGCACTCCTCCGAGGTCGGCACGACCTCCTCGAACGCTCCCGGCGCCGAGCTCGAGCGCTTCGACGACCCGGGCCTGCCCGAGCACAAGAGCCGGATGGCCGACCGCGACCCGAAGGCCGCCAAGCGTGCCGAGCGGCAGATCGTCGTGCTCTTCGCCATCTCGGTCATCGGCACCATCGCGTCCTTGATCGTCTATTTCGCAGTCCCCCCGGGAGAGACGACCGCGAGCGTCCGTCTCTCCACGCTCGCACTCGGGCTCGGCATGGCCTTCGCGCTCCTCGGCATCGGCGTCGGTGCCGTGCACTGGGCCAAGACGCTGATGTCGGACCACGAGCACGTCGACGAGCGCCACGAGCAGCGCAGCTCCGAGGAGGTCCGTGCCGAGGCCGTCAAGGCTCTCACCGACGGCGCGCAGGACTCCGGCATCGGGCGACGCGGTGTCCTCAAGGGCGCCGTCATCTCCGCCCTCGCCCTGTTCCCGCTCACCATCGCGGTGCCCCTCATCGGCAGCGTCGGCGGGGACTGGAACGTGTCGAAGTTCCGGCACACCCGCTGGGAGCGCGGCATGCGCCTCGCCATCGACCCGTCCGGCCGGCCCATCAAGGCCGCCGACGTGACCATCGGCTCCGCCGTGCACGTCATCCCGGACGTGTCCGAGGAAGAGCGCCTGTCGCACGCCTGGATCACCGAGAAGGCCAAGGCCGTCGTCCTGCTCGTCCGGCTCGACCCGCGCGAGCTCAAGGAAGCCGAGGACCGCGTGGGCTGGTCCTACGACGGCATCGTCGCCTACTCCAAGATCTGCACGCACGTCGGGTGCCCCGTGGCGCTCTACGAGCAGCAGACCCACCACCTCCTGTGCCCGTGCCACCAGTCGACGTTCGACGTGGCGGACGGCGCGAAGGTCGTCTTCGGGCCCGCGAAGCGGCCCCTTCCGCAGCTGCCGATCACGGTCGACGACGAGGGGTACCTGATCGCTCAGGACGACTTCGACGAGCCGGTCGGCCCGAGCTACTGGGAGCGTCTCAAGTGAGCACAACGGCAAAGGCTGCCGCGGGAACCGCGGACTACCTGGATCAGCGCACCGGAGTCGGCAAGGCCGTCAAGGAGTTCGCGCGCAAGGTCTTCCCCGACCACTGGTCCTTCCTCCTCGGGGAGATCGCGCTCTACTCGTTCGTCGTGCTGCTCATCTCGGGCGTCTTCCTCACGATGTTCTTCGTGCCGAGCATGGCGCTCATCGAGTATCACGGTCAGCCGGCATCCATGGACGGCGTGCTGATGTCCGAGGCCTTCGCCTCGACGTTGCACACCTCGTTCGAGGTGCGCGGCGGGCTCCTCATGCGCCAGATCCACCACTGGGCAGCCCTGCTGTTCATGGCGGCGATCGTCACGCACATGATGCGCGTGTTCTTCACCGGTGCGTTCCGCAAGCCGCGTGAGGTCAACTGGATCGTCGGCATCGTCCTGATGATCCTCGGCCTGGCTGCCGGGTTCTCCGGCTACTCCCTGCCGGACGACGTGCTCTCGGGCAACGGGCTGCGCATCACCGACGGTGTCGTGAAGTCGATCCCGCTCATCGGCTCGTACATGTCGTACTTCATCTTCGGCGGCGAGTTCCCGGGCGAGGACATCATCCCGCGCCTGTTCACCGTGCACATCCTGCTCGTCCCAGCGCTGATCCTCGCTCTGATCGCCCTGCACCTGTTCTTCGTCGTGCTGCACAAGCACACCCAGTACCCGGGTGGTGGCCGTACGGACAAGAACGTCGTCGGGTTCCCGCTGTTCCCCGTGTACGTCGCGAAGGCAGGCGGCTTCTTCTTCGTGGTCTTCGGCATCCTGGCCCTGATGGGCGGGACGATGTCGATCAACAACGTGTGGAACTACGGACCGTACGACCCCTCCCCTGTGGGTGCCGGAGCACAACCCGACTGGTACATGCTCTTCCTCGAGGGGTCCTTGCGACTCATGCCGGGGCAGACGGAGTACGTGATCGGTGGGTACACGCTCTCGCTGAACGTGCTCATCCCGGCGGTCGTCATCCCGGGCCTGCTCTTCACGTTCCTCATCGTCTACCCGTTCCTCGAGGCGGCCGTCACGAAGGACAAGCGCGAGCACCACGTGCTCGACCGTCCGCGCAACGTGCCGGTGCGCACGGGGCTCGGCGTCGCGTTCCTCACGGCCTTCATCATCCTGGCGCTGGCGGGGTCGAACGACCTCATCGCGACGCACTTCAGCATGTCGCTCAATGCGATCACCTGGGTGTTCAGGATCCTGTTCTTCGCCGGTCCCGTGTTCGCCTTCTGGATCACGAAGCGCATCTGTCTCGGTCTGCAACGCAAGGACCGTGAGCTCGTGCTCCACGGCCACGAGACGGGTCGGATCGTGCGCTTCGCCCACGGCGAGTACATCGAGGTCCACCGGCCGCTCGACGAGCAGGAGCGCTGGCTGCGCGTCAACTACGACGCACACCGTCCCCTCGAGATCGAGCCGGCCCAGGACGCCCGCGGTGTGCGCCGCAAGGGCTACAAGAAGGACCGCCGCATGCAGCGGTTGTCTCGGTTCTTCTACGAGGACCGCGTCGAGCCGGTCACCCCGGCAGAGCTCGCCGCCGCGCACTCCCACGGCGAGCACGACACCCTGGCCGGCGCTCCTGAGCACCAGGAGATCGGTTCGGGCGCTCCTGTCGGCGGCGGACGCACCATCGTGTCCCCCGAGACTGGACCGGACGAGCAGAACCGCTGACCATCCTGCACAGTAGGAAGATGACCCGCGCCATCGTTCTCGGTACAAACCGGAACAATCGCGCGGGTCATCGGCGTTCTCCCTGTGTGCCGCGCATCGCGCGGTGACCACGCGAAGAGTTCACCGAGACGGCGGCGCCACCGGGCGCCGCGAACCGATCCAGGAGGATTACCAGCAATGGCTGTCTACTCGCTTCCCGACCTGACGTTCGACTACGGAGCACTCGAGCCCCACATCTCCGGGCGCATCATGGAGCTGCACCACTCCAAGCACCACCAGGCCTACGTCACCGGCGCGAACACCG
>NZ_JAOXSR010000020.1:0-229 GCF_026163685.1 Oerskovia flava
CTTCCTGCCGTGGCTGCCCGCGACCGGGGCGGGCACGATGGGCATCCACCGGAACGTGTTCCTCGACGCGTCGGGCTTCGACGAAGCGCTCGCGACGGGGGAGGACACGGACCTGTCGTGGCGGGTGCAGCTCGCCGGTCACCGGCTCGAGTACCACCCCGAGATCATCCTGCACGTGCGCAAGCGCGACGGGCTGCGCGCGATCTACCGCCAGGCCTACGCCTACGGC
>NZ_JAOXSR010000020.1:239-1260 GCF_026163685.1 Oerskovia flava
GAGCACGCCGAGCGCAGGTCTGCCGAGCACGGCCCTCCCGCGGGCCTGGTGCCGGCGCCCGAGCCGCCGCAGCAGATCGGCGGACGTGCGGTCCGACGGCTCTCCCTCGTTCGAGGCAAGATCGCCAAGGTTCTCCGTGTGCGAGGTCGGCGAGACCTCGCCGATCGTGTCCAGCGCATCGGCTACGTGACGGGGTACCGACTCTCACGCCTGCCCCGCAGGATCACCCGGGTGCCGACTCCTGCCGTGCTGCCCGTCGACGACTCACCCACCGGCTGACAGCGGGGAGCGCGACCGTCTGGGAGACGCCGTCCGTCAGTCAGGTCGTGGCAGGTCGCACGGTACGGGTACGCGGGGAGCGTGCGGGTCGACCTGGCCGTTCTTGTGGCCCGCTCGTTCGCCGAGGCGCCAGACCGTGTCCGCGAGTCCCGCGCGTCCCCGGCCGAGCTTGTTGCGGACTGCCCGCAGCAACCGCAGCAGGCGGCGTCGGCCCTCGGACCACCGGCCGGGTGCCTGCCGACCAGGGGTGCCCTGCTCGGACGGGGCCGCATCGGGCTCCACCGACCCTGCCCCGGCGTCCTCCGCGGCAGCGCGCCGGTAGGCGGTGATGACGTCGGCGTAGCGGTGCCGGAGGAGCTTGTCTCCCGCGCCGTAGGCGTAGGCCTGGCGGTAGATCGCGCGCAGCCCGTCGCGCTTGCGCACGTGCAGGATGATCTCGGGGTGGTACTCGAGCCGGTGACCGGCGAGCTGCACCCGCCACGACAGGTCGACGTCCTCGCCGGTGGCCAGGGATTCCTCGAACCCGCCCAGATCGACGAAGACCTGGCGGTCGATGCCCATCGTGCCCGCACCGGTCGCGGGCAACCACGGCAGGAAGGGCTTCGTCACGATCGGGTTGGTGGTCCACGTGACGGAGGCGCGGTGGGTGCTGTTGAGCCGGTCGCCCTCCCAGCTGCCGGTGACGAACTCTGCACGACGCAGCGCGGCGAGCATGCCGGCGAGCCAGCCGTCACCCACGACG
>NZ_JAOXSR010000021.1 GCF_026163685.1 Oerskovia flava
CGGGCTTGGACAGGTACGTCTGGCGGTAGTACCCCGCGAGCTGCAACCGCGACGCCGCAGCGTCGTCGACCAGCACCGTCGCGTGCGGATGCATCTGCATGATCGTCGCCGGCCACAACGCGCTCACCGGACCCTCCACCAGCTGGTGCACCGCCTCCGCCTTGCCCTTGCCCGTGGCCAGCAGCACCAGGTGCCCCGCCGACATGATCGTCGCCAACCCCTGCGTCAGACAGTGCTGCGGCACCTGCTCGATGTCATCGTCGAAGAACCGCGCGTTGTCCTCACGCGTCTGCGCCGTCAACGTCTTGATCCGCGTCCGCGACGCCAACGACGACCCCGGCTCGTTGAACGCGATGTGCCCGTCCGTACCGATCCCCAACAGCTGCAGATCCACACCACCCGCACCCACGATCGCCGCCTCGTACGCCGCGCACGCACCCGGCAGATCCACCGCGTTCCCGTCCGGACCCTGCACCGCACCCGCCGCGAAGTCCACCCGCCCCGCGAACTCCTCCTCGATCACGTTGCGATACCGCTGCGGATGACCCGCCGCCAACCCCACGTACTCGTCCAACATAAAAGCCCGCGCCCGCGCGAACGACAACCCCGACTCCCGATGCCGACGCACCAGCTCGTCATACACCCGCAACGGGCTCGACCCCGTCGCCAGACCCAGCACCGCATCCGGCTTCGACCGCACCAACGACTCCACCGCATCAGCAGC
>NZ_JAOXSR010000022.1 GCF_026163685.1 Oerskovia flava
ATGGCTGTCTACTCGCTTCCCGACCTGACGTTCGACTACGGAGCACTCGAGCCCCACATCTCCGGGCGCATCATGGAGCTGCACCACTCCAAGCACCACCAGGCCTACGTCACCGGCGCGAACACCGCCCTGGACAAGCTCGCCGAGGCCCGCGACTCCGGCGACCTCGCCGCCGTCAACCTCCACGAGAAGAACCTCGCGTTCAACCTCGGCGGCCACATCAACCACTCCGCGTTCTGGACCAACCTCTCCCCCGAGGGCGGCGGCGAACCCACCGGCGACATCGCGACCGCCATCGACCAGGACTTCGGCTCCTTCGCCAAGTTCAAGGCCCACTTCGCCGCGGTCGCCGCCGGCGTCCAGGGCTCCGGCTGGGCCATCCTCGCCTACGACACCGTCGGCCAGAAGCTCATCATCGTCCAGCTCTACGACCAGCAGGGCAACATCCCCCTCGGCCTGGTCCCCATCGTCCTGCTCGACGTCTGGGAGCACGCCTACTACCTCGACTACCAGAACGTCCGCGCCGACTACGTCACCGCCTGGTGGAACATCGTCAACTGGGCCGACGCCGACGCACGCCTCACCCGCGCCCGCACCCAGACCCCGGGCCTCATCGTCCCCTAGCACCCCGCCGAACAGGCGGTTTCCCGGCACCCACACGACATCGTGCCGAGAAACCGCCTGTTCG
>NZ_JAOXSR010000003.1 GCF_026163685.1 Oerskovia flava
TTCAACGAGCCGGGGTCGTCGTTGGCGTCGCGGACGCGGATCAAGACGTTGACGGCGCAGACGCGTGAGGACAACGCGCGGTTCTTCGACGATGACATCGAGCAGGTGCCGCAGCACTGTCTGACGCAGGGGTTGGCGACGATCATGTCGGCGGGGCACCTGGTGCTGCTGGCCACGGGCAAGGGCAAGGCGGAGGCGGTGCACCAGCTGGTGGAGGGTCCGGTGAGCGCGTTGTGGCCGGCGACGATCATGCAGATGCATCCGCACGCGACGGTGCTGGTCGACGACGCTGCGGCGTCGCGGTTGCAGCTCGCGGGGTACTACCGCCAGACGTACCTGTCCAAGCCCGGCTGGCAGGGGCTCTAGACCTCCACGCATCTCTTGACCCGGCCGGGGGACCGCGATACCTTCTGGACGTCAGACATCTGACATCATCTCTCCAGCAGGACTCGGCAGCGTCGCCACGATCCGTTCCCTCAGGGGCCGTCCGGCCCGCGCCGAGCCGTGCACCGACCGGAAGGAACGGCATGATCGGACACCTCCGCAGACCAGCCCGCCGTGCGCTGGCCGTCGCCACCGCCCTCACGCTCGGGGTGAGCGCCGCCGTCGTCCCCGCGACGACCGCGGCCGCGCACCACGAGACCCCCGCCCCCGACTACGACGCCGCCCCGGCGACGGGTGGCGCGGGCACCTACACCGAGCAGCAGCTCGCGACCAACGGCCAGGGCGGCTTCCCGAACTACCGCATCCCGGCGCTCACCGTCACCAACAGCGGCGACGTCCTCGCGTCCTACGACGGCCGGCCCACCGCCGCCGACTCGCCCGGCCCGAACTCGATCCTCCAGCGGCGCTCCACCGACGACGGCGTCACGTGGGAGCCGCAGGAGGTCGTCGCCGCCGGGAAGACCACGGCCCCGATCGAGGGCTACTCCGACCCGAGCTACATCGTCGACCGCGAGACCGGCACGATCTTCAACTTCCACGTCAAGTCCTTCGACGCCGGCTTCGGCAGCTCTCAGCCCGGCGTCGACCCGGCCGCGCGGAACGTGATCCACGCGAACGTCGCGCAGTCCGACGACGACGGCCGCACCTGGACGCACCGCACCATCACCGCTGACGTCACGGGCGACCTCGGCTGGCGCTCGCGCTTCGCGGCGTCCGGGCAGGGCATCCAGCTCAAGTACGGCGAGCACGCCGGACGGCTCCTGCAGCAGTACACGATCATCAACGCGGCCGGACAGTTCCAGGCCGTCTCCGTGTACTCCGACGACCACGGCGCGACGTGGGAGGTCGGCGCGCCCGTGGGGACGGGCATGGACGAGAACAAGACCGTCGAGCTGTCCGACGGTCGTGTCATGCTCAACTCCCGCGACTCCGCGGGCTCCAAGTACCGCAAGATCGCGTACTCGACCGACGGCGGCCTCACCTACGGCCCGGTGACGATCGACACGGAGCTGCCCGACCCGACGAACAACGCGTCGATCGTGCGCGCCTACCCCAACGCCCCGCAGGGGTCCGACGAGGCCAAGGTGCTGCTCTTCTCGAACGCGGGCTCGACGACGTCGCGCAGCAACGGTGTGATCCGCTACAGCGACGACGACGGCGACACGTGGTCCGTCTCGCGCGTGTTCCAGCCGGGCGGGATGGCGTACTCGACGCTCGCGACGCTGCCCGACGGCACGGTCGGCCTGCTCTACGAGCCGAACAGCGGCAACGGGGGCATCCGCTTCGCCAAGCTCGACCTCGACTGGCTGCTCACGCCGCCGACCGTGACGCCCGGCGAGATCGAGGTCACCGGTGGGACGGTGACGAACCCGCAGTCGGACGCCTACGAGGTCGGCGACGTCGTCACCTACAGCTACACGGTCACCAACCTGTCGGACGCCGTCACGACGGTCTCCCCGACGGGGAACCTCGAGCGCTTCGACCCGGTGTCGGGCGCACCGAACTGCCGGTACCGCAACCTCCCGGCCCGCGGCTCGTACACGTGCACGTCGGCCCGCCGCACGCTCACGCAGGCCGACCTCGACGCGGGGCACTTCACCCCGCAGACCACGTGGACCTCGACCTCGGGCACCGACGTGACGACGGTCGAGCACACCGGGCAGAGCGTGTACTTCGGGGCGCCGGGCAACATCGTGGTCACCGGCGGCGAGGCGGCCGAGACGCAGGACACCTACGCCGTGGGCGACGTGCTGCGCTTCACCTACACCGTGCGGAACCTCTCGACGGCCGTGACGACCGTCGTGCCCACGGGCAACCTCGCCGGCCTCGACCCGGCGCAGGGCGCGCCGAACTGCCGCTGGCGGAACCTCGCGGCGGAGGCGTCGTACACCTGCACGTTCGCCTACCACGAGGTCACGCAGGCCGACCTCGACCGCGGGTCGTTCACCCCGGTGACGACGTGGACGTCGACCTCGGGCACGGACGTCACGGTGGTCGAGCACGAGGGGGAGACCGTCGCGCTCGACGCGGCCTCCGCCGTCGACCTGGCGGTCGCCGCGACCGTGCGCTGCACCGCGGGCAAGGCCTACCTGGCGCTGACGGCACGCAACACCGGGGACGAGCCGGTCGACGTCGTGCTCAGCTCGCCGTACGGCGAGCGGTCGGTCACCGCGGTCGCACCGGGCCGCTCCGCCTACCAGTCGTTCGCGACCCGCGCCGTCGACGTCGACGCGGGGGTGGCCAGCGCCGTCGGCTCCCTCACCGAGGGTGCACCCCGGGGGGTCGAGGCCGCCTACGAGGGGACGAGCTGCGCCTGAACCTCGGGGCACGTGACAGGTGGGGCCCGGTCGTCCGACGACGGCCGGGCCCCACCCGTCCTACGCTCGTGCCATGAGCAACGAGTGGCGGCAGGTCGTGGCCGCGCTGGCGGACGAGGACCGGCTGAGGCTGTTCGCGCGGATCGTCGACGGTGGCCCGGACCCGCTCACCGCGGACGGACTGACCACGGACGACCGCCGCCGGTTGAGCACCTTGCGCGCCGCGGGGCTCGTGTCCGTGCAGGACGAGACCCTGCGAGCGGAGCCCGGGCGGTTCCGGGAGCTCCTCACGGCGGCCGCGTCGGCCGAGCCGGAGCCGCCCACAGGTCCGGAGCGCTTCCTCACGGACGGACGGCTCCAGGGGATGCCGCGGCGCCGGCGGGACCGGGAGGAGGTCGTGCGCTACCTCGCCGCCCAGGTGCTGGCGCTGCACGAACCCGTCAGCGAGCGCGCGCTCACCGACCGGTTGCACCGGCGCACGGCCGACCCGGTCGGGCTGCGCCGCGCCCTGGTCGACGCCGGGCTCGTCACCCGCACCCGCGACGGCGCGGAGTACTGGCGCACGACGGTCACCGAGTTCGACAGCGGGCTCGAGCCCGACACCGGGCTCGACGAGCAGGCCGAGGAGCAGGGCGCCGAGAACCCGTGACCCCCGGCGCGTCGCGCCGTAGTCTCGTCGCCATGAGCGAAGAGCGCGCACGCGCGGCGCTGGAGTCCTCGGGCATCGAGTTCACGGTGACGCGGCACGGACCGGTCAGGTCTCTCGAGGAGGCTGCTGCCGCGCGCGGCGTGGCGCCGGGCGACATCGTCAAGACGCTCGTGGTCCGCCGGGGCGAGGACGACTACCTGTTCGTCCTCGTGCCGGGCGACCGGGGGATCTCGTGGCCCAAGCTGCGGGCGCTGCTGGGCGTCTCGCGCCTGTCGATGCCGGACAAGGACGTCGCCCGCGAGGTCACGGGCTACGAGCGCGGGGCGATCACGCCGTTCGGCTCGACCCATGCCTGGCCGGTCGTCGCGGACACCCGTGTGGTCGCGAGCGTGGGCGACGTGTCGCAGGATGGGGTGCCTCGTGGTGAGGTCGGCGGCGGCGCGCAGCATCGCGTGTCGATCGGCGGCGGAGCGCACGGGGTGGCGGTCACCGTCGACGGCGCACGGCTCGTGGAGAGCCTGGGGGCGCGGGTCGCGGACGTGACCGAGCCGCTGTGAGAAAGAACCTCACGCAGGTGCTCCCGGCGCCTTCCGGGAACACACCCGCAGTGACTACGGTTGCACCGACGGGGCGGATCGTGAGGACCTCGTTACCGACTGATGGAGCCACGGAACCGCATGGACGGCACTGACACTGAGACAGGCAATGCTCCCGCAACCTCGGGGATCTCGTACCAGCCGACGGAGTCTGGTGCGGTCGTCACGCTGTGGGGGGACATCGACGCCGCGCTGAGGACGCGCGCGAGCGAGACGATGGCCCGCGTGATCGAGCGCCCCGGTCCGATCACGGTCGACGTCGCCGGCGTCGACTTCGTCGACTCGTCCGGCATCGCGTTCGTCCTCCAGCTGTACATGGTGGGACGCGAGGAGGGCTTCCCGGTCGAGCTGCGGGACCCGCCGCCCGCCGTCGAGGAGCTGCTCGAGATGATCGGGATCGGCGGTCAGATCCCGGTCGTGCGCTCGTCGTCCCCGACGATCACCTCCGGGGCGTCGGTGACCACACCACGCACGGTCAGCGCCGGCTGAGCGGTCCGGACGAGCGGTCCGGACGAGCGGCCCCGACTCCCGGCGGGTCGCCCGCCGGACCTGTGGGTAGGCCGCGGTACGGTCGCGGCCATGAGGATCCTGCACACGTCGGACTGGCACCTGGGGCGCACGCTCCACGGTGTCGACCTCATCGAGCACCAGGCCGCGTACGTCGACCACCTCGTCGAGCTGACCCGCACCGAGGGCGTCGACGCGGTGCTCGTCGCAGGTGACGTCTACGACCGCGCGATCCCGCCGGTGGACGCCGTCTCGCTGCTGTCCGACGCGATCTCGCGCCTCGCCGAGCACGCCGCGGTCGTCATGACGCCCGGCAACCACGACTCCGCCGTCCGCCTCGGCTTCGGTGCGGGCATCATGCGTCCGGGTGTGCACGTGCGGGCCTCGGTGCCCGACGTCGGTGCGCCCGTCCTCCTCGACCCCGCCCGGGGCGGGGGTCCGGTCCTCGTCTACCCCCTGCCGTACCTCGACCCGGACGCGGTGCGCCGCGAGCTCGCGGACAGGACGGGTCCCGACGAGGAGGTGACGCCGCTCGCCCGCTCGCACGAGGCGGTCACGGCGGCCGCGATGCGGCGGGTCGGTGCGGACCTCGCCCGCCGCCGCGACGCGGGGACGAGCGCGCCGGCCGTCGTGATGGCGCACGCGTTCGTCGTCGGCGGGCAGGCGTCGGAGTCGGAGCGCGACATCCGGGTCGGTGGTGTCGATTCCGTCCCCGCAGGAGTCTTCGGCGGGTGGGGCCTCGACTACGTCGCGCTCGGCCACCTGCACGGCCCCCAGGTCGTCACGGTCCCCGCGGACCACCCGCCGGTCGCGCGGTACTCCGGGTCGCCCCTCGCGTACTCCTTCTCCGAGATGCACCAGAAGAAGTCGACGGTCCTGGTCGACCTCGCCGCGCGCACCCCGGGCGCCGCGCCGCCGCACGTCGAGCTGGTCCCGGCGCCCGTCCCCCGCCGGCTCGCCGAGGTCACCGGGACCCTCGAGGACCTGCTCGGCGCCGCCGGTGAGCCGCACGTCGAGGACTGGTCGCGGGTCGTCGTCACGGACCCCGCGCGGCCCGCCGAGCTGTTCGCCCGCGTCCGGGCACGGTTCCCCCACGCCCTCCAGATCCAGCACCGCCCGCCCGCCACCGCCGAGCGCGAGACCATCGCGCTGATCGGCGCGGGTCACGACCCGCTCGAGGTCGCGCGCGACTTCGTCGACCACGTCACGGGCGCGCCCCCGAGCCCGGACGAGGACGCCGCGCTGCGCTCCGCGCTCGAGCTCGCCGTGGCGAGCGAGCGGAGCGCCTGATGCACCTGCACTCGCTCACGCTCCGGGCGATCGGGCCGTTCCCCGGCGAGCACCGGATCGACTTCGCCGAGCTCGGCGCGTCCGGGATCTTCCTCCTCGAAGGCCCGACCGGTGCGGGCAAGTCCACGATCATCGACGCCGTCGTCTTCGCGCTCTACGGCAAGGTGGCGTCCGAGGCGGCGAGCGAGGACCGCCTGCGCTCGGCGTACGCGCCGGACGACGTCGAGTCGTTCGTCGACCTCGTCTTCGAGACGGGCTCGGGCGTCTACCGGGTCCGCCGCACGCCCGAGTTCCGACGAGCGAAGAAGCGCGGCACCGGGACCACGACGCAGCAGGCCGGCGTCCGGCTCTGGCGGCTCGCGACCGTCCCCGAGCCGCCGCGGCCGGGCACGGACGAGGAGCCGCTCGGCGAGCTCGTCTCCGCCCGCCTCGACGAGGCCGGCGCCGAGATCCAGCGGGCGGTCGGGCTCGACCGCCGGCAGTTCGTCCAGACGGTGGTCCTCCCGCAGGGAGAGTTCGCGAGCTTCCTGCGGGCCGACCCCGAGCAGCGCCGCGGCCTCCTGCAGAAGGTCTTCGGCACGGAGGTCTACGAGCGGGTGCAGGCGCAGCTCGCCGACCTGCAGCGCACGGCGCAGAAGTCCGTCAGCGCCGCACGCACGGCGGTGACCGGAGCGGTCGAGCACTTCTGCGGCGCCGCCGGGCTCGCGACGGACGCGGTCGATGCCCTCCGGTCGTCCGACGACGAGGCCGCAGCGGACCTCGCCCGCGTGCACGTCGGGCAGCTCGCCGCCGCCGCGGGCGACCTCGCGGCGCGCGAGCTCGCCGCGAACGCCGTGCTCGTCGCGGCGCGCGCCGACCTCGACGCCGCCCGAGAGCTCGAGTCCGCGACGTCCCGCCGCACCGCGCTCCGCGCCGAGCAGGCGGTGCTGGTGGGGCGCGCACCCGAGGTGAACGCCGACGTCGTGCGGCTGGACGCCGCGCGCCGAGCCACCGTCGTCGGACCGGCGCTCGACGGGGTGCGCGCCGCGGAGCGAGAGCTGGCCGCCGCGCAGGAGGCCCGGTTGCTCGCCCGCACGGGCGTCCCGGAGCGGCTCGCGGACAGCGACGTCAGCGCGCTCGAGGCGATCCGGTCCGACGTGGCGGCAGCCACCGTGCGCCTCGAGCGGCTGCGGCCGATCGGTGCGGAGCTGCCCGCGCAGGAGCGCGAGCTCGTCGACGCGCGCAAGGACCTCGCCCGCGACCAGGAGGAACGGGCGCGCCTCGCCGCCGACCTGGCCGAGCGGCCGGCCGCTCGCACGGCGCTCGACGCACGGATCGCCGAGCTCACCCAGGTCGCCGGTGAGCTGCCGCTGCACCAGGAGCGTGTGCTCTCGGCCGAGGCCGTGCTCACCGCCGCGCGGCACGTCGACTCCACGCTCGTCGAGCTCACGGAGGCGCGCGCACGCCGTGACGCCGCCGCCCGCGCCGCGACGACGGCGGTCGACACCGAGCGCGCCGTGCGGACGGCGCGCATCAACGGCATCGCCGGAGAGATCGCGACGGGCCTGGTCGACGGCGACCCGTGCCCCGTCTGCGGCTCCGCCGACCACCCCGCCCCGGCCGTGGTCACACCGGACCACGTGAGCAGCGAGGACGTCGAGGCGGCCGAGCACGTCCGCGCCGCGGCGGAGGAGGCGCTGCAGGTCGCGGGCGCGGCCGTCCACACGCTGACCGAGCGGCTCGAGGCCCACCGGCGCGCGGCCGGCGGGGTCGACTCCGCGGCCGCGGCCGAGCGCGTCGCCCAGGCGCGCGGCGCCGTCGCCGCCGCACAGCAGGCGGCGACCGAGCGCCGGGCGGCGGCGGCCCTCCTCGCGGACCACGACCTCGAGACGGCCGCGCTCACCACCCGTGCCGCCGAGCTGGCCGAGCACGTGGCGTCCCTCGACGCACGGCTGGGGTCGCTCGCCGAGCAGGTCGCCCGCCGCCGGGAGGAGATCACCCACGAGATCGAGGCCGCAGGCCCGCTGCTCGAGGAGACCGAGCTCCCGGACGTGCTCGCCGACGAGGGCTCGCCCGCCAACCCCGTCGCCGTGCTCGAGGGCGCCCTGCGCGACCGCGCCCGGTCGATCGACGCGCTCCTCGAGGCCGAGCACGACGTGCGGGCCGCGACCCGTTCGGTGGCGGACCGGCAGGCCGAGCTCGTGCGGGTGACCCGGGAGAACGGCTTCGAGGACGTCGCCGCCGCCCGGGCCGCACGCCTCGCCGGGCACGAGGTCACGGAGCTGGAACGCAGGATCGCCCAGCACGAGGCCGCGGTCGCGCGCGTCGAGTCCGGGCTCGCCGAGCCGCAGGTCGCCGACCTCGCCGAGGACGTCCTCGCCGACGTCCCGGCCGCGCGGGCGACGGTCCGGCAGGCCGAGGCGGAGGCTACCGGCCTCGCGCGCCAGCACGAGTACGCGAGCCGTCGCGCGGCCTCGGCCGCCGAGGCGTGCACGGGCATCGAGCGACACCTCACGGCGTGGGAGTCGGCCCGTGCGCAGGCTGCGCCGGTGGCGCGGATGGCCGCGCTCACCTCGGGTGCGGGCGGGGACAACACCAAGGCGCTGTCGCTCGCGACGTTCGTCCTCGTACGACGCTTCGAGGACGTCGTCGCCGCCGCGAACGCCCGGCTGCTCGAGATGTCCGGGGGCCGCTACGAGCTGGTGCGCAGCGACGAGCGCGAGGACGTGCGCACACGCCGCACCGGGCTCGCGATGAAGGTCGTCGACCACCGCACGGAGGCGGCGCGGGACCCACGCACCCTCTCCGGCGGGGAGACCTTCTACGTCTCGCTGTGCCTCGCGCTCGGCCTCGCCGACGTGGTGACCGCCGAGGCCGGGGGAGTGGAGCTCGGGACGCTGTTCGTCGACGAGGGCTTCGGGACGCTCGACCCCGAGACGCTCGATGCCGTCCTCGGTGAGCTCGGCAAGCTCCGGGCCGGGGGCCGTGTCGTGGGCGTCGTGTCGCACGTGGAGGCGCTCAAGCAGTCGATCGCCGAGCGCATCGAGGTGCGGAGACTACCGAGCGGCGCCAGCGCGCTGAGCGTGCGGGCCTGACCGCACCTGACTCCCGGCTGTCGCCGGCCGAGGTGTCAGAACGGCACGCCGCAGCGCAGCACGACGTTGGCGAACGGTGTCGCCTCGCCGGTGCGGACCACGAGCGCCGCGGCGTCGAGCACTTTTTTCAGCGTCTCGTGCGGCACGAGCTCCGGGGCGAGGCCACGCTCGCCGAGCCAGGTGCTCACCACCGTGCCGGTGCTCTCCGTGGCGGCCAGGCTGCCCTCGACGACGATCTCGCCGAGAACCGCGTCGAGGACCTGGGTGAACCCGGGAACGCCGTGCACGAGCGCCAGGTCGACGACCGTCGCCGACCGCGGCAGCGGCAGCCCGCAGTCGGCGACGACGACGAGGTGCCCGTGGCCGAGGCGGGCCAGCCCTTCGGCGAGGGCGGGGTTGAGGACACCGGTGCGCCTCACGCGGTGACCTCGGGCAGCTCGTCCGCGCGACCCGGGTAGGACGACTGCGCCCCGACCGACCGCACCGCGAACGCGCCCACGCGCGCCGCGAACCGTGCCGCCGTCACGAGGTCGTCACCGGCGGCGAGTCCGTGCGCGAGCGCGCCGACGAACGCGTCGCCGGCCCCGGTCGTGTCCACGGCGTCCACGCGCGGGGACGGCACCGGGACCAGGAGGTCCCGCGCGCCGACGAGCGCCCCCCGCGGTCCGAGCGTCATGACGACCGACCGCACCCCGCGGGCGAGGAGCGCGGTGACGACCGCCTCGTCCGTGCCGGCACCGTCCGGCGCACCGTCCGACGCGCCGAGCGCCCGCGCGACGAGCGCGGCCTCGTGCTCGTTGACCACGAGCGGGTCCGCGGCGAGCAGCACGTCGGGGTCGACGTCGATGACGGGGGCGAGGTTCACGACGAGCCGGCCGCGGGTCGCGCGCGCCGCCTGCTCGATCCCGCTGCGCGGGATCTCGCCCTGCAGCACCACGACCGCCGCGTGGGCGACGACGTCGTGGTGCGCCCGGACGGCGTCGGCGTCCACCGTGGCGTTGACGCCGGGGATGACGACGATCGAGTTCTCGCCGTCGGCCGCGACGGTCACGAGCGCGATGCCCGTCGTCCCGCTGCGCACGGCGAGCGCCGACAGGTCCACCCCCGCCTCCCGCAGGCCCGCCAGGGCGGGCTCGGCGAACGCGTCGTCGCCGACGGCCCCGACCAGCGCGGTCGGCGAGCCGAGCCGCGCCGCGGCGACGGCCTGGTTGGCGCCCTTGCCGCCGGGCAGGACGTCCATGCTCTCGCCGAGGACCGTCTCGCCCGGCGCGGGGTGCGCGGCGACACGGGCGAGGAGGTCGGCGTTCGTCGACCCGACGACGACCACGCGGGCGGGCGGGCCGTCGTGCGGCGGGGAGGAGGGGGTGGGAGTGGTCACTGCAGGAAGTCTCCGACGTTCTCGGTGGTCACGGTCTGCACGGGCACGGGGATCTCGGAGTCGACGGCTTCGCCGGCCAGGACCTGGGCCATGACCTCGACGGCCTGGCGACCGAGCTCGGTGGGCTGCTGGGCGATGGTCGCCACGAGCGTCCCGGACTCCACCGCGGCGAGGCCGTCGTCGGTGCCGTCGAACCCGACGACCATGACGTCGTCGCCGGCGCGGTCGCCGAGGGCCTGGATGGCGCCGAGCGCCATCTCGTCGTTCTCGGCGAAGATCCCGACGGTGTCCGCGTGGGACTGCAGGAGGTTCGTCGCGACGTCGAGCGCCTGCGCACGGTCGAAGTTCGCGGTCTGGGTCGCGACGACCTCGATGTCCGGGAACTCCGCGATGCCCTCGGCGAAGCCCTGGCCGCGGTCGCGGCTCGCGGAGGTCCCGGCGACGCCCTGCAGGACGATGACCGTGCCCTCCTCGCCGATCGCCGCGGCGAGCGCCTCGGCGGCCTGGCGTCCGCCGGCGACGTTGTCGCTCGAGACGAGGGACGTGATCTCGGCGCCGTTGACGGCGCGGTCCACGCCGACGACGGGCAGGTCGGCGCCGAGGGCGGGCTGCACGGCGGCACCCGCGGCGTCGGAGTCGACGGGGTTGACGATGACGCCGTCCGCGCCGCCGGTGACGGCGTTGGCGATCTGGTTCGCCTGGGTGGTGCTGTCGTTCTGCGCGTCGACGACCTCGAGGTCGATGCCGAGCTCGTCGGCGGCCTCCTGCGCGCCGTCGCGGACGTCGACGAAGAACGGGTTGTTCAGCGTCGACAGCGCGATGGTCACGCTCTGCCCGGCGGCTGCGTCGTCGCCGCCCTCGGCGGCGCCGCCGTCGCGGCCGCACGCGGCGGTGGTGGCGACCAGCACGGCGCTGATCGTGATGGCGGTGGTGAGCCGTCCTCGCTGGGAGAACTTCATCGTTCGCTCCTTCGTCGTGGGCCGGGTGGCCCGTGATGCCTGGGGGTCAGGCGGGTGGGGGTCGGGGGTGAGGGGGGTGGTCGTGCGGGTGGCTAGTGGCGGGTGTTCTTGCGGCGCAGGACGTCGATGCCGACGGCGATCGCGATGACGAGCCCGATGACGACCTGCTGCCAGAACGACGAGACGTTGAGGAGGTTGAGCCCGTTGCGGATGACGGCGAGGATGAGCGCGCCGACGAGCGTCCCGGACACGCGCCCCACACCACCGGCGAGCGACGCGCCACCGATGACGACGGCGGCGATCGCGTCGAGCTCGTAGCCCGCCGCGGCCTGGGGCTGGGCGGAGTTGAGCCGCCCGGCGAGCAGCATGCCCGCGAGCGCGGCGTAGAGGCCGGCGAGCGCGAAGACGGTCACGAGGACGCGCTTGACCGGGATGCCGGAGAGGCGTGCCGCCTCGGCGTTGCCCCCGACCGCGTACATGGAGCGGCCGACGACGGTGCGGTTGAGGATGAACGCGGCGACGAGCCCGGCGGCGGCGAGCACGAGGATCGGCACGGGGATCCCGGCGACCGTGCCGCCCAGGAACGACACCTCGGGCGACGTGGCGATCGGGCGCCCGTCGGACACGACGAGCGTGAGGCCGCGGGCGACGCTGAGCATCGCGAGGGTCGCGATGAAGGACGGCAGCCGGCCGAACGCGATGGCGATGCCGCTGATCGAACCGAGCGCCGCACCGGTCGCGAGCCCGGCCACGAGGGACGTCCAGCCGGGCATCCCGGCGGACGAGTACACCCAGGCGGACGCCATCGCGCTGAACGCCGCGACGGACCCGACCGACAGGTCGATCCCGCCGGCGACGATCACGAACGTCATGCCGAACGCGAGGACCGCGATCGTGGACGCCTGGATGCCGATGTTGAGCAGGTTCGGCCCGGTGAGGAAGTTCGGGGTCGCGATGAACAGCGCCAGGCACAGCAGGACGAGTCCCACGAGGGCGCCGTTGTTCGCGAGGAACGCGCCGGCCGTGGTCCGCAGCCGCGACGACGAGGTCGGGGACGTGGTCGAGGTGGTCGGTGTGGTCATGGGCTCGTTCCTTCGGTGTGATCCTCGGCGTCGCGGTCGACGTCCCGGACAGCCAGGGCCATCACGCGGTCCTGGGTGGCGTCCTCGGCCGAGAGCTCGCCGGCGAGGTGCCCGCCGCTCATGACGAGGACGCGATCGCTCATCCCGAGGACCTCGGGGAGGTCGCTCGAGACCATGACGACCGCGCCGCCGTCGGCCGTGATCGCGTTGATGAACTCGTAGATCTCGACGCGCGCGCCGACGTCGACGCCGCGCGTGGGTTCGTCGAGGAGCAGGACCTGCGACCCGGCGAGCACCCAGCGGGCGAAGACGATCTTCTGCTGGTTGCCGCCGGACAGGTCGCGCGCGGTCTGGTCGATGTCCCGCATGCGGATGCGCAGCCGGTCGGCGACGTCCTGCGCGCGGCGGCGCTGGCCCGAGCGGTCGACAAGTCCCGAGCGGGCGGTCGAGCGCAGGGTCGCGTAGCCGATGTTCTCGTTGACCGACGCCCCGAGCACGAGGCCCTGGGTCTTGCGGTCCTCGGGCACGTGCCCGAGGCCGGCGGCGATGGCCCGGCCCACGTCCTTCGCGGGAAGCGTGCCACCGCGGACCGTGACCGTGCCGGAGTCGTACGGGTCGGCGCCCGCGACGGCCCGCAGCAGCTCGGTGCGCCCGGCCCCGACGAGACCGGCGATGCCGACGACCTCACCGGCCCGCACCTGGAAGCTGATGTCGTCGACGACCCCGTGACGGGTCAGGTGCTGCACGTCGAGCAGGACGTCGGCCGGGCCCGCGTACTCGCGGCGGCGCGGGTGGTGGTCGGCGATGTCGCGACCCACCATGAGCCGCACGAGCTCGTCCTCGTCGGTCGACGCGGGGACCTCGGCGACGAGCGACCCGTCGCGCAGCACGCTCACGTCGTCGCCGATCCGGGTGATCTCCTCCAGGTGGTGGCTGATGAAGACCATGCCCACGCCGTCGGCCCGCAGGTCCTGGACCACCGCGAACAGGGCGTCGATCTCACCGTGGGTGAGCGCCGCCGTCGGCTCGTCGAGGATGAGCATCCGGGCGTCCAGGCTCAGCGCCTTCGCGATCTCCACGAGCTGCTGACGGGCCACGCCCAGCTCGCCGACCGGCTGGTCCACGTCCACGTCGAGGCCGATGCGGTCGAGCGCACGGCGCGCCGTGGCACGCATCGTGCGCTTGTCGAGCAGGCCGCCGCGCGAGGGGAGCCGGCCCATGAGCACGTTCTCCGCGACCGACATCGTCGGCACGAGGTTGAGCTCCTAGTGGATCGTCGCGATCCCGTGGGACTCGGCGGCGCGCACGCCGTCGAGCACGACAGGCTCCCCGTCGACGAGGATGCGACCCGCGTCGGGCTGGTAGATGCCCGACATCATCTTGATGAGCGTGGACTTCCCGGCACCGTTCTCGCCCAGGAGGACCTGGACGTGCCCGGGCCGCACGTGCACGGTGACGTCGTCGATGACCCGGACGGGGCCGAACGACTTCGAGACGTTCTCGAGGGTGAGCAGCGGCGCGCTGCTCGGGCTGGCGGTCATGCGGTCCTCCGCAGGTCGGGGGCGCCGGTCGAGCCGCGCACGACGAGCGTCGTGGGCAGCACGGCCGAGGTGACGGGCTCACCGGCCAGCACGTCGCGGATCATCTCCACCGCGAGCGCCCCCATCCGGGCCGGGTCGTGCGCGATCACGGTGAGCGCGGGGCTCACCAGGCGGAACGTGTCGATGTCGTCGTAGCCGACGAGCGAGAGCTCCGAGCCGATCTGCACCCCGCGGTCCCGGCAGACCTGCAGGACGCCGAACGTCATGAGGCTGTCGGCCGCGAGGATCGCCGTCGGCGGCTCGTCCAGGCCGAGGAGGAGCTCCGCGCCCTCGACACCGCTGGCCACCTGGAAGTCGCCCTGGTGGACGAGGCGCGGGTCGGTGTCGAAGCCGTGCTCGGCGACGGCGTCGCGGTAGGCGAGCAGGCGCTCGCGGCCGGTCGACGTCTCCTGCGGGCCGGCGACGTACCCGATGCGGCGATGGCCGAGCTCGGCGAGGTGACGGGCGGCGTCGGCGATCCCGGTCCGGTTGTCCGAGGTGACGCTCGGGACGTCGACGCCGTCGATCGTGCGGTCGACGAACACGACCGGCATCCCCAGGGTGAGGATCTCGCGCAGGCTGCCGCTGCCGTCGCCCTGCGGCGCGACGATCATGCCGTCGACGCGCTGGGAGACGAGCAGGTCGAGGCACAGGTCCTGCTGGTCCGTGCTCTCGTTCGCGTTGCACAGGAGCGTGGCCATGGTGGCGGCGAGCGCGCTCTGCTCGACCGTGTGCGCGATCTCCGCGAAGAACGGGTTGCGCACGTCCGAGACGAGCACCCCGATCGTGTTGGTCCGGGTCTTGCGCAGCGAACGGGCCTGCGCGTTGAGGCGGAAGCCGAGCTCGCGGGCGGCGTCGTCGACGCGGCGGCGCGAGTCGGGCGAGGTGGCGGGGTGGCCGGACAGGACGCGGGACGCGGTCGCGACGGACACCCCGGCTCGCGCCGCGACGTCGCGGATGGTCACCGACTGCATCGCAGCCTCCTCGCTGGAACGGAACGTCAGTGGTCTGGTCGGTCCTGCATGTAACCGATTCCATGGAACCGATTACACGGAGAGTACGCCGCAGGGCACCGGACGTGCAAGCGTGCACGTCAGGTGCCCTGCGGGGTGGGGAGGCGGGGTGGTTCGGCGGGTGGGCAGCCGGTTACGGCGCCTCGGCGATGCGACGGATCGCGGCGAGACGGCGGTCCCACTCGGTGCCGATGGCCTCGAGCGCCCGGGCCGTCTCCGTCAGCCGTGAGCCGACGGCGCGGTGCCGCACCTCGCGACCCGCCCGGTACGACTCGACGAGGCCGCACTCGGCCAGGACCGCCAGGTGCTTGGTGATCGCCTGCCGGGTCACCGGCAGGCGATCGGCCAGCGCGGAGGCGGACAGCTCCGCGCTGCCGAGCTCCTGGAGGATCGCCCACCGCGTGTCGTCGGCCAGCGCGGCGAACACGGGCGTGAGGGTCGTCGTGCTCACGACGCGGGCTGCGCGTCGAGGAAGGCCGCGAGCTCGTCGAGCTCGCTGGTCCAGCCGCCGCGGTTGCTCTCCATCGACGCGACCGGGTCACCGAGGTGCTCGAACCCGGACTCGACCACGCGCAGCACCGTGGCCGCGCCGTCGGCCTCGAGGGTGAAGCGCACCAGGGTCGAGCCGTCGGGCCGCAGCGGCTCGCCGGCGACGTCGCTCCACGTGAAGGCGAAGGTGGTGGGCTCGTCGTACTCCTCGATGCGGATCGCGAAGTCGCCGTGCCCGTCGAAGCCGACGGACCCCTCGCCGCCGACACGCAGGTCGGGCAAGGAGGCGCGCTGGCCGAACCACTGCGCGACGAGGTCGTCGCGGGTCAGCGCCGCCCACACCTTCTCGCGCGGGGCCCGGATGAGCACCGAGCGCGTCACCTGGAACGCCTCGGAGTCGATGACTGCCTGCTGGTCGGTGGTCGTCATGATCGTCCTCTCGGGAGGCGTTGTGTGCAACTCCAGAGTTGCACATGCTTACCCGTACATGCAACCCCTTGATTGCACGTGGGTCGCGGGCCTCGCCGCTGCTGCACCGGGTGTCACAAAGTTGCGCCGCGCCGCTCTCCACCAGGGAGCGGACCCGCCACCGGGCCGCAGGTGGCCGCCGACGCACGCGGCCCTGGGAAACGAGGGAGAGCTCACATGGCAGCACCGATGCCGCCGACGTCGCCGCTCGAGCGGGAGCTGCGCCGGATGGAGATCCTCGCGCGTCGCGAGCAGCTGCGCGTCGTCGGCCGGATCCTGCCGCGGCTCACCGAACGGCGCCGGCTGAGCACGCCGGAGCGCGCGCGACCCGGCCACTGAGGCGCGGTCGCCGCGACCGGTCAGGCGGCGAGCTCGCGAGCACGCAGCAGCACGGCGTCGAGCATCGCGGGCGTCAGGCGACCGGTGAAGGTGTTCTGCTGGCTCACGTGGAAGCACCCCACCAGCGTGAGCGTGCGAGCGTCCGGTGACCCACCGTCGTCGGGCACCCGCGTGAGCGTGACCTCCGCGCCGTGCGCGAACCGTGGCCGCGGGCGCGGGACGCTCCATCCCTGCTCGGCGAGCGTCGTGAGCAGCGCCTGCCACCCGAACCCGCCGAGCACGACGGCGACCCGCACCACCTCGCCGAGGAGCTCGATCTCCCGGCCCAGGTACGGGCCGCACGCGTGCCGCTCGGCGGGCGTGGGCTTGTTGTCGGGCGGTGCGCACCGCACCGGGGCCGTGACGCGGATGCCGGTGAGCCGGAGGCCGTCGTCGGCGGACACCGACGTCGGCTGGTTCGCGAACCCCGTGCGGTGCATCGCCGCGAACAGGAAGTCGCCGCTGCGGTCACCCGTGAACATCCGGCCCGTGCGGTTCGCGCCGTGCGCCGCCGGAGCGAGCCCGACGACGAGGACCCCCGCCCGCTCGTCACCGAAGCCCGGCACGGGGCGGGCCCAGTAGTCGTCGTCGCGGAACGACGCCCGCTTCACGCTCGCCACGTGCTCGCGCCAGGCCACCAGCCGCGGGCAGGCACGGCACTTAACGAGCGTGGCATCGAGGTCCCGGAGCGTGGTAGCGGTGCCGGCGGTCAGGGGGTAGTGAGGGTCGGCGGGGTCCACCTGCTCATCCTGCGCCCCTCCCGCGTGCGTCGCGCCCCCGGCGCGCGGTCTCGGGACGGGGAGGGCTCGGGACGGCGGGCTCAGGCCGGTGCGGGACGCCAGGTGCGCAGCAGACCGAGGACGAGCAGCCCGGCGATGGTGATGACGGCGAACATCACGGCCGCCATCGTCACGGCGGGCTCGCCGCCGAGCAGGCCCGGGACGGGCGCGATCCCCGCACCGATGCCGAACTGCATCGCGCCCAGGAGGGCTGCGGCGCTGCCGGCCCGGTGGGCGTTGCGCTCCAGCGCGATCGCGGGGACCGCCGGCATGACGAACCCGGCCGTCCCGAGCGTGAGCACGAGCAGCGCGACGAGCACCGTGAGACCGGCACCCGCGAGCGCCGCGCCGAGCAGCGCCGCGGACAGCACGAAGCCGGCCGCGACCGCCACCTTGAGGATCGCCTCCGGCGTCACGCGGCCCACGAGGGCGCCGTTGATCTGGCTGCCCGCCGTCACCGCGATCGCCCCCAGGCCGAACACGACCGCGTACTGCTGCGCGCTCATGCCGAACCCGTCCTGGAAGACGAACGTCGACGCCGAGATGTACGTGAACATCGCGGCCATGTAGAAGCCCATGACGAGCGCCAGGCCGAAGAACGACCAATCGGTGACCAGGCTCCGGTACGAGCGCAGGGCCGACACCGTGCCGCCGCTGCGACGCATCGTCGCGGGCAGGGACTCCTGGAGGCGGAAGAACACGATGGCCAGCATGATCGCGCCGAAGACCGCGAGCGCGACGAACATCAGACGCCACGAACCGAGCAGCAGGAACTGCGCACCGATCGTCGGCGCCAGGATGGGTGCGACCCCCACCACGAGCATGAGGCGGGCGATGACCTTGCCGACCTGGAAGCCCTCGAAGTTGTCACGGACGATCGCCATCGACAGCACCATCCCGGCCGCCGCCGAGAGCCCCTGCACGAACCGCAGACCCGTGAGCATCCCGACCGAGCCCGCGAACACGATGCCCGCCGAGGCGAGGACGTACACACCGAGCGCGACCAGCAGCGGCGCGCGGCGCCCGACGGCGTCCGAGATCGACCCGACGAGGAGCTGCCCCAGCGCGAGACCTGCCAGCGTCGCGGTCAGCGTGAGCTGGACACGGCTCTCCGTCGTGCCGAGCTCGGTGACGATCTGCGGGAACGCGGAGAGGTACAGGTCGATCGTCAACGGACCGATCGCGGTCAGCGCCGACAGCAGCAGCACAAAGCCCGCGGCGATCCGCGTCGGCTTCTTCACGGCTGTCGCCGCCGCGGGGTCGGTCGCGGCAGCAGGGTCGGCTGTGGCCACGGTGGGCGCTGCAGGGGGAGAGGTCGTCACCCAGGCCGCAACGCCCGCCACCGGAACCTTGTTCCCGCACGCCGTACGCCATCCACAACCTGAGACCCGGTCTCTGCCCTCCCCCTACCCCCCCCGCCGAACACGACGTTGCTGCCGTTCTGGCGGACTTCGCGGCAGCAAGGTCGTGGTCGACGCCGAGGAACGTCGTGGTCGGCGGGTACCTGGCCGTTTCGTTCAAGAGGTGGGGCGGGGGAGCGGCCTAGCGTCGGGGCCATGACACTGACACTGGGATTCATCGGCATCGTGACGCGCGACATGGCGGCGTCGCTGAGGTTCTACCGTGCCCTGGGGGTGCCGATCGCCGAGGTGCACGACGACGCCCCGCACGTGGACGCGCAGCTCGACGGTGGCGTGGCGCTCGCCTGGGACACGGTCGACACGATCCGCGGGTTCGACCCGGGCTACGAGCTCCCCTCGGGTGGGCACCGCATCGCCCTCGCGTTCGACAAGGGCACCCCGGCGGCGGTCGACGAGGCCTTTGCCGAGCTGGTCGCCGCGGGGTACGCGGCGCACGTCGAGCCGTGGGACGCGCACTGGGGGCAGCGCTACGCGACCCTGCTCGACCCGGACGGCAACTCGGTCGACCTCTTCGCGGCGCTCGCCGCGAACTGAGCCGGGGTCGCGCCGACCAGCCTCCGGAACTCCCGGGTGAGGTGCGGCTGGTCGGCGTACCCGGACGCGACGGCGGCGTCGCTCAGCGTCGCTCCGCCCTGGATGAGCGCCTGCGCGCGCTGCACCCGCTCGATCCGTACGAGCGCGCCGTAGCCGTACCCGAAGCGCGCGAGCATCTGCCGACGGAACTCCCGCTCCGACCAGGACAGCTCTGCCGCGGCGCTCCGCGCAGACGTCCCGCGCTGCGCTCTGCGCCGCACCTGCGCCGTCCACCCGGGGGCCGGTCCGAGCGGGAGGTCGGCCCGTTCGAGCAGGCCCAGCGCCCGCGGCGACGACCTGGCGCGCAGCAGCACGTCGCGCAGCGTCGAGACGGTCTCGCCCCCCGAGACGTCGCGCAGCGACACCAGCTGGTCCCGGAGCTCGGCCAGGTCGAGCGGCAGGGTCGTCGTCGCAGCACCTGGCGCGAGGCGGATCCCGACGGTGTCGTCGTCCGCGTCGGGGAGCGTCGAGATCCACCGCGTCGAGGGCCCGGCCACGAGGATCTCCTCACCGCGCAGGATGAGGTCGACGCACCCGTCCGCCGAGATCGCGGCCGGCCCACCACCGCGGGACCGCCACAGGACCGCACCCGACGCCATCAGTTCCTCGGAGTACACGGCACACCCTCCCTGCTCGTCCCCCCGTCTCGATCACGCACCTAAGAGCGGTCGAGCACGACGTCGCTGCCGTTCTGACGGACTTCGCGGCAGCAGGGTCGTGTTCGGCGGGGGCTCTTAGGACTGCGCGTCGCGCCAGTTCAGCCATTCCTTCGTGAGGGAGAGGTCGTAGTCCGGGCCGCTGGTGTCGGTCGTGAAGAGCGTGGCGCCTGCCGCGACGAGGTCGTCCGCGACCTCCGACGGCGGCCTCGACACCCCGACCGACCGCTCGACGAGGGTCGTCGTGTCACGCCCGACGGCCGCGCCGTGCTCGTCGAGGATCCCGCTCTTGCGGGCGAGCGTGGACGCGTCGCCGAACGAGTGCCAGACGTCGGCGTGCTCGGCGACGATGCGGAGCGTCTTCTTCTCCCCGCCGCCGCCGATCATCACGGGGATGTCGCGGGTCGGGGCAGGGTTCTTCGCCGCCCACCGGGCGCGGATCCTGGGCATGGCCGACGCGAGGTCCCCGATGCGCGACCCCGCCGTGCCGAACTCGTAGCCGTACTCGTCGTAGTCGCGCTCGAACCAGCCCGCGCCGAGCCCGAGGATCAGCCGGCCCCCGGAGATGTGGTCGACCGTGTGCGCCATGTCGGCGAGCAGGTCCGGGTTGCGGTAGCTGTTGCACGCGACGAGCGCACCGATCTCGACGCGCTCGGTCTGCTCCGCCCACGCGGCGAGCATCGTCCAGCACTCGAAGTGCTTGCCGTCAGGGTCGCCGCTGAGCGGGAAGAAGTGGTCCCAGTTGAAGATGATGTCGACCCCCAGGTCCTCGGCCCGCAGCACCGCGTCGCGGATCTGCGCGTAGTCCGCGTGCTGGGGCTGGAGCTGGACACCGATGCGGAACGGTCGCTGCGAAGACGTCATACGCAGCAATCTACGACCCCCCGCCACTCCTCACCGCCCCCGCCCGCCCCGGCGCCGTCGCCCCGCCGCCGTCGACCACGACGTTCCTCTCCGTCGACCATGACCTTGCTGCCGCGAAGGCCGCCAGAACGGCAGCAACGTCGTGGTCGGCGGGGGCGGGGTGGGGCGGAACTAGGGTGGGCGCATGAAGCGTCTGGTCGGTGGGGTTGTCGCGGTGGTGGTCCTGCTGGCGCTGGGGGTCGTGGTCGACCGGGTCGCAGTCGGGGTGGCGGAGAACCGGGTGGTCTCCTCGCTCGAGGAGGGCGCCGACGCCGTCAGTGGTGCGACGGCGGACGTCGCGGGCTTCCCGTTCCTCACCCAGCTCGCAGCGGGCCGGTTGTCGGACGTGGTCGTGACGGCCGAGTCGGCGACGTTCGGCGGGTACACCGTGACGGACGTGCGCGCCGAGGCGAGCGGCATCTCGACGGCGGAGCCGTACGTCGTCGAGCAAGGCACTGCCTCGGCGCTGCTGGGGATCGACCAGGTGCAGGACGCGGTGCGCGAGCAGTCGCGGCTCGCGGTGGACGTCAGCGCCGACCGCTCGGCGCTGCGTCTCGACCTCGACGCGTTCGGACTCGAGGTCGCGGTCGCCACGCGCGTGCGGGTCGCGGGCCCGACGACGATCGCGCTCGACATCGAGACCGTGACGCTCGGCCCGGCGGTCGTGTCCGTCGACGACCTGCCCGGTGTGCTCGCGGACGCCCTGACCGATCTGGAGGTCGCGCTCGAGCTCCCGTCCGGTGTCGCGCTCGAGCAGATCGTCGTGGAGGGCGACGCGCTCCGCGTCGACGTCACGGGCACCAACGTTGTTCTCGACGAGCTGGTCACGTCCTAGACCCCCCGCGCCGAACAGGCGGTTTCTCGGCACGACGGCCGCGACGTGCCGAGAAGCCGCCTGTTTGGCACCCGGGTGGGGCCGGTGCGTGCGTGGCACAGTAGGGCCGTGACGACGACGCACCCGCACAGCCCGCGACCGACGAACTGGGCCCGCAACCTCACCTACTCCTCCGCCTCGCTCGCCCGCCCGGCGACGCTCGAGGAGCTGCAGGACCTCGTGGCGGCGAGCCCGCGCGTGCGGGCGCTCGGGTCTCGGCACTCGTTCAACGACGTCGCCGACACCCCGGGCGTGCACGTCCAGGTGGACCTGCTCGACGACGGTCGCCCCGCCGTCGAGATCGGCCCCACCTCGGACCCCACAGCAGCGGGCACCACCCACGTGTCGGTGAACGCCGGTCTGCGCTACGGCGAGGTCTCGCGCCACCTGCAGGACCACGGCCTCGCGCTCGGCAACCTCGCCTCCTTGCCGCACATCTCCGTCGCCGGTGCGGTCGCCACGGCGACCCACGGGTCGGGTGACGGCAACCAGAGCCTGGCGAGCGCCGTCGTCGGGCTGGAGATCGTCACGGGCGACGGCGAACTCGTCACGCTGTCCCGCGGCGACGCGGACTTCCCGGGCGCGGTGGTGAACCTCGGTGCGCTCGGGGTCGTCACCCGCCTGGTGCTCGAGGCGTCGTCGACGTTCGACGTCCGCCAGGACGTCGACGAGGCCCTGCCGTGGGACGACGCCGTGGAGCACTTCGACGCCCTCACGGCCAGCGCCTACTCGGTGAGCATGTTCACCGACTGGGGTCCTGACGGCGTCGCGATGCTGTGGCGCAAGTCCCGCCTGGCGCCGGGGACCGAGGGGTCCGCGCCCGCCGTCGCTCCCGGTGCGCGGCGCGCCGAGGTGCCGCACCACCCCGTGCCCGGCATCGACCCCGTGCACTGCACAGCGCAGCTGGGGCGGCCGGGGCCGTGGAACGAGCGGCTCGCGCACTTCCGCCTCGACTTCACGCCGTCCAACGGCGACGAGCTGCAGTCCGAGTACCTCGTGCCACGCCGCAACGCACTCGCCGCGATCGAAGCCCTGCGCGCGCTCGGTCCGCGGATCACCCCGCTGCTGCAGGTGGGAGAGATCCGCACCGTCGCCGCCGACGACCTGTGGCTCAGCCCGTTCGACGAGGACACCGTCGGCTTCCACCTCACGTGGTTCCAGCGGCCCGACGACGTCGCTCGCGTCCTGCCCGCCATCGAGGACGCGCTCGGCCCGCTCGGGGCACGACCGCACTGGGGCAAGGTCTTCACGGTCGCGCCCGCGACGCTGCGGGAGCTGTACCCGCGGTTCGGGGACTTCCGGGCGCTCGCGGACCGTCTCGACCCGACCGGCAGGTTCCGCGGCGGGTACGTGGCGGAGCTGCTCGGCTGACGTGCGGGTCGCGACGGCGGGGTGGGCGTGGGCGGCCGACTACGCGTACGCGGCGCGGCGCCAGCTGCGCCGGGTGTTCTCGCGCGCCGGGCTGCCGGTGGGCGACGGCGGCCGGGCACCGGTCGTGCTGCTCCCGGGCGTCTACGAGACCTGGCACTTCCTCGAACCTGTCGCCCGGGAGCTCGCCCGCGGCGGGTACCGGGTGAGCACCGTCCCCGGGCTCGGCGACAACCGTCGTCCGGTGGCGGACGCCGCCGGACGCGTGGCCCGGTACCTCGAGGAGCAGGACCTGCGCGACGTCGTCCTCGTCGCGCACAGCAAGGGCGGGCTGGTCGGCAAGCAGGTGATGGTGTCGGGCAGCGGTCACCGGGTGGCGGGGATGGTCGCGATCGCCACGCCGTTCCGTGGGTCGCGCTGGGCGCGCTACGTCGTAGGCCGGACCTTGCGGGCGTTCGCACCGGGGGACCCGGTGCTGCGCGCGCTCGCTCTCGAGCTCGACGTCGACCGACGGATCACGGCCGTGTACCCGCAGTTCGACCCGCACATCCCGGAGACCGGGAGCCTGCCGGGCGCCCGGAACGTCGAGCTACCCCTCGCCGGCCACTTCAGCCCGCTCGGCACGAGGCTGCTCGTCCGCACCGTGGTCGACGAGGTGGCCCGGCTCGAACGCCAGGACTAGGCTTGAGGACGTCCGCGTGAGCCGGCAACGTCGCCGTGCTCCTTTCCCCGACAGAACGAGGAAGCTCGTGACCGCATCGAGTGGTGCTCCCGCGGCGGCAAGGCCCCGCGAGCAGTGGACAGGACAGGTCGGGTTCATCCTGGCCGCGATCGGCTCGGCAGTCGGTCTGGGGAACATCTGGCGGTTCCCCGGCGTCGCCTACGAGAACGGTGGCGGCGCCTTCCTCATCCCGTACTTCGTCGCCCTGCTGACCGCAGGCATCCCGATCCTGTTCCTCGACTACGCGATCGGCCACCGGTTCCGCGGGTCGCCCCCGACGGCGTTCCGTCGCCTGACGAGGGGCGGCGAGGCCCTCGGCTGGTTCCAGGTGATGATCTGCGTCGTCATCGCGCTGTACTACACGGCGGTCATCGCCTGGGCGCTGAGCTACTTCGTCTTCTCGTTCGACCTGCGCTGGGGCGACAACCCGGGCGCCTTCTTCACCGGGGAGTACCTCCAGGTCGCGGACCCGGGGATCAGTCTCGACTTCGTCCCGGGTGTGCTCATCCCGCTCGCGGCGGTCTGGGTGATCGCGATCATCGTCCTCATGGCCGGCGTGGCGCGCGGTGTGCAGCGCGCGAACGTCATCTTCCTGCCGCTCCTCGTCGTCGCGTTCCTCATCCTCGTGGTGCGGGCGCTCTTCCTCGACGGCGCGGTCGACGGCCTCAACGCGCTCTTCACCCCGGACTACTCGGCGCTGGCCGACCCGAACGTGTGGATCGCGGCGTACAGCCAGATCTTCTTCTCGCTGTCGATCGCGTTCGGGATCATGATCACCTACGCCTCCTACCGCAAGCGTCGCGCGAACCTCACGGCGCCGGGCTTCGTGGTGGCGTTCGCGAACTCGTCGTTCGAGATCCTCGCCGGCATCGGGGTGTTCGCCACCCTCGGCTTCTTCGCCTTCCAGCAGGGCGTGACGGTCCCGGAGCTCGAGGGGCTCACGGGCGTCGGGCTGTCCTTCGTCACGTTCCCCGCGATCGTGTCGCAGATGCCGGGCGGCCCGCTCTTCGGAGCACTGTTCTTCGGCTCCCTGACGATGGCGGGCTTCACCTCGCTCCTGTCGATCCTCCAGGTGATCTCGGCCGGGTTCCAGGAGAAGTTCGGCCTGTCGCCGCGGCAGGCGGCGCTGCGCATCGGTGCGGTGGCCGCGGTCGTCTCGATCCTGCTGTTCTCGACGACGACCGGCCTCCACGCCCTCGACACGGCCGACCACTGGGCGAACAACATCGGCATCGTGGCGTCCGCCGTCCTGTCGTCGGTCCTCGTCGTCTGGGTGCTGCGCCGCGGCGGTGAGCTGCGGCACCACCTCAACGCGGTCTCGACGTTCCGTCTCGGTGGCTGGTGGACGTTCCTCGTCGGTGTGCTGGCCCCGGTGATCTTGGGCTACATGCTGGTCTCGCGGATCGTCACGCTCATCAGCGAGGGCTACGAGGGCCTGCCCGGCTGGTACCTCCTGGTCGTCGGCTGGGGCGCCGTGGCGTTCATCGTCCTGGCGGCGCTGGTGCTCACGGCACTGCGCTGGAAGCGCAGCCCCGACGACTTCGTGCCCTGGCCGACGTTCGGACCGGGCGTCGACACCGACCACAAGGAGGTCCGGTCATGACCGGCGAGGCGACCATCTTCCTCGTGCTGGCGATCGTCATCGTGTGGGGCGGACTGCTCGCGAGCATCCTGTTCCTGCGGTCCCGGCCCGACTCCGACTCCATCCCGGAGGGTGGCGAGGACGACCACCGCGAGGACGACGCACCGGTCGAGCGCGACACCTGACGGCGCCGGCCGCCCGGTTTTGCCTCGGCCCGGCCCGCGGGGTCACACTATGAGGCGGACCTGTCGCAGCCGACCCTCGCTGCGCGGACCGCTTCCCCGACGACGTGCCGGTCATCGCCGGCCCCCGCAGGGTGCGCGGTTCGTCCCCGACACCCTCCGGGAGACCTCTCGATGCGCACGCTTCCTGCCCTCGTCGCCCTCGCCGCGGCCTCGACCCTCGTGCTGTCCGGCTGCACGGACGCCTCCCAGACGGGCGCCGGCACCGGTGACCCCGCGGCCGACCAGGAGGCCGCGTTCGACACGTCGGCCGTCGAGACGGTCGACGAGATCGCGGCGCTGCTGCCCGCAGACGTCGCCGAGTCGGGCACCCTGCGCGTCGGGTCGAGCACGGACTACGCGCCCGCCGAGTTCATCGGCCCCGACGGTCGCACCCCTGTCGGCTACGACATCGACATCATCACCGCGGTGGGCGCCGTCCTCGGCCTCGAGGTGGACGTCCAGTCGGCCGACTTCCCGTCGATCATCCCCGCCCTCGGCTCGAAGTTCGACGTCGGGATCTCCTCCTTCACGATCACCGAGGAGCGGGTCGCCCAGGCGAACATGATCAGCTACTTCAACGCGGGCGAGGCGTTCGCCGTGCTCGCCGGCAATCCCGAGGGCATCGACCCGGCCGACGTGTGCGGCTACACCGTCGCCGTGCAGACCGGCACGGTCGAGGACGAGGGCGCCGACGCCCTGAGCGCCGAGTGCGAGGCCGCGGGCGACGAGCCGCTCGACGTGCTGCGCTACGACAGCCAGGCCGACGCCACGACGAACGTCGTGGGCGGCAAGGCTGACATCCTCTACGCCGACTCGCCGATCGTCGCGTACGCGGTGCAGCAGACCGAGGGCGCGCTCGAGCCCCTCGGCGACACGTTCGCCTCGGCACCGCAGGGCGTCGTCACGGCGAAGGACGACACCCAGCTCGCCGAGGCCGTCCAGGCCGCGCTGCAGCACCTCGTCGACGACGGCACGTTCGCCGAGATCCTCGAGACCTGGGGCAACGAGGACGGCGGGCTCGAGACGATCGAGCTCAACCCGACCCTCCCCTGACGAGCGAAGCGACCGGGCGGCAGCGCCCGGCGAGATGAGGCAGTCATGGCCGTGACCACCGAGGGCGCGAAGGTGCCCGACGACCGGGTCCCCGAGCGGATCCACGCCGTCCCCGTGCCCCGTCCCGGGAGGTGGGTGGCCGCCGTCGTGCTGCTCGTCCTCGCGGCGATGGCCGTGAACGGGCTGGTGACGAACGAGAAGTTCCGCTGGGACGTCGTCTGGCTCTACCTGCGCGACGTGCAGATCGTGCGCGGCGTCGGGTGGACGCTGCTGCTGACGTTCTCCTCGATGGCGATCGCGATCGTGCTCGCGGTGACTCTCGCGATCATGCGGCGCTCGGACAACCCGGTGATGCGCAGCGCGAGCTGGTTCTACATCTGGTTCTTCCGGGGCACGCCGATCTACACCCAGCTCGTGTTCTGGGGGCTCATCGGGGTCCTGTACCCGCGGCTGAGCGTCGGGGTCCCGTTCGGCCCGGAGTTCTTCGTCTTCACGACGTCGGACGTCATCACCGCGATGTGGGCGGCGATCCTCGGGCTCGCGCTCAACGAGGCGGCGTACCTCGCGGAGATCGTCCGGGCGGGGCTCGGGTCGGTCGACCCGGGCCAGGCCGAGGCTGCCAAGGCCCTCGGTATGGCCGACGCCGCGATCCTGCGCCGGATCGTGCTGCCGCAGGCGATGCGGGTGATCGTGCCGCCGACGGGCAACGAGACGATCTCCATGCTCAAGACGACGTCGCTCGTCCTCGCGGTGCCGTTCACGCTGGACCTGACGTTCGCGTCCGGCGCGATCGCGAACCGGACGTTCCTGCCGATCCCGCTGCTCCTCGTCGCGGCGATCTGGTACCTGCTCATCACGAGCATCCTCATGGTCGGGCAGCACTACGTGGAGCGTTACTACGGTCGTGGTTTCGGCGAGACGTCCCGCCCTGCCCGGCCGGGGCCGCGAGGACCGCGGGGACGCGACGGGCGGCCGAGCCGCCAGGCCGCGATCGCGGCGTCGGGCACGACCAAGGACGCCGACCCCTTCCTGGAGGTGACCCCGTGACGGACGTCCCGATGGTGGAGATCACCGGTCTGCACAAGGCGTTCGGCGACGTGCACGTGCTGCGCGGCGTCGACCTGGAGGTCACGCGCGGCTCGGTGTGCGTCGTCCTCGGCCCGTCCGGGTCCGGCAAGTCGACGCTGCTGCGTTGCGTCAACGAGCTCGAGGAGATCACGGCGGGGCGCATCCACGTCGACGGTGAGCTCATGGGCTACCGCGAGGTGACGAGCCGGGGCCGCACGCGTCTGCACCGGCTGCATCCGAAGGTCGTCGCGCGGCAGCGCTCCGGCATCGGCATGGTCTTCCAGCGCTTCAACCTGTTCCCCCACATGACCGCGCTCCGGAACGTCATGGAGGCACCCGTCCAGGTGCGCCGCCGGTCGAAGGCCACGGCCCGTGCCCGGGCGGTCGAGCTGCTGGAGCGCGTCGGCCTGACCGACCGCGCCGACCACTACCCGTCGCAGCTCTCCGGGGGTCAGCAGCAGCGGGTCGCGATCGCCCGCGCGCTCGCCATGGACCCCGAGCTCATGCTCTTCGACGAGCCGACATCGGCCCTCGACCCGGAGCTCGTCGGCGAGGTCCTGGCGGTCATGCGGGACCTCGCGGCGAGCGGCATGACGATGATCGTCGTCACGCACGAGATCGGGTTCGCCCGTGAGGTCGCGGACACGGTCGTCTTCATGGACGAGGGCCGGATCGTCGAGCAAGGTTCGCCCGAGCAGGTCCTGGGCAATCCCTCGCAGGAGCGGACCCGGGAGTTCCTCGCGCACGTGCTCTGACGCGCGCGCTCCGGCTCACGCACCGCAGACGAGCGGACGGCGGCCGTCCCGTCAGCTCGCGAGCGCGCGGCTCTCGTCGACCGGGAGGGTGCGCTGCGGCAGCGGCTCGGCGTCGCCCGGCGTCGCCACGACGGGGTCGAGACCGGTCGCGCTGCCGGACGCGACCGGCTCGTCGGTGGCCGCGCCGTCACTCAGCGCGCGGGCGAGGTGGATCAACGGGCGTGTGCGCTCCAGCTGCTCCACGAGCTCGTCGTAGAGGGGTGTCTCGTCGTCCGCAATCTTCAGCACCCTCCTACGGTCCGTGATGGAGACCGATTTCGCTACCCGAAGCGCCGGGGCGTGCCCTACCCGCCCCACCAGCTCCAGCCGCCGTCGTCGTCACCGTCGTCGTCACCGTCACCGTTGCCGTTGCCACGACCCCGGTCCCGGTCCCTGTCGGACAGGTCCTGCTCGCGCTGGTCGAGGTCGCTCTGCCGCTGGTCGAGCTCGGAGGCGCGGCCGTCGAGCGCGGTCCGCGCCTCGGAGATCTCCGACTCCTGGGAGGCGACCGCCTTCTCGCGGTCCGCGAGTTCCTCGCGCGCCGTGGCGACCTCCGCCTGGAGCTGCTCCAGCTCGGCACGCTCGGCCTCGATCTGGCTGCGCTCTGCCGCGGCCTCCTCCTGGATCCGCTCGGCCGCGGCACCGACGCGCTCGGCCTCGGCCTGCGCCGTCATCGTCACGCCCAGACCACCGAGCAGACCGACGGCGACCCCCGCGACCCCGAAGATGATGGGCACGAGCCAGCGTCGCCCGCCGGACTCGGTGCTCGACCCGTGTTCCGACCCTTCCTCTGCCGCGGGAACCGACAGACCCAGGGGGCCGACGGGACCGGACGGGACGGGGGCGACGCGGGGGGCCGACGCCTGCATCGGCGTCGCAACCGGCGTCGGGCCTGACGGCCGGTGCACGGGCGGGTACGTGGCCTCCGTGCGCACCGCGGGCATCACCATCGTCGAGCTCGCGGCAGGCACGTGCGCGGGTGTCAGCGCCTGACCGTGCGTCGACCCCTGGGTCGGTACGGATCCTCGGTCCAGCGGCGCGGTCGGAGTCACGACGTCGTGCCCCTGGTCTCGCATCGACCGGCGGGGTGGCACCGTCACGACGGGAGGCGGCAGCGGCGGTGACGCCGCGGCGGCGTCGTCGGTCCAGAACACCCACCCGGGCGGCGCGGGCGGCCAGGACGGGTCCGGGTGCCACTGGTCCGTCGGGGTGAAGCCGGGAGGTGTGGGCCAACCCGGCGGGGGGTTGAAGCGCACGGGCATGGCTGCTCCTTCGGCGAGGCGGTCGGCGACGTACGGTCGACGGGGAACACTATGGAGCAGGCGGTGCCTCGGGTGCCAGTCGCTCCCACGTCCCGCCCATGGCCCGCCCCCGTCCCGCCCGCACCGGAAGGACCGTCCATGAGCACCGAGGCACCTGTCGTGCGCACCCGCTCGGGTACGGTCCGTGGCGTGCGACGCGGTCCGTCGTCCGCCGCGTTCTGCGGCATCCCGTTCGCCGAGCCGCCCGTCGGTGAGCTGCGGTACGCCGCCCCCGTGCCGCGCGCACCGTGGGGCGGGGTGCTGGACGCGACGGCCATGGGCTCGACGCCGCAGCGCCGCCCGCTCGCCGAGATCACCGCGATCCCGGAGCCGTCCGTCCCGGGTGACGACACCCTGCGCCTCAACGTGTTCACGCCCTGCCCGGGAGACGACGCCGCCCGGCGTCCCGTCCTCGTGTGGTTCCACGGCGGCGGCTACGTCGCGGGCTCGCCCGCCTCACCCTGGTACGACGGCGCGGCGTTCAACCGCGACGGCGTCGTCACCGTGAGCGTGTCCTACCGGTTGGGCTTCGACGGCTTCGGGTGGCTGCCCGACGCCCCGCCCAACCGTGCGGTCCTCGACTGGATCTGTGCGCTCGAATGGGTGCGGGACAACATCGCCGCGTTCGGTGGGGACCCCGACCAGGTGACGATCGCGGGCCAGAGCGCCGGCGGGGGCGCCGTCCTGACCCTCCTGGCGCTGTCCCGGGCGCAGCAGCTCTTCCGGCGCGTCGTCGCGCACTCCGCTGCGCTCGGGGACGTCCCGCTCGACGCGGCGGAGCAGACGACGCGGCGGCTCGCGGACGTGCTGGGGGTCGAGCCGGTCCGGGCCGGGTTCCTCACCCGCACCGAGGCGCAGGTGCTCGACGCGCAGCGGACGGCGACCGCTCCCGACCGGGCCACGGGGCCCCGGGACGTCCTCGGCAGGCTCGCCGCCCGGTCGGGGGGCGTCCTCGCGTTCGGGCCCGTGGTCGACGGCGAGACCGTGCCGCTCCCCGTGGTCGAGTCGCTGCGCCGGGGGACCGGGGCGGACAAGGCCCTGCTCGCGGGCACCACCGCCGAGGAGATGAACGACGTCGCGTCCTCCCTCCCGCGGCTCTTGCGGGTCCTTCCCGCGACCCTCGTGCTCACCCGCACCGGCCTCTCCCGTCGGGTGGCTGCGCAGTACGTGCGCGACCGACGCGGCCTCGGCACCGCCGGTGTGCTCGGCCAGCTCTTCACCGACCTCGTGCTGCGCGGCCCGCTCACCGAGTACACCGCCGCGCACGCCGGTGACACGTGGGTCTTCGACTTCCGGTGGCCCAGCCCGGCGCACCACGGGAGCTCGCCCCACTGCCTCGACCTGCCCTTCGCGTGGGACTGCCTGGCCGCGGACGGGGTCGAGCGCAGCACCGGCCCGCACCCGCCCCAGGTCCTCGCCGACGAGATGCACGGGGCGTGGGTCCGGTTCGTGAGCACCGGCGACCCCGGCTGGCCGCAGTACGCCGCCCCGGACTTTCAGGGCCGCGTGCTCGACGGCCGTGTGCCCGACGACGACGGCGGGGTCGCGGGGGACCTGTACCGCGCCGAGCGCGCGCTCGCCGCCCGCTGAGGCGTTCCGTGGGCGGTCCGTGGGCGTCGGCTGGTAGAACGGACACCAGCCGGCGACCAGCCGGTCTGCCGACCTCCCGCCGGCACAGACCTGACGCACGGAGGCGCCGGTGTTCCTCGTCGACGAACCGCTCGCCCCCCGCGCGGACGCCACGTCATCCGGCACAGCACCCGGCACATCGCCTGGCGGGGCCGCGGTGCGCACCCGGACCCTCGTGCACTCCGTGAGCGACCTCGTGGTCGCCGCCGAGTGCGAGTACCGCCTCCTCTGCCGCCTCGACGAGACCCTGGGCCGGGTACCGGCCCGCGAGCCGGGCGACGACGCGATGCTGGACCGCACCGCGGCGCTCGGGGAGCGCCACGAGCTCGCCGTCCTGGCCGACCTCGAGCGGCAGCACGGGCCGTTCGACCCCGCGACGGGACGTGGTGTCGTCCGCATCGAGCCCGCGCGCCGCTCGACGTACGCCGAGCTGGCCGACGCCCATGCGCACACGCTCGCCGCGCTCGAGGCCGGCGCCGACGTCGTCTACCAGGCGGTGCTCTTCGACGGCGAGTTCTCCGGGCGGGCGGACTTCCTCGTCCGGCGCGGCGCGGCCTACACCGTCGTCGACACCAAGCTCGCCCGCCGCGCCAAGGTGCCCGCGCTCCTGCAGGTCGGGGCGTACGCCGACCAGCTCCTCGCCGCGGGGGTGCCCGTCGCGCCGACCGTGTCGCTCGTGCTGGGGGCGGGCACGTGGTCCGACCACCGCGTCGCGGACGTCCTGCCCGTCTACCGCGACCGTCGTGCACGGTTGACGGCCCTCACCGCGGCCCATCTGGCCCGCACCGACCCGGCACCCTGGGACGACCCGGACGTGCAGGCGTGCGGGCGCTGCGACCGCTGCGGTGAGCAGGTCGCCGCACGCCGGGACGTGCTCCTCGTCGGCGGCGTCTACGAGACGCAGCGCGAACGCCTCCGCGGCGCGGGCATCACCACGATCGACGAGCTCGCCGCCGCGACGACGGGACCCGCGGACATGCCGCACGACCGGTTCGTCCAGCTGCGTCGCCAGGCCGCGCTCCAGCTCGGCGACCCCACGGACGACGCCGCGTGGGCGCACGGCACCGTCCGGTGGGCCGACGCGAGCGGACCGCGCGAGCTCGCCTGGCGCATCGACGACCCCGCACCCGTCCAGCGGCTCCCACCGCCGAGCGCCGGCGACCTCTTCTTCGACTTCGAGGGCGACCCGCTGTGGAGCGACGACGACGGGACCGACTGGGGGATCGACTACCTCTTCGGCTGGGTGGAACGCCCCTCCACGCCGGGTGCGGACCCTCCGTTCCACGCCCTGTGGGCGCACGACCTCGTCGCCGAGCGGGACGCGCTGATCGCGTTCGTCGACCACGTCGCCGACCGGCGACGCACCCACCCGGACCTGCACGTCTACCACTACGCGGCCTACGAGAAGACGCACCTGCTCGCCATCGCCGCGCGCCACGGCGTGTACGAGGAGGAGGTCGACGACCTGCTGCGCGACGGCGTCCTCGTCGACCTCTACGCGGTCGTGCGCCAGTCGCTGCACATCGCGAACAAGTCCCGCTCCATCAAGAAGCTCGAGCCCCTCTACATGGGTGACGAGCTGCGCACGGGCGACGTGACGGACGCCGCGGCGTCCGTCGTCGCCTACGCCGAGTACTGCGCGCTGCGGGACGCGGGCAGGGCCGCGGAGGCCGACGCGCTGCTGCGGGGCATCGCGGACTACAACCGGTACGACTGCGTCTCCACGCTGCGCCTGCTGGAGTGGCTGCAGGGCGCGGTCCAGGGCGCTGATCGCGCCGAGCCCGTGCGGGAGACCGCACTCGGGCCCGTCACCCCGCCCACGGATGCCGATCCGGCCCTGCCCGCCGAGCCGTCCGCAGGGCTCGTGCTCGAGGAGGAGATCCGGGGGGTCATCGGCGAGGACCGGGCCCGCCGGGACGACGTGGCCCAGGCGCTCGCGATGTACGGCGCCGCGGTGGGGTACTACCGGCGCGAGGCCAAGCCGTTCTGGCACGAGCACTTCTCGCGGCTGACCATGCCCGTCGACGAGTGGCTGGGTCGGCGCAACGCGTTCCACGTGGAACGCGCCGAGGTCGTCTCCGACTGGTCGGTCGAGCCCGGCCGGCGCAATCCGTCACGGCTGCTCGAGCTGACCGGCCGGCTGCCGGAGGGGACCGACCTGCGGGCCGGTGCCGCGCCCTACCTGCTCTACGACCCGCCGCTGCCGCCGTGCGCCAAGACCTCCGCCGACGGCTCACGCGGCTGGCTCACGGGTGCGTCCGTCCTCGCCGCAGATCGCCGTGCCACGACCGTCGGGGAGCGTGACGTGCTGCGCGTCCGCGAGCAGCTCCCGGGCGGGGCCGAGCCCTTCGACGCCGTCCCCATGGCCCTCACCCCCGCTGCTGGTCCCGGGACCGCCCCGCTCGAGGCCGCCACCGAGGGCGCCGCACGCAGCGCGCTCGAGCGGTGGCGGGCGGACGGGTCGCTGCCGCGCGGGGCGGCGAGCGACATCCTCCGGCGCACGCCCCCACGGCTGCTCGACGGCGCCCCGCTCCCGACGGTCGAGGACGGAGACCTGGTCACGGCGATCACCGCGGCCCTGGTCGGGCTCGACGAGTCGTACGTCGCGGTCCAGGGGCCGCCCGGGACGGGCAAGACGTACGTCGGGTCGCGTGTCGTGGCCCGGCTCGTCGAGTCCGGCTGGCGGGTCGGGGTCGTCGCGCAGTCGCACGCGGTCGTCGAGAACATGCTGCGCGCCGTCGTCGCGGCCGGGGTCCGGTCCGAGCTGGTCGCGAAGAAGAGGGCCGCCGACGGGTCGTCCGACACCGCGGTGTGCGCCGAGCTCGCAGGGCCGGCACTCGCAGCGTTCGCCGCCGAGCCTGGGCCACGAGTCGTCGGCGGTACCGCGTGGGACTTTGCCGGGGAGCGCATGCCGCCCGGCGGGCTCGACCTGCTCGTCATCGACGAGGCCGGGCAGTTCGCCCTCGCGAGCACGGTCGCCGTCGCCCGGAGCGCGCAGCGCCTGCTGCTCCTGGGGGACCCGCAGCAGCTGCCGCAGGTCAGCCAGGGAACGCACCCCGAACCCGTCGACCGGTCCGCGCTCGGCTGGCTCACCGACGGGCACGACGTCCTCCCCGCCGACCGCGGCTACTTCCTGCCGACGACGTGGCGGATGCACCCCGCGCTCGCCGCCGCGGTCTCGGCCCTGTCGTACGAGGACCGCCTGCACGCCCACCCCGTGGCGGCCGCCCGCGACCTCGACGGTGCGCGCCCGGGGATCCACCACGTCCCCGTGGAGCATCGCGGAAACCAGGTGAGGTCACGCGAGGAGGCCGATGAGGTCGTCCGGCAGGTCGAGCGCTTCCTCGGCCGCGCCTGGACCGCCGCCGGCGTCACCCGACCGCTCGACGAGGGCGACGTGCTCGTGGTCGCGGCCTACAACGCGCAGGTGCGGGCCGTGCGGCAGGCGCTGGCCGCCGCGGGGCACGCGCAGGTGCAGGTCGGGACGGTCGACAAGTTCCAGGGCCGGGAGGCGCCCGTCGTGATCGTCACCTTCGCGGCGTCCTCCGCCGGCGACGTCCCGCGGGGGATGGGCTTCCTGCTCTCGCGCAACCGGGTCAACGTCGCGGTCTCGCGCGCGCAGTGGTGCGCCGTCGTGGTCCGGTCGCCCGCCCTCACGCAGTACCTGCCGCACTCGCCCCGCGGGCTCGAGGAGCTGGGTGCCTTCATCGGCCTGTGCGAGCGGGGCGACCGACCGGGCGCAGAGGGTGGCTGACGAGCACGGCCCGGTCACGCCGTAGGGCGTGACCGGGCCGTGCTCGTGGAGCGGGTCGGTCAGTACAGCGGACCGGTCAGAAGAGCGGCTCGGTCGTGATCTCGTCGGCGCTCGGCGCGACGACGTCGAGGTCCTCGCCCCAGTTGCTCATCGTCATCTCGCTCGTCGACCCGGCGACGTCGAAGGTGACCTTGCGCATGAGGTCGTCGGCGTCGATCCAGTACTGGTACGTGATCTCCTCAGGCAGCTCGGCCCCGGCGGCCTGCTCCTCCATCATCCCGCTGACCTTCGCGACGTCGACGACCACGTCGTAGGGCTGCGAGGGCACGCCGTCGATGTCGACCGGGTCGCCGGCCTTCTCGACGCTCTTGATGGCACCGTCGAGGTCACGGATGCTCTGGTTCGGGTCCATCTGCTCGGTGAGCCCGTCGAAGGACTGTGCCAGCGGGTCCTCGGGGTCCGAGGGGTCGACCTGGACGAACAGGCCGCCGCTCAGCTCGCCCATGTTGACGTAGAACATCTCGTCGACGACGCGGATCTCCATCTCGTCGCTGCCCGGGATGGTCATGGTCATCGCCATGTCCATGGTCGACTCGTGGATGACGAGGTCCCCGAGCATCTCCATGGTCATGCCCTCGGCCTCCATCACCATCGACATCGTCACGGAGCCGGCAGCGACCTGGGCGTCGACGATGCGCTGCGCGAAGTTCTCCGGGGTCAGCTCCTCGTCCGAGGACTCCTCGCCAGCAGCCTCCTCATCGGTGGACCCGGTGGTTCCGGAGCCGGACGGCTCGGTGCCGGTCGAGCACGCGCCGATCCCGAAGAGGCCGAGCGTGAGGACGGAGAGGGTGGCGACGGTACGGACGGTGCGTGCTGAGCGCATTGAGCAGACTCCCTGGATGCAGAACCGGCACGACGGACGTCGCACCGCGGACGTGCGGGAGGTTGCTGACGACCCCCCGCGCACGAGTGCCCCTGGTCGCGGAACGACCAGGGGCACTCGGTGATGATGATGTGGTCAGCTCACCCGGAGGTCAGCCGACCGACAACGTCAGACGAGGCGGATGTTCTCCGCCTGGGGGCCCTTGGGGCCCTGGGTGACGTCGAACTCGACGCGCTGGTTCTCCTCGAGGGTACGGAAGCCCTGGGCCTGGATGGCCGAGTAGTGCGCGAACACGTCAGCGCTGCCGTCCTCGGGAGCGATGAAGCCGTAGCCCTTCTCGCCGTTGAACCACTTCACGGTTCCTACTGCCATGGTGTTACTCCTTCAAGAGTCGGGATCACACCCCCGCACCTCGCGGGGAGTACATCACGGTGTTCGTCGTCAACTCTTGGGGTAACAAGGTCCGCTAGGGTTCCGCCGGGTGACGGCAACCTGCGCGCGAGGACAAGCGAGGCACTGCAATCTCGGGAACTACGGTACAGGGTTCGGGACGGTTGTGCTATGCGCTGACCCAGAGAATTTTTGTCAGGTTCCCGCGGGCACACGCTCGCCTGCCCGGACGCAGGCCGCGACGTGTCCCGCCCCCAGCCCGACGGGCTCCGGGACACGCTCCGCGCACACGTCGATCGCCAGGGGGCAGCGGGTGCGGAACACGCAGCCCGACGGCGGGGAGACGGGGGAGGGCACGTCGCCCCGCAGGAGGATGCGTCGCCGACCGCGCTCGACGACGGGGTCGTCCGCCGGGATGGCCGACAGCAGCGCCTGTGTGTACGGGTGCCCCGGCGCCGCGTAGATCTCCTCCCGCCCGGCGCTCTCCATGAGGCGCCCGAGATACATGACCTGGACGCGGTGGCTCATGTGCTCGACGGCCGCGAGGTCGTGCGAGATGAACAGGTACGACAGGCCGAGGTCGCGCTGGAGGTCCTGCAGGAGGTTCATGATCTGTGCCTGGACCGAGACGTCGAGCGAGGCCGTGGCCTCGTCGAGGACGACGATCTCGGGATCGCCCGCGAGGGCGCGGGCGATGCACACCCGCTGACGCTGGCCGCCCGAGAGCTCGTGCGGGTAGTGGTCGGCGAACCGGCGTGGCAGCCCGACGAGGTCCAGGAGGTCCGCGACGCGCCGTCCCCGCTCACGACCCGGCGACAAGCGGTGGATCTCGAGCGGCTCGCGCACGCTGTCCTCGATGGTCCGGCGCGGGTCGAGCGAGGCCAGGGGGTCCTGGAAGACCATCGTCACGCGGCGCCGCAGCTCACGCAGGGAAGGTCCGCGGGCGGACGTGACGTCGTGCCCGTCGAGCAGGATGCGCCCCGCCGTGGGCGGCACGAGCCCGAGGAGGGCGTTGCCGATGGTCGACTTGCCGCTGCCGGACTCGCCCACGAGTCCGAGCGTCTCGCCGTGGGCGAGCGAGAAGGACACGTCCTCGACGGCGTGGACCCAGGCCTTGCGCCGTTCGGTACGGACCGGGAAGCGCACCTGCAGCCCCTCGACCTGCAGCAGGGGTGCGTCGTGGACGCTCATGCGGTCTCCTCGGGGTCGAGCGGCGCGTCCCGCACCGGCGTCGCGCAGAACGAGCGCACGAGGTGCCCCGGGGCCAGCGGGACCAGCTCGGGGCGGTGGGTCGCGCAGCGGGGGTCGGAGCGCAGTGTGCAACGGTCGTAGAACACGCACCCGGCCGGCAGGCTGCGGGGGTCAGGGGGCGATCCGGGGATCGTCGTCAGGTGGCCGCCCGCGGACCCCAGGCGTGGCCGCGAGGCGAACAGCCCTTCGGTGTACGGGTGCGAGCGCTGCGCGAAGAGCGTCAGCACGTCTGCCTGCTCGACGACCTGGCCGCCGTAGAGGACGACCACCTCGTCGGCCAGGCCGCCCACGACGCCGAGGTCGTGGCTGATCCACACGACGGCGGTGCCCAGGCGCTCCTGCAGGTCCCGCACGGCGTCGATGATCTGGGCCTGGATCGTCACGTCGAGCGCGGTCGTCGCCTCGTCCGCGATGAGGACGTCCGGGTCGCAGGACAGCGCGATCGCGATCATCACCCGCTGCCGCATCCCGCCCGACAGCTCGTGCGGGTACGCCCGCAGCCGCCGCTCGGGGTCGGGGATACCGACCATCTCGAGCAGCTCGAGGGCGCGGCCGCGGGCTGCGCGCCGGGTCATCCCCAGGTGCTCCTCCAGGCCTTCGGTGAGCTGCCGCTCCACGTCGAGGATGGGGTTGAGCGACGTCGCCGGGTCCTGGAACACGAACCCGATCCGGCGTCCGCGCACCGCGCGCCGGCCCGCGGGCGAGAGGGTCAGCAGGTCCTGACCACCGCCGTCGGGCAGCGTGGCCGACGCCGGACCGTCCGGACCTCCGGACGACCGGCCCGACGAGTGGGGCGCGCCGAGCACGGCACGACCCGTCACCTGGGCGAGCGGCGGGCCGACCAGCCCGGTCGCGGCGAGCACCGTCATGGACTTGCCCGAGCCGGACTCGCCGACGATCCCGAGGGTCTGGCCGTGCTCCACCGACCACGAGACGCCGCGCAGGATCTGCGCGTCCTTGATCCGTACGTGCAGGTCCTGCACCGAGAGGGCGGGCATCAGTCGTTCACCGTCTTCCGGACGTCGAGCACGTCGCGCAGCGCGTCGCCCACGAGGTTGAGGGCCAGCACGGTCACGAAGACCGCGAGGCCGGGGAACACGCCCATCCACCACGCCTGGTCGAGGAACGCCTTCGCGTCGAACAGCATGCGCCCCCACGACGGCGCGGGCGGCTGGACCCCGAGGCCGAGGAAGGACAGGGCGGCCTCGGAGAGGATCGCGAACGCGAGCGAGAGGGAGGTCTGCACGATGATGGGCGCGCTGACGTTCGGCAGCACGTGCCGCACGATGACGCGGCCGGGGTGCGCCCCGAGCGAGACGGCGGCACGCACGTACGGTTCCTCGCGCACGGACAGCACGCTCGCGCGGGTCACGCGCGCGAAGATCGGGACGTAGACGACGCCGATCGCGATCATCGCGGTCGTGAGGCCTGGTCCGAGGACCGCCACGATCGCGATGGCGAGGAGCATCACCGGGAAGGCGAACATCACGTCCGCGACGCGCATGACGACGGTGTCCGGCCAGCCGCCGAAGTACCCCGCGACGAGCCCGAGCAGGACGCCCACGACGAGCGCGATCGTCACCGACACGACGCTGACCTGCAGCGAGACCGACGCGGCGAGGATGACCCGGGACATGACGTCCCGCCCCAGGTCGTCGGTGCCGAAGGGGTGCGCCGTGCTCGGGGGCTGCAGCGCGCGGGAGATGTCGACGGCGTTGGCGGGGTAGGGCGCGAGCTGCTCGCCGAAGAGGGCGCACACGACGAGCACCGCGAGGACGACGAGCCCCGCGACCGCGACCTTGTGGTGCAGGAGCGCGACGAGCGAGCGCACCCAGGGCGCGCGGCGTCGGGCCGTACCGTGCGTGGGCTCGGGGGCGAGCCGGGGGGTGGTGGTCATCGGGACACCTTGATCCTCGGGTCGACCCGTGCGTAGAGCAGGTCGACGACCAGGTTGACGAGCAAGAACATCGCCGCGACCAGGAGCACCGCTCCCTGCACGACCGGGTAGTCGCGTGCCGCGACGGCGTCGAGGACCAGGCGCCCGAGCCCGGGCCACGCGAAGACGACCTCGACGACGATCACGCCCCCGAGCATCGTCGCGAGCTGGACGCCGACGATCGTCAGGACGGGCACGAGCGCGTTGCGCACCACGTGCCGGCCGAGGACGACGCGCTCGCGCAGCCCCTTCGACTCGGCCGTGCGCACGTGGTCGGCGCCGAGCACCTCGAGGACGGAGGAGCGGATGTACCGCGTCATGATCGACCCCGCGACGAGGCCGAGGGTGACGGCGGGCATGGCCACGCGCCGCGCCCACTCGACGGGATCCTCGGTGAGCGGCACGTAGCCGGACGGCGGGAGCCAGCCGAGCGTGGAGGAGAACAGCAGGATGAGCAGCATCGCCATCCAGAAGTCCGGGACGGAGACGCCGACCTGGCTGACGATGCGCACGATGACGTCCGACGCCTTGCCGTGGTGCAGGGCGGAGTAGACGCCCAGGGGGAAGGCCACCACGAGCGCCACGACGAGGCCGGCGACGGCGAGCGAGACGGTCGCGGGGAGGCGGGACAGCAGGATCGTCGTGACGGGCTCGCCCGAGCGGAAGCTCACACCGAGGTCACCGGTGAGGGCGCTGCCGAGGTAGGCCACGTACTGCTCCAGCAGCGGTCGATCGAGGCCCGACGCCTCGCGCAGGGCCGCGTAGACGTCCGGGTCGTACCGGGTGCCCATGGCGATGCGTACCGGGTCGCCGGGGACCAGGTGCACCAGCGCGAAGACGACGACGGTCACGCCGAGCAGGACGACGAGGGAGTGCCCGACGCGTCGCAGGACGAACGCCACAGGGATCCTTCCGTGATCGGGCCGGCGCGGGGGCGGCGCCGGCCCGATCGGTTCGGGGGGTGGGGCAGGTCAGCGGTCGAGGCTGACGTCCGCGAAGCGGATCGCGCGGTCACCGCGGGCGACGTAGCCGACCACGTCCGGCGACCAGGTCTGCACGACGGCCGGGTTGTAGAGGTAGATGTAGCTGGCGTCGTCCGCGATCTGGGTGGCCGCCTCGGCGTAGATCTCCTGGCGGGCCTGCTCGTCGGTCTCCGTCCGGCCCGCGTCGAGCAGGTCGTCGACCTCCGGGTTCGAGTACCCCTGGTAGTTGTTGGGGCCGTCGGTGTGGTGCTGGCCGTAGTAGAAGTCGTCCGGGTCGATGTTGCCCAGCCACCCCAGCATGAGCATGTCCCAGTTGCCCTGGCCCTGTTCGTCGAGCCACGTGCCGAAGTCGAGGCTGCGGATCTCGACGGCGATCCCGACCTCGGCGAGCTGGCTCTCGATGACCTGGGCCGCCGTGACGGTCTCCGGGTAGTCGGCCGTGACCATGAGGTCGATCGTCAGGTCGTCCACGCCAGCCTCGTCGAGGAGGTCGCTCGCCCGCGCGGTGTCGAGGGAGTAGGTGTCGTACTCGGTGTACCAGGCGCTGCTGACGGGGATCGCGGTCTGGTTGACGGTCGCGTTGCCGTACATCGTCGCCTCGGTGATCGCGTCGCGGTCGATCGCGTACGCGATGGCCTGCCGGACCCGGACGTCGTCGAACGGTGGGTTCGCCTGGTTCGTCGCGAGGTACCAGTAGTCGTTGGAGCCGACCTGGGCGATGTCGATCGAGGAGTCCTCCATGAGGGACCCGACCTGCTGGGGCGGCACCGAGTCCGTCCAGTCGATCTCGCCCGCGGCGAGCGCGGCGAGCGCCGTGGTGGGCTCGGGGATGAACTGGAAGGTCACACCGTCGAGGTGGGGCGCGCCGCCCCAGTGCTCCTCGTGGGCGACGAGCTCGATGCGCTCGCCCGAGGAGTAGGCCGAGAGCTCGAACGGGCCGGTGCCGACCGGCTGGGTGGTGATCTCGCCGGACTCGACGTTCTCCTGCTGGACGATCGCCACGCCCTTGTAGCCGCCGATGCTGGCGAGCAGGTTGGGCGAGGGGTTCGTGACCGTGATGACGACGGTGCGCTCGTCGGTGGCGCTGACGTCCTCGACGGCGGCGAAGCGCCACGAGCTGGCCAGCTCCTCGTCCATGATGCGCCGGTAGGAGTACACGACGTCGTCGGCGTCGAACGCCGTGCCGTCGTGCCAGGTGACGTCGTCGCGCAGCGTGAAGGTCCACGTGAGCTGGTCGTCGCTGATCTCCCAGGACTCGGCGAGGGCGGGCTGCATGACGAGGTTCTCGTCGGGGGCGACGAGGGTGTCGAAGACGTTCTCGAGGACCTGGAACGAGAAGTAGGAGCTCGTGGACTGCGGGTCGAGCTGGTCCGGCTCGCCGGCGATCGCGGCGACGAGGATGCCACCTGCGTCGCCCGAGCCGCCCTCGCCGGAGCCGTCGACGTCGACACCCTCACCGGGGCTGCAGGCTGCGAACAGGGCAGCGGTCGCGACGGTCGCCACCACGGCCAGTCCCGCTCGCCTCGTGGTGCGTGTGGTCATGGTTCGTCTCCTCGTTCGTCCGGGGTGCCATCACCATAGTGAAGGTTTCATCATTCTGTTAGCGTGGTCAGCGGGATGCAAGGAGTCGGCACGAGCCGTAACACAAACGTCACATGGGAGTTCGATGACCTTCTCGATCGTCGCGCGGAGTGCCGACCACGCCTGGCTGGGTGTGGCGACGGCCACCCGGTCGCTGGCCGTGGGTGCGGCCGTCCCCGCCGCCGCCGCGGGCGTCGGTGCGCTCGCCACCCAGGCGTTCACCAACCGTGCCTTCCGTGCCCAGGGCCTGGAGAGCTTGCGGGACGGCGCGGCTCCCGACCACGTCCTCGACCTCCTCGGGCAGGGGGACCCCGGCTGGGCGCGCCGACAGGTCGCGATCGTCGACGCCCGGGGGCGCTCCGCCGTCTGGACCGGGCCCGGCTGCACCGCGTGGGCGGGCTCCGAGCACGGCGACGACTATGCCGTCGCGGGCAACCTCCTGACGGGATCGCAGGTCGTCGAGGCGATGGCCCGCACCTTCGTGGCCGCGGACGGCTCGACCGCCTTCGCGCACCTGCTCGTCGACGTGCTGCGCGCCGGCCAGGCGGCCGGCGGTGACGCGCGTGGCCGGCAGAGCGCCGCCCTCCTCGTCGTGCCGTGCCAGGGTGCCCCGGGTACGCCGGCGCACGTGGACCTGCGGGTCGACGACCACGCGGACCCGGTCGCCGAGCTCGCGCGGCTGCTCGACCTGCACGACGCGGACCTGCCCGCGACGGTCGACCCGGCCTGAGCCCGGTGCGACGTCCGGTCAGGTCGCGTAGGGCGTGACCGAGCCGAGCACGACGGTCGGCCCGTCGGCGAGGTTCGCCCACCAGTGGGCCTGCGTGCACTCGTACGTGATCGAGTCGCCCGGGCCGAGCTCGTGCCGGTCCGCGCCGAGCGTGACGAGCAGCGCCCCCGAGAGCACGTGCACGCACTCGAGGCCGAGGTGCCGGAACGGACGGGACTCGTTGGTGAAGCCCGGCGGCATCTCGGTGCGGATCACCTGCAGGGGCAGGTGCAGGTGGGGCGTGAGGAGCTCGCGGACCATGCCGGGCGGGTCGTCGTCGGACGGGTCGAGGTCGGGCATCCGGGTCCGAGCGCTCGCGCGCACCACGGGGTCGACCCGTTCCTGAGCGCCCTGCAGCAGCGCCACGAGCGGCATGCCCAGCCCGTCGGCGAGCCGCGTGAGGGTCTGGAACGACGGGTTGCCCTGCCCGCGCTCGAGCTGGGAGACGAGCCCGAGGCTCACGCCCGAGCGGTCCGCGAGCTGCTCGACCGAGAGCCCGAGACGCTGCCGCGTCCGCCGGATCTCGCTGCCGAAGGCGCCGATCCCTGCACCGGTCGAGGTGCTTCGCCCGTCCGGCTCCCTGTGCGCGCTCACCCTCGCATCGTAGGGGGAGCGTTCCCATGACGCCGCCCACGCCGCGCGTCGTCAGCCGTGCTTCGGCGCGTGAGACCCAGGTCACAGCGTTGTAACGATCTGCGAGACGCGACCGATCGATACACCATCGTCACATTGGCCAACTACGGTTCACCGCACCGAGCGGTCGACTCGACTGCGCACCACATCAGCACGGCACATCGGATTCCACCCGGATCCTCGGTCTCCCGCAAAGGGGAATGGAATGACTCAGCGTAAGTTCGTTCATCGGGGTATCGCGCTCGCTGCGGCGGTCACCCTGGCACTGACGGCCTGTGGCGACGGCAACGGCGGGTCCGACGACCCGACCGAGGGCGAGGGTGGCGGCTCCGCAGAGCCGCTGGTCGTCGGAACCCTCCTGCCGATCACCGGCACGCTCGCCTTCCTCGGCCCGCCCGAGGTCGCCGGCGTCGGTGTCGCGGTCGACGAGATCAACGAGGCCGGCGGTGTGCTCGGCAACGACGTCGAGCTCGTCGAGACGGACTCCGGTGACACCACCGACCTCAACGTCTCGACGCAGAGCGCGACCGAGCTCATCAGCCAGGGCGCGAACGTCGTCATCGGCGCGGCCTCGTCCGGTGTGTCGCTCAACGTGGTCGACCAGCTCACCGAGGCCGGCGTCATGATGATCTCCCCGGCCAACACGTCCACGACCCTGTCCGGGTACAGCCCGCTCTACTCGCGCACCGCCCCGCCGGACACGGTGCAGGGCGCCGCGCTCGGCTCGCTCATCCTGGACGAGGGCTACACCCGCGTCGGCATGCTCGTGCAGAACGAGGACTACGGCACGGGCCTGCGCAACGTCGTCGAGGACACGCTCACCGCCGGTGGCGGCGAGATCGTCTACGGCGGCGCGGACGGCGGCCAGGAGTTCCAGCCCGGCGAGACGAACTTCTCCGCGCAGGTCACGTCACTGCTCGCGCAGGAGCCCGACGCGATCCTCATCATCGCGTTCGACGAGACCCAGGCCATCATCAGCGAGCTCGTCGGCCAGAACTGGGACATGACCACGACGTTCTACACGGATGGCAACACGGCCAGCTACGAGGACGGGTTCGACGCCGGCACGCTCGCCGGTGCGCTCGGCACCATCCCCGGCGCCCGGGCCAACGACGAGTTCCGTGCGCTGCTCAGCGACTGGTACGAGGAGAACGAGGGCAGCCCGCTCACCGACTACTCCTACGGTCCTGAGTCCTACGACGCCGTGATCCTCGCCGCGCTCGCGGCGATCCGCGGCGGGGCTACCGACGGCCAGACGATCGCCGACAACCTGCGCGCCGTCTCCGGCTCGGAGGAGGGCTCGGTCGAGGTCGCGACCTTCGCCGAGGGTGTCGAGGCTCTCGAGAACGGCGACGAGATCAACTACCAGCCGGTCTCGGGTGTCGGCCCGATCAACGAGGACATGGACCCGTCGTCCGCCTTCATCGGCATCTACGAGTTCGACGACAACAACGTCCCGATCTACCAGCGCTCGATCGAGGGCAACATCGGCTGACGTCCCTCCGCTCCACCCGGACCGAGAGGCCCGGCACCGTCACGGTGCCGGGCCTCTCGCGCGTGGGACGCTGCGTCGGGACGAGGCCTCACGTGCCGAGCTCGTGCGACGGAATGCTGTGGAGTTCGGGCTCAACGTGTGAGCGTCCTGGCGTCACAGCCCCGTCATCGCCGTGGCCGGGATAGCGTCCCGGCATCGGACCGTCCGAGCGAGGGGGCACCATGAAGGCCGACCACTACGATCACTTCGCGGCCAGGTACGACGCCGAGAACGCGTCGAGCCTGCTCAACGCGTACTACGACCGGCCGGCCATGATCCGCCTCGCCGGCGACGTGCGCGGCCGACGCATCCTCGACGCCGGGTGCGGCTCCGGGCCGCTGACAGCGGCGCTGCGCGACAGGGGCGCCGTCATGACCGGGTTCGACGGCAGTCCCGCGATGATCGAGCTCGCGAGCCGCAGGCTCGGCGACGACGTGCCGCTGCACGTCGCGGACCTCGCTCGGCCCCTGCCGTTCGCGGACGGTGCGTTCGACGACGTGGTCGCCTCGCTCGTGCTCCACTACCTCGAGGACTGGGTGGCGCCGTTGACGGAGCTCCGGCGGGTGCTCGCGCCTGGTGGTCGGCTCATCATCTCGGTCAACCACCCGACCGCCAGCGTGGTCAACTTCCCGGGCGAGGACTACTTCGCCACCCGGCAGTACTCCGAGGAGTTCCTGTTCGACGGCGCGCCGGGCGTGCTGACGATGTGGCACCGGCCGCTGCACGCGATGGTCGACGCATTCACGGCCGCGGGCTTCGGCATCGAGATCCTGAGCGAGCCGCGGCCCTCACCGCAGACCCCGCCCGAGCTGCTCCCACCACGCATCGTCAGTGGTGAGCGCTCGGCGTTCTTGTGCTTCATCTACTTCGTCCTCAGGAGCAGGGCCGACAACTGACACGGGGGATGCCGCGTTCGCCACGGCGAGGAACGTGGCCGCCGGGACGAGCAAGGCGCGCACGGCCACCGTGCTGCGCACCATCGTCGCGACCCCGGCCCGCCTCGCGACGACCGGACGGGCATGGCTACATGCCGAAGCGGCGGCGCAGCTCGCGCGCGTGCCGTCGCGAGACCTCGACGCGCGAGCGCTGCCGGTCGGCCATGACCACCACCAGCGAACCCTGGAAGTCCGGGACCAGCTCCCGCACGTGGTCGAGGTTCACCAGGTACGACCGGTGCGCCCTGAAGAAGTGCCCGCGCAGGCGTCGCTCCAGTTCGTTGAGGGACATGGTCACCAGCAGGCGCTCGTCGGCGAGCTTGAGGTAGGAGTACCCGCGAGCCGCGCTCGCGTACACGATCGAGGCGCCGTTCACGAGGACCGTGCGCCCGTCCTTCTGCACCGGGATGCGGACCAGCGGCTCGACGTCACCGCGCGGCGCCGGGTCGGCGGACGACGGCGGAGCGGAGGCCGTGATCCCGGGCGCCGCGCCGTCGTCGGGGCCCAGCGCCCGGTCCAGCGCCCTGCGCAGCCGGTCCGCGTCGAAGGGCTTGAGGAGGTAGTCCGCCGCGGCGAGGTCGAAGGCATCGACCGCGTGGTCCGGGAAGGCGGTGGTGAAGATGACCTTCGGGGGGTCGGGCCGGTGCCGCAACGTCGCGGCGACCTCCAGCCCGGACCCACCGGGCATCCGCACGTCCAGCAGCACCAGGTCGTAGTCGAGCGAGCTCAGCAGGAGCAGGGCCTCCTCGCCGTTGGTGGCCTCGCCCACGACCTGGACCTGCCCGACCTCCTCGAGCAGGTAGCGCAGCTCGGCCCGCGCAGGGGCCTCGTCGTCGACGATCAGGGCCTTGGGTCGCATCATCGGGCGTCACCTTAGCGGGATCTGCAGGTCCACGGTGGTCCCCTTCCCCGGGGTGGAGGCGACGTCGAACGAGTAGCGGTCGCCGAACAGCGAGTCGAGACGTTGGGAGATGTTCCACAGGCCGACACCCGAGTGCTGCAGCCCGGCGGTGCCGGGACGTTCGCCGGCCAGCAGCCGGTCCAGCACCGTCGGGGCCATCCCGACGCCGTCGTCGGAGACGCGGATCGACGTGGTCCGGGTCAGCGGGTCCACCCGGGCCCGCAGGTGGACCGTCCCGCCGGTGACCGAGTCCGCGATCCCGTGCTTGACCGCGTTCTCCACGATCGGTTGGATGACCAGCACCGGCACCCGCGCCGTCAGCACCTGCGGGTCGAGGTCGTAGCGCACGCGCAGCCGGTCGCCGAACCGCGCCTGCTCCAGCGAGACGTACGTCCGCACGAAGAAGTACTCCTGGCTGAACTCCGCGAAGTGGCCGTCCTGGCGCACCGCGTAGCGGAAGAAGTCGCTCAGCCGCAGCAGGAGCTGGCGCGACTCCTCGGGGTCGGTGCGCGACTTCGAGGCGATGGTGTTGAGGATGTTGAACAGGAAGTGCGGGTTGATCTGCGCGCGCAGCGCGTCGAGCTTCGCGTCCGAGGCGAGATGACGCTCCCGGTCCATCTCGGCCAGCTCGAGGTGCAGCGACAGCATGGACGCCATGTCGTCGACGAGCACGCGCGGTGCCGGCTCGTCGTGGACCCGGTAGACCTTGAGCGTACCGACCACCCTGTCGGCGACGGCCAGCGGAGCGACCACCGCGGTGCGCAGCGGGCAGTCTGGCTCCGGGCACCCGATCCCGTCGCGGCCGTGCACGACGACGGTGCGCTTCTTGCCGATGGCCAGGCGGGACACCCGGGTCTGCAGCGTCCCGCCCACGTGGTGGTGGTCCGCGCCCGGTCCGACGAACGCGAGCACCTGCTCGGTGTCCGTGATGGCGATGGCGTCCCCGCCGAGGAGCGGTCGGATGAGCTGGGCGGTCCTGCGCGCAGCGTCGAGGGTGAGGCCGTTGCGCAGCGGCATCGAGCGGCCCGCGGCGGCGATGGTGAGCCCGTCGCGCACTCCGCGCGGGTCTCGCGGTCGGCGCGCCGAAGATCGCGACCGCTTCCGTGTGGTGGCCCCGCTGCGCGGCCCACGCAGGGCGGACGGGTACCCGAGCACCACGACGGTGGTCACCACGAGCCCCGCCGCCAGGGTCGGCAGCACCCCGAGGGCGGGAGCGACCAGGACCTGTGTGATCAGGTAGACGGCTCCCCACGCCACGACGAGCACCCCGGCCAGCAGCCGGCTACCCCCGCGCACGTCGCTCCCTCCGATCCGCTCGTTGCCGCCGGTTCTCCGCCACGACCAGCCGAGCCAGGCGCTCCGCGTGCCGGTCCGCGGCGGTGCCGTGCATGATCAGCCAGGACTTCTCCACGTCCGGTGGCGGTGTGGTGCGCAGGGAGACGAACACGGCCACGGCGGCAGCCAGGGGAGCCGCCACGAGGGTGGGCGTCACCAGCGCCTCGCGCAGCAGCCCACCGGTGGCGAACAGTCCCGCCGTGAACATCGCCACGGCGACGCCCATGCCCGTGACCATGCCCGCCACGGCGCCCGCCGCCGTCGACCGCGGCCACCAGATCGCGAGCAGGAACACGGGGGTCAGCGCCGACCCGGCCACCGCGAAGGCCCACGTCACCATGGTCGCCACGATCGACGGTGTGGCCGCGGTGAAGGTCTCGGGCCGGAGCATCAGTCCCAGGCAGGCCGCCGCGCAGGCGGTGGCCAGCGTGGTGATCCGGCCGGCCAGGACGGCCTGGCGCTGGGTGGCGCGAGGGTTGATGTGCCGCTCGTAGACGTCGTGGCCCCAGGAGGCGGCGGCGGCGAGGAGCAGTCCGGCGATGGTCGACATCACCGCGATGAGGGCGCCGGCCGCGACCACGCCCAGCCCGGCGTCGCCGCCGTAGATGCGGCCGAGGACTGGCAGGGCGTGCTCCGGGACCCGCAGCACCCCGTCGACGGTGAGCTCCGCGAGCCATGGGTGGTCGTCGACGGCGGTCGGGACGATCTCGCGGGCCGCCGTGCCGAGCATGACCGCCAAGGAATAGAAGACCCCGGCCAGGCACAGCACCCACACCGTGGTGGTGCGGGCGGCGCCACCGGTGGGAGACGTGAAGTAGCGGTTCATGACGTGCGGCAGCCCTGCGGTGCCCATCGCGAGCGTCGCGATGAGGGCGAACTGGCCGAGGCCGCCGTAGCGGGCACCGGGCTGGCCGAAGACGGCGGGGTCTCCCGGGTGCAGCGCGTTCTGCTCGGTGGCCAGCCCGCCGCCGTCCGCCGGGTTCTCCAGCGGGGCCGTCGACAGGTCGGCGACGGCCCCGCCGTAGTGGAAGCCCTCGCCGACGACGGTCGCGGCGAGCCAGATGAGGGCGCAGAGCAGCAGCAGGAACTGCACCGCCTGCGTCCAGGTCGTGCCACGCATGCCGCCGAACGCGACGAGCCCGCTGACCACTGCGGTGGAGACGAGGATCCCGGTCGCGTACGGGGACAGGCCGAAGAGCCCGGAACCCACGAGCAGCTCCCACGTGATCCCCGAGCCCACGGCCTGCGGCACGAGATAGGAAAGGATGACGAGCTGGACCACGCCGACCGCGACGAGCCGGACCTTCTCCGACCCCAGCCGGCGGCCCAGGAAGTCCGGGATGGAGAACTCGCCGAACCGGCGCAGCGGGGCCGCGACGAAGAGCAGCACCGGGACGAACCCGGCGGCGAAGCCCACGGCGTACCAGGCGCCGTCGAGGCCGGTCGCATACACCGCGGCGGCGACGCCGAGGAACGACGCGGCTGAGAAGTAGTCCCCGCAGATCGCCCACGCGTTGGTCGCGACCCCGACCCGCTGGCCCGCCAGGTAGAAGTCGACGGTGGACGCGCCCCGCGGACGCATGACGACGGCGACCGCGGTCAGCAGGACCAGGACGCCGGCGAGCGTCAGAGCGCTGGGCCCGGTCACGGGTGCTCATCTGTCGGGTCGGGGCCGATGGCGGGGCTGTCGTCGCGGGTGCCGTCCAGCATGCGGTGCTCGACCGCCGACGACAGGCGTGCCGCGGCGATCCCGAGGACGGCGAAGAACAGGTAGAGGCCGAAGGCGGCCACGAGGAACCCGGGGCTCATGCCGCCCGCGAGCCGTGCCTGCGACCACCAGTCCAGCGTGAGCGAGAGCACCGGGAAGGCCGCGACGGCGAGGAGGAAGACGACGAAGTAGCCGACCGCCACGCGCCGTAGCGTGCGGAAGGTGGCATCCACCTCCGCAGGGGTGTGCTGCGCGCCGACGTCGTCGTCCATGACCGTGCACCTTACGGAGCGTCGGCCCTCTGGACCAGTGCCGGGTGCCGCGTCGGGTCGGTCCAGGACCGAGTCATGACGGCGCGACGCCAGGCGTGCGCACCAGTCGGACGGCCGTGGCCAGCAGGATCACCGCTCCGCCGGTGACCATCACCAGCCCGATACCCGGCATGGCCTGTCCCCAGGCATCGGTCGCGACGCTGATCTGGACGAGCCGGACGAGCTGCCAGCCGGCCACGAAGGCGACGCCGGCACCGGCCACGATGCTGTGCGACACCGCGACCCAGCGCCGGGGCAGCAAGGCGCCGGCCACGGCGATGAACCCGCCGCACAGTGTCCACAACCCGGGCCCGGCCGTGCCGCTGATGCTCCCGACCGGCGTGATCACCCAGGGCAGGAGGCTCCCCACGATCACCACGAGCGCGCCGACCAGGAGGCCGATGCTGCCAGGGTGCAGGATCTGCTTGCGCTGCGTCCGCGTCCGACCCCCTGCGCGGAGCAGGTTGCCGAGGGATGCGCTCGTCGTCGAGGCCATGGACCGACTGTAGGTGCGCAGGCCCTCGTCCGGACCCGCGGGTCGGCGAACGGTCCTGGCGGTTCAGCGAGCGGTCGATACCGATCGGCGAACGGTCGTCGGGCGGTGGTGCACCGGTCGGGAGCCGTCCGGAGCCGTTCGCGGGACGGTCCCTGCCGTCGGGCGACCAGGTCTTGTGAGCAGTGCGAACGGTGCGATTCGCTCGGCCGGTACGGGGACGTTCCCCGGGCGACGGTGCCCGGGGTGAACGCGACGAAGGGAGCGTCCGATGACCGACAGCACGCGAGAGGTCTCGCCAGATCCGGGGCCGCCACCGATCAACGGCTGGCGGCAGGAGTACTGGAAGAAGAACCTCCGGCTGATGGTGGTGCTGCTCAGCATCTGGTTCCTCGTCTCGTTCGTCTGCGGGATCCTGCTGATCGAGCAGCTGAACAACGTCGTCGTCCTCGGGTTCCCGCTGGGGCTGTGGTTCGCACAGCAGGGATCGATCTACACCTTCATCATCCTGATCCTGGTGTACACGCTGCGCATGGACCGGCTCGATGACGAGTTCGGTGTCGCCGAGCGCGACGGGGAGGGGAACCGGCTGTGAACGAGATCCAGATGTGGTCGCTCGTCTTCGTGGGGTTGTCGTTCGTGGTCTACCTCACCATCGCGTGGCGCAGCCGGGTGAAGGAGACCAAGGGCTTCTACGTGGCCGGCCAGGGCATCCCGGCCGTCGCCAACGGTGCGGCCGTCGCAGCGGACTGGATGTCCGCGGCGTCGTTCATCTCCATGGCGGGCCTCATCGCCTTCATGGGGTCGGACGGCTCGGTCTACCTCATGGGCTGGACGGGTGGCTACGTGCTCCTGGCCCTGCTGCTCGCGCCCTACCTGCGCAAGTGGGGAAAGTTCACCGTCCCGGAGTTCGTCGGTGACCGCTACTCGGAGTACGTGCGGCTCATCGCGGCGGTCGCCGCGATCATCGTGTCCTTCACGTACGTGGTCGGCCAGATGCGGGGTGGCGGCATCGTGTTCAGCCGGTTCCTCAACCTGTCCATCGAGGGCGGGGTGGCCGTCGCCGCGGCGATCATCTTCCTGTACGCCGTGCTGGGCGGGATGAAGGGCATCACCTGGACCCAGGTGGCCCAGTACACGGTGATGATCGTCGCCTACCTCATCCCGGCGTGGACCATCGCGCAGAAGATGACGGGCTTCCCCGTGCCGCAGGTGACGTTCGGCCAGATCCTGGCCGAGCTCGACGCGCTGAGCGAGAAGTTCGGGCTCGCCCAGTACACCGAGGCGTTCGCCGCCCGGCCGCAGCTCGACGTCTTCCTGGTGACGTTGTCCCTGATGATCGGTACGGCCGGCCTGCCGCACGTCATCATCCGGTTCTACACGACCAAGTCCGTCCGTGGCGCACGGTTCTCCGCGTTCTGGGCACTGTTCTTCATCGGCCTGCTGTACACGACGGCACCGGCCGTGGGCGCGTTCACCAAGCTGAACCTCATGCAGTCGGTCGACGGCGTAGCGGTCGCCTCGTTGCCGGCCTGGGTGAACAACTGGGCCGCGACCGGTCTGGTGAGCGTCTCCGAGAACGCCTCGACCATCTCCACGTTGAGCAACGACCCGACGTCGGGCGCTGACCTCATCGTGAACAACGACATCCTCGTGCTGGCCACGCCGGAGATCGCCGGCCTGCCGGCGCCGATCGTCGGCCTGGTGGCTGCGGGCGGGCTCGCAGCGGCGATGTCGACGGCGGCCGGGCTGCTGCTCGTCATCTCGTCCTCCGTCTCGCACGACCTGTACTTCCGGGTCGTCAAGAAGGAGGCCTCGGAGTCGCAGCGCCTGCTCGTGGGCCGTGTCGCCATGGGGGCCGCGGTCGTCGTGGCGATCTACGGCGGCATCAACCCGCCGGCCTACGTCGCCCAGGTGGTCGCCTTCGCATTCGGGCTGGCAGCCTCGACGTTCTTCCCGATCCTCGTGCTGGGGATCTTCTGGAAGCGGGCCAACGCCATCGGTGCGGCGTCCGGCATGGTCACCGGTCTGGTGTTCACGGCGTCGTACATGATCTACACCCTCGACGTGTTCGGAACGTCGGCGAACGAGCACGTGCTCGGGATCTCGCCGGAGGGCATCGGGGCCATCGGCGCGCTGGTGAACATCATCGTCACGGTCGTGGTGTCGAAGCTCACGGCGCCACCGTCGGAGCACATCCAGGAGATGGTGGAGGGCATCCGCTACCCGGCTGCGCGGGTGCAGACGCCCGTTCACGAGACGGAGTAGCAGCTCCTTCAGCCGCCGTCGAGTGTCGAGGTTCGGACCGTTCTGCCCGCTCAGCGCGGTCCGAACCTCGACACTCGACGGCCACGTCGCGCGTCGTGAGGGTTGTGCGGCCTGTGAGGCCGAGCGTGCGCCCCAGGGCATAGAGCGCGAAGAGGACTGTTGCTGCGGTGACGGTCCAGAGAAGGGCGTCGCTGCTCTCTGCGGGAACGACGCAGATCAGTTCGCCACCTGGGCCGCCGGGCTCGATCACACACGGTCGAGCCGACCTCACCCAACCCCTAGCCATGACCCAAGGTGGGATCCATGTCGACGGTCGCTCCGGCCCGCGGCTTCCTGCTGACTGGCGCGGTGGCCCTCCGAGCGGAGGCCACGTGGAGCACGATCGGCGCGGCTCTCGGCACGACCCGTCAGGCCGCGTGCACCTGCGCTGGACGAGATCACCGCACCTGCTCTCAGAAGGCGACGCGCTCTGGACGTTCTACCTCGACCCTTCGGCGCACTACGCCAACAGGATGCGGCGCTGTGCGCCGTGTCGGTCGTCCGCGGCGCGACCGTTGTGGGGCCCCTCCTGGCTCTCCATCGTCACTCCCGCACCCCGCGAGGGTGGTCGCCGTCGTCCCTCCGCCCTCTCGGCGTTCGCCGACAGCGATCACGCACCTCTGGCACTCGCCATGGGTGAGTGCTAAAACTCTGTCTGTAGCCACCTGGCCGGGGCTCCTGGCTCCGGGTCGGGTACGCGACGACCTCGACGGTCGAGGTCGCACGACGAGGAGGTGATGCGTGATGGCTACCCGTTGGGACCCCGTGCAGGAGATGGACCGGCTCTTCGCCTCGATGCTGACCACGAACCGCGACGCGGCGCCGATGCCGATGGACCTGGTGCGCGAGGGCGACCACTACGTCCTGGCCCTGGACCTGCCGGGCGCGGACCCGGGGACGATCGACGTCTCGGTCGAGGACCGCTCCCTGACGATCCGCGCCGAGCGGACGGCGCGCTCGGGCGAGGCGGACTGGCTCGTGCGCGAGCGCCCGTCGGGCACCTTCGCCCGCCAGCTCACGCTCGGTCGCGGGCTCGCGCTCGACAGGATCTCCGCGAGCTACGCCGACGGCGTCCTGTCGCTGACGATCCCGGTGAGCGAACAGGCGAGGCCGCGCCGGATCGAGGTGTCGCACTCGTCGCCCGCGACCCAGATCGCGACGGGCGAGACCGTCGAGCACGAGGCCGGCACGAGCTGATGGGGACGGCCCCGGGCGCCCGGCAGGGCGCCCGGGGTGTCAGCGGTCCTGAGGCGTGGGAGAGGACGCGGGAGCGGACGGCGGGGTGGTCGACGGCGGGGTGGTCGCCGTCGCCGCTGCTGACGCGGCGTCTGCCGCCGCGGACGCTTCCGCGGCCGCGTCCACCCGGGCCGTCTTGGCAGCCTTCTCGTCCTCGGCGAGCGTGCCGAGGTACAGGGAGATGACCTTCGGGTCGTTCATGAGCTGACGACCGGTGCCCGTGTACGCGTCCCGGCCCTGGTCGAGCACGTAGGCGCGGTCGCAGATCTGCAGGCACCGGCGGGCGTTCTGCTCCACCATGATGATGCTGACGCCCGACTTGTTGATCATGCGTGTGCGCAGGAACGTCTCGTCCTGGCGCACGGGCGACAGCCCGGCCGACGGCTCGTCGAGCAGCAGCACGGACGGCTTCATCATGAGCGCGCGCGCCATCGCGACCATCTGCCGCTCGCCGCCCGACATCGACCCGGCGCGCTGCGAACGTCGCTCCGCCAGCGTCGGGAACAGGTCGGCGATGAACTCGAACCGGCGGTCGAACGTCTTGGGGCGCAGGAACACGCCCATCCGGAGGTTCTCCTCGATCGTCAGGGAGGGGAACACGTTGTTCGTCTGGGGGACGAAGCCCACCCCCTGCTCGACGAGCACGTTCGCCTTGCGGTTGGTGATCTCCTTGCCCTCGAGCATCACCCGGCCCTCGCGGACGTTCACGAGACCGAAGAGCGCCTTGAGGAGCGTGGACTTGCCGGCACCGTTGGGCCCGATGATGCCGACGAGCTCGCCCTGGGCGACCTCGATCGAGCAGTCGTTGAGGATGTTGACGCCCGGGATGTAGCCGGCGACGAGGTGCTCGGCGCGCAGCAGGGGTTCGGGCGTCCCGGGTACCGGGGCCGCCGGGCTCGTGGACGTCTCCTGCGTGGTCTTGCTCATCGCTGCTGCTCCTCCTCCTCGAGACGCGCCAGGAACTTCGGGTCGAGCAGCGCGTCGTCACCGAGGTCGGTGTCGTGGTGGGCTCCGAGGTAGGCGTCGATGACGGCCTGGTCCTCCATGACGGAGTCGGGCGGGCCCTCGGCCACGATCCGGCCCTCGGCCATGACGACGACCCAGTCGGAGATGTGCCGGACGGCGTGCATGTCGTGCTCCACGAAGAGCACGGTCATGCCGTCGTCGCGCAGTGTCTGGACGTGGCCCAGCAGCGACTGCACGAGGGCCGGGTTCACGCCCGCCATGGGCTCGTCGAGCATGATCATCGTCGGGTCGGTCATGATCGCCCGCGCCATCTCGAGGAGCTTGCGCTGACCGCCGGACAGGCTGCCCGCGAAGTCGCCCGCCTTGGTGTCGAGCTTGAAGCGCTCGAGGATCTCGAGGGCCTTGACGGTCAGCTCCGCCTCGCGGCGCTTCCACAGCGGTCGGACCAAGGACGCGAAGAGGTTCTCGCCGGGGTTGTCGGGTGCCGCGAGGAGCATGTTCTCCAGCACGGTGAGCCGGGACAGCGCCTTGGTGAGCTGGAAGGTACGGACCATGCCGGTACGCGCCACGCGCGCGGCACTCTTGCCGGCCAGGGACGTGCCGTCGAAGGTCCACCGCCCGGAGCTGGGCACGTCGAACCCGGTGAGCAGGTTGAAGAACGTGGTCTTCCCGGCGCCGTTGGGACCGATGAGCGCCGTGATGGCGCCGCGCTGCACCTCGAGGTGGTCCACGTCGACGGCGGTCATGCCGCCGAAGTGCCGCTCGACGTCGTCGACGACGAGGATCGAGTCCGGCTTGACGCTGCCGGGCTCGGTCTTGACGTGCCGCAGGTCGCGGGCGGCCGACAGGGCGTTCGGGGTGATGGGCTGGTCCGCGGCCGCGGCCGCGGCTGCGGACGCGGCCGCCGCGACGGGCAGGGTGTCACCGGACATTAAAAGCCAGCTCCTTCTTGTTCCCGAGGATGCCTTGTGGCCTGAAGATCACGAGGAGCATGAGGGCGACGCCGACGAGCGCACCACCGATCTGCTCGATCTGCGTGGAGGAGACGATCTCGGGCGGCAGGACCTCGCGCATCGAGCTGCGCAGAAGCATGTACGTCCCGAAGAACAGCATCGACCCGAGAACCGGCCCGAAGATCGTCGCCGCGCCGCCGAGCAGCAGCACGGTCCACACGAAGAAGGTCATCGACCGTCCCATGGCGTCGGGCTGCACGGCGCGGGGCAGGACGAACAGGATGCCGGCGAGCGACCCGGCGCAGCCGCCGAGGATGAGGGACTGCATTTTGTACGCGTAGACGTTCTTGCCGAGCGCGCGCACCGCGTCCTCGTCCTCGCGGATGCCCTTGAGCACCCGGCCCCAGGGGCTGCGCGTGAGCATCCACAGGAGCAGCACGGCCACGAGGACGACCGCCCAGGCCACCACCCGGACCCACCAGGAGTCCGACCCGTTGTTGGCGTAGGTGAGAGGGCCCAGCGAGGACTGCCCGTCCGGCAGGAAGGACAGCTCCTGGAACGTCTGCTTGAACGAGTTGCCCGTGAGGCCCGACGAACCGCCGGTCCAGTCGTTGAACACGGTCGACCGTCCGATCATCCGGACGATCTCCGCGGCGGAGATCGTGACGATCGCGAGATAGTCCCCGCGGAGCTTGAGCGTGGGGACACCGAGGATCGCGGCGAAGATCGCCCCGGCGGCGAGCGCGATGGCCACGGCCAGCCAGAAGGGCGCTCCGGCGATCGTCGCGACCGCGAAACCGTAGGCGCCGAGCAGCATAAAACCTGCCTGGCCCATGTTGAGCAGTCCGGTGAAACCGAAGTGCAGGTTGAGCCCGATGGCGGCGAGCGCGTAGGCGGCGGTGGTCGGGGCGAGGAGCTCGCCCAGGACCTGCGTGAGGATCCGGGTCCAGTCCATGATGTGGCTTCCCTTCAGCCGATGCGCTCGCGGCGTCCCAGCAGACCCTGGGGCCGCAGGAGGAGGACGAGGATGAGGATGACGAGCGCCGTCGCGTACCGCAGGTCGCTCGGGAGGAAAAGGTTGGAGAGCTCGACGACGAGCCCGATGACCATCGACCCGATGAGGGCGCCGAAGGCGGTGCCGAGCCCGCCGAGCGTCACGGCGGCGAACATGAGCAGCAGCATCTGCATGCCCATCATCCAGTTCGTCGTGCCGAACACGAGGCCGTAGAGCATGCCGCCCAGGCCCGCGAGCGCGGTGGCGAGGATCCACACGATGCGCACGATCCGGTCGGTGTCGATGCCGGTCGCCGAGGCGAGCGCCGGGTTGTCGGACACCGCGCGGGTGGCCTGCCCGATGCGGGTGCGGGTGAGGAACCACGCGACGGCCGCCAGCACGACGAGCGCGATGCCCATGGAGATCCACGAGGCGCGGGTCAGGGTGAACGGTCCGACCGTCCAGGACTGCGGGTTGGTCGTGAGGATCCGCACCGAGCCGGCACCGATGAACAGCTGGATGAGGAACTGCAGGGCGATCGAGAGTCCGATCGTCACGATCATCATCTGCACGACGGGGGTGCCCCGCCGTCGGAGCGGTTTCCATATCCCGGCGTCCTGAGCCCAGCCGGTCGCACCGCACACGAGGATGGTCAGGAGCGCTCCCACGATCAGTGGCAGGCCCAGCACGTTGACGAAGAGGAACGCCGAGACGGCACCGAGGGTGACCTGCTCGCCGTGCGAGAAGCTCGAGAGCCGCGTCGTGCCGTAGATGAGGCTCAGGCCGACGGAGGCGAGGGCGAGGAGGAGACCGAACCGCACCCCAGACCCGAGCTGCTGCCAGAACTGGCGCGCCGTGACCGACCCGTCCGGGCGTGGCTCGGCGGCGGTGCCGGGCCCGTCCGCGACGGTGTCGTCGGTCTCCTCACCCCCCGCGCCGCCGGTCGCGGTCGGTGCCGGGCTGGCCTCCGACTCACCGAGGCGGAACGCCACGCGGGTGGTGGAGCCCGTCTGCGCGCGGATCGTGAACTCGGTGGCGGCCTCCTCGGCGAGGGCCACGCCGTCGGGCAGGGAATCGACGTCGAGCGTCACCACGTAGGTGCCGGCGCCGGGGACGGTGGCCGAGGCGGGCTGCCCCTCCGCCGTCTGCAGCTCCTGCGTGAAGCCCTCGCCCTCGACCATGACCGTGGCGCCCGTGACGGGCGAGTTGCTCGCGTCCAGCACGACGACCGCGACGCACGCGGTCTGGTCGTCGGGCGCGCACGGGGCGGTCGCGGAGTGGGCCGGCGTGGCGCCGAACGTGGTGCCGAGAAAGACGGCGAGGAACGAGGCGACGGTGGCGACGAGGACCGTCGCGAGACGACCGATCCGGGTCGGGGCGGTCGCGTGCACGGCTGTCATGTGCCGGGCCTCCGGGGGTGGGAAGGTGCGTTGGTACGAGCGAAGGACAGCGGGGCCGGTAGACCTGCACTGCGTGCTCGTCTGCCGGACCCTAGGGCGTGCGTGTGTCGGTCGGGTTACCGAAAGATACCCAGCGTGTGGCGTGGCTCACCTCTCAGGGCGTCACGATTGAGTAACGACTGAACATTTCCGCCGGGCAGCACCCCGGACCGCTCCCCGAGCGGTGGTCCGCGCTCGGCGCTACCGTCACAGGTGGGGCAGGCGCACGGCGCCCGCCGCGAGGAACTCGGGGGTACCGCCGATGTGGGCGATCCGCGGACGGGTCGTGGCGCTTGCGGACGACCGCGCCACGAGAGGCTCGTCGAGGAGCACCGGTGCGTTCACCGGCCGGGTGTGGATCGACGACGACGGCCGGATCGCCGCCGTCACCCGTAGCACCCGCCCAGGACCCCGCCGCTTCGACGGCTGCCCCGTCGTGGACGTGTGGCCCTCGCTCGTCATGCCCGGCCTGATCGACTTCCACAACCACCTCGCCTACGACACCCTCCCGCTGTGGACCGAGCCCTCGCAGACCCAGCCGTTCGCGCACCACAGCTCCTGGCCCCGCGCCGCCACCTACGCCGCGTCCACGACCTGGCCCGCCTACGCCCTCGCCACCGCCTGCCCGCAGGAGCTCCTCGCGTACGTCGAGACGAAGGCGATCGTCGGCGGCACGACCTCGATCCAGGGCTCCCCGCCGATGAACCGCCCCCGCGACGGGTGGCTCGTGCGCCAGATCGACGACGAGAGCTTCGGCACCGGCGACCGGAACATGGTCCTCGTCTCGGTGCTCACCGCGACTCCCGCGGCGCTCGCGGACCGCGCGAACCGGATGCGCGCGGGGTCGCTGTTCGTCTACCACTGCGCGGAGGGGCGTCGTGGCAGCCTCGTGGCGCGCGAGTACACCGACGCGGAGGCAGCGGGCTGCCTGCAGCCGCAGTTCGTCGCGATCCACGCCAACGCGGTGGACGGGCAGGACTACGCGCGCTGGCGCGACGCGGGGGCCGTCGTCTGGTCGCCGTTCTCGAACCTGTGGCTCTACGGCGAGACCACCGACGTGCCCGGCGCACGCGCCGCCGGACTGACGGTGTGCCTCGGGTCGGACTGGGCGCCGTCGGGCACCAAGCACGTGCTCGGGGAGCTGAAGTCCGCGCGCATCGTGGCCGACCACCTGGGCTGGGACCTCGACGACGAGACGATCGTGCGCATGGCGACGTGCGACGCCGGGGACGTCCTGGCTCGCGGGTGGGGGCGGCAGACGGGGCGGATCCGGCCGGGGGCGATCGCCGACCTCGTGGTGGTGCGGGCGCCCCGCGGCGCACCGCCGTTCCGGACGATCGTCGGGGCCACCGAGGACGACATCGACCTCGTGGTGATCGACGGCGTCGCGCGCTACGGCACGCCCGCGCTCACGGCCGCCGCGCACGCGCCCGACCTCACCCCGCTGCCCGTGGGGCGGCGGTCCATGCGCCTGAGCCTCACCCGCCCCGACGACGGCGTCACCCGGTGGACGTGGGGCGACGTCACCGACCGGCTCGAGGAGGTGCGCGCCGACCCGCGGAGGGAGATCGAGGGCGCGCGGGCGCGCTTCGCCGCCTGGGGCGGGGCGCTCGACGACCCGGACGCGCCGCTGCGGCTCGCGCTCGACATGCCGACCGGGCTCGGCCCGGTCGGTGGCCTGCCCCGCGACCTGTCGGCCATCTCGGTGCCGCCGCTGGAGTCGCTCGTGCACGACGACGCGTGGCTGGCCTCGGTCGGCGGGCGCGGCTTCCACGGTGGCGTCCTCGACGCCCTCCGTGACTACTACGGGTGATCCACGGGTGATCCGCGGGTGAGGGACGGAGACTGCCATGACCCGTCAGGACGTGCGGGCGGCGCGCGAGGGCGAGCCCCTCGGCGTCGACGCGTGGCGCACGACGCACCTCGACGGTGGTGAGCGACTGCAGGTCGTCGACACCGTCGCGACCGTCCTCGCCGGGGTGTACACCCACCTGCCCGCCAAGCGCGCCGCGTACGCGAGCGACCCCGTGCAGGCGCTCGTCCTGCTGCGCCGGCGGGCCGTCGAGCTGTCCGACGCCGAGTTCCACCTCGCCGTGACCGGGATCCTCGCGGGGCTGCGGGACGCGCACACCCGCTACCTGGGGCCGGCGGCCCTGCGCGGGCACGTCGCCGTCCTGCCGTTCCTCGTCGAGGAGTACGGGCCGCCGCACGACCTGCACCACCTCGTGAGCACGGTGAACGCGGAGGCGACGAGCGCACCGGTCGATCCCGGCTTCGCCGCGGGCGTCGAGGTGCTCGAGTGGAACGGGGTGCCGATCGCGCGTGCCGTCCAGGTGCACGCCGACCGCGAGTCCGGGGGCCGGGCGGACTCGCGCCGCGCGCGGGCGCTGGAGTCGCTGACGTTCCGGGCGCTCGACTACGGGCCCCCGCCCGACGAGCACTGGGTGATCGTCGGGTACCGGACCGAGGACGGGTCGTTCGCCGAGGCGCGCTTCGACTGGCGGGTGGTCGAGCCGGGCCGGGCGGGCACGGCGGTGCGCGCCGCGTCCCGCGGCGCGCTCAAGGTGGCCGTCGACCCGGCGGCCGAGGCGGTGCGCCGGGCGAAGAAGCTCCAGTTCGTGCCCGGGCTCTGGGCCTCCGACGACGCCCCGGCTGCCCCGGCCCGTCCGGCCGACCCGGTGCCTGTCGCCGGGGAGTGGATCGAGACACCGATGCAGGACGTCGTGGCCGCTCGTGCGCTCGACGACGAGATCGGGCACCTGCGGCTGTGGTCGTTCGACCTGGACGACGACGACGCCTACCTCGACGAGGTGACGCGCCTGCTGGGCCTGCTGCCGACCGGCGGGCTCGTCGTCGACCTGCGGGGGAACCCGGGTGGGCTGGTGTGGGCGGCCGAGCGGGCGCTGCAGCTCTTCACGGACCGCCCGGTCGTCCCGACCCGGTTCAGCCTCGCCGCGACCCCGCTCACCCGGCAGATGGCCGCCAGCCCGTTCAACCGCATGGAGCTCGAGGCCTGGCACGACTCCCTGCAGGACGCCGTGAGCACCGGCGAGCTCTACGCCCAACCGCTGCCGCTGACGGACCCGGCCTGGTGCAACGACCGCGGTCGGGCGTACCCCGGGCCCGCCGTCGCGGTCGTCGACGCGAACACCTACTCCTCGGGCGACCTGTTCGCCGCCGGGTGGGTGGACAACGACATCGGGCCGCTCGTGGCGGTCGGCGCCGCGACGGGCGGGGGCGGGGCGAACGTGTGGACCCTGACCCAGCTGCGCGACGCCCTCGTGGGGACGGACGTGACGCTCGGGCCGCTGCCCGCCGGCGCGGGCATGACGGTCGCGATCCGCCGGGCAGTGCGCTCCGGGCGGGGTGACGGCATCCCCATCGAGGACCTCGGGGTGCCCGGGCAGCCGTACACGATGACCCGGGACGACCTCCTGCACGCCAACCGCGACCTCCTCGCCACCTGCCGGTCCCTGCTGGTGGGTGGGCCACCGTCCGACACCGGAGAGGCACCATGATCGACTTCGATCCCGGCCCGCCCCGCTCGGTCGCGCGGATCTTCGCGCGCATGCCGAGCTACGCCGCGCACAGCTACCTGTTCTGGCACGACTGGGGCCCGGTCTTCTACCGCGGCCGGCTCGACCGCTCGGCGCGGGTGCTCGTCGTCGCGTCCGACCCCGGGCCCACCGAGCGGATCGCGTGCCGCACGCTCGTCGGCGACGCCGGGCAGCGCGTCCAGGGCTTCCTCACACGGCTCGGGCTGACCCACGGCTACGTCGTGCTCAACGCCTTCGCCTACGCGATGCGGCCCTCGACCGCGGCGCGCGCGTCCCGGGCGATCTTCGCCGACCCCGCCCACACGCGGTGGCGGGCCGACCTCTTCCGGCGCGTGACGGGCCCGCAGCTCCAGGCGGTCGTCGCGTTCGGCGCGCACGCCCAGCGCGCCGTCCAGCTCTGGGACGCCGTCCCGGACGTCCCGGTGGAGCGGCTCCCGCACCCGTCGAGCCGCGACGGCCGGGTCCTCGTCGAGTCCTGGGGTGCGGGCCTGGCCCGACTGCGTGCCGTCGTCACGCCCGACGACGACGGGGACCCGACCGGCCCCACGTACGGCGAGACCTTCGCCGAGGAGGACTACGCCCCGATCCCGCGGCGGGACCTGCCGTTCGGGATGCCGGACTGGGTCGGCGACGACGCGTGGGGTCGGGCCGCGACGCCGAAGCACCACAACTGCGTCCACCGGCCGTCGTCGGACCCCGTGCGCACGCTCGTGTGGCGGGCCCCGGAGAACCACGGCACCGTGGGCCCATGACTGCTGTCGTCCCGTACCTGGTGGTCCCCGACACCCGTGCCGCGGTCGCCTGGTACCGCGACGCGCTGCACGCCGAGGAGGTCGGCGAACCCTGGGTCATGGACGACGGCCGCGTCGGGCACGCCGAGCTGCGCGTGGGAGGCGGGACGCTCTACCTCGCCGACCCGTTCCCCGAGATGGGCGTCGTCGCGCCGTGGGGGTCGGAGTGGCCCGTGTCGCTCGTCGTGGAGGTCGACGACGTCGAGGCCACCCTCGCGCGCGTCGAGGCCTCGGGCGGTCGCCGCGACCGTGACCCCGACGTGGTGGACGGCGTGCTGTCGGTGTGGGTCGTGGACCCCTTCGGGCACCGCTGGCACCTCACGGCGGCCGTGGTGGGCGCCGACCCGCGCACGCTCGAGGAGCAGGGCTGGCGCGCGCTCTCGACCGACGGCGCCACCGCGACCGCGTTCTACGACGAGGTCCTCGCCGACGCGCCGCTGTTCCTCCTGCCCGGGGGGCTCCGGCTCGACGACCGCGCCCGCATCCTCGGGTCGATGGGCGGGCCGCCGTGGTCCGCGCACGAGCTGTCGGACGTGCGGGTGCTCCCGCTCGGGGACGACGGCGCCGTCGTGACCTACGGCGTCGTCGCCCGGCGCGACGGGTCCGACGAGTACTCCGCGCTCGTCACCAGCACCTATGCCCGGGTCGACGGCGCGTGGCGGCTCGTCGTGCACCAGCAGACCCCGCGCTGACCTGCCGAGAAGCGGTCACGGATCGGCGAGGCTGACGACGGCCGCGGCCGGGCCCCCGCACAGGATGCCGTGGGGGCGCTCCACGATCCGGTAGTCCGGCTCGACGAGACGTTCGGCGACGACGGTGCTCGTCGCGGAGTCGACGACGCGCACCTCGACCGTCGCGGCGCCCTCGACCGCAGCTCGCCAGACCGGGCCGGCAGGATCCGCGTCCTCTCCCAGCCAGCACGCCTCGGACTCGACGGGGCACCGCACTTCCACCTCGTGGTCGTCGCGATCGGGCCAGTCGTCGTCGAGTCTCACCTCGAGGGTCGTCCCGTAGCCGATCGCCGGACAGGCCGTCGAGACTGAGCACCCGGTGCCCAGCACACCCATGACCACGGTGACCACCGCCGTTGGGACCACCCGCCGTCGCGTCCGCACTCCTGCCCCCTTCGATCGTCGTGTCCTCAGGACTATGTCCCACGAAGGCGCTTCTGCGCACGCGACCACGGGACGCGGCCCTCCTCGTTACGCTCGTCCCGTGCCCCTTCGACGACGCCGGACACCCGACCGCCACACCTTCGAGCTGGTCGGCGACGTCGAGGACCAGGACCTGGAGGGTGAGGGCACCGAGGTCACCGGCGAGCCCGCAGACCCGGAAGCAGGGCCCACGCCCCGGTCGCCCCGCCGTCGCCGGGTGGTCGTGGCCGGCGCCGCCGCGCTCGCTCTCGTGCTCGGCGGTGCGGTCCTGGTGGACACACGTCAATCCCGTGCGCAGGAAGTGCGGCTCTCCGCCGCGCGCGGTGGAGTGCTCCCGCTGCTCACGGAGCCGTCGATCCTGTGGAAGGTCGAGGCGACCGACGGCGTCGCGAGTGTGGAAGGTGAGCTCGAGGACACCTCGCTCAGCGGCTATCCGTTCACCCTGCAGGGTCGGCTGTTCTTCATGACGGACAACAGCCTCCTCCGCATCGGCTGAGCGTCGATCCCGCGTCGCTAGGCTCGTCCCGTGCCCCTTCGACGACGCCGGACACCGGACCGCCAGACCATCGAGCTGGTCGACGACGTCGAGGACTGGGACCTGGAGGACGAGCATCCGCAATCGCCTGCCGCGCACACGGGTCCAGGGACTCCCAGGGGCGCCGGTTCCGCAGCGGGTGCGGGAGGGGCGGCCGTGCCCGACAGGCCACGCCGCGGCCGGGTGCTCGTGGCGAGCGCCGGCGTCCTCGCCCTCCTGCTGGGTGGCGCGGTCGTGGTGGACACGGTGCGGTCGCGTGCGCAGGACGACCGGCTCGCGGTAGCGCGCGGCGGTGTGCTCCCGCTCCCGGTGGCGCCGTCGACGCTGTGGACGGTCGAGGCGCCGATCGGTGCGGCGAGCGTCCCGGGCGCCCTCGTCACGGTGGTCGGCGAGGTGGCCGTCGGGCTCGACCTGGACACGGGCGCGGAGCTGTGGCGCACCGCGCTCGGCGCCGACGCCTCGTGCGGTTCGTCGAGCTGGCTGCCGGACCGCCACGAGACGGACGACCTGGTCTGCGTGACGGGCCAGGAGCCTGCGCGGGTGCTCGTCCTCGACCGCGACGGGCAGGTGCTGGCCGACCGGGAGCTGGACCCGTCGCGCGGGCTCGCCGTCCCCGGTCCCGGGGTCGACCTCGTGCGGGTCGTGCGGACGGGCGACGCCGTCGGCGACGGCGAGGTCCTCGACGTCGACCCGTCCACGGGCGAGACCGAGCCGGTCGAGGACGGTCGGGACGTCGTCGTGCGCCTCGAGGACGCCGTCTCGGGCGAGGTGCGGTGGGAGGAGACGGTGCCCTTCGAGCCGGACACCTGGCGGTGCAGCACCTGGGAGGGGGACGAGGCCCGGGCGACCCGCGAGAGCCTGTGGGTGATCGGCGGCGGCCGGACGTTCACCGTGACGGGGTGCGGGGTGAGCGCCTCGTACGACACGTCCGGGCAGCGGCTGGACGATCCCGGCACGCTCGACGACAGGGTCATGGAGGCGGTCGGCGGCGGATTCCTGCGGGTCGCCGACACCCGGCACGGGGGCGTCGAGGAGAGCGAGCTGTTCGGCCCGGACGGGTCCGTGGTGCGCGTCCCGGGCGAGATCCTCGACCCGCAGTCCACCGACGGCGGCGACGTGGACGTCCGGCTGGTCGTCGAGCCAGGAGCGGCGGCGCGTGCCGTCGACGGGTCCGGGGGCGAGGCGTGGACGATTGAGGGCACGGTGCGACCCGACCAGGTGCTGGCGCATGCGGCCGGGGTCGTCGTTGTGTCGAGCAACGGGGGGACGGCCGGGCTGGACGCCGCGACCGGCCGCGAGCTCTGGAGCCGGGCCGCGGAGGAGGACCGGTACGTCCTGCGGGCCATGACCGACGGGGCGAGCGTGATCATCGCCCGTGCGCGGTCGGACGGGATGTCGAGCGTCCAGGTGCAGGCGATCGACCTCCGCGACGGCAGCCTCGTGTGGGAGATCGACGACACCTCGCTGAGGGGCTACCCGATGACGGTCCAGGGTCGGTTGTTCCTCTGGACCGGCAACAGCATCACCCGCATCGGCTGAGCCGACCGTCGCTCGCTAGGCTCGCCCAGTGCCCCTTCGACGACGCCGGACACCTGACCACCACACCTTCGAGCTGGTCGACGGCGTCGAGGACCGGGACCCGGAGGGTGCGGACTCCGGGATCACCGGCGAGCCCGTCGATCCAGAAGTAGAGAGCATGCCTGGGTCGCGTCGCCCTCGACGGGTGGTCGTGGCCGGCGTTGTCGCGCTCGCCCTCGTGCTGGGCGGCGCTGTCGTGGTGGACACCGTGCGCTCGCGTGCTCAGGACGACCGCCTCACGGTGACGCGCGGCGGCATGCTCCCGCTCGACACGGCGCCGTCGAGGATGTGGAAGGTGAAGGCGACGGACGGTGTGGCGAGTGTGGGTGGCGCCCTCGTCACGGTGGTGCGGGGCGAGGTGATCGGGGTGGACCTCGACACGGGGGCCGAGCTGTGGCGCACCGACCTCGGGGCACCTGCGTCGTGCGGGCCGTCGTCGTGGCGGGTAGAGCCCCAGGTGTCCGACGGCCTGGTCTGCGTCACCGAGGAGCCGTTCCGGGTCGTCGTGCTCGGAGACGGCGGGCGTGTGCGGTCTGATCGTGCGCTGGACACGGCGGACGGCCCCGCGTCTCCCGGCCCTGGGATCGATCTCGTGCGGGCCGTCCGGACGGGAGAGCCGGGCGCCGCCGGTGAGGACCTGGATGTGGTCGTGCGCCTCGAGGACGCGATCTCCGGAGAGGTCCGCTGGGAGGAGACGACACCGTTCGAGCCCGACTCGTGGGCGTGCACGACGACGGAGGGCGGCCTGACGATGGTGAACTCCCAGCCCCTCCAGGTCTACGGGGGTGGGGGGATGATCGAGGTGTACGGCTGCGGGGTCGGAGCGACGTTCGACGTGAAGGGGCGCCGGCTGGACGACCCCGGCACACCGGAGGACAGGGTCTGGCCGGCGCTCGGCGGTGGGTTCCTGCGTGTCGTCGGCAGCCCCGACGGCACCGGCGTCCAGGAGAGCGAGCTGCTCGGTCCGGACGGACCGGTGGTCCGCGTGCCCGGCGAGATTCTCGACCCGATGTCGGCGGACGGGGACGTGGACGTCTGGCTGGTCGTCGAGGAGGGCGGCACGGTGCGCGCGGTCGACCGGTCGGGCGGCGCGCTGTGGACGGCCGAAGGTCTGGATCGACCCGACGGGGTGCTCACGCACGCCGCCGGGGTCGTCGTCGTGTCCTCCGCGCAGGGCACAACAGGGCTGGACGCGGCGACCGGCCGAGAGCTGTGGAACCAGCCGGACGACGGCACGTACGACGTCGCCGGGGCGATGACCGACGGGGACAACGTGATCATCGTCCGCTCACCGGTGGACGGTGCGTTCGGCGTCACGGTGGAGGCGCTCGACCTCGGCGACGGGAGCACGAGCTGGACGCTCGACGACAGCCCGCTCGAGGGTTATCCGCTCACCGTGCAGGGACGGTTGTTCCTCATGGACAACAGCACGGTCACCCGCATCGGCTGAGCGTCGTCACCTCCGGGCACTACCCTGGCGGGATGCCCGACGACGTCACTCTCCGTCCCGCGCCCGCCACCACCTCCGAGCCGACCAGCACCCCTGAGCCGCCTGTCGCGCCGCGTCGCCCGACGCCGCGCAGCCACCACGGCCACGAGATCGTCGACGACTACGAGTGGTTGCGTGAGAAGGAGTCGCCCGAGGTGGTGGCGTACCTCGAGGCGGAGAACGCGTACACCGAGTCCGCGACCGCGCACCTCGCGGACCTGCGCAGCAGGCTCTTCGACGAGATCAAGAGCCGTACGCAGGAGACGGACCTGTCCGTGCCGGTGCGTGAGGGTGCGTGGTGGTACTACGCGCGGACGGTCGAGGGCCAGCAGTACCCGATCCGTGCGCGCGCGCCGATCGCCGACGGCGCGGCGTGGGAGCCACCCGTCCTGGAGCCGGGTGTGCCGGTCCCGGGCGAGCAGGTGCTGCTCGACGACAACGTGGCGGCGCAGGGGCACGACTTCTTCTCGCTCGGCTCGTTCGACGTCTCCGCCGACGGGAACTTGCTCGCGTACGCCGTGGACACGGTCGGCGACGAGCGGTACACGCTGCGCGTCCGCGACCTCGTGGCCGGGGAGGACCTGCCGGACGTGGTTCCCGGGACGTTCCCCGGCGCGACGTTCTCGCCGGACGGCGCGTACGTCTTCTACCCGACGGTCGACGACGCGTGGCGGCCGCACAAGATCTGGCGGCACACCGTCGGCACGCCGGCGGACCAGGACGTCGTCGTCTTCGAGGAGCCGGACGACCGGTACTGGGTGGGCATCGGCCTGACGCGTTCGCGGCGGTTCCTGCAGATCGAGCTCGGCTCGAAGATCACGTCCGAGACGTGGCTGCTCGACGCGCAGGACCCGACGGGTGAGTTCCAGGTGGTGTGGCCGCGGCGCGAGGGTGTGGAGTACTCGGTCGAGCACGCCGTGCTGCCCGCCACGTGGCCGGCTCCCGGTGGGGCGCAGGGCGGGGACGTGCTGCTCGTGTGCCACAACGACGGCGCGGTGAACTTCGAGCTCGTCGTCACCGGTGTGCCGACGCCCGGGGAGGTGCTGCGCCCCGAGGACGCGACCGTCGTCGTCCCGCACGACGAGGCCACGCGCCTGGAGGGCGTCGACGCGTTCGCCGGGCACGTCGTCGTGTCCTACCGTCGGGACGCGCTCGCGCGGCTCGGCGTCGTCCGCCTCGACACCCCGGCGCCCGCGGGACCGTGGCAGGTCGAGGAGATCGTGTTCGACCAGCCGCTGTTCACCGCGGGCATCTCGAGCAACCCCGAGTGGGACCAGCCGACCGTGCGCCTCGGCTGGACGACGTTCGTGACCCCTGCGACGGTCTACGACTACACGGTCGCGACCGGCGAGCTCACGCTCCGCAAGCGCCAGCCCGTGCTCGGCGGCTACGACCCGGACGACTACGTCCAGCAGCGTGAGTGGGCGGTCGCCGAGGACGGCACCCGCGTGCCGATCTCGCTCGTGTGGCGGCGCGACGCGCTCGGCCTGGACTCGACCGGCACGGGCGCGGACCCCGCGCCGCTGCTCCTCTACGGGTACGGCTCGTACGAGATCAGCATCGACCCGGGCTTCTCCGTCGCCCGGTTGTCGCTGCTGGACCGCGGCGTCGTGTACGCGGTCGCGCACGTGCGCGGCGGCGGCGACCTGGGGCGGGCCTGGTACGACGACGGCAAGCAGCTCACCAAGCGCAACAGCTTCACCGACTTCGTCGCCGTGGGTCGCCACCTGGTCGACGCGGGCTGGACGAGCCCGTCGCGCATGGTCGCCCAGGGCGGCTCGGCGGGCGGTCTGCTCATGGGCGCCGTGCTGAACCTGGCCCCCGAGCTCTTCACGGGGATCGTCGCGCAGGTGCCGTTCGTCGACCCGCTGACCTCGATCCTCGATCCCTCCTTGCCGCTGACCGTCATCGAGTGGGACGAGTGGGGCGACCCGCTGCACGACCCCGAGGTCTACGCCTACATGCGCGGGTACTCGCCCTACGAGAACGTGCCTGACGACGCCACGCACTACCCGCGCGTCCTCGCCGTCACCAGTCTCAACGACACCCGCGTGCTGTACGTCGAGCCCGCGAAGTGGACCGCCCGGCTGCGCGCGGCCGGGGCACCGGTGCTGCTGAAGACCGAGATGAGCGCCGGGCACGGCGGCGTCTCCGGTCGCTACGAGCGGTGGCGCGAGGTGGCCTTCGAGGACGCCTGGATCCTCGACGTCCTCGGAGTCGCGGCGCGATGACCGTGGGTGCGGGTGGGGCCGCGACGACGCCCGACCCGCAGGCCGGGCATGTGGCGACGCCGCCGGGGAGGCTGACGCTGCTGCTGCGCCCGTTCGGCTACCTCGTGATCGGGCTCGTCTGGACGACGATCGGGCTCACCGTCCTCGGCCTGTACCTCACGGTCGCCGCCAACGGCCTGCTCGAGCCGCCCGAGGACCAGTGGCCGTGGGCCGAGCTCGCTACGGACCCCGGTCCCGTGCTGGGGCGGCTCGTCGTGGCGACGCCGCTCGTCGTCGTGCTCGCGGGACCGGTCGCCTGGTACCTCTCGTGCACCGTCTGGCCCCCCGCGGCGCTGTCCTTCGTGTACGTCGGGCGTGCGCTGCGGCCGTCCTACCGGGACGACCGTTTGTCCTTCACGAGCCGCGTCGTGTCCGGGACGACGCTCGGCCCGCCCGTGCCGGGACCCGTGGCTCTGCCCCTCCAGCCGCAGCGTCGTTCGCGACCCGCACAGACGCTCCTGCGCTTCTACGCCTGCGGCTGGAACCCGGACCTCCGGGAGTTCTGGCCCGCGGTGCCGGGCGGCGTCGCGTGGGTGCTGGCGAGCGCCGGTGCGTCGACCGCGCTGCCCGCCGCCTGGAGAGCGGGCCTCGTCGTGGCCGCGGTCCCGTTCGCGTTGTGGTCCGTGGTGCGGCTGCGCCGGGTGTGGACGTGGCGGTTTCACCAGGAGCGCGTCCGCCAGGGGCGACGCGAACGGTGGATCGAGCAGCACGGTGACCGGCGGAACCTGCGGGAAGGGCCGCGCGTCGTGCGCTCGCGGCCGCAGTCGGCGGAGCACCGGGCGAGCGTCGAGGCGGAACGTACCGAGGCGCGCACGGGCGTGGACCGGTTGACGAGCTTCTCGAGCGACGAGATCGGTGAGCGTCGCGAGGCCGTGCTCCGTGCCCGTGAGCGGCGGTTGGGTGACGACGCCGAGTCCGGTGGGACGCCGTCGGACCGTCCCCGCCGCTGACCGCCCCGTGCTCGCCACGTTCCCGGTCAGCGCACGAGGCGCAGGCGCTGCCGGCCGACGCGGACGGTGATCTCCTGCCCCCAGGAGGCGACCAGCCGGTCGCTCTCCATGCCGTCGCCGAAGACGACGAGCTGGTCGGTCGCGACCGTGACCGTCAGCGCGTCGCCGTCGTCGAGCGCGCCCGCCGTGAGCGAGGTGCCCGTCGCGGGCGACGGCCACGCCTCCCGGACGAACCAGGCGAGCCCCGGGTCCTGTGGCCCGGGCAGTGGCAGGACACCGCCCGCCGCGCGGTCCCGCGCGATCGACGCGCACCAGCCCGTCGCTCCCGTCCCGGTGGCGACGATCAGCCCCGACGACGACTGGGTCTCGTGCCGGACACCGCCGTCGTCGTGGACCGTCAACCGGTAGCGCGCCGACTGGTGCGAGACGTGCCCGACGAACACCTCGTTGAGCGCCGTGAGGTGCTGCCCGTCGTCGAGGTCGGCCCGCACGGTGGTCAGGCCGTCGACCGCGACCTCGTCCGGCGTCGCGTCGAGGCGGGCCAGCAGCCGGACGGCGGCCGCAGCGTCGTGCCGCACGAGCACCCCGGGGTTGGTGCCCGGCTCCGGGTCCACGCCGAGGACGACCTGGCCCGTGAGGTACTTCGCGACGTTCGCGACCAGCCCGTCCTGCCCGACCACCACGACGACGTCCTCGGGCGCGACGAGGAACCGGCTCAGGTCCGTGCGCTCCACGTCGGCCCGGGCCCATCCCTCCGGCAGCGCGGCGGTGACGGCCGCGCGGGCCCGGGCGACGGCGTCGTGCCGGTCCTGCACCTCCCCGAGCGTGCGGCCCCGCGCACGCAGGAAGAACTCGGCCTGCCCGCGGGTGGAGTGCCGGTCGAGCAGCTCGTCGAGCTCGGTGCGTCGGTGCACGACGACGGCCCGTCGCCGCAGCACGTCAGACCCCCTTCCCGGTGCCTGCGCCCGCACCGACCCCCTGGGCGAGCGCGCCGAGCGCGCCGGTCAGCAGGTCCGGCGTGATCGTGAGGTTCTGCACCTCCGGCAGCGACCCCGCGGCCTCGCGCAGCGCCAGGGCGAGGAGCGTGCCCGGAGCCATGGCCTCGTACACCGCCATGCGCGCGGCCTCGCTCGCCGCCTCCGCCTCGCCCACGGTGCGCACCTGGTGCGCCCGCGCCGCGGTCGTCAGCTCGGCGCGCTCCGCGCTCGCCTGGGCCTGGACCAGGGCTGCAGCCGCCGCTTCCTCGGCCTCCCTCCGCGAGTTCGCGCCCTCCTGGACGACGAGGCGCTCCCGGCGGGTCGCCAGCTCGATGCGGCTGGCGAGCTCGTTCTCGGCGATCGTCGCCTCGCGCTCGACCGCGAGGGCTCGCCGCTCGTAGGTCGCCCGGTCGGCCTCGGCCTGCACGTGCTCGCGCACCGGTGTCTGCAGGGCGCGCTCGACGTCGGCCTCGGGCCGGATCGCCAGGACGTGGACCCCGAGGACCTCGATGCCGGTCGAGCGCAGCCGCGCGTCGGTGCCGAGGGCCTCGACGAGCAGCGCCCGCACCCGGCTCACGCCGTGCTCGAGGACGTGCGCCATCGGCATGGTCGCGAGGAGGTCGGTCGCGTGGCTCTGCGCGAGCTGGGCGACGATCGTCGCGACCTGGTCGCGCCCGGTCGTCGTGCAGGCCCCCGTGTCGGGGTCGACGCCGAAGTCGAGCCGCTCCGAGACGGTGATCGGCTCGCCGAACCGGTAGGTGACGTTGACCTGGACGGTCACGTCCTGGTGGTCGCCGGTGGTGACGTGGAACAGGGCCGGCAGCTCCTGGTCGTCGACGGGCACCTCGCTGAGGACCGAGGTGCCGGGGCGGAACCAGAAGGCCTGCCCGACGCCCTGGTGCACGACGCGCCCGCTCTTGAGGTGCACGACGTAGCCCGTGGGGCTGCCGAGGAAGTGCCGGAGCCAGGGGTAGCGCTGGACGGTGGCCATGATGCTCTCCGATCGTCGGTTGATGTCACTCTGACGATAAATGGCCCACGTCTTCGTGTCAACCTGACGATAAGGGGTAGGCTGGGTGCATGAGCTCTCGCGACTCCGCGCCCCCGGGGGCTGCCCGCCTGCCCGTCACGGTCGACGTCGTCGCCCTCACGGTGGCCGACGGCGCGCTGCAGGTCCTGCTCGTCACGCGCCTCGTCGAGCCGTTCCGCGGTGCGCTCGCGCTGCCCGGCGGGTTCGTGCTGCCGGGCGAGACGCTCCCCCAGGCAGCGGCTCGCGAGCTGGCCGAGGAGGCCGGCGTCGAGCCGCCCGGGCACCTGGAGCAGCTCCGCACCTACGGGCCGCTCGGCCGCGACCCGCGCGGCCCGGTGCTCACCGTCGCGCACCTGCTCCTCGCCCCGGCGTTCGGTGTGCTCGCCGCGGGCAGCGACGCCGAGCGGGCCGAGTGGGTCCGGGTCGACGAGCTCGCCGGGCGGTCCCTCGCGTTCGACCACGCCCGGATCCTCGCCGACGGCGTCGAGCGGGCCCGAGCCAAGCTCGAGTACTCGACGCTCGCGACCGCGTTCTGCGGTGCGGAGTTCACCGTCGCCCAGCTCCGCGCGGTGTACGAGGCCGTCTGGGGCACGCGGCTCGACCCGCGCAACTTCCATCGCAAGGCCATCTCCACGCCGGGGTTCCTCGAGGAGACCGGCCGGGTCACCCGTGGCGGGACCGGTCGGCCCGCCGTGCTCTACCGGCTCGGCCCCGCCGCGGGGCGGGCTGCGGGGCTCGACCCCGACGACGCGCCGGCGAGCGTTCCCGCCGTGCTCAACCCCCCGCTCATGCGGCCGTCCGCGCCCTGACGTCTCCCTGCGGGATCGTTGCGGTCACGGGTCTGTAGCAGGTGTTCGAACAGGGCCTTCGAACGCCCGGTGAACGGTGGATGAACACTCGAAGAAGTATCCACAGGATGGTCGAGGGCGGTTGTTCACTACCCCCACCATGGAGGACGTGACCGAGACGATCCTCCTCGCGCTGGTGGTCGTGACCGCGCTGGCTTTCGACTTCACGAACGGCTTCCACGACACCGGCAACGCGATGGCGACCTCCATCGCGACCCGCGCCCTCAAGCCCAAGACTGCCGTCCTGCTGTCGGCCGTCCTCAACATGGTCGGTGCCTTCCTGTCGCTCGCCGTCGCGGCGACGATCGCGAAGGGCCTCGTCGACGCGAACGTCATCACCCTCGAGGTGGTGTTCGCAGGCCTCGTCGGTGGCATCACCTGGAACCTGCTCACCTGGCTGTTCGGCATCCCGTCGAGCTCGTCGCACGCGCTCGTCGGCGGTGTGATCGGCTCGGTCCTCGCCGCCGTCGGCACCTCGGGCGTCATCTGGTCCGGCGTCATCGCCAAGGTGATGATCCCCGCGCTGCTGGCCCCGACGGTCGCGATCGTCGTCGCCGCCGTCGGGACCTCCCTCGTCGCGCGGCTCACCCGCGGCATCCCGAAGGCCACGACGGAGCGCGGGTTCCGCTGGGGCCAGATCGGCTCGGCGTCGCTCGTCTCCCTCGCGCACGGCACCAACGACGCGCAGAAGTCGATGGGCATCATCCTGCTCGCCCTCATCGCGGGCGGCGCGGTCCCGAGCGACTCGAGCGTGCCCTTCTGGGTCATCTTCTCGTGCGCCTTCTTCATGGCGCTCGGCACCTACCTCGGCGGCTGGCGCGTCATCCGGACCCTCGGCAAGGGCCTGGTCGAGATCGACTCCCGCCAGGGCATGTCCGCCGAGACGTCCTCGGCCGCGGTCATCCTCCTGTCGAGCTACTTCGGCTACTCCCTGTCGACGACGCACGTCGCGACCGGCTCGATCCTCGGCTCGGGAGTCGGCATGCCCGGTGCCAAGGTCCGCTGGGGTGTCGCCGGCCGGATGATGGCCGCCTGGGGGATGACCCTCCCGGCCGCCGGCCTCGTCGGCGCGGTGTGCTTCTGGATCCAGGACGGCATCGGCGGCTTCCTCGGTACCGCGGTCGTCTTCGCCATCCTCGTCGCGACGTCCGCCGCGATCTGGCTCGCCTCGCGCCGCAAGCCCGTCGACCACACCAACGTCAACGACGAGTGGGAGGAGTCGGGCGACGCCGCGGCGCAGCCCGCCGAGCTCCCGGTGACCCCCGGCACGGACGCCGCGTCCGTGCTCGCGACGACGGCCGCTCCCGCAGAGGCCTCCGTGCCCACCGACGACGCACCCGAGCCCGCCCGGGCCAGGGCCTGAGAGGACCGAGGACCATGACCGAGTTCATCGAGTTCGACGCCCTGCTCAAGGTCGTCGTCGCCGGCCTGATCGTCGGGGCGGGCCTGCCCGCCCTCTTCGCCGTGGGTGTGCGCATGCTGTCCCCGACCGGCGGTGAGCCGCCGGTGTCCGAGCTGACGGCGTCGGGCACGGCGGTCAGCGGTGGTGCCGCCGAGGGCGGGACCACCCTCACCACCACGGCCCCCTTCCGCCCCGCACCCGCACGCATCGCCGTCGCGGTGCTGTGCTTCGGCACCGTCCTGGCGGGCGTCGTGGTGGGGATCTACTTCCTGGCCAGCGGCGGCCACTGACCGCCAGCACCACGACCCCGCCCCTCGTCAGCCCCTCGACGTCGCGATCCGGTCGCGCCGGACGTACCAGGAGGCGGCGACCCCGCTGCCGATGCCGACCGCCCCGATCCCTGCGAGCAACGCAGCGACGTCCACGCCGCCGTCGGCGGACGGGGGGGCGGCCGGGCTCAGGACCGCTGCGGTCGCGACGAAGCTCGGTGCGGGGTGGGCGCCGGCAGGGTCGGTGTCCGCCCACGCGTACTGCGCCCCCGAGGGGCAGTGCTGGGTCGTGGGGAAGACGAACGCCTGGCCGATCTCACCGGTCACCCGGACGTCGAGGGTGAGCTCGGCCCGGTCCCCGTCGGGGACCGGGTCCCCCGTCCAGCTCACCGCGCCCTCGCCGAGCGTCGAGGTCCAGCCGTCCGGCTGGGACGCGCCGACGGCGACGACGCCCGTCGGCAGCGCGACGTCCACCCGGTCGGTGGCCTCGCCGTCGCACCCGTGGTCGAAGGTGAAGGTGAGAGTCACGGTCCCGTCGGGCTGTGGCGCCACGGACTCGATGATCACGTGGGCCTGCGCCGTCGGCGCACCGACGAGCAGCAGCAGGCCTGCCAGTGCGCCGACGGCCGTCAGCCGGGCGAGCGGTCGTGGGTGCGTCGTCATGGTGCGGTGACCTCCAGGGGGACCGTCACGATCGGGTTCTCGTACTTCGAGGTGCGCACGCTCACCGTCATGGTCCACGAGCCCGGCATCGGGACGTCGAGCGGGGCTTCGTAGGTGCCCGGCCCGGTACGGGTCAGCGGGCGGGCGAACGGCCCGATGGCGGGCTCGTCGAGGGTGATCTCGAGCTCGGGGTCCGCGACGGGGTCGATCGGCTCGCCGTCCGCGTCGAGCAGGGCGAGCTCCAGGGAGTTCACACCGACCGTGCCGGGCGTGACGCGGGCCGTCAGGAGCCCGTCGCCGAGTGGTTGCTCGGCCGCCAGGCCCTGCGCCGGCACCTCCTGTCCGGCGGTGCCGTCGGCGAGGGCCGGGCTCGTCGGTGTCGGGCTCTGGGAGACGAGCAGGCCCGTCACGGCGAGAACGGTGACCAGCAACGTCGCCTCGCCGCCGACGGTTCGCCGCAGGAGCCGGCGGCTGTCCGGTCGGGTCGCGACGTCCGGGACGAGCCGGTACCGGTTCCAGGCGGCGATCAGGACGAGGCACAGCGCGAGCCCCAGCTTGACGAGCAGCGTGCGCCCGTACCCGGTGGTCACCAGCGCGTCGACGCTGCCCAGGATCCGCCAGCCCAGGATCATCCCGGTGAGCGCGAGCACCAGGACGAGCCAGGCGCCGAGGGTCGAGAAGCGCGACACGGTCGCCGCGGCCCGGCGGTCGGACACCCTGCCCGCCGGTGCGAGGGTGAGGGTGAGACCGATGATCCCGCCCAGCCACGCCGCGCCCGTCAGCACGTGCAGCATGTCCGCGCTCACGACGAGCCACGCCGGGCCGAAGGTCCGGGTGTGCCCGACGACCGTCAGCGAGCACAGGGCGAGCACGCCCGCCCCCACGGCGACGCCGGCGGGCCAGGTCGACCGTGAGGCGCGGCCTGCGCGCGGGGTGAGCGCCACCGCGGCGACGGACCCGCCGATCCCCAGGGCCGCGGCGAGCGCGACGTCGGACCCGGCGCCGGTGCGCCACATCCCGAGGTCGAGCAGCGCCGCCGGTGTCCCACCTGCCTGCCAGGCAGGGGTCAGGGGGATCGACAGCGCGAGCGCCGGCACGGCGACGACGAGGGCGCTGCGGCGCACACGGGCGAGGCGAGCACGCAGGTGGGGCATCCCTCCGGGTGTCGCGCGCAGCACGAGGAGCTCGAAGAGCACGGTGCCCACGAGGACGAAGAGCCCGAGGGAGATCGCGGCCTGGTCGGCGACCTGCAGGGCGGCCAGCGCCGGGCTGGCGGATCGGACCTCGGCGGCCACCGACTGCTCGCTCGGCGTCCCGACGGAGAAGGAGAACGCCCCCGCGACGGGATGGGTGTCGAGCGAGATGACCCGCCACGAGACGACGTAGGTGCCGTCGCCGAGCGTCTCGCCGGGCTCGACGACGACGGTGGTGTCGAGCGCCGTCACGGTGGCGTCGACCGGGGCGCCGTCCGCGTCGAGCAGCGCGGTCGCGCCGTCGACGGGTTGCACGGGCTCGTTGAACGTGATGACGAGGGAGTCGGGTGCCTCGTCCAGCACGGCGCCGTCCTCGGGATCGGTGCCGACGAGGACGGCGTGCGCCGCGGCGGGGCCTGCTCCCGTGAGGGTGAGCAGGACCCCGACCGCGACGACGACCGCTGTCGACACCACTCGCCGCAGCGCTGCAGCGGTGGTCACGAGCGACCTAGCTGGTCGCGCGGCGCGAGCGCAGGAACGCCGCGCCGCCGAGCAGGAGGCCGGCGCCACCGAGGGCCAGCGCGACCCACGACACGGCGGAGGTCGACCCGTCCACCGCGGCGTCTGCCTGTGCCTCGCCCTCCTCGTCGGCGGGTGCGGCAGTGAGCTCGAACATCGGTGCGGGCATCTCGAGATCACCCAGGTCCTGGCCCTCGGCAGGGAGCTGTACCCAGGCGCTCTCGCCCTCCTCGCAGGTCTGCACGGCCGGGAACACGAGCGTGTCCCCGGCGCTGTCGGGGAGCTTGACCGACAGCACGAAGGCGTCGCGGTACCCGTTCGGGAGCGGGGTGTCGGTCGTGTAGACGACCTCGGCGACGCGCTCGGTGTACTGGCCGCCGTGACCGTCGTCGACGGGTTCGTCGAGCGTGGCCATCACCTTCTCGATCTCCCAGCCGGGGTTGACCGTGGGGGTGACGGTGATGATCTGCTCGGGGATCTGCAGGGAGACCTCGGTGGTCGCGGACTCGCCGCAGCCGTGGGGGACCCCGAAGGTCAGGAGCGCGTAGGCGCCGGCCGTCGTGGTGTCGGGGACGACGGTCACGTGCGCGGACGCGCTGCCGGAGCCGACCAGGACCAGGCCGGCGGTGAGGGCGCCGGCGGCGCCGGCGTGCAGGAGCTTCTTCATGATGTGCCTCTCGGTGGTTCGACGGCGCACTCGACGAAGGGCCCGGGACGGGGCCGTCGTCGAGGCGCGGGACGTCGAGGACGTCCCGGGGGTATGACAGGGTCAGCGGAGCACGCAGAGGGCCGGAGGCCCTCGCTGCTGCACCGCCCCCCGCACCACGACGCGTCGCGGTACGTGCACCGTGGAGGGGAAGCTCCGCGACGCGCGGGCGACGAGCGCTCGCGGCGCGCCCGGGACCCTGTCCCGTGCCAGCCATGCCCACAGTCGCCACAGCACGTCGTCCCCGTACCGGAGAGCGATGCCGACGACCACCGTCACCGCGACGTGGGCCAGGAGCATCCGCCCGTGCGCCGCGTGCGTCGCGTGGACGGCGATGCCGGAGAGTGCTGGTCCGAGCTCGGCGCACCGGTCGAGGACGAGGTGCAGGACGACCTGTCCCGCCCCGAGGAGGCCCATCAGCCGGACCAGGCTCAGGCGTCGCCGGGCCATCGGTCCGACCGCGACCGCCGTGAGGACCCCGAGGGCGACGAGCGGGACCACACCGGGGTCGGCGCCACCGGCCCACCGGTGGGAGAGCGCGGACAGCGCGACGAGCGCGACGGCGAGCAGCACCGCTCGCGCACCGCGCATCAGTCCCACACCGGGTGACGTCATGGTCGGGGCCCTTCGGCTGTGCGGGGACGCCGGGCGCGGACGTGAGCTCGTCGCGGCACGCAGGCGTCGTCCAGGGAGGTGGTCGTGCCCGCTCACCCGGGTGCGCACGAGCACGTGCGCCGTCGCGGCGCACGCCTCTGTGGTCAGGCGGGGAGGGGCAGACGGACCGGAGGGCCCCGGCGTGGCGCGGCCGTGCGGACCAGCCTCGCGAGCGCCGTCGTCCGGACGGGTCCGGTGGGTGTCGTCCGGGCTCGCGCGGGCGTCGACGGTCGGAAGACGTCGGTCAGCGCCGGCAGCAGCCACGACCACACGGCCAGCGCGAAGCCCGCGGCACGCTCGCTCGCCACCAGCGCGACCGCGGTGAGCAGCACGGCGGCGGCGTGCGCAGCGAGCATCGGTGCACCGACGCCGTGCGTCGTGTGCGCGACGGACCCGGTGGCAGCACCCGCGAGCGCGGTCGTGCCGTGGTGGGTCATCACGCCCGGCAGGGAGGTCCCGGCCGGTGGTGCCGCGAGGATCGAGAACCCGTGGTGCAGCACGAGCTGGAGCAGGGCGAGGAGCGGAACCAGCACGAGGACGCGTGCGCGGGCCCGGGCCGCCGCGGAGGACACCGCGACGGTGAGCGAGCCGAGCGCGAGCAGGCCCAGCCCGGTCGGCAGCTCGCCGCCGCCGGTCGCGTGCGCCGTGGCTGCGACACCGAGCGTGGTGGTCGAGAGCAGCACGGTGCGCAGGAGGTGCGCCGCACGCCGTTGCTGCTCGTCCACGCGCGACACCCTACCCGTCGACCGTCAGCGACGTCGGGCGGCGGGTCACCAGCATCGTCAGCAGGGCCGTGAGACGTTCGCGCTCGGTCTCCGAGAGCGGCTCGAGCAGGTGGTCCTGCGCCGCCGCGAGGACGCTCTCGAGTGCGGCGAGCCGCTGGCGACCCTCGGGCATGAGGATGACGAGGTTGCGACGGCGGTCGGCCGGGTCGTCCCGGCGCTCGACGTAGCCCTCGGCAGCGAGGCGGTCGACGAGGGCCACCATGTCGCTGCGGTCGATGCCGCACCGGCGGCCGAGGTCCGCCTGGCTGCCGGGCCCGAACTCGTCGAGCGCTGCCAGCAGTGCGAAGTGCGAGCGGTGGGCGCCGACGGTGCTGAGCTCGTCGGTCACACGGCGGGACGCGTCCAGCGCCGCCTGGTTGATCAACCAGCTCGGCAGCTCGCGCAGTCGCGCCGGTGCGCTCTCGATGTCCACCGCAGCAGCCTATCTTTTCGTGGGCGAGACCCCTTGTGGGTAGCACCAACGACCTCTGCTGTTGGCGCTACCCACAAATCCGTTGGCAGTGCCAACGGTGAGCGAGGAGGTCGCCATGCCCGTCCCCGAGGTCCACGCGTGCTGCGACCGTGACCGGATCACGACGCTCGTCCACCGCCTCGGCGCCGCGCTCGACGAGGGGCGGTTCGAGGACCTGCGGCCGCTGTTGACCGAGGACGCGGCAGCCCACACCCCCGGTGGTGTCGCGGCGGGGATCGACGCCCTCGTCGCCCAGGCCGCGCGCAACCACGCGCCGGGCGACGGCATCCAGCACGTCATCAGCAACGTCCTCGTCGGTCTCGACGGGGACCGTGCGCAGGTCCGGGCGAACCTGGTGGCCACGTTCGCCCGGCAAGCACCCGACCCGGACCGCCCCGTGACCTTGGGAGCGGTCTACCGCTTCGAGGCGCGCCGCACCGCGGCCGGGTGGCGGCTCACGTCGGTCCGCTCGACGCCCGTCTGGTCCTCCTTCGCGCCGGTCGGCCGGTTCAGCGCAGCACGCTGAGCCGGGTCCCGTCGTCGGCCGGCAGGGTGCCGGCGCTGGTCGCGGTCACCTCGAGCTCCTGGAGCGTGATCCGGCCGCCGTAGCTCGACAGGAACGCGGTGTCGGCGGCGTCGCGGCCGGTCGCGATGCGCAGCAGCGTGCTGCGCGGCGCCAGTCGCGTGGCGTCCACGACGTGCCACGACCCGTCGACGTGCGCCTCGGCCACCGCATGGAAGTCCATCGGCTCGAGCCCGGGCGCGTACACGGACACCAGGCGTGCCGGGACCTCCATGGCGCGCAGCAGGCCGACGACGAGGTGGGCGTAGTCGCGGCACACCCCGGTGCGCGTGAGGACCGTGTCGATCGCCCCGTCGGTCGGTCCGCTCGAACCCGGTACGTACGCGAGGTGCTCGAACACCCAGTCCACGACGGCGTCGAGCAGCTCCGCCCCCGACAGCCCGCCGAACTGGTCGACCGCGAAGGCGAGCAGCTTGTCGGACTCGGCGTAGCGGCTGGGTCGCAGGTACTCGACGAGGTCGGCCTCGGCGACGGGCGGGGGGTCGTCCTGCCCGGCCACGGTCGCGCGGTACTCGATCGCGGTCCGGCCCGCGGGCGCCTGCACGCGGTGCACCCGGGTACCGTGGCGCGTCTCGATCTCGGTGACGTCGAGGGCGACCCCGCCGCGGACGTCGAGCTCCTCGTCGAGCGTGTACGCGCCGCGGGGGACGGCGACGGACAGGACGAGGTCGGTGGGGTCGTCCGCGTCGAGGACGAGGTGGGCGGTGACGGTGCGGTGCACGGGGTGGGCCTTCCGTAGGGACGTGCGGCGTGCTGCGGGTCGGTCGGACCGCGGCTCAGCGGTCGAGTCTCTCCTTCGCGGCGAGTACTCGCAGCACGGCGGCGTCGACCTGCGCGGCGAAGTCGGCGTCGTCACGAGCCCGCTCGACCATCGCGTCGGCCATCTCGGCGACCACGCCCGGGTCTGCGGACGCCAGGACCATGTCCCCGCCCGCGGCGATCGTCAGCACGGCGCGCTCGGCCGGGCTCCACGCCTGGACCTGCACGGCCGCGGACACGTCGTCGGTGATGACCACGCCCTCGAAGGCGAGCTCGTCGCGCAGCAGGTCGTCGACGACGACGGGGGAGAACGCCGCAGGCACCGAGTCGTCGATCTGCGTGTAGACGGCCGTCGACGTCATGACGAACACCGCACCTGCGTCGATTCCGGAACGGAAGAGGTCGACCGACGGGTCGTCGCGCGTCGTGGTGTCGTCCACGACGTCGGCCGCGGTGTCCGTGTTGGCGGTCACGCGCCCGAGGCCGGGGAAGTGCTTGATCGTGGCGTCGACACCCGAGGCGACCATCCCGGCGGTGAACGCGTTCCCGTGGGAGGCCACGACGTCGGGCGTGAAGCCGTAGTTGCGCTCGTAGTACCCGATGGGCGGGTTCTGGGCCGCGGTCTCCTCGGGGACCAGGTCCATGACCGGCGCCAGGTTGAGGTTGATGCCCGTCGCCGCGAGCTCCGCGCCCCACGCGGTCGCGTCCTCCTCGAGCGCGGCGGGGTCGAGCGCGGACTGGTCGAGCGCCGTCGGGACGTCGGAGAACCCGTCACCGCGCAGCACCTGGACGTACCCGCCCTCCTGGTCGGTCGCGACGAACATCGGGGTGCCGTTCGTCGTCTCGTCCGACACCAACGACGTGAACGACTCGACGAGGTCGGTCACCGGCCCGGCCCCCTCGCTGCTGCGGCCCGCGACGAACACGTTCCCGACGTGCAGGTCCGTCACGGCGTCGTAGCTCGCCTGCTGGGGGCCGCTGACGTCCACGCCCACCATGAGGAGCTGGCCGACCTTCTGCTCGATGGTCCAGCCCGCCAGCGGGTCGGCGTCCGGCTCGGGCGGCGGCGACGGGTCCGGTGAGGGGTCCTCGATCGGCGCGTCCGACGTCGCGGCGCCCGTCGTCGGCGGAGCGGGCTCCTGCCCGCGGTCCGCCCCGGGGCCCAGCGTGAACCATGCGACGACCCCCACGAGCGCTGCCGCGAGCACACCGACGACGCTCCACACGACCGTCCGACGTCCCTGACCTGTCTGCACGCGACACCTCCGCGGGCAACGGTAGTGGTCAGCGCCGTGGTGCCTGTCACCGCGGGTGCGGACGCTCAGGGTTGTCGGCAGGACGGTCGTCAGCGCGGGTGGTGGTGGGGTGCCCGTGGGATGCTGGTGCGCACCATGGTGACCTACATCACTGACTCGTTCTCGTCATGATCCGGTCCCGCCGTCGTCCCATCTCGTAACCACCTCGTACTAACCTGCACCTGGCGGACGTCCCGACCACGGACGTCGCCGTCGCCTCACCACCGGAGCACCCATGACTTCTCCAGGCATCTCGAGCCGACCCGGTCCCGCCCGCCGTATCGTCGCGGCCGCTGCCGCCGCTCTCCTCGCCCTCACCGGTGCGGCGGCGCTCGCGGTCGGGCCGCAGGCGTTGCCCGCCGCGGCCGACCCGGCACCCCAGTGCCCGCCGGACGGGGAGTTCCCCGGCATCGGCAACGACCCGCTGTGGACCGACGACAACGTCGCGGTCTACGCGGGCGGCAACTACACCGCGACGGGTGGCGCGGCCGAGTCGGAGGGTCTGCTGCTCGTCCGCGGCGACGCCACGTTCGAGGCACCCGGGAACTTCAGCGTCGGGACGGTCGGGGCCGGTTCGCAGATCGTCCCGACCGGCGGCTCGGTGATGCTCGCCGTCGGTGGCGACATGACCGTGGCCGACGGTACGAGCGTGACCGTCGGGTCGCTGGTGCCGGGCGGCGGCGCCGTGAACGTGGGCGGCAGCCTCACCGCCTCCGGCGCCCTGAGCACCGAGGGGACCGACGGCGCGCCGGGCGCACCGGTGCAGACCGGCCTGGGCCAGGCGGCCGCCATGGCGCCGTACGCGACCTTCCAGGACGTCGTGGTCGACGCCTCGGCGGACCTCGCCGCACTGCCGGGGACCCCCGCCGACGTGACCGGCAACCAGCTGCGCATCACGGGCCCCGGGGCCGGCGAGCCCGCTCCCGAGCTCTTCGTCGTCACGGTCGACGCGGCCGACCTCGCGGGCGTGACCGAGATCTACGTCGACGACATGCCGCAGTGGACGCCGATCGCGGTCAACGTCACCGGCACCGCCGACGTCACCTTCTCGCCGAACTACGTCGCCTGGAACGGTGACCGCGTCGACGGCACGACCTCGCCCGACATCGGCAACGCGTCCTCGGCGCTCCTGTGGAACTTCGCGCAGACGCCGACCCTCGAGATCGGTGGGTCCAGCCAGTTCATCGGGACGATCCTGGCGCCGGCGGCGGACACGACGATCACCGCGAGCACCAACGGTCGTGTGCTCGTCGGTGGCGACCTGACGACGTCGGGCGTGGGCAACGAGCAGCACAACTACCCATGGATCGGCCCCGGTCCGTTCGCGTGCGTCACGGGCGGCACCTTCACGGTCGTCAAGGAGGTCGTGGGCAGCGGTGCGCAGAGCGTCCCCGCCGACACGGAGTTCACGGTCGACTACTCCTACGAGGCGGACGGCAGCACCGTCACCGGCACCCTCGTCGTCCGCGCCGACGGCGTCCCCGTCACGGGCCCGGCCGGGCTCGCCGAGGGCACCGTGGTCACGCTGGCCGAGGGCGACCTGCCCGACGTCGACGGCGTCACCTGGGGCGCGCCGGTCTTCACGCCCTCCGCGTCGGTCACGATCGGTGCCGACGAGACCGTCGCCGTCACGCTGACGAACACCGCCGACACCGTCGACCCGACGCAGACCGGTGGTTTCACCCTCGCCAAGGACGTCACGGGCGAGGCGGCCGGCGCCGTTCCCGACGACACCGAGTTCACGGTCGGGTACTCCTACGAGCTGGCGGGCGAGACCGTCACCGGCACGCTGACGGTGCTCGCCGACGGCGCGGTCGTCGCCGGCCCGCAGGACCTGCCCGCAGGGACCGAGGTGACCTTCACCGAGATCGACCTCCCCGAGGTCGACGGCGTCCTGTGGGGCGAGCCGGTCTTCGCGCCGTCCGCGACGATCACCGTGCTCGACGGCGAGGACGTCGCGGTCACCCTCACCAACACCGCCCTCGTCGCGGACGAGACCGGCGGCTTCTCGATGCTCAAGGTCGTCGACGGCGACGGTGCCCCGCTGGTGCCGGCCGACACCGAGTTCTCGGTGTGGTTCGGCTACGAGCTCGGTGAGGTCCTCGTCGTCGGCGAGCTCGTTCTCCTGGCCGACGGCACCGTGACCGAGGGCCCGCAGGACCTGGCGGACGGCACCGAGGTGTTCTTCGCCGAGGCCGACCTGCCCGAGGTCGCGGGCATCACGTGGGGCGAGCCCGTGTTCAGCGTGGACGGCGAGCCCGGTGACACCCTGACGATCGGGGCGGGCGAGCAGACCGAGATCACGCTGACCAACACGGCGGTCTCGCAGGGCGCCGTGGGCGGGTTCTCCGTGGCGAAGTCCGTCACCGGCACAGCCGCGTCGACGGTCCCCGACGACACCGAGTTCACGGTCGCCTACGCCTACGAGCAGGACGGCGAACCTGTCACCGGGACGCTGGCGGTCCTCGCCGACGGCACGGTCGTCGACGGCCCGCAGGACCTGCCGGCCGGGACGGTCGTCTCGCTCGACGAGGTCGACCTGCCGGCGTTCGACGGCGTCTCCTGGGGCACCCCGGTGTTCACCGTCGACGGTGACCGGGTCACGACCGTGACCGTCCCGGTGGACGCGTCGGTCGAGATCGAGCTGACGAACACCGCGACCGGCACCGGTGGCGCGCTCGCCACCACGGGTGGCGACGTCGCCGTCCTCGCGACCCTCGCCGGCCTGCTGGTCGGTGGCGGCGTGCTCACGCTGGTGCTCGCGAGGCGCCGTCGGGCCTGAGCCTCCTCGCGGCACCCCGCCCGTGACGCTCGCCGGTCAGTCGTGACCGGCGAGCGTCGCGAGCGCCCGGCACCAGGTGTCCTCGGCTCGCCGGACCCGCTCGGGGCTCGCCACGTTCTCCTGCACGACCCGCACGGTGGTGCCCGCGTCGTCGGGCTCGAGCGTGATGCTGATGTCGTGGTAGTTCTCGGGCACGTCCTCGAGCCCGGTGGCGGGCGAGTAGTGCGTGAAGCGCAGCAGGCGCGGACGCTCCACCGCCACGACCTGGCCCCAGTCCGCGAACTCGCGGCCCATGTAGTGGCCCTCGAACGTCACCGGGCTGCCGGGCCGGAAGTCGGTCTCCACGTTCATCCCCAGCATCCACCGGGCGCCCGGGTGGAGCATCTCGGACCAGACGACGGCCGGCGGCCTCGCGACGTGGATGCTGCAGGTGGCGGTCAGTCCCGGCATGGTGGCTCCTCGACTCTGGGGTGCTCCTGACGGTAGCGCCACGACGCTGCTCCAGCAGCCCGGCGGCTGCATCAGACGGTGCTGCTGCTCCCTCCCTGCTGTGGAGAGGTCGTCGCGTCCGACGGAGGGCACCATGTCCACACTGCACCAGGTAGCACCCGACTCGTCCACCGCTCCACGGGGCCGCCACCGCACGGCGCCGCCCGCGTACGTGCGCCGCGACGTGTGGAACCTGCAGCCCCCGGGTGCACCGCCGCACCCGGTGCTCAGCGCCTACGCCGCTGCCGTCCGCGCGCTCAAGGAGGGGCCCGACGTCGGGCACCTGTCCTGGACCCACCACACCCAGGTGCACGGCATGGTCCCGGACCCGCTCGACGGGCTGCGCAACGAGTGCCAGCACCAGACCTGGTACTTCCTGCCGTGGCACCGCGTGTACCTGTACCACTTCGAGGCGATCTGCCGGTCGATCATCCAGGGCATGCCGGACGTGTCCGACGAGGTGAAGGACACGTGGGCGCTGCCCTACTGGGACTACGACCGCGGGCCTGCGGACGACCCCGCTCGCACGCTGCCGCTCGCGTTCCGCGAACCCGTCGTGGACGGCGCCCCGAACCCGCTGTTCGACGACGCGCGGCGGCCCGGGATCAACGCGGGGAACCTCGGGCTCGGCCTGCACAGCACGACCGCCGTCGCCTGGTTCGCCGAGCAGCACTTCACCTCCGAGCACATGGACGTCCCCACGTTCGGCGGACCCGTCACCGGCTTCATGCACAGCGACGGGCCGGCGCTCGGGGCGGTCGAACGAACCCCCCACGGCGACGTCCACGTGGTCGTCGGCGGGCCGGGCGGGTCGATGTTCAGCTTCGAGCGCGCCGGCGGCGACCCGATCTTCTGGCTCCACCACGCGAACATCGACCGGTTGTGGGAGGTGTGGCGCACCCACGTCGGCGTCGACCCGGACCTCGAGCGGCTCACCGAGTCGTTCGAGTTCCTCGACGTCACCGGCGCCCGGCGTGTCCTCGACTGGGCGGACGTCTTCGACACCCCGACGCTCGGGTACACCTACGAGAGCACCGACGTGCCCGACTCCGTCCTGCGCGACCGCGCCCGCCGCGGGATCCGCCCCGAGCGGCCCGCGCCACCGATCGCCGGACGGGGTGTCGGCCCGGACGAGCCGGGGGACGCCGAACGGCGCGCGCCGGCCGGACCGACGGCTCCCCCGGAGGTGGTCGCCGTCAGCGAGGCACCCGTGCACCTGCGCCGGCACGGCAGCGACGAGCTGGACCTCGGGCTCGGCGACCGGGAGCGCCGACAGGCCCTGCGCGCCACCGACCGGCCGGCCGACACCGGTCCCGAGCGGCTGCTGCTCGTCCTCGAGCACATCACCGCGAGCGCACCCCCGACCGGCCCGTACGCCGTGTACGCCGGCCCGGAGCAGGACGAGGCGGCGTTCGTCGGGACCCTGCCGCTGTTCGGCCTCGTGGAGTCCATGTCCGACGCGGCCTCCCACGGCCTGACCTACACGTTCGACGTCACGGAGGTGGCGCGCGAGCTGCGCGCGCAGGGCCGCTGGGACCCGGCCTCGCTACACCTGTCGTTCCGCTCGTTCGAGGAGGAGTCGGGGGAGCCGGACCAGGACGGCGGGGAGCCGGAGATCCTCGTCGAGACCGTCCGCCTCCTGGTGCAGGGAGACGGGTGACGCGTGCGCGCCCGGCATCCTGAGATCCCGCTGCTCGTCGCCGCGGCCGCCGCGTGGGTCCCGCTGGCCGTGGCGCTGTGGTGGCCGGGAACGGGCGGTGAGCCGCCCGGGGCGTGGGCCGCCGTCGGGCACCCGGGGCACGACGGCGCACCGACCCCGGCCGCCGACCTCGCCGTGGCCGTCCCGCCCGGCGGCGCGGGGAGCGGGGCGCTCGCGGGCGTCGCCGTCGGGTTCGGCCTCTGGACGCTCATGGTGGCGGCGATGATGCTGCCCGGCCTCGTCCCGGCGGCCCGGTACGCGGCGTTCGTGAGCGACCGCCGTCGTCGGCAGCGGACGATCGCCCTGCTCGCCGCCGGGTACGCCGCTGCGTGGGCGCCGCTCGGGGTCGTCGTCGCGGTGGCCCACGCGCTGGCGCCGGTCCTGGTCCCGGCGTCCTGGTGGCCTCTCGTCGTCGCGGTGCTGCTCGTCGGTGCGGCGCTCTGGCAGCTCGGTGGTCCGGCCCGGCGCGCCCTGCGCGCGTGCCACCGGACTCTGCCCGTCCGGTACACCGGGCGGGCGGCGGACCGCTCGGCCGTCCGTTACGGGTGGCACCACGGCGTGGTGTGCCTGCGGTTGTGCGGGCCGCTGATGGCGGCGGTCGCGGTTGCAGGTCACCCGCTGCTGCTCACCGTCGCGGCCGCGCTCGTCGTGTGGTCCCAGAAGCTCGTCCGCGGTGCGGAGTCCGCGCGGCCCGCGATCGCCACCGGGCTCGTGCTCACCGCGGTGGTCGTCGTCACCGGCTGAGGCGGGCGGTCTCCGTGCGCACGGCGTCGGTGAACGCGTCGACGTCCTCCGGGGTGGTGTCCCACGAGCACATCCAGCGCACCTCCACGAGGTCCGTCGCGGGCAGGTCGAGCCGCTCCGCCGCGCTCGCCGGCGCCGGCCCCCAGTCGTAGAACGCGAAGCGCTCGCGCAGGGCGGCTGCGGCGGTCCGGGGCAGCACGGCGAAGAGCGCGTTCGCCTCGGTCGCCTGGGTGAACGTGAGGCCGTCGGCGTCGTCGAGGGCCGCGCGCAGCCGGGAGGCCATCGCGTTCGCCCCCCGGGCGTTGCGCCGCCACAGGGGCTCGCCCGCGTCGTCGGGCTCGAACAGGGCGAGGAGCTGCGCCGAGACGTACCGCATCTTCGACGCCAGCTGCATGGTCATCTTGCGCACGTGCTCGATCCCGGTCGCGCCCTGATCGGCACCGGTGCGCGGGCCCAGGCCCGCGTCCTGGGCCGCGTCCTGGTGCAGGACGATCACGGCCTCGCCGATCAGCAGGCCGTTCTTGGTGCCGCCGAACGACAGGACGTCGACCCCGGCGTCGGTCGTCAGCTCGCGCAGGGACACCCCGAGGGCGGCCGCCGCGTTCGCGATCCGGGCGCCGTCGACGTGCAGACGCAGCCCGTGCGCGTGCGCCCGGTCCGCGACCGCCCGCACCTGCTCGGGGGTGTAGACGGTGCCGAGCTCGGTCGCCTGCGTGATCGACACGGCCAGCGGCTGCGCCCGGTGCGGGTCGCCCAGGTCGCCGACGTGCGCGTCGACGACGTCGGGCCCGAGCCGACCGTCGGGCGCGGCGTGCGGCAGCAGCTTGAGCCCGCCGACACGCTCCGGGGCCCCGTTCTCGTCGACGTGGACGTGGGCGTGCTCGGACGTGATCACCGCACCCCAGCGCGGCAGCACCGACATCAGCCCGACGACGTTCGCGCCCGTCCCGTTGAGCACCGGGTGCACGACCGCGTGCTCACCCAGCTCCGCGCGGACGGTCTCGCGCAGGCGCGCGGTCCACGGGTCGGCGCCGTACGCCGGGACGTGCCCGGCGCTCGCCGCCGCGACGGCCGCGAGGACCTCCGGGTGCGCGGGCGCGTAGTTGTCCGAGGCGAACGACGAAGGATGGGCGGCGACATCAAACACGCCCCCACCTTAGGCGCCGGACCCCCCGCGCTAGCCGAACAGGCGGTTTCTCGGCACGACGCGCTGATCCTGCCGAGAAACCGCCTGTTCGGCGGGGGAGGGGAGGTGGAGTTCGCGGTCCGCGGCGTCGATCGTGGCCTTTCGGTGCGCGACGACCAGCGTGGCGCGGTGCTGGGACGCGGCGAGCAGCTCCATGAGCGCGGCGTCCGCCTCGTGGTCCAGCGACGCGGTGGCCTCGTCGAGGACGAGCACCCGCGGGTCGCGCAGCAGAGCGCGCGCGATGGCGACGCGGGCGCGCTGGCCGCCGGAGAGCCCGTGCCCGTGCTCACCGACGGGGGTGTCCAGGCCGAGCGGCAGCCCGACGTCGGGGCGCAGCAGGCCCGCGTCGTGCGCCGCCCGCTCGACCACCGCGTCCGGGGCGTCGGGATCGCCGAGGACGATGTTCGTCCGCACGGTGCCGCGCAGCAGCGGGGAGGACTGCGGGACGACGGCGACGAGCCGGCGCAGCGTGTCGTCCGGCAGGGTGCGCACATCGACTCCGTCGACACGGACGGAGCCCGCGTCCGGGTCCCAGAGCCGCAGGGCGAGCCGGGCCGCGGTCGTCTTGCCCGCCCCGGACGCCCCGGTGAGCGCCACGACCTCGCCGGGTCGGACGTGCAACGAGAGCCCGGTCAGGACGGGCCGGGCGCCGTCGTAGGAGAACGTCACGTCGTCGAGGACGAGGCCCTCCTCATGGTCGGCCGAGCTGTTCGCGGCGCCCCGCCCCGCCGCGCTGTCCGAGCCGACGGCGGGAGCCAGGTCCAGGACGTCCGTGATGCGGGCGGCCGCCGCGCGCAGGGTGCCGGTGTTGCGCAGCAGGTCGGCGATCTGGGCGGCAGGCCCGAGCCCGGCGACGGCGACCGTCACCGCGAGCGGCACGTTCGACGGCTCCACGGCTGCCCCGTCGAGCAGCGCGACGCAGATCGCACCGAGCGCCGCACCCGCGAAGAGCAGGTCTTCCGCGCCGCGCTCGGCCCCGAGGCGCGAGGCCTCGCGCACCTCGAGGCGGCCGAGGGTCCGGGTGCCGGTAGCGACCCGGCCGAGCTGGGCGCCGAGCGCGTCCGCGCCGGAGAGCTCGCGCAGCCCGCGCACGGTGTCGATCACCTGGGTGCGCAGGTGCGCCCTGCCGGCGGCGAGCGCCTCCCCGTCCCGGCGTGCGCGCCGGGCCGTGGCGCGCGGGACCACCACACCGACGACGAGGAGCGGCACCCACACGAGCAGCAGCAGGGGAGAGATCGTGGCCGACGCCGCCGCACTGATGCCGAGCACAAGTCCCGCACCGACCGTCTGCGCGATCGTGTGCGCGTACAGCCACTCGAGGGTCTCGATGTCCGCCACGACCGTGGTCGTGAGGTCGCCGGAGTGCCGGTGGCGCCTGCGTGCCGGCAGCGCGCGGCGCAGGGACGCGAAGACCCGGCCCCGCAGCACCCCGATGAGCCGGTACGCCAGGTCGTGCGACACCCACGACTCGCGCCAGGCGGCGCCGGCCGCGACGGCGCACAGGCCGGCGAGGATCCCCGCGGTCGGGGCGAGGGCGACGGGTTCCCCGGCGACGACCCGTCCCACCGCCACGGCGAGCCCCAGCGCGACGGCGAGGACGGCGACCTGCGCGACGACGTTCCACACCACGGTCTCGACGAACAGCCGCCGGTGGGTCGCGACGACCGGCAGCATGCGCAGCACGGACCTCATCGGACGGCCCCCGCGAGCACCTGGGCGGTCGGCGGACCGTCGCCGGTGGTGACGACGCGACCACCGTCGAGCCCGACCCACCGGTCGGCGTGCACGCACGCCCCGGGCCGGTGCGCGACGACGATCGTCGTGCGGTGCGCGTCCCGCCGGGCGACTGCCCCCACCAGCCGGCGCTCGGTCGCGGGGTCGAGCGCCGACGTCACCTCGTCGAGCACGAGCACGGGCGCCCGCGAGACGAGGGCCCGCGCCACGGCGAGCCGCTGGCGCTGACCGCCCGAGAGCTGGGCGCCGTCCTCGGCCAGGACGGTGTCGTAGCCCTGCGCCAGGGCCAGCACGACGTCGTGCACCTCGGCGGCCCGGGCGGCGTCCTCGAGCTCGGCGTCGGTCGCCTCCGGGCGGTACAGGCGCAGGTTGTCCGCCACCGTCCACGCGAACAGCACCGGGTCCTGGGGGACGACGACGACGCTGCGTGCGCGGGCGGTCCGGTCGAACGTCCGCAGGTCGACCCCACCGACGTGCACCGTGCCGCGGTCGGGGTCGACGTCACGCTCGAGCAGCCGCACGAGCGTGCTCTTGCCGGACCCGGACGGCCCGATCACCGCGACGGTCTCGCCGGGGGCGACCCGCAGGGTCACGTCGCTGACGCCGACGCCGGTCCCGGGGTAGCGGTACGTCACGTCCGTCAGGTCGACGCCCGCGGGCGAGGTCGCGGGCGCGTCCCGGGTGCCGTCGTCGGGCACCGCGGGCCGCGCGGACAGCAGGCGCTCGATGCCGTCCATCGCGGTGAGCCCGAGGTACCCGGCGTGCCAGTGCCGCGCCAGGTCGGACACCGGGCGGAAGCACTCGCGCGCGAGGAGCAGGACGACGACGGCACGGTCGGCGGGCAGCTCGCCCGCGATCACGCCGCCGAGCGCGACGACGACCGCGAGGACCGTGCCGAGCTGCATCGCCAGCACGCTCACCCCGGTGTCCACGAGGGACAGGCGCAGCTGGTCCATGGTCGAGCGACGCAGGGCCTCGGCGCGGTCGCCGAGGCGGTCCCCGGTGCGCCCGGCCGCGCCGAAGGAGCGCAGCAGCGGCACCGACTGCAGCGCCTCGACGTAGTCGCCCGCGAGCTCCTCGAACCGCTGCCAGCGGCGCCGACCGTGACGCACCAGCCGCACGTCGCCGAGGCGCGGCAGCAGCACGGCGACGACGGCCGCCGCCGCGAGCACCCAGGCCGCTGCGGCGGAGTAGGTCGCCACGAGCAGCACGACACCGGCGGGCACGACGGCCACGACGACGAGCTGGGGAAGGTAGCGGGTGCAGTACGCGTCGAGCCCGTCGACGCTGTCCAGCACCGTCGCCGCCACCCGCCCGGAGTCCCGCTCCGCGACGGGCACGGCGGGCAGGCGGTCGAGCAGCCGGGTGCGCAGTCGCACACGCACCCCGACCCCGACGCGTGCCGCGAGGGGCGCCTGCGCCGCGGTGAGGACGGCCCGGGCCGTCGCGACCACGGCCAGGGCGGCGAGCGTGGGCACGACGTCCCCGGTCCCGCGCACGACCGCTCCCACCGCGGCGCCCGCGCCGACCGCGAACGCGACGTGCAGCGCACCGAGGAGGACGCCCGCACCGGCCAGGACGGCGATGCCACCCCGGGCCGCGCCGGCGATCCGCAGAAGCTGACGGTGGAGCACCGGTCAGAACGCGTCGGGGTAGAGCTGCTCGGCGATCTGCCGCACGATCGAGACGTTGCCCAGCGTGCCGGGGAAGACGTCGGCGCTGGAGACCGCGATGAGACGGTCCTCGCGCACGGCCGGCATGTCGGGGAACGTCGTGGTGAGGTACGCGCGCGTCGCGGCCTCGTGCGCGTCGTCGTAGACGGAGAAGACGAGCGCGTCCGGCTCCTCGGCGGCGAGGGACTCCGGCGTGATCGTCGCCGCGAAGAAGTCGGCGAAGGCCGGCTGGTCGGGTGCGTAGACGTTGTCCGCCCCGGCCTGGCGCAGGATGTCGTACTCGACGCCCGCGCCGATCGCGGACAACGTCGTGCCCTCCACGTAGACCTGGGCGACGCGCAGCGGCTCGACGTCGGCGACGGCCGCACCGACCTCGTCGAGCTCGGTCTGGCTCTGCGCCACGAGCTCGGCGGCGGCGTCCTGCACGTCGAAGATCTCCCCGAGGTTCTCGAGGTCGGTGAACAGGTCGGTGACCTCGGCGGTCATCCGGCGCTCGGCGCACCCACCGGTGGCGACGTACACGGCCGACCCGGCCTGCTCGAGCTGGTCGATGCTCGCGAAGCCCTGCTCGGCCGTGAACTCGTACGTCGTGGGGGAGTAGACGAGGTCGGGCTCGACGGCGAGGAGGTCCTCCCGCGCGGGGGGCATGACGTCGCCGATGACCGGCACGCCCTGCGCCAGGTCCGCGACGTCGTCGGGCAGGGCCTGCGCCCCGGCCTGCGCCTGGCCGGCGAGGCGGTCGGCGAGGCCGAGCCGCAGGAGCAGCTCCGTCTGGGCGGGGTGCATCCCGACGGCGGCCGCCGGCGCGTCGTCGATCACGATCTCGCGGCCGCAGTTCTCCAGGGTCACGGGGGCGTCCTCGTCGCCGGACGCGCCGGGTGCCGGGTCGGCCGCGACCGACTGGCCGCAGCCGGCCAGCAGGGCGACGGCGACGCCGAGCACCGCGGTGCGGCGTGCGGTGGGCGACGGAAAGGAACGGGAGGTCGTCATGGGTGGGTGCTCTCTGCTCGGGGGACGGTGATGCGGTCGGGCGTGCCTGCGGCACGCGCCAGGGGTCGGAAGGCGAAGACGGGTGGGTCGCCCAGCACCTGCACGTCGATGGCGAACGTCGTGCGCACGAGGTCGGGAGTCAGGACGACGCCGGGAGCGCCGTGGGCGACGACGCGTCCGGCGGCCAGCACGACGACACGGTCGCAGTACTGCGCGGCGAGGTTGAGGTCGTGCAGGGCCGCGACGACCGTGCGGCCGAGGCCGCGCACCGTGCTCATGAGGTCGTGCTGGTGGCTGATGTCGAGGTGGTTGCTCGGCTCGTCCAGCACGAGGACGGGGCTGCGCTGCGCGAGGGCGCGCGCGAGCATGACCCGCTGGCGCTGCCCGCCGGAGAGCGTGGCGACCATCCGGTCGGCGAGGTCGTCGACCTCGGTGCGGCGCATCGCCTCCTCGACGATGGCGACGTCCTCCGCGGTGTCGCGGCCGAACGTCGCATGGTGCGGGCCCCTGCCGAGCAGCACGGTCTCGTACACGTCGAGGTCGAACTCCGTGCTGGGGTCCTGCAGCATGACCGCGACCCGGCGCGCGGCCTCGCGAGTGCTCAGCGTGAGCATGTCGTCGCCGCCGACGCGCACGGCACCGGCGCTCGGTCGCACCGCCCGGTAGAGGGTGCGCAGCAGCGACGACTTCCCGCTGCCGTTGGGGCCGACGAGGCCGATGATCTCGCCGGGCTCGACGACGAGCGAGGCGTCGCGCACGACGTCGCGTCCGCCCAGCGTGACGGTGACGCCCTCGATCTCGACCCTCATCGGCCGAACCCGGCCCGCTCGGACCCGGCGCGGCGCATGAGCCACAGGAAGAACGGCGCCCCGACGAAGGCCGTGAGGATCCCGAGCGGGATCTCCGTCGGCGCCGCGACGGTCCGCGCCAGCAGGTCCGCCGCCATGAGGAACACCGCACCCCCGAGCACCGTCACGGGCAGGGTGCGGCGGTGGTCCGAGCCCACGGCGATGCGCGCGACGTGCGGCACGACGAGCCCGACGAAGCCGATGCCACCCGCCACCGACACGACGGCGCCGGTGAGCAGGGACGCCACGACGAGCAGCACCCCGCGCAGCCGGGTCGCGTCGACGCCGAGCGAGGCTGCGGACTCGTCTCCGGTGAGCAAGGCGTTGAGGGAGCGCGCGAGCCCTCCGGCGACGACGCACCCGACGACGAGCGCGATCGTCGGCCCGACGAGGCTCGTCATGGTCGCGGCCGAGACGCTGCCCAGCAGGAAGAACAGCACGCTCACGACGTTCTGCGCGTCGGTCGAGATCGTCAGGTAGCTCGTGATCGCGCTGAACAGGCTGCCGAGCGCGACGCCCGACAGGATCATCCGGGTGGGGGACAGCGCGCCGTCCTTGCGGGCGAGTGCCGCGACGCACCCGCACGCCACCAGCGCCCCGATGAACGCCGCGACGTTGAGCGAGAGCCCGCCGACGGCCGCGGAGCCGAGGACGATGACGAGGACCGCGCCCACGCTCGCGCCCGACGAGACCCCGAGGATGTACGGCTCGGCGAGCGGGTTGCGCACCGTGACCTGCATGAGCGCCCCGGCCAGCGCGAGACCCGCTCCGGCGAGACCCGCGAGCAGCACCCGCGGGAGGCGGAACTGCCACACGGCCTGGTCCTGCAGCGGGGTCAGCGACCCGTCGCTCATCCACGGCATCCCCGGCACGAGGTGGCCGACGACGATCTGCGCCGCCTGCAGCGGCGTCACCGCCACCGACCCCACCGCCCCGGAGACGACGACGAGCAGGAGCGCGACGACGGCGAGCGTCGTGGTCAGCAGGGCGGCGCGCCGGGCGAGCGGATGCGGACGGTTCGGGGCCCGGCGCACGGGCGTGGAATCTGCCGACGAGCGCCGGAGGGCTTGAAGCACACAGCGACGATACTGAGAACTGATATCAGCACCAAATCGCACGAGTGGCCAGAGGTCGCCGAGAAACCGCTTGTTCGGCGTGGTGGGGGTGGTCCGTGGAGAGAACTCCCCATCGTGCGTCGTCGCCCGCGCGGCTAGGGTGAGCGCGCTGGTACAGGAGGCCTGTGGGGGCCACGAACGATGGGAGTCGCGTGAGCCAGGGGTTGTGGGGCGCTGACATCCAAGGACTGCGTCAGCTGGCGGGTGACATGAGCGCGGCTGCTGACCGGCTGCGGACCATCGGGTCGACCGTGTCGCCGCAGGTGTCGGGCAGCGCCTGGCAAGGGCCGGACCAGGCGCAGTTCCTCAGCACGTGGAACGGCACGAGCTACCCGCTGCTGCTCAGCACCGCCGAAGCGCTGAGCGTGCAGGCGGACGCGCTGATGCGCAACGCGGACGACCAGGAGGGCACGAGCGATGCCGCCGGTGGCGGCATCGGCGGCGGGTCCGGCGGTCCGGGAGGCTCCGGTGGCTCGGGCGGCACGGGTCCCGGCGGTGGTGGCGGCGGTGGAGCCGGCTCCGAGGACGACTCCGGCTGGCTCTTCGGCTTGCCCGACTGGGTCGGGACGGCGTCGACGCTCGCCGGGACCGTGGTCGGTGCGGCCGATACCGCAGTCGGCCTCCTCGACGAGTTCGGCTACATCGCGCAGGGCTCGCGGTTCCTCACGGGTGCCGCGGGTGTGCTGTCCCTCGTGACCATGGCGGACGGCATCGCCGAGATGTACTCGGGCATCACCGAGGGCAACGGCTGGGCGACGGCCGACGGCGTAATCAGCACCGCGATCGGCGGCGCCGGCGCCACGGTGGCGGTCCTCGCCCTCGCCTCGAACCCGGTCGGCTGGGCGGTGGCGGCCGGCATCGGCGTGGCAGGCGTCGTGTGGGGCGGCCTCAACCTCCTCACGCCCGAGGGCATGGAGACCACCGAGTGGATCGGCGGGATGGCGAGCGACGCCTGGAACGCGACGACCGGGTTCGTCGGCGACGTCGGGGGCAACGTCGTCTCGGGGCTGAGCTCCGCGGCGGACGCGACCGCCAGCTTCGTCGACGACGTGACCGCACCCCTTCGTAGACTGAACCCGTTCGGCTGACCCGAGCTCTCGACCAGCACCACCCGCCCGTGACGGCCCGCGCACCGATTCGACCCAGGAGACACCTTGGCACCCGCAGCGACCTTCCCCGTGACCACCTTCGAGCTCGTCACCCTGATCTCGCTCCGTGAGGGTCCGGCGGCGACGCAGTCCGCGGCGAGCCTGCGCCTGCCGGACCCGGACGGGCCGCTGCAGCCCCGCAAGGCCGGCCTCGCCTCGCTCCTCGCCCGAGAGCTCGTCACGATCCAGGACGGCACGATCACCGCGGTGGGCAACGCCGGCGGTGTGGCCGGCGCGCTCACCGCAGCGGACCGTTGGATCGAGGTCGGGATCGTGCGCGGCACGTCGTCCGACGCCGCGATCCTCGTCGGCGCCGGCGCCGGCGGTGTGATGATCACGCCGCGCGGGTTCGACGTGTGGGACGCGTTGCCCGTCAACGAGGGCACGGACCTGGTCGAGGGAGGTGTCGACCTCGCCCGGCGGGGGATCGACGTCACGCCCGCCGGCGAGGCCGTCGCCGCGAGCGTCAAGGTCACCACCGCGGCGGGGTCGACGAGCGCGAGCGTGCGCAGGGAGGCTGACGGTACCTGGCAGCTCGCGACCGAGCCCGCGGACGCCGAGGGCCGCCTCACCGTCCAGGACGTCCGGCTCACCGACCAGGCGGCGGCGATGGCCGCCCTGCTGGAGGCGCTGCGATGAGCCAGGTCCCGGTGCCGCCGTCCGACGAGGAGCTCCGCCACCAGAAGCTGGTGCGCAGCGCCCCGGCGATGGCACGGTGGATGCTCCTGATGGCGGCGATCTGCTTCGCTTTCACCGTCGCCCTGCTCGTGGGCCTGCTCGGCGGCAGCTACGACGGGCAGGTGAACTACGCCCGTTGGTTCGGTGTGGGTCTGTTGCCTGCCGCCGGGGTGTTCTTCCTGTGGGGGTGGAGCAAGGTCCGCCGCGGCCCGGTCTACCGCAAGACCGACGCGTCGAGGTAGAACCACCGTCCGTCCCGGCGGACGAACCGGCTCACCTCGTGCAGCTGCCCGCGCCCGCCCGCGGTGTCGCGGTAGTGCGCGACGAACTCCACCACGCCCGACGCGTCGAACGGGCCGCCGTGCTCGGTGGCGAGGATGTCGAGCCGGCGCCACACCAGGTCGTCGTCGAGGTCGAGGCGTTCCGGGCGCGTGCTCGGGTGCCACGAGGCCAGCAGGTAGTCGGCGTCGCCCGTGACGAACGCGGTGTAGCGCGAGCGCATCAGCGCCTCGGCGGTCGGTGCGTCCTTCGCCCGCGAGACGAACCTCCGGCAGCAGACCCCGTACAGGTCGCCGGACAGGCACGGGCAGCGTGCGTCGTCGGCGAGCGGCCGGGCGGCCGTCACAGCAGCCGCCGCGACCCCGGCTCGCTCACGCGCAGCCAGCGGTAGCCGTAGGCGTCGAGCGACACCTCGGTCCGCCCGCCCGGCCCGACGGCGCACTCGCCGTCAGCCAGCAGGTCCACCAGGCGAGTCCCCTCCGGGGCGTCCCCGCTGCCCGTGCCGGCCAGCGTCAGCGGCACGACCACTGGCTCGGCCGCGAGGTTGTGCAGCGTGATCATCGACGCATCTTCCCACGTGGTGCGCAGCACGACGACGGTGGCGTGCGGCTGCTCGACGACCTCGGGCGTGCCCCAACCGAGCTCGGGGCACTCGCGGTAGCGCCGCACGAGCGTCTGGACGAACGCGAGCAGCGAGTCAGGGTCGCGGCGCTGGTCGGCGACGTTGACGTGCTCCGGGGAGAACCCGCCCTCCACGACGGGACCCGCCAGCCGGCTCGGCGCCGCGCGGGAGAAGCCACCGTTCTTCTCGGACGTCCACTGCATGGGCGTGCGGACCGCCATCCGACCGGCGGAGGCCAGGTTCTCGCCCATGCCGATCTCCTCGCCGTAGAACAGCACGGGCGTGCCGGGCAGCGAGAAGAGCAGCGAGTAGACCATCCGGACCCGGCGCGGGTCGCCGTCGAGCATGGGAGGCAGCCGGCGGCGCAGCCCGCGACCGTAGAGCTGCATGTCCTCGTCGGGCCCGAACGCCGCGAACACCTCGGCGCGTTCGTCGTCCGTGAGCTTGTCGAGGGTCAGCTCGTCGTGATTGCGCACGAACGTCGCCCATTGGGCGTCGCGCGGGATGGGCGGACGCGCCTGCAGCGCACCGACGAGCGGACCCGCGTCCTGACGTGCGAGCGCGAGGTACATCGCCTGCATGGCGTTGAAGTCGAACTGCAGCGTCAGCTCGTCGCCGTCGGTGTCACCGTCGCCGTCGTCGTCACCGAAGAACAGCCGCTGCTCGTCGTACGGCAGGTTCACCTCGCCCATGAGGATCGTGTCGCCGCCGCGCCGCGACAGGAACCGGCGCAAGGACTTGAGGTAGTCGTGCGGGTCCTCGATCGCGTCGCCGGGCGTGGCGGCGGCGTCCGCGAGGAAGTACGGGACGGCGTCGACCCGGAACCCGGAGATCCCCAGCTCGACCCAGAACCCGATGACCTTGGCGATGGCGTCTCGCACCAGCGGGTTCGCCGTGTTGAGGTCGGGTTGGTGGTGGTAGAACCGGTGCCGGTACCACTCACCCGTGCCCTCGTCGAGAGTCCAGATCGCGTCCTCCTGGTCGGGGAAGACGACCTCGTCGCTCGTGGGCGGCGGCTCGTCGGACCTCCACACATAGAAGTCGCGGTAGGGGCTGCTCGTCGAGCGCCGTGCCGAGCGGAACCACGGGTGCTTGTCGGACGTGTGGTTGACGACGAGGTCCACGATGACGCGGATGCCGCGGTCGCGCGCCGTGCGGACGAGCTCGACGACGTCGCCCGCCTCCCCGAGGCGTGGGTCGACGCCGTAGAAGTCGGTCACGTCGTATCCGTCGTCCCGGTCAGCGGTCGGGTAGAACGGCATGAGCCACAGGCACGTCACCCCGAGGTCGGCCAGGTGGTCGAGGCGCTGGAGGAGGCCCGGGAAGTCGCCGACGCCGTCGTCGTCCCAGTCCATGAACGTCTCGACGTCCAGGCAGTACACGACGGCGTTCTTCCACCACAGGTCACCCGTGTCGCGGATCCTCATGAGCTCTCACCAGCCGTCTCGTCGGTGCCGAACGCCGCCGAGAGCCGGGGGAGGAGCTCGGCGCCCGCGACGTCGAAGAACTCGTCGAACTCCTGCCCGACGTGGTGGAGGTACACCTCGTCGAACCCGACCTCGACCAGCTCGGCGATGCAGTCGGCCAGGCGCTCGGCGTCGTGCTCGACGAGCACGGTCCGCCGCAGCGCCTCCTCCGACACCACCCCGCGGGCGGCGTCGAACGACTCGGGCTCGTCGAGGTCCCAGCTCACGGGCGGCGGCAGGAGGTTCGCACCCCACTGGTCCTGCGCCGTGCGCAGCGCCACCTCGTCGGACCGGCCCCAGGAGACGTGCACCTGCAGCGCGGTGGCGCCCCGCCCGCCGGCCGCCCGGTAGGAGCCCACGACGTCCCGCAGGGTCTCGACCGGCTGGTTCACCGTGACGAGGCCGTCGGCCCAGTCGGCGTGCCGTGCGGCGGTCGCGGCGGTGACCGCGGGCAGGACGAGGCGGGGCGGGACGTCGGGCAGCGTCCACAGACGAGCGTGGTCGACGGTGACCGAGCCGTCGTGGGTGACCTCCTCGCCGTCGAGCAGCGCACGGACGATCTCGACGCACTCGCGCAGCCGGGTGTCGCGGTCGGGCTTGCTCGGCCAGCCGTCGCCCGTGATGTGCTCGTTGAGGTTCTCCCCCGACCCCATCGCCACCCAGAAGCGGCCGGGGAACATCGCGGCGAGCGTCGCGACCGCCTGGGCATAGACGGCCGGGTGGTACCGCTGGCCGGGGGCCGCGACCACCCCGAACGGGAGGTCTGTCGTCGCGAGCGCGGCCCCGAGCCAGGCCCACGAGAAGGCCGAATGGCCCTGCCGCAGGCTCCAGGGGGCGAAGTGGTCGGAGCACATGCCCGCCCTGAAGCCGACGTCCTGCGCGGTGCGAGCCGCCTGCAGGAGCGCGGTCGGGTGGACCTGCTCGTGGGAATGGTGGAAGCCGATGGTCACCATGCGACTGTCCTACCGTGGTTCGGCGCACCTCGCGCGACGTGCGCCGAACCGTCGCGGGCCGGACGCCCGCGGTGGTGCCGGTCAGCAGTAGAGGTTCGACCCCGTCGTCGTACCGAGGATCTGCGCGAACCGCTGGAAGGTCGTCACCCGGCTCTGCACCTGGCCCGGGTTTCCGCCGTTGCACTCGATGCTGCCGTTGATGGAGCGGATCGACTCACCGAACCCGGAGCCGCCCACGATGGCCTGGTGACCCGACATCGTGCCCGCACCGGACTGGGTGTTCCAGAACCACAGGCCCGTCTTCCACGCGATCTCGGAGTTCTGCTCGACGAGGTACGGGTTGTTCAGCAGGTCGATCCCGAGGGCGTCACCGGCCGCCTTGTAATTGTAGTTCCAGCTCAGCTGGATCGGGCCCTTGCCGTAGTACGCGCTCTGGCCGGCGGGGCAGCCGAACGGCTGGGACTGGTCGCAGTAGTGCGGGTAGTTCGCCGTGTTGATCTCCTTGATGTAGACCAGCCCGCCGGTCTCGTGGGAGACGTTCGCGAGGAACGCCGCCGCCTCGCGCTTGGCGATCTCCGGGCCGCCCGCGTTCGCGAAGTTCGGGTACGCCGACAGCGCGCCGACCAGCCCGGCGTACGTGTAGAAGGAGTTGCGGTTCGGGAACATCTGCTGGAACTGCGCCTCGGAGACGACGAAGCCCGAGGGGTTCGGCTCGGGGTCCGGCCCGGGACCCGGGCCCGTGCCACCGCACGCACCCTGGCTGCGCCACACGCCCCACTGGCCCGTCGTGCCCGGCGTCTCGCCCTGCGTCCACCAGCCGGCGACCCAGTTCTGGCCGCCGTGCGAGACGACCGCGCCGCCCGTGTAGACCGCCGACGAGCTCCACGCCGCCGCGCACGTCGCCGCCGACGCCGTGGCGGCCGGTCCCGCGACCGTCCAGGTCAGCGCCGTCGTCAGGGCCAGCACCAGCGCGGCGAGCAGCGCGACGGGTCGCCGGAGCACCGGTGCCGAGGCCGGTGGGGAAGAGGAGGTCGAGTGAGATGTCGTGCGTCCGTGGGCCATGGTCGAGCCTCTCGTTCGTCGATGGGTCACGAACGAGCCTGTGCGACCCGACGCCGGGTGGACAACCTACGTAGTGGACATCCCGTACATGTCCCCCACGCCCCACGCCACCCCCGGGGCGCCGAACACGGGGCTACTGCCGTTCTGGCCGGCAGAACGACAGCAGCCCCGGGTTCGGCGGGGAGGGGGTGGGGTTGGCGGGGGGAGGGAGTCGGGGTTAGGGGCAGGTGATGGCCGGGTAGGCGGCCGTGGAGACTGTCTCGATGGGTTGGCCGTCGACGATCTTGGTGGCGGTGAACGTCGCCTCGCCTGCTGCGAGCTCGGGATCCCGGAGGGTGAAGGCGTGCTTCGTGGACGCACCGGGGGCGAGGGTGCGGAACGAGTGGTCGCCCGCCGGGCTGGTCACCGTGACGTCGACGGGCGCGGTGTCGGTGTTCGCCACGCTGAGCGTCACTCGCGGCTTCTTCGCGATGCAGGTCGTCGCGGCGGCGCCGGTGAAGAGCACGGGGTCGGGTGCGCCCGGGCCGGGGTCCGTCGTCGCGGCGGCCTCGGACTGGTCGAAGGTCGGCGACCCGACGCTGGCGAACCAGCCGCGTGCGGTGTCGAGGTCGTCGGTGAACGCCCTGCTCAGCAGGAGGAGCAGCCGCGCCTTGACGGCCGTCAGGTCACCGCCGGAGATGACGCCGTTCCCGGCGCTGTAGCTCGATCCGGAACCGGTGCGGGTCGTCGTCACGAACCACACGCCGTGGTCGCGGATCGCGGCAGTCCGGGCCTGGCCCATCGCCGACGAGATGCCGCCCGCGCCGGTCCCCGCGGTGACGATGCCCTCGACGCCCGCACCGGCGAACGCCGTCACGGCCTCACCGCCGGCCTGCTGGTAGGACATGAGGATCTCCACGCGAGGCAGGTCCGACGCGGCGATCTCGTCGAGGTCGAACGGCGTGAACCACTCGTCGGTGTCGCACGCGAGGACACGGGCGGGCGCGCGGCCGAGCGTGATGTTCGGTCCGTCGATCCACCCGAGGACGCCGTACTCGCGGGACTGGAAGGTGTCGTTGCGGTACGAGTTGGACTTGGTGACCTCGCGGGCCGCCTGGATCTCGTCGTTGAGCATGAGCACCGTGCCGAAGCAGAACGTCTGCTGGCTCGCGGCGAGCAGGATCGAGCTGTAGAGGTTCGCGGGCCCGTCCGAGCCGAACAGCGCGTCCTCGGCGGGGGTGTCGCCCGAACCCCACGGGCGCATCGCGCCCGACGTGATGACGGGCTTGCGGGACTGCACGGTGAGGTCGAGCCAGTAGGCGAACTCCTCCTGGGTGTCGGTGCCCGTGGTGACGACGACGGCATCCGCGGTCTCGAGCTGCTTCTCCACCTCCGCCGTCAGCGCGTGGAACTGCGCGATCGAGTACCCGGACGAGCCCGCGTTGCCGAACTGCACGGCGCTGACGTCGGCGATCGCGTCGATCTCGGGTCGCAGCGTGTCCAGCAGGTCGTCCATGAGGTAGGTGCCGGCGCGGTAGCTCGTGTAGGTGTCGCGGCCGGTCGCCTTGCCGGCGAGGGTGCCGCCCGTCGCGACGACGACGACCTTGGGCTTGCCCTCGGCGGCCTTCTCGGTGGCGGCACGGTAGGACGTCGAGGCGATGCCGAGCGGGTTCTGCGCCGAGGCGAGGACGGGTTGGGTGGCACCGGCGGCCTGCGCGAGCGCCGCCCCCGAGCGCGAGTCGGCGACGGTGTAGGCGATGGTGGCGACGAGCGCCGCGAACGCGAGCGCGGCGGCGAGCGCGATAGCGACGAAGCGGGCGGGGACGGTCAGTGTGAGCGTTCTCAACGGAGGCCTTTCGGTCAGGACGACTGTGGCCCTGCCGACAGTAGGAGTGCGGTGTTTCGGTCGAGTTGCCCGGACGTAAGAACGGTCGCCGAACACGACCTTGGTGCCGTTCTCATGGCGAGAACGGCACCAACGTCGTGTTCGGCGAAGAGGAAGGTCGTCAGCGGCCGTGGCCGCGGTGCTTCAGATCGATGCGCACGAGGTGCCCGTCGGGTGGCTGCCCCTCACCGGGGAGCACGTTGGTCGTCGCGAGCAGGCGCTTGCCGTCCCACTCGAGGCCACCCGGGAGCGGTACCTCCACGACGGTCCGCGGTCCGCCGCGCTTGACCTCGGAGACCCGCCCGCCGAACATCTCGGCGACGTAGACGGTCCCCTTGCTGGTCACGGCGAGGTTGGTCGCACCGACGAACCCGGACGCGATCTGGCGTACCTTCCCGTTGCGCGGGTCGACCGTGTAGACGGCGCCGCGCGCCCCGAGGCTCTCGTCCTCCGGGCCGCCCGGCAGGGTCGACACGTAGAGCGTGCCGCGGGGGCCGACCTCGACGTCGGTCGGCACGGACTCGAACCAGTACTTCTCGCCGACGACGCAGTCCGGCCACCCGAGCTCGGCCGCCGCCTCGGCGGTGACCACCGCCGGCTGGGCGGGGAGCACGGCGACGGTGCGGACGCGCCCGCGGTCGCTGATCGACAGGATCGCGTTCATGCCGGCGTCGGCCAGGTACGTCGTCCCGCGCGAGGTGGTGGTCGCATAGGGGTGCGCGTCGACGACGCCCGTGTACAGGGCGGGGACCGGCACGTCGGGAACCTGGGCGACGCACGCCGGGTCGGTCCGGCGCAGCCCGTAGGTGATCTTCCCGTCGGGGTTGCGGCGTTCCTCGTACGCACGGATGTCGGCGAGGACGCGGGGTGAGCCGACCGGCTCGCCGGACCGGTTCGTGCGCAGCGTCGAGACCGTCGCGGTCGAGCCGGCGTCCGCGAAGACGGTCTCGGTGAAGGTGATCGTGCGGTGCGCGTACGACACCCCGCCCACCTCGGCGCCGTCCGGTGACGCGTAGAGAACCGTGGGTGTGCCGTCGCGGTCGACCGAGGTCAGCAGCCCCGCGAAGTTCTGGGTGACGTAGGTGGTGCCGCGTGGTCCGACTGCCAGGCTCAGCGGGGTGACGAGGCCGGTCGCGATGTCGGTGGTGACCGGTGGACGGGGGTCGTGCTTGCCGCCGTGCGCGGCGGCCGGTACTGCAGAGAACAGCAGCGTGGCGGCGGCGGTGGCCGCGACGACGGTGCGAAGGCGTCTCATGGGTGCTCCAGGATCCAGCGCCCGCGTGGAGGCAGAGCTGGGCGTCGTGCGTGCGGAGCCTGCGGCGGGGCGCGGTGACGGGGTGTCGTCCGTGCGGACGAGGTGGCGCGCGCCGTAAGGGCGGTGCCGTGGGCCGGCGTGGGCCGGTCGGGACTCTGTGCGTCGCCAGTGAGCACAGCACTTCCGAGTGTGCACCCGCACGTGGCGCGTGCGCCAGGACATGGCGGAGTCATCCCAGGTGGTGGGGCCGCCCTTCTCAGACCGGCCGGGCGTGGGTGCGGGGCGCGGACGCCGGGACGAGGACCCCGGTGAGGTGCTGCACGGCGGCCGTCTCGCCGTCGTCGAGCACCCCGGCGGCGCCGTGCAGGGCGTGGGCCAGCAGCTCGAGATCGGTCTGGAGCGAGCGGTGCAGGGGCGCCCAGGTGCGCCAGAGCGTCGCGACGGCGTCGGCGAGCGCCGGGTCCCCGGCCGCTCCGGCCGGATCGGGGAGGGGCGCGCTCACGCCGTCGAGCAGGCGCGCCGCGCTCGCGGCCCGCGACCCGGCGCCGGCCAGGGCCTGCGTGTCGATGATCGACGTCATGCCACCCCCTGTTCGACCGCGAACCTAGCAAGGTTCGTCCCCCGCACCGGGATTGTCCACAGGCCCGTGCACGACGGCGGCCGGCCCCGTGGAGGGACCGGCCGCCGGTCGGGTGCAGCCTTGGTCAGGTCAGGTCAGGTCAGGTCGGGTCAGGTCAGGCTTGGTCAGCGCCGGAACATCGGCTGCGACTGCGGGTTGAACTCCTCGTAGCGGTAGCCCTGCGCTCCCGCAAGGCGCTTGTCCTTGACCTCGAGGACGTCGAGGCCCATCTGGATGTCGTTCGAGTAGATGTAGCCGTTGTAGTAGTACGCCGACCACGACCCGCCAAGGATGAGGCGTTCGTCCGAGAGCGGGCCACGGTCGAACCAGGCGATCTCGGTCGGGTTGGCCGAGTCCGTGAAGTCCCACACCGACACGCCGCCCTGGTACCAGGCCTGGACCATGATGTCCTTGCCCTTGACCGGGATGAGCGAGCCGTTGTGCGCGACGCAGTTCTCGGTGTTCGACTGGCTGCGCGGCAGCTTCCAGTAGCTCGCGAACTCGAGGTCGCCGTCGACGATGTCGTAGATCGCGTTGGCGCCCTTCTCGTCCCCGATGGTCTCGTTGCAGGTGGGTGCGCCACCGCCGCCGAGCTCGTCGGTGAACACGACCTTGGTGCCGGCGTTGTTGAACGTCGCGGAGTGCCAGAACGCGAAGTTCTCGGTGTCGCGGACCTGCTCGACGACCTTCGGCTTCTCCCGGTCCTTGATGTCGAGAAGGATGCCGTCGCCCATGCACGCCCCGGCAGCGAGGTCCTTGGCGGGGTAGGCCGTGATGTCGTGGCAGCCGCTCGTCTCCCGGGAGTACCCGCCGGCGGGGTTGCCGCCGTCCGGGAAGAGCACGGGCTCGGCGACGAGTCGCGCGGAGGCGGGCTTCTTCACGGGGATCTTGACGATGCTGATGAGGTCGTGCGGCGGTTGGCAGTCGGGGAACGCCGCGTTGGGGCTGTACGACGAGACGTACACGTACAGGTCCTTGCCGTTCTTGCTGGGCGCGAGGGTGTGGGTGTGGGATCCGCACTTGGTCTCGACCGAGCTCACGTACCTCGGCTTCTTGGGGTCGGAGATGTCGAAGACCTTGATGCCCTCCCACGAGTCCTTGATCGTGGCGGACTGCGCGACGTTGTCGCACGTGTCGGTGCTGCGCGAGGAGTCGGTGCTCAGGACGAGCAGGTTCCCGCTGACGGAGATGTCGTTCTGCGATCCGGGGCACACGACCTGGGCGACCTGCTTCGGCTTGCGGGGGTTGCGGACGTCGTAGACCGTGAACCCCTCGTAGTTGCCGGCGTAGGCGTAGTGACCCTTGAACGCGAGGTCGCTGCTGTAGGCGCCCTCGGTGGCGAAGGCCCCGTTCTTGGGGATGTTGGCAAGGAGCTTCATGTTGCTGCTGGACGCGACCTCGCCGACTCCGAGGACGGCGTCGGAGTCGTCCAGGGTGGCGATGCTGTCGGCGAGCAGGCTGCTCGTCGTGGCGGGTTCGGCGTCGGGGGAGCCGTCGCCGGGTTCGTGCGCGAGCACCGGTCCGGTCGCGGCCAGGGATGCTGCCATGACGAGACCGGTCAGGGCTCCGACTGCCACCACACGGCTCGTACGCCGTCGTGTTATGTGACTCATGGGCGAAATACCTCCTTGGTAAGGTCCGACCAGGATCTTCCAGAGTGACCTGCGCCACAAGACGAAGACGGACTTTCTGGTGAGTTTTTACACGAAGGGAACATTGACCGTGGATCTTCTCCCGGCCCGACGCCGTCGCCTCACCCCTCGTCGCCTCGCTCGCCCTCGCCTCGCCCGCGCTGGTGCGGCGCTCCTCGGCGTGCTGGCGATCGCCGCGGCGTGCACGGCCTCCACCCACGAGGAGGAGCCGACGACGGAGGCGCTCAGCGAGGTCGTCCAGCCGGGTCGCCCGGGCGAGGAGAACCGCACGCTGAGCCCGGAGGAGTACGGCCCGCAGTCCGAGTGGAACGACGCCGACGTCGCGTTCGTGACCCTCATGATCGACCACCACCTGCAGGCCCTCGAGATGGCCGACCTCGCCACGACCCGTGCGCAGGACGCCGACGTCGCCGGCCTCGCCGAGCGCATCACCGCCGCGCAGGGACCGGAGATCCACGCGCTCGTCGGCTGGCTGCAGGGCCGCGACCTCGCCGTTCCCGTGGCGGCGGCCGAGCTCGACGGCACCGGCCCGCGCAACCCCGGCGGGGCCGGCAGCACCGGCGGCCACGCGGGCGACCATGCCGGCGAGCACGACGGCTCGACCCCGCACGGCATGCTCAGCGCCACGCAGATGGAGGCGCTCGCGGGCGCGACCGGCGCCGAGTTCGACCGGCTGTTCCTCGAGGGGATGATCGTCCACCACCAGGGCGCGGTGGAGATGGCGCAGACGGCGATGGTCGACGGCACCGACCTCTACGCGGGCGAGATGGCGGCGGACGTCGCGAGCGGCCAGGACGCCGAGATCGCCCGGATGCAGCAGATGCTCGACGGGCTGTGACCCGACGGGGTGCGAGCGCTCAGTCCGCGAGCGCGGGCGGCCACACGACCCGGAACCGTTCGAGGACGATCTCGTCCTGCTCGCTCCACGTGGCGCCGCGTGCGGCGCACGTCCGCTGCCAGTAGCGGCGGTGCTCGGTCCGCCAGGTCGCCAGCGTCCGGTCGTCCTCGCCCTCGTCGTGGGCGAAGGCCTCGTCGACGTCCGCGAACCGCGCGAGCCGCAGCTCGATGGTCCGCAGGACCGCGCGGGGGGCGCCGGCGCCGTCGCACGCGACCCAGTGCGCCCCGACCCGCGGCAGGGCCTCGCCCCGCGCGGCGAACTCGTCGACGAGCTCCGCCGTCGCACGCTTGGGACCGTGCGTGACGAGGCGCAGCAGCGCGGCGCTCAGCTCGACCGAGTCCCCGAAGCGGTCGACGACGTACTCGTCCCCGGCGCGCACGGCCTCGGGGTGCGCCGTGGTGTAGTCGGCCCAGAACCGGGCGGCGGCGGTCGTGTCGAGCGGGGCGGGCGGGGTGCGGGGCACGGCGGTCAACCTCGGGAGCGGGACTGGGGGTCGGGCAGGGGGTAGCGTTCGGGCGTCGCGGCGGCGAGGTCGAGGAGGTAGGCGCGCTGCCGGGCGTCGGCCCATGCCGCGTCGTCGGAGTCCTCGAGGACCCACGTGCCCTCCTCCCAGAGCATGTGGTCGACGGCGGCGGGCCACAGCGCCCGCTCGGCGGCGGTCAGCTCGACGTGGGTCAGGTAGGCACCGGCGAACGTCGCCCACTCGTCGGCGGTGAACAGTCGCCCGGGCGCGCCCGCGCACTCGGTGTGGAAGAGGACGAGCGCCATGGCGAGGTCGAACAGCCGCGGCTCGACGCCGCCGTTGTCCGGGTCGACGAGCACCGGGCCGTCCGTGGCCGTGAAGACGAGGTTGTTCGCCTTGTAGTCGCTGCTCACGCCGGTTCGCGGCAGGTCCGCGTCCCGGAGCGCGGGCAGTGCGCGGTCCCACCACCGCTGCCCGAGCGCCCGCACGGACGCGGCCAGCTCGGGGTGGTCGGCCAGCACCACGTCGAGCGTGGCCAGGTCGGAGGCGACGTCGTCGGCGTCGGTCGTGGGCCACTCGTACGAGCGCAGACCCGCCGTCTCGGCCCCGCCGCCCGACCCGCCCGCCGCGTGCAGACGGCCGAGCAGGTCACCCGCCGCCCGGATCTGCTCGACGGTTCCCTCGTACGCCGCGCCCTCGGCCCACGGGTAGACGACCCACCAGTCCTCACCGACCTGCCGCGGGTCGCCAATGCTGACGACCACCGGCACGCCCGTGGCCGCGAGCGACCGGGTCCAGCGGGCCATGGCGTGCGCGCGGTCGGCCCTCGCCGCGGTCCGCTTGACGACGACCGGCACGCCGTCGGTCGACCTCGCCCGGTATACCCGCGCCCACGGGGTCAGGGAGGTGGGCTCGACATCGTGCAGGTCGAACGCCTCGGCCAGGTCGGTGACGGTCGGCGAGGAGTCGGCGGGTTCCGGTGCGGCACTCATGACCCGGACAATACGGGCCGCGCGGCGGCGTCGCCGACAGTTTTTCCGGGTGCCGCTCAGGCGAGGCGCTTGGCCTTCGCCGTCAGGCCGTCCACGGAGCGCAGGGCACGCGAGGTGGTGGTCGGTCCGTCGTGCTTCGCCTCGTTGCGGTTCGCCAACGCGCGTGCCAGCCGGCCGACGACCGGGACGAGCACGAGCACGATGACGAGCGTGCGCAGGCGTCGTCCGAGAAATGCCCACATGGTGGTCCTCCAGAGGTCGGTGCCGTCGGATCTCGACGGTCTTCGACAGTAGGCACGGTCGCGGGCGCTCGCGCGCTGCGTGGGGTTGCGGCGGTGCGATGAGGCAGGATGCTCCCGTGTACCTTGCCACCCACCTGCCCCACGACCAGCTCGTCGACCGGTTGCGCGCCGCCGGGGTCGAGCACGGCCGCGTCGGACCGACCGACGAGCGCGGCTGGACCTTCGCCGACGTCGAGATCGAGCCGGCGACGAGGCCCGAGGCCCCCACGCTGACCGAGGCCCTGGCGGTCGTGGACCGTGCTGTGCCCACGCCGTGGGTCGCGCTGCTCGACATGTGGTCGGACGACGTCCCGAACGCCGTCGCGGGGGTGCTGGCCACGCGGGAGCAGGCCGGGCGCTCCGCCGTCGTCACCTGGGCGGACACCGCCGCAGATGACGACATCGATGCGGATCTGCGCCTCGGCGGCGACCCGGCGGACGTCCTCGCGGCGATCGATCGCCTCCTCGGTCTGCAGATGCCGGCCGCGCAGGCGGCGGACGAGCTGGCGGGAGCGGTGGACGTCGACGACCTCCTCGGTGCCGTCGGACGGGTCGCGGTCCTGCCTGTGACCGACGCGGACGACCTCGGGCCGTCCGCGCACCTCGTGCGGAACGACCCGGAGTTCGTACGCGCGTCCCTGCGTCGTGTGCCGCAGGCGTGGCTGCGGGTGCCGGACGACCGGACGAGCGTCGTCGTCACGGCGACGACGACGGCGGTGCCCGGGTCCGACGCGCACGTCCAGGCGGCGGTCGCCGAGTCTCAGCTCCTGATGCACCTGGGTGAGGCGCTCCGCGAGGACGAGGCGGTCTTCAGCGTGTTCCGCCTGGGTCGGACGACGTCCTGGGCGCTGGCGTCGCCGGGCGGGGTCTCGCACCACGGGAACTGGGACTCCCCCTGGTCCTACCTGGACGACCCGTCGGGTGGCCACGGGGCGGGTGAGGCGTTCGCCGCGGCGTTCGGCGAGCCGCTCGACCCGATCCGTGCCAGGGCGCTCCTCGCCGCGTCGACGTGGGACGGAGACCCGCTCGCCGAGCTCGTGCACCAGTACCGGCTCCCGGCCGTGCTGCTCGACGCGGTGGGCGACCCCGAACGGTTCCGGCACGGCGCCGAGCGCGTCGAGGGCGTCGCACTCGGCGGGGAGATCACGCCCGCCGAGCGGTCGGTGCTCGCCGCTCGGGCGCCGCGCCGCTCACCGGCGCGTCGGGCCGTCGACGTGGCGCTCCTGCTGGTCGGCCTCGCGCTGTTCGGGATCGGGTTCGCACTCGTCGTCACGGACGGTGAGCTCCTCGGCGCGACCGCCCGGCCCTGGTACGCCATGCCGGCGTGCTGGGTGGGCGGCATCCTCGCAGCGATCGGCGGCCTCTCGCTCCGGAGCGAGAGGACGCGGCACCGCCGGTTCGTCGGGGACTGACGCGCGCCGGACGGCGCGAGCCCAGCGGGGCTCACGCCGTCCGGTCGCTCAGCCGTGCGTGGCCAGGACGGCGGGAGCCGGTGCGGGACGAGCGGCGACGGCACCGTGCCCGGCGAGGTCGACACCGGCGGTGACGACGCGCGCGACGCTGCCGTCGACCTCCACGGTCGAGACCGATGCGTTCGGCAGCGCGACCAGCCCGGTCGGGTCGATCGTCGCGAGGTAGGCGCCGAGCGTGAGCCCGTGCCCGACGACGAGCACGTGCCGGTCGGCCGACCCGTCGTGGGCCGCCGCGTCGTGCGCCGCCACGATCCGGGCGAACACGGTGCGGACCCGGCCCATGAACTCGGCACCGGACTCCCCGCCGTCGAGCCCGGGGTGCGTCCCGGCAAGCATCGCCGGGACGAACTCGGACCACGGCTGCACGGCGTCGAGCTCGTGCTCCGGGCGGCGCTCGAACACGCCGAACGACAGCTCGCGCAGGTCCTTGTCGACCGTGAGCGGCTGGTCGGGGTGGTGACGCAGGAGCTCGACGGCGGTCTGCACCGCACGGCCCTGCGGCGAGGAATAGACGGTGTCGAACGTGTGCCGCGCGAGGTGCTGGGCCGTCACCCGCACGCCGGCACGTCCCGTCCGGGTCAGCGGAGAGTTGCACGAGCCCTGCAGATGCCGGCGTGCGTTGAAGTGGGTCTGCCCGTGGCGGACGAGCGTCAGTGTGAGGGTCATCGTCGGTGCGCCCTTTCGTCTGGTTCGGTCCTCCGGACGCTAGCCGTGGCGGACCACGGTCAGCCGACGGTCAGGGGCTGCCCCGGCAGCCGTCCGGTGAACTCTGCGTGCCGTCGCCGGGCGGTGCGCGGACGTCAGTCGCTCTTCGCACCGATGGTCCTGAGTGTTCACCGGTGAGTCATGTGTCCTGGTTTCACTCGGGTGGTCGGTGGGCGTATGCCCGTCGAATCCACAACAGGGGAAGAGAACATGACTTCACGTCTCCCGCGGAAGTGGCTGCAGGTCGCCGGAATCGGTGCCGTCGCCACGGCCGTCGCGATCGTCCCGGTGGCCCCCGCTGCTGCCGACGAGCACGAGGGCCCCAAGAACGTCATCATCCTCATCGGTGACGGCATGGGCTACAACCACGTCGATGCCGCGAGCCTCTACGAGCACGGCACGTCCAACCACCAGGTGCACGTCGACCCCGAGGCCGGCACCGTCGAGCACCTGCCGGGCACGCCCTCGCAGGTCTACGAGCACTTCCCGGTCCAGGTGGGCATGTCGACCCACGCCGCGAACGGGCGCGCCGAGTACGACCCGACCAAGGCCTGGGCCGACTTCGACTGGATCGCCTCGGGCGCCACCGACTCCGCCGCTGCCGGCACCGCGATCGCCACGGGCGTGAAGACGAACAACGGCGCGCTCGGGATCGACGTCGACGGCAACGCCGTGAAGAACGTCGCCGAGCGTGCCGCCGAGATCGGCAAGGCGACCGGTGTCGTGTCCTCGGTGCCGTTCAGCCATGCCACCCCCGCCGCGTGGGGCGCGCACAACGGGAGCCGCAACGACCTGCACGGCATCTCCGCGGAGATGCTCGCCGGCCCGCTGGACGTCATCGTCGGCGCGGGCCACCCGATGTACGACGACGGTCACCAGCCGCGCGAGACCCCGCGGTTCGACTACCTCAGCGAGAGCATGTGGAACGACCTGAACGACGGGCAGACGCCGTTCACGTTCGTCGAGGAGACCGAGGACTTCGAGGCGCTCGCCGCCGGCGAGGACGTCCCCGACCGGCTCTTCGGTCTGGTGCAGGTCGCCTCCACGCTGCAGCAGGCACGCCCGGGCGACTCGGCCGGCACCCTGCCGTTCGAGGTCGAGCAGAACGACGTGCCGAGCCTGGCGACCCTGACCGAGGGTGCGCTCAACGTCCTCGAGCAGAACGACGAGGGCCTGTTCCTCATGGTCGAGGGCGGCGCGATCGACTGGACCGGTCACGCCAACGAGACCACCCGCAACATCGAGGAGACGCTCGACTTCAACGACAGCGTCGAGTCGGTCGTCGAGTGGGTCGAGACCGAGAGCAGCTGGGACGAGACGCTCGTCATCGTCACGGCCGACCACGAGACCGGCTACCTCGACGGGTCGGCCTCCGACCCCACCTGGACCCCCATCACCGGGGCCAAGGGGCAGCTCCCCGACCAGAAGTGGTTCTCGGGCAACCACACGAACCAGCTCGTGCCGGTCTTCGCCAAGGGCGCGACCTCCGAGCTGCTGGAGTCCTACGCCACGGGCGAGGACCCCGTGCGCGGCGCGTACCTCGACAACGTCGACCTCGCCCGCGTGTCGTTCGAGACCTGGGGCTACGAGGACGGCCCGGTCGAGGGCGGCATCCCGCTGCGCGCGACCGTCCCGCAGGCCGGCACGGTCGAGGGCTCGCTCACGATGAGCGTCGCCGACTTCGGCGACGGGGTCGAGCTGACCGGCGGCGCGAACGTCGGCGACCGCCTGCGCTTCACCGGTTCCCTGCCGACGGTCTCCGTCTCCGACTCCCGCTCGAACGCCCAGGCGGGTCAGGGCGGCTGGGCCGTCTCCGGCCAGGCCGGTGACCTCACGGCCGGTCCGCGCGTCCTGCACGCCGACCGCCTCGGCTGGACGCCGGGTGTGCTCACGGCCAAGCCCGGCGTCTCCGCGGGCGAGAAGGTCGCGACGTCGCTCGGCGGCGGCTCCGGCCTCGCAGCCCCCGCGGCGCTCGCCACGGCGACGTCCGACGGTCGTCTCGGCACCACCGACCTCACGGCCGACCTGGCCCTCGAGGTCCCGGTCGACACGCAGGCCGGGGAGTACGAGGGCGCCCTGACGGTCTCGCTCTTCCCGGTCGACTGACGTCGATCCCACCAGCCGACGGCGCCGGTCGCCGCGGCAGCACGGGCGCGGCGGCCGGTCAGTGATGTGTCACTGACCGGTCGTCGCGTCCGCGCGACCAGCCACCTCCCAGGAGCTCGTATGACCTCGCAGCACCACGCCGTCCGCCGTCCCGTCCGTGCTCTGGCCCTCGCCGGCGCCCTGCTCGTCGCCGCCGCGCCCGCCGCGTCCGCTCTGACGACAGCGCCCACGGCGCCCACGGTGTCGGCGAGCGCCGACGAGGACGAGCCCGCAGCCCGCACGACGTGGGCGATCGAGCCCGCCGACGCCGACGGGCCCGACGGCCGGGTGTCGCTGCGCCACGTCGTCGAGCCCGGTGCCGAGGTCACCGACCACGTGGCCCTGCGCAACTTCAGCGAGCACGCCGTGACCTTCGACGTCTACGCGAGCGACGGCGTCGTCACCGCCGAGGGTCAGTTCGACCTCCTGCCCGCCGGGACGGACCCCGTCGACTCCGGCGCGTGGATCTCCATCGGCGACGCCGACGGCGAGCTCGGCGCGCCGGGCGAGGCGCAGCGCGTCGAGGTCGAGCCCGAGGCCACCGTGACGCTGCCCGTCGCCGTCCGCGCCCCGGACGACGCGACCCCCGGCGACCACCCGGCCGGCATCGTTGCGTCCCCCGCGCGGGACGACGCCGGCGGGGTCGAGCTCGACACCCGCGTCGGCGCGCGGCTGCACCTGCGCGTCGCGGGTGACCTCACCCCGGCCCTCGCCGTGCAGGACGTGCAGGCCACCTACGCCCCGTCCTGGAACCCGTTCGCCCCCGGCGAGCTGCGCCTCGACTACACCCTCGCCAACACCGGCAACGTCCGCCTCGGCGGCGAGGTCACCGCCTCCAGCGCCGGCCCGTTCGGCTGGGCGGCCCGCACGGCCGACGGCACACCGCAGCGTGAGGTCCTGCCCGCGCAGGAGGCGGGCGGCGCCGTCGTGCTCGACGCCTGGCCCCTCGGACGCCTCGGCGGCGACATCACCGCCGTGCCCCTCGTCGTCGGCGACGACGAGGTGAGCGTCCCGCTCGAACGCGCCGTCGCGCCCTACACCGCCTGGGCGCTCCCGTGGGTGCAGATCGCGCTCCTGGCGCTCGCGGTCGGCACGGTGCTCGCCGTGCGGCAGATCCGCCGCCGCCGCGAAGCGCGCACCCAGGCCCGCATCGACGCCGCCGTCGCGGCCGCACGCCGGACCGCGCCGGCCTGACCCTGCGTCCCGCCCGGCTACCCGTGACCCAGCAGCGTGGCGTCTGGTGGGCGGCGCCGGTGTTCGGGAGGATCGACCTCGCGCCGGTGTCCGCCGGCGAGGGGGCCGAGGAGGACCGGATGAGGACGACGCGCGGAACGACGCGACGGGCGGGCCGGGGGCCACGGGCCCTGCTGGCCGGGCTGACCTCCCTGACCGTGGTCGCCGGGTGCGGGCTGCTGCCGAGCGACGGACTCCGTGCCGGGGACGGGAACGAGGTCTGGGGTCCTGGCGGCTCCGGCGTCGCCGTCCACGACAAGGAGCCGGGGGATGTCGTGTGGTTAGGCCTCGAGACGGTCTGCTCGCTCGACGACGAGACGCGGATCCTCCAGATCGAGCCGGAGGTGGCCGGTGGGGAGGGGACGGTCGACTATTTCCTGCGCCCGTGGTCGCCACCCGCGGACGGCGTCGGTGCGGCGTACGAGGAGCCGACCGGACTCGTGCCGGTCGACGGTGCGCAGGTTTCGACGCGGTGCGCGTCGGGCGACCCGGTGCCGACCCAGCTGATCGCCCGGGTCGTGCGGGAGACCGAGGACACGTTGGTGGTGTCGGGTCACCGGGTCGTGTTCCACGGCCCCGGCGGACGGCGGCACCTCGACCTGGGCATCGTCGCCGTCCTGTGCGGGGACGACGAGACGTTCGACGACACCGAGGACTACCCCCGCGAGCTCTGCGTCCGGTGACCCCCTCCACGCGGGACGTGCGCCACTAGGCTGACGGCGGTGAGCCGGCTCGACGCGGAGGGGTGCGCATGGTGCAGATCACGGCGACGGTGGACGGTGCGGAGGGTGTCCCGGTGCCGCTGCTGTGGCTCGGTGCGGAGTCGCGCCAGCCGCGCGCGCGGGTGCTCGGTGTGCTGCCGCGCTCGGTGTTCGTCGCGCAGCCCGCGGCGATCCTGCGCGACCTCGTCGGGTTCTCGGACGTCGTCGAACCCCCGGCCGAGGCCCTGACCGAACGCGTCGCGCGCGAGGGCGCCGCCTCGAACGCCGTGTTCGGCGAGACGCCGGAGACGTGGAGCCCGCTCGGCAGCACCGACGTGCCCGACGGCGCGGCGGCGCGCCTCGCGGGTTGGAGCGACGGCCCGGTCGCGGCGCAGGCGGCCGACGACCCGCGGCCCGGTCTCGCGGTGGACGTCGACGCCGGGTCGTGGACCACGGTGACGTGGCGCACGACCGACGGCACGTGGGCCACGACGACGGCGTACGCACCGGACGCGTTCGTCGCCGTCCTGCCGCCCGGGACGACCGAGGTCGCGCTCGACCTGTCCGACGACCTCGACCTCACCGACGAGGTCGATCGCGCAGCCGGTCTCGACCGTGCCGCCGACGAGGTCGCCGCGCGGTGGCGCGCGTACCTGGGGGAGGGGACGCGCGTCGTCGACGGCGAGGAGCCCGTCACGGCCGAGGACCCGGTGGTGCGGCTGCGCCTGCCGTGGACGGCGCGCGCCGGGTACGTCGTGGGCCGGCTGCTGCGGCGGTGGACGCGCGGGACGCTCACATCGCCCACCGACCCGTCGTTCCGCTTCCGGCTCGCGCGGCACACGGACTCCGCGCCCGACGTAGTCGCGGCCTGCCCCGAGCTCCACGCCGCCGACACCGCGGAGGTGATGGTCGTCGTCGCGCACGGGGTCATGGGGTGCGCGGTCCCCGTGGCGGGCGTCGTCCACGAGGCCCTGCGGGCTGCCGGGCTGGACGTGCCCGTCGTGCGGTACGAGCACGACACGTGGCGACCGGTCGCGCACAGCGCGCATGACCTGGCCACCGGACTGCGGGCGGTCGGCGCACGGGAGGTCCTCGTCGTCGGGCACTCCCGCGGCGGGCTCCTCGCCCGCCACGCCCAGACCCTGCTGCCCGACGACGGCCCGCACCTGCGGATCATCACGCTCGGTGCGCCGTTCGCCGGGACCCCGCTCATCGCCGCCGCCGAGCAGGGTCGCCGCGGCCTCGGGGCGGGCGTCGCGGCGCTCGCGGGGCTCGGGGGACCGGTCGTGGACATCGCGACGCAGGCCGTCCTCGGGAACCTGCGCCACCAGCTGCCCGAGGGGATCCGCGACCTGCACGAGGAGTCGAGCTTCCTCGGCCTCCTGCGGGCGCTGCCGTCGCCGACGCTGACCGCCGTCGCGGGGGAGGCCGACCCGCAGGGCGTCGGTGACTCCTGGGGGTTCGGCGACGGCGCGTTCGCCGCGTTCTTCGACGGACCCAACGACCGCGTGGTGTCGGTGGCCTCCGCGACAGCCGCCACCGACGCGTCCCGGGTCGTCGTCGCGTGCGACCACTCGTCCTACGCCCACGTCGACGTGGTGCGGGCGCTCGTCGTCGACGCGACCCGTGATCTCGCGCGCGGCACGGGCGGCCCGCATCGATCAGTTTCCGACGGTCCGGACCGATCAGTTCTCGAGCAGGGAGACGTCTACCAGCCATGACCACGACGACACACACCCTCGAGGCGCCAGGCGCCGTCCTCACCTACGACGTCCACGAACCGTCGGCGCCCAGCGCGCTGACGCCCGTGGTCGTGTTCGGCTCCCCGATGGGAGCCTCCGGGTTCGCCCAGCTCGTCGAGCACCTGGGCGACCGCACCGTCATCACGTACGACCCGCGCGGCGGCGATCGCAGCACGGTCGCACCCGACGGCGAGGTGACCGTGCCGGCGCAGGCGGACGACCTGCACCGGATCGTCACCGCCCTCGGGCTCGGACCGGTCGACGCGTTCGGCTCGAGCGGCGGAGCCGTCGTCGGGCTGTCGTGGATCGAGCAGCACCCCGAGGACCTGCGCACGTTCGTCGCGCACGAGCCCCCGCTGACCGCGCAGCTCGAGGACCGCGACATGGCGGCGGCCGTGCAGGCCGACATCGTCGAGACGTACCAGCGCGAGGGGTACGGGCCCGCGATGGCGAAGTTCATCCAGCTCGTCATGTACGCCGGGCCGCTGCCCGACGACTACCTCGACCAGCCCGCGCCGGACCCGGCCATGTTCGGGCTGCCCACCGAGGACGACGGCTCGCGCGACGACCTCCTGCTCGGCAAGAACCTCGCCACCATGCCGTCGTACGAGCCCGACGCCGACGCGCTGCGCAGCACGTCCGTACGGCTCGTGCCCGCCCTCGGCAGCACGGGCGAGGGCAGCATGGCGTGGCGCGGTGGGGTCGCGCTCGCGACGATGATCGGCGTCGACCCGGTCGTCTTCCCCGGCGACCACGGCGGCTTTATGGTCAGCGAGTTCTCGCCCGACAACGACCCGGCCGCGTTCGCCGCGACGCTGCGGGACGTCCTCGCGGGATGACGACGCTCGCCCAGCTGCGCAAGGCGGCGCTCGCCCTGCCCGAGGTCACCGAGGAGCCGCGGGCGGGGGCCGTCGCGTTCGTCGTGCGGGGCAAGGTGTTCGCCGCCGCGACGACCGGCGGCGTCGTCCGGCTCCATCTCGCGGCCGAGGACGCCGCGACCGTGCGCGCCGAGCACCCGACGGCCACGCCCCTCACCCGGGCCGAGACCGTGCTCGGGGCGCAGGTGCCCCTCGCGGACGTCAACGGCCAGCAACTCAACCACTGGGTGCGGCGGGCCTGGTTCGCCCGCGCGCCGCAGCGCCTCGTCGACTCCGTCGCGGCGACCGACTCCGCCGCCCCCGGCACGGTCGGCGACCTCCCCGCCACCATCGGCGGCCCCGCCACCCAGGCCCTCGCAGGAGCGGGCTACCGGACTCTCGCGGACGTCGCGGCCGTCCCCGACGCGACCCTCCTGGCTCTCCACGGCGTCGGCCCCAAGGCCGTCCGCCTCCTCCGCGCCGCGGCCCCCCGCCGCGCCCCCGCCCCCCGCCGCGCCCCCGCCCCCCGCCGCGCCCCCGCCCCCCGCCGAGCACGAGGTTGATGACACTTTGAGCGGCTTCGCGACAGCAAGGTCGTGGTCGACAGCGAGCAGAGTCGTGGTCGACGGCGGGGCGGGGCTGTGAGCGAGCACGTGTCCGTCCTCGACGAGCTGCTGAGCCGACGCGACGCGGTGGTCGACGTCGCAGCGCGGCACGGCGCACGCAACGTGCGGGTGTTCGGCTCGGTAGCGACGAGGACGGACACCGCCGACTCCGACGTGGATCTCCTGGTGGACCTCGACGACGGGGTCGGGCTGATGGCGCTCGGCACGCTCCAGGTCGAGCTCGAGCAGCTCCTCGGGCGTCCTGTCGACGTCGTCCCGGCGCGGTCCTTGCGGCCTGCGGTCAGAGCGGCCCTGGTCCTGATCCCGCTCTAGCCGAAGGCCTCGCAGGGCCTGTCCGTCGACCAACATGCGACTTTTGCTTGTGAATGACAGAACTTTCGCGCACCTGTTGACACCGCTGTCGTTGTGGGGTCTGATGTAAACAGTTGCCCCTGGAATCCACCGGGGGACCGGGACTCTGGCTCAGGGGAAGTCGGGCTCCCGGACCGACCGCCGGCGCGCACGCATCGACGCGTGCTCCGGCTGGGCCGCACGGCCCCGGACCTCGACCCGCCGCATCGTTGCTGCGCGTGCCGAACCCCGCACCGTGTTCCACACCGTGTCCGCACCACACCCCGCAGCGCGGGGTGTCACGTCCATGCCCTGATCTCGCCCGGCCGCCCGCACCGCGGGTGCTTCGACCCGACGACCTGCAGAACCGCGACGTCACGCACAGTCATCCAGGCGCCCTGCGCCTGTTTGGCGTGCCCGCGTCCGGAAGGAGACCTGTGAACGAGCCGATGACCGACGTCGTCACTCCAGATCCCACGACCCCCACCAAGCCGCTCTCCCGCCGCGCGCTCCTCTTCGGGGCCGGAGCGGTCGCCGCCAGCCCGGCGGTCGCTCTCGTGCTCGGCTCGGGCGGCACCGCGGCGCCGGCGTCGGCCGCCACCCGGGCGTCGATGCCGTCCGCGATCCAGAGCTTCGCGACCACCGCACCGCCCGCGCGGGTGCAGGTGTCGGCCGAGCCGGTGGCCGGCGTCCGACGCATCACCATGTACGCCGAGCGGATCGACGCCCGCACGGTCGGTTACGGGCTCGCGCCCGGCGAGGCCACGGTGCCGGGCCCGGTCCTCGAGATGTGGGAGGGCGAGACGCTCGAGATCGAGCTCGTCAACACGACCGACCAGCGGCTGTCGATCCACCCGCACGGCGTGAACTACGACGTGAACTCCGACGGCAGCCCGTTCAACGACTCGTTCAACGAGCCGGGCGAGACGCGCGTGTACAGGTGGGAGACGGTCCCGATGCGTCGCGACCGCGGCATCTGGATGCCCGGCAGCGCGGGCTACTGGCACTACCACGACCACGCGTGGGGCGAGCACGGGACGCCGGGCGTCGCGGCGGGTCTCTACGGGGCGCTCGTCGTGCGGCGGATCGGGGACGTGCTCCCGCAGAAGCAGTTCACGGTCGTCTTCAACGACATGCTCGTCAACCAGAAGATGGCGCCGGACACGCCCATGTTCGAGGCGAACCTCGGCGAGCGGGTCGAGTTCATCTGCATCGGGCACGGCAACACGTTCCACACCTTCCACCTGCACGCGCACCGGTGGGCGAACAACCGGACGGGGCTGCTCACGGGCAGGGACGACCAGAGCCAGGTCGTGGACAACCGCGACCTCAACCCGGGCGACTCGTTCGGCTTCCAGGTCGTGGCGGGGCTCGGCGTCGGGGCGGGCGCGTGGATGTACCACTGCCACGTCCAGTTCCATGCCGACGGCGGCATGGCCGGGATCTTCCTCGTGCGCAACGCCGACGGCAGCATGCCGCCCGGCGCCCAGGAGTCCATCGATCGCTTCCAGCACCACGGCGCGCACCCGATCCCGCCGGTCCCGGGCGTGCCCGACCACTCCGGCCACTGACCGCACCTCCCGCTGTTCCCGGGCTCGCCCGGGCGTACCGATGACCGATGCACCGCACCGATGACAAGGAGCCAGAGAGTGCTGTCCAGACACGTACCTCCCCCGTCCACGAGAGGACGCTCCCGGACGGGAGCCCTCAGAACCCTGGCCGTCGGCCTGACGAGCGCAGCGCTCGTCGCCGGCACGGCCCTGCTGCCGGCGTCTGCCCAGCCGGGCGCAGTCCCCGCCACCCAGCCTGCCGCGAACCCCGCGGCCGCCCCCGCGGCCGTCCCGGCGGCACCGGTACCGGGCGCCGCCCTCGTGCGCGTCCTCGTCTTCCACGGCGACCCGGACGAGCAGGACGACCCGGTCGTCGAGGCCACGGCTGCCCTCGCCCAGATCGGCGCCGAGCACGGGTTCGAGGTCGAGGCGTCGTCCGACCCGGCCGTCTTCTCCGAGGCGACGCTCGGTGACTACCGCGGCGTCGTCATGCTCTCCTCGGAGGGCATCGAGCTGAGCGCCGCGCGCGAGGCGGCGCTGCGGGCCTACGTGAACGACGGCGGCGGGTTCCTCGGCGTGCGCGACGTGGCTCGTGCGCAGGACGCGTCCCAGTGGTTCACGGGGCTCGTCGGTGCGCGGATCGCCGGCGCGCAGCCGGACGCCGCGGACGTCGCCGAGGTCACCGCGACTGCGGAGAACCCGCCGAACGAGATCGCGACGAAGCTCATCGACGGCGATCCCGGCACCAAGTGGCTCGCGTTCGAGCGCACCGCGACCATCACCCTGCGGCTCGAGGAGCCGCTCGAGCTCGCGCGCTACACGCTGATCTCGGCCAACGACTCCGCGGGTCGCGACCCGCAGAACTGGACGCTCCAGGGCTCCAGCGACGGCGAGACCTGGGAGGACGTCGACGAGCGCAGCGACGAGGACTTCCCGCAGCGCTTCCAGCCCCGCGACTTCGAGGTCGAGAGCGACACCGCCTACGGGTGGTTCCGCCTCGACATCACGCAGAACGCGGGGGACGGACTCACGCAGCTTGCCGAGATCTCGCTGTTCGACGACGAGTCCGTGAACCAGCCCGCACCGGAGCTGCCGGTCGAGACCCGGACCGTCGACCTGATCGACCGCCAGCACCCGGCGACGGCGGACCTCCCGCTCACGTGGGAGCGGGACGACAAGTGGCTCGACTGGGCCGACAGCCCGGCCGGCCAGGTCCACACGGTCGCGCAGCTCGAGCCCGGCCCCGACGCCGGACCGACGACGTCCCCCTTCCACCCCGTGTCCTGGTGCCGTGACTACGACGGCGGCCGGTCCTTCTTCACCGGGATGGGCGGCACGGCGGAGAGCTGGTCGGACGAGACGTTCCGCCAGCACGTGCTCGGCGCGCTGCAGTGGACGACGGGCGCCGTGCGCGGCGACTGCCAGGCCACGATCGCGGCCAACTACACCACGGAGCGCCTCACTTCGACGAACGCCGCGGGCGAGCTCGACCAGATCGGTGAGCCGCACGGCCTGACGACGGCGCCCGACGGCACGGTCTTCTACGTCAGCCGTGGCGCGTGCCCGACCGGACCGATCCCGTCGTGGGACGACCCCGACGTCGGGCTGGGCTGCGGCACGATCCACGAGTGGGACCCGGAGACGGGCGAGGCGAGCCTCCTCACGACGCTCGAGGTCATGGGCAACCGTGGCAGCGGCAGCGAGCTCGTGAAGAACGAGGAGGGGCTGCTCGGCATCGCGCCGGACCCGGACTTCGCCGAGAACAACCACCTGTACGTCTACTGGATGCCGCACGAGTCGATCGACCGTGAGCGCCGCGTCGGGCTGCGGACCGTCTCGCGGTTCACCTACGACCCGGCCGGCCCGAGCATCGACCAGGAGACCCGCGTCGACCTGCTCGAGTGGGAGACGCAGATCCACAGCTGCTGCCACGCGGGTGGCGGCATGGCCTTCGACGACGACGGCAACCTGTACATCGGCTCGGGCGACGCGAACTCCTCGGGCGGGTCGGACGGCTACTCCGGGAACAACTGGACCCAGGAGTACGCGGGGATCAGCTTCCAGGACGCGCGCCGCACGTCGGGCAACACGAACAACCTCAACGGCAAGATCCTGCGGATCCACCCTGAGGAGGACGGCTCGTACTCGATCCCGGACGGCAACCTCTTCCCGGAGGCGGACGACCCGGGGGACAAGACGCTCCCCGAGATCTACGTCATGGGCGTACGCAACATCTCGCGCCTGCAGATCGATCCGGACACGGACTGGCTGACGGCGGCCTGGGTCGGACCCGACGCCGGTCAGCCGAGCCCTGAGCTCGGCCCGGCGAAGTACGAGACGGCGACGATCATCACGTCCGCCGGCAACCAGGGCTGGCCGTACTGCATGGGCAACGGGCAGCCGTACCGTGACCGCAGCAACGAGGACGCGAGCGTCCTCACCGGCTGGTACGACTGCGACAACCTGAAGAACGAGTCTCCGCGCAACACCGGTCTGGTCGACATCCCGCCGGCGCGCGACAACATGATCTGGTACTCGCCGAGCGGTGGCGGGCCGGTCTTCCCGATCGGCGACGACGGCGTCCCCTCCTACGTGGACGACGAGGCGACGTACACGCTCCCGTGGCTGCGCGGTGGTGGTCAGGCCGTCATGTCCGGGCCGACGTTCCGGGCCTCGCAGGTCGACGAGGGCAGCGACGTCGCGTGGCCGTCCTACTGGGAGGGCAAGTGGTTCCTCGGTGACCAGTCCAACCCGAACAACCGCGTCGCGGTGACGGTGAACCCGGACACCGTGGAGGAGCAGGGCGCCCCGGCCTTTATGGAGGACCTGCGCCACATCCTCCCGGGCGGCCGCGGTGACACGCTGCTGCAGAGCTGGATGGATGCGACGTTCGGTCCGGACGGCGCGCTGTACCTGCTCGACTACGCGGGCGGGTTCTTCAGCCTCGACCCGAACCAGAAGCTCCTGCGGGTCACGTACGACGGCGGGGCTCCCACCCCGGCGCCGGCCGCGACCGGGGCGAGCATCCAGGGCGACCCGCTCACGGTGGCCTTCACCGGCGCCCGCTCCGGCGGCGTGGCCTACCACTGGGACTTCGGGGACGGGACGACGTCGACCAAGGCCAACCCGCGGCACACCTACCCGCGGGTGGGAGAGTACGAGGCGACGCTGACGGTCACCTACGCCGACGGCACCACCGCCACGGTCACCGCCGACGCGAGCACCACGTGCACGCTGCCGGACGACCGCGAGACGGTGTTCTTCGGCGAGTTCGACTCCGGGGTTCCCAACCTCGACCTGGGTGGCTGCACCATCGCCGACCTGTTCCAGGACGAGAAGGAGTGGGACACCCACCAGAAGTTCCTGCGGCACGTGCGGTCGGTGGCCAAGAGCCTGTTCGACGACAGCCGCATCACGGGCGCGCAGCGCAACGCCCTGGTGAACGCGGCGGCGCGCTCGCAGATCGGCGTCGACCCGGGTGGGTACCGCACGATCTTCGACGGGACGAAGGAGTCGTTGTTCGACTGGGTCCAGCTGCCGGGCGGGCGGTTCGAGCTCCGGCCGGACGGCTCGCTGCGGTCCGAGGGTGGGCTCGGGATGCTCTGGTACGAGGCCGAGGAGTTGGGTGACTTCTCCATGAAGATGCTCTTCCGCGACGTCTCGCAGGGCAGCACGTTCGCGAACAGCGGCGTGTTCACCCGGTTCCCCGACCCGACGGCACCCGGCGACGCCGAGTGCGCCGAGGGGCAGTCGCCGGCGTGGGTCGCGATCTCGTGCGGTCACGAGATCCAGATCTACGACGGCCCGACGGGCGAGACCCAGAAGACGGGCTCGGTCTACAACTTCGACCCGCTGACGCTCGCCGAGGCCGGGGTGACGCCGAAGGGTGAGTGGAACGAGTACGAGATCCGGGTGGTCGGTCAGCAGTACACGATCATCCGCAACGGCGTGGTCATCAACGAGTTCGAGAACTCGCCCGGCCAGGAGTCGTCCCGCGCGGGCGACCCGCCGACGGACCTGCGCCAGTTCGAGCGCGGATTCATCGGGTTGCAGAACCACGGTGCGAACGACTTCATCGAGTTCCGCGACATCCGGATCGCCGACCTGTAGCACCCGGTCGGGCAGGCGGGGTCGGCACGGCCGGCCCCGCCCGCCCGGCGCACGGCCGCGCCCGCGGCACACCATCTGCCCGCACCTCGACGTAGAGGAGTGCACCACCCATGGAACGACCTATCCCTCGTGGCGACGTCCGTCGCCACGGCACCAGACGGCTCATGGCCGTCGTGGTCGCCGGCCTGACCGCAGCCGCGGTCGTCGCCGCGACCCCGGCGAGCGCTGTCCCCGTCTCCACCGGCACGTCCACCAGCCCGGCGACGGGGGTCTCCGTACCCGCGGACGTGACCGTCGCGGCCGAACAGGTCCTGCGGTGGACCGGGGACAACAGCATCGACACGTACCCGGTGGCGCCGGCGACGGCGGTGGCCGGCCCGGCCACGATCGTGTTCGAGAACAGCCTCGCCACCGGCAGCACGTTCGGCATGAGCCACACGCTGACCTTCGACACCTCGACGCCGGGCTACAACCACGACGTCGACCTCGACATCCTCGCCAGCCCGTTCGACGCGAACGGCGGGCTGCACGAGCGAGAGGTCGTGCTGACGCCCGGCACGTACCGCTACTTCTGCGCGATCCCCGGCCACGGCCAGATGTGGGGCGAGCTCGTCGTCACGGACGGCGGCGGGGGTGAAGAGGACACCACGCCTCCGACCGTCACCGCGACCGTGACCGGCGAGCAGGACGACGACGGCGCGTACGTCGGCGGCGCGACCGTCACCCTCGACGCGTCCGACGACGACTCGGGCGTCGCGGGGGTCGAGTACGACCTCGACGGCGCGGGCTGGCAGGCCTACGACGAGCCGTTCACGGTCGAGACCGTGGGGGAGCACACGCTCTCCTACCGGGCGACCGACGCCGCGGGCAACACGTCCGAGGCCGGCACCGCGACCTTCACCGTCGTCGAGGGCGGCGGTGAGGAGGACACGACAGCCCCGACCGTCACCGCCGAGGTGTCAGGCGAGCAGGACGAGGACGGCGCGTACGTGGGTTCCGCGACGCTGTCGCTCGCCGCGGAGGACGAGGGCTCGGGCGTCGCCTCGATCGAGGTCGACGCGCACGGCGGGCACTGGATGCCGTACACCGCGCCGCTGGCGTTCACCGAGCCGGGTGAGCACACCGTCTCCTACCGGGCGACGGACAACGCGGGCAACGTCTCCGAGGTCGGCACGACGACGTTCACGGTCGTCGCGGACGACGGCGAGGAGGACACGACCGCCCCGACGGTCACGGCCGAGGTGAGCGGTGACCGCGACGACAACGGGGACTTCGTCGGCTCCGCCAGCGTGACCCTCACGGCGACGGACGACTCGTCCGGTGTCGAGAGCGTCGAGTACGACCTCGACGGCGCGGGCTGGACCGAGTACACCGCGCCCGTGGTGGTCGACGAGGTGGGCGAGCACGAGATCGTCTACCGGGCGACCGACGTCGCCGGCAACGTCTCCGAGGAGACGGTGACGACCTTCACGGTCGTGGCCGACGGCGGCGAGGACACCACCGCGCCGACCGTCACCACCGAGGTCAGCGGCGAGCAGGACGAGAACGGCGCCTACCTGGGCTCCGCCGCGGTCCTCATCAACGCCACGGACGACGGCTCGGGCGTCGCGTCGGTCGAGTACGACCTCGACGGGGCGGGCTGGACGGAGTACACCGAGGCCGTCGTCATCGACGAGCCGGGCGAGCACACGCTCTCCTACCGGGCGACGGACGAGGCGGGCAACGTCTCCGAGGTCGGCACCGTCCTGGTGACCGTCGTGGCCACCGACACGGGCGACACCGTCGCCCCCGAGGTCGACTACCGGGTCTACGGCCAGCTCAACGACGACGGCGAGTACGTCGGCACGGCGTTCGTCCGGCTGCACGCGACTGACGACGACTCCGGCGTCGCGTCCGTGGAGTACCAGATCGACGGCGGCGAGTGGATCCGCTACGGCAAGCAGATCCCGCTGCGGGCGCCCGGCGCGCACGTCGTCACGTTCCGCGCGACGGACGTCGCGGGCAACGTGTCGGCACCGCAGAGCGTCACCGTCGTCCTCGAGGGCGGCGAGGACCCCGGCGACGTCGAGGGTCCCGAGGTGACCGCGGGCGTGGGCGGCAGCCGTAACCGCGACGGCGCGTTCGTCGGCCGTGCGACCGTGACGCTGACGGCCGTCGACGAGGAGTCGGGCGTCGACCGCACCGAGTTCCAGGTCGACGGCGGCTCGTGGCAGCGCTACGCCGCACCGTTCGTCGTCGCGGCCGACGGCCAGCACGTGGTGCGGTACCGCGCGGTCGACGGCGCGGGCAACGTCTCCAGCGGCGAGGTGACCTTCACGGTCGTCGAGCTGCTGCGCGACCGATGCCCGGGCTCCGACGTGCGGCCGACCGTCATCATCGACGGCATCGACAGCACGGTGGAGAACTTCGACGACGGCGAGGGCTGCACGGTCAACGACCACATCGCCGAGGACGACCAGTACCCCACCCACCGCGAGTTCGTCCGCCACGTCCGCGAGGTCACCCGTGACCTGGTGGACGAGGGCGTCCTGATCGGCGCCGAACGCCAGCAGATCATCGCGGCGGCGGAGCTGTCGAACATCGGCCGCTAGGCCATTCGCCGAACACGGGGTTGCTGCCGTTCTGAGCCTCAGAACGGCAGCAACTCCGTTGTCGTTGGCGAGGAACCTTCTACTCGCCGAGAGTGACCAGGACCAGCGTCGCGTCGTCGACGTTCAGGTACGCCGTCGCGACGAAGCCCGACTCCGCGAAGCGCTCGTTCAGCTCCGGGCCGGTGAGCAACGGGCCGTCGGGCAGCGACGGTTCGAGCGCGGCGATGACGTCCGGTGCGGTGGTCGTCTCCTCCGGTGTCGTCTCGTCCGCGAGGGCCTGCGCGACCGCCGGGTCGAGCTGCACGACGGCGTCGATCCAGTACGTCGTCGGGCCCGGGACATCCGGGTCGCCCGTCGTGCCGGACAGCCACGTCGCCCCGACCGGGGAGCCCAGCGCGGAGAACCGCTCCGTGAGCGGCTCCAGATCCGTGCGGATCTCGCCCGTGCCGTTCTTCGCGGTGTCCTCTGCCATCGTCGTCTCCCTCGTGCCATCGGTGGTGCGATCGCCCGGTTCGGTCGTCGGCGAGCAGGCGGTGAGCGCCAGCGCGAGGGCGAGGGCCGCCGTCGGGCCGGCGGCGCGCCAGGTGCGGCCGGATCGGGTCGGGGTGCTCGCGGTGCTCATCGTTCCTCCGGGACGGGCTCGGCGAGGACGGACTCTGCATCGCCGATCGTCCACGTGACGGTGAACTGGACACTACCGGAGCTGTTGAACGGCTGGGCCCAGCCCAGCTCGGTGAAGCGACCGTTCACATCGTCGGGAGCCCCGGATGCGATGTCCGCCTGCCCGGCGTTGAAGTTGTACCGGTCCTCCGCATGGACCGTGACGACCATGCTGGCCTGGTCGCCGTCGACGGTCACGTCGGCGCTCGACCACTGCTGGTAGCCACCGATGGTCTTCTGCCAGTTCTCGGTCTCGGGGTAGTGCGGGGCCGCTGAAGCGTCGCCCGTCATGGAGAAGTTGGTGTGTCCCTGAGCGATGAGCTCCTCCGCGCCGAGCTGGGCGTTCGCTACCTCGGCGTCGACGTTCGCCGTGACCGATGCATCGCTCTCGTACGCGCTCGCGTAGTCGAACGCGTAGTCCTCACCCGAGTTGTCGAGGTAGTGGCGGTAGATCGCCCCAGCGTCCTGGAGCCCGGGGTGCACGCGCGTAGCCTCTCCCTTCGCGTTCCACTCGGCCCACGACATGCGGTCGTCCCAGGTCGGGTTGTCGTCGGACGCGTACTCGAAGTCCTCGTCCCACTCGAGGTCCGGGCGTGTGGGATCGCCGACGACGTAATGCTCGCCCCCGGCGACTCCTGGTGCGTCACCGGGGTCCGAGGTGTCTGGATCGCCCGGGCTCATGGGTGCTGTGGGGCTGAAGCTCACCGGCACCACCATCGCGACCGGACCGCCGACTCCGCCGCCCCCGCCCCCGTGGCCGGGGACGACCGACGGCGTAGCGCCGCCAGCACCTTCGGAGCCGTCGGTGCTCGCCGACTCTTGTTGGTCGGCGTCCAGTCGCAACGACTCGGCGGCACCGGACAGCGACACGGCGCACGACCGGAGCGCCTCCATGCACATACCGTCCCAGACACCGCGGAACTCGTCGCTGTCCCGGCCGGTCCAACCGGTCGACGCCACCACCGACGACAGCCTCGAGGCGAGTGACGTCAGCGACTGCGCCGAGCCGTCCAACTCCGCCGCCAGTCGCCGCAACCCCTCGACGTCCGCACCCCACATGTCCGACATGGGCCCCCTTCGGTCCGACGTACACGGTAGCCCGGCGCCGTTCACATCAACCATGGGCACCCGTCCCCATGCAGGTCACGGCATCTCCGGAGCTGGCGGGTTGCTGCCCGAGGTGGTCGCTGAGGCAGCCGCGCGCGGCCCGGTCCAGGACCAGCCGGGGCCGTGACGTCGATAATGAAGTCACCCACCTTGACTTCGATATCGACGTCACCGGAGGTGAGCATGGCGGTCCGTCTCGAGATCACCAGTCCTGAGCTGTTGCGGTTCGCCCTGCAGCAAGGGCGCCTCGTGCGAGGCGTGAGTCAGCGGCAGTTCGCGGACGAGCTGGGCATCGGGCAGAAGTGGGTCTGGGAGATGGAGGCCGGCAAGCCCGGTCTGCTGATGGAGCGACTCTTCGCCATGCTCGAGGCGGCGGGTGTCAACCTGTTCGCCGAGATCAACGACGGCGGGCCGGTCGACGCGGGCGACTTGCCGTCGAGCGGCGAGGAGAATGCTCATGGGTGAAGCGCGAGCGGTCGCTCACGTACAACACGGCGAACGTCGACCAGGCGTACGCCGCGACGTCGCGCAGCATGGCCGGGCTCCGCGGGGCAGTGTTCGCCGGCGCGACGGGTCGGCCGTCCCCGGGTTCTACTGCTACACCCGCGGGGTCCAGCAGGCGGCAGGTCCGATGGGCGCCCTGGCTCGCAATGCGCGCTGACTGATGCACGACGGCGCGGGGAGGGTCACGCGTGACGACTCGCCCCGCGCACGGCATGGAAGGCCTTGATCGCAGCGCGAGAGTTGAGCGCCCGAGCCTTGGTGGACGACGGGGCGTGGAGGCTGCTTGTCCTTTGGCGCACGGTACCTGCGCACTGATTCCACTCGGCACCTTGTGTCAGTGGGTCAGGTCGATGTGCGCTCAGCTCACGTTAGCCCGGCGAGCCGATCATCCTCATGGGCTCACGCAATCCAGGAGTTGCCAGCGACAGGCTCCGAGGTCGTAGCATTCCCATCGACCCGCGGTAACCGACGAGCTTCCTCTACGGACATGCTTCCCGCCGCACGATTCTTCGTGCTGCCCAGGAGCGTCCGTGTCCGGAACAGTCAGGTATTCAGCTCGCGCTCTGGCGGAGCTTGCCGCATCCGATGTGTCCCTCGTCGAGAAGCATCTTGAAGAGCACTTCGTCATGCAGGGTTTGGGGGTGCCAGGAATGGCGGAGCGGCGGTCGTGGCAACGCTCGCTCCCTGTGCTCGCGCGTGACCTGGCGGACGCCGGGCTGCACGATGTCGAGGTGCTGCTCGAGTACCGGTTGCCGCTGTCTTCGAAGCGAGCAGACGTGGTGCTGGCCGGGACGAACCCACGCACGGGTGCGGAGTCGTACGTCGTCGTTGAGCTTAAGCAATGGTCTAAGGCGCGGCTTGACGACGACATCGAGTCCCTGGTGCGTGTCGAGGGCTCACCGCGGTCCCATCACTTGCACCCGAGCGTCCAGGTCGGCGGTTACGTCGACTTCCTGCGCGACTTCACGGCAGTCCTGCACGACGAGCCGGAACGTCTCACCGGCGTCTCGTACCTGCACAACGCAGAGGACGTCGGGGTAGCGGACCTGGTGGACGCGGCCGTTGCTGCGACGTACCCGCTCTTCACCTCCTCGTCCCGAGGCGCGTGGCTCGACTACTTGCGGAGCAGGCTCGCCCCGTCGAGTGGTGCAGATGCCGCCGATCGTCTCCTCTCCTCGTCGGTTCGACCGTCCAGGCAGCTCCTCCAGGTCGCGGCGTCCGAGATCCGGGACCGGGAGAACTTCACCTTGATCGACGAGCAGCGAGTCGCCTACGACCTGGTCATGAAGGCGGTGCAGCGCGCGGCCCGCGACAACACGAAGACCGCAGTGGTCGTCTCAGGCGGCCCAGGTTCGGGCAAGAGTGTGATCGCCCTGTCCGTCCTGGGGGAACTGGCTCGTCGAGGCAAGACTGTTCTTCATGCGACGGGTTCTCAGAGCTTCACCCAGACGTTGCGAAAGGTCGCAGGTAAGGGGTCGACCGCGACGCAGCGCATGTTCATGTACTTCAACAGCTTCATGGCAGCGGAACAGAACGCGCTCGATGTGCTCGTCCTCGATGAAGCCCATCGAATTCGTGACAAGTCGGTCAACCGCTACACGCCAAAGGCGATTCGGGAGAAGGCCCGTCCGCAGATCGACGAGCTGCTCGACGCAGCTCGTGTCCCGGTCTTCCTGCTCGACGAGCACCAGGTGGTGCGGCCTGGGGAGAGCGGGACTGTCGACACCATCCGATCGGCCGCTGAGTCACACGGCATGCGGGTCGAGTACGTCAGCCTCGAAGACCAGTTCCGCGCAGGCGGTAGTCAGGTGTACGTCGAGTGGGTGCTTCGACTGCTCGGTCTCGTGGACGGTGGACCGGTCCCGTGGACGGGCGACGAACATTTCGAGCTCCGAACCGCCAGGTCACCCCGGGAGCTGGAGGTCGCCCTCGACGTGTATCGCGAGAAGGGGTTCGGGGCGCGCATGACGGCCGGCTACGCGTGGCGGTGGAGCGACCCGAGATCCGACGGCACATTGGTCTCTGACGTCGTGATCGGCGAGTGGTCGAAGCCGTGGAACGTGAAGGGCGACCGTGCGGTCGGAGACGCGCCGCCCTCGCCGCTCTGGGCGACATCGCCCGGTGGCTTCGGACAAGTCGGCTGCGTGTATACCGCCCAGGGTTTCGAGTACGACTGGAACGGCGTGATGTTCGGCCCCGACCTGGTCTGGCGTACCGACCGGTGGGTGGCGCGACGCGAGGAGAACAAGGATCCGGCCTTCAGGTCGCGCAGCCAGGTGAGTGACGAGCAGTTCGACGCGCTAGTCCGCAACGTCTACAAGGTACTTCTGACCCGCGGCATGGTCGGCACGATCTTGTACTCGACGGACCCGGAGACGCTGGCTCTTCTCGAGAGGTTGATTCCCCCGGGCACGCGTGGAGTCGAGTCGGAAGACTAGATGGTCAAGCCCCGATCGGTCGCCACGCACGCTGACTACTCGCATCCCACACCGTCGCCGTCTCGGTCGAGAGAACGGGAGTACCCGGGTTCGCCCACGTACACGGGCGCGGCGCCGGCTGCGCGAGCCGCAGTGCAGTTTTCGTAGTAGACCGAGGTCGATGGGCTATCCGTGGTTGCACCGCTACTGCCCGAGCCGACCAAAGGTGCGGCCGCTTCGGCCTGTTCGACGGCAGTCTCGCGGCTCTCAACTTCCTTCGCCTGGGACTCGACCTCCTGAATGCGGGTGTCGAGCGAATCAGATCGGGATTCGATGTCCTGTTCTCGCTCGTCGAGTGCAGACTCCCGAACGGTCAGCTCGGCGTCGTGAGAGAGGGCTGCGGTCAGCTGCTCGTCGAGAGCTTTTTGCTGCGCTTCGAGTGCTTGCTGCTCTTCGGAAAGTGCAGTCTTGGCGGTCTCTAGCGCCTCCTGCTCTGCGTCGACGGAGGCGCGTTCCTCGCTGGCGGCTTCCGCGACCTCCTGTGCCTCTCGGATTGTGCTGGACGAGTTCCCAGTGCCGAGGACCCATCCGAGCATGAACAGGCTGACGCCTGCACCGGCAAGGATGAGGCGTCGGGTCCGCCGCTTCGGTCGACCGGGTGCGTCATCGCTGTCTGGGTTCCTCGATGCGGCGAGCGTCGCAGATTCGACCTCGCGCTCCGGCCAGAAGTTCCAGCCCGCGGGAGCCGGCGGCCAGCTGGGGTCTGGCTTCCACGTGGAATCGGGCTTCCAGTCTTCCGGCGGAGTGGGCCACCCGGGCGGAGGATTGAAGACGCGGTCCATGGTGCACATCCCTGTGTTGAGCACTGCGACGTACCGGGGCCCGGGACTTGTAGCGGTGCTTTGCGGCGTGTCGAGAACGCTAGACCCTGCGTGTACTTGGCTGCGAGCGTGGGTGCGGGTGAATGTGAGCGCTCAACGTCCTCAGCCGACGGCACTCGATGGCCATTGCTTGCTGAGCCCAGTGCGGTCCACCGTGCCGCCAGCTGCGCCGCTGGATGGAGCGTAGGAATCATGCTGTAAGAAGGGTAGGGATCCTGCTAGATGTAGCGTAGATGCCCTGCTAGATGTAGGTTAGCGCCCATGGAGGAGTACCGTCGAAGAGTTCTCGACACTGTCCTGGACGACCTTCAGCCCGCGCTCAGAGCCGTTGTCATCCAGGGTGCGAAGGGCGTGGGCAAGACGGCGACAGCGAGCCGTCGGGCTCGGACGGTCATCCGTCTCGATCGTGAGGTCGAGCGGACGAGTTTCGCTGCGCAGCCCGAACTGATCGCGGAGTTGCCGGGACCGGTCCTGATCGATGAGTGGCAGCGATGGCCGGAGTCGTGGGACGTCGTGCGCAGAGCTGTAGACGACGGGTCGCCGCGCGGTCATCTCCTCCTGACGGGCAGTTCGGCACCACGTGGAGCGACGGTGCACTCGGGCGCGGGGCGCATCGTCCCGTTGCGCTTGAGACCCCTGAGCCTCGTGGAACGCGGCGTTGCCGAGCCCACGGTCAGCCTGGCTGCCCTGCTCGCTGGTGAGGCGACGATCACGGGGGAAAGCGAGGTGCGGCTCACGGACTACGCGGACCAGATCGTCGCCACCGGGTTCCCCGGCATCTACGACGAGCCGGCCCGGACCCGTCCGGCCCTGATCGACGCCTACCTCGAGAACCTGGTGCAACGGGAGTTCGCCGAGCAGGGCTATCCGGTGCGTAAGCCGCAGGTCTTGGCCGCGTGGTTGGCTGGCTACGCGGCCGCCACCTCGACGACGACGCAGTACAGCCGCATCCTCGACGCAGCCACACCGGGAGAGGGCGACAAGCCAGCTCGGAGCACCACCATCGCCTATCGAGACGTCCTCAGTGGACTGTGGGTCCTGGACCCACTCCCCGCCTGGCTGCCCACGCGCAACGAGTTCGATCGCCTCGCCAGCACGCCCAAGCACCAGCTCGCGGACCCCGGGCTCGCCGCAAGGCTGCTGCGCGCGTCTGCGTCGTCGCTGGTCCTCGGACGGCGCGACCACCTCCTCGGTCCGCTGTTCGAGCACTTGGTCGCACTCTGCGTCCAGGTCTACGCGCAGGCGAGCAACGCGGCTGTTTCCCACCTGCGCACACGGAACGGGGACCACGAAGTCGACATCGTGGTGGAGGACATTGAGGGAAAGGTCGTCGCCATGGAGGTGAAGCTCACGCCAACCCCTACCGACGCCGACGTGAAGCACCTGAGGTGGCTGCGGCAGAAGCTGGGCGACGACCTGGCGGACGCGGTCGTCGTCACCACCGGGCCGCGTGCGTACCGCAGGCCGGACGGGATCGCCGTCGTGCCGGCGGCGTTGCTCGGCCCATGAACAACACGACCGCATAGGGAGAAAGGGGGCTCGTCCGATCTGAGGGTGTAGACGGGGTCTGAAGCCGCCGGCCTCCAGGAGTGATCGGGCGGTGTGTCAGGTTGCGTAAGCCGAGGGCGGAGCCACGCAGGTGTTCGAGTCGGCCGTTGATGGTCCCCGCCGGACCGTGCACGGAAACTCGCCCGGCTGCTCTCCCAGGCTCTCGTGGATGACGCTAGCGGGTCGGGTGGGATCCGAAGCGTTCGAAGCGCCAGGCGAGCAGTTCAGGATCTGGCCGGTCCGCACGTCGTCGTGGAACGGTGATGCGGCGGTTATGCATTTCTTGAAGCCCGTGCTTGAGCATCGGGCCGTCGATCTCTGCGAGTAGGTCGAGCGCGATGCGCACTTCACCGTCAGGCGTTACGCCGAGCATGTTCTGGTCGTAGGCGGCGTGGTGGATCTTGCAGAGTGCCAGGCCGTTGTTCACCGTGGGCAGTCCGCGTTCGTCGCTGTCCGGGACGATGTGCGCGGCGTCGAGGAGCGCTCCGTGCTTGAGCTCGCAGATGGCGCACCGGGTGTCGTAGGCGACGAGCACTCGTGTGCGGAACGCGGGTTGGTGCAGGCGCTGCCTCGCGAGGCGCAAGGCGTACTCACGCTGTGGCGTTGTGAGGTGCCGAGCGTCGGGGATGAAGCGAAACGCCTCGTCGAGGGCGATGCGGAACTGGCGGTTCTCCGGTTCGTCGTCTACGACATACACGGGCGCGACGGGTGTGTAGATGTTCGCGACTTCCTTGCGGAACAGGATCAAGGGCATGCCAGTGTCCATTGCGTGGCGGAGTTTCCGATTGTCTCCGCTCCACGGGTCACCGCTGCGGTAGGCGTAGTGCAGGAGGCCGTCCTCGGACTCGGTGTCGTCGTAGGGTCCGTCGGCTGCGCTGACGATCGAGAGCGTCGAGGCAAACGCCTGAGGGTTGCGGATACCGCGCGAGTAGTCGATGACCGGCAGCTTCTGGCCGTCGATGTGGAAGTCGAGCAGCTCGGCTCGGTGGAGGAAGCCGCCGTTTGCTGTCGCGCGTTCCTGCACCCACTGGATGATCCTGGTACGGAGCGCGGCTTCGACGACTGAATCCATGTGGGCAGCTCACCAGGCGTTCAACGTAGGTTCAAGTGTCAACCGGGTGAAGTTCGAGCAGAGAGTCCGTTTCGCACGCTAGAGAGCGGCTACAACAGTCTCGCCCGCACGAGGACGACAGCGAGCTGAACCTGGCCCGTCACTCCCAACCTTGCGCTGGCGCTCGACAGGTGAGTCTCCACTGTCGCGTCGCTGAGGAGTAACTGCTGAGCGATCTCCGCGTTGGACAGTCCGTTCACAACGAGCTTCGCAACGTCGAGCCCCCTCGGTGAGTGCCGCGAGCCGTTCTACACGTCGGCTGGCGGCGCCGGGCGCGGCATTCACCTGCGCCATGACGGTCTTCGCCACGCGTGACGAGAGTGCGCCTTCGCCGGCGGCGACAGCGCGGACTGCGGCGACGATCACCTCTGGCCCGGAGTCTTTGGTGAGGAATCCACCTGGCCTGTCGGCCTGCCCTGGAGGAGGCGTGCCAGGCTCAGCTCTCGCGGAACGCCGGCGCGCCTCCTGCGGCAATTGCGCGGGGTCGGTGTGCTGAAGCGCGCGTGTGCCCAGTTGTTGGCTTGTGCACGAAGTTGTTGACTCCTGTGGATGCGCCCGGGAGACTCGGAACTCCTGGGCGATGTTGCCCCGGGCTACAGCCCCTCACCGTCGAGAGGACACCCATGAGGTCACGCACCTGGAGTTCCCGTTCCTTGGCCACGCTCGCTGCGAGTGCGCTCGTCGCGGTCGGGCTCACCGCGGCGGGTGGTGCTGCCACCGCGGCGCCGGTCCCCGCCGCCCTCACGGCAGCCGCCGCCGAGCGACCACCCGTGATCGAGCCGGTGATCGACGACAACTTCCCGGACCCGGACATCCTGGTCGTGGACGGTGTCTATCACGCGTACGCGACGAACTCGGACGGACGGAACGTGCAGCACCGCACGTCGACGGACCTGGTGACGTGGACGGAGCAGCCGGACGCTGCGCCGGAGCTGGGTGCGTGGGTAGGGGAGTGCAGCTTCTCGCCGGGTGGTGCGACGGACCGGTGCGTGTGGGCGCCGGAGGTGGCGGAGGTCGAGGGCGGCTACGCGCTGTACTACACGGCGCGTGACGCGACGACGCCGCGCCAGTGCATCGGCCTGGCGCTGTCCGTCTCGCCGTACGGGCCGTTCGAGCCCGTGGGCGACGACCCGCTCGTCTGCCCCAACGGTGAGAACGGCACGGAGGACCTGGGTGGCGCGATCGACGCGGGCACGTTCCGCGACGGCGACCAGCTGTACCTGCTGTGGAAGGCGGACGGGAACTGCTGCGCGGGCAAGACGGCGATCATGTTCGCGCAGCCGCTGTCCGCGGACGGCGTGACGCTCACCGGCCCGCCGACGGAGCTGATCCGCGTGGACCGTGCAAACGAGGGCAGCGTCGTCGAGGCGCCGACGCTCATCGAGCGCGACGGCACGTACTACTTCATCTTCTCCGCGAACGACTTCTACGGCGGTGCCTACCGGACGGCGTACGCGACGTCTGACAGCGTGCTCGGCCCGTACACCAAGGCGACGACCGAGCTCATGACGAGCGACCGCTTCCAGGGCGACGTGCGCGGCCCGGGCGGGCAGGACGTCGTGACCGCCCCGGACGGCGGCACCGCGATCGTCTTCCACGGCTGGGACCCGACGTTCTCCTACCGCGCGATGTTCGTCAGCGACCTGGAGTGGTCGGACGACGGTGTCCCGTCGGTCGCGGACGCGTCCGACCGCTACCAGGCAGAGGACGGTGTGCTGACGAACGCGCGCGTCGTGGCCGACGGCAGCGCGTCCGGCCTGGCGAAGGTCGGCGGCATGGACTTCGCCGACAGCTCAGTCGCGGTCGAGGTCTTCGCCGACGAGGCGGGCCCCGCGATGCTGGGCATCCGGTACGCGAACGGATCCGTCGACGGCGGCGGCCAGAACGTCGCGTCGAGCGGCACCGTCGCGATCAACGGGCAGGACACCGGGACCGTCACCTTCGCCCACACGACGTGGGGCAACTGGCAGAGCGTCGAGCACCTCGTCGACCTCGACGCCGGCTGGAACACGGTCACCCTCACGCGCGGCACGTTCTTCACGGAGATCGACGCGATCGACGTCTACGACGCCACGCACGAGCCGACGCCGGTCGTCCCGCCCGTCATCCCGGCCGACGCCGACCGGTACGAGTTCGAGGACGGCGTCATCACCCGTGGCTCGGTCGGGTCCGCGGCCGGTGCGTCCGGGGGCCAGAAGGTCGGCGGGCTCGACTTCGCCGACAGCTCGGTCGCGCTGCAGGTGCACGCCGACGAGGCCGGGCCGTTCACGCTCGCGGTCCGGTTCGCGAACGGTTCCGAGCGCGGCGGGTACACGCTCGAGTCGAGCGACACCGTCACCGTCAACGGCGAGGACGCCGGGACGGTCACGTTCTGGCACACCAGGTGGGGCAACTGGCAGAGCGTCGAGCACGACGTCGACCTCGAGGCCGGCTGGAACACCGTGACCTTCACCAAGAGCACCTGGTACACCGAGCTCGACGCGCTCGACGTCTACCCGCGCGAGGCGCCCCCGGCGGAGATCGACGTCGCCGTCACGGGTGAGTCGCGCTGCGTCGGCGGGTCCCCGTACGTCGTGGTCCGCGCGCAGAACACGAGCGACACGGCGCTCGCGGTGTCGCTCTCGACGCCGTTCGGCGAGAAGGCGTTCGACCAGGTCGCGCCGGGCGCGAGCGCGTTCCAGTCGTTCAAGGTCCGCGGGTCGCTCACCGCGGGCGAGGCCACGGTCACCGCCACGGCGTCCGACGGCACGTCGCGCACGCTGACCGCGGGCTACGCCGCCCGCAGCTGCGGGGCGTAGTCCCCGCGGCACGGCACGGCACGGGCGGCACGGCACACCGGCGGCGAGCGCCGCCGGACGCGGGGGAGCGGGCGAGGACCTACGCGGTCCTCGCCCGCTCCAGCTCGTGCACCCGCTGCTCGAGGACGGTGAGCGTGGCGTCGTGCTCGGCCTGCTCGCGCCCCAGCCCGGCCAGCTTGCCGGCCACGCCGCCGACGACGGTCCCGGCCAACACCAGCGCCACCCGCCCGCGGACGCCGCACGCCCGGGCGACGACCGCCGTCGTGCCTGCGCCGAGGACGGCGCCGGCTGCGCCGCCGGCGCAGCCGCAGGGGTCGGGGAGGCGCTCGGCCCACAGGTCGGACTCGCGCCAGGTCATGCCGGCGTCGCGGCCGCGGTCGAGCAGCTCGTAGACGTGCGTGGACACCTCAGAGGTACGTGACATGGGGGCTGCTCCTGACGATCATCCGCTGGAACGGGCTGAGGTTGTCGCCCCGCGCCCCCTGCAGGCCTTGCGGGTGCAGAAGGTTGGTCGGGTCGTCGGTGTGCATGAGGCCGCACGCGTGCCCGATCTCGTGGGCGAGGGTGTTGTGCCAGCCTGTCCCGCCGCCACCGGGAGGGGTCGCGGGGGCGAGCTGGCCGCGCTCGACGGCGACCCAGTCGGCGAGCGGGCCGGCCGAGCAGCCGGTCTCGGTGTCGCCGACGCTGCGGACGACGAACACCGCGATCGGCGCGCCGTAGCGCAGGGTGCGCGCGAGGTTCTCGTCGGGCATGGCGTCGGTCATGATCTTCTGGAAGTAGGCGCCCGCGCCCGTGAGGTCCTCGCCGAGCAGCCCGACGCCCGTGTCGATGTGCAGCGCGTTGTCCGGCGCGGGCGTCTCGATGACGTGCACCGTCGTCCGCACGGCGACCTCGGCCCGCGCGCGCAGGATGCGCTCGGTCTCCCGAAGCACCCCCGCGGCGTCCTGCGGCGTCGCGAGCAGACCCTCGCGCCGGCTCGTCAAGAGGAAGACGTGCAGCCGAAGGCGCTTGGTCGGGCGGATGCCGAAGAGTCCCGCGACGCCGTCGACGATCCCAACGAACTGGCTGATCACCCACGACCCGAGGCCGAGGGCCCAGCGCGCGATCGGCCCGATGAGCGGCAGGTTCCACAGCTTCTGCGCGACGAACGCCACCCCGTCCCAGATCTTGACGGCGATCGAGATCGTCACGCACACCACCCGCGTGACGACGCGCACGAACGTCTCGACCACCCACTCGATGATCTCGACGAGCTTCTTGATGACGCCGCACAGCCAGCTGAGCGGCCAGGGCAGCTTGCGGCAGACCCGCGAGAGCTGCTCGACAACCTTCTTCACGGGGCGAGTGACGGTCTCGGTGATCTCCTCGGAGACCGTGCGGCAGCGTTGGACCATGCCAGTGTCCTTCTCCCGACGGCGAGGCGCGGCCGGGCGGTCGCGTCACCCGGAGGGAGGCCCGACCTTGCCCCGTTGATACGCATGCTGCCGAGCCCCGCGAGCTAGGCTGAATCTGCTATGCATCTGATCACCACCCTCCGTTCGCTGCTCGCCGCACCACGGCGAGGGGTGTCCGGTGCGCTCCTGATCGCGGTCCTCATCGCGGGCGTGGTGTCGATGCACTCGATGAGCGGTTCGCCGAGCGTTCACCTCCCGCCCGCCGGAGTCGTCACGGCGCACGAGGTCCAGCACGCGGACCACACCACGCACGACGCGCACGACATGACGACGGCCATGTGCCTCATGGTGCTCGTCGTCCTGCTGACCCTCGCCGCCTCGCCGGCGAACGTCCTCCACGCGGTGATGCGACCGCTCGCCCGACTGGCCCGTGCGGTCGCGCCGAGCTCGCGGCCGGCGCCGGCACCGTCCTTGCACGCGTTGGGCATCTCTCGGACGTAGGAGCACACGCCCCTCGATCCCTCTGGGGTCGACCGTTCCGCGACCCTTCCGGGCCGCGCCGTGTGCCACTACACCGAACTGAAAGGCCGTGAACCATGAAGCGCATCCTTGCGCCCAGCCTCGTGCTGGCGACCGCACTGACCCTCTCCGCCTGCACCGACGACTCCGGCACGGACATGCCGGGCCACGACATGCCCACCATGTCACCGTCACCGTCCGGGTCACCCCGTGACGACCGGGGCGACCAGGAAGGCGAGGCGTTCAACCACGCGGACGTGATGTTCGCGCAGATGATGATCCCGCACCACGAGCAGGCCATCGACATGTCCGACCTCATCCTCGCCAAGGACGGGATCGACCCGCAGATCACCGACCTGGCCACGCAGATCAAGGCGGCCCAGGGCCCGGAGATCGAGCAGCTCACCGCCTGGCTCGACGAGTGGGACGCACCCGGACCGGACTCCATGGGCCCCGGCGACATGGACCATGGCGACATGGGTGGTGACATGGGCGGCGGCATGATGGACGGCATGATGAGCGAGGAGGACATGCAGGCGCTCGAGAGCGCCGAAGGTGCCGACGCCGGCCGGCTGTTCCTCGAGCAGATGATCGTCCACCACGAGGGAGCCATCGTGATGGCGCAGACCGAGATCGACGCCGGGGTCCACGAGGGCGTCGTCGAGCTGTCCCGCTCCATCGTCGACTCCCAGACGGCCGAGATCCAGACGATGCAGGACCTGCTCGCCGCCATGTGACCCCTGGCGGTGCCCGCGGTCTGTCCGTGCCGGGCGTGCGGTCTAGGGTGGCGGGAGACCTCGAACCCGGAGAATCATGCGCCTGCTCCTCGTCCGTCACGGACAGACCCCGTCCAACGTCGCCGGCCTGCTCGACACCGCCCTGCCCGGCCCCGGCCTGACGCATCTCGGCCGTGCGCAGGCCGCGGCGATCCCGACGGCGCTCGCGGACAGACCGGTCGACGGCGTCGCGGTCTCGACCCTGGTGCGCACGTCGCTGACGGCAGGCCCGCTCGTCGCGCACCGGGGGATCGAGCCCGTCGTGCTCGACGGCCTGCGGGAGATCGACGCGGGCGACCTCGAGGGGTCCGCCGACCACGACCACCACATGCGCTACCTCGAGACCGTCTTCGCGTGGGGCCGCGGGGACCTGCGTCGCCGCATGCCGGGCGGTCCGGACGGCCACGGGTTCCTCGACCGCTACGACGACGCCGTCGCCCAGGTCGCGGCGACCGGTTGGGCGAGCGCCGTCGTCGTCTCCCACGGTGCGGCGATCCGCTCCTGGGTGGCCGCGCGGGCGGTCGGGGTGGACCTGGAGGCCATCGCCAGCACACCCTTGGCCAACACCGGGCTCATGGAGCTCGAGGGGCACCCGACGTCGGGCTGGCGCCTCGTGCGCGCGTCCGACGGCCCGCTCGGCGGGCGACACCTCGATGCGCCCCTCGCGGACGACCCTGCCGGCGAGCCCGTGGACGAGGTCGAGGAGCAGGCCGAGCACGAGGCCTGAGCCTCCCGGCTCGGCCCGCCATCCGATGGCCGGGCCCCGTTCACCGCCCGGTCGCCCGATCGACATCCGCCGTCCTTAGGTTGACAGCGCTTCCCCGTCCAGGTCCGGCGCTGGTGGTCAGCCCGTCGTCGCACGGGCCACCGACCAGCGAAGGAACCCATGAACACGCACCCCTCCGGGCGCTCGCGCGCGTTGTCGCGCACGACGGCCTCGACGCTCGCCCTGACGCTTGTGGGCACGGCGCTCGTCGCCGCCGCGGCCGGTTCGGCGTCCGCCGACGACGCCTCGCTCCTGTCCACCAGCGACACGACCTGGCGCTACCTCGACAACAACACCAACCCGGCCGGTGCCGACCCGGACCAGCAGGTCTGGGCGGCGACCGGCTTCGACGACTCCGCCTGGAAGTCGGGCACGGGCGCGTTCGGCGCGAAGCGCGGCCAGCCGACCGGGATCGGCGCGAACTTCCCGATCAACACTCTCCTCACGCAGTACATCGAGGGCACGACGACGAGCGCCCCCACGTTCTTCTTCCGCACCGACATCGACCTCACGGCAGCGGACCTCGAGGGTGTCCCCGCGTTCGCGGGCGAGATCGTCTACGACGACGCCGCAATCGTCTACGTCAACGGCGAGGAGGTCGCGCGCCTCGGTGACGACGACCGCCGGATCACGCAGAACGTGCAGTACCACGGCAACAGCCGCACGGACCCGGTGACGAGCTCGTTCATCGTCGATGCCGACCTGCTCGCGCCGGGGGAGAACACCGTCTCGGTCGCGCTGTACCAGGACGCGCCGACGAGCTCGGACATCTACCTCGACGTGCGCTCGCTCGTGCCCACGCAGGGCGAGGTGCGCGACGTCGCGCTCATGGTCGGTGCCGACGAGACGCAGGCCAACCTCGCGTGGTTCGCGACGCTGCCCGCGTCCGGCGAGGTGCAGTGGGCACCCGAGGACGCCATGATCGGGGACACCTTCCCGGCGGACGCGGCCACGGCGTCGTCCACCACGGGACCCGCCGCCGACGGCGCGAACTACCACCACGCGACCATGACCGGCCTCGAGGAGAACACCCGCTACGTGTACCGCGTCGGGGACGGCATCAACGGCTGGAGCGAGCCGACGACGTTCGACTCCGGCACGTTCTCCGACGAGTTCAGCTTCCTGTTCTTCGGTGACCCGCAGATCGGGGCCGGCGGCAACGTCGCGAACGACGTCGCCGGCTGGACGAACACGGTCGACGTCATGACCGAGCGCCACCCGGACGCGTCGTTCCTCCTGTCGGCCGGCGACCAGGTCGAGCACGCGGGCAGCGCCCAGCAGTACACGGGCTTCCTCTCGCCGCGCCAGATGCGGGAGGTGCGGTTCGCCGTGACCGACGGCAACCACGACACCGCCAGCGCGCTCTACGACCAGCACTACTTCACGCCCAACCTGTCGACGCAGCAGCGCCGCAACTACTGGTACGGGTTCAACGACATGCTCGTCGTGACGCTCGACTCCAACGACACGAACGCCGCGCAGATCGCCGGGCACAGCGCGTTCCTGCGCGACGTCGTCACCGAGCACGGCGACGACTACTCCTGGGTCGTCGTGACGTTCCACCACTCGATCTACAGCCAGGCGTTCCACTCGCGCGACGCGGACGTGATCCGCCTGCGCAACGGGCTGTCGCCCGTGTTCAGCGAGCTCGGGGTCGACGCCGTGTTCGCCGGCCACGACCACATCTACACGCGCAGCCACCTCATGGAGGGCACGACGCCGGTCGTCCCCGGCGAGACGCCCGCCATCGGCGACGTGCTCACCCCGGACGAGGACCAGGTCCTCTACATCACGGGCAACTCCGCGAGCGGCTCCAAGTACTACGGCTTCGACGGCCAGAAGCCGTGGACGGCGCTGTGGGAGCAGGAGCGCACGCCGAGCTACTCGAACGTCGAGGTCACGCCCGAGTCGTTCACGATCACGACGTACGAGACCTCGACCGCCCGCGTCATGGACGAGGTCACCCTGCAGGCCGACGCCGGCCCCGAGCTCGTCGACGTCTCCGCGACCGGGCGCTGCGTCGCCGGCACGGCGTACGTCGCCGTGCGCGCCACGAACGGCGAGGACGTGCCGCTCGACGTCACGCTCGCCACGCCGTTCGGCACGCGCGAGATCAGCGCGCTCGCCCCGGGCAAGGCCGCGTTCCAGCAGTTCACGACGCGTGCGGCGGCGGTGGACACCGGCACCGTCGAGGTGCGGGCCACGCTGCCCGACGGCGGCGCCACCCAGGCGCTCGATGTCCCCTTCGAGGCGATCACCTGCTGATCCGCGTCTGACGACCACGCCCCGCCGGGCGTCCGGACCTCCGGACGCCCGGCGGGGCGCTGTCGTTCCCGGCCCGCGCGGCGACGAGGCCGTGCCACGATGGGCGCATGACCTCCTCTGCCTCGACCTCGCCCTCGTCCTCGCACTCGTCCGTGCGGGCCGACGACCTGACCGCCCTCGTCGCGACCCTCGAGCAGCAGGAGCGCGACCTGGTCTTCGCGACGTTCACGCACGACGACGCGTGGCGGCTCGGGTGCCTGCTCGTCGAGCTCGCGACCGAGCGCGGGCTGGGCGTGACGATCGACATCCGCAAGGGACCGCAGCAGGTCTTCCACGCGGCGCTCGACGGCACCACACCGGACAACGACAGCTGGATCGAGCGCAAGGTGCGGGTCGTGCAGCGGTTCGGGGCGTCGTCGTACCTGGTGGGGCGGCGCTCCGCGGCGCGCGGGACGACGTTCGCCGAGCAGCACCAGCTCCCCCTGCAGGAGTTCGCCGCGCACGGCGGCGCGTTCCCGGTGCGGGTCGAGGGCGTCGGCGTCGTCGGGGTCGTCACCGTCTCCGGCCTGCCGCAGGCCGACGACCACGCGCTCGTCGTCGAGGCCGTCACGACGTTCCTCGGCTGAGCCCCGCGGACGACGCGCGCGGGCCTACGCCTCGGACGCGGCGCGCTCGCTGACGATGGTCGTGACGATCCGGGTCACGGCCGGGTGCTCGGGTGCGGAGCCGAACCCGAACCGCACGGGCGGGTCGACCGGGCGCAGCGCGCCGAGGTCCTGCCCGTCCCAGGTCGTGGTCGCCCCGACGATCGTCCGCACGTCGCTCGCGCCGTAGTGCTCGACCCGGTCGCCGCCCGCCGTGCCGCGGGTGCGCACGCCGTGCAGCAGGACGCGCGCGAGCGGGTCGCTGAGCGCCGTGAAGCGCGGTGACGTCGTGACGGGCCGCGGGACGAGGTGCAGCAGCGTGCCGAGCGCGGTCCGTCGCCCGAGGGTGAGGGTCGCGGTGAGCGGGCCGGCGGTGACGTGCCACGGGGTGCGCGGGACGCGAGGGCCGTGCACCTGCGGCGGGGCGTCCACCGGGACGCCACCCACGCTGACGGGCACGATCTCCACCCGGTCGAACCGGTAGGTCGTGGCGACGAGGTCGGCGACCTCTGGTGTCGGGGCGAGCAGCACCCGCTCGCCGTCGGGGTGCTCGACCATCACGTCGGCGAACGCGCCGAGCGGGCTGGTGTCCCACCGGCCGACGACGACGCGCGTGCCGGACTCCGTGCCCCACCCGGCGATGTGCCCGGAGAACCGCCACGTCTGCGTCATCCCGGCAGCGTAGGCACGTCCCACCCCACCGGCACGCCAGGAGCACCCCGTCCGGACGGGCCCCCTGCGACGCCCGCGATCAGGGCGCGCACGTCGACTGGTCGAGCTGACGGCTGACGCCGGACATCGCGTCGAACGTCCCTTGGTACAGGCTGCGCCGGTGGTCGGGCGGGCCGCCGCGCAGGTCCTCGTCGCGGGCGACGGGCGGGAGCAGGTGCGCGTGCTGCTCGGCCGCTGCGGCGGCGCTCGTCCCGTCGGCCACGGCCTGCGTCACGGCGTAGTCGTAGGTGTGGATCGCGACGACGTCGTAGAGGGAGGCACCCTCCCCGATGGTCGTGACGACCTGGTCGCTGTGGTTGTCCGTCGACAGGTCGAACACCAGGTCGGACCCGGACCGGACGATGACGGTCTGGACGACGTCGGCCGTGAACCCCCCGATGGCGTCCGAGACCGGTCGGGGCACCGGGAGCACGCTGGCGACGTCGCTGAAGAAGGTGATCCGTGCGGCGGCCAGGTCGTCGCGCTGCTGGGCGTCGAGCAGGTCGGCGTTGGCCTGCCCGCCGCTGATGACGCCGAGGTCCTGCATCGCGCTGTCGATGATCGCGCGCTGCGTCTCCTCGTCGTGCGCCGTCGTCCCGGGACCGTAGGCCGCGGCCAGCATGGTGCGGTGGTGCGCCGCGGACAGCTCGTCCCAGCGCCGCGCGCCCACGTTCGCCGCCTCGGCACGGTCGGCGCCCGACGTCAGGGCGATGACCGCCGACAACGAGGCGGGGTCGATGAGCGGGGCGACGCGGGTGCCGCTCTGGTCCGGTGCCGGGACGCGGACCACCTCCGGCAGGACGCACGACGTCGTCGGGTGGCCGTTCCCGTCGCTGAGCCCGAGGCGCAGCACACCCATGTACGGCGCGTAGGTGTCGACGACGTGGACCACGGCCTCGTCGCTGAGCGACGTCCGCAGCAGTCCCTGGGGGAGCGCGATGGTCGCGTCGGCGACGAGCAGCGCCGCCCGCTCCTGCTCGGCCGTGCGGTCGCTCGCCGCCCCGGTGAGCACCGCCTCCCGCAGCGTGCCGGTGAGGGCAGTGCCGTCGTCGGCCCACCCGAGGAACGGGGCAGTGCCGAGCCAGCGCTCGACGCGGTCGCGCCCGAGGGCAGGGTCGCCCGCGGGGGCGAAGAAGTCGAGCGCGGCGGACCCGCCCCGGGCCAGGCCCCCGAACGCGACGACGTGGAGGTCGGCCGCGTGCGGGTCGTCGCTGTAGGGCGCGACGAGCAGGGGCTCGCCGCGGTTCGCGGCGCCGGGGAAGAGGCTGTGCGTGCGGGCGTGGTCGTCGAGGCGTTCGGCCGCACCGAGATGGACGCCGGACGGCACGGTGCGCGCGCCGAGCAGGAGCGCCGCCCACGACGACCACGGCTGCAGGTGCATGCCCGCCGGGGGATCGGCGTCGTCCACGACACGCTGCCCGAGCGCGTGCTGCTCGGCCGCGGTGAGCGTCTGCGACCACGTGCCGAAGCCGTCGCGGACCGCGGTCACCACGGTGCGCTGCTGCTCCATGAGCGGGTCGCCCTCGTGCGAGCCGAACGCCGCGAGCAGCGCGTACACGTCGCCCGGTCCGGTGTCGGCGTAGAACCGGGACCAGAAGACCTCGTCGCCGTCGTGGTCGGCGACGAGGCGCGCCAGCTCGGCCGTCGCGTCCTCCCGCCCGGCGGCGTCCAGCGTGCCGCCGACGCCCAGGGCGAGCGCGAGCTCCGACGCCTGCGCCCCTCGCGCCCACGACGCCCGGAACCGCACGAGGTCGAGCCCGGCGGCGAGATGCCCGGAGAGCGCCCGGGCGTCGGACAACGGCTGGATCTGCGCGGCCGCGCGGGCCGAGGCCGCGCGCTTGTGGTCGCGCGCCGCGCGCCACGCCTGCTCCGCGTGCCCGACGTCGGTGCTCGCCTCGATCCGCCGCGTCGCCGCGTCGTTGGCGCGGGCGGTGGCAGTGACCAGGTCGCTGCCGAGCGACAACTCCCAGCGTGCGGTCAGCTCGACCTGCGCCCAGTGGAGTCGGCGCGACTCGGCGACCTGGCGCCGGGCGATCGCCCGGAGTGCGTCGTCCTGGGTGGTTGTCAGGACGGCGGCGTGGACCGTCAGCGTCGCGGCGGCGGCCTCCAGGACCTGGGCCGTGGTGGTCAGGCGCGCCGTGATGTCCTCGACCCGGCCGCGCGCGAGGGTCGCGGCGCCGTTGCGCTGCTCTGCCAGCGCGGCACGCACGGGCGCCGCCGCGCGGGTGGCGGCAGCGAGCGCCTCGGCGACGGACCGCAGGCGACCCGCCGTGCTGGTGAGCTCGGCGGGTCGGCCGGTGAGCGGTTGGAACTCGACGTCGTGCACGTGCACCCCCTCGGTGGTGCAGCGAACGTAGCAACGGCGCGGTGCCGTCCGACGGTTGTCCACAGGCCCGATGATGAGACGGTGCCTCCGCGAAGACACCTTGAACGGAGGACCTCCGTCATCGGCTCGACGAGCACGTCACGTACGTCGAGCACGTCTGGTTCAACCGGGCCCTGACCGGGCCGAGGCGCCCGCGCCCTGTGGGCCGTCTACACGCACATGCTGCGAGAGCTCGCCCAGCACTGCGGGCACGCCGACATCTTCCGCGAGCAACTCCTCGCCGCTCGCACCTGAGCCGCAGCTCTGGCCGGTGCCGGTCCTCAGGGGAGGGGGTCGGTGACGAGGCGGGAGCGGGCTTCGAGGATGGTGAGGGGGTCGGCGACGGTCGTGGTGGTGGCGGTGCCGGGGACGTCGGTCCAGGTGGGGGCGCCGGTGATCTGGAACTGTCCGGTCCAGGTGGTGGTCAGCGTGATGGTGACGGCGTCGGCGGGCTGGTCGTAGGTGTGGGTGACGCTGTGGTCCGGGTAGGGCGCGCCGGGGTCGGTGGTGGTGAGGGGGCCCGTGCCGTCGCCGTAGTCCCAGGTGTACTCGCCGGGTTGGGCGCGCAGCGTGACGGGGATGCCGAGCAGGGCGGTGTCGAAGGTCTGGACGGTGGGTTCGGCGTACGTGATGGTCTCGACGTTGACCAGGGTGCGGCCGCCGGGTGGTTGCACCGTGACGGGTGCGGGCGTGATGGGCAGGGTCGCGAACTCCCGGGCAGCTTCGTCGAGGAGGTCCTCGGGGGAGATGCACTCCTCGTCGCCGACGAGCTCGGAGTCGTCCCAGTCGGTGGTGGTGCCGTCGTCGTTGACGCTGCGGGTCTCGCGGATGAGGCCGCCGAGGCGGAACTCATCGGCGTCGCACTCGATGCCGGTGTAGGCGAGCTGTTCACCTTCGCTGCAGTCGAGCGCGATCCGGGTGACGAAACCCTCCAGGTTCGCCAGCAGGCACAGCGCCGGCGTCGCACGGAGGTACCGGGTGGTGGCCGGACCTCCGTCGCTGCCCGCCTGCTCGTAGGTGCCCCCTCCCCGCGTCGCGATCTCTGCTTCGACGTTGACGGATGTGCTCTGCGCATCCACATTCCCGGCCGTGTACACCGGGTCAGTCGCTCCTGTCGTGCCCATCAGGACGAATGCGGAGGCGGCGATAGCCGCAGCATGGAACATCGTTCACGACTCCGGAGCGATTGCGACCTCGACTATCACCCAGTCTCCGTCTTGTCGGCCGACCTCGACCCGATTCACTTGCGACGAGCTTTCGGCTTCGAAGAGCTCGTCTCCGGCAGAGTCCGTGATGACGGTGCGCGCTTCGTCGGTCTTCAGGTCGAAAGGGAAGATGCCAGTGACAGAGTCTTGGAGGTACGTCTCGACGATCTCAGTCGTGATCTCACCACCGGTGAAGACATCGCCTCGAGATGCGATCGTCTCGGCCTGCTCGAGCCCAGATGCGCAGTAGCCGCAGGATTCGTAGGAAAGGGACTCCCATTCCTCGGTATCGCCGGTGACCATGATGTAGGAGCGAAGCGAGAGGAAGTACTCGGCGGCTGCGGCGGCGCCTTCGGCGTCGTCGCGTTCCATCGCGGCGGGGCGTTCGGGTTTCGCAGGGCCGGTCTCGGTGGGTTCCGGTTCGGGCTCGGGTGTGGTGGTCTCGGCCGTGGTGGTCGGCTCGGGGTCCGGTGCGGGTTCGGGGTCGGCGGTGCACGCACCCAGCAGCAGTGCTGTGGTGAGGATGGCGCCGGGGGCGAGCAGCCGCCGTCGGGCATCGGGTGTGGACGGGACGAGACGCATCGGACCCCCTGCAGGTCGAGGTGGAGCGACATCAGCGTCAAGCCGGCCGCACGAGCCGGTCCAGAACCTACCCAAACCGTCGGTGGCGGCGAAACCCCATGTCCCGTTCTGTGGACAAGCCTTCGCGGCGACGCGGGGTCTACCCTCCAGGTGTGGCGCGGATCCTGGTGACGGGCATGTCGGGTGCGGGGAAGACGACCCTGCTCGACGAGCTCGCGCGGCGCGGGCACCGGACGCTCGAGACCGACGTCGGCGGGTGGGAGCGCCCGACCGGCTTCTGGGACGAGGCGCGGATGTCGACCTTCCTCGCCGAGCACCCGGACGTGGTGGTGTCCGGCACGGTGGAGAACCAGGGCGCGTTCTACGACCGGTTCGAGCACGTCGTGCTGCTCAGCGCACCCGTCGAGGTGCTGATCGAGCGGGTCACGACACGCACGACCAACCCGTACGGGCGCTCGCCTGAGGACCAGGCCGAGATCCGCCGCTACGTCGTCGAGGTCGAGCCCCTGCTCCGCGCGGGAGCGGACGTCGAGCTCGACGGGCGCCGCCCGGTCTCCGAGCTGACGGCCGAGATCGAGCACCTGCTGCGGCCCGGGCACCAGAGCGGTCCGCAACCGATGTCCTAAGAATTGAGGACATCGGGACATCGTGCGGGTGGGCAACGCGAACGGGGCCGGCGTGCGCCGGCCCCGTCGGGTCACCGGGCCGCGAGCTGAAGGGGGGTGGCTCGCGTCCCGGGGTCTGTGCGGGCGGCCGGGTTCACCGGCCGCCCGGGAGGTCACGCGGCGTTCGTCGTGACCTCGATGCGCTGCGGCGTCGTGCCGGCGTACACGCCGGCGACCGTGATGGTCAGGACGCCAGCGTCGTAGGCGGCGCGCACGGCGTCGGCCTCGGCGGTACGCGGCAGGGTCACGACGCGGCGGAACTCGCCGAACCGGACCTCGCGGACGCGACGGCCCTCGGACTCCTCGGTGCGCTGGTCCTTGCGCTCGCCGCGGACGACGAGCTTGCGGCCCTCGACCTCGACGGTGACGTCCTGCGCCGGGTCGATCCCGGGCAGGTCGAACCGCGCGACGAGGTCCTCGCCGTCCTGGTACACGTCGGCGGCGGGCGAGTACCCGTCGGACGCGGCCGCGGAGCGGGCGGTCCACAGGCGCAGGGCGCGGTCGACGTCGACGAGCGGGGTGGTGAGCGTGGCGGTCATGATCTCTCCTCTGGTGGGGTGGAACCTCTGACCGGTACAACTTGAGCCACCCCGGCTCAATTCCGGTTCCGGGTTCGCCCTCGACGAACGTCCCGACCCGTCCCGCCACCATTGCCTTCACCGTGGCCGCCGCCGTCCGCGTTCTCGCGCGCAGCGACCGCGCGGTCGAGCGCGTGGCGTGCCTGCGCCAGCTCGTCGGCGGTCCGGTCGCGCGCGTCCGTCGCCTTCGCGAGCTTCGCCGACAGCCGCTCCACCTTCGCCGTGAGGTGCTCGTGCTCCGCCTCCAGCTCGCCGACGGCGGTGCGCGCGTCGTCCTCGGCCCGCTGCGCCGCGGCGACCTCCGCGGCCCGCTCCTCGGCCTGCGCGGCCGCGCGCGCCCGCGCCTCCTCCGACGCCTCCCGCCCGGCCTCGTCCTCTCCGGGCTCGGCGTCCTCGACCGCGGCGTCCTCCGCCGTGCCGTCCTCGGCATCCTCGGCGTCCTCGAAGTCCGCGGGCTCGCCGTCCTCGTCGACGAGCCCGAACCCCACGTGCTGGAGGGTCCGTGACAGCCGGCCGGCGCGGACGGCCGCGGCGGCGCCCGGGTCGGCGACGGCTGCTCCCAGGGTCTCGGCGAGCTTGCGCAGGGAGTCCGCCGTGACCTGGCGACCGTCGATCTCGCCGGTCCGCGCGATCTCGTCCACCAGCGCACCGACGCGGTCGCGGCGTTCCTGGTCGAGGCTGCGCAGCCGCGACCGGTCGCGATCGCGCGTCGCGGCACGGAGCCGGTCGCCCAGCGCGGCGAGGTCCGCGACCTCGGCGGCCCACGTGCGCGCGACCCGGTTGGCGACCCACGCCGCGACGGTCGGCTTCTTGAGGGCCTTCACGGACTTCGCAGCATCCGCGTCCCCGTCCGCGGCGAACCGCGCGGCAACCGCGTCGCGGGCGGCGACGAACTCCTCGAGCGGCAGCGCGAACAGGGCGCTGACGGGGTCGGTGTCGTCCGGGCCGGGCCCGCGCCTGCTCATCACCTCACTGTGCCACCGCGGGCGCCCGGCTGCAGGCAGGTCAGCGCCCGCCGCCACGGTCTCCGACCCGCGCCCAGGCGCGAATCCCGACCGCCCCGTACCCTGAGAGCGACCATCGTTGTTCAGGGGGAACAGTGCGCCGCGTCGTGATCGTCAGTAGTTGTCTTGCCGTGGGACTGTTCCTCGGCGCCTGCGCACCGCCCGAGGGTGGCCCCGGTCAGCCCGGCGAGCCGAGCCCGACGGCGCCCGTCCCCACCCCGGACCCCGACCCGACAGATCCCGGTCCGACCGTCCCGGACGGTCCGCCACTGTCGGCAGACGGCGTCCGGCTCGACGTCGACATCGCCCCGTGGTTCGAGGTCCCCGACGCCGCCAGTGGCACGGTCCGCGACGCCGTGGCGGTCTTCTCCGACACCCCGGAGATCAGGCTCGACCTCGTCGACGCCAGCGGTAGGGACCGCACGGTCCCGCCCCGTTCGGCGTGGAAGGTCTGCGGGCAGGACCCGGCTGCGGGTGCCTTCGTCGCCGGTGGGACGGTCGTCACGGTGACGGGCCTGCCGCCCGGCCAGCGCTGCCCGTAACGCACCGGACCCGCGCGCCGCGTACTCTCCCGTCAGCAGCACCCGCGCCGCGGACGAGAGAGACACCCATGTACGACACCTTCCGCCTGACCGGCGCACGCCTCGCGGGGGCCACTGACCGCGTGACGATCGTCGTGCGCCACGGTCAGGTCATCGCCGTCGAGCCCGACGGCCACGCCACCGCGGTCGAGCCCGACGGCACGTCACCCCGCGGCGCGGTCGAGTCGATCGACCTGGACGGCCGCACGGTCGTGCCCGGGCTGTGGGACGCGCACGTCCACCTCACGCAGTGGGCGCTGGCGCGGCGCCGGCTCGACCTCTCGGCCGCGACGTCCGCCGCCCAGGTCGTGGACCTCGTGCGCGAGCGGCTCCACGTCGACGCCGCCCACCGCGGGGGACCACCGACGTCGCCCACCCCGCTCGTGGGCTTCGGGTTCCGTGACGGGCTGTGGCCCGACGCCCCGACGGCGACCCTCCTCGACGAGGTCGCCGGCGGCCTCCCGGTGGTGCTCGTCTCGGGCGACCTGCACTGCGCCTGGGCCAGCACGGCCGGTCTGCGGTTCCTGGGCATCACCGACCACCCGACGGGCGTGCTGCGCGAGGACGAGTGGATGGCGCTGCAGGGCACGCTCGACCAGGTGCCGACCGACGTCGTCGACGGCTGGGTCGCCGAGGCGGGCCGGGCGGCGGCCGCGCGCGGTGTCGTCGGGGTGGTCGACCTGGAGATCGCGGACAACCTCAGCGTCTGGCGCCGCCGCGCGGCCGCCGGGTTCGACGCGCTGCGGGTGCGCGCCGGCGTGTGGGAGCCCCATCTCGACCGCGTGCTGCGCGAGGAGCTGCACACCGGCGACGTCGTGGCCGGCACCGGCGGTCTCGTCGCCCAGGGGCCGCTCAAGGTCATCACGGACGGCTCGCTCAACACCCGCACCGCGTTCTGCGCCGACCCGTACCCCGAGGTCGTCGGGTCGCACGACCACGGCATGCTCACCGTCGCGCCCGACGAGCTCGTCCCGCTCATGCGCCACGCCCGCGCCCACGGCCTGACGTGCGCGATCCACGCGATCGGCGACCGGGCCAACACGTTCGCGCTCGACGCGTTCGCCGCGAGCGGCGCGCGCGGCTCGGTCGAGCACGCCCAGCTCCTCCTGCCCGACGACGTCCCTCGCCTGGCAGCGCTCGGTCTCACCGCGAGCGTCCAGCCCGAGCACGCCATGGACGACCGGGACGTCGCCGACATCTACTGGGCCGGCCGCACCGGCCGGGCGTTCCCCCTGGCCGACCTCGTCGCGGCCGGGGTGCGCCTCACGCTCGGCTCGGACGCGCCCGTCGCCCCGCTCGACCCGTGGGTCGCGATCGACGCGGCCGTGCACCGCGCCCGCGACGGACGCGACCCCTGGCACCCCGAGCAGCGGATCGACGTGCGCACGGCGCTCGCGGCGTCGGTCGACGGCGTCCCGCTCACCATCGCTGCCGGGCACCAGGCCGACCTCGCGATCCTCGACGCCGACCCGCTGGCGCCGGGCGCCTCGCTGCGGGACCTGCCCGTCGCGGGCACGCTCCTCGGCGGGCGCTGGACGCACCGCACGTTCTGACCGAGGCCACGGCTCCCGGCGACCTCGGCCCCCGGGGGTGATCTCGGTTCCCGGCGACTTCAGCGCACGCGTGCGCCGGCCACCAGCAGGTCCGTGAAGGCGCCCTCGCCGACGACGGGGATGCCGTACCGGCGGGCGGTGCGGGCCTTGGTGGACAACGAGTCCGGGTCGGCGGCGACCACGAGCCGGGTCCGCTTCGTCACGTACGCCCAGGGGGCCAGCCCCGCGGCGCGGGCGTCGTCCTCCCAGTCGTCGCGCGGGCGTGCCATGGATCCCGTGAAGACCACCTCGTCACCGCTGCGCAGCACGAACCGCGGCCGGCCCGCGCGCCGTGCCTCTCCGCCGGCGAACGCGCGCTCGATCGCGGTCTGGACCTCGTCGACGTCGAGGCCGACCTGCCCGGCGACGGTGTGCAGGTCGCCCACGACCTCGTCGGCCGGGAGACCGTCGGCGAGGCGGGTGCGGGCCACCGCCTCGAGGTACCCCCGGTGCAGCTCCTCCACCTCGGCGCGCCCGAGCCGCGCCGCCCGTACCGCCGCGAGCAGCTCGACCCGCTCCGTCACCGAGACGTACCGGTCGAGCAGGGCGTCGTCGAGCAGGGCGAGGTACCGCTCGACGGCACCGGCGTCCGCCGCCGCACCCGGCGTGCCCGCCGGCGTCTCGTCCAGCCCGCTGAGCCAGTGCCGCGTCGGCCGGCTCGCGCCGCGCTGCACGGGCACGAACCCGTCGCCACCACCCGGCCGGGCGGGGACCCCGGCCTCCGCCGCGGCCTGGAACGCGGTGCCCCACCACGGGTCGTGGGGACCGGCGCCGAGGTAGAACTGCAGCAGCCCCGCGGTGGCGCGGGCGTCCCCGAGGGCCGAGTGCGCGCCGTCGTGCACCACGCCCGCGGCCTCGCACAGCCGCGCCAGCCCGCGCGCGGCGGACGGCAGGTACGTGCCGGCGAGCTGCATGGTGCACAGGCACGCCAGCGGGTCGATGCTCACGCCCAGGCCCGCGCGCGCGAACTCCGCGCGCAGGAACCGGGTGTCGAAGCTCGCGTTGTGCGCGACGAGCACCCGCCCCGCGAGGAGCTCCGCGAGCACGGGCCCGACGACGGCGAACGTCGGCGCGAGCACGACGTCGGCCGCGGCGATCCCGTGCACGTGCTGCGGGCCGAGGTCGCGCTCGGGATTGACGAGGGTGCACCACTCCTCCTCCACCCGGCCCGCCTCGTCGAGGAGGACGACGGCGACCTCGGCGACGCGGTCGTGCAGGCGGGAGGAGAAGCCCGTGGTCTCGAGGTCGACGACAGCGAAACCGGGCACGGGGACCAGGATGCCAGGTCCGGACCCGTCCAGGGGTTACCGTGCGGTGTGCGCGCCTTCTCCTGCTCCCGGTGCGGGAGCCTCGTCGGGTTCGACGACCGGACCTGCCTGTTCTGCGCGTCGCCGCTGGGATACGTCCACGGCATCGACCGCATGCGCGCGCTCGACGACGACGGCGCCGCCCGCTGGGAGGGCGTCCGGCGGGTCCCGTGCGCGAACACCGCGATCGGCTGCAACTGGCTCGTGCCCGACGGCGAGGGTGCCTTCTGCATCGCGTGCCGCCTCGTGCGCCGCCACCCGCACCCCGGCGACGAGCTCGCGACGGAGCAGTACTCCCTCGCGCTGTTCGCCGAGCGGCGCCTGCTGTTCCAGCTGCTGGAGAACGACCTGCCGATCACCGGCCACGACGAGGTCGACGGCGGCCTGGCGTTCGACCTGCTGTCCTCGACGACCGGCCCGCGGGTGACGATCGGGCACGCGAACGGTGTCGTGACGATCGACCTGTCCGAGGTCGGCGACGCCTACCGAGAGTCGTTGCGCGTCAAGCTCGGGGAGCCGTACCGCACGATGCTCGGGCACTTCCGTCACGAGATCGGGCACTACTACTGGCAGGTGCTGGTCTCGGGAACCCCGCTGCTCGCCCGGTGCCGTGAGCTGTTCGGCGACGACTCGACGCCGTACAAGGCCGCCCTGCAGAGGCACTACTCCGAGGGCCCGCCCGACGGCTGGCAGGACGACTACATCTCCGAGTACGCCACCATGCACCCGTGGGAGGACTTCGCCGAGACCTGGGCCCACTACCTGCACATCACGGACACCTTGCAGACCGCGGCGTCGTTCGGCATGAGCCTCGGCGGCCTCATCGGTGACAAGCTCGCGCCCGAGCTGCTCGGGGCGCTCACGACGGCGCCGGGGTACTCGTCCACGGGCTACCGGGAGATGGGGATCGACCGCATCCTCGACGTCTGGCACCCGCTCGCGATCGCGTTCAACCAGATCAACCGGTCCATGGGCAAGGACGACCTGTACCCGTTCGTCATCACGAAGCCGGTGCGGGAGAAGCTCTCGTTCGTGCACGACGTCGTCGCCGCGCGTCGGTAGCATCCGCGTCGTGCCCCTGCCGCGCCTCCCCGTGCCGAGACTCCCGCTGCCCCGCCTCTCCGTGCTCCGGCTGCGTGCGCCCCGGGTGTCCCTGACCGACGACCTCGTCGCCGACTGGGTCGCCCGCGCGCTGGAGGTCTACCCGCGCCCGACGTACCCCCTCACCGCCGAGTGGGACGCCTCCGTCGCGGGTCTCGTGCGGCAGGTGCCGTACGTCCCGCGCGTCGCGACCCGGCCGCTGGACCTCCTGGACCGGTTCGGGTCCGTGCACGCCGGTCCCACGAAGGTCGGGCTCGACGGCGACGAGGTCGAGTGGGAGCGCGTCGTCGAGATCCGCACGCAGCCCGCCTGGGCGAGCCTGTCCGCCGACGCGCTCGAGGCCAACCTCGCCCAGTACCTGGGCGTCCTGCCGCCGCTGCCCGGCCGGAGCTGGGTCCTGCGCAAGATCTCCGAGCTCGTCGTCTCGCTCTACCTGGCGGTCGTCCCGGTGCCCGACGAGCTGGTGGACCTCATCGCGGAGCCGAGCACCGACGTCGGGCAGGACGACCGCCCGTCGCTCCTGGACCGGGTCGTGTCCGAGATCGTCTACCGGCGCCGGTTCGGCCAGGGCGAGGCGACGGCCAGCACGACGGCGGTGCTGCTGCAGCTCGCGTTCCCCGGCGCCGCGGACGCGATCTGCCGCACGGCCGTCGACCGCGGTGTGCCGGTCGTGCACGTCCCGGCCGACGAGAGCGAGATCGGCGTGATCGTCGCCCGCGCCGCGACGTGGCGCGCGACCGCGCTCGGGCTGCGAGAGACGGCGCTCGGCCTGCGCCCCAGGCTGCCCCTCCCCTGAGGACGGGGTCTTCCGCAGCCCGCATCCAGGCCATACGCTCGCACTTCACGAACCTTCGCACAACGGTGCGTCGTGCGCGCGCCTGGGCTCTGCTCGTGCATGCCCGTACGCGTTCGTACGGGAGGGGGGTCGGCGGGGGGACCAGTCGAGGAGGACGTGTGAGAGCTCGAACGATCGCCGTGTCCGCTACCGGTGCCGTGTGCACCCTCGCCTTCGCCGGCCTGGTGGGTCCGCCCGCCGCCGCCGAAGACCCCGTACCCATCGAGGATCTCGTCACGGGCGCGGCCGTCATGGAGCACCTGGAAGCGTTCCAGGACATCGCCGACGCCCACGGCGGCAACCGTGCGCTCGAGACACCCGGCTACGAGGCGGCCGCCGTCTACGTCGAGCAGGTGCTCACCGCTGCCGGGTACACACCCGAGCGCCAGTACTTCACGTTCGAGGAAGAGGTTGTCGACGAGTACGAGCTGACCGTGCCCGGCGTCGAGATCGACCTCATCGGGTACCCCGCGGCGTTCGCGCCCGACACCCCGGCGGGTGGCGTCACCGGCCCGCTCGTCGAGCCCGCGGACGAGCTGCGCCACGGGTGCGACGCCACCGCCTGGGACGGTGTCGACGCCGACGCCGCAGTCGCCCTCGTCAGCCGCGGGACCTGCCCGTTCGCCGACAAGGTCGCCGCCGCGGCCGGAGCGGGGGCGTCCGCCGTCGTGCTCTACAACAACGCCGCGGGCGTGCTGAACCCGACGCTCGGCGCCGAGAACGACGCATGGGTCCCGACGGTCGGCCTCACCCAGGAGCAGGGCCAGGCCATCCTCGCCGTGCTCGCCGAGGGGCCGGTCGACGCGACGTACGTGCTGCAGACGTCGCTGCAGACGTTCGAGACCTTCAACGTGCTCGCCGAGACCCCGACGGGCCGCGCGGACAACGTCGTGATGGTCGGCGCGCACCTCGACAGCGTCGAGGACGGCCCGGGCATCAACGACAACGGGTCCGGCTCCGCCGCGATCCTCGAGACCGCGGTCCGCCTCGCGGAGACCGGGGACCTCGAGAACCAGGTCCGGTTCGCGTGGTGGGGCGCCGAGGAGGTCGGCCTCATCGGCTCCTGGCACTACGTCGAGGACCTCGTCGAGAACGACCCGGCCGCGCTCGACGACATCGCGACGTACCTCAACTTCGACATGGTCGGTTCGCCGAACTACGTCATCGGGGTGTACGACGCCGACGAGTCGACCTACCCGGCGCCCGTCCCGGTGCCCGACGGCTCGGTCGAGACCGAGTCCGTCTTCACCGACTACTTCGACTCGATCGACCAGCCGTGGGTGGACACCGAGTTCTCCGGGCGTTCCGACTACCAGGCGTTCATCACCAACGGCATCCCCGCCTCGGGGCTGTTCACCGGCGCCGACGGGTCCAAGACCGCCGAGGAGGTCGCGCTCTTCGGCGGGACCGAGGGCGTCTTCTACGACCCGAACTATCACTCGCCGGCCGACACGATCGAGAACGTCGACCCCACCGCGCTCGACATCATGTCGAAGGCGATCGCGTACGCCACCGCGTCGCTCGCGGAGGACACGTTCGCCGTCAACGGGGTCGGGTCCCCGCGGATCGACGACGTGCGCGCCACCACGCGGTGCCTCGCCGGGACGGCGTACGTCGCTCTGACCGGGGCCAACGGTGAGGCCGCACCGACCGACGTCCGGCTCGTCACGCCGTTCGGTGACAAGAAGTTCGACGCGCTCGCGCCGGGCAGGAACGCCTACCAGTCGTTCACCACCCGGTCGTCGTCCGTCGAGGCGGGCACGGCGACGGTCATCGCGTACCAGTGGCGCAATGGCGACCCGGTCTACCAGCGCTACGAAGTCCCGTACGAGGCCACCTCCTGCAACTAGCGAGAGCCTCCCGCCGAACACGAGGTTGGTGCCGTTCTGCGTGCGAGAACGGCACCAATCTCGTGTTCGGCCGCTAGGAGGGTCGTTCTGGGGGAGAGGGGCGGGCCGCGATGAGTTTCGTCGGAGGTGGCGGTCTGATGGGTGAACCTGACGACGCGAGGGTCGACGGGAGGAGAGAGAAGACCATGAAGCTCACGGTGCACGAGTTCTTGTCCCTGGACGGTGTGATGCAGGGGCCCGGGGGGCCCGACGAGGACCGCAGCGGCGGTTTCGAGAGCGGCGGGTGGATGGTGCCGTTCGCCGACGAGGAGTTCGGCGAGATCGTCGACGGCTGGTTCCGGCTCACCGGCGAGGTCCTCTTCGGCCGCACGACCTACGAGATGATGCACGGCTACTGGCCGCAGGTCACGGACCCGGACAACCTCGTCGCGACGCAGCTCAACTCGCTCCCGAAGCACGTGGTCTCCACGACGCTCACGGAGGTGACGTGGCCGGGCGCGCACCTCGTCGAGGGCGACGTGCTCGACGCCGTCCGTGCCCTCAAGGCGAAGCCCGGCGGTGAGCTCCAGGTGCACGGCAGCCACGGCCTGGTCCGGACCCTGCACGACGCCGGGCTCGTCGACGAGTACCGGCTCCTCACCTTCCCCGTGGTGCTGGGCGAGGGAAAGCGCCTGTTCGACGCCGGAGCCGCACCGTCCACGTTCACCGTTGCCGAGGTGCGCACCACGCAGGCCGGTGGGATCTACCAGGTGCTGCGTCCCACCGAGCGGGCCGAGCAGCAGGGCAGGGAGTTCGTCGTCGAGGACGGCCGCGAAGCCGTCCGCTGACGCAGGCGTGCTGACGGGGTGCGCCGGGCGTCGGCCGTCAGCCCCAGATCGCGGCAGGCCACCCGTCGCTGAAGCGCTCGGGCTCGTCCGGGTGGCTGACGGCCTCGCCACGTGCGACGCGCAGCGCCGACCAGGCCGCGGCCGCGGCGTCGAGCACGTCGTCGGGCGCGGCGCGGCCCAGCCCGCCCAGGTCGCGGGGCAGCTCCACGTCCGCGGCCGTGAGCAGGTCACGCCGCCACACCTGACCGGCCCACGTCTTCTTCGCCGCCTCGAGCGGGGCCCCGGCCATCAGGCGGAAGCTCAGCTCGGGGTGCACCTCCACCACGCGCGGCCGGTCGTCGCCGCGGACCCACCCGTCGACGTCGAAGATCTTCGTCCGCAGGTGGTAGGCCTGCTGCGAGATGCCGAGGCCCGTCCGCATGACGTTCGTCGCCGACGCCAGGGCGTGGGTGGGCTCGCCCAGGGCGGCCCGGGTCGGGGTCATGAAGACCGAGGAGCGACGCGGGCCCAGCAGCCGGCGGACCTCGACGTCGGCTGCCCGCACCGACGCGTCCGGCAGCCCGACGGGGATGTCGATCCCCACCACGGCGAGCTCGCCGTCGGGCGGCGTGGCGGCCTCGACGAGTTCCGCGATCGTCGCGGCGTGAAAGGCGTCCACGTCGACCGGCGACGCCCCGTCCCCGGCCTCGACCAGACGGACACCCACCCACCCGCCGGGGCACGCGTCGGCACCCAGCCCGGCGACCATGCTCAGGACCCGGCCAGCGCGCCGACGAGCGCGATCTCGAAGGCCTCGACGGACCCGTCCATCTCCTCGAGCGCCGCCGCGTCGAGGAGCACGGTGACCCGGCCGTCGTCGGGCACCGCCGCGACGAGCGGCAGGCGCGTGCCCGCGAGCGCCGCGACGAGGTCGGCAGGGACCTCGTCGCGGTGCAGCAGCTGCACCGCGAGACCCGTCCGGGCGACCATGGCGTCCCAGGCGCGCTTGCGGCGGACCGGGGAGTGCGTGATGTCGCACAGGGCGCAGTGCGCGCGCCCGGCGAGGTGCCCGACGACGTAGCGCAGCTCCCCGAGCACGCCGCCGTCCGCGTCGTAGACGCCGACGATCCGAGGGGCGGTCCGGCCGGCGCCCTGGCCGCCGCTCAGGCGAACGCCTCGGGGACGGGCGTCTCGCCGTCGGTGAAGCGGATGAAGCGGCCGACCGTCGAGGGTCGGCGCAGCACCTCCGCGACGACGAGCGCGACGTTCGCGCGGGAGACGTTGCTCTCGGCACCGGTGGGGCGCTCGTCGTCCGCCAGGACGCGGATCGTGCCGGTCGGGGTGTCGGTCGTCAGCGTGCCGGGGCCGAGGATCGTCCAGTCCAGTTCGGTGCCGCGCAGGTGGTCGTCCGCGGCGAGCTTCGCGTCGGCGTAGGCGAAGAAGGAGCTGTCCTCGGGGACGCCGTGGTCCGGCAGCGAGCCGATCCACGACACCATGACGTAGCGCTGGGCGCCGGCCGCGGCGGCCGCGTCCATCGTGCGCTGCGCGGCGTCCCGGTCGACGGCGTACGTCCGGTCGGGGTTGCCGCCGCCCGCGCCGGCGGACCACACGACGGCGTCGTGTCCCTGCAGAGCGGCGGTGATCTCCTCGGTCGAGGCGTGCTCGACGTCGAGCAGCAGCGGCTCACCACCGAGCTCGGTGACCAGCGGCAGCTGGCTCTCGGAGCGCACGACACCGCTGACGCTCGCGCCGTGCTCGACGAGCAGCGGGATGGCCAGGCGCCCGACCTTGCCGTGGGCGCCGATCAGTGCGACCTTCATGCGTCGTCCTCCAGGGGGTGTCGGTGTGCGATTCCTCCACGCTGCCGCCATCGGGTCCGTCGCGCCAGTCAGGGGCACCTCGATAGGTTGAGGCGATGGTCACCGCATCCGTCCCGCCGTCCGCCGAGCTCCACCTGCACATCGAGGGCACGCTCGAGCCGGAGCTCGTGCTGGCGCTCGCGGAGCGCAACGGTGTCGAGCTGCCCTACCGTGACGCGGCGCAGCTGCGGGCGCAGTACGAGTTCACCGACCTGCAGTCCTTCCTCGACCTGTACTACGCGAACATGGCCGTGCTGCGGACCGTCGAGGACTTCGCCGACATGACGCGCGCCTACCTCGCCCGCGCGGCCGCGGGCGGCGTCCGGCACGCGGAGATCATGGTCGACCCGCAGGCCCACCTGGTGCGCGGGGTGGACCTCGAGACCTGCATCGGGGGCATCGCGGGCGTGCTCGAGACGAGCGAGGAGGAGTTCGGCGTCTCGACGCTGCTCGTCGCGGCGTTCCTGCGCGACCGGCCGGCCGACGAGGCGCTGGGCGTCCTGGAGGACCTGCTCGCGATGGACGCGCCGATCGTCGGCATCGGCCTCGACTCCGCCGAGGTCGGGTACCCGCCGTCGCTGTTCGTGGCGCTCTACGAGCGTGCCCGGGCCGCGGGGCTGCGCCGGATCGCGCACGCGGGCGAGGAGGGGCCGCCGTCGTACGTCTGGGAGGCCCTGGACCTGCTGGGGGCCGAGCGCATCGACCACGGTATCCGCAGCCTGGAGGACCCGGCGCTGGTGGACCGGCTCGTGACGGAGCGCACGCCGCTGACGGTGTGCCCGCTGTCGAACGTGCGGCTGCGCGCCGTGGACACGCTCGGCGACCACCCGCTGCCGGAGATGCTGCGCCGCGGCCTCAACGTGTCGGTGCACTCCGACGACCCGGCGTACTTCGGGGGCTACCTCGACGACGCCGTCGGCGCTGTGACCCGGACGTTCGACCTGAGCGTCGCGGACCGCGCCCGCCTGGCCGCGAACTCCGTCCGCTCGGCCTTCCTGCCTCCCGCCCGGCGTGACGCCCTGCTCGAGGAGATCGAGGAGTGGGCGGCCGGGTAGCCGGTCGGGCTCCCCGGCCGGGCGTCAGGAGCTGACGTCTGCCGTGGTGAAGCGGCTCCAGGCGAGCGCCCCGAAGATCGCGACCCACGCACCCTGGACCGCCAGGCCCTGACCGAGCACACCGAGGTCGATCTGGGTGCGCAGCAGCTCACCGACGTCGAGCCAGTGGTGGGTGAGCAGCGCGCCGTGGATCGCGGAGAGCTGCGGCAGCGCGTCGAGCACGCCGGAGACGATCGCGACGACGACGGTCGCCGCCATCGCCGCGACGGGCACCTCGGTGAGCGTCGAGAAGAACAGCCCGAGAGCGACGAGCCCCGTGAGGGACAGCCCCACGTACGCCACGATCCCGGCCGTCCGGGCCAGGCCCTCGGCGGCGGAGACCGTGTCCCCGGACAGCAGCGTGACGTCACCGATCCCGAAGTACGCCGCGCCCGTCACGAGCCCCGACAGGGCGATCGCGAGCACCGTGCAGGCCGCGAACACGAGCACGGCGAGCGCCTTCGCGGCGAGGAGCCGGGTGCGCGGGACGGGCAGGAGCAGCAGGTAGCGCAGGGTGCCGGCCTGGGCCTCGCCCGCGACGGCGTCGCCGCTGACGATGCCGATGACGAGCGGCAGCAGCAGCGGCAGGCACGCGACGAGGGCCGTGAGGACGAGGAACAGCCCGTTGCCCGTGACGCGGTCGACGAACGGCGGGCCGCCCGCGCTGATCGCGGTGTCGCGCGTGACGAACAGGACGGTGCCGAGGAGGACGGGCACGAGGGCGAGCCCGACGAGCAGCACGAGGTTGCGGCGGCGCCCGAGCACGAGCCGCAGCTCGCTGCGCAGGAGCCGGCCGAACGCGCCGCGCGGGGGAGCGGGCGTCTCGGCGGGCGCGCCGGGCCTCTCGGCCGCGGCGAGGTCAGCGAGCGACATCAAAACCCTCCCCGGTGAGCTCGACGAACAGCGTCTCCAGGCGGGGGCGCCGGACCTCGAGTCCCACGAGATCGAGTCCGGCGCCGACCATCGCGGCGGAGATCTTCTCCGGTGCGACCATCCCGAGCCGGGCGGTGAGCGTGCGTCCGTCGCGGCGCACCCCGGTCAGCCCGAGGTCGGCGAGGAGCTGGGTGGCGCCGTCGAGGCAGGGTGCGGTCGTGGTGACGGCCACGGTGCTCTCGCCGTCGGTCGCGAGCTGCTCAGGCGGCCCCTGCACGAGCAGCCGGCCACGGCTCATGACCCCGACGTGCGTGCACACCTGCTCGATCTCCCCGAGCAGGTGCGACGACACGAGGACGGTCGTCCCGGCGTCGGCCAGCTCGCGCAGCAGGTGGCGCACCTCGCGCGTGCCCTGCGGGTCGAGGCCGTTGGTCGGCTCGTCGAGGACGAGCAGGTCGCGCGGACGCAGCAGCGCCGCGGCCAGGCCGAGGCGCTGCTTCATGCCGAGCGAGTACTGCCGGTAGGGCTTGCGCGCGGCGGCGCCGAGGCCGACGCGTTCGAGCGCCGCGGCGGCCCGCAGGTCGCGGCTGCGGGGGTCGGCGGTCGCGTCGGCGGCGTCGAGCCGGTCGAGGTTGGCCCGCCCCGAGAGGTACGGGTGGAACGCCGGGCCCTCGACGAGCGCCCCGACGTGGGGCAGGACCCGCGGCCCGGCGCCCGGCATCGTCTCGCCGAGGAGGGTCGTCGTGCCCGACGTCGGGCTCACCAGTCCCAGCACCATGCGCAGCGTGGTCGTCTTGCCGGACCCGTTCGGCCCGAGGAACCCGTAGATCGCGCCGTGCGGCACCTCGAGGTCGATCCCGTCCACCGCGACCTGACCGGAGCGGAAGCGCTTGGTCAGGCCGCGGGTGCGGACGGCGGGCTCCGCTGCCGTCCCGTCGGCGGGTGCTGATGGCCCCGTCATGCGAGGTCGCGCAGGACCTCGGCGGGGACGGCCCCGGCGAGGACGCGGCCGTCGTCGGTCACGAGCACGGACAGCAGGGCCGAGGTGAGCAGACGGCCCTCGGGGACCTCCTGCGTGAGCTGGTCGTAGAGCGCGGCGGCGTCGATCTCGGGGACACCCGGCACGGTGCCTTCCTCGCCGACGAGCTCGCCGTAGAGGTCCTGGGCGCCCTCGGAGCCGAAGCTGCGGTCCATCCCGGGCAGCGCGGTGGCGGCGGCGGGGTCACCGGCGAGCAGGCCCTCGATGTCCACGCCCTCGACCTCGACGACGGTCTCCCACCCGAACCCGCTGACGGCGACGCCGTCGAACGCGCCGAGATCCTTGAGGTCCTCGGGGTCGGTGCCCTCGTGGTCGGCGGGGTCGGGCAGCGGTACCTCGACCTCGGTCGTCGTCGCGCCCGGGGGTGCGGTGAAGTCGAAGACCGCGTCGTCCGGCGCGGTGAACGACACGTCGGTGAACCCGACCTCCAGTGCGGGGGTCTGGGTGTCCCCGGTGGCCCACACCTGGACGCGCAGCGGCGCGGAGGTCTCGGCGTCGACCGCCACGAGCACGCGGTCGACGAGCGTGCCGTCGGTGCGGGGCACGAGCCCGAGCTGGTAGGCGTCGCGGCCCGCGACCTGGGTGGCCGTGCCGACGGAGACGTCGGTGGACAGCGCAGCGTAGGCGAGCAGCGCGTCGGCGGCCTCGGCCGGGGTCGGCAGGTCGCCCGCGACCTCGGGGGCCGCGCCGGACCTGGCGGCGTCGTCGAGCTCGCCGTACCGCTCCAGGTCGTCCGCGTCGACCGTGTAGTGCACCACCTCGTCGTCGCTGGACGAGTACGTCCACGCCTGCGGCCCGTCCCGGACGACCGAGAACTCGGACAGGGAGCCGAGCAGGGCGGCGCGCGAGCGGTCCTCGCCGTCCGACCACAGCCGGATCGTGGAGCTGCCGCCCAGCAGGTCGAGCGGGCTCGCGCCCTGCACCTCGCTCAGCGGGAGGTCGGGCAGGCCGAGGCGCGCGGTGTAGACCACCGTGCCGGACAGCGGGACCGGCTCGGCCTCGGCGACCTTCACGAGCAGCTCGGCGGGGGTGAGCTCGGGCAGGTCGGAGCTCGCCGAGGCGATGACCGACGGCGCCACGAACGCGCCGGCGACGACGGCGGCCACGCCCGCCGGGACGGCCCAGCGGGCACGGGGGGACAGGGACCGGGCGGGAGCGGTGGATGCCATGACGCCACCGTCGCACAGGCGACCTGAGACGACGCTGAGAGAGTGACCGCGGGCAGGGCGCGTCCCGCGCGCGCCGACGGCGCGGGCGGTGACATGCTGGCCGCGTGCGCGTGCTGGTGGTCGAGGACGAGCGGGGCGTCGCCCGCGCGCTGCGTCGTGGGCTCCTCGCGGAGGGCTTCGCGGTGGACGTCGCGCTCGACGGCCGGCGGGGCCTCGACCTCGCGGCGTCCGGGGAGTTCGACGCCGTCCTCGTCGACATCATGCTCCCCGGCCTCAACGGGTACGACCTCGTGACGCGGCTGCGCGCGCTCGAGGTGTGGACTCCCGTGCTCATCCTCAGTGCCAAGGACGGCGAGTACGACATCGCCGACGGACTGGACGTCGGTGCCGACGACTACCTCACCAAGCCCTTCTCGTTCGTCGAGCTCGTCGCGCGCGTGCGGGCGCTGGTGCGGCGCGGCGCCCAGGCGCGCCCCGCCGTCCTCACGGTCGGCGAGCTCACGCTCGACCCTGCGACGCGGGTCGTCACCCAGCGCGGGTACGAGGTCGCGACGACGGCCCGCGAGTTCGCCCTGCTCGAGTACTTCATGCGGCGCCCCGGCCACGTGGTGAGCAAGAGCGAGCTGCGCGACCACGTGTGGGACGCCGTCGGCGACGACCTCAACATCGTCGAGGTGTACGTCGGGTACCTGCGGCGCAAGCTCGGCCAGCGCGTCATCGAGACTGTGCGCGGGGCCGGGTACCGCATGGTGGTGCCGCCGACGTGACCGACGGCGCCCGACGCCGCGGGCTGTCCCTGCGCGCCCGGCTCACCGCGCTCGCGGCGCTGCTCCTCGCGGTCGCGCTCGTCGCGGGGGCCTTCCTGCTGTCGTGGGTCGTCTCGCAGGGGCGGCTCGCGGCACTGGACGACGTCGCGCGCGACCGGGCGCTGCTCGTGGCGCGGCTGGCCGAGAGCGACCAGGTGCCCGACGTGCTGCCCGTCGCCGAGCCGGGGGAGGTCGCCCAGCTCCTCGGGCCCGGGGGAGAGGTCCTCGCGTCGTCGGGGTCGGCGAGCCGCACCCTGCCGATCGTCCCGGCCGACGAGCTCGCCGCGCTGCGCGCCGAGGCGGTGACGACCGGGGAGCCCTTGGTGCGCACCACGGACCGCAGCGCCTACGACTCCTCGGCGCGGGTCGCCGTCGTGCCCGCGGTGCGCCCGGGCGAGGCGGCCGGGGACGGGGCGGCCCGGCACGGGGAGGTCACGGCCGTCGCGAGCATGCCGCTGCGCGAGGTCGAGGGCGTGGTGCGTGCGCTGCGGCTCTCCCTCGCGCTGGTCGTGCCGCTGCTGACGTTCGTCGCGGCGGGGGTGATCTGGCTCGTGCTCGGGCGCGCGCTCGCGCCGGTGGAGGAGCTGCGGCGCGGGGCCGACGCGATCGCGCGGTCCGGCGGGCCCGGGTCGCTGCCCGTGCCGCGCGCGGACGACGAGCTGGGCGCGCTCGCCCGCACGCTCAACGCGATGCTCGACAGCCTGCGCGCCGCCGAGGCGCGGCAGCGGTCGTTCGTCGCCGACGCGGCCCACGAGCTGCGCTCGCCCGTCGCGGGGCTGCGCGCGAGCGTCGAGGTCGCACGCCTGCACCCGGACGCCTACCCGACCGGTGAGCTGGCCGCCGAGCTGACCGACGAGGTGCTGCGCCTCGGTGCGCTCGTCGACGACCTCCTCGTCCTCGCCCGGCTCGGCGCGCTGCCGGTCGTCCACGAGGAGATCGACCTCGGTGACCTCGCGCGCGAGGTGGTCCGCGCGTCGGGTGCGGGCGCGGGTGGCGGCCTGGACGTCGAGGTCCGGGGGGCCGGCCGGGCACGGGGGGAACTGGCCGCCGTCGGGCGGGTGCTGCGCAACCTCGTCGACAACGCCGCCCGTCACGCGGCGACGCGGGTGGAGGTCACGGTCGGGGACGGTGCGCTGGGCGTCGACGACGACGGGCCGGGCATCGACCCGCAGGACCGCGAGCGGGTGTTCGAGCGCTTCACGCGGCTCGACGAGGCGCGCGAGCGGGACGCGGGCGGCACGGGGCTCGGGCTCGCGATCGCCCGCGAGACCGCGCGCCAGCACGGCGGCGACGTCACGCTGACCACCTCCGCGCTGGGCGGCCTCCGCGCCGAGGTCCACCTCCCGCGCTCCTGACCTCCCCCCACCTCGGCGGCCTGGGGTGAGGTGCCAGGTGTGAGGTAGTCGGGGTTGGGGGCGGGCGGGTGCTGAGGTTAGCCTTGCCTCGGCCCGCCGTCGGCGGCTCGTCGGCTCGCCCCGCCGCACCATCCACATCCTTCGAGGAGCACCCGTGCGCGCACACCTGCACCGCACCACCTCTCGCCGCCGGACCCGGTCCCGCGAGCTCATCACCACCGCAGCCACCGCTGCCACCCTCGCGCTCGTCCTCGCAGCCTGCGGCGGCACCGACGACGCGACCGGCACCGACGACACGGATGCTGGGTCGGACGAGGCACCGACCGCCGAGGGCGCGTTCCCGGTCACCCTCGAAGGAGCGCTCGGCACCGCCGAGATCACCGAGGCCCCCGAGCGGGTCGTGACGCTCGGCTGGGGGGCCGACGACATCGCGGTGTCCCTCGGTGTCGTGCCCGTGGGCGTCGAGGCCGACGACTGGGCCGGCGACGAGAACCGCCTGCGCCCCTGGTTCGTCGACGCCGTCGAGGAGGCGGGGGCCGAGCTGCCCGAGGCCATCACCATGTACCCGGAGCTCGACGTCGAGGCGATCGTCGCCCTCGAGCCGGACCTGGTCCTCGCGCCGCAGACCGGCATCGACCAGGCGACCTACGACCAGCTCGCGGCCTTCACCGACGTCGTCGCCTACCCCGAGGGCCCGTGGATCACGCCGATCGACGAGCAGATCGAGATCGTCGCCGCAGCCCTCGGCAAGCCGGACGAGGCGGCCGGGCTCGTCGACGGGATCGACCAGGCGCTCGCCGACGCGGCCGCCGAGAACCCCGACTTCGCCGGCACGCAGATCGCCTACGTCTACGGCGGCAACGAGCAGGGCGCCCTGAGCGTCTACGTGCCGGGCGACCCCCGGATCGACACCTTGCTGGGGCTCGGCTTCGAGCTCGCCCCGTCCGTGGCGGACCTCGAGCCGCCGGCCGGCAGCTTCACGGTCGACTGGGGCCTCGAGAACGCCGACCGCCTCGACGACGTCGAGCTCCTCTTCACCTGGTTCAACACCGCCGAGGAGCAGGAGGTGACCGAGGCGCAGCCGCTCTTCGCCTCGATCCCCGCGTTCGCCTCCGGCGCGTACGTCCCCATGCTCGACACCCAGCTCGGCATGGCCGTCACGACCGGCACACCCCTGAGCGTCCCGTGGGCGCTCGACGAGTACGTCCCGCTCATCGCGGACGCCGTCGCGCAGGTCGAGGACTGACCGTCCCGGTGCACCCCACGACGACCGACGGCGCGCGAGCCGGGGCCGAGCCCCGTGCGCGCCGTCGGCGTCCCGGCTGGGCGCTCGCGGCCGGTCTCGCCGGGGCCCTCGCCCTCGCGGCGCTGGTGACGGGCCTGAGCCTGGCGGTCGGCTCCAACCCGCTGCCGCTCGACGCGGTGTGGCGCGCGCTCGTCGCGCCCGACGACTCGTTCGCGACGACGGTCGTCGCCTCCCGCGTGCCGCGCACGATCCTCGGCCTGCTCGTCGGTGCGGCGCTCGCCGTCGCGGGCGCGCTGATCCAGGGCATCACCCGCAACCCGCTCGGTGATCCCGGCCTGCTCGGCGTCAACGCGGGCGCCGCGGCCGCCGTCGTCACGGTCACGGCCGTCACGGGCTCCATGATGGTCGGCGTCGCGGTCCTGCCCGTCGCGGTCCTCGGGGCGTTCGGCGCCGCCGTCGTGGTCTACCTCGTCGGGTCCGGTCGTGGCGGACCGACGCCCGTGCGCCTCATCCTCGCCGGCGCCGCGATCACCGCGGCGCTCACGGCGTACGTGCAGGCGATCGCCTTCACGAACCCGACCGTCTTCGAGAGCTACCGCTTCTGGGTGGTGGGCTCGATCGCCGGCCACCCGCCGAGCACCGTGACGATGATCTGGCCGGTCGTCGTCGCCGCCCTCGTCGTCGCGCTCCTGCTCGGTCGGCCCCTGAACACCCTCGCGCTCGGGGACGAGACCGCCCGCGCCCTCGGCGCGAGCGCCGGTCGCACCCGCCTCGTCGGCGCGGTCGTCGCGACCGTGCTCTGCGGGGTGGCGACCGCCGCCGTCGGCCCGATCGCCTTCGTCGGCCTCGCCGTGCCGCACATCGTGCGCGCCGTGACCGGCTCCGACCACCGCTGGCTCCTCGCCTACTGCGTCGCCCTCGGCCCGGTCCTGCTGCTGGGCGCCGACGTCCTGGGCCGCGTCGTGGCCCGCCCCGGCGAGCTGATGGTCGGCGTCGTCACCGCGTTCCTCGGCGCACCGGTGCTCTACTTCGCCGTGCGGCGCAGCGGGAGCGGGCTGTGAGCGCGCCCGACGCCGGCCGCTGGCTCACCCTGCCCGGCCTCGCCCTGCCGTGGAACCGTCGTGCGACCGGCGTCGCCGTCCTCGCGCTGCTGGGGGTGGGCGTCGCGACGCTCCTCGCGCTGACGCTCGGCGAGCTCGGCGTCGCGCTCCGCGCGCTCCCCGCGGTGCTCGCCGGCGAGGGGTCGCGGATCGAGCAGTGGACCGTGTTCGACAACCGGCTGCCGCGGGCCCTCGTCGCGATCGGCGCCGGCGCCGCGCTCGGCATGTCCGGGGCGATCTTCCAGTCGGTGACCCGCAACCCCCTCGGGAGCCCGGACATCATCGGGCTCAACGCCGGCGCTGCCGCGGGCGCGGTCGCGACGTCGCTCGTGTGGCCCGGCGTCGTCCCCGTGCCGGTCGGGGCGCTGCTCGGCGGAGCCGTCGCCGTCGGGCTCGTGCTCCTCGGCTCCGGCCGGGGCTTCGCCGCTCCCTACCGCATGGTGGTCATCGGCATCGGGGTGGGTGCGATGGCGATCGCGTTCGTCCAGTACGCGATGACCCGGGCGCGGCGGGAGGACGCCACCGAGATCGCGGCCTGGATCAGCGGCAGCCTCGCGGCGCGCAGCTGGTCGGACGTGACCCTCGTCGCCGTGGCGCTCGTGGTCCTCGTGGTGCTCGCGCTGCTGTGCACCCGCGGGCTGCAGCAGGTCGAGATGGGCGACGACGTCGCGCTCGCCCTCGGGTCGCGGCCGGGGCGGGTGCGGGCCGGCGCCGTGGCGGTGGGCGTCGGGCTGTCGGCGGCCGCGGTCGTCGTCGCGGGGCCGATCGCGTTCGTCGCGCTCGTCGCACCTCAGGTGGGCCGCCGGCTCACCCTGTCGACCGGGCCGGGGCTCGTCGTCGCCGCGGCGCTCGGAGCGCTGCTCCTGAGCGTCGCCGACCTGCTCGCCGTCCACCTGCCGTGGACCTCGCCGCTACCCACAGGGATCGTGACCGCCGGGCTCGGCGGGGTGTACCTCGCCGCGCTGCTGGTGCGCGAATGGAGAAGAGGAACGACATGAAGGCACCGAGCACGGAACCCCTCGAGACCGGCGACGCGCCGTTGCGGGGCCGGGACCTGCGCCTCGCGTACGACCAGCGGGTCGTCGTCGACGGCCTCGACGTCGAGGTGCCCGCCGGGTCGTTCACGGTCATCGTCGGCCCGAACGGGTGCGGCAAGTCCACTCTCCTGCGTGCCCTGGGCCGCACGCTCACCCCGCGGCACGGGGTCGTCGAGCTCGCGGGCCGACCGATCGGCGACTACCCGAACAAGGAGGTCGCGCGGCGCCTCGCGCTGCTGCCGCAGAGCCCGATCGCCCCCGAGGGCATCACGGTCCGTGACCTCGTCGGGCGCGGACGCTACCCGTACCAGACCCTGCTCCGGCAGTGGTCGGCCGCGGACTCCGACGCCGTGCGCGACGCCCTGGACGCGACGGGCACCACCGACCTCGCGGACCGGAAGGTCGCCGAGCTCTCGGGCGGGCAGCGGCAGCGGGTGTGGATCGCGATGATCCTCGCGCAGGACACCGATCTGCTGCTCCTCGACGAGCCGACGACGTTCCTCGACATCACCCACCAGGTCGAGGTGCTCGACCTGTGCGCGCAGCTGCACCTGGCGGGCCGCACGGTCGTCGCGGTCCTGCACGACCTCAACTTCGCCGCCCGCTACGCGACCCACATGATCGCGATGCGCGAGGGGCGGATCGTCGCGACGGGCGACCCGCACGACGTCGTCACGGCGAAGCGCATGAGCGAGGTGTTCGACCTGCGCTGCCGCGTCATCGAGGACCCGGAGTCCCGTACCCCGCTGGTCGTGCCGCTGGTGGGTCGCTGAACGGGCTCCGAACCTCCCGCTGGAACCTCGGGCCCCCGAACCCGTATCGTCTTTGCCCATGGACTCCTCATCTCCGAGTAGGTGGCCCTCCGGGGCCGCCTCCGACCACCAGCAGACCGCTGTCGATCCCGACGCCACCGAGGTGGCCGACCGGTGTTGACCGAATGGCTCCTGGTCCTCCTCGTCGTTGTCCTCATCACCGCGAACGCGTTGTTCGTCGCCGCAGAGTTCGCCTTCGTGACGGTCGATCGCCCCACGATCTCGCGGCTGGCCGACTCCGGTGACCGCCGGGCGGCATCGGTGCGTACCGCGCTGAAGTCGCTGTCCACCCAGCTCTCGGGCGCGCAGCTCGGCATCACGGTCACCAGCCTGGTCGTCGGCTTCATCGCGGAGCCGTCGATCGCGACGCTGCTGCGTGTCCCGCTCGGGGCGACACCTCTGTCCGAAGGGTTGAGCGCAGGCATCGCGCTCACGGCCGCGTTCCTCATCGCCACGGCCACGCAGATGGTCTTCGGCGAGCTCGTCCCCAAGAACTGGGCGATCGCCGAGCCCGTGCGGGTCGGCCGGGCGGTCGCCGGCGCGCAGCGTGGCTTCACCTGGTTCATGGGTCCGCTCATCCGCGTGCTCAACGGCTCGGCGAACCGGATCGTGCGGGCGCTGGGCATGGAGCCCCAGGAGGAGCTGGCCTCGGCCCGTTCCGCCCAGGAGCTCGGTGCGCTCGTGTCGCGCTCCGCGCAGCACGGCAGCCTCGACGAGCAGGTCGCCCGTCGCCTCGCCCACTCCGTCGAGCTCGGCGAGCGGACGGCGTCGGACGCCATGACCCCGCGTCCGCGTGTGCGGTTCCTCGACGCGACCGACCCGGTCGCGGACGTCCTGCGCCTGGCCTCGCGCTCGGGCCACGCCCGTTTCCCCGTCCTCGGCGAGGACGTGGACGACGTCGTCGGGGTCGTGCACTTCAAGCACGCCCTGGCGGTCCCTGCGGCCGAGCGCGAGACGCGCCCCGTGGGTGACATCGTGCGCGCACCCCACGCCGTGCCGTCGACCATGCCGCTCGACGCCGTGCTCGAGGTGCTCCGCGAAGGGATGCAGCTCGCCGTCGTCGTCGACGAGTACGGTGGGACGGACGGCATCGTGACCCTCGAGGACATCGTCGAAGAGCTCGTCGGTGAGATCGAGGACGAGCAGGACCGCCCGATCGGCCGCCATCGGCAGCTCGCGGACGGCAGCTGGTCGCTGTCCGGGCTGCTGCGCCCCGACGAGGCGGGTGAGCTGACCGGGCTCGAGCTGCCGGAGGGCAGGGAGTCCGACACTTTGGGCGGTGTCGTCACGGAGGTCCTGGAACGCTTCCCCGAGATCGGCGACGAGGTACTTCTCGAGGCGCGCAGCACCGCCGATCCCGACGAGGACGGCCTGCCCACCCCGGTGTCCGTGCGGTTGCGCGTGACCCGCCTCGACGGACGCCGGGTCGACCGGCTGCTGCTCGCGGTCGAACCCCCTGTCCAGGAGGAGGCCGACCGTGGCTGATACCGGTGCACTGCTGCTCGGTCTGGCGCTCCTCGTCGGGAACGCCTTCTTCGTCGGCGCGGAGTTCGCGCTGATCTCGGCGCGCCGCACGCAGATCGAGCCACGGGCGGCCGAGGGTTCGCGGCCCGCCCGGATCACGCTGCGCGCCATGGAGCACGTCTCGCTGATGATGGCCGGCGCCCAGCTCGGCATCACGATGTGCTCGCTCGGCCTGGGCGCGGTCGCGGAGCCGGCCGTCGCCCACCTGCTCGAGGTCCCGCTCGCGGCGGTGGGCATCTCCGGTGCCGCGCTGCACACGGTGGCGTTCATCATCGCGCTGACCATCGTCGTCGCGCTGCACATGGTTCTCGGCGAGATGGTGCCGAAGAACATCGCCATCGCCGGCCCGGAACGCTCCGCGCTGCTCCTCGGGCCGATCCTCTACGGCATCGTCTGGATCCTCAAGCCGCTGATCGTGACGCTCAACTGGATCGCGAACGTGGTCCTGCGGGCCATCAAGGTGGAACCCAAGGACGAGGTCACGTCGGTCTTCACGGCCGACGAGGTCGCGGCCTTCATCGCCGAGTCCCGGCAGGAGGGCCTCCTGGACGCGGAGGAGCACAGCCTGCTCGCGAGCGCGCTCAACATCAGCGTCGAGACGGTGGGAGCCGTCGCGGTGCCCCTGAGCGACCTGGTCGTGCTTCCGCACGGCGTGACCGCCGCGCAGGCGGAGGCCGAGTGCGTACGGACCGGGTTCTCCCGGTTCCCGGTGGCCGGGCCCGATGGCTCCATGGCCGGGTACGTCCACCTCAAGGACCTGCTCGACGTCGCGCCGGAGCGTGCCGACGACCCGGTCCCGGCACGGTGGATCCGCCCGCTGGCCTCGATCCCCGTCGCCACGACGCTCGAGGACGCGCTCAGCGCCATGCAGGCGCGCGGCGCGCACGTCGCCCTCGTCACGAAGGACGGCGCGGTCGTCGGAGCGGCCATGCTGGAGGACGTCGTGGAACGCCTCGTCGGAGAGGTGGCCGACGCGGCCCAGACCGGTCAGGTCGGAGGCACGGCCTGACACGCTGAGGCGGTACGGGCCGTGCGCGGGGACCCCCGTCGACCATCTGGTCGGCGGGGGTCTCGCGCGTGCGGGGTCAGCCTCGTGGACGCCAGCCGTCGGCGGGGTACCACCGGCCGCCGTAGCGTCGCGTGAGGCGCGGGTTCGAGACCTGCGCGAGCTCCGCGACGCCGTCGGCCACCGTGGCGGCGACGGCCCGCGCCGCGTCGTCGTCGGTGGCCAGGTACCGCACGGTGATGCGGGCCTGCCCCGCGACGACGCCGACGTCGGACGCCTCGACGGTCGTGTGCCGCCGGGCGACGTCCGCGGCCGCCGGCAGGACCGCTTCGGGTGCCGTGCCGGGGTGGAGCATGCCCACGGCGAGGCTGACGCGGTAGGAGTGCACGGCTCCACGGTGCCACACCGCGGGCGGCACCGTGCGGGCGAGGTGAGCGACGTCACGACGACGACGGCGGCGCGCGCTTGGCAGGGAGTGCCGGGAGGCGTAGTTTTGAACTGACCGGTCAGGCTAAATGAGTGATCGGAACCCCACCGCCAGGAGCTGACCCCATGAACGACCCCGCAGCACGCCACCTCGTCGTGCAGGACGCCACCGAGACGTCCGCCGAGTCGCCCACCGAGTCGCCCACCGAGACGTCCGCCGCGTCGCCCACCCAGGCACCCCCCGCCATCAGCGCGTTCGGGCTCCGGCTCCACGGGTCCCGGGGCCTCGTCTACGGTCCGCTCGACCTGGACGTCCAGGCCGGGGAGCTCGTCGTCCTCCAAGGGCCGCAGGGCGCCGGGCGGACGAGCCTCCTGCTGACCCTCGCCGGCCGGATGGTCCCCGACCTGACGGGGGACGGCTGGCTGCACGTCCTCGACCACGACCTGCCCCGGCAGCGAGTCGCCCTCCAGCGTCGCGCGGCGATCGCCGGCTTCGCGGGCATCGACGACCTCGACGACGCCGTGACGGTCGCCGACAGCGTGCGCGAGCGCCTCACGTGGCTCGCGCCCTGGTACCGGCGCACCCCGCGCGTCACCGACGCCGTCTACCGCGAGCTCGCCGGGCCCGTGTTCGGCGACCGTGAGCCTCCCGCGCTCGACTCGATGGTCTGGGACCTCGACGAGGTCGACGCCCTGCTCCTGCGCATCACGCTCGCCCTCGCCCAGCGGCCCGCGCTGCTCGTCGTCGACGACCTCGACCAGGTGCACGACAGCGCCCGCCGCCAGCTCGTGTGGACCCGGCTCGAGGCGCTCTGCGCAGCCGGGCTGACCGTCGTCGGCTCGGTCGCCTCCGCCGGCGAGGCCGGCGCCGTGCGGTGGGAGAGCCTGCCGCAGGTCGTCCGCCTGACCACCGGTCCGTCGGTCTGACGACCAGACCTCCCCACCCGCCGAACACCTACACCCTTACCCCACCCCCTGGACGGACTGCTCTCGTGATCTCCCTGACCTCCACCGGTACCGAGCTGCGGCGCTTCCGCCGCGGCCTGCTGCCGAAGCTCGCCCTCGGCGCGATGGTGCTCGTGCCCCTGCTCTACGGTGCGATGTACCTGTGGGCGTTCTGGGACCCGACGGGCAACCTCGACCGGCTGCCCGTCGCGATCGTCAACGCCGACACCGGCGCCGAGCGGGACGACGGCGAGCTGCGCGCCGGCGACGACATCACCTCGACGCTCGTCGGCTCGGGTGACCTGCAGTGGGCCGAGGTGGACGCGGACGAGGCCGCGAGCGGGGTGCGGGACGGAACCTACTACTTCGCGGTGACGGTCCCCGAGGACTTCTCCGCGCGGGTCGTGAGCGCCGGCGGGGACGACCCGCAGGCCGCGCAGATCATGGTCACCTACAACGACGCGAACTCGTTCCTCGCCTCGACGCTGGGCCGTGGCGCGATGGAGCAGGTGCAGGCCGCGGTGCGCGAGGAGATCGGGGCGCAGGCCGTCGACCAGGTCCTCGTCGGGCTCGGCAGCGCCCGGGACGGGTTCGCCGAGGCGTCCGACGGCGCCCTGCGCCTGACGGCCGCCGGCGGCGAGCTCACCGACGGCGCGGCCCAGGTCGCCGACGGCGCCGACTCCGCCGCGGACGGTGCCGGCTCCCTCGCGGAGGGCATCGGGACCCTGACGGCCGGGCTGGGCACCGCCGTCGACGGGGCGAGCGCCCTGTCCGACGGCGCGGGTGACCTCGCCGAGGGGACGAGCACCCTCGCGGGTGGAGCCCGCGAGCTCGCCGGGGGGACCGGCGACCTCGTCGGCGGCGCAGGTGCGCTCGCGAGCGGGGCGAACGACGCCACGGCGGGAGCCGCCCGGCTCGCCGACGGTGCGGCGGACGCCGGTTCCGGTGCGCGCGCCCTCGCGCAGGGTGCGTCCGCGACGCAGGCAGGTGTCGAGCAGCTCGCCGACGGTTCGGGCCGGCTCGTCGAGGGCTTCGAGGGCGATGGCGGCCTGGTCGACGGCACCGACGCCGCGGTGGCCGGGGCGGAGCGGCTCGCCGACGGCAGCCGTCAGGTCCAGGCGCAGGTCGCCACCCTCGCCGGCAGCGTCCCGCAGCTGCGCGAGCTGCTCCAGGGGAACGTCGCGCTCCTCGAGGCGTTGCCGGCCGAGGCGCAGACGCCGCAGACGCAGGCGCTGCGCGCCGCGAACAGCGACGCGCTCGACGCCCTGCCGGCTGACGGCGAGCTCGCGGCCGGGGCCGCCGGGGTGCAGGAGCTCGTCGACGGCGCCGACCAGCTCGCGACGAGCAGCAGCTCCGGTCTGCCGGCGCTCGCCGCCGGGGTCCGGGAGGCGTCCGACGGCGTGGCGGCCCTGGACGCCCAGCTCCGTCCCGGCGCGCAGACCGGGTCCACGACGGTCCGTGACGGCGTCGACGGGCTCGCGGCGGGCGCGGCCGAGCTCAGCGGTGGGCTCGGTGACCTGGGCGACGGCGCGCGCGATCTCGCCCGCGGCAGCAGTGCCCTGGCCGCGGGCGCCGGTGCGCTGACCGACGGCGCGGCGCAGGTCGACCAGGGCGCGCAGTCGCTCGCGGGCGGTGCGGTGCGGGTGGACGGCGGTGCCGGTCGCCTCGCGGACGGGGCGAGCAGCCTGACCTCCGGTGCGCGCGAGCTCGCGGACGGGTCGGGCGCCGCGGCGTCGGGTGCGGACGAGCTCGCCGCGGGCACCCGGGAGCTCGCGGACGGCGCCGGGCAGGTGGCTGACGGCGGCGGGCAGCTCACCGACGGTGCGCAGGACCTGAGCGACGGACTGGCGGACGGCGCCGAGGCGATCCCGGACGACTCCGACGCCCTGCGCACCCAGCGCGCCGACGTGCTGAGCGCACCGGTCACCGTCGCGGACACCGACGTCGCCGCGGCCGAGGGCTTCGGTGAGGGCTTCGCCCCGTTCTTCGTCCCGCTGGCGCTGTTCGTCGGTGCGCTCATCACGTGGTTGCTGCTGCGTCCGCTGCCGTCGCGCGCGCTCGCCACGCCCGCGTCCGGCTGGCGGATCGCGCTCGCGGGGTACCTGCCGGCGCTGGTCGTCGGCGCGGCGCAGGTCGTGGTCATGCTCGCGGTCATCCACTACGGCGTGGGGATGCAGATGACGCACGCGGCCGGGACCGTCGCCTTCACGATGCTCGTCGCCGCGACGTTCCTCGCCCTGCAGCAGGCGCTCGTCGCGCTGCTCGGCGCGGCGGCAGGAAAGGTCGCGATCCTCGCGCTGCTCATGCTGCAGCTCGCGTCCTCCGGCGGGACCTACCCCGTCGAGACGACGCCCGCGTTCTTCCAGGTCGTCCACCCGCTGCTGCCCATGAGCTACGCCGTGGACGGGTTGCGGCAGACCATCACGGGTGGTGTCGACGGGCGGCTGTGGGTCGCAGTGGTCTATCTCGTCGCCGTGCTGCTAGCGTCGCTGGCGATCAGCGCCTGGCGGGCAGGGCGTCTGCGCACCTGGACGCTCGACCGTCTGCACCCGGCGCTCGTGATCTGACGCCCGAGGACGAAGGCAGACCGACGTGACCACGCAGAGCACCCCCGTGCCGTCCCGGCGCGAGCAGGCCGGCGCCGCTCGTCGCGCCGGGACACGGCAGCAGATCATGGACGCGGCCGTGCGGCTCATCGCCGACCAGGGCTTCACGGCGACGTCGGTGGAGGACATCGCGGCCGCGGCCGGCGTCGCCAAGGGCAGCGTCTACTACAACTTCGGGTCGAAGTCGGACGTGTTCGAGGCCGCCCTCGCGAGCGGCCTCGAGCGGCTCACTCGCTCGCTGCGGGACGCGCGCACCGGGCTCGCCGGCAAGGCGGCGCTCGACGCGCTCGTCGGCTCGGTGCTGCAGCAGGTCGCCGCGCACCCGGACTTCGCGAAGCTGCTGGCCGCCGAGGTGTTCCGGGTGGGCCGCGAGTGGCAGGAGACCGTGGGGCACATCCGCGCCCAGGTCATCGAGTTCTACGCGCAGGCCCTGCGGGAGGCGCTCCCCGACCGGGACGTGTCGCTCCTCGCCGCGGCGGCGTTCGGCGCGACGCTCGTCGCGGGCCTCGAGTGGCTCGTCTTCCAGCCCGGGCGGAGCTTCGAGGAGGTCCGGGCCGCCGTCCTCGAGCTCACGGCCGGGATCTGACTAGGCGTCGCCGGCCGAGAGCACCGCGACGAGGAAGTCGGACCCGTCGTCGAACGGCCGCAGGTCCCACGTGGAGAGCATGAGGTCCACCCGCAGGCCGGCCCGGCCGGCGTCGGCGACGAGGTCCGCGAACGGGTAGCCCCGCCCGGCCCCGAAGCCGACGACGGCCCGGCCGCCGGCGGCGAGGTGCGCGCGGAACCGGCGCAGCACCTCGACCTCCGTGCCCGGTGCGAGGAACGTCAGGACGTTGCCCGCGCACACGATCGCGTCGAACGGCTCCGTCACGCCCTCGGCCGGCAGGTCCAGCTCCGCGAGGTCACCGACGCGCCAGTCCGGACCCGGGTGGTCGGCCCGGGCGGCCTCGACGAGGACCGGGTCGACGTCCACGCCCACGACGGTGTGGCCGCGACGCGCCAGCTCGCCGCCCACCCGACCGGGTCCGCACCCGGCGTCGAGCACCCGGGAGTCCCGGGGGAGCATCGCGTCGACGAACCGCGCCTCCCCGGCGAGGTCCGCGCCGTCGGCCGCCATCCGCCGGAAGCGCTCGACGTACCAGGTGGAGTGCTGCGGGTCGGCAGCGGTGCGCTGCTCCCAGCGGGTCGGGCGGGCGGTGCTCATCGGGGCTCCTCGTGCGGTCGTGGGGCGGCGCGGTGGCGTCAGGGTCTCTCGCCCGCGCCGACGTCCGGGGTGCCAGAATGGGCACATGCCTCCCGTTGCCGCCGCAGGTGAGCTCCTCGCAGTCTGCCGTGTCCACGCCCTGCAGGCCGACCCCGGGCCGGTCGGCGTCACCGCCATCGACAAGCGCCCCGTCGACGGGCCGGTGAAGGTGCGCGCGTTCGGGGTGTACGGCGACGTGCAGGCTGACCGCGCCAACCACGGTGGCCAGGAGCAGGCGGTGTACGCCTACGGGCAGGACGACGCCGACTGGTGGTCCGAGCAGCTGGAGCGCGAGATCGAGCCCGGCCTGTTCGGAGAGAACCTGCGGGTGCGCGGCATCCCCGTCAGCCACGCGGTGGTGGGGGAGCGCTGGGCCGTGGGCTCCGCGCTCCTCGAGGTCACCCAGCCGCGCACGCCGTGCGCCACGTTCGGCCGCCGGATGGGCGAGGACCGCTGGGTCAAGCGCTTCGCCCAGGCGAACCGGACGGGCGCCTACCTGCGCGTCGTCGAGACGGGGACGATCACGGTGGGCGACGCCGTCGAGGTCACGTACCGTCCCGAGCACGGTGTGACGCTCGCCGACTGGTTCGGCGCCTGGGCGAGCGGCGACGCGACCGAGCCCGCCCGCCGTCTGCTCTCCGCGCACGCGTGCGGGGACATCTGCCTCACCGAGGAGATGCGCGCACGGGCCGAGCAGGCCGCCGGCCGCCTCGTCGAGGACTGACCCGTCGGCCGACCCGCCGGCCGACCCGCCAGCTCAGGAGCCGGGGCGGCTCAGGCCGGGCGGCGCGGGATGCGCCCGCCACGAGGGGCCTGAGGGCCGCGCGGCGGTTCGTTCGGCGGCCACTCGCCGTCGTCGGAGCCGTCGTCCGCCGAGAACAGCAGGTTGTGCAGCCGGGTCCGCACCTCCTCGACGCGCGGGACGTCGTACAGCGTCATCCCCGCCTTCTCGGTCGCGTCGGAGATGACGAGCGTCCCGCACCCGAGCATGCGGTCGATCAGGTCGCGCTCGGAGTTGACGTCGTTGATGCGGTAGAGCGGGATGTCCCGCCCGACACGGGTGATGATCCCCGAGCGCATCGCGATCCGCTTGTTCGTCACGACGTACGTCGTGGTCATCCACCGCAGGTGCGGCACGACGATCCAGATGATCGCGGCGAGCCCGGCCACACCGACGACGATCCACAGGACGATCGGGTCCGGCGGGGCGAGCACGACGAGAGCGACCACCGCGGCGACGAGCAGCAGCAGGACGAGGAACGGTGCGAACAACGCCTTGACGTGCGTGCGCAGCGTCATGACCACGGTCTCGCCCTCAGCGAGGTTCTTGTGAATCTGGCCCATGGGGGTCATGGTGCCATCTCCAGGGCCGGAACGGTGCAGGTCAACCGGCCGGAGGAAGGTTCCAGCCCTCGATCGTGCGCAGACCGTGACCGTGGCCGAGCAGGCTCACCGCGGCGGTGCCCAGCTCGAAGCGCGCGGCGAGCGCCGGGTCGACCCCCAGCCACACCGCGGTGAGCACGCGCAGGACGTGGCCGTGCGCGACGACGAGGACGTCCCCGCCGTCGTGCAGGGTCGGCTCGACGCGCTCCAGCACACGGGAGACGCGGGCGGCGACGTCGTCCAGCGACTCCCCGGGCCGGCCGCCCGGCGGGAGGGCGACGTTCACGCCGTCGCGGAAGATCTGCCACTCGCGCCCGAGCTCGTCGCTCACGTCGGCCGCGGTGCGACCGTCGACGGGGCCGTAGTCCCACTCGGCGAGGTCGTCGTCGACCGGCGCGTCCGGGAACCCGGCGAGGTCCGCGGTCCGCCGCGCTCGCTGCAGCGGGCTCGTGCGCACGACGGCGAAGCCCCGGCCGCGACGTTCACGTCGCCGCTCGAGGTAGGCGCCCGCCGCGACGGCCTGCTGCTCGCCGGCCGCGGTGAGCGGGATGTCGGACCGCCCCGTGTGCTGGCCGGTGATGCTCCACGCGGTCTCGCCGTGGCGGAGCAGGACGAGCTGGGGGTCGGGTGCTGGTGCGGCGGCCTGTTGGCTCACGGGCGAGCCCTTCTACGAGTGGACGAGGGCCGGTCGTGCGTGGCCTCCGCCATTCTCCCCGACCGCGAGCGCGCCGGCCCCGCGACCCCGTGCGCAGCCACCGCGGTGGGTCTTGACGGCGGGGGCCGGGTGCGCCAGGCTTGTCGAACACGTGTACGAACGTGCGGGAGTGCCGCCGACCATGTCGACGAGGAGAGGTCGTATGTCCACCGAGCCAGGCCCCGTGTACGGCAGTCCGGAGTTCGACTGGTCCATCCTGACCGTCCCGACGCCGCTCGCCATGGCCCGCGGTCAGCTCGGCTTCTCCTGGCTCGAGCTCGCGGGTCGGCTGGCGACCCTCACCCAGGACGAGCTCGACTGGGAACCCGGCCTGGACGCCCTGCGGGTGGTCCGGCGCGGGACGCAGCGCACGCCGCGGACGCTCGGCACGGGGGAGTGGGTCGCGGAGTGGCCGGCGGGGGCCGACTCGCCGCAGCCCCGGACGATCGGCTGGTTGGTCGCGCACCTCACCGAGGGCTTCTTCGAGCGGTGGGAGTGGACCTTCGGCGAGAGCTCGGCGCGGCGGGAGGACGTCGAGGTCTCGGGCGACGTCACCGAGGCCGTCGCGGGCCTGACCCGGTGGGTCGAGGCCTGGCGCGCCGGGGTGGACGGACTCGACGAGGACCAGGTCTTCACGGTCGGGCTCAGCCAGGCGACGGAGATCGACGCCCAGGCACCGTTTGGGCACCTCGTGCTCCACATGAACCGCGAGCTCATCCATCACGGCGCCGAGATCATGGTCCTGCAGGACCTCCACCGTGCGGGGCGCCGCACCTGATCCGCGTGTGATCCTCGCCCGGTTCGCGCCGGTCGGGGAATCCACGGACGGACGCGATGGTTGGCACCAGCGTGAACGAGAAGCTGACGATCGACATCTGGTCCGACATCGCCTGCCCGTGGTGCTACGTGGGCAAGCGGCGCCTCGAGACGGCCCTGGCACAGCGCGCGGCCGCGGGGGACGATCGCGAGGTGGAGATCGTCTACCACTCGTTCGAGCTGGCCCCGGACACCCCGGTCGACTTCGCCGGCTCGGAGGTCGACTTCCTCGCCGGGCACAAGGGGATGCCGCCGGCCCAGGTCGAGCAGATGCTGGCGCAGATGACCGAGCTCGCGGCCGCGGAGGGCCTGGCCTACGACTTCTCCGCGCTCCAGCACACCAAGACGCTCAAGGCGCACGAGCTGCTGCACCATGCCAAGGCGCAGGGCAAGCAGCTCGAGCTGAAGGAGCGCCTGCTCAAGGCGTACTTCACGGAGGGGCGCCACGTCGGGCGCGCCGACGAGCTCGCCGACCTCGCCGCAGAGGTCGGGCTCGACCGGGACGAGGTCCTGCGGGTCCTCGAGTCGGGTGAGTACGCCGCGGACGTCGAGGCCGACATCGCGCAGGCCCGCGCCTACGGCATCTCCGGGGTCCCGTTCTTCGTCGTCGACGGCCGGTACGGGGTCTCGGGAGCGCAGTCGCCGGACGTGTTCGTCCAGGTGCTCGAGCAGGCGTCCGCCGACCGGGCTGCCTGAGCCCGACCCGTCCGACCCTCGAGGAGAGCACTGATGACCGACACCCCGTCCGCGTCGCACCCGGTGGCGAACCCGCGCCGCACCATGCTCCCGCACGTCGCGGCCCCGCGGGCCGCGACGACCCCGCCCGCGCAGGCCCTCACGATGGTCGGTGACGTCGACGGCGCCGTCTGCGTCGACGGGGTGTGCGCACTGCCGGAGTAGCGGCCCCGTGCCGGGGCGTCAGTTGCCCCGGTGGTCCTGGATCGACAACCGCGGCCCGCGTCGTGGCGCCCGGCCGAGCCCGGACACCTCCATGAGCCGCACCACGCGGTAGCGGTGGGGCGCGTAGGGCGCGAGCAGCTCGAGCATCCGCGCGTCGTCGGCGCGCTCGCGGGCGAGGGCCCAGCCGACGGCCGTCGACAGGTGGAAGTCGCCCACCGACACCGCGTCGGCGTCCCCGAGCGCGCGCTGCGCGACCTCCGCGGACGTCCACACGCCCACGCCCGGGATCGCCTGGAGCCGGGCCCGCGCCGCGGTGGGCTCGAGGTCGACGCACCCTTCGAGCGCCCGGGCACGGCGCGCGGCGGCCACGATCGTGCGCGCCCGGCCGGGGTCCACACCTGCGCGGTGGAAGTCCCAGGACGGGATCGTGGCCCATGTCCCGGCGTCGGGCACGACGCGCAGGTCGCCGGGGGCGGACGCGGGACCAGGCGCCGCCTCGCCGTGGCGGCGCACGAGCCAGGACCAGGAGCGCCACGCGGCGACCGTCTGGACGCGCTGCTCGAGGATCGCGGGGACCAGCGACTCGAGGACGCGGCGGGTGCGGGGGATCCGCAGGCCGGGATGGCGGCGGTGCACGTCGTGCAGCGGCGGCGGGGGAACGAACGAGTCCGCCTCGTCCTGCTCACCGAGCAGCGCGGGCAGGTGGCTCAGCGCCTCGGCCGCGCCCGGACCCCATGCCTGCCCGACGACGGTCCGCGCCCCCGTCTGCTCCAGGCGGCACGTCGCGGGTCCGTCGGGCACGCGGGTCGTGCGCCAGATCGCGCCGTCGCCGGTGCGCCGGAACGTCGGGTCGTACGGACCGCGGGCGAGGCGGTCCAGCGTGCGGTGCAGGTCGAGCGGGCGGTCCGACACGAACCGTTCCTCAACCCCCGCTGGTGCGACGAACACGCCCCCATCCTCCCACCCCACCCGTCACCCATCCGCCGAACACGACGTTGGTGCCGTTCTCGACGCGAGAACGGCAGCAACGTCGTGTTCGGCGGCGAGGAAGGTCGTGCTCGGGGTCAGTCGAAGAGGGTGTCCATGTCCCACGGGTCGGCCTGCTTGACCGTGCGCTCACCCGGTGCCCGGTCGTCGCCCGATGGGGTGCGGCCGTCGCCCGACGCGCGGCCCTCGCGGGCCGCGGCGGGGACGAGCTCCGGGACGAGCGTGCTGTTGACGTCGCCTCGCCCGGCGGCCCACTCCTGGGCGGCGAGACCGGCGAGCTGGTCCGCGCGCTCGTTGAACGGGTCGCCCACGTGGCCGCGGACCCAGCGGAAGCGGACCGGGCCGCGACGAGCGGTGATCGCGGTGTCGATCGCCTGCACGATCTCGAGGTTCTTCACGGGGGTCCCGCCCGCCGTCTTCCAGCCCTTGCGCTTCCACGCGACGACCCACTCGGACGAGCACTTGATCGCGTACTGGGAGTCGGACTCGATGAGCAGCGGCTGCTCCCCGGGGTGCGACCGGACCGCCTGGAGCAGCGCCGTCAGCTCGGCGATCTGGTTGGTCCCGCTCGCTGCGCCGCCGGAGTCGAAGGTCCCGTCGTGGTTGATCCACGCCCATCCGATCGCGCCGCCCGGGTTGCGCAGGCAGGAGCCGTCGGTGCTGACAGTGATCACAGTGCGTCCTCGCTCGAAGGAGAAGGTATCCGTCGGGGGCCATTGTCCCCCGCGCGGCCACCTGCACGTGCACGTGCCCGGGGACACCTCAGGGTCGAACCGGGGGCATCACCCATGGTCGCGGCGTCGTCCACCACCCAGGCTGGGTCCATGAACCTGATCGCCTCGTTGTGGGGTCGGCTCGAGGAGTGGCTCTTCGCCCTCGTGGAGTCGGTGTGGGCGCTGCCGACGCTGTTCGTCACGACGGCGGTCGACGGGTTCTTCCCGCCGATCCCGGGCGAGACGGTGATCGTCATGCTCGCCGTCGCGGCGCGGTCAGGGCACGACGTCGCGCTGTGGGCGGTGCTCCTCGTCGCGGCGGCGGGTGCGTGGTGCGGCGACCAGATCGCGTACTCGATCGGTCGCGCCGTGGGCACGGAGCGGGTGCGCCTCCTGCGCGGGCCGCGCGGGCGGAGGGCGGTGGCGTGGGCGTCGGCGCACCTGCTGCGCCGGGGCGCGGCGTTCATCCTCGCCGCGCGGTACGTCCCCGTCGGCCGGACGGCGGTCAACGTCACAGCGGGTGCGGTGCGCTTCCCGCGGCGGCGGTTCATGGTGATCTCCGCGCTGGCGTCCGCGCTGTGGGCGGCCTTCTCGGTCGTCGTCGGAGTGCTGGCGGCGCACTGGTGGGGCGCGCAGCCCTTGCTGGCCGTCGTCGTGGGAGTGGGAACGGGCACGCTGCTGGGTGTGGTCGTGGACCGGGTCGTCGCGCGCCGGCAGCGCCGGCCGCGGCCGCTCCCGAGCGCCGCCGCCGGACGACGAACGCCCCTCCCCGGTGCGGACCGGGAAGAGGCGTTGGTACGTCGTCGGGCGAGCGTCAGCTGACGCCCAGCAGGTCGATCACGAAGATGAGGGTCTTGCCGGAGAGGCGGTGGCCCCCGCCGGCCGGGCCGTAGGCGAGCTCCGGCGGGACGACGAGCTTGCGACGCCCACCGACCTTCATGCCCGGGATGCCCTGCTGCCAGCCGGCGACGAGGTTGCGGAGCGGGAAGTTGATGGACTGGCCGCGGTTCCAGGAGGCGTCGAACTCCTCGCCGGAGTCGTGCTCGACACCCAGGTAGTGGACGTTCACGGTGGAGTCGGGGCCGGCCGCGGGGCCGTCGCCGACGACGATGTCCTCGATGACGAGCTCGGTCGGTGCGGGGCCCTCGGGCGCGTCGATCTCGGGGCGGGTGAGTTCGTTGGTCATCCTCTGATCCAACCCCGCGCGGTCGGGGTCGGTCAACGCGAGGGGGTGCCGGCCCGTCGTCGGGCAGGCTGTCCGGGGGGACGGCCGCACTTCGAGAGCGGGGCGGACCCCCTGGGCATGTGCGGACGGACGAAGTCCGCCGGTCCCGGTTCCTTGCGATCATGGGGGACGTGACCACACCCCCACCGACTGCGCGCGACGTGCGCCGCTGGCGCCGCAACCTGGCCGACGAACGTGCTGAGGCGGCGGTCTACCGCGACCTGGCGAGCCGCCGCACGGGCGAGGAGCGCGAGATCCTCCTCGCGCTCGCCGAGGCCGAGGGGCGCCACGAGCGACATTGGCTGGAGCTTCTCGGGGACGACGTCGGTAGGCCGCGTCCCGGACAGTGGCGCACCCGGGTCCTCGGCTGGCTCGCCCGCCGGTTCGGCGGGGTGTTCGTCCTCGCGCTCGCCCAGCGGGCGGAGGCGCGCTCGACGTACGAGACGGACGCGGACGCGACCGCCGCGATGGCCGCGGACGAGCGCATCCACGAGGAGGTCGTGCGCGGCCTGGCCACGCGGGGCCGCAACCGGTTGTCCGGCACGTTCCGCGCGGCGGTGTTCGGCGCGAACGACGGCCTGGTGTCGAACCTCGCGCTGATCCTCGGCATCGGGGCGTCCGGCGCGGCGAACTCGGTGGTGCTGCTCTCGGGGCTGGCCGGCCTGCTCGCAGGCGCGCTGTCGATGGGCGCGGGGGAGTACGTCTCGGTGCGGTCGCAGCGGGAGCTGCTCGACGCCTCGACCCCGAGTCCCCAGGCGTCCGCCGCGCTGCCGGACCTCGACGTCGACACCAACGAGCTCGCGCTCGTCTACCGGGCCCGCGGCCTCGACCCCGCCGCGGCGCAGGCGCACGCGGCGGAGGTCCTCGCGACCTACACGTCGAAGACGACGATCGCGCCCGCCATGCAGGGTGACGAGCACGAGACCCACGGCACGGCGATGGGCGCCGCTGTGTCCTCGTTCCTCTTCTTCGCCTCCGGGGCCGTCATCCCCGTGCTGCCCTACCTGCTGGGCCTGCACGGTCCGCAGGCGGTGCTCGTCTCGTGCGTCCTCGTCGGCCTCGCGCTCCTCGCGACCGGCGCGACGGTCGGCCTGCTGTCCGGGGCGTCACCCGTGAAGCGGGCGCTGCGCCAGCTCGCCATCGGGTTCGGTGCGGCGGCCGCGACCTACGCTCTCGGGCTGATCTTCGGGGCGACCGTCACCTGACGAGCGTGCCTGCGCCGCCGGCGCGCGCTGTGGAACAGTGGACGCCGTGCCCGGAGCCCTGACCCCCGACTTCGCCCCCTGGTCCTTCGACTCGACCGCGACGCCGGAGCAGCGCGCGGCGAACGACGACCGGGTCCGTGCCCTGCGGGACGCGGGCCACCCGGTCGGGGACGGGTGCGTCGTGTCGGGTCTCGCCGACGTCGACGTGGAGTCCTTCGCGCTCGGCGACCGCAGCTACCTCGCCGCGCACACGCACGTCACGGGCGACGTGACGATCGGCGCCGACTGCTCGGTCAACGTCTCCGCCGCGGTGCGCGGCCTCGTCCGGATCGGCGACGCGGTCCGGATCGGCAGCCACACGAGCATCCTCGGGTTCGACCACGCGTTCGACCGGACGGATGTGCCGGTGTTCCGGCAGGGTCTGACCTCGCGGGGCATCACGATCGGCGACGACGTGTGGATCGGCAGCCACGTCATCGTGCTCGACGGCGTCACCGTCGGTGCGCACGCCGTCATCGGTGCCGGCGCGGTCGTGACCCGCGACGTCCCCGCGTACGCCGTGGCCGTCGGCAACCCCGCGCGCGTCGTGCGCGACCGCCGCACCGGCGAGAAGCCCGCCGCACCCGACGACCTGGGTCGTCGCCTGGAGGCGTTCGGGTCGGCGGCGCTCGCCGGCATCCCGGCGTTGCTGGAGCGGGCCTTCGACGGCCACCGCTACCGCGACGCCCCGGGCGTGCCGCCCACGGTGCGGGCCCACTGCGACGCGGTCGAGCTCGCGGCGCTCGCGGGCGTCGTGCCGGCGCAGCTCTCGCGCGACGAGCACGTCGCGCGGCTGCGCGGCCTGGTGGGACCCACGGGCTGGGTCCCCGAGCTCGGCCTGGTCACGGACGCGGGGAGCGGCGGGCTGCCCGGCGGGGAGCCCGACGACGGGGTGCCCGACGGCGCGTGGCCGGGTGGTCCCGGCGCCTACCACGTGCTGTGCGTGGGTTATGCGCTCGACCTTCTCGGCGCCCGGCTCCCGGCCGTCCCGTACACCGGTGCGCAGGCCGACGAGGTGACCGCGCTGCTCGAGGAGCTGTCGTGGTCGTCGAACGCCTGGGGTGCAGGGTCGACGGTCGACACGGTCGGCACCGCGCTCACCTGGGCGCGCGAGATCGGCGCTCTCGTCCCCGCCGGCGCCCGCGAGGCGCTGGTGGGATGGCTCGTGGAGCATCGCGACCCGGTCACCGGGCTGTGGGGTTCTCCTCGCGCACAGGACGGGTGGCGTGAGCCCGTCAACGGGACCTACCGCCTGGTGCGCGGCACGTTCGCCCAGTGGGGGTCCCACGTCGGGCTCGGGCGCGAGCTGACCGACACCGTCCTCCGACACGCCGCGACGGGAGTCCTCGACGGCTCGCGCGTGACCGCCTGCGACGCGCTCGACGTCGTCCACCTGCTCTGGTGGGCGCGCCGCTGCGGCGCCGACGGCTACCGCGTCGATGCCGTCGACGCGGTCGCGCGCCAGGTGCTCCAGGGCGTCACCGGGCAGTGGGCACCCGAGGGCCTGGCCTTCGCCCCCGCGGGCCCGCGCACGGGCGCCGGAGGGACGTCGTCGGGTGTGCCGGAGGGCGCCCCGAGCCTCCAGGGCACCGAGATGTGGCTCGCGACCGCCTGGTACGCGGCCGACCTGCTCGGCCGCTCGGGTGTCCTGGGGTACACACCGCGCGGCATCCATGCCGCCGCGCCACGCGACGTCGGCCAGGCGTCGCGCCGCTGAGCGCGAGCTCCCCGGCGCGCCGCTGCGCGCGAGCTCTCAGAGCACCACTACGCGCGAGCTCTCAGAGCACGGTGGCCAGCGAGTCGAGGGCCGCGATGCGGTCGGCGCCGAGCGGTGTGAGGACGGCGCTCGTCACCCCGGCGGCGAAGAGCGCGTCGATCGTGGCCCGAGCCTGCGGCGGGGTGCCCGCGACGGCGAGCCGTCGTACCCAGGCGTCCGGGAGGCGCTCGACGAACTCCTCCCGGGTAGCGCACGCCGCTCGCAGAGCGGCGAACTCGTCCGCGAAGGGCAGCGGGTCGATGTGCGGACGCCAGTCGGGTTCGCCGATCCACGCGAGACCCTCGCGGGCCTGCGCGAGGGCGGCGCCCTCGTCGTCGGAGACCGCGGCGACGTTGTAGGCGACCAGGCTGTGCGCAGCCGGCGCGTCGATCGCGCGCAACGCGGCACGGGCGTACTCGGGGGTCGTCGGCTCGGCGAGGATCGTGCCGTCCGCGACGCGGCCGGACAGCGCGAGCGAGCGCGGGCCGCGGACACCCAGGAGCAGGGACGGCGGGACGGGCGGGACGGTGGCCGGGTCGAGCGCGACCCCGTCGACCTGCACGTACCGGCCGGCGACGTCGACGCTCGTGCCGCCCAGCAGCGACCGGAGCGTGGTGACGTACTCCTCGAGCAGGGTCAAGGGGCTCGCGGGCCAGGCGCCGACCGAGCGCATCCAGCCCGGCATGCCGTGGCCGACGCCCGCGTCGACCCGGCCCGGGAAGAGCTCGGCGAGGCTCGCGAGCTCCATGGCCGCGAAGGCCACGTTGCGCGCCCCGACGGGCAGGAGGCCGATCCCCACACGGACGCGAGCCGTGCTCGCCAGCACCGCGGCCGCCTGGGCGATGCCACCGCGGAATCCCAGGTCCTCGACGATCCAGACCTCGTCGAAGCCGAGCGCTTCGGCGCGGCGCGCGAACGGCAGGACCTGGTCGCGGGGCAGGTCCCGGGGGAGCATCACGCCGACGGCGCCTGTGCGGGGGGTGGTGGTGGGTGTGGTCACGACGGCAAATCTACCCGGTCGAACGTCCGGTGCGGGTGAAATCGGCTCGCCGGTTGGCGGGCCTGCGGCGCCGCACCTACTGTGTGTCACACGTCTCATCCGAGCACTGATTGGACGGGCATGCAGGGGTCGAGCGACGCCACGGTCGCCGCAGCGGGGGTTACCCGGACGCGGCGCTGGCTGGCGCGCGGCCTGTTCCTCGGAGCCGGCCTGGGGCTCGGCCTGGCCGGGAGCATCGCTCTCGCCGGCGGCGCCACCGCCGCGGAGAAGGACCCGCTGGGACTGGGCAAGGTGCTGGCACCGGTGACGGACACCGTCAAGGACGTCGTCGTCGAACCTGTCCTGGAGCCCGTCGTCAAGGACGTCGTGGTGCCGGTCGTGGAGAAGGCGACCAAGCCTGTCGCCCCCGTCGTCGAGAAGGTCGTCGAGCCTGTCACGAAGCCGGTCGTCGAGAAGGTCGTCGAGCCGGTGACGAAGCCCGCTGCGCCGGTCGTCGAGAAGGTGGTCGAGCCGGTCGCACCCGTGGTGGAGGCCGTCGCTCCGGTCGTGGAGACCGTGACGAAGCCCGTCACCGGGGTCGTCGAGCCGATCGTCGCCGACGTCGTCGCCCCCGTGACGACGTCCGTCGCGCCGGTGACAGACCCCCTGCTGGAGGCCGTGGCGCCGGTCGTGGGTGGCGTGAGCGGGCCGCTGGCGCCGGTGCTCGACCCGGTCCTCGGCGCGGTCAAGCCTGTGACGGACCCCGTCCTGGGTGCGGTCGGCCCGGTGCTCGACCCGGTCCTGGGCGTGGTCCAACCGGTCGTGAACCCCGTCGTCGACCTGGTGCACCCGGCCCTCCCGCCCGTGCTCGACGCCGTGACTCCCGCAGTCCCGCCGGTGGACGACCTCCTGACACCTGGCGTCCCGCAGCCCGCCCCGGGACTCGCCCCCGTGCTGCCGGAGATCGTCTCGGTGGCCGGTGCCGGCGCCGGTGCGGTCGTGGCGGCCCCCCGTGCGGCCGGACCGCCTCCGGCTCGCGACGTCGGGGTCACCCCACCCTCCGTCGGCATCCTCGGCGGCACCGCACCAGGAGCAGGCCCGACGGCGATCGGCGCCCTGATGCCGTCGGCTGCCGTCGTGAGCGACAGCTCTGCCCAGATCTCGGCAGGCTGGTCCGGCACGCTCCGCGCCGCCTCGCCGCTCGGCGACCCGGCCCAGCTCGGCGCCTCGCTCGGTGGGGGCTCGTTGAGCTCCTCCCAGCGCGGTGGCGCCGGAGCCGACACGGCCCTCCTCGTCGCCGCGGGCCTCCTCGCGATGGCCGGACCCTGGTGGCTCCCCGTCGCTGCCCGCCGACTGCGTCTTCCCCGAACCCTCGTCGAGGTCCCCGTCTCTCCTGCCTGAGGTGGACGTCCCGCGCCCCGCGCGCGGAACGCCTTCGGCACAGCCCTCCGGGCGTGCCTCCACCTCGAGCAAGGAGAGATCACTCATGTCTACTTTCATCAGGCGTGCGCTGAGGACAGCGCTCGTCACAGGCGGCCTGCTGGTCGCAGGGGCCACAGCGGCCCACGCATCCGAGGGCGAGCTCCTCGGAGACATCGAGCTCGACCTGTCGGTCGACGTCTCGCTCAGCGAGGTCGCGGACGTCCTGCCCGACATCGCGGTCGACGCCCCCGTCACCGTGCCCGTCGACGTGAACGACGTCGCGGTGGCGGTCCTCGGGGACGCCACGGTCGAGAGCGCACCGGCTTCCGAGCCGGCCCCGTCCCCGGCGCCTGCGCCTGTGCCCGAGCCGGCTGACGTCTCGGTGAATGCCCCGATCACGGTTCCGGTGAACGTGTCGGACGTCGCGGTCGCCGTCCTGGGTGACGCTGCCGTGGAGTCGGGCTCGCAGGAGCCCGCTGAGGAGCCCGCTGAGGAGCCGGCTGAGGGGTCGGCGTCGGGTTCGGACGTGTCGGTGAACGCACCGATCACGGTTCCGGTGAATGTGTCGGACATCGCTGTCGGTGTGCTGGGTGACGCCGTGGTCGGGTCCTCCGGCGGAGGCTCGGACGGGCCTGCGCAGGAGCCGGCTGAGGGGTCGGCGTCGGGTTCGGACGTGTCGGTGAACGCACCGATCACGGTTCCGGTGAATGTGTCGGACATCGCTGTCGGTGTGCTGGGTGACGCGGTCGTCGGTGCAGGCGCGACCGGCGGCTCCGACGGGCTCCTGGGTGGCGGACTGGACCTCGACGACCTCCTCGCCGGGGACGGGCTGCTCGACCTCGACGGCGTGCTGGACCTGGACGGTCTGCTCGACGGTGACGGTCTGCTGGGCGTCCTGCCCAGCATCGACCTGAACGTGCCGGTGACGGTCCCTGTCGACGTCTCCTGCCTCGCCGTGGGCCTGCTGGGCGACGCCTCGGCCGGATGCGCGGCGGCGCTCGTGCCGACCGACCCGACCGACCCGACGGATCCCACGGACCCGACGGATCCCACGGACCCGACGGATCCCACGGACCCGACGGATCCCACGGACCCGACGGATCCCACGGATCCCACGGACCCGACGGACCCGACGGACCCGACGGACCCCACCGACCCGTCCGACCCGACGACCCCGGGAACGACGACCCCCGTGGTCAACGTGGTGGTCCCGGGTGCCGGTTCAGGTAACGCCGGCTCTGGCGTCGGTTCCGGTCTCGCCTCCGGCTCGGGCGCGACGAGCGCGAGCGGAGCGGCCACGGCGGGTGCGCAGGCCGCGCCCGGCGCGCTCGCCACGACGGGTAGCTCGGACATGGGTCTCCTGCTCATGGCCGGGATGTTCCTGGCCATGGGTCTGGCGACGCGTGCGCTGCGTCGTCGGTCGTGGACCGCGGACCCCGCGGCCTACGAGACGCGACTCCGCGGCTGACGGAGCCGCCGTTCGCCGGGCCGTCCGGGTCACCCCGGACGGCCCGGCCTCCCGGCCGACCGCGCCACTGCGCCCGGTCGCGCCCCACCTCACAACAGCCGTCGCGGGATCGCCGCGCCGGCCCTGAAGCTGCCTCCGCAGAGCAAGGGTGCTGCTATGTCGAACGGTTCACCTCGTCGTCGTTCCCGAGACCGTCGGTACGACGACGGCCCCCCGCACGGAGCCCGTGGTCGCGGTCTCGTCTCCGCGCCACCGCACCAGGTCTGGACAGAGCTGCGCACCGTCGAGCTCGACGCGCTCCGGGAGGTCGCGTGCGCCCGGCCGACGACGTCGCAGGTGGGAGTCCTCGTCGTCGGTCCGGAAGGGTCGGGCCGCACGACCCTCCTCAGCAGGTTCGCGGCGAGCCTCGACGGCGTCGTGGTACGGGTGTCGGCGCGCCCGACCGACGGCGCGCCGCTGCGGCTCGCGCGCAGCGTCGCTCGTCAGCTGGCGGACGCGGCCCGCCACGGCGCCGCCGTGCATCCGCGCCTGCTGGAGCTCGCCGACGCGGCCGACAGCACCAAGACCGGCACGCTCTCGCAGGAGCCGGCCCTGACCCCCGACCAGGTCGAAGGCGAGGCCACGCCGTGCTGGGTGCTCATCGACGACGTCGAGCACACGGACCCGGACGGGCGCCGAGTGCTGGCGCTGCTCGCCACGCACGGTGCGGCGCTCGGGTGCGGGGTCGTGGCGACGGCGCTCGCCGGCAGCAGGGTGCCGGAGCTCCATGGATGGTCCCGGGTGCCGTTGGCGCCCGCCCGGCAGCGGCACGTCGCCGAGGCGGCCCTGCGCACGCGGGGGGTGCACGTGCCGGACGAGGTCGTTCGGGAGGTCCTGCGGGCGGGGGAGGGGAGCCTCGCCGTGGTGGACGAGATCCTCGGGTCGCTCGGCACCGCCCCCCTGCACGGGACGGGTTCCCTGCGGGACCCGCTGCCGCTCGGTCCGGTCGCGCGCGCCACGGCGCGCCGCCGGTTGGACCGCGTCCCGACCGTCCACCTGCCGCTCCTGCGCGTGGTCGCGGCCGTCGGCCGCCTCGACCTCGCGATCGCCGACCTTCTCGCGGAAGGCTCGCGCTGGCCGTCCGTCTGCCAGGTCCCGCCGGGGGTGCTGACCGTCCGCGGCGGACGGGTCCGGCTCACGTCCGAGCTGGTGCGAGGGCTGCTGCGTGAGCGCATGACGCCCGACGACGTCGCGGCGGTCCACCACAGGGTGCTCACCGAGTGCGCGGGGATGGAGGACGCGGAGTCGACGCGGCTGCGCCGTGCCGCCGCGTCACCGCACACCCCGGAGCTGGCGGACGATGTGCTCCGGTCGGCCGAGGAGGCGCTCGCGCAGGGCGAGGGCCGTCGTGCCCGAGAGCTCCTTGACCTCGGTGCGCGGCACGTCGCGGTGCGCCACCGCGCGCGGCTCGCCGTCCTCGAGGCACGTGTCGCGTTCGAGCGGGGTCACCTCGACGACGCCGTCGTGCTCAGTGCGCGTTCGCTGCCGAGGCTGCCGCCGTCGCCGGAGCGGCTGCGGATCGGGCGGGTCCACGTCATCGCGTCGACCCTCGTGAGCGGCGACGTCCCGGTCGACCTCGCGCACCGGCTGTGCCGTGAGCACGCCGGGACCGAGCCTGAGGAGACGCTCGGGTTCGCCTACGAGGTCGCGCAGATGTGCGTCCTGGCGGACCGCCTCGACGACGCGAGCGACTTCCTCGCCGTCACCGAGGGGATGTCCCCGATGTCGCGGCACGATCTCGCCGTGCACCAGCTCCTCGGCCAGCAGATCACCCCAGACGACCACTCGGCCAGGGCGATGCGCGACACCCGGGTCCGGGGGTTCCGCACGGACTACGAGCTCGTCGTGCGGGTGTGCGACCTGCTGCGATCCGGGCACAGCGCCGAGGCGTCGCAGGCGCTCGGCGCGGTCTCGCGCGAACGTGTCTCGGCGACCACGCGGCTGCTCCTGGCGATCGCGGGCTGCGAGGCGCTGCGCGCCGGGGGTCAGCCCTATGCGCTGCGGTCCGTGCTGCAGGAGCTCGACGCGTCCGTCTCGCTCGGGCGGTTCGCGACGGGACGCCGGGTGGCCCTCTGGTTCGAGACGGCGGCGTCCGCCGGGGCGTGGGTGCCCGACCACGTCGAGGTGGTGGCGCAGACCTGGCTGCGAGCGGCCGACGTCGGGCCGGCGCAGGCGAGGGTTCTGCTCGCCCGCGGCTGGTGGCACCTCGCGTGCGGGCGGTCCGAGCCCGCGCTCCAGGACCTGCTGCGGGCGTGGCGCTCGTGCGACGTGCCGGGTGTGCCGGCCCACCGCGGCGAGCACGAGGTGCGGGCCGCGACGAGCGTGCTCCTCGTCGACGCGCTCGTCGCTCGCGGGCGGCCCGACGACGCGAAGCGGCACCGCGCAGCGGTCACCTCCTCGCCGGAGGTGCTCGGTGCGGCGGCGCCGCTCGTCGCCGCGGTGGGTGCGGCGTTCTGCGACCCGGACGCCGACGAGGGGCGGTACGTCGAGATCGCGCAGCACCTCCACGACGGGACGCACTCGCCGTGGTTGCGCCAGGTCGTCGCGGCGGCGTGCGAGCGTCGGCTCGTCGGGGACGTGCTCGCCGTCAGGCGAGCGTGAACGCCAACCAGGCGAGCGCGAAGCCCATGACACCGATCGCAGTCTCCATGACGGTCCACGTGCGCAGGGTCGTCTTGACGTCCATGTCGAAGAACCGGCCGACGAGCCAGAACCCTGAGTCGTTGACGTGGCTGAGGACGACGGACCCGGCGGCGACCGCGAGGACGATCGCGGCGAGCTCCACCGCGCCGTACCCGCCGGCGGCGACGGCCGGGGCGATGAGTCCCGCTGCGGTCGTCAGGGCGACGGTCGCGGAGCCCTGGGCGACGCGCAGGATCGCCGCGACGAGGAAGCCAGCGACGATGACGGGGAGGCCGAGGTCGGAGAGCACGTCGGCCAGGGCGTCGCCGATGCCCGTAGCCCGCAGGACGCCGCCGAACATGCCACCGGCACCGGTGATGAGGATGACGGAGGCGACGGGGCCGAGTGCCGAGTCGAGGGTCTTCTCGAGCGCGGTGCCGCTCACGCCACGGCGGCGTCCGAGCACCCAGGAGGCGACCAGGACGGTGATGAGCAGCGCGACAGGCGTCGCTCCGATGGCGCGCAGGGCCTGCACGACGAGGCTCTCGCGGTCGACGAGTCCGGCCACGGCGGCGGCGTCGAGGCCGGTGTTCGCGAAGATCAGCACGAGGGGCAGCAGCAGCAGGAGGATGACCGTGCGGAACGCCGGCGGGTTCGCGATCTGGTCGTCGTCGGCGCGGCCCAGCAGGTCCGGGACGGGCAGCACGAACCGGCGACCGGCCCAGCGGGCGAAGAGGTAGCAGGTGACATACCAGGTGGGGACCGCGATGACGAGCCCGAGCGCGATGACGACGCCGATGTTCGCGCCGAGGAACTCGGACGCCGCGACCGGACCGGGGTGGGGCGGCACGAAGATGTGCATCACCGAGAACGCACCGGCGACGGTGAGCCCGTAGAGGAGCAGCGACCCGCCGAGGCGGCGCGCGACGGAGAAGACGATCGGCAGCATCACGACGAGGCCGGCGTCGAAGAAGATGGGGAACCCGAAGATCAGGGAGGCCACACCGAGGGCCAGGGGCGCGCGCTTCTCGCCGAAGCGGTTGATGAGCGAGTCGGCCATGACCTGGGCGCCGCCGCTCGTCTCGACCAGCCGACCGAGCATCGCGCCGAGCCCGACGAGGAGCGCGACGCCGGCGAGCGTGCTGCCGAACCCGGCCGTGAGGATCTCGACCACCGACCCGGTGGGGAGCCCGGCGGCGAGCGCGGTGAGGAGGCTGACGAGGATCAGCGCGAGGAACGCGTGCACGCGCAGCTTGATGATGAGCACGAGCAGGACGGCGATCGCGCCGGCGGCGATGGCGAGCAGCGGGCCGGCGGTGAGCGTCTGGGTCCAGTCTTCGGGTGGCATGAGGTCTCCATCGACGGGTGGGTACAGGCGGGCGGGTGCTGCGGTTCAGGCGCGGGCGTCGAGGACCTGTCGGACGATCTCTTCCGGGGTGAGCCGGACGTCGATCGTCAGCCCGTCCTCGTCGTCGTCGAGGGGTTCGAGGGTGGCGAGCTGGGACGGGAGCAGCGACGGCGGCATGAAGTGTCCGGTCCGGCGCTGCATCCGCTCGGCGATCATCTCGACCGTCCCGGCGAGGTGCACGAACCGCACGCGCCCGTGCGCCTCGCGCAGCAGGTCGCGGTAGCTGCGGCGCAGTGCCGAGCAGGTGACGACGGCGGAGGTCCCCGCGTCGGCCTGCTCCGTGAGCCAGTCCCGCATCTGCTCGAGCCAGGGCCAGCGGTCCTGGTCGGTCAGCGGGGTGCCGGCGGACATCTTGTCGATGTTGGCCTGCGGGTGGAACTCGTCGGCCTCGGCGTAGGGCCGGCCGGTGCGTTCGGCGAGCAGTGCGGCGACGGTGGTCTTGCCGGACCCGGCGACGCCCATGACCACGAGGTGCTCGGGTGCGCCGGGTTCGAGCGCGGCACCGGTGGTGCGGGTGTCGAGGAGGTCGGGCGTTGCCTCGGCGTACGGGGTGACGTCTGCGTCCATGGGTCTTCGCTCTCTGCGATGCGGTGTGACGGCGGTGTCGTGACGGCGGTGTCCAGGTGCGCGATCGAGCATGAACCATTGGTGACACCTTTGGCAAGCCAATGGTGCGACCAATCCAGGAGCCGTACTCTCGTCGCATGACTGCGACCGTGCTGCATACCCCGGTCCTGGACGCGCTCGGCGAGCGCATCGCGAGCGGGGTCGCTCCTGCGGGTAGCACACTGACCCTCGAGTCGATCGGGGCGGAGTTCGGCGTCTCCCGCACCGTCACGCGCGAGGTCATGCGCATGCTGGAGAGCCTAGGCATGGTGCGCTCACGTCGCCGGGTGGGGATCGTCGTCCTGCCCGCCGACGACTGGAACGTGCTCGACCCGCGGGTGATCCGCTGGCGGCTCGCCGGCCCGGGACGTGTCGACCAGCTGCGCACCCTCACCGAGCTGCGCTGCGCCGTCGAACCGCTCGCCGCGGCCGGGGCGGCCCGCCACGCCACCGACGACGCCCGCGCCGAGCTCTTGTCGCTCGCCGACCGCATGCGCGAGCTGGGAGAGGCCGGCCGGCTCGAGGAGTTCCTCGAGCTCGACGTCCGGATGCACGCGGTGCTGCTGCGGTCGAGCGGCAACGAGATGTTCGCCGCACTGACCGGCGTCGTCGCGGCGGTCCTCGCCGGCCGCACCCATCTCGGGCTGATGCCGCACGAGCCGGTCGACGAGGCGCTCGCCCTCCACGAGGAGGTCGCGCGTGCTGTCTCCGCCGCGGACCCGGTGCGCGCCGAGGCCGCGATGGCCCGGCTCGTCGGCGAGGTCCGCACCGCGCTCGATCCGCTGCCCTGAGCCGCGCGTCCGGCCCGGTCGGGGCCCGCGCGTTCGACGAGCGGGCAGGTGCGGCCGTCACTAGTGTCGAAGGTGATGTCACGGCCGACGGGAGACCCCTCATGAGCACAGGCAGCGGGACGCACAGCAGCTCCGGACCGGGCTCAGGCCCTGACCCGACGGCAACGTCCCGGCTCAACGCCCGGGTCATCGGCATCTGTCTCGCCGCGGCGCTCGGCGGGTTCCTCTTCGGCTTCGACACGGCCGTCATCAACGGAGCGGTCGACGCCCTCGCCGACGAGTTCTCCCTCAACGCCGGGCTCAAGGGCTTCGCGGTCTCCTCCGCGCTCATCGGCTGTGCTGTCGGCGCCTGGTTCGCCGGACCGCTCGCGAACAAGCTCGGGCGCGTCAAGGTCATGCTGATCGCGGCGAGCCTGTTCCTTCTCTCCGCGATCGGGTCCGGGCTCGCGTTCGGCGTCGGCGACCTCATCCTCTGGCGGGTGATCGGTGGCCTGGGTGTCGGTGCGGCCTCCGTCATCGCCCCCGCCTACATCGCCGAGGTCTCGCCCGCGCGCGTGCGCGGGCGGCTGGGCTCGCTCCAGCAGCTCGCGATCGTCACCGGAATCTTCGTCGCCCTGCTCTCGGACGCCTGGCTCGCGGAGAGCGCGGGCGGCGCTGCCAACACGCTGTGGCTCGGTCAGGAGGCGTGGCGGTGGATGTTCATGGCCGAGGCCGTCCCGGCGATCGCCTACGGCGCCTTCGCCCTGCGACTGCCCGAGTCGCCCCGCTATCTCGTCGGCAAGGGTGAGATCGAACGCGCGGCGCACGTCCTGCGGGACTTCACCGGCGTCTCTGACGTGACGCACAAGATCGAGGAGATCGAACGGTCCCTGAAGTCCGACAAGAAGGCGTCCCTGCACGACCTGCGCGGCAAACGTCTCGGCCTCAAGCCGATCGTGTGGTCCGGCATCCTGCTGTCCGTCTTCCAGCAGTTCGTCGGCATCAACGTGATCTTCTACTACTCCACGACGCTGTGGCGGTCCGTCGGCTTCACCGAGAGCGACGCGCTCACCATCACCGTCATCACGTCCGTGACGAACATCGTCGTGACCGTCGTCGCGATCATGCTCATCGACAAGATCGGACGTCGGCTGCTGCTGCTCATCGGGTCGTCCGGCATGTTCGTCTCGCTCGGGCTCATGGCGATCGCGTTCTCGAACGCGACGCTCGAGACCGCCGCGGACGGCACGACGTCGGCCACTCTCGACGGCGCGTGGGCGACCGTCGCACTCGTCGCCGCGAACGCCTTCGTCGTGTTCTTCGGGGCGTCCTGGGGTCCGGTGGTCTGGGTGCTGCTCGGAGAGATGTTCCCCAACCGGATCCGCGCGAGCGCGCTCGCGGTCGCGGCGGCAGCCCAGTGGATCGCGAACTTCGCCGTCTCGACGACCTTCCCCGCGCTCTCGGACCTGGGCCTGACGTTCGCCTACGGGCTGTATGCCTTCTTCGCGCTGCTGTCGTTCTTCTTCGTCTTCAGCAAGATCCCGGAGACCCGAGGTCAAGAGCTCGAGGACATGCGCGACGACGCGATCATCAAGCGCGGCAAGATCGTCGAGCCCGCCTGAACGGCGAACTTCGCCTGACCCGTGCCGCGAGCACGGGTCAGGCGAGGCCCTCGTCGCGGGCGACGATCGCGGCCTGCATCCGGGAGACGACCCCCAGCTTCGCGAGGATGCGCGACACGTGCGTCTTCGCGGTGGCCTCGGTGATGAACAGCTCGGTGGCGATGGCCTGGTTCGACAGCCCCCGGCCGAGCACCCGCAGCACGTCGACCTCCCGCGGTGTCAGGTCTGCGATCCGCGACGAGGCCGCGGTCCCGCTGCCACTGCCTGGCGCCGTCCCGTCCGCTGCTGTGCCCGCGTGCGACGGCGACCCCGTGCGCTCGGCGGTATAGGAGGCGAGGACGCGGCGCGTGACCTCGGGTGCGAGGACGCCGTCGCCGCGCGCGACCCGGCGGACGGCGTCGAGCAGCGCGGCCGGCTCGGCGGTCTTGAGCAGGAACCCGGCGGCCCCGGCGCGCAGCGCACCGTCGACGTACTCGTCGAGGTCGAACGTCGTGAGGACGAGGACCTCGCCGGTGCCCTCCGCGGTGATGGTGCGCGTCGCCTCGATGCCGTCGGTGCCGGGCATCCGCAGGTCCATGAGGACGACGTCGGGACGCAGGGCGCGCGCGTTCGCTACGGCAGCCGAGCCGTCGGCCGCCTCCCCGACGACCTCGATGTCGTCGGCCGCGTCGAGCAGCAGCCGCAGGCCGGCGCGGATCGCGGCGTGGTCGTCGGCGACGAGCACGCGTACGGCACGGTCCGTGCCGTACGCGACGCCGGGGGTCACGGCGCCTTCTCGGTCACGGTGTCGGTCGCGGTGCCCAGGCGAGCCGGGACGGGGATCGTCGCGCGGACGCACCAGCCGCCGTCCGGTGCGGCGCCGGCCTCCAAGGTGCCGCCCAGACCCTCGGCCCGCTCACGCATCGTCAGCATGCCGGTCCTCGCGCTGAGGGACGGGTCGACGAGCGGGTCGTGGACACCGGGTGCGTCGTTGCGAACGACCAGGACGATACGCCCGCCCTCCCCGCCGGTGCCCGGTCCGTCGGGCGCTCCCTCGTGCCGCAGCCGCACGGCGACCGCTGCGCCCGGTGCGTGCTTGACGGCGTTCGTCAGCGCCTCCTGCGTGATGCGGTGCAGCGCCTGGTCCGCCGCGGCGGGCAGGGCCGCGGTCGTCACACCGTCGGAGTCGTCGAGGTGGACCTGCGCCCCGGTGGCCCGGGCGGCGTCGAGCACCGCATCGATCCGGCCGATCCGGCCCGGTGCCGCGACGGGGTCCGCGCGTTCGTCGCGCCGGGCGTCGGTGCGCAGGAGGAGGATCATCGAGCGCATCTCCTCGAGGGAGGCGACGGCGCTCGTCCGGACCTGCTCGAGCGCCGCCCGGTCCCGTGCGGCGGTGGGCGGCGCGGCGAGCGCGGCCCCGGAGTGGATCGCGATGGCGGACAGGTGCGACGCGATGACGTCGTGCAGGTCGCGGGCCATCGCCGCGCGCTCCATCTGGACGGCCTCCTGGCGGTCGAGCTCGCCCAGGCGTTCGAGGTCGGCGGCCCGGGCGCGCTCGAGTCCGACCTCACGGGCTGCGGTCGCGGCGGCCAGCGCCGCGAGATCCGCGCGCTCGCGCTCCAGCTCGGCGAGCTCGCTCTTCTGGCGCACGTTCGTCGCCCACCACAGCGGCACCAGCAGGACGGCACCGAGCTGCAGGCCCGTGAAGACGAAGGAGCGCACGTCGCGCGAGGCCTCGCCGGCGGCGACCGAGGTGACGACCGTGACGGCGACAGCCGACCCCCACAGCCAGGCGCGCGCCGTCGGGCTCGACCACAGGGCCGCGGCGTACAGCAGGTCCCAGAGGACGAGCATCATGGCAAGGCTGCCGCCCCACCACAGGTCGACGCCCATCAGCAGGAGCCCGGCGCCGAGCGCCAGCATCGGCCGGGACCGCTTGACGAGCAGGAGCGAGCACCCGGCGGCGAGCAGCAGCAGGTGCCACCAGGGCTCTGGGTCGACGGTGCCGAGCGGGTCGGGGCCGTCGACGAGGTCGACGAGCCCCACCTGGTGGAGCAACCATCCCAGGGCGAACGTCACGACGGCCGTGAGCACGTCCTTGCGGTGATCCTCGGTGCGCCACACCTGTCCATCTCAGCACAGCGGGCCCTGGAGGGGATCGGCCGAAGGGAGGACGGGGGATCCGGCCGGGCTCGCGTCGGGGCGGGAGGGTCCGTCCTTCGGCCGACGACGGCGGCGGGCCCTGGAGGGGAAGGTCGGGTCATGAACCTCCTGGTGGACCTTCCTCTCGGCGGACCGGGGGCCGGCCTCGCCGCGCTCGCCGGTGTGCTCGTCGTGCTGGCGCTGATCGACTCCACGAGCTTCGGGACGCTCCTGATCCCCGTGTGGTTGCTCCTGGCGCCCGGGCGGCTGCGGGCCGGCCGGGTCCTCGCCTACCTCGCCACGGTCGCGGCGGCGTACCTCGGGGTGGGTGTCGTCGTGCTGCTGGGTGCGGGCGCGTTCCTCGACCGGTTCGGTGACGTGCTCGAGACGAGGCCGGTCCTGATCGGGCAGCTCGTGCTGGGGATCGGGTTGTTCGCGCTGAGCTTCCGCGTCGACGGCAAGCGGGCGCGCGCCCGGCAGGCGGGCTCGGGGCGCCTCTCCCGGTGGCGCGAGCGGGCGCTCGGCGCCGCACCCGCGGGCGGTGCCGGGGGAGCGGGCGGGGGAGCGCCCCGGGTGCAGACACGGACCTCGATCCTCCCGCTGCTGGGGCTGGCGCTGACCGCGGTCGCGCTCGAGGTGGCCACGATGCTGCCGTACCTCGCCGCGATCGGCCTCGTGACGTCGTCGGGCATCGGGTGGCCGGGCTCCGCTGCTGTGCTCGCGGCCTACTGCGTCGTCATGGTCCTGCCGGCGCTCGTGCTGCTCGCCGCCCGCCTGCTCGCCGCCCGGCTCGTCGACCCCTTCCTGCACCGGCTGGACCGCTGGTTGACCCGCAACGCCGCGGGCATGACCGGCTGGGTGCTCGGGATCGTGGGGGTGCTGCTCACTCTCGACGCGTTCGGCCGCCTCGGGTGGACAGGCTGACCGGTCGAGCATGCGACTGTGGCCCGCCCGGAGCTCCGGACGGGCCACAGCCACATGCTCGGGGGACGTCAGCTCTGCGTTGCGGACCCGTTCGTGCCCGTCGACGCGGGCTTGCTCGCGCCCGGGAGCGTGCTGCCCGCGAGCCCGGCGATGAGCTGGTTGATGTCGACACCGGTGAGCTGCTTGACGACCTCCTGGCCCTCGCCCAGCACCGACGCGACGTTCTTCGTGATCGCGGACGCGCCGTCGGTCGAGATGACGGTCATGCCCTGGATCTTGCTGATCGGCTCGGCGGCGGCGCGGACGATCTCCGGCAGGCGCTCGATGAGCTCCTGGACGAGAGCTGCCTCGCCGTACTTCTTGAGCGCCTCGGCCTTGGCGTCCGTGGCGATGGCCTCGGCACGACCCTCGGCCTCGGTCGCGGCCGCGCGGGCCTCACCCTCGGCACGGATACCGGCGGCCAGGGCGACCTGACGGTCACGCTCGGCCTCACCCGAACGGCGCACGGCCTCGGCCGACGCCTCGGCGTCCTGGATCGCCGCGGTCTTGTTCGCCTCGGCGATCGTGGTGCGCTTGTACGCCTCGGCCTCGGTCGAGGCGTTGGTGGCGTCACGGCGTGCGTTCGCGTCCTGGACCTCGGCGTACGCCTTGGCCTCGGCCGGCTTGCGGATCTCGATGTCGAGCTTCTCCTGCGTCACGCGGGCCTGCTCGGCGAGAGCCTCGCGCTCCTGCTGGGCGACCAGGCGGTCCTGCTCCGCGCGGGCGAGCTGACCGGAGGCGTCGGCCTCGGCGTTGGCGCGGTCGGTGTCGGCCTTGATGATGGCGCGCTTGAGGTCGAGAGCCTTCTGCCGCTCGGCGATCTGCTCGGCCGCCTCGATGGCCGCGAACTCGGACGCCCGCTGCGCCTCGGCCTCGGAGACCTCGGCGACCTGGCGGGCGCGGGCGTTCTCGGCGCGCCCGAGGTTCGCCAGGTAGTCGGAGCCGGGCGTCGAGATGTCGGAGATGTTGAGCAGGTCGACCTGGAGGCCCTGCTCGGAGAGGTCCGTCTTCGTCGAGTCGACGACGCGGTCGGACAGGCCCTTGCGGTCCGAGATGATCTGCTCGATCGTCATGTCGCCGACGATGGAGCGCAGCGAGCCCTCGAGGGACTCCTTGATGATCTCGGTGAGCGTGCCCTGCTGGGAGAGGAAGCGCTGGCCGGCACGGCGCACGCCCTCCTCGTCACCACGGACCTTGAAGTTGATCGACGCCTTGATGGCGATCTTGATGCGGTTCTTGTCCACACCCTCGACGGTGATGCCGATCTGGCGCTGCTCGAGGGAGATCGAGAAGCCCTGCTGCAGGATCGGCCACACGAACGTCCGGCCGCCGACGACGACCTTCTGGCCGGTGCCCGAGGCCTCCTTGCGGCCCGCGCCGCGGCCGACGATGATCAGCGCCTCGTTCGGCGGGACCCGCCGGATGCGCTTGGAGATGAAGATGACGATCGCGAAGAACGCGACGATGAGCGCCACGACGGCGATCGTGGTGATGAAGTTGGAGTCGTCGGTCATGGTCAGCGCGGAGGCGCTGCTCCTTTCGTGGGCGCCGCGGTGCGGCGTGCGGGTGGTGAGGTGCTGCGGTGGGGCGGGTGCTCAGTCGTTCGGGAAGTGCTGCCGGACGCGCACCCGCGACCCGGACTGCTCCACGACGACGACGCGCGCGCCCTCGGGGACCGGCTCGTCCGACCAGGCGAGGCGGCGCTCGAGCTCGTGCGCGGCGTCGAGCGAGACCTCCCCGCGGGAGGGGTCGATCGCCGTCGTGGCGACGCCCTGGATTCCGACGAGCGAGACGGGCACGCCGTCCTCGGTGTCCTTCAGCCGCTTGATGAGGACCTGCACGAGCAGGACGGCGACGATCGCGACGACCGCGGAGCCCGCGTAGGCGAGCCACATCGGGAGGCCGTTGGCCGCCACGATGGCACCGATCGAGCCGTAGACGATCGCGCCGACACCGAGCGAGGTGCCGGAGACCGCGCCGTCCCCGAGCTCGAAGAGCTCGCCCACGAGCAGGGACAGCACGACGAGCGCGAGGCCGATGCTGCCGATGATGATGAACGTGAGCAAGGTGCCCCCTGTCGTCGGGCGCGGTGCGCGGGTGGGCGCCGGTGCGCGGTGTCCGGTGCGTGCGACGAGCAAGCGGTTCGCTTGGTGCTCTCGTGAACGCGACCGAACTCTATCGTGACGAGGTGCCGACGTTCAGGGGTGACCATGGGGACAACTCCCCCGTTCTCGGCTCGTGGACACCTGCGTCAGCGCTCGAGCTGGTCGAGCATCACGTGGAGGTTCGCCCGCGCCGTGTCGCGGTACCCGGCGACCCAGTCGCCCTCGTACGCCCGGGGGACCACCTCGACCGCGAGGACCGCCGCGAAGTACGCGCGGTACAGCAGCAGCCGCACGTCCGGGGAGGCGAGCGTGCTCGCCCCGGGCCGCTCCGGCCCGCCGACGGCGGCGCTCACCGGCAGCGTCCCGCCCGCCTCGCGGTAGCCGGCCGCGAGGTCCGGGTCGACCGGTCCGATGCCGAGCTGGTCCGCGCCGACGAGCTCGTAGAGCGGGTCTCCCCACAGGGCGCGCTCGGCGTCGACCACACCCGCGACGGTCCGGGCGACCGGGTCGAGGAGCACGTTGCCCGGCCACAGGTCCGCGTGCACCAGGTGGGGGACCCGGACCTCGGCGAGAGCCGTGTGATGGTGCGCCGCGACGTCGTGCAGACGGTCGAGGGGGAGGTGCACGTCCCAGCGGTCCGCGTCCTGCCGGAGCGCCGCGACCATACGCGCGAAGGCCTCCGGCCAGGTGCGGGCCGCCAGGCCCGACTCCGGCGCGGGGTACCCGAAGGCGTCCCCGGTGACGGTGTGCAGGCGGGCCATGTAGGCGCCGAGGTCGCGGCGGGCCGCGGCGTCGGTGGCCTCGTCGAGGCCGAGCCCGTTCCACACCTCACCGTCGAGGAACGTCACGACGAGCGCGTCGCCGTCCACGTGCGTGCGCGTACGGTCGGCGTGCAGGACGCGGGGCATGAGCAGGTCGGGGCGGTCGCCGGCCCGGCGGTACACCGCCTCCTCCGTCCCGAGGATCCCGTGCTCGTAGCGCAGCAGGCGCGAGGTGTCCGCCGGCGTGACCTTGACGACCACCCGCCGGCCGTCGGTGAGGTCCGCGCGGAACGTCGCGGCGAACATGCCACCGGCGAGCGGCGCGCTCCGCTCCACCTGACCCACCGGGTCGAGCAGGGCCGCGAGCTGGTCGTCGCCGACCGCAGTCTTCGTGAGCACGTGCCGAGCGTAGGGCGTCGTGCTCGGCCTGTCACCGGTGCCAGCGCCCGTGACAGGGCGGGAGGCTGCTCGTCAGGGCCTCGGGACGTTGCGGAGGTTCGACCGTGCCATCGACACGACCTCGCCCATGCCGCCGCCGAGGATCTCCTTGCTCATCGCGGCGGCGAAGCCGCGGACCTGGCCCGCGGTGATGGTCGGTGGGAGGGACAGGGCCCGCGGGTCGGTGACGATGTCGACGAGGGCGGGCCCGGGGCGGGAGAGCGCACCCTCGAGCGCGCCGCGCACGTCCTTCGGGTTCTCGACCCGCACCGCGGGTATGCCGATCGCGGTGGCGACGGCCGCGTAGTCGACCGACGGGGACTCCGTCCCGAACGCCGGCAAGCCGTCGACGAGCATCTCGAGTCGCACCATGCCGAGGCTGGCGTTGTCGAACAGCACGATCTTCACGGGCAGCGCGTACTGCCTGATGGTGATGAGCTCGCCGAGCAGCATCGCGAGCCCGCCGTCGCCCGCCATGGCGATCACCTGGCGGTCACGACCCTCACCCTGGGCCGCGGCGGCCACGCCGATCGCGTGCGGGACGGCGTTGGCCATGGACCCGTGCAGGAACGAGCCGATGACCCGGCGGCGCCCGTTCGGGGTGATGTAGCGCGCGGCCCACACGTTGCACATGCCCGTGTCGACGGTGAACACGGCGTCGTCGGACGCGACCTGGTCGAGGACGTCGGCCACGTACTCGGGGTGGATCGGCGTGTGCGTCTCGACCTTCTTCGTGTAGGCACCGACGACGCCCGACATCGCCTTCTCGTGCTTCGCCCGCATGCGGTCGAGGAACGCGCGGCTCTTCGCCTTCTTCACCAGCGGCAGCAGCGCACGCACGGTGGCTCCCGCGTCGCCGACCACCGCGACGTCGAGACGCGTGCGGCGACCCAGGTGGGTGGGGTCGACGTCCACCTGGGCGGTGCGGACGTCGTCGGGCAGGAACTGGTCGTAGGGGAAGTCGGTGCCGAGCAGCACGACGAGGTCCGCCTCGTGGAGGGCGTCGTGCGCGGCGCCGTAGCCGAGGAGGCCGGACATCCCGACGTCGAACGGGTTGTCGTACTGGATCCACTCCTTGCCGCGCAGCGAGTGGCCCACGGGGGCGGCGATCTTGTCCGCGAGGGCGAGGACGTCGTCGTGCGCGCCGCGGACCCCGACGCCCGCGAAGATCGTGACCTTCTTGGCGGCGTCGATCGCCTCGGCCAGCTCCTGCACGGCGCGCGGGTCCGGGACCGACGTCGGCGCGTACGGGCGGCACGCGAGGTCCGCCACAGGGGCGGGTGCGTCCAGGTCCGCGACGTCGCCCGGCAGGGTCAGCACCGCGACGCCGGGTCCACCGAGGGCGTGGTGGATCGCCGAGGCGATGACGCGCGGCGCCTGCTGGGCGGAGGAGATCAGCTCCGAGTAGACCGAGCACTCGGTGAACAGGCGGTCCGGGTGCGTCTCCTGGAAGAAGCTCGTCCCGATCTGCGCGCTGGGGATGTGGCTCGCGATCGCGAGCACGGGGACCTTCGAGCGGTTCGCGTCGTAGAGCCCGTTGATGAGGTGCAGGTTGCCCGGCCCGCACGACCCGGCGCACACCGCCAGGCTGCCCGTGACCTCGGCCTCGCCCGCGGCGGCGAACGCGGCCGCCTCCTCGTGGCGCACGTGCACCCACTCGATGCCCTGGCCCTCGCGGTCGCCGGAGTTCGAGCGTCGGACCGCGTCCACGATCGGGTTGAGGCTGTCGCCCACGATCCCGTAGATGCGCCGGACCCCCGCCTCGATGAGCTGGGCGACGAGCAGGTCCGCGACCGTCCGGTCGCGCTGGTCCTGGGGTGAACGACCGATTCCGAAGGGCATGACGTACCTCCACGAACTGGGGACGGGACGTCTCCCATCGTGCGCCGGGAGCCGCCGGGCCGCAGCGCGAGGCGGCGACCCGGCGGCGTCACGCCCGTGCGGAGAACGGCGCCCGACGCCGCTCGGCGGCCCGTTGGGCGTCCTCCTGGACGAGCTCCGCGTTGATCCCGGCGCCAGCCATGACCCCTGCGGCCGCCGCCGCACCGACCATCGCGGACAGGTCGCTCGTGTTCCCGGCGGCCCAGACACCCGGCACGGTCGTCTCCCCGCGGGGACCCACGGGCACGAACCGGCCCATCGGGTGGTCCTCGAGCGTGCCGCCGAGCTGCTCGAACAGCTCACCGCGCGCCACCATGCGCGGCCCGACGACGACGGCCCCGGCCGGGAAGGCCGACCCGTCCTCGAGCACGACGCCGCGCAGTGCGCCGTCCTCGACGTCGAGGCGCGCGACCGTCCCCTCGACCACGCGCACACCCAGCGCGGCGAGCTGCTCCCACGTCGCGTCGTCGGGCTCGGGCGCCGTGTGCAGGTACAGGGTGACGTCGTCGCTGAGCTGACGGAACAAGAGCGTCTGGTGGACGCTCATCGCGCCGGACCCGAGCACGGCGATGCGCCGTCCCCGGGCCTCCCAGCCGTGGCAGTACGGGCAGTGCAGGACGTCGCGCCCCCACAGCTCGCGCACACCGGGCACGTCGGGCAGCTCGTCGACCAGGCCGGTCGCGAGGAGCAGGCGCCGGGCACGCACCGTGCTCACCTCTCCGCCCGCGCCGTCGATCTCGACCTCGAACTCTTCCCCGGCACGCCGGGCGCTGGTCGCCCGGCCCGACCGGATCTCCGCGCCGTAGGACTCGGCCTCGCGGCGGCCGGTCGCGAGCAGCTCGAGGGGCGCGACCCCCTCGCGGCCGAGCAGGTTGTGGGCGCCCGCGGCGGGGGCGTTGCGCGGCTCGCCGGCGTCGATCACGACGACGGAGCGCAGGGAACGGGCGAGCGTCACCGCGGCGGAGAGGCCGGCGGCTCCGCCGCCGAGGACCACGGCGTCGTAGGTGCGGGTGGTAGGCATGTGCTGCTCCTGGGTCCGGGGTGGTCTGCGGGTGGTCTCTGCGGGTGGTCTAGCGGTGGGTGCTGTGCGGGCGCCGGGCCGCCCAGAGCGTGCGTCCGCTGCGCGCGCCCGGACCGTGCGGTGGGGGAGAGTCCGGCGCGGCGAGGAAGCCGTCGATCGCGGCGCGGTCCTCGGGGTCGAGGTGCTCGGCGAGCCCGGTCCGCTGGCGCTCGAGCACGACACGGACCCAGCGGGTGACCTCCGGGCCCGGTCCGGGCTCGGAGCGGAGCTCGTCGCGGGAGAGCACCTCGAGCCCCGCGGCCCGCAGGAACGGGGTCCAGTCCGGGTAGCGGTTCCACCCCGCGTGGGCCAGGGCCTCCTCGAGGCGTCGCTCGAACCCGGGGCGCGCCGCTCCGTCGGGCAGGACGGGGGTGGTGGCGGTCATCTCGACGACCGCGACCACGCCGCCGGGGGCGAGCGCGTCGTGCGCGCCGCGCAGGAGGCGCTCGGGGTCGACGACGTGGTGCAGCGAGGAGGCCGCCCAGACGAGGTCCGGGCCGGCCACGGGCGGCCAGCCGTCGTCGAGGTCGGCCTGCACCGTCCGGACCCGGTCGCCGATCCCGGCGGCGTCCGCGGCGGAGCGCAGGCGCGTGAGCATCGCCGCGGACGAGTCCACCGCCACGATCTCGGCCGCGGGGAATGCCTGCGCGAGGAGCAGCGTGCCGGTCCCCGTGCCTGCGCCGAGGTCGACCACCCGTGCGGCACCGGGCGCGAGCGCGGCGGTCCGGGCCACGACGTCGGTGAGCAGGTCGGCGAAGGCCGTGGCGTCGAGGTCGAGCAGCTCCGCCATCGCCTCCTCGGAGCGGTCGGAGCCGGGCTGCGGGTCGTGCGGATGTGGGTGGGGAGCCGGGCGGTGGTGCGGGGGGTGCGGTGTCGCCATGCCTCCACGGTAGGCGAGCTGTGCGTGTGGAGCATAGAGTCTTGCTCATGACGCAAGAAGTGGATCTGGACGCCGTGGTGCGCCAGCGAATCCGGGGGCTGCGGCTCGCACGCGGCTGGACGCTCGACTCCCTCGCCGCGCGCTGCTACCTCAGCCCCTCGACGCTCAGCCGGATCGAGACCGGCCACCGTCGGATCGCGCTCGACCAGCTCGTCCCGATCGCCCGTGCGCTGGGGACGACGCTCGACCAGCTCGTCGAACCGGTCGACGACGAGGACGTCGTGATCCGGCCCGAGCCGCAGCGCCACCCCGGTGTGACGATGTGGGTGCTCTCGCGCGAGCGCGCCGGCACGACAGTCGCCAAGATGCGCATCACGACCGAGCGCCCCGCCGGGCCGGAGCACCAGCAGGTCCACCCGGGGCACGACTGGTTCACGGTGCTGTCCGGCACGGCCGTGCTCTACCTCGCCGAGCGGGTCATTCTCGTCGAGGCGGGGCAGGCAGCGGAGTTCTCGACGATGGTGCCGCACTCGTTCGGCGCTCGCGGTGGTCCCGCCGAGATCCTCACGATCTTCGACCCGGACGGCGAGCGGGCCCACCTGAGCCAGGTGGCCGGCTCACCGCCGGCCGACCGGCTCCTGGACGGCTCCGCGCCGCAGCCACGGCAGGGCCACGAGGGTCGCGACGACGGCCAGCCCCGCCGCGGCGACGACGACCTCGAACCCGGCGTGGGACCCGGCCGCCTCGATCCGTGAACCGGCGACCCATGCGCCGATCGAGACCCCGACACCCAGCGAGGTGCCGACCCAGGCGAGGCCCTCGGTGAGCTGCTGCGGCGCGACGATGTTCTGCACGAGCCCGTTGCCGTTGATGAGCGTCGGGGCGATCGCGAAGCCCGTGACGAACATGACCGCGGCGAGCACGGGCAGCGACGTGACGAAGAAGAACAGCGAGACCCCGGCTGCGAGGCCGAGGATCCCGATGACGAGGCGCCTCGACAGGGGCGAGACCCAATGCCTGGCGCCGTACAGCAGCCCTGAGATCAGGGACCCCGTCGCGAAGATCCCGAGGATCAGGCCCGCGACGCCCGGGCTGCCCTGCTCCTCGGCGAACGCGATCGTCGAGACGTCGGTCCCACCGAAGACGATGCCCATGGCGACGAAGATCAGCGCGAGCACGACCATGCCGGGTGAGCGCATCGCCGACCGGCTGCGGCGACCTGGCACCGGCGGCGCGACGGGCGGCTCGGTGGCGCGCTGCGACAGGAACCACAGACCGCCGACGACGGCGCCCACGAGGGGCACGATCAGCCCCGCGGACGGCGTGACCGACGTCGCGAGGACGGTCGCGAGGACGGGGCCGACGACGAACACGAGCTCGTCGAACGCTGACTCGAGCGAGTAGGCGGTGTGCAGGCGGCGCGGGTCGTCGAGCACGTACGACCACCGGGCGCGGACCATCGACCCGTACGACCCGGCCGTACCGCCGGCGATCGCGGCGAACACGTAGAGCGTCCACTCCGGCTCCTGGCGCACCGCGGTGACGACGAGGCCGCTCAGCCCGAACGCCGCGGCGGCGAGCATCGGCAGCATCACCCGCCGCTGGCCCTTGAGGTCGACGAGCCGCGCGATCTGGGGCGAGCAGATCGCCTGCGCGACGATGAGGACGGCCGCGACCCGCCCGGCCAGCGCGTACGAGCCGTAGAGCCCCTGGACCATGAGGATCGTCCCGATGCCCACCATCGACATCGGCAGGCGGGCGATGACGGCCGAGACCGAGAACGACCATGCGCCGGGGACGCTCAGGACGGCCCGGTAGGGGTTGCGCGACGGCCGCGTCGAGGGCGGGGGAGAGGTGGCGTCCTCGACCGGGGGCGTGGTGCTCTCGTCAGGCGCAGGAGTGGGATCTTGGACCACCGTCCCAGTGTGGCACCGCAGGGACCGTCCAGGCGCGGGAACGCGGGCGGCGCCGCGGACCCGGAGGTCCACGGCGCCGTAGCGGTGCGAGATGCGTCAGCTGATCGTGCCGGTGCCCTCGACCTCCTGGCGCACGTCGTGGCGCAGGTCGCCCGCACTGTCGACGGGCACGAGGACCGCGGAGAAGGTGATCGGCGAACCGGACTGGTAGGCGAAGTTCTGCCCGTACGAGAACGTCTGGCCGGGCTCGAAGACGTACACCGACGGGTCCACGTAGGAGCCCGCGGCGAGCCCTCCGTCGTTGACCTCCTGGGCCTCGAACAGCTCGCTGTCGACGATCGAGTCCATGCCCTGCATGTACGGCCAGTCGTCGTAGCGCGCGCTGATGTTGACAAGGCTCGAACCGAGCTGGATGGGCTCGTCGCCGGTGTTCGTGATGACGTAGTTGACGAAGACGATCTCGTCACCCTCGTCGATCAGAGGCTCGTTCGTCTCCGGGTCCGCGAACTGCCCGGTCTTCGTGGCCTCCGTCGTGCCGACCTGGTAGACGTCGACCTGGAAGTCGTCGCCGCTGAGGCTGCTGATCTGCTCACCGGGCGTCGTGACGGGGTTGGCCCACTCGGGCACGTCGCCGGAGGCGGACGAGTCCACCTCCTCGGCGTCCTCGGTCTCCTCCTCAGCCGGCTCCTCGGTCTCTTCCTCGGAGACGTCCGCGTCGTCGGCGGTCTCCGCCTCGGTCGTGGCGGTGGCGTCGGCGGGAGTCTCGGAGTCTGCGCAGGCGGCGGAGCCGATCAGGACCAGCCCGGTGACGGACAGAGCGGCAAGGGTGCGGGGGATGCGCATGGTTCTCTTCTCGTGAAGGGTCGGGTGCTCACCGCAACCTTAGGTGGGACACCACTCTTGGCGCGCCCCCCGACCATGGGGAGAACTCCCCTCAGCCGCCGAGAGCCTCGCCCACGACCTCGCGGGCCTCGCCCTGGACCTGCGCGAGGTGCTCGGCCGAGACGAACGACTCCGCGTAGATCTTGTACACGTTCTCGGTGCCGGACGGCCGGGCGGCGAACCACGCGTTCTCGGTCGTCACCTTGAGCCCGCCGATCGCGGCGTCGTTCCCCGGGGCCGACGTCAGGCGCGCGGTGATCTCCTCGCCGGCGAGCGTCGTCGACGTCACCTGCTCGGGGCTGAGCCTCGCGAGACGGGACTTCTCCTCGAGCGTGGCGGGTGCGTCGACGCGCGCGTACCAGGACTCGCCGTACCGTCCGACGAGCTCCGCGTGGTGCTGGGAGGGTGTGCGCCCGGTCGTCGCGAGGATCTCCGAGGCGAGGAGCGCCAGGAGGATCCCGTCCTTGTCGGTGGTCCAGACCCCGCCGTTCGTGCGCAGGAACGACGCGCCCGCGGACTCCTCGCCGCCGAACCCCACCGAGCCGTCGAGCAGGCCCGGGACGAACCACTTGAAGCCGACGGGCACCTCGACGAGCCGGCGCCCGAGGCCTGCGGCCACCCGGTCGATGAGCGCGGAGGACACGAGCGTCTTGCCGATCGCGGCGCCGTCGCCCCACCCGGGCCGTGCGCCGCCGTAGAGGTAGTCGATCGCGACCGCGAGGAAGTGGTTCGGGTTCATCAGCCCGGCGTCGGGCGTGACGATGCCGTGGCGGTCGGCGTCCGCGTCGTTGCCCGTCGCGATGTCGTAGGTCGTCGTCGCGTCCGGGTCCGTCATCGAGCGGACGAGCGAGGCCATCGCGTAGGGCGACGAGCAGTCCATCCGGATCTTGCCGTCCCAGTCGAGCGTCATGAACGCCCAGCGCGGGTCGACCTGCGGGTTGACGACCGTGAGGTCCAGCCCGTAGCGCTCACCGATCTCACCCCAGTACTCGACCGACGCGCCACCGAGCGGGTCGGCGCCGATCGCGACGCCGGCACCCCGGATCGCCTCGAGGTCGACCACGGAGGCGAGGTCGTCCACATAGCTGGTGAGGAAGTCGTGGCGGTGCGTCGTCGTCGCCTCGAGCGCGCGCTCGAGCGGCATGCGCGCGACCTGCCCGACGCCGGAGCGCAGCAGCTCGTTCGCACGGTCCGCGATCCAGCCGGTCGCCTCGGACCCGGCGGGCCCGCCGTGCGGCGGGTTGTACTTGAACCCGCCGTCGCGCGGAGGGTTGTGCGACGGGGTCACGACGATGCCGTCGGCCAGGCCGGGGCCGGACGTGCGCACGCCCTGCGCTGTCGCGGCCTCGTTGTGCAGGAGGATCGACTGCGAGACAGCCGGTGTCGGGGTGTACGAGTCGCGGGCGTCGATGTACGTCTGCACGTCCGCCGCCGCGAGGACCTCCAGGGCCGTCTGCCAGGCCGGCAGCGACAGAGCATGGGTGTCGCGGCCGATGAACAGGGGGCCGTCGGTGCCCTGCGAGCGCCGGTACTCGACGATCGCAGCCGTGATGGCGATGATGTGCGCCTCGTTGAACGCGTGGTCGAGGCTCGCACCGCGGTGACCCGACGTGCCGAACACGACCTTCTGCGCCGGGTCGTCGACGTCCGGCGACAGGTCGTAGTAGGCGCCCACCACGGCGTCCACGTCGATGAGGTCCTGGTCGAGGGCGAGGCTGCCGGCGCGAGGGTCCATGGGTCGATCCTGCCAGGCCCGAGGTCGTCTGACACGCCCCGACCACGGTGGATGTCCCCGACGGCTCGGCGCGGACGAGGTGGGCGCGTGGATAGACTGCGACGCATGGCCAAGAACACCACCCCCGACTTCGTGCTGCGTCCCTTCGAGGGGCTCCCCGGTGAGACCGACTGGGTGGCGATGCGCGAGGTCGTGCCGTCGGCCAGTGCGACCGCCCGAACCACCCCGGAGCACGGTGCGCGCGACGTGCTGGTCGTGACCGTCCTGCCCGCCGGCTGGGCGGCCCTGCACCGTCAGGACGGCACGATCCTGCTCGCCGTGCAGACCCTCGCGGGCTCCGGCGACACGAGCCGCGACCTCGCCGCCGTGCTGCTCGAGGCCATCGACGCCGAGCCGGGGACGTCCATCGAGATGGGCGCGCTGCCCGGTGCCGGTCCGCGCCTGCAGGACGTGCTCGACGTCGAGGTCCCGTTCGAGGTCACCGTCCACGAGGACTTCGCCTACTGGCTCGACCCGAGCACCGAGGTCACACCCGACATCCAGGCGTCGCTCGACCAGGCGGCCGAGACGATGGTGCCGACCGTGAAGCTCGAGTCGGTCGACTCCGCCTACTGGTGCTCGATGAACCGTGAGTTCCTGCGCTGGGCGTTCCCCGCGGACGAGGACTCCCTCATCGACGCGATCTCCCGCCTGCACGCCCGGCGCGAGTCGGGTCTCGGCGGCGGCAAGTTCGTCGGCGCGTTCCGTTCGAGCGGGCTGCTCGTGCCCGTGTGGGAGCTGCCCCGTGGGACGACGGCGAGCGACCTGGAGGAGCCCGCCGTCGCGTTCCGCGACAGGCTGACGGCGGCGCTCGAGGTCTCGGAGCCGCTCGACGGGAACGAGCGTCGTGCGCGGGCGGGGATCGTCTCCCGTCAGGTCACGCTTCGCTGACCAGTTCACGCGTTCCCTTTGCGAGCCCGTAGACTTCTGGGCGACTTCACCACCGCAGGCGTGGCATTCTGCGGCCCACTCTTTGCACTACTAGGCTGGACGGCGTGAGCGAAGACCATCGGTCGACCGAGACGGGGACGAGCACGGAGGCCCCTGAGGGAGTCGGCGCGCCTCCGGGCGCCAGGTCTCCGGGCCGGGGTCCCGCACCCCGCACAGCGACCGCCACGACCCGTGCGGCGACCGCCACGACCCGTGCGGCGACCGCCACGACCCGTGCGGCGACCGCCAAGACCCCCCGGACCGCGCCCGCGCAGGGTTCACGCCGGCTCAAGCAGCGCGTGGCGGTCATCATCCCGGCGAAGGACGAGGCGCGGCGCATCGCCGCGACCGTCCGTGCTGCGAAGGCGATCCCGCACGTCGATCTCGTGCTCGTGGTCGACGACGGGAGCGAGGACTCGACCCAGCACGTCGCGCGCGAGGCGGGCGCCGTCGTCGTGCGGCACTCGCACAACCGCGGCAAGGCCGCAGCGATGGAGACCGGGGCCGCGGTCGTCGCGATGCGCGACACGGCCGACCGGCCGCAGCGCCTCCTGCTGTTCGTCGACGGCGACCTGGGCGAGACGGCCGTGAACACGGCTCCGCTCGTGGCGCCCGTGCTCGACGGCGTCGCGGACGTCGCGATCGCACTGCTCCCGCCGCAGCCCGGTGCGGGCGGGCGGGGGATCGTCGTGGGTGCAGCGCGCCGCGCGATCCAGTCGATGACGGGGTGGACCCCGACGCAGCCGCTGTCCGGGATGCGCTGCCTCACGCGCGAGGCGTTCGAGGCGGCGACGCCGCTCGCGCACGGCTGGGGGGTGGAGACCGGCATGACGATCGACCTGCTGCGCAAGGGCTACGTCGCGATCGAGGTCCCGTGCGACCTGCGGCACCGCGCCTCGGGCAGCGACCTCAAGAGCCAGCTGCACCGTGCGGCGCAGTACCGCGACGTGCAGCTGGCGGTCAACGCCCGGCGCGTGCGCGCGGTCGCCGGAGCGTTGAGCGGCCGCCGGGACCGGTAGTCCCCGCCGGCCCGCCGAGCGGGTCGGGTGTGCTGCGCAGCGCGAGCATCCCCATGAGCGGCAGGGCCGCGACGAGCATCACGGTCGCGATCCGCACGCCGTAGTCGTTGACGATCGCGCCCCCGACGGCGGCGATGAGGAGCCCGACGAGCACCGGCCGGACGAGCGGCCACTGCTCCTCGACCCGCTCGAACCACCGCGGGCGCATCCTGGGGCCGCCCCACAGGACGAGTGCCGTGGCGATCACCAGGGCGAGCGTGACCCAGGCGGGGATCCCGTTGGTCACGGTCGCGGCCGCGTACCCGCCCTTGCGGGCGATGGTCTCCCACGCGGTCCCGTCGATCGCGGACTGGACGAACAGCCCGAGGTGCGTGCGCTCCGCCGCGGGCCGGAGCCAGTCGGCGATGCCGATGGCGGCGACGACGGCGACCCCGCCGATCCCGATGAGCGCGAGGCGAGTCCAGGTGACGCGCACGTCCGCGACCGCGAGCACCACGATCGCCGCGGCGGGCACGAGCACGAGGCCGCCACCGACGTCGGCCCCGAGGGTGGGCCACAGGTCGACGATCAACGCGACCGCGCCGATGCCGATGGCGGACCAGATCGCCGCGCGGCGTCGTCCCCGGTGCAGCAACCAGGTGGCGAGAGCCGCGGCCGTGATGAGCGCCGCGACGACGTACACGGAGTAGGTGGGGTTCCCGAAGCCGTAGTAGCGGCCGCCGAGCGTCGGGGCCGGGCCGAGCGGGCTGCCGCGGTGCAGGGGTGTGCCGAGCACGGCGTCGAGCGTGAGCACCGCGAACGTGATGCCGCTGATCAGGGCCGGCCCCACCCAGGCCGGTCGCCAGGGCGCGAGCGCCCCGAGGCCGGCGACGATCGCGGTGCAGCCGACCAGCGACAACCACATCACTACGCCCGGGTCGTCGAAGCGCCACCACGACCAGGTCGTCATGAGGAAGAGCCCGGCGGGCAGCGACGCCAGGACGAGCATGGTCCCGTCGAGCGCGGATCGTGCACGGCGCGCGGCCGTCGGGGAGCGTCGGGCGAGCCGCGGGCCGAGGACGAGCGCTCCCGCGAGCAGCACGATCGCGACGTACAGCGGCACGGTCGTCACGCTGCCGGCGACCCCGCGCAGCGTGTGGTCCCGCACGGTGAGCTCGGCGAGCTGGTCGACGGCGGTGGCAGCGTCGGTCGGCCGCGGTCCGGCGGGCACGAGCGGCGCCCCGGTGAACTCCGGCGGGTTCGGTGCGTCGACGGCGCCGAGGAGGGTCGTCGGCAGGTCGAGGAGGCGGACGGCCCCCTCCCAGCGCGTCGACGCGGCGGAGAGGAAGCGTGGCTGCGACTGCCCGTCGCCGTCCACGAGGCCGATGCCGAGGGACGGACGCCCCGGAGCGGGGTTGCCGGTGTCGACGACGATGACGGTCGCGTCGGCGGGGATCGACTGCAGGACACGGCGCACGGTGGTGTCGACCGCGCGGAGGGCGTCGTCGCGGCCGTCGACCCCGGTCGCTCCGGCGGCGAGCGCCGCGGGCACGGACTCGGGGTCCGGGTGGTAGGGAGCGGCGCCCGCGTCGACGATCGTCACGGGGCACGCGAACGACTCCGCCGGGGTGCGCAGCGCGGTCTCGAGGTCGCGGTAGCGCTCCACGGTGCCGTCCGGGCCGGCGAGCGCGAGCGCCGCACCGGGCCCGACCGCCGTCGTGCAGGCGCTCGCGCCCCCGAGCGACGAGGCGAGGACCCCGAGCTCGGGGTTGAACTCGGACGCGGACTGACGGTCCACGAGGTCAGCCCAGCCCTCGACGGTCGCGTCGCCCTCGCTGCCGGGCGTGACCGTCCAGGGCGCGCACTCCCAGGTGCCGTCGACCCGTTCGCCCGTCACGGCGCCACGGCCCGACGACAGCGACAGCCAGCCGCCCGCCGGGCACTGCCCGTTCGCGCCGCTCGTCCCGACGGCGACGCCGGCCGCGCTCGCGCCGTCGCGCAGGAGACCCCACAGGGTCGGGGTGGTGGTGCGCGAGACGTCGGCCCAGCGGACCCCGCCGGTCCCGACGACGACCACGGGTGAGCCGTCGGCCGTGACCGACGTGCCGCGTCCCGAGGTGACGTCACCGGCCGCGACGAGCGGCGGGGGAGCCGGGACGGCGACGGCCGCGAGCAGGAGCGTCGCGAGCAGCCCGCCGCCGGTCGCGAGCAGGACGCCGGGCATCCGCCGCAGCGGAGCCTGCTGCTCGATCTGCTTCTCCACCGGTCCCGTTGCCGGGCCGAACCACTGCGCACCGCACCAGGAGACGGCGAGCATCCCGAGGCCCACGAGGAGGACGACGCCCGCGACGACGATGCCCGAGTCGTTGAGGACGGTCCCGACGGCGGCCGCGACGACCACGCTGGTCACCACGGGACGCAGCAGCGGCCAGGTCTCGTACGCGCGGCGCAGCGGGTCGGGACGGAAGCGCTCGGGCCCGACGAGGGCGAGGCACAGGGCGACGATCGCGACGGTCGCCAGCGCACCGAGCGGGTTGGCGACGGTTGCCCAGGCGCCGCTGGCCTTGGAGACGAGGACGCCGTACGCCTCGCCGTCGAGCACGCGGTCCACGAACTGCCCGAGGTGTGAGCTGGTCCCCGGGCGGGCCCAGTCGATGACGGCGACGACGCCGACGACCGCGAGCGTCGCGGCGGCGGCACCGAGCGCGCGCTTGGCCGTGACCGTGGCTCCCGCGACACCGAGCAGGAGCACCACGAAGGCCGGGACCAGGGCGAGGATGCCGCCGAAGTCCGCGCCGAACGCGGGCCAGCCGTCGACGACGGTCGTCACGACCCCGACCCCCGCGGCGAGCCCCAGCGCCGCCCGGCGTCGCCCGCGGGCGAGCAGGAGGGCGGCGAGTGCCCCGGCGAGCACGAGCGCGCTGGCGGCGTACACGGAGAACGCGGTGTTGCCGAAGCCGTAGTAGCGGGCGCCGAGCGTGGGGGTCGCGCCGAGGATCGACCCTTGCTGCAGCACCGTGCCCGTGAGCCCGTCGACGGTCAGGACGAGCCAGGTCAGACCTGCGGTCGTGGCGCCCAGCCGCCAGGGGCTCGGCGGCAGCAGCCGGGACAGGCCCCAGGCGCCGAGCGCGAGGGCGAGGGTCGCGACGATGGACCACAGGGTCGCGGCGAACATGGGCGCGGACCAGCCCCACCAGCGGGAGAGCGCGGCGAGGTAGGCGCCTGCGGGCGCACACGCGGCAAGGAGCAGGACGGCGGTGCTGACCCTGCGCGTCACGGGGCCCGGCCACGCGGGGCGGGCACCGGGGGACGCCAGCCGGTGGGCGCGGCGTCGGGCAAGGAGGAGCGCGCCGACCGCGGCGGCCCCGGCGAGGCCGACGACGACCACGAAGACCGGCATGAGGTGCGGGATCGTGTTGGTCATCTCGGTGAGGTAGCGGCGGTTCTCCACCGTCCGCACCGGGCTCATCCGGCGTTCGGCGTCGACGACGAAGGGCGAGCCGTCGAGCTTGTCCACCGGGGCGCCCGCGGCCTGCGCCGCGGTCGCGGCGAGGTCCGCGAGGGTGATGATGCCCGGACGGCGCGTCGAGTCGGACACCAGCCAGCCGGCGGGCCCGCCGCCCTGGTGCCAGTCGACGACGACCTGCAGCCCGTGCTGCTCGACCGGGGTGTCCGAGACGCCCGCGACCACGACGCGCCATCCGGCCGGGACGGTGTCCACGAGCCAGTGCAGCACGTCGTCGAGCTCGTCGAGGGCGGCGCGGCGGTCCGTCGGCTCGTACGGGAGCTCACCGAGGTCGACCATCGTGACGGGGCAGCGGACGAGCTCGTCGTCGTCGAGCTGCGCGAGGTCGGGGACGTACCGCTCGACGTGACCGTCCGTGTCGGCGAGGGCCAGCGCGGCCCCGGGCCCGACGGCGGTCGTGCAGGTCCCGGCCTCGGCGATCCGCTCGCCGATGGTGCCCGGGACGCCGTACGCACCGGGGTGCTCGGCCGGGTCGGCGGTCAGGGACGACCAGTCGGCGACGTCGTGCGGGGAGGGGTCCTCGGCGCCGGCCTGCGAGGGCGCGACCTCCGGGACCGGCGGGCAGTCGACGGGCACGTAGGAGGGCTCGGTGTCCTCCGGGGCGTCGTCCGCGGTGGTGCCGTCGTCGGACTCCGGTGCGTCGCCGCTCGCGGACTCCTCCTGCGGGGCGAGGGTGCGTCGGCCGGCGGAGAGCGTGAGCCACGCGTCGAGGGGGCACGTCTCGGGGTTGACGGTGCGCACCGAGATCGAGGCCACCGAGCCTTCGGAGATCATCCGCCACAGGGTGGGTGTGCTCGTGCGGTCGACGTCCGTCCAGTGCAGGCCGCCGGTGCCGACGACGACGATCCCGTCCGCCGCAGGGGTCACGACCTCGTCCTCGGTCGACGCGTGGGCGGCCGCGGGGGCCACGAGCGCGGAGGTCAGCGCGAGCGAGGCGACGAGGAGGGCGCGCCACGGGGCGGCGGCACGAGCAGGAGCGGCCGCGCGGGGGCGGTCGGACGACACGAGGGGCACCCTGCCAGGGTACGGGGGCGCCGGCGTCCGGCCGGTGGGTCAGCGGTGGACCGGGACACAACGCCCCGGAACGTTCACGAGGCGGTCACTGCACCCGCACCACGAGCGCCCCGGGGTCGACGCGCGAGACGAGCTCGACGGCCTTGCCGAGCACGTCACCGTCCACCTGCGCCTGCTCGCCGCCCTCGACGCGGACGTGCACACGCTTGGCCCGCGCGTGGTCGATGCGGCCGATCTTCGCGGGCAGGTCGTTCCGCAGCCCGAAGCCCTGCATGACGACCTCGCCGAAGAGCTGGGCCCAGCCCACGATCCCGCCGCGGGTGTCGATGGCCGCGATGTCGTGGACGCCGTCGTCGATCACGGCGTCAGGCAGGAGAGTGATGCCGCCGGGCAGCTTGCCGCAGTTGCCGATGAGCAACGAGCGCAGCCGCGCGCTGACGACGGGCTTGTCGTCGAGGGTGATCTGCGCGCGCATGCGGCTGCCGTGCAGGTGTCGGATCCCGGCGACGAAGTACGCGACCCAGCCGACGCGCGCCTTGAGGTCGTCGTCGGCGTCGGCGACCATGGCCGCGTCGAAGCCGAGCCCGGCGATGACGAGGAAGATGTGCTCCTTGTCCGTATCGAACGGCGTCCCGGTGGCGTCGGCGGTGCCCTCGGGCGGCTCGCTGGTGACGGGGTCCTCGGCGTACTCGAGGATCTGGGTCCAGCCGACGTCGATCGGCCGGTCCTTGCCGGCGATGACGATGCGCAGCGCGGCGACGGCGTCGGTGACGGGCAGGTCGAGGTTGCGGGCGAGGAGGTTGCCCGTGCCGACGGGCAGGAGGCCCATGGGCTTGCCCGTGCCGGTCAGCGCCTCGGCGACGGCACGGACGGTCCCGTCGCCGCCGACGGCGACCACCACGTCCGCACCCTTCGACAGGGCGTCCTTCGTCTGTCCGAGCCCGGGGTCCTCGACGGTGGTCTCGAGCCACAGCGGATCGGGCAGCGCGGCCTCGGCGAAGGCGCGCCGGACGGTCTCCTCGAGGTCGCCGACCCCCGGCTTGGACGGGTTCGCGACGAAGGCGACGAGCTCGCGCGAGTCCTCCTGCGGAGTCGCCCGGCGCCCGGACGCTGCGCCCGCGCGCGCGTCCTGCCGCCTCATCCGGCCCTGCTCGATGAAGATGCCGAGCGCGACGACGAGCGCCGCGACGGCGATGACGATCGCGACGATGCCGAGCCAGAATTCCCATGCCATGTGGCACACCGTAGCCGCCGCAGGGCGCGGTGGCGCTGGCAGGGCCCGCGCGGGACCGTCAGCCGACCGGGTACGTCGGCAACCACGGCGGCCGTGCCGGACCCGGCAGGACCGGGGTGCGCAGTTCGTTAGGCTGCACGGGTGATCGATCTTCGACTTCTGCGCGACAACCCCGACGTCGTCCGCGCCAGCCAGGTGGCCCGCGGTGACGACCCCGACCTCGTGGACGCGGCGCTCGACGCCGACGCACGCCGTCGGGCCGCCCTCACCGACTACGAGCAGCTGCGTGCCGAGCAGAAGTCCCTCGGCAAGAAGGTGGCGCAGGCCCAGGGCGAGGAGAAGCAGGAGCTCCTCGCGCACACCAAGCAACTCTCCGCCGACGTCAAGGCGCGCCAGGCCGACTCGGAGGCCGCCGACGCGGAGCTCAAGAAGCTGCTGTACTCGATCTCCAACGTCATCGCGGGCGCGCCCCCCGGCGGCGAGGACGACTACGTCGTCCTGCGCGAGGAGGGCACCATCCGCGACTTCGCGGCCGAGGGCTTCGCCCCGCGCGACCACCTCGACCTCGGCGAGGGCCTCGCCGCGATCGACACGGAGCGCGGCGCCAAGGTCTCCGGCGCGCGGTTCTACTACCTCACCGGCGTCGGCGCCCGCCTCGAGCTCGCGCTCCTCAACGCGGCGATGGACCAGGCGCTCGCGGCGGGCTTCACGCCCGTCATCACCCCGACCCTCGTACGGCCCGAGGTCATGCAGGGCACCGGGTTCCTCGGCGCGCACGCGGACGAGATCTACCGGCTCGAGAAGGACGACCTGTACCTCGTCGGGACGAGCGAGGTCGCCCTCGCCGGCTACCACTCGGGCGAGATCATCGACCTCACGGCCGGGCCGCGACGCTACGCCGGGTGGAGCGCCTGCTACCGCCGCGAGGCCGGCTCGCACGGCAAGGACACGCGCGGCATCATCCGCGTGCACCAGTTCCACAAGGTCGAGATGTTCAGCTACGTCGCCCCGGAGGACGCCGAGGCCGAGCACCAGCGCCTGCTCGCCTGGGAGGAGGCCATGCTGCGCAAGGCCGAGCTGCCCTACCGCGTCATCGACACCGCCGCGGGCGACCTCGGGTCGAGCGCGGCGCGCAAGTTCGACTGCGAGGCGTGGCTGCCCACGCAGGAGCGGTACCTCGAGCTGACCTCGACCTCGAACTGCACGACGTTCCAGGCGCGTCGCCTCGGTGTGCGCGAGCGGACCGAGGCCGGGGACACCCGCACGGTCGCGACGCTCAACGGCACGCTCGGCACCACCCGCTGGATCGTCGCGATCCTCGAGAACCACCAGCAGCCCGACGGGTCGGTGCGCGTCCCCGAGGGGCTGCGGCCCTACCTCGGCGGCCTCGAGGTGCTCGAGCCGGTCGCGCGCTGATGACCGAGGTCCGGGGCGGGGGAGCCGACGGTCCGCTGCTCGTCGCGCTCGACATCGACGGCACGCTCATGTCGTACGACCAGGAGCTGTCGGAGGACGTGCGCGACGCCGTGGCGGACCTGCGCGCCGGCGGGCACCACGTCGTCCTCGCCACGGGCCGCTCGCTCCTCGCGGTCACCCCTGTCGCGGAGATCCTCGGGATCGACCGCGGCTGGGTGGTCGCGTCCAACGGCGCCGTCACGGCGCGCCTCGACCCCGACGCTCCCGAGGGCTACGTGCTCGAGGACGTCGTGACGTTCGACCCCGGGCCCGCGCTGCGGCTGCTGCGCGACCAGCTTCCCGGCGCCCGCTACGCGGTCGAGGACATCGGTGTCGGCTTCCGGATGAGTGAGCTCTTCCCCGACGGCGAGCTCGAGGGTGTGCACCAGGTGGTGGACTTCGACGACCTGTGGGCCGGCGAGGTCACGCGTGTCATCGTGCGCAGCCCGGAGAGCACGAGCGACACGTTCCACGAGCTCGTCGAGCACCTGGGTCTCGACGACGTGACGTACGCCGTCGGCTGGACGGCCTGGATGGACCTCGCGCCCCTCGGGGTGTCCAAGGCGACGGCCCTCGAGCAGGTCCGGCGCGGGCTGCACGTCCAGCCGCACCGGACGGTCGCGATCGGCGACGGGCGCAACGACGTCGAGATGCTCGGTTGGGCCGCGCGCGGCGTCGCGATGGGCCACGCCGACGCGGTGGTGCGGGCGGCGGCGGACGAGGTCACCGGCAGTATCGACGACGACGGTGCCGTCACCGTCCTCCGCGGCCTGCTCCCCTCCCCGCCGAGATAGAACTCTGGCTGCCGAGGTAGAACTCTGGCTGCCGAGGTAGAACTCTGGTCGCTGACCAGGGTTCTACCTCGGCGGCTGCCGTTCTATCTCGCGGACAGGGGTTCTATCTCGCGGTGAGGACGACCGGGCCGTCCTCCGTGATGGCGACGGTGTGCTCCGAGTGCGCGCCGCGCGAGCCGTCCACCGACCGCAGGGTCCAGCCGTCGGGGTCGGTGAAGATCTCGTCGGTCGTCTCGAGGAACCACGGCTCGATCGCGATGACCAGCCCTGGCTTGAGCGGGAAGCCGCGGCCCTTGCGGCCGTCGTTGGGCACGTGCGGGTCGCCGTGCATGGTGCGCCCGACGCCGTGGCCCCCGAAGTCCGTGTTGATCCGGTACCCGGCCTTGTGCCCGACGGCGGCGATCGCCGCAGAGATGTCGCCCACCTTGTTCCCGGGCCGGGCGGCGGCGATACCCGCGGCCAGCGCGATCTCGGACGTCTCGATGAGCTTCGCGTCCGAGGCGCCGCCGGCGCCGGGGCGGGGGTTCCCCACGACGAACGACGTCGCGGAGTCCGAGACCCAGCCGTCGACCGAGGCGGCGAAGTCGATGCTCAGCAGGTCGCCGTCGCGCAGGGCGTAGTCGTGGGGGAGGCCGTGCAGCACGGCGTCGTTCACCGAGGTGCAGATGACCTTGCCGAACGGGCTCGCGCCGAAGGACGGGTGGTAGTCGATGTAGCACGACTCGGCGCCGCGTTCGCGGATCATGCGGTGGGCCACCGCGTCGAGCTCGAGCAGGTTCACGCCGACCGCGGCCGCGTCCTTGACGGCGGTGAGGACGTCGGCGACGAATCGTCCGGCGGGCCGCATCTCCTCGATCTCGCGTGCGGTCCTCAGCTCGATCATCGTGGTCCTCTCGGTGGTCCTGCCCTTCGCGGGCGCGCGGTGCACGCCCGGGCGACCACGATATCCGGGCTCCCGGAGGTCGCGCACCGAGGCTGCGGAGGTGTGGGAGCGCTCCCTGCCGCAAGCGCTTGCATCGATATCGTCTCAATCCGGCCCCGCCCCTCGCACGGTCGTGGAGAACGGGGCAGAATCAGCGTCCGTGGCAGGCATCGACGACGTTGCACAGGCGGCCGGGGTATCGACGGCGACCGTCTCCCGTGCGCTCCGCGGACTGCCGAACGTGTCGGAGGCCACGCGGCTGCGCGTCCTCGCCGAGGCGGCGCGCCTCGGGTACGTGCCCTCGCCGTCGGCGGCGTCGCTCGCCACCGGGCGGACGCGGACCATCGGCCTGCTCACGCCGTGGGTCAACCGGTGGTTCTTCTCGAACGTCATCGAGGGAGCCGAGCGCACGCTGCGGGGGCTGGGCTACGACGTCCTGCTCTACACGTTCGAGGTGAAGCAGTCCGCGACCCGCCGGCGCGTCGACCCGAACGTCCTGCGGCACCGGGTGGACGGCACCCTCGTGGTGGGGCTGCCGCTGGACGACGACGAGGTCCGCTCGCTCGTCGACCTCGGGCGACCGCTCGCGTTCGTCGGGTCCGGGCCCGCGGACCAGGTGACCGCACGGCTCGACGACGTCAGCACCGGTCGTGAGGCGACGCGCCACCTGCTCGACCTGGGCCACCGGTGCGTCGGGCACGTGACCGGTGTGCCGGACCTCGTCTCGTCCTGGTCCCCGCCGGCGGAGCGGTCGCACGGGTACACGCTCGAGCTGGCGGACGCCGGGATCGAGCCCGACCCGGAGCTCGTCGTGAACGGTGACTTCGACGTCCAGGGCGGGCGGGAGTCCACGCTGGGGCTGCTGCGGCGCCGCCCCGACGTGACCGCGGTCTTCGCGGCGTCGGACGAGATGGCGATGGGGGCGATGCTCGCGGCCCGGGACCTGGGCCTCGACGTCCCGGGTGACCTGTCGGTCATCGGGGTGGACGGGCACGACCTCGCCGAGCTCGTCGGGCTGACCACGATGGCGCAGGACGCGTACCAGCAGGGGGCCGACGCGTCGCTGCTGCTCATGGAGATGATCAGCGGCGCTCCGGTGCCGGCCTCCCTGACCTACCCGACCGAGCTGGTGGACCGCGGGTCCACGGCCCCGCCGCGCGCGCCGGAGGCGGCGTAACGGAATCGTTACTGAATATCGCCCTGTTTGCGCTTGCACGCGCGTGATGTAAACGCTTGCATAGCGGTAGGGCGAGCGCACGCCGTGCACTCGCAGCACCGGGCGAGTCCCGTGCGCACCATTGAGGCAGCACCACGACGTTGTGGAGGGATGGTCATGACCAGGACCATGACAGTGACGAAGCGCCGGACATATGCGGCGATCGCCGGAGGGGCGGCCCTCGCCCTGACGCTGGCAGCCTGTGGCGGTGACGACGGCGAAGGCGGCGGGGGCGGCGGCGGAGACGACGAACCGACCGCCTCGTCGATCGACTGCGAGGCGTACGACGAGTTCGGGGACCTCGAGGGCACGACGGTGAACGTCTACACCTCGATCGTCGAACCGGAGCAGCAGACGCAGGAGGACTCCTACGACCCGTTCGAGGAGTGCACCGGCGTCGAGGTGAAGTACGAAGGGTCCCGCGAGTTCGAGGCACAGCTCCTCGTGCGGATCCAGGCCGGCAACGCGCCGGACATCGCCTACCTGCCGCAGCCGGGTCTGCTGCGCACGATCGTCGAGGACTTCGACGCGATCGTCCCGGCCCCGGACGCGACTGCGGCCAACGTGGACGAGTACTTCAGCGAGTCGTGGAAGGACTACGGCACGGTCGACGGCACCTTCTACGCGGCGCCCCTCGGGTCGAACGTCAAGTCCTACGTCTGGTACTCGCCGTCGATGTTCGCCGACGCCGGCTACGAGGTCCCCCAGACCTGGGACGAGATGATCGACCTCTCCGACCAGATCGTCGCCGACGGGCAGATGCCCTGGTGCGCCGGGTTCGGCTCGGGCGACGCGACCGGCTGGCCCGGAACGGACTGGATCGAGGACGTCGTGCTCCGCACGGCCGGGCCTGAGGTCTACGACCAGTGGTACACGCACGAGATCCCGTTCAACGACCCGCAGATCGTCGAGGCATTCGACACCGCGGGCGAGATCCTGAAGAACGACGAGTACGTGAACGCCGGTCTCGGTGGCATCGACTCCATCGCGACGACCGAGTGGACCGCCGGTGGTGTGCCGATCCTCGCCGGCCAGTGCTGGATGCACCGCGCGGCGAACTTCTACCAGACCCAGTGGCCCGAGGGCACGGAGGTCGGCGAGGACGGCGACGTCTTCGCCTTCTACCTGCCGACCAACCAGACCGACGTGCGCCCCGTGCTCGGCGGCGGCGAGTTCGTCGGCGCGTTCAACGACCGGCCCGAGGTCCAGGCCTTCCAGACCTACCTCTCCAGCGCCGACTGGGCGAACGCCAAGGCCCTGACGACGCCCATGGGTGGCTGGGTCAGCGCGAACAACGGGCTCGACCCGGAGAACCTCGCGACCACGTTCGACCAGCTCTCGGCAGAGATCCTCGCGGACCCCGACGCGGTCATCCGCTTCGACGCGTCCGACCTCATGCCGGGTGAGGTCGGTGCCGGGACGTTCTGGACCGGGATGGTGGACTGGGTGACCGGTTCCAGCACGCAGGAGGTCGTCGACCGGATCGAAGCATCCTGGCCGTGATCGTCGCACGAGCATAGAACCGGGGGCCCGCCGATCGGCGGGCCCCCGGCCTTCCCCTCACGTTGAACCGAGTGCCCGTCGTCGTGGACGGGCGGTACGGAGGCTGACCGATGGACTGGTGGAAGTACGCCGACACTCCGCTGGAGAAGTTCGGCCTGATGTTCCTGGCGATCGCGCTCTTCGTGATCGTCATGGGCGTGATCCTCGTGGCGGTCGACCGGCCGAAACGCGTCCCCCGCTGGCTGGTGACCCTCGGGTTCGTGGGACCGGCGCTCCTGTTCATCACGTTCGGTCTGGTCATCCCCGGTGTCAGGACGATCTACCAGTCGTTCTTCGACAACCGCAGCGTCGAGTTCATCGGGTTCGACAACTACGTCCAGGCCTTCACGCAGGACCAGTTCCAGATCGTCCTGCGCAACACCGCGATCTGGGTCATCGTCGTCCCGGTCGCCGCGACGATCATCGGCCTGATCTACGCGGTCCTGGTGGACCGGACGCGCTTCGAGAAGCTCGCCAAGGCACTGATCTTCATCCCGATGGCGATCTCGATGGTCGGTGCGTCGATCATCTGGAAGTTCGTCTACGAGTTCCGCCCGGACCAGGGGAACATCCAGCAGATCGGTCTCCTCAACCAGGTCGTGGTGTGGCTCGGGTTCGAGCCCCAGCAGTTCCTCATCGGCCAGCCTGCCAACACGTTCTTCCTCATCGCCGTGATGATCTGGATCCAGACCGGTTTCGCGATGACGATCCTCTCGGCCGCGATCAAGGCCATCCCTGACGACATCGTCGAGGCGGCACGGCTCGACGGGCTCAAGGGTGTGCAGATGTTCCGCTTCATCACGGTCCCGAGCATCCGACCCGCCTTGATCGTCGTCCTCACCACGATCGCCATGGGGACGCTGAAGGTCTTCGACATCGTGCGCACGATGACCGGTGGTCAGTTCGGGACCTCGGTGGTGGCGAACGAGTTCTACACGCAGAGCTTCCGGATGAACAACATCGGGCTCGGAGCGGCCCTCGCGGTCATCCTCTTCGTCCTCGTCATCCCGCTGGTGATCTACAACGTGCGCCAGCTCCGCATCTCGGAGGAGATCCGATGACCAGCACACCGACCCCCCCGATCGCGAGCGAGGACTCCCTCACCACCCAGGGCGCGTCCGGCGGCCCCCGTCCGGTCAAGAAGCTCAGCCGTCTGGAGAAGCGCGCGATCGCCGCCAAGGGCAAGCTCAGCTCGCCGTGGGCATCCGGTATCGCGATCCTGCTCGCGATCCTCTGGACCGTTCCCACCGTCGGCCTGCTCGTGACGTCGTTCCGTCCCCAGATCGACATCCTCAGCAGCGGATGGTGGACGACGCTGCGCGATCCCGAGTTCACCCTGAGCAACTACGAGCAGGCTCTCTACGGCAGCTCGGCGAACCTGGCGACGTACTTCGTCAACTCGATCGTCATCACGCTCCCCGCGGTCGTCATCCCGATCACGCTCGCGCTGCTCGCCTCCTACGCGTTCGCGTGGATCGACTTCAAGGGCCGCAGCATCCTGTTCGTGGCGGTCTTCGCGCTGCAGATCGTGCCGATCCAGATCACCCTGATCCCGCTGCTGCGGCAGTACGTGCAGTGGGACATCGCCGGCACGTTCTGGACGGTGTGGCTCTCGCACTCGATCTTCGCGTTGCCGCTCGCGATCTTCCTGCTCCACAACTTCATGAAGGACATCCCGCCGTCGCTCGTCGAGGCGGCGCGGGTCGACGGTGCCGGGCACGTGAAGATCTTCTTCCGTGTGCTCCTGCCGCTTCTCGTCCCGGCCATCGCGTCCTTCGCGATCTTCCAGTTCCTCTGGGTGTGGAACGACCTGCTGGTCGGTCTGACGTTCGCGAACCCGGACTCGCGGCCGCTGACGGTGGCCGTGGCGGACCTGGCCGGATCACGCGGTGGTGACTGGCACCTGCTGACGGCCGGAGCGTTCATCTCCATGATCGTGCCGCTGGTCGTCTTCCTGGCGCTGCAGCGGTACTTCGTCCGCGGGCTCCTGGCGGGCTCGGTCAAGGGCTGACCCCGCCGCACTTCCACCCGTCGACCAGGTGGCTGTGGCCCGTCAGGAGCTCCTGACGGGCCACAGCCACATGCTCGGCCGGGCGGGTCGGGTCCGGTCGTCGAGGCAGCGGCTCTAGAGTCGACGGGTGCCGTCGAGACCTGGACAGGTGCTGGACCGTGTCCCGCCGCCTCTGCTGTTCGTCGCCTCCGGACTGACCCAGTACCTCGGTGCCGCGATCGCGGTGGGACTCTTCGCCGTCGTCGGGGCGCCGGAGGTGGGCTGGCTGCGCATCCTCTTCGCGGCGGCCCTGCTCCTCGCGTGGCGGCGGCCCTGGCGTCGTCGGTGGGCGCGGCGCGAGCTGGCGTGGGTGGTCGTGTTCGGGGTGGCGCTGGCCGCGATGAACGTCGCGTTCTACGTCGCGATCGACCACCTGCCCCTCGGCACGGCCGTCGCGATCGAGTTCCTCGGACCGGTCGCGGTCGCCGCGATCACCGGCCGCGGGTGGCGCGAGCGCGGCGGCATCGCCGTGGCGGCGTGCGGCGTCGTGCTGCTGGCGGGTGTCACGCTGACGTCCGACCTGCCGCGCGAGGACGCGGTCGTCGGGCTCGTCGCGATCGGGGTCGCCGCCGCCTGCTGGGCGGCCTACATCCTCCTGGGGCGGCGCGTCGCCCTCGGCGGGTCGGGCGTGACGTCGCTCGCGGTCGCCATGGCCGCGGGTGCGCTCGTGCTCGCGCCGTTCTTCGCGCCGTCGACCGGCGCGGTGTGGGGTGACTGGCGGCTGCTGCTCGCCCTCGTCGCGATCGGCCTGTTCTCCTCGGTGGTCCCGTACGGCATGGAGCAGGTGATCCTCCGGCGGGTGAGTGCCGCGACCTTCTCCGTGCTGCTCGCGCTCCTGCCGGCGACGGCCACGGCCATCGGCGCGGTCGTCCTGCGCGAGATCCCGACCCTGCCGGAGGTCGTGGGCCTGCTGCTCGTCTCCGGCGCGATCGCGATGACGGCACGACGCGCGGACCCGCCACCCGTCTGACCTGCGGGTCGGCCGAGTGCCGGGTGGTGCCGGGCGAAGGTCGGGCGACGGCAGATCAGAGGTACTGGCCGGGCGTCGGGCGCCCGTCCTGGCCGTCCTGGCCCTGTGCGCCGGGTGCACCGTGCCCCGCGGAGGGGTGCGCGTCCGGTGGCAAGGACCCGGCCGGCAGCGCCCGCCGGATCTGCGTGAGCTGGGCCTGCGCCGCCATCTGCTGCGCGACGAGCGCCGTCTGGATGCCGTGGAACAGGCCCTCCAGCCAGCCCACGAGCTGCGCCTGCGCGACCCGCAGCTCGGCGTCGGACGGGACGGTGTCGTCGCCGAACGGCAGCGTGATGCGGTGCAGCTCGGCGACGAGCTCGGGGGAGAGCCCTTCTTCGAGCTCCCGGAGCGAACGCTCGTGGATCTCGGCGAGCCGCTCCCGCGCGGCCTCGTCGAGCGGGGCGTCGCGCACCTCCTCGAGGAGCCGCTTGATCATGCCGCCGATGCGCATGACCTTCGCCGGCTCCTCGATGGCGCTCTCCGGGCCGCGCGACGTCGCCGCGACCTCACCGGCCGTCTCGTCGGTGCGGTCGTCCGTCAGGTCGTCCGTGCTGTCGTTCTCCGCCATGTGCCCAGTCTGTCGTCATCCGCGACCGGGCGCGACGCTGCGGCTCACGGCACGAGCAGCACCTTGCCGAACACCTCGCCCGAGTCGAGCAGCCGGTGGGCCTCGGCCGCCTCGTCGAGCGGGAGCCGCGCGTGCACCACGGGGCGCACGCGGCCGTCCTCCACGAGCGGCCACGCGTGCGCGAGCACGTCGCGCACCAGCCGCGCCTTCCAGGCGGCGGGGCGGGAGCGCAGCGTCGTACCGGTCACGCTCGCGCGCTTGGCGAGCAGGGCGCCCAGGTCGAGCTCGCCCGTCCGCCCCTTCTGCAGGCCGATCACGACGAGCCGGCCGTCCGTGGCCAGGACGCGGACGTTGTCCTGCAGGTAGGCCGCGCCGACGACGTCGAGCACCACGTCCGCACCCTGCCCGCCCGACGCCTCGCGGACGGCGGCGACGAAGTCCTCGTCCCGGTGGTCGACGGCGAGCTCGGCGCCCAGGGCGCGGCACCGTGCGACGCGCTCGGGGCCGCCCGCCGTGACGGCGACGTGCGCTCCCAGGGCGGCGCCGAGCTGCGTGGCGACCGTCCCGACCCCGCCCGAGCCGCCGTGCACGAGGAGCCACTCGCCGGCGGCGAGCCGCCCGACGTCGACCAGGTTGCTCCAGGCCGTGCACACGGCCTCGGGGAGCGCCGCCGCGTCGACGAGGTCGACGCCGTCGGGCGCCGGGAGCACCTGCGTGGCGGCGACGCGGACCTGCTCGGCGTACCCGCCGCCGTCGAGAAGGGCGACCACCCGGTCACCGACGTCCCACCCAGTGAGACCGGTCGCGACCGCCCGGACCGTCCCCGCGACCTCGAGACCGGGCCACTCGGGTGCACCCGGCGGCGGAGGGTAGTGGCCGGCGCGTTGTAGCAGGTCAGCACGGTTCACGCCAGCCGAAACGACGTCGATGACGACCTCGCCGGGCAGGGGGGTCTGGTCATCGAGCGTGGAAACGGCTAGTTTCTCAGGGCCACCTGGGGCGGATATCGTGACGGCTCGCACGTCCACGAGACTACGTCGCCGGGGGTCGCGGGGGGCTGACGAATTAGGTCTGCACGGGAAGTGCACCGATAGTTAGTACGCACACCGGGGGTCGTCGCGGGAGCGAGGTCGCACACGACCGGCTCCCGAGCGGCCTCTGGATCTGATCAGGGTGATGGAGAGAGGTACGTATGCTCCGCAGGTTGAGCGTTCGCGGGAAGATCCTTGCGGCTCTCGCCGTGCCCGTCCTCGTCCTCTTCGTCGCCGCCGCGATCATCTCCGCGCAGGCGATCAACGACGCCCGGGTCGCGAACCAGGTGAGCTCCCTCGTGGAGGCCCTGGCCGTGCAGGACACCGCGGGCAGGGCTCTCGCCGCGGAGCGTGGCGCGTCGATGCTGGCGGCGTCGAACGTCGACGGTGCCGACGACCTGGTCGTCGAGGCGCGTGCCGCCACCGACCAGGCGCTCGCCCAGCGTGACCGGCGCTTCCGGGACCTGGACACGTCCGCGCTCGACGCCCGCGTCGGTGAGGCGCTCGACCGGACGCTCGCGGACGTCGACGAGCTCGACGTGCTGCGCACCCAGATCGACAACCGGTCGAGCCTGGAACTCGCCAGCACGCAGCGGTACTCCGAGTTCATCACGAACGCACTGCGTGTTCAGGAGCTCCTCGCGGAGACGTCCGGCAACCGTGAGGTCGCGCAGTACCTGACGACGTACACCTCCGTGAACCTCATGATGGACCAGCTCGCGCTCGAGCGCCCGTTCTACGGGCTGCTCATGGCCTCGGCGCAGCGCGGCCAGCTCACGCCGACCTCGTCGCTGCGTGGTGCGACGACGGTCGTGCGCGGCTACGAGCTGAACAACGACGCGCGGCTGGCGGTCGAGGCGCTGCGGCTCGAGGACGCACGTCTGCCCCTGCCGCCCGCCAGCTACACGACGGTCCGCACCAACATCGGCAGCCAGGCACCGCAGGCGGTGCCCGCCACCAACCGGGACGCGTGGGACGAGACCGCGACCGAGTACCTCAACGAGGTCACCCCGGTCCGCGACACGATCCGCCAGGCGTCGGTGGAGCGTGTCTCGGAGGTGGCCTCCGCCGAGGTCACCCGGACCGCCCTGACGATCATCTTCACCCTGCTGGCGGTCGTCGCGTCCGTCGTCATCGCGGGTCTGATCTCGCGCGGCATCGTGAACCCGCTGCGTCGTCTGACGAGCGCCGCGGCCGACGTCCGGCAGGAGCTCCCGAAGCTCGTCGAGCAGGTCGCCGTGCCGGGTCAGGGACCGGGCATCAGCCTGGCCCCGATCACCGTCGAGTCCAACGACGAGGTCGGCCAGCTCGCGGCCGCGTTCAACGACGTGAACACCACGACCATCCAGGTCGCCCGCGAGCAGGCCGCTCTGCGTGGCTCGATCGCCGAGATGTTCGTCAACGTCGCCCGCCGCGACCAGGTGCTCCTCAACCGCCAGCTCGCGTTCCTCGACGACCTCGAGCGGTCCGAGGAAGACCCGAACACCCTGTCGAACCTCTTCCGCCTCGACCACCTCGCGACCCGGATGCGACGCAACGCGGAGTCGCTGCTGGTCCTCGCGGGGATCGACTCGGGTCGTCGTGTCCGCCAGCCCATGCCGGCCTCGGACGTCATCCGTACGGCGTCCTCCGAGATCGAGCTGTACGACCGGGTCCGTCTGAACCTGGCCATCGACCCGCTGATGCTCGGGCACAACGCCCTGAACGCCGCGCACCTCATCGCCGAGCTCCTCGAGAACGCGACGATGTTCTCCGAGCCGCACACCCCGGTCGAGGTCTCCACGGCCCGCGACGACCGCTACGTGAAGGTGGTCGTGCGCGACCACGGCCTCGGGATGACCGCCGAGGAGATCGTGGACGCCAACCGGAAGGTCGCGACGCACGCAGCCTCCGAGATCGTCGGTGCGCAGCGCCTCGGGCTCTACGTGGTCGGTCGACTGGCCGAGCGTCTCGGGGCGAACGTGGTCTTCACCGCCGGCTCCGACGGCACCGGAACCGAGGTCACGGTCAACTTCCCCGCCGCGCTGTTCGTCCCCGACTCCAACGTGCCGCTCCCACAGCCGACCGACCCGCTGGAGACCGCGACGCAGTCGGCCGTCCAGCAGCGTGGCGCCGCGCCCGCGCCCGCCCCCGCTCCGGTGGCAGGTCCGCCGACGGCCACGACGCCCGTGGTGGAGCCCGAGGCGCCCGTCGCCGTGCCGGTCGACCTCGACGCGCTCACGGACGGTACGACGCAGACAGGCATGCCGCGCCGTCGCTCGCGCGGTGTGGACCCGGCAGGCTCGGCCCCGAGCGCGTCGTTCGCCCAGGGTCCGCAGACCGGGGCGATCGTCCTCCCGCCTCTCGCGACGCCGTCGCTCCCCGCCGACCTTCCGGTGGCCGACGACGCGTGGACCCCGCCCGAGGACGTCACCCCCGCCGACCCCGCGCTCCCGAACCGCGCGCTCCCGAGCCGTCGACGCCCGGCCGAGGCCGACAGCGCCGCGGCGCCGACTCTGCCGCCGGCCCCGGAGTCGAGCGAGATCCCGGTGCTGGACGTCAGCACGCGCAGCGCCTTGTTCTCGAGCTTCCGGTCGCTCGCCGACCTGGACGCCCCGGCGGCGAACCCGGTCGAGCTTGAGGCGGCACCCGAGGTGGGCGCCTCCGACATCGTCGTCCCGGACTTCGTCCCGGACTCCGACTCGTGGGCGCCGACGTTCTCGATCGGCAGCGGCGGTCCGCTCGGACAGGGCGCCGACCCGGCGACCGCGCACGGCGAGGGTTCGGGTGACGCTTCCGTGGAGCCGGATCAGTACCCCGCCACGCAGCCGCTGGACGATGACACGCGGACCATGGAGCCCGTCGCGCCGTCGCCGGAGGGCTCGCAGCAGGAGTCGTACGAGCCGCAGGCGTACGCGCCCGAGGCGTACGTCCCCACGGAGAACGCTCACGCCGCACCGCAGGCCGAGCAGGCCGGGTGGCAGCCCGCGGAGCAGGTCGGCTGGCAGCCGGAGCAGGCGCCGGGAGGCTACGACGACCTCGTGAGCGGTGTTCCGGACACGGCGGCCTACGATGCCGACGCGTCCCCTCGCGAGCAGGCGGCGCCGACCGCGACGCCGGCACAGGGTGTCCCGCACGCCCAGCAGTCGTCCGTGCCCGAGGTGGCTCACGAGACGGCCGCTCCTCAGGAGCCCGCTCGTGAGGAGATCCCCGAGGAACTGACGTTCGAGGCGCTCCCGAAGTTCGAGGAGCTGATGGCGGACCTGCCGACCCGTAGGTCCCTGCGGGAGAGCGCGACCCGCAAGCGCGGGCTGTTCGGGCGTCGCGCCCGCCCGGTCGCGACCCGGACCGAGCCCGGCGCTCCTCCGGCCACGGTGACTCCTCGCCCGCCGGCCGGGCAGCCCTACGCACCGCAGGCACCCGTGCAGCAGCCATCCGCCCCGCAAGCACCTGCCGCAGCGGCGCCCGCTGCGCAGGCACCCACGGCCGGCCCGGCACGGGCGAGTGCGTTCTCGACCGCGCCGAGGACCTTCGCGCCGCCGACCGAGGCGTACTCGCCGCAGTTCGCGCCGCCGGACACTCCCGCCGACGTGCCTGCCGCGCCCGTCGAGCGCAGTGCACAGACCCCTGCGCCCGCCTCGAACGGGCAGCCGTGGGAGCCGCGACGACCGGGCTCCGTCGGGCAGCAGCAGCCGAACCCTTACGACGCCTTCCTGGGTTCCGGGGGCTCGGGGAACGCAGACGCTGCGACCCGGGCTCCGGCTGCTGCACCTGCCGAGCCAGGCGCCCCGGCTCCGGACCTCGCCGGTGGCTCGGCTCCGCTGGCCCGTCGCCAGCCGCGCGACGGGCTGCAGCCGCTCGACCCTACCTACGTCTCCGACTCGGTCGAGGCGCGCTCGGACTGGATGGCGTCCGCCGTCCTGTACGAGGAGATGTCCACCCTGCTGAGCAGCACCGACGACCTCCAGGACTCGACGTTGGGCGACCAGAACCACTCGTACCGGCCCGAGACGATTGCCACGGCCGGCGGCGGCCTGGCGCGGAGAGCTCGCAGCGGGCCGAGCGACGACTACGTCGACCGCTTCACGGCGCGCATCGATCGCGACCCGGAGCAGCTGCGGGCACGTCTCGCGGCGTACCAGTCCGCGACCGCCCGCGGTCGTGTCGAGGCCGGCGACGAGACGGGCTCGACGTGGGACACCCAGACCGTGGATCATGTCCCTGACTCAGCGCCGCAGTCGCGGTGAACGAACAACTCGCCAACTGCGGCAACTGACTAGGAGGAAGTGTGAACGCGCTCAGCACCGAAGCAACCAATTTCGGGTGGCTGCTCGACAACTTCGTGCGCACGGTGCCGGGAAGTCGACACACCCTGGTGGTGTCGGCGGACGGCCTGCTCATGGCGATGTCCGACCAGCTCGATCGCACGAGCGGTGACCAGCTCGCCGCGATCGTCTCCGGGATGTCGAGCCTCACCCGAGGCGCCGCCCGGCACCTCAACGGCGGGAACGTCCGTCAGTCCATCATCGAGATGGACAACGGCTTCCTGTTCCTCATGAACGTCTCGAACGGGTCGGTGCTGGGCGTGGTCGCCGAGGCGAACTGCGACATCGGCCTGATCGGCTACGAGATGGCTCTGCTCGTCTCCCGGACCGAGGCGACACTGACGCCTCAGTTGATCTCGGAGATGCGCGGTAGCCTGCCTGTTGACGGAGCAACACGAGCCCCGGTGGGATGAGGTCTGATCGATGACGAACGCTCCTTTTGGCAGCCTGGGTGCACACAGCGCTGACTCGTACGAGGCGTCGACGGTGCGCCCCTACGCGGTCACCGGCGGACGTGTGCGCTCGGCGACGTCCGACCTGCCGCTCGAGGCCCTCGTCGAGGTCATGCCGGGTGCCGTGAACAGCTTCGGGCTACCGCCCGAGAAGCGGGCCATCCTCCAGCATGCCGCGCACACGTACGTCTCGATCGCGGAGCTGTCGGCGCTGCTGCGCCTGCCGCTCGGTGTGACGCGGATCCTGGTCGCGGACCTCGCGGACGACAACTACCTGACCGTGCACACCTCGACCCCGCTGAACGTCCACACCGGACATGGCAGCAGCAACTCGGGTCTGTCCCTGAGCGTCTTGGAGAGTGTTCTCAATGGCATTTCCACCCTCTGACGGTGCGACCGGTCAGCCGCGGAACGCTGGCCAGGCGCCCGGGGTGATCCACTCGGTGCCCAACGGCCCTGGTGCGCCGATGGCGCGGCAGAGCAGCGTTCTCGGCGGCGGTGCACAGCAGCCGCCCCAGGCGCAGCAGCAGGCACCCCAGCAAGCCCAGCAGCCGACACCCCAACAGGCGCCGGCACGGCCGCAGCAGTACCCCCAGGGCGTTCCTGCTCAGCAGGCGCAGCAGCCGACGCCGCAGCAGCCGGTGACGGCCGCGCCGGTCGCCGTGCAGCGGCCCGCGTCCGCGCAGCCGGCACCCGGCCAGCCCCGCACGGCGCCGACCGTCGTGAAGATCGTCGTCGCCGGTGGTTTCGCGGTCGGCAAGACGACCTTCATCGGCTCCATCTCGGACATCGAGCCGCTGAACACCGAGGCCGCCATGACGGAGCACTCGGTGGGCGTCGACGACGCCGGCGGAGTGTCCGACCGCAAGACCACCACGACGGTCGCGATGGACTTCGGCCGGATCGAGCTCCCGGGTTCGCTGTGGCTCTACCTGTTCGGCACCCCGGGGCAGGACCGCTTCCTGTTCATGTGGGACGACCTGGTGCGCGGTGCCATCGGTGCCGTCGTGCTCGTGGACACCGATCGCCTCGAGCAGTGCTTCCCGGCCATCGACTACTTCGAGTCGCGCAACATCCCGTTCGTGGTCGGGGTGAACTGCTTCGACGGCGTCGCCAAGCACAAGCTGGACGACGTCCGCGAGGCTTTGCAGATTCCCGCGCACGTGCCCATGCTGTACACGGACGCACGGTCGCGCGCGGCGACGAAGCAGACGCTCATCTCGCTCGTGCAGCTCGCGATGCGTCAGCTGCGCTCCGGCGCCGCCTGAGGTCTCGTCGCACACACCGTCCGCCGCGTGCCAGAATGTGCGACGGAGCCGGCTGCGTCACGTCGCGGTCCGGCCGGGAGGGCTGACAGAGCGGCCTAATGTGACGGTCTTGAAAACCGTTGTGCGGCAACGCACCGGGGGTTCGAATCCCTCGCCCTCCGCCGTGAGATGAGGTCGAGGCATCGCCACGCGATGCCCGGTGTCATCGGTGATACTGACGAGAGCTCGGCCATCGGCCGGGCTCTTGTTCGTGGTGCGGGGCTCGCTCACCGTCGTCGAGGTCCCCGGAGACGGGCCCGCGGGACTGAGCACCTGACGACGTCGGGCCCTCGGTCCGTGGTGGAACGGGCGGGGGACCGGGATCATGGACCCGTGAGCACCCAGGGAAGCGAGAGGGGGCGCGGCCCTGACGAGTCCGCGCTGGAGCCGGTCGAGCTCATCCGACAGTCGGGCACGGTGCTGCGGATCGGGAGGTTGGCGCTCTCGGCGGGTACGGGCTCCTACCGCGTGAAGTCCCACATGGCGCGGACTGGCAGGGCGTTGGGCCTCGATCGGATCGCCGCGCACGTGACCCTCACGGAGATCACCGCGACGTCCTACCGGGGGCCGATCTTCCGTACCGAGGTCGCGGAGGTGCGCAATGTCGGGATCAACGCCGACCGGCTCGCCCGCCTCGAGCTGCTCGCGTCGAGCCTGCCGGCACGCGCGTCCTCTCGGGACGTGGACGCGGCGCTGGACGACATCGCTGCGCGCCCCCCGCTCTACGGGGTCCTGCTGAACGCCTTGTGGGCCGCACTGGCCTGCGCGGCGTTCGCGTTCCTCAACAACGGTGGCGTCGTGGAGTGCGGTGCCGTGCTCGTCGCGGCGGGACTCGGCCAGATGGTGCGCCGGACCATGATGCACCGGGGCATCAACCAGTTCGGGGTGACGATGCTCGCCGCGGCCGTCGCGAGCATCGTGTACCTGCTGGTGGTGCTCGGCCTGGGCGAGCTCGCCGGCGTCGAGGGCGGTCACGAGGCGGGCTACGTCTCCGCGGTCCTGTTCCTCGTCCCGGGCTTCGCCCTGGTGACAGGAGCCCTGGACCTCGCGAAGCTCGACTTCTCGGCGGGCATCGCACGCCTGACCTACGCGCTGATGATCCTCGCGTCGGCGGCGCTGGCGGTGTGGGCGGTCTCCGCGGTCGCGGGGTTGCAACCGGACCCGCCGCCACCGCCCGTCCTCGACGAGACGCTCCTGCTGGCGCTGCGTGCGGTCGCGAGCCTCGTCGGGGTGCTGGGCTTCGCGCTCATGTTCAACAGCCCCTGGCGGATGGCGCTCGGTGCGGCGGGCGTCGGGATGCTGGCGAACGTCGGGCGCCTCGCCCTGCTCGACGTCGGTCTGGTCCCGCAGGCCGCCGCGGCGGCGGCCGCGCTCGCCGTGGGTCTGCTCACCGCGCTGGTCGCGCCCGCGCTGCGGGTGCCTCGTATCACGGTGTCGGTGCCCGCCGTCGTCATCATGGTGCCGGGCGTCACCGCCTACCGGGCGGTGTACGAGTTCAACAGCGGCGAGACGGCACAGGCCCTGGGGTACGCGGTGGACGCCGGCCTGGTCATCGTCGCGCTGTCGATCGGCCTCGCCGTGGCCCGGATGCTCACCGACCGGACATGGACCTTTGAGCGCTGACGTCCGAGCGCTTTTGCTCCGCGCGCCGATGGACGGGTACCCTGTCGAAGCGCCGTAGGTTGGGACTCGTTCGAGCCGCTGCGCGAGGAGACGTCGCATAGTCAGGTCTAGTGCGCCACCCTGCTAAGGTGGTAACGGGGCAACCCGTTCGAGGGTTCAAATCCCTCCGTCTCCGCTCAGGAAGGTCCCGGCCGCGCAGAGCCCGGGGCCTTTTCTGTTGCCCGACAACCTCTCCGTTCAGGCCGGTTGCTCGACCACCGAGCGCACCACGAACCGTGAAGACGCCGCGCCGGCGAGCACCAGGCCCGTCGCGGCGGCGACGCTCAGGAGGAACTGGACGACGACGCCGACGTTCTGGAACGTGCTGAACCCGAGCACCGGGACCATGAACATCAGCACGGCGGCGGTCGAGACCCCGACGCTCGTGGCGAGCGGGATGACGGTCTCGCGCATGCGTGCCGCGTGGAGCGTAGCGGCGTCCGTGCCGGCGAGGACGAGGGTGCGGTACTCGCCCCGCTGGTCGATCACCCGACCGGCCTGCATCACACCCGTCGAGACGGCTGCGAGCACGCCGGCGATCGCGAGCGTGAGGAACCCGCCGGTCTTCACGTCGGTGAGGAGCTCGATCTCGGCGGGGTCGCCGCCCGTTCCCGGGTCGAACAGCGCGAAGATGCTCGTGAGACCGGCGATGAAGGTCGCGAGCGCGACACCGCCGACGGACCGCCACGCGGTCTTGGGGCTGTCGACGATGCGCCGGCCGGCGAGCAGCGTGGGGACGCGACGAGCCCGGCGCGCGGCGATCTTGCCGATCAGCCAGATGACGAACGGTCCGACGACGTTGAGGGTCGCGAACCCGATGACGAGGATCATCACGAGCACGGTGATCGCGACCGCGCTGGAGCCGAACGACACGTTCGTGGCGACGATCATCGCCACGAAGGCGACGCCGATCGTCAGGAGCCTCAGCGCCTTCATCCCCGGGGGTGTGACGCGTGCGGCGACCCCGAGCGGGGTGATGGCCACCCGGCGCAGGGAGGCCATGGCGGAGACCAGCGCGACGAGCACGACACCCAGCGCCGCGAGGAGCAGGGTGGGGACGCCGACCCACAGCTCCCCGAGGTCGAAGGTGCGCCCCTGGAAGCGCAGCCGGGCGACGAGCGGCAGGAGCGCGCCGTACCCCGCGATGCCGGCGAGCGCGCCCGTGAGCGCCTGAGCGCTGGCGTCGAGCACCGTGAGGGTCGCGACCTGGCGGGTCGTGGCGCCGGCCAGGCGCAGGGACGCGAGCCGGGCGTCGCGGCGTGCCACGGCGAGCCGTGCGGCCGCGCCCCCGAGGGTGATGAGCGGGACGAGGAGTAGCAGCGCGGCGATGGCGGCGAACATCGGGTACTGGGTGGCGTTGTCCGTGTAGGTGCCGCTGAGGCCCTCGGTCATCCCGTCGACGCCGCCGGCGCGCGCGAGGAACGCCCCGAAGCCGCCGATCACCACCAGCAGGACGGCGGTGGTGACGGCGAACGCGACGACGGCCAGGACGCTGGTCAGCTTCTGCGGGTCGCGGGCGTCCGCGCTCCGGCGGCGCAGCAGCCACCACAGGTCGAGGGTTCTCATCGGGCGACCTCCCGGTTGCTGGTGCCGGGTGCGTGGTACTCGCCCGCGACGAGGCCGTCGCGCATCGTGACGGTGCGCGAGCAGTGCCGGGCGACGCCGGCGTCGTGCGTGACGATCACGAGCGCGGCACCGGACGACCTCGCCGCGGTGGTGAGCACCGAGAGGACCTCGTTGCCGGTGGCCTGGTCGAGCGCCCCGGTGGGCTCGTCGGCGAACACGACGCCGGGAGAGCCGACCAGCGCCCGCGCGATCGCTACGCGCTGCGCCTGGCCGCCCGAGAGCTCGCCGGGTCGGCGGTCTTCCATCCCCGCGAGGCCGAGGTGCGCGAGCCAGCCGGCGGCGGCCCGGGTCGCCTCCTGGCGGGACGTGCCGCCCAGCATGAGCGGCAGCGCTGCGTTCTCGACGGCCGGCAGCTCGGGCAGGAGCTGGCCCGACTGGAACACGAAGCCGAAGTCCTGGCGGCGCAACGCCGTGCGACGGGTCTCGCCGAGGGTCGTGATGTCGGTACCGCGCCACGCGACCGTGCCGGACGTGGGCGTGACGATGCCGGCGAGGCAGTGCAGGAGCGTCGTCTTGCCGGACCCGGACGGGCCCATGATCGCGACCGACTCGCCGGGCGCCACCGTGAGGCTCACCCCGGCGAGCGCGTGGGTCGCGGTCGGACCCGTGCCGTAGACCTTCGTCAGGCCGGACGCGACGAGCGCGGAGTGCTGCGGGGGTGGGGGAGCGGTGGTGGGCGTCATGTGTCCAGCCTGTCCCGGGAAGGCGGGGTGGCGCGTCGGGCCGTGGTCTGGACCTGCCCGACGTCGGCTCCGCCCCTGGGTGGAGCGCCGTGTGCACCCAGCGGCGTAGGTGGTGGGCGTCACGCCTATCGGTTTGGGTTGGCGGCGCGGACACGGTAGTCTTCTCGACGGCCGGTGAGTGATCGGCGGCCATCGCAGGACCAGCGCCCGTAGCTCAACGGATAGAGCATCTGACTACGGATCAGAAGGTTGGGGGTTCGAATCCCTCCGGGCGCACAGCAGAAGCCCCCGAACCGCAACGGTTCGGGGGCTTCGTCGTTCTCGGCCCGACGGATCCTGCAGCAATCCGTGGAGCAGCTCCCCCGGCCCGGGTCGCCGGGGGCGGCGGTCGGTTCGCAAACGACCACCGGACTCCACGAATGTCATCGCAAGAGAAGCGATCCACGGGTCAGGCGACCGAACGTTCATCGCGACGGAGAAGTTCCACGCGATCACGGCCCCGACGGGGTCGGTGCGACCTGATGCCCAGGTCGACGTGACGTCAGTCGTCGTCCTCCGCCAGTGATCGCAGGAGTGCGGGGAGCGCGATCGCCAGCGCTTCCTGCTCCCGTGCGCTGAGCCTGTCGAGCATTCGGCGGTGTCGGTCGAGCATGGCCTGCTCGACCGTGGCCGCGGCGGCCTGGCCTGCGGCGGTCAGGGCGACGATCTTGATCCGGCGGTTCTCCGGGGCCGGTGACCTGCTGACCCACCCCTTGGTGTGCAGACCGTCGACCAAGCGGCTGATGGTGCTCTTCTCGAGCCCGAGGAGCTGCCCGAGCTCGTGCTGGCTCAGCGGCCGCTCCTGGAGCCGGGTGAGGGCCAGCGCCTCGGACACCGAGGCGTCCACGCCGGCCGAGACCCCCGAGGAGTCGAGCAGCCCGCGGAACTGCACCAGCCGACGCAGTCCCTGGTCGAGCTGGTGCAACATCTCGGTGTGCATACGCCTCCTTCAATAGTTGTTCCATGCAACCATGACGGATACTCTTCGCGGTGACAGTTGCACTGTACAACAATGAGCGGAGACAGATCTCGTGAACTCACCTGCACCTCGATTCTGGTGGCCGACCCTGTGGAGCACCACGGCGACCACCGCACTCGTGACCATCCACCACGTCTTCCGGCTCGGTCCGGAGCTCATCGTCCCCGGCCTGCTGCTCGTCGCGCTCCCGATCCTGCTCCTGCTCTGGATGCGCGCGCGGGGCAGCCTCCTCGCCACCGGACTCCTCGGTGCGCTCGTCGCCCTGATGTTCTTCTGGTTCGGCATCGTCGACGGGGTGATCGACCACGTGTTCAAGGCCGTCGGCCTGGAGCACGTGACGCTGCTTCCCGGTGGGGGCGCCGAGGTCGTCGCGACGTACTACTCGCTCGGCTCGACCTCGGCGAGCGCGGCGTTCTACGAGGGCACCGGCGTCGTCCAGGCCGTCGCCAGCATGGTGATGCTCGGTGTCGCGGCAGCTCTCGTGGCCTCGCAGGTCACGACGCGTCGCCGGGGGTCCGGGCGGGTCGCTGATCCGCGATCGGGCACGTCGCGGGCGAGGACGAAGCGATGGGTCGAGCAGGGCGTCCGTGTGCGGTTCTCACGAGATCCTCACGTCCGGGCAGCCACACGGCTCGGCCTGGCACGTACTCTTGCGGCCATGGTGGTGCAGGGCGTGACCCGATGGGCCTGGAGCGAGTCTCGACGCGTCGGAGCTCCGCCGTCGTCGGTCGCGACGGGCCCGTCGTGGGTGGTGCCCCTGGTGCTGGACGACGCGGGCGGGCACGAGGGCTCGGTCGCCGCGGCCTGCACGGCGGCCGTCCGAGCGGTCCGAGGTCATGGCGCCCATCCCGCGTGGGAGCCGTGGCGCCACCGCCGCGCCGTGTCGGTCCTGCGGGCCGCACCTCGCGCGCTGGACGGCGTCGCCCGCCTCGCGGCGCAGCACGACGCCCCGCGCGGCTACGGCCGCACCCCCTCGGGAAGGGCGCTCGTGCTCGCACCTGCGCGCCCGGAGCTGCTGCCGGAGCCCCTGGTGTCCCTGCCGTCGGGCGAGATCACCCGGCCGCGGCACGGGCTCGTCCCCACGGACCGTGGGCTCGCGCTCGTGGTCAGCACCGAGCTGAGCACGACGGCCGCCGTCCGCGCCGCCGTCCAGGCAGCCTCGGCGTGGGCGAGCGTCGTGCCGTCCGACGAGCTCGATGCCTGGTCGGCGGATGTCGTCGTCGCCGTCCACGTCGTCCCCCCGCGCGACGTCGTGCGCGCGTACCTCGAGCACGTCGAGACCGCCCACCACGCCCCGCCCGTGGTCGGCCCGTCCGGGTCCGGGCCGAGCGTCGTCCTCCTGCCGCCCGCGTCGAGACGTCCTCGCCGGGCCCGCTGAGCGGGTGACTTTTCCGACCTGGACGCCAGTCCGTTTGGGCCGGGCGCTGCCGATGTGTCACCGTGGGGTCCTGACCTGCGCGGACGAGGCAGTCCGCCGTCAGGGGATCGGACCTCCGTGAAGTTGGACGCTCGTCCGAAATGCAGATTTTCTTCTATTGTGTGACCCTTCTCCCATGGTGTGGGTTGTCGTGGGGTGGGCGCTTCTCGTGATCGGTGCCACCGTGGCGATCACGGTGGTCCGGCGCGCACGTCGGCACGGGTCGACCGGGGCCGAGGGTATGGCCATCGGGTGCGGCGGCGGACTGGCGATCTGGGGCGGGATCATCGTCGTCGTCGCGACCGTCCTCAACACCCCGGGCTGAGTGCCCCGCCGCGCGCCGTCGCACTTCCCACCCGTGCGACGGAGGTCGCGAGGAACCCTGGTGGAGAACGTGTGACTCTGGCGCGTGTGCACAGGTCGGGAGCAGGTCCCCGGGTCACGATGGCGGGACGTCGATGGCCGGGCCGGGACGGCGGCCCGTGCGAGACGCGACCCGGGAGGCGACATGACCGACCTGCTCCGCACACGGCGGCAACGGCGTTCGGCGGCCAGATCTGCCACGACACCGACCACCGCATCAGAGCCGACAGGGGAGCGGGTCCCCCGCGCCCAGCCCACGCACCCGTTCCTCCCCGTCGCCCGCGGCAGCTCCTCCTCTACGGACACGTGGGTGCAGGCGCTCGTCGTGGCCGACGACGGTGATCACCTCGCGACCCTGCGCACCGCCGCGACGGCGACCCTCGCACTGCACCTGGCGACGATCACCCACCCCGGCTGGGCGACCGACGCGCTCGACCTGTGGCTGTGCCGGGCAGGGCGAGGCCACCTGGCCGCGCTGGGCGACGTCGCGACCGAGGCCTCCGTGCCGCACCGGGTCGTGACGGCCCGCCGCGCCGCCGTGCTTGCGCTGCCCCCCGCGCCCGCGCAGGGCCTGCCGCCCGACATCGCGCGCCTGCTCGTCCCGGACCTCGACCTGCGGCACGGTCGCGCACTCCCCGACGGGGCGGCCGAGGACGTGCGGGTCCCCGCTGCGGCCGGGGACGTGCTCCTCTGCGTCGCCGAGGACCTCACGACCGGGCGCGCGTGCGCCGCCGGGATCGGCGCGCTGCGCTCGTTGGTGCGCTCGGGCGGGCTGGACGCCCGGCCGGGCACGACCGTCGCCGTCCACCTGGTCCCTCCCGCCGAGCTGCGGACGGCCGCCGGCGAACCGGGGGCGCACGTCGCGGGGACGCCGGGTACGGGCGCGGTCGCGTTCGCACCCCGGCGCGCACGGCACGCGGGCCGCGGCCCCCGGGCCCGCTGACGCGGCGCGGAAGTCTACGTGCTCGGGGCGCGCGCGCCGTCGGGCACGAGGAACGGCTCCAGGAGGCCAGGCGCCGCCGCGACGGCGAAGGCGAGCGCCTCGTCCGCCTCGATGTCGGGCGCCTCGTAGGTGCCCCACCCCGCGGCGGTCATCGCCGAGACGGTCTTCAGCCCGAGCCTGCGCTGCAGGATCGACTGCCGCAGCGCGATCGTGCTCACCGCGTCGCGGCGCAGCGCCGTCGTCGCCCGTGACGTGAGCCCCGACCGCACGACGAGGTGGTCACCGGAGATCGTGTGCCCGAGCGCCCGGTACGCGACCAGCGCGCCGAGCAGGGCGAGCAGCCAGAGTCCGCCGCCCCACCAGGCGGCGGAGTGCGGGGCCACACCGTTCGTCGCGCACCACCACAGCGCGGCGGTCACGGCCGCGCTCGTGGCGGTCGCCCACCAGAGCCGACGGCGGAGCGCCCCCGCCGGGTGCCGGCGCAGCGGCTCGCCGAAGGGGTCCGGGTCGGCGTCGAGCACGGCGGCCGAGACCGGCAGCGCGACGGAGCGCGGCCCCCGCGGAAGGATGGTCGTCGGCTGGGAGGCCGACCACACGGACAGCCCGGTCGTGATGACGTTCGTGTCGGCCATCCGCATCCAGCGCCAGAGCACCGGCTCGGAGACCGTCACACCCCGCAGCCGCCGGTCGTCGCGGTTGACCTCGCGCGTCGTCAGCAGGCCCTGGCGGGTCCGCAGCTGGGTGCTCTTCTCCCCGGGGACGCGGGCGAGGACAAAGCCCCAGTGGGTCGTGAAGAAGTTGACGGCCATCCCGACCGCTCCGAGCGCACCCGTCGCGAGCAGCGCCACGGCGATGGTCCCGGGCCAGCCGAGGGCCTCCCAGTCGAGCAGCCCTTCGATCCAGCCGGCCGGGTCGAGGCCGAACGTCGAGGTCAGCCAGAACGCGCCCCACAGCAGGCCCGCCGCCATGACGTACGCCCAGATGCTGACCATGTTGTAGACCACCCACCAGGGGCGGAACCGGGCGAAGACCTCGCCCTCCTCGTCGTCGACCGAGGCCGTCGAGATCTCGCTCCCAGTGCCAGTGCCAGTGGCGGGCTCGACCTCCTCGCCCGCGGCGACCGCTGCGGGGACCCGGTGCCCGCCGAGCAGCTCGCGCCGCAGGGCCTCGGCGTCGGCGCGGAGCACGGCGTCGAGCTCCAGGGCCGACTCGCCGGCACTGAGCTGCTGGCCCGCACCGACGAGCACGACGCGCAGCCCCGCGACCCGGTGTCGCAGCCGGGCGGTGACGTCGACGCTGCGGATCCGGTCGCGGCGTACCGAGCGGTAGCGCCGCACGAAGATGCCCGTGCGCCGCTCGACGTAGTCCGGCGTGATGCGGTAGCGCGTGAACACCCACCGGGTCGCGTTGCCGACCGCGCCGAGCACACCGAAGCCACCGACGAGCAGCAGCGGCCACAGGGCGCTCCAGCTCGCCTCGGCCCCGAAGACCAGCACCGCGACCACGGAGGGGGCCAGGGACAGGACGGTCTGCGCGACGTCGACCCAGATCATGCGGTGGTGCAGCCGCTCCCACGGGGTGTCGTCGTGCGCCGCGGCCGGCGTCGAGTCGACCTGCACGGTCTCCGGTTCGCTCACGTCGCGTCCCCGGGAATCTTCTCGGTGATCACGGTCAGCCGCTCGGCGACCTCGGCCGCCACCTCCTTGTCGAGGCCGACGATGCTGATCGCCCCGCTCGAGGATGCCGTCGTCACCCGCAGGGTGGACAGACCGAGCAGCTGCTCGAGGGGGCCCCGCACGGCGTCGACGGTCTGCACGCGCGACAGCGGGGCGACCCGCCACTCCTGGACGATCCACCCGGTCAGCCCGTACACCGCCTCGTCGGTCGTCTCCCACCGGTGCACCGCGAGGCGCACCCGGGGCTCGACGACCACCTTCACCACGGTCCACAGCACCGCGAGGACCAGCGGGACGACCAGCCACGGGCGCGCCGGCACCCACAGCCAGTACCCGACGCCGAGCACGACGGCGACCAGGCCCGTCGTGCACAGCGCCCGCAGCACCCACCAGCGCACGGCGCGCGGGTCGACGGGGTGCTCGGGTGCGCGCAGGCGCCGGGGGGTGTCGGTTCCGGTCGTCGGGCTCGTCTCCATGCCCCTACGCTCGCACGGAAGACCGCCCCCGGGAGGTGCCGTCCGTCATGTTCGCGTCGCCCGCGACGCCACCCACCACCCGGCGCTCGACGCCCGGCAGGTCGTCGGGCTCGAGCACGTCGGCGAGCCGCCGCCCGGCGAGCGACCGCGCCCAGGCCGGGTCCGCGCCGTCGGGCCGCGCCTCCTGCAGGACCCACCGGGTGACGCCGAGCGCCGCGAGCCGTGCGCCGAGCGCGAGGATCTCCGCCCGGGTGTGGACGGTCGGGTCCACCGTCGTGCGCACCTCGTGGTCCGTCCCCGAGCGCACGAGCACCGCGAGCGACTCGTACGCCGCCCGGCCCGACGGGCCGGCGCCCGTGACCGCCGGGTAGCGGGTCGCGAGGTGCTTGACGTCGAGACCCACCCAGTCGACGAACGGCAGCAGGCGTGCCAGGCGGGTCGGCCAGGCCCCGCCCGTGTGCAGCCCGACGCCCAGGCCCAGCGCACGCACGTCGTCCACCGCGTCCAGCAGCCCGCGGTGCAGCGTGGGCTCGCCCCCGGAGAACACCACCCCGTCGAGGAGGTGGCGCCTGCGCTCGAGGAAGGACACGACGTCGGGCCAGCGCATGCCACCCGTCGTGCCCGGCGCCGCGACGGGGACCAGGCCCGGGTTGTGGCAGTACGTGCAGTGCCACGGGCACCCCTGCGTGAAGACGGTCGCGGCCAGCCGGCCGGGCCAGTCCACGGTCGACAACGGGGTGAGGCCGGCGACGACGAGGCTGTCAGGCACGGACGAGCTCCTCGGCGAACGGGACACGCTCGGCGTGCTCGCCCCGCTTGCCGACGTTGAACGACGACACGGGCCGGAAGTACCCCATCACGCGCGTCCACACCTCGGAGTCCGCCCCGCACACCGGGCACGTCCAGTGCTCGCCCGACACGTAGCCGTGCGTGGGGCAGACCGAGAACGTCGGCGTGACCGTCAGGTACGGCAGCCGGAACGTCTCGAGCGAGCGCCGCACGATCGCCTTGCACGCCCGGGCGTCCGACACCGCCTCGCCCATGTACAGGTGCAGGACCGTCCCGCCGGTGTACCGGCGCTGCAGCTCATCCTGGCGCTCGAGCGCCTCGAACGGGTCGTCGGTGAAGCCCACCGGCAGCTGGGAGGAGTTCGTGTAGTACGGGTTGGTGTCCGTCCCGGCCTGCAGGATCGCGGGGAAGCGGGCGCGGTCCTCCTTGGCGAAGCGGTAGGTCGTGCCCTCGGCGGGCGTCGCCTCGAGGTTGTACAGGTTCCCCGTGGCCTCCTGGGCGGCCACGAGGCGCTCGCGGGCGTGGTCGAGGAGCGCGACGGCGAGCTCGTGGCCGTAGGGGGTCGTGATGTCGTCGGTGTCGTCGGTGAAGTTGCGGACCATCTCGTTGACCCCGTTGACGCCGATCGTGGAGAAGTGCGCGTCGAGGCTGCCGAGGTAGCGCTTCGTGTAGGGAAACAGGCCGTCGTCCATGAGGCGGCCCACGAACGCGCGCTTGGTCTCCAACGACTCCACGGCGAGGTCGACGAGGGCGTCGAACGCGGCCAGCAGCGCCTCCCAGTCGAAGCTCACGTACCCGAGCCGCGCCGTGTTGATGGTCACCACCCCGATCGAGCCGGTCTGCTCGCCCGAGCCGAACAGCCCGTTGCCGCGCTTGAGCAGCTCGCGCAGGTCGAGCTGCAGCCTGCAGCACATGGACCGGACGTCGCCGGGGCTCATGTCGGAGCTGACGAAGTTCTGGAAGTACGGGGTGCCGTACTTCGCGGTCATGGCGAACAGGGCGTCGGCGAGCGGGGAGTCCCAGTCGAAGTCGGGCGTGATGTTGTAGGTCGGGATCGGGAACGTGAAGACCCGGCCGGACGCGTCGCCCGCCGTCATGACGTCGATGTACGCGCGGTTCACGAGGTCCATCTCGGCGGCGAGGTCGCCGTAGGTGAAGTCCACGACGGCGTCGCCGACGACGGGCCGGGTGGCCGCCAGGTCGTCAGGGCACACGAGGTCGAACGTGAGGTTCGTGAACGGCGTCTGGGTGCCCCAGCGGGACGGCACGTTGAGGTTGTGCACCATCTCCTGGATGCCCTGGCGGACCTCGTCGTAGCCGAGCCCGTCGACGCGCACGTACGGGGCGAGGAGCGTGTCGAACGAGCTGAACGCCTGCGCGCCCGCCCACTCGTTCTGCAGGGTGCCGAGGAAGTTGACGACCTGCCCGAGCGCCGAGGAGAAGTGCCGCGGCGGGGCGGAGGCGACCGTGCCCGGCACGCCGCCGAAGCCCTCGGACAGCACGGCGCGCAGGGACCAGCCGGCGCAGTAGCCGCCGAGCACGTCCAGGTCGTGGAGGTGCAGCGCGCCGTCGCGGTGCGCGGCGCCGACCGCGGGGGAGTACACCTCGTCCAACCAGTAGTTGGCGATGACCTTGCCGGTGACGTTGAGGATGAGCCCGCCGAGCGAGTACCCCTGGTTGGCGTTGGCGTTCACCCGCCAGTCGGACCGGTCGAGGTACTCGTCCACGGTGCGTGCGACGTCGATGCTGCGGCTCATGGCGGGGCCCTTCTCGTGCGGCTACGGACGCTCCCACCATATTGTGAAAACCTTCACAAGCCGCTGTGACATCCGCCGCGCGGTCTTGTCAGAAACCCTCCGGTGCCGAACAGGCGGTTTCTCGGCATGATCGCGCCACCCTGCCGACGAACCGCCTGTTCGGCGACGGGGGGTCAGGGGGTTGTCGGTTCCGGGGTGGGGGGCGGGGCGGCCAGGATCTCCACCAGGGTGAGGAGGAGGCCTGCGACGATCGCCGTGCCGACGACCAGGCCGGCCGTCGGTGTCGCCGCGAAGAGGAGCACGAGCGCCGCTCCCGCGACGACCACGACCCGCACGAACCCGCGGTGCCGGCCGAGCCACTCGCCCACGGGCCCGGCGCTCACCCCGCGGCCGGCCGCGGCCTCCCGCAGCGACCCGGCGCCCCGGGAGATGCTCGCCCGCAGGCTGCGCGCGGACGCGCTGCCCCCACCCAGGTAGGCGGCGAGGGCGACGACGAGACCGAGCACGCCGACCGTGCGCAGCGAGAGCCGCAGGAACCCGACGAGCTGGTCGAACACGACCTCCGCCGCGTCCAGCCGGAGCACCTGGGCGCTGAGCGCGTCCAGGTAGAGCCCTCGTGCGACGAAGAGCGCGACACCGAGGAGGACCATCGAGCCGGCCAGGGCCAGACCCGCGGCGACGAGCGCCCGCGGCCGGCGCACCGCGACGAGCACACCGGCGGCGAGCAGGCCCAGCGCGACCCACGGCAGCCACGTGCCGACGGTGTCGAGCAGCCCGTAGGCGTTCTGGACCTGGACGAGCTGGCTCGTCTGGACGATCGTGAACGTCGCGTCGATCTCCGGGATCCGCGCGGCCACGCCCAGACCGCGCTCCACGAGCCGTTCCTTGAGCAGATCGATCATCCCGGAGAGCTGGATCGTCAGCTGGCCCTGGTCCCCGATCTGGAGCATCGTGCCGTCCGACCCCTCCATCACCGCGACCATCTGCTGGTGCGCGACACGGTTGGCCTGGACCCACGTCGTCTCGAACCCGTCGCTGCGCACGAGCCCGTCCGCCGCGCGCTGGACGAACGATCGCACCCCGTCCGTCAGCGGTCCCTCCAGAGCGGTGAGAGCCACGGCTGCCCGGGGCGCGACGTCCTGCTCCGTGAGTGCGTCGCTCGCCTCCGCCAGGAGGGCCGGCACGTCGATCTGCTCCATCACGACCGACGTCAGCCGCCCCGCGAGCGCCGACTGCAGGACGGGGTCGCTCCCGAGCGGGCCGACGGTCTCGACGTACCGGTCGGTGTCGGTGATCGTGCGCTGCGCCCACGCCGCGACCGCGCCCGCGGGGGCGAGGAGCGCGCCGAGGGTGATGAGCAGGACCGCCATCGCGGTCCGCGCCCGGTGGCGGGGGGTGGCCGGGCCCGACGTCGGGCGGTCGCCTCCCGGGGGTCCGTCACCGGAGGCGTCGGCCCGGGCGAGGCGCGCACGGAGCTCGGCGTTCTCCCGCTCGAGCGCCGCGAGCCGGGCGGCGGTGTCGTCGGCTGGGGTGGGTGCGGTGGTGTCCACGATCGTCTCCGTCGCCCGCGGGAGCCTGCTGCCGGGCTCCATGCCCGCACCCTACCCGCGCGGGCCGCCGAGCGCCGGTCGTACGTGGCGTCAGGGGATCCGGGCGTCAGGCCGGTGCGCGCTCCAGCAGGTAGCTGTGCACCGCGTCGAGCATCCCGCGCAGCCGGGCCTGGTCGGCGCGGTAGTGCACCCGCCGCCCGACGCGCGTCGCGGGCGGGTGGTCGGCCGTGACGAGGCCCAGCCGCTCCAGCCGGCGCAGCGTGTAGAGGACGGCGTGCTGGTGCGCCCCGCACGCCTCGGCGAGCTCCCCGCTCATGAGCGGCGCGCCGGTCGCGAGCTCGCGCAGCACCGCCCGGGGCAGGGGGCGTGACATCTCGTCGAGCGTCGCCTGCAGCGCGGCGTTCTCGGGGTCGGGGTCGTACGCGTACTGGTTCATCGGTCCTCCGGTCACGGGCGGGGCGGGTGCACCCTGCATCGTCGTACGCGGCCCCGATGGCCGGGGCACGACGGTCGTGCGGCCGCCGGACGACGGCCGCACGACCTCGCGGTGAACTCTGCGGGCTCGCAGAGCTGCTGACGGCTCAGCCGGTGCGGGTCAGCAGGTGGGCGCCGGGTAGGCGACGTCCGCCGTGGTGATCCGCTCGTCGTCCTCGTCGGACGGCGTGGCCACCACGACCGCGGCACCCGCCGGGGCGTCCGTGGCCCGCACCCGGAACGACTGGTAGGCCGACGCGCCGGGCTGGACCTCCGTGACCGTGCGCGTGCCGAACGGGGTGGTGATCTCGACGTCGAGGGCGACGTCGTCGTCGTTCACGACCCGGACCGCGACGTACGGCGCTCCGCCGACGCACCGCGCCTCGGCGGTCGGGGTCACCGCGACCTCGGCCGGCTCGGTGAGGGGCGCCGTCGTGCCGATCGCGAACAGGTGCATCACGCCCCGGTCCGTGCCCTGCGGTAGGACGACCGACTCGATCGTCCGGGTCGCGTCGACCTCGACGGGCACCGTGCCGAACACCTTCGCCTGCGTGGTGTCCTGCGTGCCGTTGGCCCGGTTGCGGCCGGTCGTGGTGACGACCGGGACGTTCCCGAACTGGTAGTTCGTGCCAGGAGTCCAGTCGGTGAGGTCGACCGGGACGTCCTGCGTCGTGCCGTCGGTGTAGACGACGGTGGCCGTGCCCCTCGCCGGGCCGTTGGTGGCGAGGCCCAGGAAGGAGATCGCCTCGACCCGGGCGTCCACCGCGACGACCTGCCCGTGCGGCACCCAGTTGTCGGGGGACCCCGGCGCGACGTCAGGCCACGTGTAGGTCACGCCCGTGCCGCCGAGCGTGAGCTCGGCTCCCGGGGCGGCGCCCGCCGCGGCGAGGCGCTCGCGCGACAGCGAGTTGTCCGACGCGTCGATCGAGCCGGTGCTCCCCTGCCCGTCGAGCGTCGTCCCGATGTTGTTGTAGACGTCCGTGCCGTCCGTGAACGACGGCGGGACGTCGCCCGCCCCCGTGCCCCAGGTGCCGGGCTCGGTCGTCAGGGCGAGGTCGAGCGACCCGCCCTGCTGCGCGAAGGACTCGGGGAGCCACGACGCCGTGGAGGGGGCGTCGTCGACCAGGAGGGTGTCGATGTAACGGGAGCCCGTCGTGGCGCCCGGTGCGTCGATCGTGATGACCCGGCCCGCGCCGTCGGACACCTCGCTCGTGATCGTCACGGCCTCGAACGCCGGGGTCGACACGAGGAGCTCGGCCCGGCCGAAGATGCCCGGGAACAGGCCGATGTTCGACCACACGTACCAGGACGAGATGCTGCCCAGGTCGTCGTTGCCCGGCAGGCCGTCCGGTGCGGTCGTGAAGAGCTCCGAGCGCGCCCGGTCGAGGACGTCGGTGGTCTTCGCGGGCTGCTGCAGCCACGCGTAGGCCCACGGCGTGCTCGTTGACGGCTGGTTGCTCATGTACGCGTACGGGGTGTTGTAGACGCCCGCGTCGAGCTGCGTGAGGTGGTGATCGAGGTCGGCCGCGACCTTCTCGACGCCGCCCCGCTTGGTGATGAGCGTGCTCATGTTGTGGGGGACCGCGTAGCCGTACTGGTACCCCGTGGCCTGGTCGAACTGGTTGCCGCGCTCACCGAGGTTGAACGACCGGTCGAAGCCGTTGCGGCCGCGCGGGCGGATCCGCTCGGTCTGAGGATCGACGAGGTTCTGCCAGTTCTGTGCCCGCTGCATGAACGTGGCGTACGCGGCCTCGTCGCCGAGCGCGTCGGCGAGCTGGGCGACCGAGAAGTCGTTCACGGCGTACTCCAGCGCGGTCGAGGTCGCGACCGACCCCTTGGCGTTCTCGATGAAGCCGAGCGCGGCCCACTGGTAGCCGTTGACGCGCTTGGTCAGCGCCGGGTCGACCGGCAGGGCGAGCGACGCCTTCATCGCTTCGAGCGCGGCCGCGCGGTCGTAGTCCGTGGCGCCGAAGCTGTCGATCGACGCGAGCACGGTCAGCAGCGCGTCGCCGCTCATCTTCTGCTGCGGGACGCCGTTGTGCGGCCAGTTCGGCCAGTGGCCGGTCTGCGTGGCGAGGTCTGTGAGCGACTGGTTGATGTCGGACGCGACCTCGGGGAAGAGCAGCGCGACGAGCTGTGCCTGCCCGCGGTACATGTCCCAGCCGGAGTACGTGGCGTAGTGGTGCCGCCCGGGCTCGACCTCGTGGACCTCGCCGTCGTAGCCGCGGTACTCGCCGTTGACGTCGTCGTAGACGTTCGGGTGCAGCAGGGAGTGGTAGAGCGCGGTGTACAGCTTCGTGCGCTCCGCGTCGGTGCCGCCCGTGACGTCCAGGGTGCCGAGGGCCTCGCGCCACCGGTCGGCCGCCGCCTCGCGCGCCTCGTCGAACGTGACGGGTGCGGCCTCGGTCGCCGCGTTCTCGGCGGCGTTCTCGATGCTGACGTAGGACAACCCGGCCCTGACCGTGACGTCCGCGCCGTCGGGGAAGGTCACGTAGGCACCCGCGCCGTTGCGGGTGTTCGTCTCCGCCGTGGTGCCGCCCGGCGTGACGGTGCCCCCGCTCCACGTCCCCGAGGCGACGATCGGCTGGTCGAACGTCGCCGAGTAGTAGGCCTTGTAGCGCCCGCCCTCGTCGCAGACGGCGGCCGTCTCGATCCAGCCCGTGACGGTGCTGGTCTCCTCGTCGATCCAGACGTCGGCGTCGAAGACCCGGTTGTTCGAGCCGGTCGTGTTGAAGAGCAGCGTCGACGACGCGCCCTCCACGGGGAAGTCGAACGTGCTGATCGCGGTGCGGGTCGTGGCCGTGAGCTCGGCGCGCACGCCGTCCTTGAGGTGCACGGCGTAGTAGCCGGGCTCGGCGGTCTCGTCCTGGTGGTCGAACGGCAGGTAGTACTCGCGGACGTCGGACCCGGGGGAGGTCGGGAGCGCGCCGTCGCCGGTCAGCGGGCCGGAGTAGGGCAGCACCGGGAAGTCGAACGCGCCGTTGCGGTTGACGCAGCCCGTGCCCGACAGCCGGTTCATGCCGAAGCCGCGCAGCTCGTCGGCGGAGTACTCGTACCCGCCCCGCGCGTCGCCGTCCGAGGTGCGGTACGTCGTCGGGCTGGACTGGACCATGCCGAACGGCAGGGCCGCACCCGGCCAGGTGTTGCCGTACGCCGCGTTGCCCTTGTTCTGCGAGAAGTCCTCGGCGGTGCCGATCCAGGGGTCGACGGCGTCGAAGGGGTCGAGGTCGGAGCCGGTGGCGCTCGCCGCGCTCGTCGGTGCGACGAGGGCGAGGCCGGCGACGAGCGCCGCGGTGGCGGCCCGTGCGGCCGCGCGGGCCGCCGGCCGGGCGCGTGCCGCCCGGGTGGGCCGGGTCGTGCCGGGTGTGGCGGGCGGAGGTGCTGCGTGAGATCTCACGTGGTCGTTCCTCTCGGGTTCCCGTGCGTCGGTGCACGGCGTTCGGCATCGGATTCGGTGTCGAACGAATGACAGCGCTGTCGAGTGAAGCCTCCGTCTCGCCGCGATGACGGCGAGACGGCAGTCCGATGAACGTCGAGGGAGAACCCCTGTGCGCGAGGTAGAACGCCCGTCACGGACGGGCGTTCTACCTCGGCTACTGGGGTTCTATCTCGGCACGAGCGGGTGGGTCAGCCCTTGACCGAGCCGGACATCAGTCCGCCGATGAAGTACTTGCCGAGGATGATGTAGACCAGCAGGGTCGGCAGCGAGGCGAAGAGCGCCCCGGCCATCGAGACCCCGTAGTTCTGCAGCAGGGCGCCGTTGGCGAGGTTGTTCAGCGCGAGCGTGACCGGCCCGTTCTGGCTGGAGGAGAAGAACACCGCGAAGAGGAAGTCGTTCCACGCCGAGGTGAACTGCCAGATGAGCACGACCACGAAGCTCGGGACCGAGATCGGCAGGATCACCGACCAGTAGGTCCGCAGCAGGCCCGCGCCGTCGACGCGTGCGGCCTCGACGAGCTCGTGCGGGATGGTCTGGTAGTAGTTGCGGAAGATCAGCGTCGTGATCGGGATGCCGTAGACCACGTGCAGCAGGATCAGCGTCGGGATGCCGCTGGGGATGCCGGCGTCCAGCACGAGCTGGTTCAGCGGGATGATCACGGCCTGGTAGGGGATGAACATCCCGAACAGGATGAGCGTGAACACGACGTTGGCGCCGCGGAACGACCAGCGGGAGAGCACGAACCCGTTGAGCGAGCCGAGGAACGCCGCGATGATCGCGGACGGCACGACCATCTGCAGGGTGCGCCAGATCGCGGGGGCGAGCGCGTCCCACGCGGCCCGCCAGTTGTCGAGCGTCCAGGTCGTGGGGAGGTTCCAGGCGCGGGCCGGCGAGGCGTCGCCCGTGCCCTTGAAGCTCGTGACGAACAGGACGTAGACCGGGACGAGGACGACGAGCAGGAAGAACAGGAGTGCGGCGTAGCGCAGGGTGCGGGCGAGGGTGAAGCCGCCCTTGGGCTTGTCGCGGAGCGTCTGGACGGGGGTTCCCGTGACGTCGGCCGGTGGCACCGCCTGGGTGCTGAGCGTGGTCATCAGTGCTCCTTGCGGTTCGTGCGGATCAGGTACGGCACGATGACGAGTGCGACGATGACCAGCAGGATCGAGCCCACGGCGGCCGCGTTCGCGTACTCGAAGCTCGACTTGAACACGTACATGTCCACGGCCGGGACCTTCGTCTGGTAGTTCGCGGGCTTCGAGATCGACATGATGAGGTCGAACGCCTTGAGCGACATGTGGCCGATGATGATGAGCGCGGACAGCGCGATCGGCGAGAGCTGCGGGAACAGCACGTAGCGGTACAGCTTCCACTCGGTGGCACCGTCCATGCGAGCGGCCTCGCGCAGCTCGTCGGGTATCCCGCGGAAGCCCGCGAGGAACAGGGCCATGACGTACCCGGAGAGCTGCCAGATCGCGGGGACGGCGATGGCGACGATGCCGACGCTGACGTTGTTCCACCAGTTGTTCTGGAGGAAGTCGAGCCCCATCATCTGGAACAGCCGGTTGAGGCCGCTCGCGCTCTCGCCCTGGTTCGAGTTGAGGAGCCAGCGCCACACGACACCCGAGGCGACGAACGACACGGCCATGGGGAACAGGTACACGGAGCGGAAGATGCCCTCGCCCCTGATGGGCTTGTCGAGCATCCAGGCCCACAGGAAGCCCATGATCATGGTGCCCGCGAGGAAGACCGCGGTGTAGAGGAAGAGGTTCTTCAGCGAGTGCTGGAACGCCTCGCTGCCGAGCAGGGTGAAGTAGTTCTCGAACCAGACGGTGGCCGAGGGCTGCTGACCGGTGGCCTGCGCCGCGGTGTTGCCGTCGGTCAGTGACGTCCGGAAGTTGGCGCCGATCAGGCCGTAGACGAACACGCCGATCAGCAGGATCGACGGCGCGAGCAGCAGCAGGGGTGGTCCGGCCCGCTTGATGGTCTTGTTCATGGAGGTCTCCTGGGTGCGAGCTGTCCGCGACGGCGCAGGTGCCCGACGGCGTGTGGCCGCCCGGGCGGGACCCGGTCCCGGTGGCGGGGGCCACCGGGACCGGGTCACCTGCGGTGAGCGGGTGTCAGCCGGCGTTCGCCGCGGCGAGCTCGGACTGGAACGTCGCCACGTCGGACGCGCCGGTCGTGAACTTGCTGGTCGCGTCGGAGACCGCGTTGAGGGTCGCGACCGGGGTCGCGGCGCCGTGGGCCAGGGACGAGACGATGGTGTCCTGGCCGAACGACTCGATGGCGGTCTGCTGGTACTCGGAGAAGTCCGCCGGGTTGGCGTCGGTGCGGGCCGGGATGGAGCCCTTCGCCTGGTTGAACGCCGTCTGGCCCTCGAGGGAGCCGACCGTCTGGAGCCAGGCCTTGGCGCCGTCGGGGTGCGGTGCGCCCACGGGGAGGGTGAAGGAGTCGGCGAGGAAGTCGAAGACGCCGTCGGTGCCGGGCACCGGGAACGCCACGAAGTCGGTGCCGAGGACCTTGTCCTGCTCCTCGAACGCCGCCACGGCCCAGTCGCCCATGACGTTGTAGCCGGCCTGCCCGTCGATGACGAGCTGGGTGGCCTCGGGCCAGTCGAGCCCGTCGCGGTCGGTGTTGGTGTAGCTCATGAGCTGCTCGAAGTCCTCGAGCGCTGCGGTGACCTCGGCGCCCTCCCAGTCGGTGGACCCGTCCCAGAGGCCGTTGTAGGCGTCCGCGCCGAGCGAGGCGAGGAGCGTCGTCTCGAGGAGGTGGACCTGGGTCCAGGTGGTGGCGACGGAGAGCGGCGTCACACCGGCGTCCTGCAGCGTGTCGAGGTCGGTGAACCACTCGTCGAGGGAGGTGTACTCCTTCGCCGGGTCGATGCCGTTGTCCTCGAGCACCGTGGGGTTGGCCCACACGACGTTGGCGCGGTGGATGTTGGACGGGATCGAGTAGATCGCGCCGTCCTGCGTGATGCGGTCGATGAGGTCGGCCGGGAACGCCTCGCGCAGGTCGAACTCGTCGTAGAGGTCGCTGACGTCCTCGATCTGCGCGGCGTTGATGTAGTCCTGCAGCTCGAGGCCGGCGTGCGCCTGGAAGGTGTCCGGCGGGTCGTTGGCCTGCAGCCGGGACTGGAGGAGGTCCTTCGCGGCGGAGCCGGCGCCACCGGCGACGGCGCCGTTGATGAACTCGATGTCGGGGTGCTGGGCGTTGAACTCGCCGACCAGGGCGTCGAGCCCGGCCTTCTCGGAGCCCGCTGCCCACCAGGTGAAGACCTCGACCTCGGAGGCCGAGTCGCCGCCGGCCTCGGGGCTGTCGCCGCCCTCGTTGCCGGAGTCGCCGCACGCGGCGAGCGTGAGTCCGAGGATGGCGACGCCTGCCACCATCGCGCTGGTTCTGCGGTTGACACGCATGTCTGTTCCCTACGCCTTCGTTGCCGTCGTGGGTGATCGGGGCGCTGGGGGAGGTGCGCTGCCGACCGGGCGCCTCTGTGCGCCCCGTTGTCCCGATGCCTATCCAACGACCCGGCGATCTTGATGTCAAGAAGTGAACGCAAGAGTGGTCGAATCGTGACCTTCACGTCGAGACCTGTACGCAAACGGGCCCTGACGGGGCATTCGGGAGGGTTGCGCCGCGCGCGAACCCGGTCCTGAGAGCGTTCTGGGCGGTATCCTGACCGCTGTGCGCGCTGACCGGGTAACCCCGGGATCTCAGACTTCACTCCGTGAGGCCAACAGAGCCCGGATCGTGAGCGCCGTCCAGCAGCGTGGCTCCCTCACGCAGATCGAGCTGGCCGGCGTCACAGGGCTGTCCCCGGCCACCGTCTCCAACATCGTCAAGGAGCTGACGAGCGCGGGCGTGCTGCACACCTCGCCGTCCACGCGCAGCGGACGTCGCGCCCTGCAGGTCACGCTCGCGCGCAACCTCGGCCTCGTCGCCGGGGTGCACTTCGGCACCCGGTCGCTGCGGGTCGCGCTCGCCGACGCCTCCATGCAGGTCCTGGCGGACCAGCGCATGCCCCTGGCGCCGGACCACCGCGCCGACACCGGGCTGCGCCGGGCCGCGCTGCTCGTCGCGGAGATGGTCGAGTCCCTCGACGCGCGACCCGAAGAGCTGCTCGCGGTCGGCGTCGGGGTACCAGCCCCGGTGGACGTGCGGTCGGGGCGCATCGCGACGGTCGGAATGCTCCGCGGCTGGGACGGCGTCGCAGTGACCGACGTCCTCGCCGAGGAGCTCGGGACGCCCGTGACCGTCGACAACGACGCCAACCTCGGTGCGCTGGCCGAGACCCGCTTCGGTGCCGCCGCGGGGCACGACGCCGTGGCGTACCTGCGCGTCTCCCACGGCGTGGGTGGTGGCCTGGTCCTCGGCGGCAGGCTCGTCCACGGGCGCGCGGGCGTGGCCGGCGAGATCGGCCACGTGACGATCGACGAGAACGGCCCCATCTGCCGCTGCGGCAACCGGGGCTGCCTCGAGACGTTCGTCGGGGCGCCCGTCCTGCTCGGCATGCTCGCCTCGAGCCACGGTCACCTGACGCTGCGAGACGTGATCGCCCGCGCGCAGGAGGGGGACGCGGGGTGCCGCCGTGTCCTGTTCGACGCCGGTCAGCACCTGGGCGTCGCGGCCGCCAACCTGTGCAACCTCGTCGACCCGGAGATCGTCGTCGTCGGCGGTCAGCTCGCCGAGGCCGGCGAGATCCTGCTGGGACCGATGCGCACCGTCGTCGAGCAGCGCACCGTCCCGAGCACGGCGGGGCCGGTCGAGGTCGTGGCCTCCCGGCTCGGGGCCGCCGCGGAGGTGCGTGGTGCGCTCGCCGTGGCGCTCGACACGGCGGGCGTGAGCGGTTCCCTGGGGGTGACGGTATGAGGCGGCGCCGGTTCCTGCGCGGGCTGACGGCGGTGGGCGTGGCGGTGTGCGCCGTCGTGGCCACGGCCTGCGCCCCGGCCGCGACCACGGGTGCCGGTGACTCCGAGGGGACCGTCGCCCTGCTGCTGCCCGAGGTGAAGACGGCGCGCTACGAGACCACCGACCGGCCGGCGTTCGTCGGGGTCGTCGAGCGGCGTTGCCCGACGTGCGAGATCCTCTACGCGAACGCCGACCAGGACGCCGCGACCCAGCAGGAGCAGGCCGAGTCGATGCTCGCACGCGGGGCCGACGTGCTCGTCATCGACGCGGTCGACGCGGTCGCGGCGATCAGCATCGTCCAGGAGGCGAACCGCTACGGTGTGCCCGTCATCGCGTACGACCGCTTCATCGCCGACGCCGACGTCGACTACTACGTCTCGTTCGACAGCGAGCTCATCGGCTACCTGCAGGGCCGGGCGCTCGTGGACGCGCTCGCCGCGGAACCCCTGCCGGACGGGCGCCGGCCCGGCATCCTGCTCGTGCACGGGTCCCCGACCGACCCGAACTCCGCGGAGCTCGCCGCCGGGGTCTACCGTGCGCTCGACGGAGAGGACATCGAGGTGCTCGCCGAGTACGACACCCCCGACTGGAGCCCCGACAAGGCGACCGACTGGGTCGAGGGACAGCTCACGCAGTTCGCCGGCCGCGTCGACGGGGTCTACGCCGCGAACGACGGGATCGCCGGGGGAGCGATCGCGGCCATGAAGGCCGCCGGGTTCGACCCCGTGCCGCCCGTCACCGGCCAGGACGGGGAGCTCGCCGCCGTCCAGCGCATCGTCGCGGGGGACCAGTACATGACCGTCTACAAGGCGACCACGGAGCAGGCCCGCACCGCGGCGGAGCTGGCCGTGCGCCTCCTGCGGGGCGAGGACCCGCGCACGACCGCCGTCATCGACGGTGTGCCGAGCCTCCTGCTCGCCCCCCGCGCCGTCGGCATCGACGACGTCGAGCGCGTCCTCGTCGCCGGCGGGGTGCATTCCGTGGACGAGATCTGCACCCGCTACTACGTGCGGGCCTGCGGCGACGCAGGCCTCGTCGAGGAGGCACCGTGACCGGCGCACCACCCGAGGACCCGCCCGGCCCCGTGCCGGCCGCGGCCGTGCACGCCCTGCGGGGCGTCTCCAAGAACTTCGGGGGAGTGCGGGCGCTCGTGGACGTCGACCTCGACGTCCACGACCACGAGGTGCTCGCCGTCGTGGGCGACAACGGCGCGGGGAAGTCGACCCTCGCCGGGGTGATCGCCGGTGCGTACCGGCCCGACGCCGGCCGGCTCCTCCTCGACGGGGCGCCGGTCGTCCTCGGGTCACCCGGGGAGGCCCGTACCCGCGGGATCGCGGCGGTCTTCCAGGACCTCGCCCTGTGCGACAACCTCGACGTCGTCGAGAACCTCTTCCTCGGCCACGAGTCCACCCGGGGCGCGCTGCTCGACGAGGTCACCATGGAGCGGCAGGCGTGGGAGCTCCTGGGCCAGCTCGGCGCGACCGTCCCGTCGGTCCGCCAGCCCGTGCGCACCCTGTCCGGCGGGCAGCGCCAGGTCGTCGCCGTCGCCCGCGCGCTCCTCGGCTCGCCGCGCGTCGTCGTCTTCGACGAGCCGACGGCGTCCCTCGGGATCCGCCAGACCGCGGAGGTCCTCAACCTCGTCGAACGGCTCCGCGAGCGCGGGCACGCGGTCGTCCTCATCAGTCACCAGGCCACCGACCTGCAGGCGGTCGCCGACAGGTTCGTCGTCCTGCGCCTCGGCCGGGTGGGTGGGGAGTTCGACGCCCGCGCCGTCGGCTACGAGGACCTGCTCGCCGCGATGACCGGGGCAGCGCTGCCCACCGACAGGAAGAGCTCCCGATGACCTCGCCGACCGCACCCGCACCCCTGCGCGCCCACCTCGCCGCGCTCGAGAGCGAGTCGCCGTGGGAGCGGCTCGTGCGCCGGCTGCGCGACGGCGAGCTCGGCATGCTGCCCATCGTCGCCGCGCTCGTCCTCATCTGGGTCGTCCTCGGGGTGATCAACCCGGCGTTCCTCTCGGCCGAGAACCTCGTCAACCTCACCCTGCAGAGCGCCCCCACCGGGGTGATCGCCCTCGGCGTCGTGCTCGTGCTGCTCGTCGGGCAGATCGACCTGTCGGTCGGCTCCGTCAGCGGGCTGGCCGCGGCCGTCGTCGCGGTCACGACGGTCCTGCTCGACTGGCCCGTCGCCGTCGGGATCCTCGCGGCGCTCGCGGTGGGCGTCGTCGTCGGCCTCGGGTACGGCGTGCTCGCCACCCGGCTCGGCCTGCCGAGCTTTGTGCTCACGCTCGCCGGCCTCCTCGTGCTGGCCGGCGTCCAGCTCCGGGTGCTCGGCCCGCGCGGCTCCATCAACCTGCCCTTCGAGTCGTGGTTCGTGCAGGTCGTGCAGCAGGGCTTCCTCTCGCAGACCCTCGCCTGGGTGGTCGTCGTGGGCGTGGTCGTCGTCGTCACGGTGCTCCAGCTCGTCGAGCGCGGGCGCCGCGTCCGGGCCGACCTGCCACGGGTGAGCGTCACCCGCCTCGTCCTGCGCACGACGGCGCTCGCGGCCGTGCTCTCCGTGACCGTCGCCTACCTCGGCACGGCCCGGGGCGTCGGGTACACCGTGGTCCTCTTCGTCGCCCTGGTGGTCGTGGTCGACGTGCTGCTGCGCCGGACCCGGTGGGGGCGGTCGGTCCGGGCGGTCGGCGGGGACCGGCGCTCGGCGCTGCTCGCGGGCGTCGCGGTCCGGCGCACGATGGTCTCGTGCTTCGTGGCCTGCTCGACGTTCGCGGCGCTCGGCGGGGTGCTCGCTGCGGGCCGGCTCGCGGCCGCGAACCAGGGCACCGGGGGCGCCGAGACCTACCTGACCGCGATCGCCGCGGCGGTGATCGGCGGGACCAGCCTCTTCGGTGGGCGGGGCAGCGCGTGGTCGGCGCTCGTCGGTGTGCTCGTCATCACGTCGATCGCCAACGGGCTGACGCTCCTCAACCTCGACACGGCCGTGCGATACGTCGTCACGGGCGTCGTGCTCGCCCTGGCCATCACGGTCGACACGCTCGTGCGGGGGCGCCGGGAGATCTGAACCGGCCCGCCGTCGCCTCCCGGTCCGCGGTGGAACCGGGAGGCGACGGCGGCTGTGGGGCTCAGCCGCAGGTCGGCGTCGCGTACGGCACCGTCGCGACGGTCTCACGCCCGTCGGCAGGGTCGCTCGGCCGTGCCGTCACCGTGGCGCCCCCGGCGGGGGCGTCGGCCGTGCGGACCACGAACGACTGGTACGCCGACCGTCCCGGCGCGACGGCGGCGAACGCCCTCGTCCCGAACGGCGTGACGACCTCGAGGTCGAGGGTGACCTCGTCGTCGTTCACGACGCGCACCGCGACCTGGGGCCTGCCCGCGAGGCAGCGCACCTCGGCGGTGGCCGTCACCGCGACGTCGGCCGGGGCGTCGGGGTCGGTCGCGCCCGGAGCGAGCGCGCGCAGCGTCACCAGGCCGGGGTCGCCGGCCGTCCACGCCGTGCTGAGCGCGACGTACCGGGCCGTGCGGGCGACGTCGAGCTCGCCGCGCACCGCGCCGCCTTCGATCGTCCCGACGTCGGTGAACGTCAGGCCGTCGTCGCTCACCGAGACCACGGCCTCGGGTGCGGCGTCGCCGTCCCACACCGTGACCACGGACCCGACCTCGCGGGCGGTGCCGAGGTCCGTGACCATGCGCCCACCCTCCCCGGGCACCCACGCCGTGGTCGGGTCGCCGTCCACGGCCAGCGCCGGCGACGTCATCCCCGCGGGCAGGACGGACGCCGGGAACGTGAGCGTGCTCAGCGCGTGGTCGGCGACCGGGAACGGCGTCGCGCCGTCGAAGCGCACCGTCGTGCCCGACCCGTCGCCCGACGCCGTGACCTGCGCCGTGCGGGACTTGCCCGTCTCGGCGTTGCGCACCTCGAGCGACGCGGAGCCCTCGTCGACGGCGAGGCGCACCGTCCGTGCGTCGGGCACGGCCGCGGTCACGCCGGTGTGCGTGCCCTCCTGCGCCCGGAGCGTGGCCCGGGGCGCCAGCACGACGGCCGAGCCCGCCGGGGCGGTGAGCGTCAGTGCCGAGGACTCGGCGCCGACGACCTGCGTCCCGGCGTAGAGGGGCACCTCGTCGCCCCTGTGCGGTACCGAGACGGTCGTCGTCACGTCGTCGCCCGTGAGGTTGAAGGCCGTGAGGTAGCCGTCGAGCGTGCTCACGAGCACGCCGTCCGCATCGGCGCTGGCCTGCGGGCCTGCCGCCACCGCGGCCGTCGCCCCGGCGTCGCCGGGCAGCATCTCGACGAGACGAGCACCCGTCGCGCCGTCCGCGAGGCGGACGACGTGCCGTGCCTCGCTCGCCCGGGAGACGGTGATCGGCGCGTCGGACTCCCGCACGACGAAGCCCGCCGTGCCCTCGACGTTCAACCACGACCCGGCGCTCTCGAGCACCTGGTCGCCGGTGTACCGGAAGCTCGCGGCGTCGTGCCACGTGGTGCCGTCCAGCGACGTCTGCACCCGGTACTCCTGGCCGGCCGCGGACTCCCACCCCAGCTGGACCTGGGCTACGTCGACGGGTTCGCCGAGGTCGACCTGGACCCACGAGTCGGGACGTGTGCGGTCGCCGCGCGACACGGCCCACCGGGTCGTCGCGCTGCCGTCGGTGACGGCGCTCGCGCCCATGCTGCCGTCGGCGCTCGACGCGCTCGCGGGCCGGCCCGCCGCGACGTCGGTGCCGGCGGGCGAGAACGCGCGCAGGTGGTAGAGCGAGTAGCCGTACTCGGGGTTGCCCCGCACACCCTGCATCCGCACGTAGCGCGCGGTGACCGGCGCCGGCTCCGTCGCGCCCTGCGGTACGAGGTCGACCGTGTCGAGCCGCGCGACGTTCACGTCGGCGGGGGCCTTGCCGTACGCCGTCGCGGTCGTCCACGTCTCGCCGTCCGTCGACGTCTGGACGAGGTAGCGGGCGCCCGCGCTCGCCTCCCACGCGAGGCGCACGGCGCCCACCGTGGTCTCCTCGCCGAGGTCGACCTGGATCCACGAGTCCGTTCGGCTGCGCTCCGCGACCGCGACGGCCCACCGGGTGGCCGGGTTGCCGTCGGTCACCCGAGCCGCGGTGCGGCCGTTCGCGGTGTCCTGGCTGGAGGCGGTCGCCGGTCGTCCGGCGGCGAGGTCCACCGGGGAGGTGTCGTCGGCGCCGTAGGCGTGGAACGCATGCATCGAGTAGCCGTACTGCGGGTGCCCCTGCTGCCCGAGCATCCGCACGTACCGTGCGGTGACCGGGGAGAACGCGAGGTCGTCGACGCGCGCCGCGTTCGCGTCCGCCGGGTCGGCGGGGCGGGTCACGGGCAACGACGCGGTGGTCGAGCCCTCCGCGGTCGTGTAGGTGCGCGAGCCGTCGAGGCCCGAGTACCCGTTCATGTCGAGGTTGCGCACCGACAGGCTCGCGTCCTCGGACCCCGCCCCGGTCGAGGCGTACACCGCCGATCCGGTCGGGAGGGTGACCTGGCCGGTGTAGCCGTCGCCGATGCGGAACACCGACGACGTGCCCTCGAAGCCGTCGCGCGGCTCGGTGTAGGTCGTGACCGTGCGGTCGTCGACCGTCGCACCCGGGGTCGGGTAGAGGAACGGGGTCGAGCCGGACACGTGGAAGAGCCACGAGTCGTGCCCCGGCACCCACGGGAACTTGACGAAGCCCCTGCGGCTCCCGGCCGCGGCCCACGCGGCGCTTGTCTGCTGGACCGTGAGACCCGGACCCGCGCCGAAGTCGCGGACGCCCGCGAGACGGTCGAAGAGCTCGTCGGCCGGGGTGGGGACCACCGGGCCGTCCTCGTGCTCCGCGGCCTCGACGTGCAGGAGGTAGGAGATCGCGATCTCGGCACGTGCCTCGGGCTCGTACTTGGGCTCGCCGGAGAACTTCGTCAGGCGGTACTCAGGTGCGTAGCCCTGGTAGTCCTCGAGCGCCGCGGCGAGACCTGCCTCCGCGGCTGCGGCGTCGGGGTCGCGCAGGACCTGGCCGAGGAACGCCATGGGCAGCACGTCGCGTCCGTAGAGGAACTCGCGGTCGTTGACCATCGGCATGAACGGTTCGCCCTGCTCCGACATGACGAGCTTGATCGACTCCCAGAGCTCGGCCGAGTTCGGCTGGCGCGTGAGGATCTCGGGCAGCGGCTCGTCGTGCAGGAGGAAGTGGATCGCGTTGCGGGCGCCCGACCGCCAGATGTCCGACTGGTAGTGCGGCCCGAACGAGCCGTGGTTCTCGACGAGGTACGTGTCGTAGATCGTCTGCATCGTGTTGGTCGAGACCTGCTTGCCGGCCACGACCGCCGGGTTGTTGCGGTCCGCCGTCGGCTGGCCGGCCGCGTTGCGCCCCCAGTCGCCGAGCTGGTCGGCCCAGCGGTCCGCGTCGGGGTCGTCGGGAGCCCACGCCAGGCCGGGGGCGAGCGCCTGCGTGTACACACCGACCTCCTCCTGCGCGGTGTCGCCGACGTGCTTGCCGGTCGGCCAGTCCGCGGTCCAGCCCCCGGAGAGCGGGTCGCGCCCGAAGTCGAGGTCCGCCGTGTAGCGGGACTGCTCGACCGCGATGGTCGTGAGGTTGTCCCGGGTCGCGGCGTCGAGCTCGTCCCACATCAGCCGGCCGGCGTCGAGGAAGTACGACTGGAACGTGGAGTCCCAGAACAGCCGCTTGCCCCACGTCCCGGCGGGGTCGACGAAGCGGTTCGTCGCGGCGTAGTGCTCGATCGTCGCGAGCGTCTGCGCACGCAGCTCCTCCTCGGAGATCCCCGCGATCTCCTCGTCGTACTCCCCGTGCGTGAGGAGCACGGCGTTCCCGAGGACGACCGCGAAGTTCATGTCCCTCGACTGGTAGACCCCCGCGCTGTCGTCCCACACGGTCTCCACCCACCGGGTGTGCCGCAGCAGCGCCTCGTAGTAGTCGGCGGCGATCGCGTCCGGTGCGCCGTGCTCGACCTGGGGGGCGTCGGGCGGGTCGGCGTGGGCGATGGTCGCGGGGGTCAGCAGGGTTCCTGCCAGGACGGTCGCGAGCAGCGCGCCCGTCCGTCGTGCGCGGCGTGCGCGCCTGGTCGGTGTCGTCATCGACATCTCTCCTCGTAGCCGTCGTCGTCGACGGAGGTGGTGCTCGCGGAGGGCCAACTCGTCTCGGCGGCGTCCTCGAGCAGGAATGACAGCGCTATCAACGTACAGGAGCCTCCGGGGACGCGGAAGTCCCGGCGGGCGTCGTGCGCGTCGTGGGCCGCCGGTGTCGATACGCTCGGGCGTGGGCGTCGGGAGGTCTGCACCGGCCCCGGACCAGGGGAGGACCGGGTGAACAGCACGATCGAGGACGGGTCGGTGACCGCAGGGACGGCCGGCGGACCGGCGCGCCGCGGCCGCCGGCCCACGCTGGCCGCCGTAGCCGAGCGCGCGGGGGTCAGCCTCAAGACGGCGTCGCGGGTGCTCAACGACGAGCCCAACGTCGCGCCGCAGACCCGTGACAAGGTGCAGGCCGCCGCCGACGCGCTGGGCTTCCGCCGCAACGCGGTGGCGGCCGACCTCGCCCGCGGCGGGGTGTCTCGGCTCGTCGGCTTCGTCACCGGTGATCTCGCGAACCCGTTCTACTCGGCACTGGCGAGCGGGATCGAGCGCGTCCTGCGCTCGCGTGGCCTGCAGCTCATCACGACGAGCTCGGACGAGGACCCCGAGCAGGAGCGTTCCCTGACGTCCGCGCTGCTCGAGCGGAGGGTCGGCTCGCTCATCGTCACGCCGACCGCGACCGACCACGCGGACCTCGCGGCCGAGATCGCCGACGGGCTGCCGATCGTCTTCATCGATCGTCCGGCGGAGGGCGTCGACGCGGACACGGTCGTCATCGACAACCGCGGAGGTGTCCGGCAGGCGGTGCAGCACCTGCTCGCCCAGGGGCACCGGCGCATCGGCCTCGTCGGTGACGTGTCGCGCCTGTGGACGTTCCGGGAGCGGCGGGACGAGTTCCTCGCCACGATGCGCGGGGCAGGGGTGGCGAGTGCCGAGCGCTACGTGCGCGACGGCGCCCACGACGCCGCGTCCGCGCAGGTGCTCGTCACCGAGCTGCTCGCGCTGCCCGAGCCGCCGACGGCGCTGCTCGCGGCGAACAACAAGATCACGGTCGGCGCGCTGCACGTGCTGCGGGGGACGCCCGGCCGTGGGGTCGCGCCGGGCGCGCCGCAGGTCGCCCTCGTCGGGTTCGACGACTTCGAGCTGGCGGACCTGCTGGGCGTCACCGTGGTGGGCTACGACGTCGTCGAGATGGGTCGGCAGGCGGCGCTCCTCGCGGTCTCGCGCGCCGCGGAGCCGGATCTCGCGCCCAGGCTCGTGGTGGTCCCGACGCGCCTCGTCGCCCGCGGCTCGGGCGAGCTGCCCCCGTCCTGACGGTCGGGCGAGCGCCGGGCCGCCGGTCACGTTGACACGTGCGCGCGGGTGGCATACGTTCGACGGGACCCTGACAGCGCTGTCAAAGGAGAAGTCCTCGCCATGAGCCCGGAACGCTTCCCCCGCGGGCCCGCCCGCACCCGCTCGCACCCTCGACGTCTGACCAGAACTCCGCTGGCCCTCGCTCTCGCCACCGCCCTCGTCACCCCGCTCGCCCTCACCGCGACCGCAGGGCCGGCGTCCGCGGCACCCGGGGACCTCGCGACCGGTTTCGAGCAGGGTGACCTCGCCCCGCTCGGGTCGACCGTCGCCGAGCGGCCCGCCGGCACACCGTGGCAGGAGAACGTCACCGGTGACGCGAGCCTGCTGCCCGGCAGCGTACTCGGGAGCCTCGAGGCCGTCACGGCCTCCGCGCAGAACCTGCCGAACGAGGGCGCCGCCAACCTCGCCGACGGCAACCCGGGCACGAAGTGGCTCGCGTTCGCCGCCACCGGCTGGGTCGCCTACGAGTTCAGCGAGCCGGTCACGGTCTCGGCGTACTCGCTGTCGTCCGCGAACGACGCCGCCCCGCGCGACCCCGCAGCCTGGCAGCTCCAGGGTTCCGTGGACGGATCCACGTGGACCACGGTCGACGAGCGCTCGGGCGAGGCCTTCGAGGGCCGCCTGCAGACCCGCGTCTTCGAGCTCGACGAGCCCGTCGAGACCGCCTACACGCACTACCGCCTCACCATCACCGCGAACGTCTCCGGCTCGATCCTCCAGCTCGGCGACTGGGACCTGTCGGCAGACCTCGACGCCGAGCCGGTCGCCTCGCCGATGGTCACGACCGTCGGCTCCGGGCCGGCGAGCGTGAGCTGGACCAACAAGACGAACGTCGGGCTGACCGGCGTCCGCTCGCTGCGCTACGCCGGGTCGCACCTCGACGACGGCGCGGCGCACGCGACGAACGTGCTCCTGGACGACGTCGAGGTCCAGGTGGGTCCCGAGACGCGCCTGTCCTACGGGATCTTCCCCGAGTTCCTCGACGACCTGCAGTACCCCTCGACGCACACCGCGGTGGACCTGCGTTTCACCGACGGCACGTACCTGTCCGACCTCGGCGCCCGTGACGTCTACGGCACCGACGCGTCGCCGCGCGGCCAGGGTGAGGGCAAGATCCTCTACGCCGACCAGTGGAACTCGGTCCGGGTCGACGTGGGGGCGGTGGCCGAGGGGAAGACCGTCGACCAGGTCCTGCTCGGGTACGACAACCCGGGTGGCGACGCGAGCACCCGGTTCGCCGGCTGGCTCGACGACGTCGCGCTGACCGCCGAGCCGGAGACGATCGACGACTCCAGCCGCACCCACTTCGTCGACACCCGCCGGGGGACGTTCTCCTCGGGCAGCTTCTCGCGCGGCAACAACATCCCCGCGACCGCGGTGCCGAACGGGTTCAACTTCTGGGTGCCGATGACCAACGCGTCGTCGCAGAGCTGGCTGTACGAGTACCAGAAGGGCAACGACGCCCAGAACCGGCCCGTCCTGCAGGGGCTCGGGATCTCGCACGAGCCGAGCCCGTGGATGGGCGACCGCAACCAGCTGGCGTTCCTGCCGGCGGACGGCGCGTCGGCCACGCCGAGCGCGACGCTGTCCGCGCGTGGGCTGTCGTTCGACCACGCCGACGAGACCGCTCAGCCGGACTACTACGGCGTGACGTTCACGAACGGCATCGAGCTCGAGGTGGCACCCTCGGACCACGGTGCGGTGCTGCGCTTCACGTACGAGACCGACGCCGGGCAGGTGCTCGTCGACCGGGTCGCCGGTGACGCGAACGTCACCCTCGACCCCGAGACCGGGGAGCTGACCGGCTGGGTCGACAACGGCAGCGGGCTCTCCGCGGGCCGCAGCCGCATGTTCGTCGCGGGCACGTTCGACCGGAGCCCGACGGCGACCGGGGACGCGGCCGGCAACCGGACCGGGGCGCGGTACGCCACCTTCGACACGAGCAGCGAGCGCTCCGTGGAGCTGCGGGTCGCGACGTCGTTCATCAGCCTGGAGCAGGCGCGGGCGAACCGTGACCTCGAGGTCACCGGTCGGAGCTTCGACGACGTCCGCGCCGACGCGCAGGCGGCATGGAACGACCGTCTCGCCGTCATCGACGTCGAGGGCGCGAGCGAGGACCAGCTCGTCACCCTCTACTCCAACCTCTACCGGCTGAACCTGTACCCGAACTCGCAGTTCGAGAACGTCGGCACGGCCGATGCCCCCGAGTACGCCTACGCGAGCCCTGTCGCCCCGAGGTCGGGCTCCGCGACCGCCACCGAGACGAACGCCGAGATCGTCGAGGGCAAGATCTACGTCAACAACGGGTTCTGGGACACCTACCGGACCGCGTGGCCCGCTTACTCCCTGCTCTACCCCGAGCTCGCGAGCGAGCTCGTCGACGGGTTCGTGCAGCACTACCGCGACGGCGGCTGGATCGCCCGATGGTCGTCGCCCGGCTACGCGGACCTCATGACGGGCACCAGCTCGGACGTGTCGTTCGCCGACGCCTACGTCAAGGGTTCCCTGCCGACGGACGTCGCGCTCGAGGCCTACGATGCCGCGCTGAAGAACGCCACGGTCCTGCCGCCCAACAACGCGGTGGGGCGCAAGGGGCTCGACCGGTCGATCTTCCTCGGCTTCACGGAGTCCGGCACCCACGAGTCCCCGTCGTGGGGCCTCGAGGGCTTCATCAACGACTTCGGGATCGGCAACATGGCTGCGGCGCTCGCCGAGGATCCCGAGACGCCGGCGGACCGCCGTGCGCAGCTCGCCGAGGAGGCGCAGTACTTCCTCGAGCGGGCGACGCACTTCACCGAGCTCTTCGACCCGGAGGTGGACTTCTTCCAGCAGCGCCGGGCGGACGGCTCCTTCGTCCTCTCGCCGGAGCAGTACGACCCCGAGGACTGGGGCAACGGGTACACCGAGACGAACGGTTGGAACTTCGCGTTCCACGCCCCGCAGGACGGTCAGGGCCTCGCCAACCTCTACGGTGGCAAGGCGGGCCTGGAGGAGAAGCTCGACGAGTTCTTCTCGACGCCGGAGCAGGGTGCTGGCAGCGGCGGCATCCACGAGCAGCGAGAGGCTCGTGACGTGCGCATGGGTCAGTGGGGCATGAGCAACCAGGTGTCCCACCACATCCCGTTCCTGTACGCGGCCGCGGGTGCGCCCGCCAAGATGCAGGAGAAGACCCGCGAGGTCCAGCGCCGCCTGTTCACGGGCAACGACCTCGGCCAGGGGTACCCGGGCGACGAGGACAACGGGGAGATGTCGGCGTGGTGGCTGTTCACCTCGCTCGGCCTCTACCCGGCGCAGGTCGGCTCCGACCAGTACGTCCTCACGTCGCCGCTGTTCGACAAGGCGACCGTCAAGCTCCCGGACGGCGACCTGGTCGTCAACGCGGCGGGCAACTCCCAGGAGAACGTCTACGTGCAGTCGCTCGAGGTGGACGGTGTGCCGCACACCTCGACGTCGATCAGCCAGGAGGCGCTCACGGGCGGGACGACGCTCGACTTCGTCATGGGCGCCGAGCCGTCCGCGTGGGGCACCGGCGAGGGTGACGCGCCGCCGTCCCTCACGGAGGGCGACGAGCCGCCGCACCCGGTGAGCGACGTCACGACGCCGGGACTCGGGACCCTGGCGAGCTCGGACGGCGCGGACGTCCGCGCGCTCGTGGACAACACGTCCCGCAGCGAGGCGGAGCTGGCCTCCGACGCGGTCCTCACCTGGACCGCCGCCGGCCTGCGACCCACCGTCACGAGCTACACGCTGACGTCGGGAGCGGACGGCGCGACGCCGTCGGCGTGGACCCTCGAGGGGTCGGTCGACGGTGAGTCCTGGACGACGCTCGACGAGAGGTCCGACGAGGAGTTCCGCTGGGGCACGCAGACCCGGCCGTTCCTCCTCGCGGACCCGGGCGCCTACACCCGGTACCGCCTCGCGGTGACCGAGACGGCGGGCGAGGGCGCGCTGACGCTCGCCGAGGTCGAGCTGCTCGCCGACCCGACGGCGTCCGGCGCCACCGAGCTCACGCTCACCGCGGCGTCGGACCTCACGGCACGGACGGGAGCCGAGGTCGACGCGCGGTTCGCGACCCTGTCGGGGTCGGACGGCGACGTGGCCGACCTGGACGTGCAGGTCACGTTCGGTGACGGCAGCGACGCGGTCGCGGGCGAGCTCACCCCCGTACAGTTCGGCGGGTACGCGATCTCGGCACCGCACACGTGGACCGCACCCGGGGTCTACCCGGTGACGGTCACCGTCACGGAGCCCGGTGACGACGGCGGCTCGGTCTCGGCCACGCTGCTCGTCGACGTCGAGCTCCTGCGCGCCGGCTCCCTCGAGGCGGCGTTCGACAGCCGGTGCATCGGCGAGGTCGGTGCCGGTGCGAGCTGCGACGGTGCGGGCGTGGCCTTCGACCGGGAACAGCTCGCGGAGGCCGGGTTCGTGCAGGGTGAGCGTGGCACGGTGCCGGGCACCGAGCTGCAGTTCGACGTGCCGGCCGTCGCGCCCGGTCAGCCGGACAACGCGCTCGGCGAGGGGCAGACCATCGACCTCGACGTGCCCGACGACGCCACGCAGCTGTCGGTGATCGGTACCGGCACGGAGAAGAACCAGGTCGCCGAGGGCCTGCTCACGTTCGACGACGGCTCGACCGCGCCGATCGATCTGAGCTTCGGCGACTGGACGGGCGCGGCGAACGCCCCGCAGTTCGGGAACGTCCGGGTCGCGCTGACGGCCAACCGTCTCGCGGGCGGCAACCCGACGAGCCTGCCGGCCGCGATCTTCGCGACCGCACCGCTCGAGCTGCCCGAGGGCAAGCAGTTGGTCAGCCTGACCCTGCCCGAGCAGCCCGGGACGCTGGCCCAGGACGGTCGCATCCACGTGTTCGCGATCGCGCACGACGGCGCGCACACCGATCACGAGGCCCTCGCCGTCGAGGCGGCCGAGGCGCTCGAGGTCGAGGTCGGCGCGAGGATGGACGACGTGCTCGCGACCGTCACCGGTGGTCGCGCCGACGGGTACCGGGCCGCGATCACCTGGGGCGACGGGTCAGACGTCGTGCCCGGGACGGTGGGGGCCGCGGACGGCGAGGGCGCCGGGCAGGTGACCGGGGACCACGTCTACGACGCCCCTGGCGCCTACACGGTGCACGTCGTCGTGGACGACGGGTGGACGAGCAGCGCGGTCTCGCTCCCGGTCACGGTGACCGAGGCGGAGCCGGCGCTCGCCGTCGAGGTCACGGCGCGCGCCCAGTGCCTGGGGTCGAAGGTCCACCTCGGGGTCCGGGCGCAGAACCTGGACGACGTGCCGCTGCGGATCGAGATCGTGACACCGTACGGTCAGAAGATCTATGCGGACGTCGCTCCGGGCAAGAACGGGTACCAGGCCTTCAACACCCGGGCGGCGTCGATCGAGGCCGGGACGGCGACGGTCGTCGCGACGGCGACGGTCGACGGGGAAGAGATCACCCGGGAGATCGAGGTCGCCTACGAGGCCGTGAGCTGCGGGTAGCAGGATCCCGCCCCCGGGGGCCGTACGGCCCCCGGGGGCGCACCCCGGCAGGATGACGAACAGCACGATCAGCAGGAACATGGAGAGCACGAGTGAAGGACGAGGCACGATGACGGTCAGCGACGCACGCTCCCCCCTGGCGCGGTGGCGCCGGGAACAGCTCCGGTCCCTCCTCGAGTTCGGGGCCGCGTCGCTCCGGCCCGACGGCGCCGCGCAGTGGCTCGACGACGACGGCGCCCCGGACACCACCCGGCCCGTGTCCACCTGGATCACCGCGCGCATGGCGCACATGTACGCCGTCGGCGACCTGCTCGGCGTCCCCGGCGCGGGGGCGCGTGCCGACCTTGCGCTGCGCGGGCTGCGTGTGGCGCTGGCCGACCACGACGCGGGGGGCTGGCTCTCCGCGGTGGGACCGGGCGAGGACGTCGACGGGACCAAGAGCGCCTACGCGCACGCGTTCGTGGTGCTCGCCGCGGCGTCGGGCACGATCGCCGGCCGGCCGGGTGCGGTCGAGCTGCTCGACGAGGCGCTGCGGACGCTCGACGAGCGCTTCTGGGAGGCCGGGCCGCGGCTGCACGCCGACGAGTGGGACCGGGCGTGGACCCATCTCGACGACTACCGCGGGGTGAACGCCAACATGCACTCGGTCGAGGCGCTGCTCGCGGCGCACGACGCGACCGGGTCGACGGTGTGGCTCGAGCGTGCCGCGTCCGTCAGCGACCGGGTGATCGCCTGGGCCGAGAGCAACGACTGGCGGATCCCGGAGCACTTCGACGCCGACTGGCAGCCCTTGCCCGAGTTCAACGCCGACCGGCCCCGCGACCAGTTCAAGCCGTACGGCTCGACCCCCGGGCACGGTCTGGAGTGGGCTCGCCTGATCCTCCAGGTGGACGTCGCGGGCGGGACGCCCGGTCTCCGGACCGCCGCGGCGGTCGCGCTCTTCGACCGCGCGGTCGCGGACGGCTGGGACACCGACGGCGGTGGGTTCGTCTACACGGTCGACTGGTCGGGCACGCCGGTGGAGCCGCGCAGGTTCCACTGGGTCGCGGCCGAGGCCGTGGCGACGGCGGACGTGCTCGGTCGTGTCACGGGGGACGCCCGGTACGCCGAGCTCGCGGACGGCTGGTGGACCTGGATCCGGGAGAACCTCGACGACCCCGAGCGGGGTTCGTGGCACCACGAGCTGGACGTCGACAACCAGCCGTCCGGACTGACGTGGGTGGGCAAGCCGGACATCTACCATGCGGCCCAGGCCGTCCTCCTGCCGGACCTCCCGCTCGCCGGGTCGTTCGCGGGCGCGGCCCGCACGGTCGGCCCGCTCTTCGCCTGACCCGCTCGAGGTAGAACCCCAGCCCGCGAGATAGAACCACCGTCCGCGAGGTAGAACGCCAGTGCCGTGCGAAGGATCCTTCGCACGGCACTGGCGTTCTACCTCGCGTGCAGGCGCACCTCGGCGGCCTTGACGACGAACCACGTGCGCTCGCCCGGCACGAGCCGGAGCTCGGCGGCGGCGCGCGGGGTGAGGTCGGCGGCGAGGTGCGGGGAGCGCTCGCCCGCACCCTCGACCCTGCCCCACACGCGCAGCAGCGGTCCGTGCGGCTCGATGCTCGTCACGACGACGGGGTAGGCGTTGCGCGGGCTGCCCTCCGGCGTCGCGCGGTGCACTCCGACCGCCCGCGGCTCGAACACGGCCACGGCCCGGGTGCCCGGGTGCACCTGCTCGTCCGTGGTGCCCACGACCCCGATGCCCGTCCCGTCGACCGTGAGCGACACCTCGTGCCCGACGGCGCCCCCGTCAGCAGGTCCGTCAGACCCGGCCGGGCCAACCGGCGCCGTCACCCGCTCCACAGCCCCGGCCAGCAGGTTCACCCCGGCGAGGCGCGCCGCGAACCGAGACCGCGGGCGCGTCACGACCTCGGTGGCGGGGCCGTCCTCGACGACCTTCCCGTGCTCCAGCACGACGGCGCGGTCCGCCAGGACGAGCACGTCCAGGAGGTCGTGGGTCACGAGCAGCGTCGTGCGTGGTCGTGCGCGCTGCGCGTCGTGCAGGACGGCGCGCACGTGCTGGGCGACGCCGACGTCGAGCGAGGCGAGGGGTTCGTCGAGCAGGAGGACGCGCGGGTCGGTCGCGAGGGCGCGGGCGATCGACACACGTTGTGCCTGCCCGCCGGACAGCGCCCGCACCGAGCGGTCGGCCAGGGCGCTCGCCCCGACCCGGGCGAGAGACGCGAGGGCGGTGACCTGCGCCTCGCCGCGTGTCCCTCCGTGCGCCCGTGGCCCGAAGCCGACGTTGGCGGCGACCGACAGATGCTCGAACAGCAGCGGTCGCTGGCTGAGCCAGGCCGTCCGGCGGCGGCGCGGCGGCTCGTGCGTGAGATCGCCACCGTCCACGGTGACGTGCACGTCCCGGCTGCTGCCCGGCGTGACGAGACCGGCGACGACCTCGAGCAGGGTCGACTTGCCGGCGCCGTTCTCCCCGAGGATCGCGACGACCTCTCCCGGCGCGAACGTGACGTCGACGTCGAGCCCGCGCTCCGGGACGGACGCCCGCACCCGGAGGGCGGCCGGCGGGACCGGCACCGACGCGGGGCCGCCGGTTGGGGACGGGGCGTCGTGAGGTGCGCCGGGCGGCGAGGCGCCGTCGTCGAGCCCGAGGTCCGGAGTCCCTGGGCGCTGCGAGGCCGGGCCTCTCGGTGCCGTCGGGCTCCCGTGGACGCGCGGCCCGTGCACGGCCGCGGTGATGACGACGGCCACGACCACCAGCACGAACGACAGCGCGACGGCGGCGTCGGGGTCGGCGCTGCGCTGGAGGTAGATCTCGAGCGGCAGGGTCTGCGTCACGCCCTGCAGGGCGCCGGCGAAGGTGATCGTCGCGCCGAACTCGCCGAGCGCGCGGGCGAACGCGAGGACCGCGCCGGCCAGCAGCGCGGGGAGCACCCGGGGGAGCGTGACGCGACGCAGCACGGTCGTCGGGCTCGCCCCGAGCGTGGCGGCGACGTCCTCGAACCGGGTGTCCTGCGTGCGCAGCGCGCCCTCGACGCTCAGCACGAGGAACGGCAGCGCGACGAAGGTCTGGGCCATGACGACGGCGGTCGTGGTGAACGCGATCTCGATCCCGAGGACCTCGAGGTGCTGGCCGATGAGCCCGCGGCGTCCGAACGTGTAGAGCAGCGCGATGCCGCCGACCACGGGCGGCAGCACCAGCGGCAGCAGCACGAGGGCGCGCGCGACCCGCTGCCCGGGGAAGGTGGTGCGCGCGAGGACGAGCGCCATGGGGGTGCCGAGGAGCACGCAGCACACGGTGGCGGCGAGGGACGTCCGCAGGGACAGCCCGAGGGCGTCGACGGCGGTCGGCGAGGTGACGAGGGCCCAGAGCCCGCCCTGGCCGTCCGGTCCCGGCGTGAGCTCGGTGCGGGCGACCATCGCGACGAGCGGGACGACGACGAACAGCGCCCCCATCACTGCCGGGACGAGGAGCCAGCGGGGGAGCGAGCGCATCAGGGCGCCCCTCCGCGCGACGGCGTCACGGGACACCGAACCCGGCATCGGTCAGCGCCGCACGGCCCGCTGCGCCGGTCACGTGGTCGATCCACGCCTCGGCGAGGGCGGACTGCTCCGGCCCCGCCGTCGTCGCCGACGCGACGACGGCGATCGGGTAGGTGTTGACCGTCGCGCCGGTCTCGGGTAGGTCGACGACCTGGACGTCGTCCCCGGCGAGCGCCGCGTCCGTGACGTAGACGAGCCCGGCGTCGGCCTCGCCCAGCGTGACCTTCCCGAGCACGTCGGTGACGCTCGCTTCCTCGCTCACCCGGTGGATCGTCACCCCGGCGGCGTCGGCGACCTGGTCGGCCGCCGCTCCGCACGGGACCACGGGGGCGCAGACGACGACCTGCACGTCGGGGCGTGCGAGGTCCGCGAAGGTCTCGACACCGGCGGGGTTGCCGGGCGGCGTGACGATCGTCAGCGTGTTCGTCGCGAAGGCGACCGGGTCGCTCGCGTCGCCGGCCTCGACGACGCGCTCCATGGTCCGCTCGTCGGCGGACGCGAAGACGTCCGCGGGCGCGCCGGCGAGGATCTGGTCGCCGAGGTCGGCCGAGCCGGCGAACGACAGCGCCACGGCGGCGTCGGGGTGGTCGGCCTCGAAGCTCTCCGCGAGGTCGGTGAACACCGTTCGCAGCGACGCGGCGGCGAGCACGGTGAGGGTGCGCTCGGCGGCAGGTGGTGGGTCCTCGACCCGGGTGCTCGACGACGTCCCGCACGCGGCGAGCGCTGCACCGAGGGCGACGGCGAGGGCCGCCCGACCGGCGGTGGTGGCGCGCGGGGGCGTCGCGCGGCAGGTCATGCGGCGCCGCCAGGGGTCTCGACGATGACCGTCGTGGACTTCACGACGGCGACGGCCAGGCTGCCGGGTTCGAGCCGCAGCTCGTGCACGGCCTCGGTGCTCATGAGGGACACGACCCGCTGGCCGCCGCACAGCATCTCGACCTGCGACATCACCTGGTCGCTCACGACGTGGGTGACGATCCCGACGAACCGGTTGCGGGCCGACCGCGCGACGTCCGACGGGTCGGGTACCGGGTTCGCCTGCGCGACGGCGAACGCGGCGAGCCGGGCGCCGTCGACGACCTGACGTCCGGCGTCGTCCTTCTCGGCGTCGAGCTCACCGGCGTCGACCCAGCGGCGGACGGTGTCGTCGCTCACGCCGAGCAGCGAAGCGGCGTCGCGGATCCGATAGTGCGGCATGATCGGAACGCTAGACCCGCAGATGCGGAGCAGCAAGGCGGGAGAGGGCAAATCTGCGGAGCGCCGAGATGGCTCCGGCGGACGGGTGGTGGGGTCGCGGCGCGCGCCGCCCGTGGCTCAGGCCAGCTGCGGCAGGAGGTGCGCGAGGAGCTGGGCGGGGGCGTCGAGCGGGCTGAGGTGCCCGGCGTCCTCGAGCCACGTGAGCGTGGCATGCGGGATGCGCGACTGCAGGAGCTCGGCCAGGTGCGGCGGCAGCCAGGTGTCCTCGCGGCCCCACAGGATCGTCACGGGCACGGTGAGGTCGGCCAGGAGGTCCTGGATCTCGTCGGTCGAGGACTGGAGCGCCTGGGCGTACTGCCGGTAGTAGGCCGCCTGGCCCTGCGGTCCGCGCCAGGGTGCGAGCAGCGCGTCGAGCGTGGCCTCGCTGAGCCCGCGGTGGCTCGCGCTGCGGGTGTGGCTGGCGACGAGCGCCTCGTGCGCCGAGGCGGGCAGACGGCCGAACGTCTCGGGTGCGTCGCGCAGGACGGTGAAGAAGCCGGTACCCCAGTCGCCGACGCTCACCGCGTCGACGAGGGCCAGGTGCCGGTACGTCGCGCCGTGCAGGAGCGTGGCCCGGAGCGCGACGGTCCCGCCGACGTCGTGCGCGACGACGTCGGGCGCCGCCAGCCCCCAGTGCTCCAGCAGACCCGCGAAGATGCCGGCCTGCGTGGCGAGGCTGACGTCCTGGCCCGCGCGCTGCTCGGAGCGCCCGAACCCGGGCATGTCCCACACGTAGACCCGGTGCGTGCGCGCGAGGGCACGGCCGACGTCGGACCAGATGAGGGACGAGAACGGGGTGCCGTGCAGGAGGACGACGGGCGGACCGTCGCCGAACGCCGCCCACCGGACGTCGCCCTGCGGCGTGCGGTGGGTGTGGGGGAGGTCCCAGGTAGGGGTCATGGTGCTCGTCATGGTGCTCGGCTCTCGTCGTGGTGCCGCGTGAACGCGGTTACCGGCTTACGGCTCATGTCGGTAACGACGGTAGCATGGGGTCATGGCACGACCTCCTGCTCCCGACGGGCTCGCCCGCGTCGAGGCGTTCTGCAACACCGCCGTGCTGCTGCACGCCACGGACGAGCTCGCGACCGTCGCCGGCGCGCGCGCCTGGGCGAGCAGGGACGCGGGGCGCGGTGCGGCGCCCCGGCTCGACGAGCCGGTCCGCGCGGCGCTTGTCGAGGTCCGCGAGGCCGTCCGGGGCTTCCTCGCCGACCGCACGGACCCCGCGGTCCGCGCGGCGCTCAACGGGCACGTGGCCGCGCTGCTCGGTCCGCCGCAGGTCGGAGGCGACGGTCGGCTCGCTCTCGCACCACCGGGATCGCTCCGGGGCACGACGGCGGACGTGGTGGCCGCGCTCGTCGGACCGGCGCTCGCCGAGCTGCTGCGCGACGGGCTGGACGGTCGCGGCGCGCGGCTCAAGGTCTGCGCGAACCCGGGGTGCCGGTGGGTCTTCTACGACCGGGCGCCGGCCGCGAACGGCGTCTGGTGCGACATGAACGTCTGCGGCGCCCGGCACAAGATGCGGACCTATCGCAGCGCGGCCGCGGCGGGCGTGGCCTCGTGACCGCCCCCGGGTCCGGTGCCTCCGCAGCCGACGCGGCCGTGGGCCGGGCCGAGATGCACGTGGCCGTCGTCACCGTCTCGGACCGCTGCTCGCGCGGCGAGTCCGTCGACCGGTCCGGTCCGCTCCTCGTCGGGCTCCTCACCGCCGCGGGGTACGCGCACGTCACGACGCGGATCGTGCCCGACGGCGTGGAGTCGGTCCGCGACGTCCTCACCGCGGTCCTCGCGGACGGGGCGAGGCTCGTGCTCACGACGGGAGGGACCGGTGTCGGGCCGCGTGACCTCACGCCCGAGGGGACGGCCACCGTCGTCGAGCAGGAGGTCCCGGGCATCCCGGAGGCGATCCGCCGCTACGGGGCGTCGTCGGTGCCCGCGGCCGTGCTGTCGCGTGGCATCGCGGGGATCGTCCGCGAGGCCGCCGGCAGCGCCGGAGAGCGCGCGCTCGTGGTGAACCTGCCCGGGTCGACCGGCGGCGTCCGCGACGGCTGGGCCGTGCTGGAACCCCTGCTGGGGCACGTGTTCTCCCAGCTCGACGGCGGGGACCACTGACCGCACCCGTCGGGCGCCCGCCGTCCTCAGGGGTGCAGGACGATCTTCCCCACGTGCCGTCGGTGAGCGAGCTCCTCCTGCGCGCGGGCGGCCTGGTCCAGGGGGAACGTCGCCGAGATGACGGGCTGGATCGCGCCGTCGCGCGCCATCTCCATGAGCAGGTCGAAGTGCGCGGGCGTGTGCATCGAGGAGCCGATCAGCAGCGCGTTGTGCAGGTAGAGGCGGCGCACGTCGAACGCCACGTCGTACCCGCCGAGCGCACCGGCGACCACCCACCGGCCACCCTCCCGCAGCAGCGGCAGGCCCTCGCCCACCAGGTCCCCGGCCACCACGTCGAGGGCGACGTCGATGCCCTCCGGGGCGGCCGCACGGACCTGCTCGACGACGTCCTGCGCGCGGTCGACGACCGTGTGCGCGCCCGCCTCGCGGACCGCGGCGATCTTCGAGCCGCTGCTCACGGCGACCACGCGCGCGCCCCGCGCGCGGGCGATCTGCACCGCGGCCAGGCCGACTCCGCCGGAGGCTCCCGAGACGAGCACCGACTCACCCGCCTGCAGCCTCGCCCGCTCGACCATGCCCAGCGCGGTGCCGTACGCCGTCGGCAGCGCCGCGAGCTGGTCGTCCGTGAGCGGGGAGCGCGTCACGTCGTGCACACGGTCGGCGGGCGCGGTCACGTACTCGCCGTACCCGCCGTCGCGCTCGCTCCCCAGGAGGCCGACCGGGTGCGCGTGGGGGCCGTCGGTGTCGTAGATCGCGGGATCGACCACGACCCGACGCCCGATCAGGCCGTCGTCCACACCGTCGCCGACCGCGGCGACCTGCCCGGCCACGTCGGCGCCCTGGATGCGGGGGAAGTCGATCGGGCCGCGCCAGCCCGAGAGCGCCTCCGGTGACCCCGGGCGCCCGTAGGTGCCCTCGCGGGTCCACAGGTCGGTGTTGTTCAGCGCGACCGCGCGGACGCGCACGAGCACCTCGCCCGCGCCGAGCGTCGGGACGGGTACGTCCGCCTGCTCCAGGACGTCCGGTCCTCCGTGCTCGACGATCCGCACGGCTCGCATGGTGGTCGGCACAGTCATCGTCTCCTCCTGAGTATACTGATCTGTAAATGCCACCGTACACCGATCGGTAAAGGAGCGCAGCGGTGCAGGAAGCGCAGACGATGTCACCCGCCGGCCGCCGGATCCTCGAGACCGCCGAGGACCTCTTCTACGAGCGCGGGATCACGGCGGTCGGCGTGGACCTCATCGCGGAACGCTCGGGCGTGACCAAGCGGACGCTGTACAACCAGTTCGGCTCCAAGGACCGGCTCGTCGCGACGTACCTCGCGGAACGCGACCAGCGGTGGCGGGCGCACGTCCGCTCGGCCGTCGAGAGCTGCGACGACCCCGTCGAGGCGGTGACCGCCCCCTTTGTCGCGCTCCACACCTGGAACGAGGGAAGCGCCCGAGGCTGCGCCTTCATCAACGCCCTCGCCGAGCTGCCCGACGCCGAGCATCCCGCCCATCGCATCGCCGCGCACCAGAAGCTCTGGTTGTTGAACCTCTTCGCGGAGCTCGCCACCGCCGCAGGCTGCCCCGACCCCGACACGCTCGCCACGCGGCTCCTCGTCCTGCACGAGGGCGCGCTCGCCCTGCAACCGCTCCCCGTCGACGCCCTGCCGGAGTGCACGAGGCTGGCCCACGAGCTCGTCCGTGCCGGCGTCGAGGCCGTCGAGTAGCCGGAGCAGACGTGGCCGGGTCCCGGTGGTCGGGACCCGGCCACGTGCCGAGCGGTCAGGGCCGGTCGTGCCGGACCTCTCGTGACGGTCAGGATCGTCGGGCCCTCAGCACTCGTGCCCGTCGTAGCCGGCGGTGAGGGTCGCCGACTCGTCCCCGTGGGTGACGTCCCAGGTCGCGGTGCCGGGCTCCAGCGCCGTGGCCCGGGAGTTGAACGTCTGGAACGCTGACTTCCCGGGACCGACGTCGGCGAACGACTTCTTGCCGAACGGGGTCGTGACGGTGAGGTCGACGGGGTCGTCCTCGTCGTTGGTCGCCCGGACCGTGAGGAAGGCCCTGCCCCCGAGGCAGCGGGCAGCCGCCTCGATCGTGACGTCCAGCTCGTCCGCCGCGACCGCGGACGTCGGGGTGATCGTGATCTTGTCGAGGTGGGGTGCGTACTGCGAGCGTAGGAGCACACCCGGCCAGACGTCGGAGGCGTAGGTCACCCCGTCGTAGTTGGGCTTCTCCTCGGACGAGAACCGGATGGAGTTGGTGCCCTCGTCCAGCTCGACGAACACGGTGAGGTCCCAGAAGTTGTTCTGGTGGAACGAGTGCGGGAACGGCACCTTCTGGACCTCGCCGCCGTTCACCGAGATGTGGGCGTAGCGGGCGAGGGGGTCGGGGTTGTAGTGCGTGGCCGGCGACTGCTCCTGGTTGGAGTAGCGCACGGTCATCGCGTACGTGCCCGCGGCGGGCGCCTCGACGTCGGTGAACGTCAGCGTGCTGGCGTTCCCCGGTTCGCCGCCGACGTTCGTGACGGCCTGACCACCGCTGGCCAGCGTCAGGGTCGACACCTCGGCCGTGCCGGCGAGCTCGCCGTCCTCGGCCTCGTAGTCGGTCCCCGTCAGGGCGTCCGCGTCGAAGCTCACGCGCAGCCGGTCGACGAGCGTCGTGCCGGAGCTGCCCTGGACCGTGACCTTGTTGATGCCACCGACCAGGAACGTCGTCACCTCGTCCGCGGTGGTGATCTCCCGGTCGTTGACGACCAGGGTGCGCCCGCCGTCACCGGAGGCGTCCACCGAGAGGTGAGCACCGGCGTCGGTGGGGGAGTAGACCCAGAACGTCACCGACTGGTCCGCGCCGACCCGTGCGACACCGGACCCGGACACGCCGTCGACGCCGTAGTCGAGGACCGCGCCGTCGAGAGAGGCGTACTCGGCCTCGTAGCTCTCCTCGGTGTGCTCGGCGTTCGGCAGGGACAGGTCGATCTTGTCGACGATCGCGTCGCCCACGGTCGCCCCCGTGCCGTCGAGGCTCCGTGCGGCGAGGGTGATGACGTGCTCACCGGCGGTCAGGTCGACGGTGGTGTCGGCGTGGTCCCACACCACCCACTTGTACCCGAGGGGGAGGTGGATCTCCTGCTCGGTGGCGGGGTCGTCGTCGACGCGCAGGAACACGTTGGTCGGGCCCTGGTCCTGGACGGCCGCGTAGGTGTTGAGCGAGTTCGCGAAGACGCTCAGGTCGTAGGTGCCGTCCTGGGGGACGTCGACGGTGAAGTCGAGCGTGACGTCCGACCCGGTGCGCAGACCGCCGACGTTGTACTCGCCGGACGTGTAGAAGCTGCCCTGGCGGGTGGGGCCACCCTCGGGACCGTTGCGGGACCAGCCGGTCCCGGTGTGCGCGGCGTCCTCGGCCTCGTACGTCGCCTCCCAGACGGTCGGGCTGGTCGAGCTCGCGGACGCGTTCGACCCGGGGGTGAGGACGACCTGGTAGGCCGACTCGGCGTCCAGCGCCGGGGCGTCGTCGCCGCCGAAGTGGACGAGGAGGCCGCCGTTGGTGACCTGGGCGTCGTACTCGGCGACGGTGGGCGGGTTCGCGGAGTCGCCGATCTGACCCGTCCAGCCGATCTCCTTGATCTGCACGTGGACCGTGTCACCGAGCAGGTCGGTGGGCACGTTCTCGTAGGCGACGAAGGTCTCGCCGCCGGCGCCGCCGAGGATGGTGCGAACCTGCGCCTTCTCCTCGTCGAGGGTGGCCACGCCCTGCAGGGTGTAGCTGACGTTCGGGCGCGGCGGGGTGACCTTGACGGTGTTGCCGCTCATCTGCGCGTAGGCGTTGAGCAGCCACCACTGGCCGTTGGCGCGGTTGGCCTGCACGGCGGAGTCGGACAGGTTGCCGTCGATGTTCCAGTAGGCGATGTCGCCGAACACCTTCTTGTCCTCCAGCGCGGAGACCCACTGGATCATCTGGCCCGGCACGGAGGTGTGGTAGTTGAACGCGTACTCGGTGATGTTGATCGGCAGCTCGACGCCCTCGTGCTCGGTGCCGGCGAAGATGTCGCGCTCCCAGCCGCGGTATCGGTCGACCGAGCTGCGGATGGTCGCCGGGTTGGACAGCTCGTGCCAGGCGACGATCTCGGGCACGGTGCCGGCCTCGACGGTGTGGGCCATGAAGCCACGGACCTGGTGGTAGAGGATCGACGTGTTCGGTCCGCTGATGCGGGCCTCGGGCCACTTGTCCTTGATGAGGTGGTAGGCGCGGTCCCAGGCGGCGAAGAAGTCGGTCGGGTCGTCGAGCCAGCTGACGCGGTTGTAGCTCCACTCCCCGGTGCCGAACATGTTGCCCTCGGGCTCGTTGTACGGCATGAGGACGATGTTGTCCTGGTACTCCTCGGGCAGCTCGAGGATCTGGTCGACCTGCAGCTCGAGCTTCTCCATGTACAGGTCGAGCTTCTCCTCGGGCGTGTCCCCGGGCCACTGGTACGGGAAGCCGCGGTGGACGTCGGTCATGTAGATGTACACGTCGCCGTCGGAGGAGTCGGCGATGGGCTTGACGACCTCGAGGGCGTCGGCGCCCGGGTGCTGCGGCCCGTCCTGGGCCTTGGTGGCCACGGTGCGCAGGTTGATGGCGTCCAGCAGGTTGTTCGAGGGGAGCCCCTGGTCGTACAGGCCGTACAACGTGCCCGAGGCCCCGCCGTGGAACGCGCCGGTGTCGTCCGCGAGGTCGACGGTCATCTGGCCGGGAAGCGTCACCCGGACGGTGGCCGTCACGGTCGTGCCGGTACCCACCACGACGCCGTCGACGGTGAACTGCCCGGTCTGGGCGTACGCGCTCGGGTCGATCTCGTCCCACTCGACGTCGACCGCGCGCGCGATCCCGTCGCTGAAGGTGGCGTTCGCCGTCACGGGCAGCGTGGGAGCCGTGCCGCGCGTCGTCTCCACGGAGAAGCTGGTCGGGGAGACGGACTCCAGCGTCGGGAGGTCCTGCCCGTACAGCTCGGCCACGCCGTCCGCCCCCAGGGCTGCGCCGTAGACGCGGAAGTCGTCGAGGGCACCGTCGAAGAAGGGATGGCCGGACCAGAAGGGCTTGCCGAGGAATCCGGAGGTGGTGTTCGTCGGCGAGTGCATGACGGCGTCGAGGTCGAGGGCGGCGTGGGTGCTGCCGATCTTCCGGCCGTTGAGGTAGTAGGTGATCGTGGACTGGTCGATCACGGTGACCGCGTTGACCCAGCTGCCCACCGGGAGCTTGCCGACGCTGGAGACGCCGACCTCGGCGCCGTTGTTGACCGGCTTGATGGACGAGCGCGAGCGTGGGTCGCCGCCGAAGGAGGGGGTCAGGAACGTCGCGCGGGTGTTGTCGCGGCCGAGGTTGTAGACCCACTGGAAGTCAGGTCCGCCGTCCCACCTGACCCAGGTGGAGATCGTGGCGGCCTCGAGCCCGTCGAACACGCCGTTCGGGATCTCGACGTAGGGCGCGGAGGTCGATCCGGAGGCGCCGCCGGGCAGCGCGAGCGCGGCGCTCCCCGTCCTGGCCCCTTCGGGGAAGGTTGCGTTCGCCGCGTTGACGAGCGTCCCGTCCAGCCCGGAGGGGGACAGGTCCTCGATCACGCCGTCGCCGACCTGGGCGGGTTCGAAGTCGTAGTGCAGGACGAGCGCGTCGTCCGGCACGTCAGCGCTGGCGGCCGGTGCGAGCACCACGGCGGAGCCGAGGGTCGCCACGGTCAGGGTGGCGGCGAGCCCGCCGCTGATCGTCCTGAAGAGCGGAGTCGCGTGCTGGCGCGAACGCGCCTGTGTACGTCGTCGTACCACTGGATCCAACTTTCTCGTGTGACTGGACAGCCGGCGCACTCGCCCCCGGGTCGTCTCCTCCGTGCGAGCGCCCGACGCTGGGCGTGGTGAACCGGTTCGATTACGCTAGCCTGACCTGTGAGGGTGGTCAAGGGTGCGTTCACGACAACAGCTCGCCTTGTTCGACGGCGCGAGGTGGCCTCCATCAACCCCGCGGCGCGCGGGATCCACGGGCTGAAGGAGAGGGCACATGGCGAACATCGGAGACGTCGCACGGGAGGCGGGGGTCTCGCGCAGCACGGTGTCGTACGTGCTGTCGGGCAAGCGCACGATCTCGCAGGAGACCAAGGACCGTGTGTACGCGGCGATCCAGCGGCTGGACTTCTCGGTCCGCTCCAGCGCCCGAGCCCTCGCCACGGCCCGCACCATGAACATCGGCGTGGTCGTCCAGTTCCACCACGCCGAGTTCCAGCCGGCGCTCGCCGCCTACCTCGTGGCGTTGTCCGACGCCGCCCGGGAGTCCGGCTACGGCCTGCAGCTCATCACGGACGGCGACGGCGTGCGTGCCGTGAGCGACGCCATCGCCGGGCGGCAGGTCGACGGCCTCGTCCTGCTGAACGTCGTCTCCGACGACCCGCGCCTCGATCCCATCGAGAACGCCGGGTTCCCGGCGGTCCTGGTCGGCATGGCCGACGGCTCCAGCGTGGACGCGGTCGACCTGGACTTCGCCAGCGGCGCGCAGACCTTGGTCAACCATCTCCACGCCAGGGGCCACCGGGAGGTGACCTTCGTGCGCTGGCCGCAGGAGATCTACGAGGCCGGCCACACCTTCGCCACGAGGTTCGAGCGTGCCGCGCGCGCCAGGGCGCGGCGCCTGGGGATCAGGCTCGTCGACCACTACTGCCGTCCCGAGCCGGCCGAGATCCGCCAGGACCTGCGTGACCTGCTGCACCGCCGTGACGCATCCACCGCGTTGCTCGTCCACAACGACGGCGCCGTCGCGATGTTGCCGACCGTGCTGCACGACGCGCACCTCGAAGTCCCCCAGGACCTGTCGGTGGTCAGCCTGCACTCCTCCGAGCTGGCCGACTTCTTCGCGCTGCCCTACACCTCGGTCGAGTCCCAGCCCGAGCTGGTGGCGCAGTCCGCCGTGCGGCTGCTCACCCAGCGCATGACGGGCGCCGCCGAGACGACCACCTCGCACATGCTCGTGCCCCCGACGCTGGCCGATCGCGGCAGCGTGCGCGACCTGAGCTGACCCGGCACCGCGCGGAGAGCGCGCCAATCATCGAACCGTCGACTCCATCGGGGTTGACGGTTCGATTCTTTGTCAGTACTTTCAACTCGAACCGGTTCGACAAGCCGGAGGCTGTGACATCTCCGGAACGGACCGGGACGCAGCAACAGCCCTCGATGTGGAGGAAAGTGCGATGGCAACGAAGCGCAGGCGGAACCTCGCCGCACTGGGCACCGTGACGCTCGTGGGCCTGGCGCTCAGCGCGTGCGGTGCAGGCGGCGGAGCAGTGCCCGAGGCGACCGGCGACGCGAGCGAAGGCACCACGACCGACGAGATCACGTTCTGGGACCCCTACCCCCAGCACACCGGCGGCACGCCGTGGGACGACCTCGTCACGAGCTGTGCGCCGGAAGGGTCGACGATCACGCGGACGGCGGCCCCGACGGCGGACCTGATGAACCAGCTCACGACGGCGGTCCGCGAGGGCAACGCGCCCGACGTGATCCTGCTGGACAACCCGGCCGTGCCGGAGGCGGTCTCCGCGGGTCTGGTCGCGGCCGCCGACCAGGTCGGCATCGACGCGGCCGGGATCGACGAGAACCTGCTCGGCCCGGGGGTGATCGACGGGGAGGTCTACGGCATCCCGTTCGGCTCGAACGCCCTCGGTCTGTACTACAACGCGGACATCCTCGACGCGGCCGGCATCGACCCCGCGTCGATCACGGACTGGGCGGCGCTGGAGGATGCGCTCGCGGCGGTCACCGAGGCCGGCAGCGAGGGCATCACGTTCTCCGGCATCGCCGGCGAGGAGGGTGTCTTCCAGGCCCTGCCGTGGTTCTGGGGCTCGGGTGCGGACCTGTCTGACCTGGGGTCGGCCGACGCGGTCAGCACCGGCCAGGTCATGTCGGACTGGATCGGCGACGGGTACGCGCCGAGGTCCGCGGCGACGGACAACCAGTCGGCCTCCTGGGACCTGTTCCTCACCGGGGAGTACGCGTTCGGCGAGAACGGGTCGTGGTTCGCGGCCGCGGCCGCCGACTCGGGCTTCGAGGTCGGGGTGATCCCGATCCCGGCCAAGGACGGAGGAGTGGCGCCGGTCCCGACGGGTGGAGAGTTCCTCATGGCTCCGGTGCAGTCGGAGAACGCGTCCGACCACTTCGCCAACGCCGCCGCGGTCATCTCCTGCCTGACCGAGGGCGACAAGCTCCTGGAGACGAACGAGACGCTCGGGTACCTCGCGGCCAAGCCCGACGTGCGGGCCGAGCAGGTGGCGGCCAACCCGCTGTGGGAGCCGTGGGCACCCATCGTGGAGGGCGCCGAGGGTCGCACCACCGAGCTGGGCGCCGAGTACGTCGACGTCTCGGCACGTCTGAGCGAAGCCCTGCAGGTCTCGCTCAACGCCGCCGGTGACACGGCCCAGGTCGAGACCGCGTTCCAGGACGCCGGCGAGGGCTGATCCGCCGTCCCTGGCGGCGACGCCCGATGCCCTGGGTCTGCGAGCCCGTGAGCACCGAGCGCCGAGCGCCGCCGCCAGGGTGGACGCCTCGTGCACCAGCCACCGTCCCGTCAGTCAGGTGAACCCCATGTCGTCCTCAACGTTGCCGGCCCGAGCGCCGGCCGGTCCGCGACACCCCGACCCGGCCGTGTCGCCGTCCGACCATCCCCGCCGGCGTCGGCCGAGCCTCTCGCCCCGATGGGCGGCGGCGGCGTTCGCGGCGCCCCTGGTCCTCTACCTCCTGCTGTTCTACGTGTACCCGCTCGTGCAGAACTTCTCGATGAGCTTGCACGAGTACGACCGCGCCACCTTCGTCTACGGCGGAGCGCCGTTCGTCGGCTTCGACATCTATGCCGACATCCTCGGCCAGGACCGGTTCCGGCGGATCGCGGTGCAGACCGCGGTCTTCACGGTCGTCTCCCTGGTCGTGCAGTACGTCGCGGGCCTGGGGCTCGCGGTGTTCTTCCGCCGCAGCTTCCCCCTGTCGAGCGTGCTGCGGGCGATGTTCCTCGTGCCGTGGCTGCTGCCGGTGATCGTCTCCGGGACGACCTGGCAGTGGATGATGAACGCCGACAACGGTGTCCTCAACCGGTTCCTCGGCGTCTTCGGGGCGGACCCGGTCTGGTGGTTGAACGCCGAGAACGCGTTGATGGCGGTCATCATCGCCAACATCTGGCTCGGCATCCCGTTCAACCTCGTCATCCTGTACTCGGGCCTGCAGAACATCCCGGGCGAGCTGTACGAGGCCTCGGCGCTGGACGGCGCCAGCACCCGGCAGCAGTTCTGGCGGATCACGCTGCCGCTGCTGCGCCCGGTCTCGATGATCACTCTGCTGCTCGGGCTGGTCTACACGCTCAAGGTCGTGGACATCATCTGGATCATGACCATGGGCACCGGCACGTCCCAGACCCTGGCCACCTGGTCCTACTCGATGGCGTTCGGCAAGGGCACCTCGGCCTCGATCCAGTACTCGGAGGCATCGGCCGTCGGCAGCGTCCTGCTCGTCGTCGCGCTCGCCTTCGGCCTGCTGTACCTCGCACTGCAACGCAAGCAGGAGGACTGATGCTGCACACCACGCATCGCACCTGGTGGAAGACGGCGATCGCCATGGTCCTGACCGCGGTCATGCTCTTCCCGGTCTACTGGATGGTCAACGTCTCGCTCACGCGCCGCGAGTCCATCCGCCGCGGCGACCTGCTGCCGTTCGACCTCACGTTCGGGCACTACGCCACGGTGCTCTCCGAGCAGCTGCCCTATCTGGCGACCAGCCTCGTCGTCGGTCTCGGCACGGTCGTGCTGACGCTGGCCATCTCGATGCCCGCCGCCTACGCGATCGCCAAGCTCGCGCTGCCCGGCGGGCAGGGCCTGAGCTTCGTGCTGATCGTCGCCCAGATGGTCCCGGCGGTCGTCATGTCCCTCGGCTTCTACTCGATCTACTCGAGCCTGGGCGTGCTCAACACGATCCCGGGACTGATCGTCGCAGACTCCACCATCGCGGTCCCCTTCGCCGTCATGCTGTTCACGGCGTTCATGCGCGGCATCCCGCGCGAGCTCGTCCAGGCGGCCCAGCTCGACGGCGCGTCGCCCTGGCGCACCTTCCGCTCCGTCGTCGTGCCGATCTCCCGCAACTCGGTGGTGACCGCGTCCCTGTTCGCGTTCCTGTGGTCCTGGTCGGACTTCATCTTCGCGTCGACGCTCAACCGCGAGGGCGGAGACCTGCGCCCGATCACGATGGGCATCTACAACTACATCGGCGCGCAGAACCAGGAGTGGGGGCCGATGATGGCCACGGCGGTGGTCGCCTCCGTCCCGACGGCGCTGCTCCTCATCGCCGCGCAGCGCTACGTCGCCGCCGGCGTGACCGCCGGCGCGGTGAAGGACTAGGGCACCGGTGCTCGACGGCACCAGCGGCACCGAAAGCACTTGCAGCACGGACAGCACGGCATCACGCCGCCACGACCCTGCGGGTCGCGCGGCACCACGGGAGAGGAAGCGCACGATGAGGACCTTCGACGTCGAGGGGCACCGCCTGGTCTGGCAGGGGGACGGGGAGACGCTCGTCGTCGAGCCGTGGGGGGCGGACAGCCTGCGGGTGCGGGCGACGATGAGGGGGGAGGTCCTGGACACCGACTGGGCACTTCTCGAGCCTGCCGACCGGGACGCCCGGATCACCGTCGACGGCGACCGGGCCGTGCTGGTCAACGGCCGGATCAGCGCCCGCCTGCACGCGACGGGCGGGTACGACGAGCAGGTCGGCTACGAGACGACGTCGTGCACGATCGAGTTCGTCGACCAGCACGGCAGGACGCTGCTGCGCGAGCTCGACGCCGGCGGGTCCCTCAAGCTGCGGTCCCGCGCGTTCGCGCCGCTGCTCGGTGGTGACCACAAGCTCTCGGCGAGCTTCGAGCCCAACCCGGGCGAGAAGCTCTTCGGGATGGGCCAGTACCAGCAGCACATCCTCGACATCAAGGGCAGCACGTTCGAGCTCGCCCACCGCAACTCCCAGGCCAGCGTCCCCTTCGTCCTGTCCAGCGCCGGCTACGGATTCCTGTGGCACAACCCGGCGATCGGTCAGGCGACGTTCGCCACCAACCGCACCTCGTGGACCGCGGACTCCACCCAGCAGCTCGACTACTGGATCACCGCCGGGGACACCCCGGCGCAGATCACCAGCGCGTACGCCGACGCCACCGGGCACGTGCCGATGATGCCCGAGTACGGACTGGGCTACTGGCAGTGCAAGCTGCGGTACTGGAACCAGGAGCAGCTGCTCGGCGTCGCCCGGGAGCACAAGCGCCGCGGGCTTCCCCTGGACGTCATCGTCGCCGACTTCTTCCACTGGCCGCAGATGGGCGACTTCCGGTTCGACGAGGAGTTCTGGCCCGACCCCCGGGCCATGGTCGCCGAGCTCAACGACCTCGGCGTCGAGCTCATGGTCTCGATCTGGCCCCAGGTGTCGACCTCGTCGGAGAACTTCGCGGAGTTTCGCCGGCGCAACTTCCTCGTCAAGGCCGAGCGCGGTCCGGACGTGCAGATGGGGTTCCAGGGACCGTCGATGTTCTACGACGTCACCAACCCCGCGGCCCGCGAACGCCTCTGGGAGATCGTCACCGCGAACTACTACGACCACGGGATCCGGTCGTTCTGGCTCGACGAGGCCGAGCCCGAGTACGGCGTCTACGACTTCGACAACTACCGCTACCACGCCGGGACGAACGCGCAGGTCGGCAACATCTACCCCCAGCTCTACGCGCGCGCGTTCTACGACGGTCAGGTCGAGGCGGGGCAGAGCGACGTCGTCAACCTGGTGCGGTGCGCCTGGGCCGGGAGCCAGCGCTACGGCGTGCTCGTGTGGTCCGGCGACATCCACTCGACCTTCGAGGACCTGCGCCGCCAGATCACGGCGGGCATCCACATGGGCGTCGCGGGCATCCCCTGGTTCACCACCGACATCGGCGGGTTCCACCACGGCGACTCCACCGACCCGGCCTTCCACGAGCTGCTGATCCGTTGGACGCAGTTCGGCACGTTCTGCCCGGTCATGCGGATGCACGGCGACCGCCTGCCGTACGAGGACGTGACCGCCGGCGACGGCACGCCCCGGCTGCGCTCGGGCGGGCCGAACGAGCTGTGGAGCTTCGGCGACGACGTCTACGACGTGCTCACCCGCTTCCTCGAGCTGCGGGAGACCCTCCGCCCCTACACCCGTCACCTCATGGCCGAGGCCCACCACCACGGTCAGCCGGTCCTGCGGGGCCTGTTCCACGAGTTCCCCGACGACGAGCGCGCGTGGGGCGTCGACGACCAGTACCTGTACGGTCCCGACCTCCTCGTGGCGCCCGTCACGACGGCCGGTGCGCGCGAGCGCACCGTCTACCTGCCCGCCGGGGCGCGGTGGGTCGAGCACGCCACCGGTCGGGTGCATGACGGCGGCCAGGAGCTCGTCGTCGACGCGCCGCTCGACGTCGTGCCGGTCTTCGTGCGCGACCGGACGCTCGACGAGCTCCTGGAGCGGCTCGACACCTGATCCCCGGGGCTCAGTGCTCTCCGGCGCCGCCACCGGCGGGGACGGCGCGGAGCGTCACCAGCGCGACCACGGCGAGCACGACGACGAGGACCGCGCACGTGGCCGCCGCAACGTGCAGGCCCGTGGTGAACGCCTCGCGGGCGGTGTCGAGCAGGAGCGCGCCCTGCTCCCCGCCGAGGTCGGCCGCGACCGCTCCGGCGGCGCCGAGGGTCTCCGACGCGGCGGGGGGCACGTCGCCGAGCGCGGGTGCGGCGTCGGTCATCCGGTCGCGGTAGACGGCGCTGCCGATGCTCCCGAGCACCGCGAGGCCGAGGGCGCCGCCGAGCTCGTTGCCGGTCTCGGAGATCGCGGACGCGGCGCCCGCGCGCTCGGGCGGAGCCGTGCTGAGCACGAGGTCGGTGCCGAGCACCCCGACCGGGGACAGGCCGACGAACGCGACGACAGAGCCGGCGACGACGAGCGGCAGCCCGGCCGCGGCGTCGGCCAGGAGGAACAGCCCGAACCCCCCCGTGCTGACCGCCAGGCCCGTCGCCATCACGAACGCGGGTCGGATTCGCCGCACGGCCGCCGCGGCGCTCAGGGCGCCGACGATGCCGGCGACCGTGCCCGGCAGCGTCCACAGGCCGGCGGTGAGCGGGCTGAGGCCGGCGACGAGCTGCAGGTACTGCGCGATGAAGAGGTTGAAGCCCATCATCGCGAAGGTGCTGAACGCGACGAGGCCCAGGGACGCGCTGAAGCTCGCGCGGGAGAACAGCGTGAGGTCGAGCATGGGCGTGCTGCTGCGCCGCTGACGGCGCACGAACCCGGCGACGAGACCGGCGCCGACGAGCGTCGCGACGACCGCGCCCGTGCTCGCACCGTGGAACGCGAGCTCCTTGACGCCGTACACCGTCACGAGGATCGCGACGACGAGCAGCGCCGCGCTCGCGAGGTCGACGCGTCCGGGTGCGGGGTCCTTGTACTCGGGCAGCAGACGCGGACCGGCAGCGAGGAGCAGAAGCATGACGGGGACGCCCACGAGGAAGACCGAGCCCCACCAGAAGTGCTCGAGCAGCGCACCCCCGACGAGCGGGCCGATGGCCCCGCCGACCATAAAGCTCATCATCCACAGCGAGATCGCGAGGGTGCGCTGCGCCCGGTCGTGGAACATGTTGCGGATCAGCGCGAGCGTCGAGGGCATGAGGGTGGCACCCGCGACGCCGAGGAGCGCCCGGCTCGCGACGAGGAGCTCGGCGGTCGGTGAGTAGGCGGCGAGGAGCGAGGCCACGAGGAACGCGGCGGCGCCGATGAGCAGCAGGCGGCGGCGCCCGATCCGGTCGCCGAGGACACCCATGGGGACGAGGAAGCCGGCGATGAGGAAGCCGTAGATGTCGGTGATCCACAGCAGCTGCGTCGCACTGGGGGCGAGGTCCGCGGTGAGCTGGGGGACCGCGAGGTGCAGCACGGTCATGTCCATCGTCAGGAGCATCGCCGGCAGCGCGAGGACGGCGAGGCCGATCCACTCGGTGCGGCCCGCGCGGGGCGGGGCGGCAGTCGGGTCGTGGCCGGAAGCGGTCTGCGGCGTGGCGCTCGTCGTGCGCGCCCCGGTGTCGTCGGTCATGCGTCTCCCCGTTCGTCGGTCGGTCCGCGAGTGCGGTCGTGACGAACGTAGAACCTCAACAATTGTTCAGGTCAAGAGCTGTGTGGGTGCTCCCGACGGCGACCGAGCCGGCTACCCGCCGGAGAACGGCGGCAGGACGTCGACCGTCTGGTCGTCGTCCAGCGTGACGTCCGGGTCCGCGGTGCGGACGCCCTCGACGAGGACCGAGCAGCGCGGCAGCACGTCGGTGAGCGCGGGATGACGCGACGTCATCGCGGTGAACAGCTCCCCGACCGTCGCGCCCGGCACGGTCTCGGACGGCATCCCGGCGGCCTCGGCTGCCCCGGCGAAGTAGCGGACCTGCGGCACGTCAGAGGACCTCGGGGCCGTGGTCGAGCGGGCCCGTCCCCGAGGAGCCCTGCTGCTCCGACTGCCCTGGCTGCGCCGGCCAGGCGAGCGCGAGCTCGGTGGCGCGGTCCATGACGTCCTCGACCGGATGGTCCGCGCCCTCCCCGGCGGCCATCCCGGCGACGTACCCGGCGATGAACGTCGTCAGGGGGGCGGCGGGCCGCTCGATCGCGTGCGCGGCGTCCCGCGCGAGATCGAGGATCGCGGCCATGTCGACGACGCCCCGGTCGAGGCCGAACTCCTCGACCAGCGCGTCCACCCAGCGTTCGAGGTTGCTCATGCGGTGCCTCCCGACTCCCTGTGCGTGGGTCGTTCGTACGTGTGGGCATCCTCCCACGTGTCGATGTCGGTGCTCAGCCCTGCGGCGTCCTCGACCTCCCGCAGGTCGAGCCCGGCGACGAGCCGCCGGACCGGTGCGCCGTGCACCGAGCCCTGCGCCGACAGCTCCTGCACACGCCGTTCGAGGGAGGTGCGCCGGTAGAGGCCGACGAGCCACTGCGCCCGACCCGCGTGGACCAGGTGCACCCCGTCGCACGGGGAGTCAGCAGCGGGGCCGGTCGAGAGGTCGGTGGAGACGGCCGCCAGCAGCAGCGGGACACCCTCCGCGGCCCGGGGCACGTCGCAGGCGAGAAGCAGGACCCAGCCGGGCGCGTCGTCGGGCAGGGGAGGGGTCCGCAGGGCGGCCAGGCCCGCGGCGGTGCCGGCGACCGGCCCGCCGAACGGCGGGTCCTCGCGGGTGAGCCGGTACGCGTCGGAGGCGAGCTCCGGCGGCCCGACGACGGCCGTCACCCGCGCCTCGTCGGTCGCGGTCAGCACGTGGTCGAGCAGGCGGGCACCTGCCACGACGAGCTGCGGCTTGGACGTGCCGAGCCGTGCGGCACGACCCCCGGCGAGCACGACGGCATCGAAGGTCGGTCCCGACGCCCGGTTCTTCATCCCTGTCGGGTCCAGTCGCCGGACTTGCCGCCCGTCTTCGCCTGGAGCCGGACGTCCGTCAGCTCGACCGACTTGTCGAGGCCCTTGACCATGTCGACGACCGCGAGTCCCGCGACCGCGACCGCGGTGAGGGCCTCCATCTCGACGCCCGTGCGGTCCGCGGTGCGGACGGTCGCGGTGACGTCCACGCCGTGGTCGGTGATCTCGAGGTCGACGACCGCGCCGTGCACCCCGATGACATGGGCGAGCGGCAGGAGCTCCGCCGTCCGCTTGGCGCCCGCGATACCGGCGATCCGCGCCACGGCGAGCACGTCGCCCTTCGGCACGTCGCCCGAGCGCAGCGCCGCCACGACGTCCGGGCCACAGCGGACCGTGCCGGTCGCGGTCGCGGACCGGACCGTGGGTTGCTTCGTGGTGACGTCGACCATGCGGGCGTGCCCGCGCTCGTCGAGGTGGGTGAACCGTCCGCTCTCGCTCATACGATCACCATGACACGGGCGCTCATGCGATCACCATGACACGGACGGTGTCACCGGGACGGACCTCGTCCACGTCGGCCCCCACGACGGCGACCGCGTCCGCGCGCGCGAGCGACGAGACCAGGTGCGAGCCCGAGCCGCCACCCGGCTTGCGGACGGCGGCGGGCACGACCTGCCCCTGCGGCGTGTGCACGACCGGCACGAACTGCTCGCGGCCCGGCGGCGACCGCCAGCCCTCCGCGGCCACGCGCTCGACGAGCGGTCGGGCAGGGTCCGCCAGTCCGCGCAGCCGACCGATCGCGGGCCGGACGAACGCCTCGAAGGACACGAACGCGGCGACCGGGTTGCCGGGCACCGCGATCCACGGCACCCCGCGCCAGCGGGCGAGGGCCTGCGGCTTGCCGGGCTGCATGCCGACGGCGACGAGCTGCACGTCGCTCACCGCGTCGTCGCCGCCGAGGAGGACCTCCTTGACGACGTCGAACGCCCCGGCGCTCACCCCGCCGGAAGTGACGAGGAGATCGGCGTCGCGGGCCGCGGCCTCCAGCGCGGCGTACAGCGCGTCCGGGGTGTCGGGCACCGCGCCGACCCGGTCGACGACCGCGCCCGCGTCCCGGGCGCACGCCGCCAGGAGGAACGAGTTGGAGTCGGGGATCTGGCCGGGCCCTGGATCGTCGGGCCGCGTCCCGTCGCCCGTGCCCGCTGTTCGGGCCGGTACGAGCTCGCTGCCGGTGGACAGGACGACGACGCGCGGTGCGCGGTGCACCGGCAGGTCGCCGTGGCCGATCGACGCCGCGGCGGACACGAGCCGCGGGGTGAGCACGGCGCCCGCGCGAGCGATGAGGTCTCCGGGCTCGACGTCCTCGCCGCGCCGGCGGATGTGCGTGCGGCCGAGGGCGTGGACCGCGACGGTGCGCTCGCGGGTGGTGGCGCCCGCGACGAACCGTCGGGTCGACGTCCGCTCCACGGGCACGACGGCGTCGCACCCGTCGGGCACCGGCGCGCCCGTCATGATGCGCGCGGCCTGGCCGGGACCGAGGCGGAACACCCCGGCGGGCGCGGGCGACTCCGGCGCCGCGGCGAGGTCGGCGACCACGTCGAGCCTGACGGGGCGCTCGGGCGTGGCGTGCGCGACGTCGTCGGCCCGCACCGCGTACCCGTCCATCGCGGACGCGTCGAACGGCGGGACCGCGAGGCGGGCGTGCAGGTCCTCCGCCAGGACCGCGCCGAGCGCGTCGTCGAGCGGCACCCGCACACCGGGCAGCGGCTCGACGAGCCCGAGCGTCCGCTCGAGGTGCGCGGCGACGCTGAGCGGCTCGGGCAACGACTCGGCTCCGGACATGGCACGACGGTAGCGAAGGGGCGGGCGCGGGAGGTGCGGCGTCCCGGAGCGTGACCGGTGCAGGCGGGCTCCCGCTGCCCGGAGCGGAACCGCTCGCCTCGCGTGCGCTCCTCTGCCACGGTGGGGGGATGGCGCAGGTCGGTACGGTCGCGGTGCTCTCGGACGTGCACGGGGTGCTGCCCGTCCTCGACGCGGTGCTGGCGACCACGGAGGTGCGAGCCGCCGAGTTCGTCGTCGTCACCGGCGACCACTGCTCCGGACCGCAGCCGCGCGAGGTCCTCGACCGGCTGCGCAACCTGGGGGACCGCGTCGTGCTGGTCAGGGGGAACGCCGACCGCGAGCTGGTCGCCGTCGCGCGCGGGGCCGAGATCGACGTCCCCGACCCGATCGTGCCGTGGGCCGCGTCGCAGCTGCGACCCGTGGACGTCGAGGTCCTCGATGCGCTGCCGCACCCGGTGGAGCTCTCGGTGCGAGGGTTCGGTCCCGTGGTGTTCTGCCACGGCACCCCGCGCGACGACGAGGAGGTCGTCCTCGTCGACACCCGGATCGACCGGTGGGTCGAAGCGTTCGCGGGTCTGCGTGACGAGGTCCGGACCGTCGTCTGCGGGCACACGCACATGCCGTTCGTGCGGCTCGTCGACCGGCGGCTCGTCGTCAACCCCGGCAGCATCGGCATGCCGTACGGGCGACCCGGCGGGTCGTTCGCGATCCTGCGCGACGGGGCCGTGGGGTTGCACCACGTGGACGTCGACGTCGCCGCGGTGAGTCGTGAGATCGTCGAGGCCTGCGACTACCCGGACGTCCAGGAGTGGGTCGAGCAGTTCGTGGCGTCCCGTGCGAGCGACGCCGAGGCGCTGCACGTCTTCGGTCCGCGCGACGGGCGCTGACGGGCGGTAGTCTCGCCTCACCTGGCGTCCCACGGCCCCGACGTCCGCGCCCTCCGGAGGCCTCGTGCTCGATCTGCTCGTCCTCGGTGTCCTCGGGATGAATCTCTACGCGCTGTTGCTCGTGGTGCTGCGCGCCCCGCTGTACGGCACGGTCGTCTACCGGCCCATGCTGCTCAACATCGGGCTGTCGATCGCGCCCGTCCTCGTCCTCGGTGTGTTCGTCGTCGCCGACCTCGCGCTCGTCGCGGGCGGTGCGCCCCCGTGGATCACGGTGACGGTCGCCGTCGTCGGGGCCCTCGTGTGGCTGCTCCTCCTGCCCAACGCGGGATACCTCGTCACCGAGCTCAACCTCAGCCACCGCAAGGACGGGGAACGGGTCCCGCTCTGGTACGACATCGTGCTCGTGCTCACCCTCGCGATGTCGGGTGTGCTCAACACCGTCGTCAACGTCCTGCTCGTGCAGGTCCTGTACGCGGTGGTGCGCTTCCCCGACGACACGGACCCCTTCGCCCGGCCCGCGTCCTGGCTCGTCGCGTTCGCGATCCTGCTGCTCGTGACCGCCGGGATCTACCTCGGGCGGTACGTGCGCTTCAACAGCTGGGACCTGCTGCACCCGCTGCAGTTCGTACGCAAGCTCGTCCGTCACCTTCGCGAGCGGGGTGCGGTCGTGGACGCCCTGCTCTTCTGCCTGCTGCACACCGTGTTCCTCACGCTCATGTACGTCGTGGTCATCGGTACGGTGGTGCGCGCGATCATGGTCGCCGCCTCGTAGCAGGCGCCGGGACCAGGGCCGGCACCCGGGGGCTCGCCCCGCCCGCGTGCGAGCGGCCGCCGGCGGAGAGACGCTGCAGGGGACGGACGACGAGCCGTCGTCGAATCGCCGACCGAAGGACACCAGTGGCCCAGCCCGACACCGGCGGGACCGTCCGCCGCACGCGGCCGATCGTCTCGCTGGTCATCCCCACCCATGACGACGACGTCGCGCTGCGACGATGCCTGACGTCCGTGGCGGCGCAGGACCGGCCCCCGGACGAGGTCCTCGTCGTCGACCACGCCTCGCACGACGGCACGAACGCCGTCGCGCGGGCCTTCGGCGCGCGGGTTGTCCACGAACCGCGCGAAGGGACGTGGCCCGCCGCCGCGACGGGCTACGACTGCTCGACGGGCGACATCATCACCCGGTGCGATGCCGACGCGGTGCTCCCCGGCGGCTGGGTCCGTCGTGTCCTGGACGCCTTCGAGACCGAGCCCCGCACGACGGCGGTCACCGGACCGGGCCGCGGCGGTGTCGACCTCTTCGGGTTCGCCGTCGCCATGCGACGGTCCGCGTGGCTCGAGGTCCGCGGCGGCTCCGACGCGCAGGCAGAGCTGTACGACGACGACGACCTCAGCTTCCGGCTCGGCGTCGCCGGCCGGATCAGTCATGACGCCGGCCTGCAGGCCGGCCCCGCGGTCGGTGCGCTCCGTTCGCGAGCGCACGGCACCACCACCACGATGGGACGGCGTCCAGCAGCGGCGCACAGCACGCCGGCCCCACAGCCGGCAGCGAACGGATCTCGAGCGAGACCAGGCAGGCGCGACATGACGGTGAACGACACGACGACCGGCGACACGGCGACCGACGACCCGACGAGCGGCACGCGGGGGGTGCACCTGCCCGTGCCGCGGGCACGGGGGCCGGTGAGCACGACGCTGCTCCAGGTCCTGGCGGGTCCGGCGGACTCGACGTCCGTCTCGCCCCTGCGCGACGCGGTCGAGCAGGCGCTCGGCGCCGACCCCACGGCGTCGCTGTGCCGCGACGAGGACCTCCAGCTCACCCTGACGTGCCTCTACGAGCTGCACTACCGGGGAGTGGAGGGGGCCGACGAGCGGTGGGAGTGGTCCCCGGAGCTCCTGGGCGTGCGAGCGTCGATCGAGGTGGCGTTCGAGGCGGCGCTGCGCCGGGAGGTCGAGGTCTCGGTGCCCGACACCTCCGACGCCGAAGGCATGGCGCGGCACCTGTTCGCGCTCGCGGCGGCCGACGACGGCCCCAGCCTCGCCAAGCACGTGGCCCGCCGGGCCGACGACGACCAGCTGCGGGAGGTGCTCGCGCTCAAGTCCGTGTACCAGCTCAAGGAGGCGGACCCGCACTCGTGGGCGATCCCACGGCTGGCCGGCGCGCCGAAGGCCGCGCTCGTGGAGATCCAGACCGACGAGTACGGCGGCGGCCGTGCGGGCCGGATGCACGCCGAGCTGTTCGCGGGGAGCATGCGAGGCATGGGCCTGGACGACTCCTACGGCGCGTACCTCGACCTGGTGCCGGTGGAGGTGCTCACCGCGGTCAACGCGATGTCGATGTTCGGGCTGCACCGCCGGCTCCGGGGCGCGATCGTCGGGCACCTCGCGGCCTTCGAGATGACGTCGTCCCTGCCGAGCAGGCTCTACGGGAACGGGTTCCGGCGGCTCGGGCACGACGAGGACACGACCCGGTACTTCGACGAGCACGTCGAGGCGGACGCGGTGCACGAGCAGATCGCCGGCCGCGACCTCGCGGGCCGTCTCGCCGAGACCGAGCCGGGCCTGGTGGACGACATCGTCTTCGGCGCCGCCGCGTGCCTGCTGCTCGAGGGACGGGTCGCCGGGCAGGCACTCGAGAGCTGGGGCCGCGGCGAGAGCGCCCTGCGCGCGCCGCTGGCGGCCGCATGAGCACCGGGGCGGAGCCGGACGTCGTCATCACGGCGTGCCCGGACGGTCCGCTCCTCGTCCGGGGTGACGTCGAGATCCGCGACGCCGAGGGCGTCCCGGTGCCGCGGCGTCGGGCGACCGTGGCGCTGTGCCGCTGCGGCGGCACCGCGATCCCGCCGTGGTGCGACGGCACGCACAAGGTGAACGGCTACACCTCGGGCACCTGAGCGTCTCGCCGTCAGCCGTCGTCGCCCTCCGCGGCGAGGGCGAACGCGCTCTGCCCGAGCGAGACCAGCTCGGCGGGGTTGGCGAGCGCGGCCACGTCGTCGGACGCGAGCTGGACGACCACGACGGTGCGGGCGCCGTCGGCGTCCTCACCGAGCCACGACCCGGTCAGGACGCCGGGCGAGCTGCCGCCCTTGAAGGCGAGGTAGGGCCAGTCCTCCTGGTCGACCTCGATGCCGGGGTTCTCGGAGAGCACCGCCCGCAGCGGTGCGCCGTGGGCGGTCTCGGCCGTCTCCTGCAGCCAGACGTGCGCGGCGCACACGTCGGCCGGGGTCGCGAACCAGTCGACGCCGTCCTGCCAGACCGGCTGCGTGATCGCGGCGACGTCGACGTCGAGCTCGCCGTCCGGCAGCGCGGCCAGGAGGTCGCGGCGCTCGTCCGTGCCCGCTGCCGCCCACCGCTCCCGGGCGTCGGCGTCGCCCCAGCCGAGGCGGAAGAGGTCGCGGGTCGTGGGGAAAGGGGTGTTGCGGTCCGGGTCGGACGCGCCCATCTCGACCTGCGCCGCCTCGACGGCCTCGCGTCCGACGGTCTGCACGAGCAGGTCCGTCGCGGTGTTGTCGCTGATCGAGATCATCAGGGTCGCGGCCTCCTCGACGGTGACCGTCGTGCCGGACGGCTCGTCCTGGAGGGTGCCGGACGGCAGCGAGCGCACGTCGTCGGTGAGCTCGAGCTCGTCGTCCCAGGCCAGGCCGCCGGCCTCGACGGCGAGCGCGACCGCGCCCAGGACGTAGAGCTTCGCGACCGAGGCGAGCGGGAGGGCCTCGTCGGCACCCTCCGACCCGCCGGGCGCACCCTCGACGGGCACGCACTCCCCGTCGTCGACCCGCGCCACGAGCACGGCGCTCGTCGCGCCGAGCCCGTCGACCCGTTCGCCGAGCTCGTCCCACGTCGAGGCGGCGGGCCGGTCGGGGTCGACGCCGGGGCCGAAGAACAGGGTCTCGACGAGCCCGTCGGCGTCGAGCCCGACCTGCATCGCCATGAACTGCCCGCTGGTACCGACGAGTGTCACCTCGGCGGCGTCGGTCGCGTCGGCGGGGGTCACGGCGACCACGGTCCACGGCCGGTCGCCCTGGAGCTGCGTGAAGATCGGGGTGAGCTGCTCGGCCGGGACCTGCGCGAGGAACGACCCCGCGAAGCGCTCGGTGATCTCGTCCGTCGTGGGCGGGTCCTCACCGTCGAGGACGTCGACGACCCACCCGGCGGCCTCCCCGACGGGCGAGTCGGGAAGGCCGACCGCCTCGGGGGCCGCGCTCGCCGACGTCGTCGGCGCGGGGGAGGGCTCCGGCGCCTCCTCACCGCCCGAGCACCCGGCGACCACGAGCGCCGCGGTCGCGGCGACGGCCGTGGCGTGGAGCGCGGCGCGAGAGGGACGGGTACCTGAACGGGGGCCGGGTCGGGTCACCCGACCACCCTAGGCGCGTGCGCTCTCAGACCGCCCGGGAGGCGAAGCGCGTGACGGCGCGCTGGGCGCCGCGGCTCGCGAACCGGCGGGCGACGACCGCCGCGGCGGCGGTGACGGCGGCGAACGTCACCGCGGCGGCGATCCCCACCTCCGGGTCGTCCAGGTCCTTCGGGGCGTCGTGTCCGCTCGCGCGCCGCCACACCTCGGTGACGATCTTCTGCGCCACCCACCCGGCCGCGAACGTCAGCGCGACGGTGCCGACCTTGACGGCGAGGGACTGGTCGTTGTCTTCCACGAAATGATCCTCCAGCGGGTGTCTCGTGCACGTGGCGAGCGACGTCGGTCGTGCCCGACGTCGCACCTCACACCGTAGTCCGCGACGGCCCCACGGTGCGCGTCACGCGTCGGTGTAGGCTCGGGGTGAACGACAGGGGAGCTCCGATCCGCCCGCGCACGACGTGCGGTCGAACGGGAGCTGAGAGTGCGGACCACCGCAGACCCTCGAACCTGATCCGGTTAGCACCGGTGGAGGAAGTCGGGAATCTCTATCCTCGCCCGCGGTGCACCGTCCGCGTGCGCGGACCCCTCCTGAACGTCCTGGGAGGACACATGCACACGGCTCGTCGCCGCACCGTCACCACGCGCGTGACCGCGCTCACCGGGGTCCTCGGGCTCCTCACCCTCACCGCCTGCTCGGGCGGGTCCGAGGCTGGGGGCGACCCGACGCCGTCGGGCACCGGAGCAGAGGCCGGGGGCACGGTCACCCTCGTCACGCACGACTCGTTCGCCGTGAGCGACGAGGTCCTGGCCGCGTTCGAGGCCGAGAGCGGGCTCACCGTCGAGCAGATCGCCCCCGGCGACGGCGGCGCGCTCGTCAACCAGCTCGTCCTCACCAAGGACTCCCCGCTCGGCGACCTCGTCTTCGGGATCGACAACACGTTCGCGACGCGCGCGATCGACGAGGGTGTGCTCGCGCCCGCCTCCCCGGAGGGGGTGTCCGCCTCGGCCGCGCAGTACGGCGTCGGCGACGGTGAGCTCACCGCGATCGACCTGGGCGACGTGTGCATCAACGTCGACCACACGTGGTTCGCCGCCGAGGGCATCGAGGAGCCGGTGACGCTCGAGGACCTCACGAAGCCCGAGTACGAGGACCTGCTCGTCGTGACCAACCCTGCGACGTCGTCGCCGGGCCTCGCGTTCCTCCTCGCGACCGTGGGGGCGTTCGGCGAGGACGGCTGGGAGGAATACTGGGCGCAGCTCGTCGACAACGGCGTGAAGGTCGCCGACGGGTGGTCGGACGCCTACTACGTCGACTTCTCCGGTGTCGAGGGTGGGCCTCGCCCGCTCGTGCTGTCGTACTCGACGTCACCGGCCTTCACCGTCACCGAGGACGGCAACGAGTCCACGACCGGCGCGCTGCTGGACACCTGCTTCCGCCAGGTGGAGTACGCGGGCGTCCTCGCCGGCGCCAAGAACCCCGAGGGCGCGCAGCAGCTGCTCGACTTCCTCCTCACCGAGGAGTTCCAGGCCGACATCCCGGGCAGCATGTACATGTACCCGGCGGACGCCGACGTGGCGCTCCCCGAGGGCTGGGCCGAGTTCGCGCCGCTCGCCGACGAGCCGATCGACGTCGCACCCGACGACATCACGGCCCACCGTGACGAGTGGATCACCGCGTGGACGGCCACGGTCATCGGTTGAGCCCCACCGCGCCCCGCCGGAGGCGCGTCCCGGTCCGCGCGCTGGCGTGGGCCGGGGCCGTCGCGGTACCCCTGGCGTTCCTCGGGCTGTTCTTCGCCTGGCCCGTCGCGACGCTCGTGGCCCGCGGGTTCGTCGCGGACGGGGCGCTCGACCTGTCGGGCTTCGCGGAGGTCTTCAGCACACCCCGCACGTGGCGGATCATCGGCCTGACGCTGTGGCAGGCGACCCTCGGCACCGCGCTGTCCGTGCTGCTCGGCATCCCCGGGGCGTACGTGCTGTACCGGTGCCGGTTCCCCGGGCAGCGGTTCTGGCGGGCGTTCGTCACGGTGCCGTTCGTGCTGCCGACCGTCGTGGTCGGGGTCGCGTTCCGGTCGCTGCTCGTCGAGGGCGGTCCGCTCGGCTTCCTCGGGCTCGACGAGTCGTTCGCCGCGATCGTCCTCGCGCTCGTGTTCTTCAACTACTCGGTCGTGGTGCGCACGGTCGGCGGGCTGTGGGAACGTCTCGACCCGCGCGCCGAGGAGGCCGCACGCGCCCTCGGCGCGACGCCGTGGCGCGCGTTCCGGACCGTCACGCTGCCCGCGCTCGGGCCGGCCGTGGCGTCCGCGGCGTCGCTCGTGTTCCTCTTCTGCGCGACGGCGTTCGGCGTGGTCCTCGTCCTCGGCGGCATCCGCTACGGCACCATCGAGACCGAGATCTGGATCCAGACCACCCAGTTCCTCGACCTGCGGACCGCGGCCGTGCTGTCCGTCGTCCAGCTCGTCGTGGTCGCCGGTGCGCTCACCGTCGCCAACCGGGCCCGTACCCGGCGCGAGCGGGCGCTCAACCTGTCGTCGGCCGAGCGCTCGGCACGCCCCCTGCGGCCGTTCGGTGCGGACGCGCTCCCGCTCGCCGTCACCGTCGTCGTGGTCGGCGGGCTCATCGCCCTGCCGATCGGCAACCTGCTCGTGCGGTCCCTGCGCACGCCCGCGGGGTGGAGCCTCGACAACTACCGCAACCTCGGGACCACCGGCGGACGCAACGCGCTGTCCGTGACGGTGTGGGAGGCCGCCGGGAACTCGCTGCGGACCGCAGCCGTCGCGACGGTCCTCGCGATCGTCGTCGGCGGCCTCGTCGCGCTGGTCGTCTCGCGACGGCCGCGGGCTCGGGCCGGGCGGCGGGCCATCACGCTCCTCGACTCGGTCTTTATGCTGCCGCTCGGTGTGTCCGCCGTGACCGTCGGCTTCGGGTTCCTCATCACGCTCGACCGGCCGCTCGGGATCGACTGGGACCTGCGCACCTCCGGCCTCCTCGTCCCGATCGCGCAGGCCGTCGTCGCGGTCCCGCTCGTCGTGCGCACCGTGCTGCCCGTGCTGCGGGCGATCGACCCGCGCCTGCGCGAGGCCGCCGCGACGCTCGGCGCCTCGCCGGGGCGTGTCCTCGCGACGGTCGACGGCCCGCTCGCCGTGCGGTCCCTCGGTCTGGCGGTCGGCTTCGCGTTCGCCGTGTCCCTGGGGGAGTTCGGGGCGACGTCGTTCCTCGCTCGCCCCGACACCGCGACCCTGCCGGTCGTCATCTTCCGGCTCATCGGCCGCCCGGGCGTCGAGAACTACGGCATGGCACTGGCGGCGAGCGTGGTGCTCGCCGCCCTCACCGCAACCGTCATGCTGCTCGCCGAGCGGCTGCGCGGCGACCGCCCCGGCGGGGCAGGAGAGTTCTGATGGCAGAGCGGGAAGCGACCCGAGGGCTGGCGGTGCGCGACGTCGTCGTGCGCTACGGCGGGACCGGTCGGCGGGGGCGGAACACCGGGACCACGGCCGTGGACGGCGTGAGCCTCGAGGTCGCGGCCGGCGAGGTGCTCGCACTGCTCGGACCGAGCGGCTGCGGCAAGTCCAGCCTGCTGCGCGCCGTCGCCGGGCTCGAGCCGCTCGCGGCCGGCAGCATCACGTTCGCCGGTCGTGACCTCGCGGGTGTGCCCGTGCACCGGCGAGGCTTCGGTCTGATGTTCCAGGAGGGCCAGCTCTTCCCGCACCGGGACGTCGCGGGCAACGTCGCCTACGGCCTGCAGACGGCGGGTGCCCCGCGCGCGCAGCAGGCGAGCCGGGTGCAGGAGCTGCTGGACGTCGTCGGCCTCGCGGGGTACGGGTCGCGTGCCATCGCGACGTTGTCCGGCGGGGAGCGCCAGCGCGTCGCCCTGGCCCGGTCGTTGGCGCCGCACCCGCGGCTGCTCCTGCTCGACGAGCCGCTGTCCGCGCTCGACCGCGGCCTGCGCGAGCGGCTGGCGACCGACGTGCGCGCGGCGCTCACCGCGACCGGCACGACCGCCCTGTTCGTCACGCACGACCACGACGAGGCGTTCACCGTCGCGGACCGGGTCGCCGTCATGGATGCCGGGCGGCTGCTGCAGGTCGCGGCGCCCGAGGACCTGTGGCGTGCACCGGCGTCGCGCAGGGTCGCCGAGTTCCTCGGCTACCAGGCGTTCGTCCCGTCCGGGGTGGCAGGGACGCCGGTGGCGCCGGAGAGCGACGGCGACGTGCTCGCGATCGGGCCGCAGGGCCTGCGCGTGCAGGACCGCGCCGAGGACCGGTCGGAGGGCCGCGCCGAGACGGGTGGGCCGTCGCCCTGGGCGCGCGGCGTCGTCGTCAGCAGCGTCTTCCGCCGGGGCGCGACCGAGGTCACCGTGGACACCGATCTCCCCGGCGCGGGGGAGCGACGGGTGGTCGCGCTCGCCACCACGCTGCCCGACGGCGGCTGGCAGCCGGGCGCGCACGTCGCGCTCGCGCTCGACCCGGCAGGGTGCACCCGCGTGCCGTCGTGAGCGGCACCGGGCCGCTGGAGCCTCGGACGGCGAGCGGCGTGCGACCGGGCTAGCGTCGAAGGATGAGCCAACAGACCGAGGCACACGACAACAAGGCCGCCAAGATCCTGTACCGGCCCTTCGGGCTCGCGAGCTCGATCGTCGGCGGGCTCGTCGCGGGCGCCGTCTTCAAGCAGGTGTACAAGAAGGTCAGCCCCACGGAGCACGACAAGGCCCCTGGCCCCCTCGCCTCCGAGTACGGCGTGCGCGAGCTCCTCGTCGCCTCCCTCGTCCAGGGCGCGATCTACGCCGCCGTCAAGGCCCTCATCGACCGCGGCGGTGCACGTGCGTTCCAGAAGTGGACCGGGGAGTGGCCGGGCGACTGACGTCGCTGCGCGACCCACCCCTCGCCCCACCGTCCCACCCAACCCGGCGCCGAACACGAGGTTGGTGTCGCTTTGCAGCGGATAACGACACCAACCTCGTGTTCGGCGGCGAGGAAGTTCGTGTTCGGGGGTGGGGCGGCGGAGGTGGGGCGGTGAGGAAGGTCGTGGTCAGGCGCGCTGGGAGCGGTAGAAGCGGATGAGGGCCTGGGTGGACGGGTCCTGGGAGGCGAGGGCGTCCTCGTCACCGGCGACGGCCGGGGCGATCTCGACAGCGAGCTTCTTGCCGAGCTCGACGCCCCACTGGTCGAAGCTGTCGATGCCCCACACGACGCCCTGGACGAACGTGATGTGCTCGTAGAGCGCGATGAGCTGTCCGAGCACGGACGGGGTGAGCGCCGGGGCGAGGATCGACGTCGTGGGGCGGTTGCCCGAGAACACGCGAGCGGGGACGACGGCCTCGTCGGTGCCCTCGGCGCGGACCTCCTCGGCGGTCTTGCCGAACGCCAGCGCCTTGGTCTGCGCGAAGAAGTTCGCGAGGAACAGGCCGTGCACGTCGACCGGCTCGCCCGACGGGTCGGCCGCGGTGTCCTGCAAGGGGTGCGCGGGGTTCGCGACCGCGATGAAGTCGGCCGGCACGAGCCGCGTCCCCTGGTGGATAAGCTGGTAGAACGCGTGCTGCCCGTTGGTGCCGGGCTCGCCCCAGAACACCTCGCCGGTCTGCGTCGTCACGGGGGAGCCGTCCCAGCGCACCGACTTGCCGTTCGACTCCATGGTCAGCTGCTGCAGGTACGCGGGGAAGCGGTGCAGGTACTGGGCGTAGGGCAGCACCGCGTGGGTGTGCGCGTCGAGGAAGTTGACGTACCAGACGTTGAGGAGCCCCATGAGCACGGGGACGTTGCGCTCGAACGGCGTGGTGCGCACGTGCTGGTCGACGGCGTGGAAACCGGCGAGGAGCTCGGCGAACCGGGCGGGGCCGATCGCGATGGCGAGCGACGCGCCGATCGCGGAGTCCACCGAGTAGCGGCCGCCGACCCAGTCCCAGAACCCGAACGCGTTCGCGGGGTCGATGCCGAACGCGGCGACCTTGTCGAGCGCGGTCGACACGGCGACGAAGTGCTTCGACACCGCGCCGCGCCGCGCCTCGTCGGTGTCCTCGAGAGCGCCGGCCGCCGCGAGCTCCGTCCACAGCCAGTCGCGGGCGAGGCGTGCGTTCGTCAGGGTCTCGAGCGTCCCGAACGTCTTCGACGCGACGATGAACAGCGTCGTCGTCGGGTCGAGGCCCGCGGTCTTCTCCGCGACGTCGGTGGGGTCGATGTTCGACACGAACCGGACCTCGAGGTCCTCGGCGACGTACGGCTTGAGGGCCTCGTACGCCATGACCGGGCCGAGGTCGGAGCCGCCGATGCCGATGTTGACGACCGTGCGCACGCGTTCGCCCGTCACACCCGTCCACTCGCCCGAGCGCACCTTCTCGGCGAAGGCGTAGACCTTGGCGAGCTCGGTGTGCACGTCCTGGTCGACGTCCTGCCCGTCGACGACAAGTGCCGGGGTGGCGCCGGCCGGGCGGCGCAGCGCGGTGTGCAGGACGGCGCGGTCCTCGGTGACGTTGATGTGGTCGCCACGGAACATCGCCTCGAGCCGTCCGCCGAGGTCGACCTCCTCGGCCAGGCGCACCAGCAGGGCGAGGGTCTCGTCGGTGACGAGGTTCTTCGACAGGTCGACGTGGAGGTCGGCGGCGTCGTGCGTGAGTCGCTCCGCCCGGGCCGGGTCGGCGGCGAACCAGCCGCGCAGGTCAGGGGTGAAGGCGTCGCGGTGACCGGTCAGCTCCGCCCAGGCACTCGTGGTGGTCGCGTCGATCGGTGCGGTGGGTCGGGCGGTGGGGTCCGTGCTCACTGTGGCCTCGCTGGTTCGTCGGCTGGTTCGTCGGCTGGGTCGCCGGACAGGTCATGGTCCCCACCGTAGGCGGTGGTCGCGCGTGGTGTCCCGCGTCGCCCACCGCCTGGGCGCACGGTCGGGCGGGTCACGAACCCGGCGCGACGGGGTCCAGCCGGCGGCACGACTCACGCTCCACGAGCGCGGTCGGCAGCCGCAGGTGCGGCTCGCGCTCCACGCCGGCGACGAGGTCGACGAGCATCCGCAGCGCCTCGGCGCCCATCTGCCGGATCGGCTGCGCGATCGTCGTCAGCGGAGGGACGCACAGGGCCGACTCGGGCACGTTGTCGAAGCCGATGACCGACAGGTCCTCGGGGACGCGCAGGCCGAGCTCCTGGGCGACCTCGATGGTGCGGATCGCGGAGATGTCGTTCGCGGCGAAGACCGCGGTGGGTGGCTCCGGGAGCGTGAGCAGCTCGTGGGCCGGCTGGTCCGCGACGTCGGGCTTGTACCCGCCGACGCGCACGAGGTCGGGGTCGACGGCGATGCCCGCGGCGGCGAGCGCCTGGCGGTAGCCCTCCTCGCGCAGGCGCGCCGACTCGAGGTCGGGGCGTCCGCCGAGGAGGCCGATGCGGGTGTGCCCGAGGCCGAGGAGGTACTCGGTGGCGGTCCGGGCGCCGGCGAGGTTGTCGGAGTCCACGGTCGGCGGGCCGGAGGGCCCGGTGTGCGGGTCGACGGCGACGACCGGGATCCCCTCGTGCGGGTCCACGACGGTGGGGGTCACGAGGATCGCTCCGTCGATGAGGGTGCCGCCGAGACGGGACAGGGAGCGCTGCTCCCACCCGACCTCGCGGCCTGCGCGACCGCCGGCGGAGTAGGCGAGCAGCTCGTACCCCGTGTCGGCGACGGCCTCGGAGATGCCCTTGAGGAGCTCGGTGCTGAACGGCTCGAACTCCGCGACGAGGATGCCGATGACGTTGGTGCGGTGGCTGCGCAGGCTGCGGGCGACCAGCGACGACTCGTAGCCGAGCTCGTCGATCACGTCCTGCACACGGCGGGAGGTGGCCGCCGCGACGCCGTAGCGCGCGTTGATGACCTTGGAGACGGTCGCCACCGAGACGCCGGCGGTCCGGGCGACGTCACCGATGGTCACTCTGCCGTGTGGTTGCACGGGTCGACTGTAGCGCTGGCCGACGACGTCAGCCGGAGCTGCCACTCGGCGTCCACCCCGGCGGGTGCGAACCCCAGCGCGACGTTGATCGCGAGCATGTGCTCGTTCTCCTCGGCGTTCCACGTGTGGACGCGCCGCGCGGCCGGCCGCGCCCGGGCCAGCTCGTCGAGGACCGCGATCTTCACGAGCATCCCGAGACGCCGCCCGCGGTGCTCGCGCAGCACGAGCGTGTCCTCCTGGTACACGACCTCGGGCCGGTCGAGCGGGTAGCTCACCATCGAGAAGGCCGCCAGGGTGCCCGACGGCGTGTGCTCGGCCACGACGATCAGGTACCTGCGGCCGCGGTCGTGGATCGCACGGGAGGCGTCGCGGACGCGTTCGGCGTCCCACGGGTCCTCCTCGACCTCGAGCCCGGCGGAAGGGGCGTCGGTGCTCATCCGGGTCTCGAGGACTGCGAACTGCTCGATCCACTTCTCGGGCACCTCGTCGTGCCACACATGCAGCGCGTAGTCGTCGTGCCGCCTGGGGGCGCCGTCGCGCAGCCGGTCGAGGCGCGCGGGGTCGACGGGCAGCTCGAGCACGGAGTGGCGCACGACCTGCTCCAGCACGAAGCCGCGCGCGAGCGCGAACCGGGTCGTGGGGTCCTCGCGGGGGACCCGACCGGACCCGGTGGGGGCCTCCAGCGCCCCCGGTCCGGGAGGTGGCTCGGCCGCGAACGACGAGTCGGCCAGGACCACGCGCCGCCCTGCCGCACGCACGAGCTCCATCGACCGGTTCCACAGCGCACCGCCGACACCTCGCCCGCGGTGCGCGGGGTCGACACCGACGTAGACGGTCGCCGAGTGCGTGTTGCTCTGCTGGGGGAGCCGGACCATCGCGCGCCCCAGGACGTCACGGGTACCGGCCGCCACAGCGACGAGCCGGACGACCCTGGCGTACTGCTGCTGAGCAGTCATGGTCGAGACGACCATGTCGGGGTCCGTCGCGAGGTCGGTGTGCCCGTAGATCTCCGCGACGACGGCTCTGTCGACGGCGACCGTCCCGTGCACGGCCCAGGCCTCGGGGCCGCGGAGCCGCACGGGCACGGGGACCTCGACGACCTCGACCGCTCCGCCCTCGCCGTCGGCCCCGGCGGTGCCTGCGACGCCGACCGGCCGCGCCGTCGCGGTCACGCGTCGGCACCCGGCGTGAGCTTGCGCTGCCAGGCGTCCCAGCCGCCGGCGGGGGCGAAGCCGAGCGCGACGTTGATGGCGAGCATGTGCGCGTTCTCCTCCGCGTTCCACGTGTGGATGCGCTGCGTGGCGGGCCGCAGGCGGGCGAGCGCCTCGAGGTTGACGACCTTGACGAGCATGCCGAGCCGGTGCCCGCGGTGCTCGGTGAGCACGATCGTGTCGTCCTGGAAGGCGAAGCCGGGCCGGTCCTCCGGGTAGGTGATGACGGTGAACCCCGCCAGGGTGCCGGACCCGACGTGCTCGACGGCGGTGGTCAGCACCCCGTGGTCCTTGCCCCGCTCCTCGGTGAGCCAGGTCCGCACCCGCTCCGCGTCCCAGGGGTCCTCGCGGTAGTCGACGCCGCCGACCGGGGCGTCGGTGCTCATCCGCGTGAAGAGCACACCGACCTCGTCGAGCCACCGGTCGGGCACCTCGTCGGTCCAGGTGTGCGTGCGGTAGCCGTCGCCGGCCGCCGCGCGGGCGTCGCGGCCGAGCCGCGCGAGGAGCTCCGGCTCGACCGGCAGGTCCAGGGTCGAGTGCCGTTCGACCTGCTCGAGGACGTACCCGCGGCGCGCCACGAACCGCGGACCGGGCTCGTCGGCAGGCACACGACCCGCACCGGTCGTCGCCTCGACCGCCCCCGGGCCGGCCGGCACCTCCGTCGCGTGCTGGGTCGCGGTGAACAGGACCGTGCGGCCGTCCGCACGGCACAGGCCCTCGCCCAGGTCCATCAGCGCGCTGCCGAGGCCCTGCCCGCGCGCGGCGGGACGCACCGACGCGTAGGACTCTCCGAGGTGCGTGTTGCTCGAGGTGGACCGGCACACGAAGAGGTGCGCGACGACGTCGGGCACCTCGGGCTCACCCGCCGGCTCCCGTGCCGCGAGGATCACGAACCGGCGCTTGGCCTCGTACTCCTGGTGCTGCATGCCGGACAGGACGTCGCGCGCCTCCAGCGCGAGGTCGTCGTACCCGTAGATCTCGAGGTGCTGCTCGCGGTCGATGTCGGCGACCGCGTGGTACGCCCACGCGTCCGGGGCGTCGAGGGACGCGGGCTGCGGCGCCTCGACGAGGCGCCAGCGAGCAGGGTCGAGACTGCCGGCCACGGTGCCGACGACGTCGTCCACGACGGGGTGGGACTCCGGAGCTGTGCTCATCGTCCCAGCGTCCGCCGACCCGCCGCCGTCGTCCACCGAATATCTCTCCGGCGGACGGCGACGGCGCGCGGTGGGGCGTCAGGTCTTCTTGCGCCCGCTGACGGCTCCCCAGATGAGGAGCACGACGAGCGACCCGATGAACGCCCAGATCCAGGTGGACCACGAGAAGAACCCCTCGTTGGGCTCGAACCCGAAGAGGCCACCCAGGAACCCGCCGACCAGTGCGCCGAGGATGCCGACGAGGAGGGTGACGATCCACCCGCCGCCGGCCCGGCCGGGCATGACCGCGCGCGCGATCGCGCCCATGATCAGGCCGATGAGGATCCACGACAAGAAGCCCATGACGTCTCCGATCGTCGAACGAGGTACCGGATACCCGGTGCGAACATCTCGAAAGTCCCACGTCGGCGCCCCGCCCGCACCCCGGCGGGCGCCGTAGAGTCGGGGGCGTGGACGGATCCGTGACCCGAGGCAGCGTGCGGGTGGACAGCTGGACCTGGGCCGTGCGGCTGTACAAGACGCGGTCCCAGGCGACGGCTGCCTGCCGTGCCGGGCACGTCCGCGTCAACGGCGAGCGGGCCAAGCCGGCCACGACGGTCAAGGTCGGTGACGAGGTCGTGGTGCGCGGCGGTGAGCGCGAGCGGATCGTCGAGGTCGTGAAGCTGCTCGTCAAACGTGTCGGAGCGACGGTCGCGGCCGACGCCGTCATCGACCGCAGCCCGCCCCCGCCGCCGCGGGAGCTGCGGGTCGCCGTCGCGCAGAGGGACAGGGGCGCCGGGCGCCCGACCAAGCGCGAGCGCCGCGACATCGACCGGTTGCGCGGGCGGCTCTGACCCGTACCGGTGCGGGGACGCCCCCGAGGCATCCCCGCACCGGTCAGGAGATCAGTCGCGCGTCAGCACGGCCCGAGATCACGCCACGGACCCCACTGGCCGCTTGACGACGGGTTGTCGCCGAGCGTCCACCACTTGGCCTCGTACGTGCGGCCCTCGAACGACGCGAGCGCGCCGCCGGTGTAGACGGCGCCCGCCGACCACGCCCCGGCGGTGCAGTCGCCCGGGTCCGTACCGGTGGGGTCGGAGCCCGTCGGGTCGGACCCGGTGGGATCGCTGCCGGTGGGGTCGCCCGGGTCGGTGCCGCCGCCGGAGATCGCCAGGTCGACGCAGTTGTAGAACGCCATCGGAGTGTTGGAGACGTTCCAGCGGGCGAGGATCGTGTGGTTGCCCGTGGGCAGGTTGGTCAGGGTGTGGGAGATGTTGCTCGGCGGCTGGGCGCCGCCCTGGTTGAAGGTCTGGTGCAGGACACCGTCGACGTAGTACTCCCACGTGCTGGTGTTGTGCGCTGCCGTGAGCTTCCACTGGAAGGTCACGGACGTGCCCGTGGAAGTCCGCGGCCAGGGCCGGGAGTTGTCGTCGAGGATCGAGAAGCTGCTGCCGCCCGAGCACTGCATGGAGCCCTTGGGCGCCTCGACGCTCTGGGGCTCGTACTTGATGGGGCCGCAGTCGAACGACGTGGTGCCGGTCGCGCAGTGGTCCTGGCGGCTGGGTGGTGACGTGATCCAGCCGTGGGCCGCCGCGGAGGGTGCCAGCACGAGGGGCGCGACCAGGGCGGAGGCGCCGAGCATGACGGCGAGCATCGTTGCGCGGAGTCTTCTCATCTTTTCTCTCGCTCTCTGTGAGCCGTGCACCGGTCACCGGTGTGACCGGTCGTATCGTTTCGGACGCTCTCGACGGTACGCAGACCACACCAAGCGGACAATGAGGTGAAATGCGTACGTGTGCTACCTACGTACGACGCCGCACACGTGCCCCGGGGACGCAGTGCCCGGGGACGCCGCAGGCCCGGCGCGATCAGTGATCGCACCGGGCCTGACGGTGTGGAGCAGGGCTGATCGGTCAGCAGGCCGCGATCAGCAGACGCCGATCAGCTTCCAGGGTCCCCACTCCTCGGCGCCCGGGGTGTTGCCCTGGGTCCACCACTTCGCCTCGTAGACGTTGCCCTCGTGGGACACGGTGGCGCCGCCGGTGTAGACGGCGTTGCCGGCCCACGCCGCGTCGGAGCACTCGCCCGGGTCAGATCCCGTGGGGTCGGAACCGGTCGGGTCGCCCGGGTCGGTGCCGCCCGGGGTGACCACGATGTCGACGCAGTTGTAGAACGCCATCACGGTGTTCGAGACGTTCCAGCGCGCGAGGATGGTGTGCTCGCCGGCGGGCAGGCCGGTAAGGGTGTGCGCGATGTCGCGGGGAGGCTGCTGCCCGCCCTGGTCGTAGGTCGCGAAGAGCTCCCCGTCGACGAAGTACTCCCACACGCTCGTGGCGTGGTTGGCGGTGAGGTTCCACTGGAACGTCACGGTGTCGCCGGTGGTGGTGACGGGCCAGGGCCGGGACTCGTCGTCCAGGATGTCGAAGCCGCTGCCGCCGGAGCACTGCATGGAGCCCTTGGGTGCCTCGACGCTCTGGGGCTCGTACTTGATCCCTCCGCAGTCGAAGGAGGTGGTGCCCGTCGCGCAGTGGTCCTGGCGGCTCGGCGGGGACGTGATCCAGCCGTGGGCCGCGGCGGACGGGGCCAGGGCGACCGGCGCGATCATGGTGGTCGCGCCGAGTGCGACGGCGACGAGGGCCGCGCGGAGTCGTCTCATTCGAGTCTCGCTCTCTGTGGGGCGAGCGTCACGGCGTCGTGCCGCTCGCCGGGGTCGATGAACGGGACGACGCTATGGAGAGCCAGATGTGTCCGCAATACGGCGGTTTGCGTACGTAGGACCCCGTAGAGAGCGCCCCGCCCGCGCGCGATCTGGCGGGGATCCGGGGCGCAGGAGGAGTCGCGTCGATCGGGACCGGCACACGGGCACGATCGTCCGGGCGGATGCCCCGGGCGATCATGTGGACAACCCGTACGCCAGGTACGTCAGCTCGCCGGCTTCTCGCCTGTGGTCCCCTCGCCCGGCACGTCCTCTTCCCGCAGGCGTGGCTCGGTTCTGCGGTCGGGGACCACACCGGCCTTGTCGGCGTAGAACGCGCGGACGACGTCCATGTCGGCGGGGACGTCGCCGGTGAGCGTGATGGTCGGGCCGAGCCCGGCGGTCATGGTCGTGCGGTCGACGTAGCCGAGCGTGACGGGCAGGCCGGACTCGTGTGCGATCCGGTAGAAGCCCGACTTCCAGTGGGTGCCCTTGCTGCGCGTGCCCTCGGGTGTGACGACGAGCGCGAACACCTCGCCGGACCGGATGCGCCCGACGACGTCGGCGACCACGGCGCTCGGCTCGCGTCGGTCCACCGGGATGCCGCCGAGCGCACGCATGAGCGGCCCGGCCGGGCCGCGGAAGAGCGTGTGCTTGCCCAACCATCGCACGGACATCCGCAGCCGCCAGGCGATCGCCAGCATGATGACGAAGTCCCAGTTGGACGTGTGCGGCACACCGAGGAGGACGGCCGGGCCCGCGGGCGGCGGTTCGGTCCGCAGACGCCAGCGGCTGAGCTTCCAGAACGTGCGGGCGAGGTACCGGCGGATCACGCGGCCCACCGTACCCTGGGTGACGGCGGGACGTGCGGGCGCCCGCGCCACCCCCGCCCGGCGGGCCCTCGACAGGGGGGAGCGCTCCCACTACCCTTCGCCGAAGGGGGCGTCGGACATCGCGGGCCACGTCCCGAGCGCATCGATCTCGCACCGCCACCGCCATCGAGACCGCCACCGCCACCGTCGACGACGACTCACGGAGACCAATGGACATCCCTCTCGCAGGAGACCACGGACTGCTTCGCACCCTCAACGCTCGCGCGGTGCTCGAGGTGCTGGACACCGACGAGCCGCAGGACCGCGTCCAGATCGCCGCAGCGACGGGACTGTCGAGGCCGACCGTGACCCAGACGCTGCGCGGACTGGTCGACAGCGGGGCGGTCGTGGAGGCGCACCAGGACGGAGAGCACGGTGCGCCGTCCACCGCGATCTACCGGCTCGAGGTCGACCGCGCCTTCGCCCTCGCGGTGGACCTCGGCCGCCGGACGATCCGCGCCGCGCTCGTCGACATCACCGGCACCGTCCGCAGCAGGGCCGAGGCGCCCGCCGTCGGGCCCGACCCTCTGGTCCGCGCACGCGTGGTCGCCGGCCTCGCTGCGCGGTGCGTGGCCGTCCTCGACCCGTCGGTGGACCTCGGCGCGATCCACCACGCCGTCGTCGGGGTGCCTGCGATCGTCTCGCCCGACGGCGTCGCGGTCCGCCGTGTCCCGGGGCACGAGAAGGGGGGCGCAGCCCTGCACGACGCGCTCGAGCACGAGATCGGCTGCTCGGTCGTCCTCGAGAACGACGTCAACGTGGCGGCGCTCGCGGAGCAGCGGCTCGGTGCGGGTCGTGGTGCGCACACGTTCGTCGAGCTGTGGTTGGGTGACGGCTTCGGGTCGGGCCTCGTGATCGGCGACCGGCTCCATCGCGGCGCGGCCGGCGGAGCAGGCGAGATCTCGTTCCTGCCCCAGCCCGGCCAGTCGCTCGGCGCGGAGACGATCGGTCCTGTCGCGATCACCGCGCTCCTCGTCGAGGCCGGGCTGGCGCCCGACCTCTCCGTGGCTCAGGTCGTCGAGCTCGACGTGGCCGGCGACGACCGCGCGGGCTTCGTCCTGGACGAGGTCTGCTCCCGTCTGGCGGTGATCGCCGCGCAGATGACGCTCGTCCTCGAGCCGGAGCTGTTCGTCCTCGCCGGCGCCGGTGCGCACGACGCGATCGTCGGCCGGGTCCGCACGATCCTCTCCGAGCAGCTCGCGGTGCTCCCGATCCGGGTCGCACCGTCGACGGTCGGCACGGACGCGGTCGTGCAGGGTGCGGCGGGTCTCGCCCGGGACGCACTGCGCGAGGCTACGTTCCGCGCGGCGGTCGCCGCGGTCCCCGCCCGAACCCCTGAGATCGTGGAGCCGGCGGCGGAGGGCGGCTCCGGCCGGAGCGCGGAGGCGAGCGCGTGAGCGACCAACCGTCCGACCTCGTCGAACGGCTCGGGCACCTGCCCGGCACCCGGGCGATCATCCTCAACGCCGACGACTTCGGCATGTGCCGGGCCGCGAACCGTGCGGTCGGCGACTTGCTGCTGGCGGGTGCGATCGACTCGGCGACCGTCATGGTGCCGTGCGGCTGGGCACCCGAGGCGATGGCCTTCGCCGCGCAGCACCCTGTCGACGTGGGCGTCCACCTCGTCCTCACGAGCGAGTGGCGCCGCTACCGCTGGCGTCCGCTGACCGGCGTCGGCTCCTCCCTGGTCGACGCCGCGGGCTACTTCCCCGCGGACTGCGCCACGGTCGAGCGGCAGGCGAGCGACGAGGACGTCGCGGCGGAGCTCGCCGCGCAGGTCGACGCCGCCCTGGCCGCGGGGGTCGACGTCACGCACCTCGACAACCACATGGGCTCGGTCTACGGCCTGGAGACCGGCCGGACCTTCCTGCGGCAGGTGTTCGAGCTGGCGGCCCGGCACCGGCTGCCGTTCAGGCTCCCGCGGACCCTCGACGGGATGACGCTGCCGGCCGAGCTCCAGCCGCTCGTCGACGAGGCGATCGCCGTCGCGGACGCGCTGGGGGTCGTCGTGCTGGACCGGCTGTGGACGCACCCCTTCGAGCTCGTCGGGGAGGGCACGGTCGACGAGGAGGACTACGACGACGTCAAGGCCGGGTTCTGCGAGCTGCTGCGTGCCGTGCGGCCGGGGGTCACCGAGATCTACCTGCACCCCATGCTCGACGACGACGAGCTCGATGACGTGGCCGACCATGCCGCGGCCAAGCGCGGGTTCGAGCACCGCCTCCTGACCGACCCGGACGTCACGGCGACGATCGCCGACGAGGGCCTGGTCCGCGTGGGGTGGCGCGACCTGCGCGCCCTGCAGCGGGGCGGCGCCGCGTGAACCCTGCGCTCGCACGCCTGCGGGACCGCCGGCTCGTCGGCGCTGCGACCCGGTCGCAGACGATGGCGTACGGTGCGTCGGCGTTCCCGGCGAACCTGCTCCTGCAGACCTTTTCCGCGTTCGTCGTCTACTTCTACGTCGACCACCTGCAGGTCCCGGCCGGTTGGATCGCGGGCGCGATGGTCGCGCACGGGATCCTCAATGCCGTCCTCAACCCGGTCGTGGGCGCCGCGTCCGACCGTCGCCGCACCCGGTGGGGCCGGCGGGTGCCGTGGATCGGCCTGGGGATCGTGCCGCTCGTCGTCGCGTTCGCGCTGGTCTGGATGCCGCCCGACCTCAGCCCGACCGGCCTGGTGGTGTGGTTCCTCGCGGTCGTCGCGGTCTACGACGTGGCCTTCGTCGTCGTCGTGCTCAACATCTCGGCGCTCTTCCCGGAGATCTTCCGCACGACGGCGGAGCGTGCCCGCGGCAACGCCCCTCGCCAGATCTTCGGCCTGGTCGGCATGATCCTCGGGACGGCCGGCGCGCCGGCGCTGTACGGGACGGTCGGCTGGCCGGGGATGGCGGTCGCGCTCGGCGTGGTGTGCCTCGGGTTCTTCGCCTGGTCGCTGGCGGGGATGGTCGAGCGCCCGGTCGACGAGGTCGAGGTGCGTGCCCGCGAGGCGGCGATGCCGCTGCGGGACCAGCTGCGGTACACGTTCGCGAACCGTGCGTTCGTCACGTACGTCCTGGGCTCGCTGCTGCTCCAGACCACGACGGCGATCCTGCTGGCGGCGGTGCCGTTCTACGTGCGCTACGTGCTGGGGGCGCCCGAGACGGACGCGACGTTCCTGCTCGGCGCGATCTTCGTCGCCGCGATCCCGGCGATCATCGGCTGGTCGCACGTCGTGCGGCGGGTGGGCCCGCGGACGGCGCTGCTGTGGGCGGTCGCGGTCTACGGGCTGGCCACCGGCCTGTACATGCTCCCCGGCACCGTCCTCGGCGCGGTCGCCGTCGGCCTGGTGGTCGGCGTGGGCGTCGGCGGCATGATGCAGCTGCTCGAGGTCGCGCTGGGTCAGGTGATCGACGACGACGAGCGGCGGACGGGGCTGCGCCGCGAGGGCATGTACTTCGGCGCCAACGGGTTCGTGGTGCGAGGCTCGGTCGTCGTGCAGGCGGTCGTGGTCGCGGGCGTGCTCTCGGCGACCGGGTACGACGCCGCGGCAGGCGACGCGCAGGTGGCCTCGGTCGCCACGGGCGTCCGCCTGCTCATGGGCGGGTTCCCGCTCGTCGTCGCCGGGCTGGCGCTGGTCTGCTTCTGGCTGTACCCGCTGCGCTCACGAGACCAGGAGCTCGTCCCGAGCTAACCCCGGGTGCCTGGACCTCGTGCACCCGGACCTCGTGCCGAAGTAGAACCCCAGTGCGCGAGGTAGAACCCCAGTACGTGACTGGAGTTCTATCTCGCGCACTGGGGTTCTATCTCGCGCCGGGGGGGTACCTGGGCTTCGTGTGTAAAACGTTATCGATAACGATTGACGAACCGGCGTCGCGCCTGCCAGAGTGGCTCTCGTGCCCGGCTGTCGCTGGTGACAGGACGTCTCGACGACGAGGACCTGCGACGGGCGCGATCCCACGTAGTGCGACTCGACGAAGAGGACGGAACTCATGAAGGCAAGGAAGTTCATGGTGGCGGCGGCCGCCGTCGCGGCGGGTGCCGTGGGGCTCAGCGCCTGCGGCGGAGGCAGCGAAGGATCGGACGGCGGCGACGTCTCGATGACCTTCTGGCACAACTCCACGACCGGCGAGGGCAAGGCGTACTGGGAAGAGACCGTCGCCGCCTTCGAGGAGGCCAACCCCGGTGTGACGATCAGCATCCAGTCCATCCAGAACGAGGACATGGACGGCAAGCTGCAGACCGCGCTCAACTCGGGCGACGCGCCCGACATCTTCATGGCGCGCGGCGGCGGCAAGCTGGCCGACGTCGTCGAGGCCGGGCAGGTCCTGGACATCTCCGACGCGATCGACGACGCGACGCGCACCGCTGTCGGCGAGGGCGCGTTCAGCGCGTTCACGGTCGACGGCGCGGTGTACGGCATGCCGACCGCGGTGCTCCCCGGCGGCATCTACTACAGCGCCGACCTCTTCGAGGAGGCCGGCATCACCGAGGCGCCGGAGACGCTCGACGACCTCGACGACGCCGTCGAGAAGCTCAAGGCCGCCGGGATCGACCCCATCGCGCTCGGCGCGAAGGACGCCTGGCCCGCCGCGCACTGGTACTACTTCTTCGCCCTGCGCGAGTGCTCTCAGGACACGATGCTCGCGGCCGCGGAGTCCATGACCTTCGACGACCCGTGCTGGACCCGTGCCGGTGAGGACCTCCAGGATCTCGTGGGCACGGAGCCGTTCAACAACGGCTTCCTCACGACGTCCGCCCAGCAGGGCGCGGGCTCCTCGGCCGGCCTCCTCGCCAACCACGAGGCCGCGATGGAGCTCATGGGCGCCTGGAACCCAGGCGTCATCGCGTCGCTGACCCCCGACGAGCAGCCGCTCGCCGACCTCGAGTGGTTCCCCTTCCCCGCGGTCGACGGCGGACAGGGCGCGCCCGGCGCGATGATGGGCGGTGTCGACGGGTTCTCCTGCTCGGCCCAGGCGCCGGTCGAGGAGTGCACGGCGTTCCTCAACTTCTTCATGCAGCAGGAGTACCAGGAGAAGTACGCGCAGGCCTTCCACACGCTGCCCGCGAGCCAGGAGGCGCAGAGCGTCGTCACCGAGCCCGCCCTGCAGTCGATCCTCGAGACGTACGGCGACGCGCCCTACGTCATGGTCTGGCTGGACACCCTGTTCGGCCAGAACGTCGGCAACGCCCTCAACACGGGTGTCGTGGACATGCTCGCCGGCAGCACCGACGCCGCAGGCGTCGTGGCGGCCGTGAACGACGCCGCAGCGAGGGAGTAGCCGTGACCGCGAGCGGCTCCGTGGGCGAGGCTCCGCCCACCGTGACGGCGTCGCCCACGGGTCGCTCGGGGGCTGGGGACGGTGCCACGACGGCCCCGGCCCCGGCCCGTCGGCCCCGGCGGGCACGCGCCGACTGGCCCACACGCCTCGAGATCGCGCTCCTGGCCGGACCGGCGATCATCGTCTTCCTGACGTTCGTCATCGTCCCGGTGATCATGGCGGCGTACTACGGCTTCTTCAAGTGGAAGGGGTTCGGGCCGCCGACCGAGTTCGTCGGCCTGGACAACTACCTCATCATCTTCCGGGACAGCACGTTCCACGACGCCCTCATGCACAACGGCTTCATCCTCGTGATGTCGCTCGTGATCCAGGCGCCCGTCGCGATCGGTCTGGGTCTGCTGCTCAACCGGCGTATGCGCGGGCGCTCGGTGATCCGGGTGCTGATCTTCGTGCCGTACGTCATCTCCGAGGTCATCGTGGGCACCGGCTGGAGCCTGATGCTCGCGACCAACGGGGCGGTCAACGACCTGCTCGCCAAGCTGGGTGCGCCCGGCTGGGCGGTCGACTGGCTCTCCGACCCTGAGATCGCGATCTGGTCTCTGATGGTCATCATCTCGTGGAAGTACGTCGGCTTCGCCGTGATCCTCTTCCTCGCCGGCCTGCAGGGGATCCCCGACGAGCTGTCCGAGGCGGCCGCGATCGACGGCGCGTCGTACTGGCAGACGCAGCGGCGCATCACGCTCCCGCTGCTCGGGCCCACGATCCGGATCTGGGCGTTCCTGTCCATCATCGGGTCGCTGCAGCTCTTCGACCTCGTCTACATCATCTGGGGGCAGTACGTCGCCGCCACGGCGGGCACCTCGACGATGGCGACCTACATGGTGGCCAACGGCCGCAACGCCGGGAACTACGGCTTCGGCAACGCGGTCGCGGTCGTCCTCTTCCTCGTCTCGCTCGTCATCGCCCTGTCCTATCAGCGCTTCGTGCTCCGTCGCGACACCGAGGGCGCCCTCACCGAAGGGAAGAAGTGATGTCCGCCGTCGCCGTCCAGGCCACCCCGGCCTCCCCGCCACCGACCCCGCCGACCTCGTCGGCCCGTCGCCGCCGACGCGGTGCGATCGACGCGGCCGGTCCGCTCACGTATCTCGTCGCGTTCGCGTTCGTCGGGATCTGCATCGCCCCGGTGCTCTACATCATCTTCGGAGGGTTCCGCACCAACGCGCAGATCACGGCCGACCCCTCGGGCCTGCCCGGACCGTGGGAGATCGGCAACTACGTCGACGTCCTCGCGAGCGGCCGGTTCTGGCAGCAGGTGGGCAACTCCGCCGTCACCGGCCTGTTCACGACGCTGGGCGTCGTGGTGCTGGGCCTCATGGCGAGCTACGTGCTCGCCCGGTACAGCTTCTCCGGCCGGGGCGCGATGTACTCGCTGTTCGCCGCAGGCCTGATGTTCCCCATGACGGTGGCCATCACGCCGCTCTACATCATGATCAAGAACCTCGGCCTGATGAACAGCCTGGCGGGCATCATCCTCCCGCAGATCGCGTTCGCGCTGCCGACCACGATCATCATCCTCGTGCCCTTCCTGCGGGCCATCCCGCGGGAGATCGAGGAGGCGGCGTCGATCGACGGCGCGAGCCGGCTCGGCTTCTTCTTCCGCATGGTCGTGCCGCTGTCGGTGCCCGGCGTCGTCACGGTCGGCATCCTCGCGTTCATCGCGAGCTGGAACAGCTACATGCTCCCGCTGTTCATCCTCAACGACGAGTCCACGTACACCCTGCCGCTCGGGGTGCAGTCGTTCGCGTCGGAGTACTCGGTGGACACGGCGCGGGTGCTCGCCTTCACGTCGCTGTCGATGATCCCCGCGCTGATCTTCTTCTCGCTGTTCGAGCGCCGGATCGTGGGAGGACTCACCGGTGCCGTCAAGGGCTGAGCACCGGCCCCTCGACCCGCGGCCCGCCCGTACCCCGCACGACCTCAAGGAGAACGACCCCGTGCCCGACGCCGTCCCCACCGCGCCCGCAGACGTCCGGTCTGCTGCACCTCGCTCCGCGGTGATCCCTGCCTTCCCCTTCGTGTCCGCCACGGTCCGTGCCCTGCACGCCCGGATGTCGCTCGAGGAGAAGCTCGCCCAGCTCGTCGGCTACTGGCTCGACCAGAACGGGACGGTCGCACCGATGCAGTCGGAGATGACCGCCGGTCTCGCCGAGCCGGGCACGCTCGCGGACATCACCCGCCACGGCATCGGCCACTACACGCGTGTCTACGGCACGCGCCCGGTGGACCCGGTCGAGCGCGCGCGCTGGTTGTGGGACGAGCAGCGGCGGCTGCAGCGCGAGACCCGGCTCGGCATCCCCGCGCTGGTGCACGAGGAGTGCCTCACCGGTCTCGCGGCGTGGAAGGCGGCGACGTACCCGACGCCGCTCGCCTGGGGCGCGGCGTTCGACCCGGACCTCGTCGAGGAGATGGCCCGCGTCGTCGGTGAGTCGATGCGAGGGCTCGGGATCCACCAGGGTCTGGCGCCCGTGCTCGACGTCGTCCGCGACCCTCGCTGGGGGCGCGTCGACGAGTGCATCGGCGAGGACCCGTACCTCGTGGGGACCCTGGGCACCGCCTACGTCCGGGGCCTGCAGGACGCGGGGGTGCACGCGACCCTCAAGCACTTCGTCGGGTACTCGGCGTCGCGCTCGGGCCGCAACCACGCCCCCGTGAGCGCCGGCCCGCGCGAGGTCGCCGACGTGTACCTGCCGCCGTTCGAGATGGCGGTGCGCGACGGCGGGGTCCGGTCCGTGATGAACGCCTACACGGACCTCGACGGTGTGCCGATGGGGTCGAGCGTCGCGCACCTGACGACGCTGCTCCGCGAGACCTGGGGGTTCGACGGCGTCGTGGTCGCCGACTACTTCGCCGTGGCGTTCCTCGAGGTCATGCACGCGATCGCCGGGGACCGCGGCGAGGCGGCGGCCCTCGCGCTCGAGGCGGGGATCGACGTCGAGCTGCCGTCGGGGGACGCCTACCTCGAGCCGCTCGCCGCGCGTGTGCGGGCGGGTGACCTCGACGTGGCGTACGTGGACCGCGCGGTCCTGCGGGTGCTCGCGCAGAAGGAGGAGCTGGGTCTGCTCGAGCCGTCGGCCTTCGCGGACGAGCCGCCCGCCGCGGTCGACCTGGACTCGCCACGCCACCGCGCACTCGCGCGGCGGCTCGCCGAGGAGTCGGTCGTCCTGCTGTCCGACGACGGGGTGCTTCCCCTCGGGAGGCGGGGCGCGCCGCGCCGGATCGCGGTCGTCGGCCCGAACGCGGACCGTCCCGAGGCGCTCCTGGGCTGCTACTCGTTCGTCAACCACGTGCTCGCGCACCACCCCGGGGTGCCGATGGGCCTCGAGATCCCGTCCGTGCTGGAGGCGCTCCGCTCTGCCGTCGCGGACCTCACCGGCACGGACGGCTCCGGCCCGGAAGGATATGGCACGGACGGGCCCGTGCCCGAGGTCGTGCACGCCGAGGGGTGCGCGGTCGAGGGCGACGACACGTCGGGCTTCGCCGCGGCCGTCGAGGCGGTCGCCGGGTCCGACGTCGCGGTGGTCGTCGTCGGCGACCAGGCCGGGTTGTTCGGGCGCGGCACGGTGGGGGAGGGCAACGACGTGGAGTCCCTCGAGCTGCCCGGTGTGCAGCGCCGGCTGGTCGAGGAGCTCGTCGCGACGGGCACGCCCGTCGTGCTGGTCCTGCTGACCGGCCGCCCGTACGCGATCGGGTGGGCGCTCGACCCGGACCCGGCGTCCGGCCGGAAGCTCCCGGCCGCGGTGCTCCAGTCGTTCTTCCCCGGAGAGGCCGGCGGGACCGCGATCGCGGACGTCCTCACGGGTCGGGTGTCGCCCTCGGGCCGCCTGCCGGTGTCGTTGCCGCGGTCGGCGGGGGCCGAGCCGTTCACGTACCTGCACCCGATCCTCGGCGGCCCGTCCGACGTGACGTCGGCCGACCCGACGCCGGTGCGCCCGTTCGGTTTCGGCCTGTCCTTCACGACCTTCGGGTACACCGACCTCGAGGTGGACGCCGAGGCCGCCACGGGCGGGTCGTTCACCGCCTCGGTGACGGTGACCAACACGGGTGCGGTCGCCGGGGCCGACGTCGTGCAGCTCTACGGCCACGACGTGCAGGGCTCGGTCGCGCGACCTGTTGTGCAGCTGCTCGGCTACGCCCGGGTCGAGCTGGCACCCGGCGAGTCGGCGCGTGTGTCGTTCGACGTGCCGAGCGCGCGGTTCGCGTTCTCCGACCGCCGGATGGTGCGGGTGGTCGAGCCGGGTGACGTCGAGGTGTGGGTCGGCGCGCACGCCGGGGCGTCCGTGGTGAGCACGGACGTCGACGAGTCGACGGGCGGGGTCATCGTCAACGACCGCGCCGCGGTGCGCCGGGCGCTGCCCGGTGCCGCGACGCCCCGGGCCGTCCTCGCCCTCACGGGCGACGTGCACGAGGTGACGGCGGCCGACGCCCGGATCGTCGGGGTGACGGTGGTGCCGGAGACGCCGGCGTGAGTGTGGTGCGCAACCCGCTCCTGCCGGGGTGCTACCCGGACCCGACGATCTGCCGCGTGGGTGACGAGTACTACCTCGTGACGTCGACGTTCGAGTACTTCCCGGGCCTGCCGGTGTTCCGCAGCCGCGACCTGGTGAGCTGGGAGCAGGTGGGGCACGCCGTCGTCCGCGCGGACCAGCTCGACCTCGACGGGGTGCGGTCGTCGGGCGGGCTGTTCGCGCCGACCCTGCGGCACGACGGCGAGCTGTTCTGGCTGGTGTGCACGCTCGTCGGGCAGCGCGAGGGTGCGCCCGGGGGCAACTTCGTCCTCACGGCGACCGACCCGGCCGGTCCGTGGTCGGAGCCGGTGTGGCTGGGCGTGGACGGGATCGACCCCTCGATCGTCTTCGACCGCGACGGTCGCGTCTGGCTGCACGGCACCCGCCTGGTCGCGGAGCCGGAGTGGCACGACCAGACCGAGGTCTGGGTGCGCGAGCTCGATCGTGCCTCCCGGCAGCTCGTCGGCCCCGAGCACGTGGTGTGGACCGGCGCGGTCCGGGGTGCGGTCTGGGCGGAGGGCCCGCACCTCTACGAGGTCGACGGCACCTACTACCTGCTCGCCGCCGAGGGCGGCACGGAGTTCCACCACGCCGTCTCGGTCGCGCGGGCGCAGACCGTCACGGGCCCGTACACGGGCAACCCGGCCAACCCCGTCCTCACGCACCGGCACCTCGGGCGGGGCGTCGACGTCGTGGGGGTCGGGCACGCGGACCTCGTGCAGGCGCCGGACGGGCGCTGGTGGGCGGTCCTGCTGGGGATGCGTCCCTACGGGGGCTACCACTACAACCTCGGCCGGGAGACGTTCCTCGTCCCCGTGGCGTGGGAGGACGGGTGGCCGGTGTTCGCCCCGGGGCTGGGGCGGGTCCCGGCGGAGGTGGACGTGGCGTCCGCCGGTCCGGCCCGCCCCGGCGCGGTGCAGGGCGGGGCGACCGGTGTGGTGCGGCCCGACGACCTGCGATGGACCGGCCTGCGCCGCCCGCCCGACGAGTTCGCGACCCCTCGTGGGGACGGGTGGGACCTGACGGTGCGGCCCACCACGCTCTGGGAACCGGGTGCCCCTGCCTTCCTCGGTGTCCGCCAGCAGCACCAGGACGTGGACGTGCGCGCGGTCGTGCACCCGCTGGCGGCGGCGGGGGAGGACCTCGGCCTCGTCGTGCGGCAGTCGGAGCAGGACCACGTACGGGCGTTCGTGACCGGTGTCCCCGGGAGGCGGCGGCTCGTCGTCGTGCACCGCCGCGACGGGCAGGAGATCACGGTCGGCGACGTCGCGGTGCGGGACGTGGCCGGCGAGGACGGCGACGCCCCGCTCGCCCTCGGGCTGCGCGCCCGGGGCCAGGACTACACGTTCGTGGCGGGGCAGCCCGGTGCCGAGCCGGTCGAGATCACGACCGTGGACGGTCGGACGTTGGACAGCGTGTCCGCGGGCGGCTTCCTGGGACTGTGGATCGGGGTGTTCGCCACCAGCAACGGGAGGCCGACGTCCTCGACCGCGCGGGTCGAGTCGTTCGAGTACGTGCCCGTCCCCCGGCGCCCGGAACCCGGACGCGTCAGCGGACGTCGGTGAGCGCCCTGCCGAGGCGGTCGAGCGCGCCGGGGACGAGGGAGTAGTAGGCCCACCGCCCGCGCTGCTCCCGGGTGAGCAACCCGGCGTCGACGAGGATCTTCAGGTGGTGGCTCACGGTGGGCTGGCTCAGGCCGACCGGTTCGGTGAGGTCGCAGACGCAGGCCTCGCCGCCGTCGTGCGCCGCGACGATGGACAGCAGCCGCACGCGCGTGGCGTCGCCGAGGGCCTTGAACGTGCGGGCGAGGTCGCGCGCGCTCGCCTCGTCGGTGGCCTCGCGGACGAGGGGCGCGCAGCAGACGGGCGCGGCGGCGGCTGGCACAGTGGTGGCCGGCACAGCGGTGTCGGGGTCGGCGGTCGTCAGGGTCGAGGCCATACCGCCATCTTGCCACGCATCGAAGAATGTGGATACGTTGACCTCGGTTGTCCATCGAAGAACGTCGATACGGGGAGTGGCTATGAACGAGGTCGTCCGTGCGGAGCTGTCGGTCGTCGTGATCGGCGCCGGGCCCGTGGGCCTGGCGGCCGCCGCGCACCTGCTGGAGCGAGGGCTGGAGCCGCTCGTCCTCGAGCAGGGGGCCGACGCCGGTGCCGCTGTCCGCGCCTGGGGTCACGTCCGGCTGTTCTCGCCGTGGCGCTACGACGTCGACGGCGCGGCACGTCGCCTGCTCGAGACGCACGGCTGGACGGTGCCCGCCGCCGACGACCTGCCGACCGGGAGCGACCTCGTCGACCGGTACCTCGCCCCCCTGGCCGCGACGCCCGAGATCGCGCCGCGCCTGCGGACCGGGACCCGCGTCGTCGGTGTGACGCGCGACGGCGCGGACAAGACTCGCAGCCTCGGACGCGAGCGACGCGCCTACCGGGTGCGCACGGTCGGACCGGACGGTCAGGTCGAGGACCTGCTCGCGCGCGCCGTCGTCGACGCGTCCGGGACGTGGGGTCGCTCGAACCCGCTCGGGACGGGCGGCCTGCCCGCGGTGGGCGAGGAGGACGCCGCGCGGTTCCTCGCCGGACCGCTGCCCGACGTCCTCGGCCGCGGCCGCACGCGGTTCGCCGGGGCGCACACGCTCGTCGTCGGGATGGGGCACTCGGCCGCGAACACGCTGCTCAGCCTCGTCGAGCTGTCCGAGACCGCGCCGGGCACCCGCGTCAGCTGGGCGATCCGCGGGGGTTCCGCGCGCCGGCTCTTCGGCGGCGGCACCGACGACGAGCTGCCCGCCCGTGGCCTGCTCGGCACCCGGCTGCGCGACGCCGTCGACGCCGGACGCCTCACCCTGGTGCGCTGGACGTCGATCGAGCGGCTCGTGCCCGGCGAGCGGACCGTGCGGGTGCTCGGCACCTCCCGGGACGACGCGCTCGACCTCGACGTCGACGTGATCGTCGACGCGACCGGGTTCCGCCCCGACCTCGACATGCTGCGGGAGGTGCGCCTCGACCTGGACCCCGCGCTCGAGTGCCCGCGCGCCCTCGCGGAGCTCATCGACCCGAACCAGCACTCGTGCGGGACCGTCCCGCCCCACGGCGAGACGCTCCTCGCGCACCCGGACGCGGGGTTCTACCTCGTCGGCATGAAGTCCTACGGACGGGCGCCGACGTTCCTGCTTGCGACCGGGTACGAGCAGGTGCGCTCGATCGCCGCGGCGCTCGCGGGCGACCGGGTCGCGGCCGACCTCGTCCAGCTCGACCTGCCCGCGACCGGCGTCTGCTCGACGGACCTCGGCGCGGACAACGGTGCCGGCGGTGACGGGGTCGAGGGGGCTGCGTGCTGCGGGAGCGCCGCGCCCGAGCCGGAGCTCGTGACGATCGGGTTCGCGACGGGTGTGGCCCACGGCCGTGCCGGCGACGCCGCGCGGGGCGACGGGTGATCCGGGACGCCGTCGCGGCCGACGCCGCGCAGCTCGCGGAGATCTACGCCCACTACGTGCGGACCAGTACCGCGACGTTCGACACCGAGCCCGTGCCGGCCCGGGCCTGGGCGGAGAAGATCGCCGCGATCACCGGCGCGGGCTGGCCCTTCCTCGTCGCGGTGGACGACGCCGCCCCGGACGACGCCGCCCCGGACGACGCCGCCCCGGTCGAAGGGCAACGGATCCTCGGCTACGCGTACGTCGGGCCGTGGCGGACGCGTCCGGCGTACCGGTTCACGGTGGAGGACTCCATCTACCTGCGCCCGGACGCGACGGGCCGCGGTGTCGGCCGCGGGCTGCTCTCCGAGCTCCTGGAGCGGGCGCGCGCGGCCGGCGCCCGGGAGGTGGTCGCCGTCGTCGCGGACGGTGACTCGCCGGGCTCCGTCGCCCTCCACCGCCGCCTCGGCTTCCAGGACGCCGGGCGTCTCGAACGTGTGGGTACGAAGTTCGACGGCTGGTGGGGGACGACGCTCCTGCAGCTCTCTCTGCACGAGGAGTGAGCCCGGGTCGCGTCAGGTCGTCACGAGGTCGCGTCGGCGGAAGCCGACGAACCCGGCGGCGAGCAGCGCGACGGCGAGCGCGCTGAGCCCGACGAGCGGTCCGGCGTCGAACGCCTCGCCCGGGAGCTGCGGCACGTGCCACAGCGGGGACAGGCCCTCGGCCCAGGTGGGCAGGTCGAGCAGGCCGCCGAACATCCCGATGAGGAATCCGAAGGCGAGCACGACCCAGGGCAGACCGGCGAGGCCGGGTCGCCACCCGTAGAGGGCGACGACGAGCCCGACGAGGACGGCGACGGCCGGCAGGTAGACGACGGCCGCGGCGACGTACTCGCCGAGCGAGGGGTCGCTCACCCCGACGGAGAGCCCGCCGAGCGCGAGGCTCACGCCCGCCACGAGGAGCAGGATCACCGCGCCGATCCCCGTGACGGCGAGCTGGGCGCCGAGCCACCGCGTGCGGGAGACGGTGGTGGCGAGCACGGGCTCGACCCGCCCGCTCGTCTCCTCGCCCCGGGCCCGCAGCGCGGATGCGATGGCGAACGCGCTGACGCCCAGCACGAGGAACGTCGTCATGGCCGCGACGAACCCGTCGACCAGGTCCTGCTCGCCGAAGAGCTCGAGCAGCACGGGGTTGTCGACCGCCATCTCGCCGACCATGTCGCCGGCCGCGTCGACGAAGGTCCCCGAGGCGAAGGCCATCACGCCGATGCCCGCGCCCCAGGCGACGAGCGAGCCGCGCTGCTGGCGCCAGGCGAGGGCGAACGGCGACCGCAGGCTGGGGAGCGCCTCGGCGCGCCCCGCCCGCGGCGGGAGGAGCCCCGCGCCGACGTCGCGGCGTGCGGCGAGGGCCGAGCTCAGGAGCAGCAGGAGCACGATCGCGGCGAGGGAGAGGGCGAGCGGCCACCAGCGCAGGTCGACGAACGCCCGGATCTGCTGCGCCCAGCCGATCGGGGAGAGCCACGACAACCAGCTGCCGTGGGTCTCCTGCACGTCCCCGATCGCGCGCAGCAGGAACGCGGCGCCCAGCACGACGAGGCCCAGACCGCTCGCGGCCCGCCCGTGCTCGGTGAGCTGGCACGTCACGACCGCGACCGCGGCGAACACCAGGCCGGTGACCCCGACGGCCGCGCCGAGCGCGAACGAGTCCACGACGGCCAGGCCCGCGCCCGTGAGCAGGAGCCCGGAGAGGACCGCGATGGCGGCGTTCGCGACGGTGGCGGTGAGGAACGCCGCGGTCGCGGGCGCGTGCCGGCCGACGACGCCCGCCCGGACGAGCTCGGCCCGCCCGGTCTCCTCCTCGGTGCGGGTGTGCCGCACGATGAGCAGGATGCTCATGATCGCCACGGCGATCATGGCGGTCAGCGTCATCTCGTTCGCGACCATCGCGCCGAGCGTGTAGTTCTCGAGGCCGTAGCCGGGACCGGCCATCATGGTCGCGGCCGGGCTGGCGATGAGGCTCGCGCGCAGCTGCCGGTCCGCCGCCGTCGGGTAGACGGTCGCGAAGGCGGTCGCGGCGTAGAGGAACAGCAGCCCGATCGACAGCGCCCACACGCTGAGGCGGATCCGGTCGCGGCGCAGGAAGAACCGCAGGAGCGTGCCCAGCCCGGTGAGCGGTCCACCCGTGGTGCGGTGGTCGCCGCGGGTGCCCGACGGCGCGGTGAGGGTGGCGCTCATCGGGCACCTGCCGGGTCCATCGCGGAGAGCTCGTCGCCGTAGTGGCGCAGGAACAGCTCCTCGAGCGACGGGGGAGCGGCCTGCAGGCTCCGCACACCGAGGTCGGTGAGGGTCCGCAGGACGGTGGCGACGTCGTCGTTGTCGACGTCGAACCGCACGCGGGTGCCGTCGGTGGCGGGCTCGGCGACGAGGTCGTGCACGCCCGGGTGCCCGGCGAGCGTCTCGGGGTCGTGCGTGGTGACGGCGGTGATGGTCGAGCGCGTCAGGTGGCGCAGCTCGTCGAGCGTGCCGGACTGCACGGTCCGGCCCGCGCGGATGATCGTCACGGTGTCGCAGAGCTTCTCCACCTCGGCGAGGATGTGGCTCGAGAGCAGCACGGAGCGGCCCTCGGCCTTGACCTCCTGGATGCACTGGGTGAAGACGGACTCCATGAGCGGGTCCAGCCCGGAGGTGGGCTCGTCGAGGACGAGCAGCTCGACGTCGGAGGCGAGGGCGGCGACGAGGGCGACCTTCTGCCGGTTGCCCTTGGAGTAGGTCCGGGCCTTCTTCGTCGGGTCGAGCTCGAAGCGTTCGAGGAGCTCGGCGCGTCGTGCCGGGTCGACCTTCCCGCGCAGCCGCGTGAGGAGGTCGATGGCCTCGCCGCCGCTGAGGTTGGGCCAGAGGTTCACGTCGCCCGGGACGTAGGCGAGGCGCCGGTGGAGCGTGACGGCGTCGGCCCACGGGTCGCCACCGAGCAGCCGGACGGAGCCGGAGTCGGCGCGCAGGAGCCCGAGCAGGACGCGGATGGTGGTGGACTTGCCGGAACCGTTGGGGCCGAGGAACCCGGCGACCTGGCCGTGCGGGACGACGAGGTCCAGGCCGTCGAGGGCGGCGACGGTGCCGAAGGACTTGTGCAGGTCGTGGATCTTCACGGCGGGCTGGGACGTGCGGGGTGTGCTCATGGGAGTGCTCTTCTCGACGAGGGGACGAAGGGTCAGGCCGACGCGGGGTCGGCGGACTCTTCCGGGGGGTCGCCCACGTAGAGGAGGTAGGCGTCGAGCATGCGCCGGTCGGTGAGCAGGCCCTCGGTGTAGAGCTCGAGGGCGGGCCCCGCGATGCGCTCGAAGAAGTCGTCCATGATGCCGGCGAGGTCGCTCGGGTCCGCGGGCGGGTTGATCGACAGCTCGAGGAGGAGCGTCCCCAGGGCGGACTCGACGAGGTAGCGGGCGCGGGCGTGCTCGTCCCGGCTCGGGGTGATGGTCCCGGCGGCGACGCCGTCCCGGAGGTAGTCGACGGCGTCGGCGATCATGTGCTCGACGAACCCGCGCGCGCCGTCGCCGCCGGTCTGCAGGCTGCGGATCGCGTACCCGACCAGGGGGGCGAACTCGGCGACGCGGGCCATCTGCCCGAGGAACGCTGTGGGGCCGCCGGTCTCGGAGACGACCTCACGCTTGTTCTCCCGGATGAGGGCGAACACGTGGTCGTCGCACGCGTGGCGGAGCCGGTCCTTGGACCCGAAGTGGTGGATGACGAGCGCGGCGCTCACACCGGCGTCCTCGGCGACGCTGCGCAGGCTGGCGCCGAAGCCGTCGCGGGCGAAGCGCAGGATCGCCGCGTCGCGGATGCGCGCGCGGGCGGTGAGGTCGTCGGCCGGCGGTGTGCCGCGGCCGGGTCGAGATGCTGAACGCATGAACAGCAGGCTAAACGAGCGTTCAGCCTGCTGTCCAGGTGTTCAGCGGACGGGTGTCACGCCGAGCTCGTCGAGCAGCGTGAGCACGCGGCCGCGGATCTCGTCGCGGATCGGGCGGACCGAGTCGATGCCCTGGCCGGCCGGGTCCTCGAGCGCCCAGTCCTCGTAGCGCTTGCCCGGGAAGATCGGGCACGCGTCGCCGCAGCCCATGGTGATGACGACGTCGGACGCCTGCACGGCCTCGGTGGTCAGCACCTTGGGCTGCTCGGCGCGGATGTCGATCCCGACCTCGGCCATGGCGTCGACGGCGATCGGGTTGATCTGCTCGGCCGGCATGGAGCCCGCCGAACGGACCTCGACCGCGCCGCCGGACAGCTCGCGCAGGAAGCCTGCGGCCATCTGGGAGCGGCCGGCGTTGTGCACGCAGACGAACAGGGCGCTGGGGCGGGTGGACTCGGTCGTGCTGCTCATGGTTCCTCCGGTAGGTCGTGCGGTGCTGTCGGGGTGGCTCGGGCGAGGGGGACGGTGCGGGCTCACGGCTCCTCGGGCAGGATCTCGGCGAGCAGGCCGCGCACCCGCTGGTCGATCTCGTCCCGGATGGCGCGGACGCCGGCGGGCGAGGCGAGGGCAGGGTCTCCCACGACCCAGTCCTCGTAGCGCACGCCGGGCAGGACGGGGCAGACGTCGCCGCAGCCCATGGTGACGACGACGTCGGCGGCGCGCACGGCGTCGTCGGTGAGCGGCTTGGGGAAGGCGGTGCCCGCGGCGTCGGGCCCGGCGATCTCCTCGAGCGTCGCGCGCACGGTGCCGTGGACGGCGCCCGCCGGGGTGGACCCGGCGGACCGTACGACGACCCGGTCGCCCGCGTACCGCTGCAGCAGGGCTGCGGCGAGCTGGGAGCGGCCGGCGTTCGCCACGCAGACGAACAGCACCTGCGGCACGTGCGGTGCCCGCTCGGCCGGCCCGTGGACGCTGAGGGCGTCGGCGGAGCCGGCACGCTGCGCCCGCTCGATGTCCGCCAGGCGCTGGCGTGCGAACCGCTCGGTCGTGGCGACCAGGTGCGCGCGCACCCCGGCGCGCCGCGCCAGAGCCGCGTAGGACTCCCGCACCGTGCGCTGCACGACGTCGGCCCGCAGCCCGGGGTGCGCACCCGCCAGCTCGGCGGCGACCCGGTCGAGCGTGGCGTCGACGTCGTCCAGCCCGGTGAGCTCGTGGGCGCCGCGACCGGCCTCGAGGGCGGCGGGCGCGAACGACTCGAGGAGGGTGGACACGGTGCCGCGGAAGTCGGGCGAGACCCGGTACCAGACCCACGTGCCGCGGCGCTCGGAGAGCACCACACCGACGTCGCGCAGCACCCGCAGGTGGTGGGAGACGGTGGGCTGGGAGACGTCCGCGACCTCGGCGATGTCGCACACGCACGCCTCGCCGCTGGGCGACGTCGAGATGAACGACAGCATCCGCAGCCGCAGCGGGTCGGCGAGGGCCTTGAGCGTCGTGGCGATCGCGGTGGCGGCGTCCACGCCGATCGCGTGCGCCTCCGCCGACGTACCGGTGCCGGGGGTGAGCGTGGTCATGACCGGACCTCCATCGGTGCGCCGTCCGTGGGGACGGTCGCGTACGGGTCGACGCGGAACCAGCGCCGCGCGGCCCACAGGGAGACGTAGACCAGCCCGACGAGGACGGGAACCTCGATGAGCGGCCCGACGACGCCGGCGAGAGCCTGCCCGGACGTCGCGCCGAAGGTGCCGATCGCGACCGCGATGGCGAGCTCGAAGTTGTTCCCCGCGGCCGTGAAGGCCAGTGTCGTGGAGCGGGCGTAGCCGAGGCCGAGGACCTTGCCGGCCCAGAACCCGATGCCCCACATGAGCGCGAAGTAGACGAGCAGCGGCAGGGCGATGCGGACGACGTCGAGCGGGTTGGACGTGACGGCCTCGCCCTGGAGGGCGAAGAGCAGCACGATCGTGAAGAGCAGGCCGTAGAGCGCCCACGGGCCGATCCGCGGCACGAACCGCTCCTCGTACCAGTCGCGGCCCTTGGTGCGCTCGCCGATCCAGCGGGACGCGAAGCCCGCGACGAGGGGGACCCCGAGGAACACGAGGACGTTGAGCGCGATCTCGCCCATCGACACCTCGAGGCCCTGCGTGTCCAGGCCCAGCCAGCCGGGCAGCACGGTCAGGTAGAAGTAGCCGAGCAGGGAGAAGGCCACGACCTGGAACACCGAGTTCACCGCGACCAGGACCGCGGCCGCCTCGCGGTCGCCGCAGGCCAGGTCGTTCCAGATGACGACCATCGCGATGCAGCGTGCGAGGCCCACGATGATCAGGCCCGTGCGGTACTCGGGCAGGTCCGGCAGGAAGATCCACGCCAGCGCGAACATCAGCGCCGGGCCGACGAGCCAGTTCAGCACGAGGGAGGACACGAGCAGGCGGCGGTCGCCCGTGACCGCGGCGACCCGGTCGTAGCGGACCTTGGCGAGCACCGGGTACATCATGACGAGCAGGCCGATGCCGATCGGCACCGAGATGCCGCCGACCTCCATCGAGGCGAGGAGGTCCGAGACGCCGGGGACGAACCTGCCGAGCACGAGCCCGCCGACCATCGCGAGCCCGATCCAGACCGGCAGCCAGCGGTCGAGCGTCGACAGGCGCCGGGTCGCGGCCTCTGCGGGCACGGTCGCCGTCGAGGGCGGCAGGCTCATGCGAGGACCTTCTCGATCTCGTCGACGAGGGCGCGCTTGGGGCGGGCACCGACGACGGACTGCACCAGCTCGCCGCCGACGTAGAAGTTCAGGGTCGGGATCGACACGACCCCGGCCTCGATAACGGACTGCGGGTTGACGTCCGCGTCGAGCTTGGTGATCTTGATCCGGCCGGCGTACTCCTCGGCGAGCTCCTCGAGGATCGGGGCGACCTGGCGGCACGGGCCGCACCAGGTGGCCCAGAAGTCGACCAGGACGGGGATCTCGGAGTCGGTGACCTCGGCGGCGAACGTGTCGTCGGTGATGGCGATCGTGGGCATCTCAAGCCTCCTGGGTGGCGAGGACCGGCAGGTCCGCGGGGATCGTGTCGGCGAGCTGGTCGAGGTAGCGCTGGGCGTCGAGGGCTGCGGCGCAGCCGGACCCGGCAGCGGTGATGGCCTGCCGGTAGGTGTGGTCGACCGCGTCACCGCAGGCGAACACCCCGGGCAGGTTCGTGGCCGTGGTCCGCCCGACCACCTGGATGTACCCCTCGTCGTCCAGATCGACCTGACCGGCCACGAGCTCGGTGCGCGGGTCGTGCCCGATCGCGACGAACACCCCCGTCGCGTCCAGCACCCGCTCCGCACCGCTCACCGTGTCACGCAGCGTGACCGAGGAGACCTTGTCCGCCCCCGAGATCCCCACGACCTGCGCGTTCCACACAAAATCGATCTTCGGGTCCGCCTGCGCCCGATCGACCATGATCTTCGACGCCCGCAACACATCCCGACGATGCACCACCGTCACCCGCGAGGCGAACCGCGACAAGAACGTCGCCTCCTCCATCGCCGAGTCCCCACCACCGACCACCACCACGTGCTGATCCCGGAAGAAGAACCCGTCACACGTCGCGCACCACGACACCCCACGACCCGACAACCGCTTCTCATCAGCCAGGCCCAGCTCCCGGTACGCCGACCCCGTCGCCAGCACCACCGACCGCGCCCGCCACGACGCACCATCACCGGCCACCACCGACTTCACCGCACCCGACAGCTCGACCGACACCACGTCGTCGTACACCACCCGAGCCCCGAACCGCTCCGCCTGCTTCTGCATCGCCTCCATCAGCTCCGGACCCATCACACCGTCCGCGAACCCCGGAAAGTTCTCCACCTCCGTGGTGTTCATCAACGCACCACCAGCCGTCACCGACCCCGCCACCACCACCGGAGCCAACCCCGCCCGCGCCGCATACACCGCAGCCGTCCACCCCGCAGGACCCGACCCCACGATCACCACGT
>NZ_JAOXSR010000004.1 GCF_026163685.1 Oerskovia flava
GGGCGGCCGGGGGCGGCGCCCGTGAGGGCGCCGTCAGCCAGGACCCGGAGGCCTGCCACGAGGACGTCGTCGATGCCTGACGCCGGGCGGCGCGGGGCCTCGTACGTCGCCTCGTCCTGGACGCGGTCGGGGTCGACGAGCACGACGTCGGCCGCGGCGCCCGGGCGCAGGACCCCGCGGTCGGCCAGGCCGAACCGTCGGGCGGCCGACGCGGAGAGGTGCTGCTCGGCCTCGTGCCAGGTCCAGTCGCCGAGCGTGCGCACGTGCTCGGCGAGGAAGCGGGCGAAGGCCCCCCAGCCGCGCGGGTGCGGGCGCCCGCCGGCGACGGGCTGGTAGATGGCGTCGGAGCCGCCCATCTGCGCCGGGTGGCGCAGCAGCGTGCGCACCGACTCGGCGGAGTTGGTCGGCGGCTGGGCGAACACGCAGCTCGCCCGCAGCCGGGTCGCGACGAGGATCCGGACCGCGGCGTCGGTGGGGGTGGTGCCCAGGCGGGCTGCGACGTCGGGCAGGGTCATCCCCTCCGCCCACGCGAGCTCGCCGGGCGTCTCGGTCGGCACCGCGGCGAGCGTCACGCGCGCCCAGAGGTCGGCGAGACCCGGGAAGTGCTCGCGGTGCAGCCGGGCGAGGACGGCCGGGTCGCTGAGCGCGGCGAGCGTCGCGTCCGGCTCGGCGATCGGGAGCCACGTCGGCAGCGCGACCATCGACAGGATCGAGCAGCCGCGCAGGTAGGGGTAGGAGTCGAACGTGACGTCGAGCCCGCACGCGCGCGCCTCGTCGACGTAGCCCGCGAGCTCCGCGGCGGGACCGTGGTAGTGCGAGACGTGGGTCGCGACGCCCGACGCCCGGGCCACGCGCACGAGCTCCGCGAACGCCGGTCCGGCCTTCTCCTCGTACCCACGCATGTGGCTCACGTGCGGCAGGGAGCGCTCGGCGACCACGCGGGCGAGCGTGACGAGCTCGGTCTCGTCGGCGTACGCGGCCGGGACGTACTCCAGGCCCGTCGACAGCCCGACGGCGCCGTCGTCGAGCGCGGCACGCAGGAGCGCCGTCATCGCGTCGAGCTCGGCCGGCGTCGCGGGACGGGCCTCGGTGCCCACCACCGCGTGCCGCAGCGTGCCGTGCGGCACGAGGTAGGCGACGTTGACCGGCGTCGTGCCGACGTACCCGGCGAGGAGGTCGGCCACCGACCCGCCGCGGAAGGTCGGGTGCTCGCCGTTGATCGCGGTGAAGTAGTCGCTCGCCCAGCGGGCGGTCGCGGGCGACGACGGCGCCCAGGAGACACCGTCCTGGCCGACGACGATGCTCGTCACCCCCTGGCGCAGCATCGCGAGCTGCACCTCGGGCTCGAGGACCGCGGCCTCGCCGTGGACGTGCGCGTCGACGAAGCCCGGGAGCGCGAGCCGGCCGTCGGCGTCGAGGACGTCGGCGCCGTCGGGGATCGCCGTCGACCCGCCCGACGGTGCGATCTCGGCGATACGGCCGTCCGCCACGACGAGGTCGAGAGGGCCGCTGGTCCTGCCGTCCGGCAGCGGGCGCCGTGCGCCGCGGATCGTGAGCGGTCGCTGGTCGGGGATGCGCACTGTCCGGCTCCGTCGTGTCGGTCGTGTCGGGTCGTGTCAGACGAGCGGCGGGATTAGTACGGACTCCTGCCTTCGATCGATCCTACGGGGAGATGCACCCGGCGAGCGCGCGGCGCTCGTCGTCGACGCCCGTGCCGTCGCGCCCGCCGTGCACACGGTTCGTCAGGAGCACCGCGTACCCACCCGTCGACAGGTCGACGACGAACGACGTCCCCGTGAAGCCGGTGTGCCCGACCTGGTCGCCGGTCACCGACATCGTCGGGCACCCGCGGCGCAGACCCAGGGCCTGGCCGTACGGCGCGCCCGCGCGCACCGCGACCGGGTCCGGCGTCACGAGCTCGTGCCACCGGGCCTCCGAGACGACGTGCCGACCGCCGAACGCCCCCCGGCGGCGCACGACCTCCGCGAGGCGGGCCACGTCGTCGAGCGTGCCGAACAGGCCGGCGTTCCCGACCGGTCGGGCGAGCGCGGCCGCGAGCTCGTCGTGGACGTGCCCCGTCGGGGTGCCAGGCTCCGTCGCGACGACCTCTCCGGGGGCCGCGTTCGGCACGCGCACCGGGCCCCAGGACAGTCCGGCCGCGCCGAGGGGTACGGCGACCCGGTCCAGCACGACCCGGTCGAGCGAGGTCGACGTGACCTCCTCGACGAGCAGGCCGAGCAGCACGAAGCCCAGGCAGGAGTAGAGGTGCATCTGTCCTGGCTCGGTCTCGGGCGCCGTGCCCAGCACGTCGTCGAGCACCCCCGCAGGCGTGGCGGCGGTCCGCCACGCGACGGACGAGGCTCGCAGCCCGGCGGTGTGGGTGAGCAGGTGCCGCGCGCTCGCGCCGGTCCGGGTCGCGGGGACGTCGAGGCGCTCGCGGACGGGCGCGTCGAGGTCGAGAAGGCCGTCATCGACCAGCGTGAGCACCGTGAGGGCCGTGAAGACCTTCGTGAGCGACGCGAGGTCGAACCGGGAGCGGCTCGTCACCGGCTCTACCTGCGCGCCCGCCCGCACCCGCGCGGTGGTGCCCACCAGGCGGCGACGCGAGGCGGCGTCGGTCCGCACGAGGCTGGACGCGGCGGACCAGCCGCCACCTGACGTCACTTGCTCATGCCCGACGTCAGACCGGAGATGATCTGGCGTGTGGCGAGCAGGAAGACGACGACCAGGGGCAGCGTCGCGATCGTCAGGCCGGCGAAGAGCTGTGGCCAGTCGGTCGAGTACTCCCCGAAGAACCGGGTCAGGCCCACGGGCAGGGTGTAGCTGTCGCGGTCCCGCATGAGGATCAACGGGTAGAAGAAGTCGTTCCACACGGGGACGAAGCGGAACACGACGACGGTCGCGAGCGCGGGGCGCACGAGCGGGACCATGATCGACCAGAAGGCGCGGAACGGTCCGGCGCCGTCGAGGCGCGCCGCCTCCTCCAGCTCCTGCGGGAGCTGGCGGAAGAACACGGCGAGCACGAACGTCGAGAACGGGATCCCCAGGGCCGTGTAGACGAGGATCAGGCTGACGATGTTGCTCGTCATCCCGAGCTGGTCGAGCATGAAGAACAGCGGCAGGACCGCGAGGTGCACCGGCAGCATGAGTCCGGCGAGGAACAGGCCTTCGATCGAGCGCAGCCCGCGTACGCGGGTGCGGGCGAACGCGTAGGCGGCCATGAGCGAGACGAACGTCGAGAGCGCGACCGACGTGACCGTCACGACGATCGAGTTCGTGAAGTACGTGTCGAACGACGCCGTGACCCAGGCCTCTTGGAAGGAGGTGAACGAGATCGGGAAGGGCAGGCCGAGAGGCTCGGCCGCGATCTGCTGCTGGGTGCGCAGCGCGTTGTTCACCATGAGGACGAGCGGCCCGACCGCGACGACCGCGTACCCCCACAGCAGGACGTTGACGAGGAGGCGCGGCATCCAGTGACCGCTCTGCTTGGTGCGGGTCCGACGGCGGTCCCCGCCCGGCTCGGGCGGACGCACCGGTGCGGTGGACGGTGAGGTGTCGACGACGGTCATCAGGACAGCCTCCGCTCGGCTCGACGCATCACGCGGGTGATCCCGACGGAGATGCCGAGGATGAACAGGAAGAGGACGGTGGCGAGCGCGGACGAGACACCGATCGAGTTGGGGTTGCCCGACTCGAACGCGGTCCGGTAGAAGAGCAGCATCATGACGTCGGTCGATCCGGCCGGGCTGCCGCTCGACCCGCCGAGCGCGAACGGGATCGCCATCGCCTCCATGGCACCGATGAAGGTGAGCACGGTGACGATGCCCATCGTGGGCACGAGCATGGGCAGCGTGATGTAGCGCAGCCGGGTGAGCGCCGTCGCGCCGTCGAGCGACGCGGCTTCGTCGAGCTCGACCGGGATGCCGCCGATCGCCGCACCGTAGAGCAGGATCGGGAAGCCGATCCACTGCCAGCCCGAGACCAGGACGACCATCCAGATCGCGAGCGCCGGGTCGCCCAACCAGGGCAGCGCGAGGCTCTCGAGCCCGACCCCGCGCAGGATCGCGTTCACCGGCCCGAACAGGGGCGAGAGCATGAGCGACCACAGGTAGCCGATGACCATCGGGCTCACCAGGTACGGCAGGGTGAACATCGTCTGGAACAGTCGCTTGGTGCGCTGACGGCGGTGGAGCAGGAGGGCGATCCCGAGACCGAGGGAGTTCTGGAAGACGAACGCGCCCGCGAAGAGGAGCAGGTTGTGGGAGAACCCCCGCCACAGCTGGTCCGCGTACGGCTGCTGCGTGAGCAGCGTGACGTAGTTCGCGAAGCCGACGAAGCCGTCCCGTGCCGTGCCCTGCCAGCCGTAGAACGAGTAGCTGAGGGCGGCACCCATCGGGTACATGATGAGCACCGCGAACAGCACGAGCGCGGGCATGATGAAGGCGAGGCTCGGGACGAGCCCGAGCTGGATGCCCGTGTTGCGTGGGGGGCGACGCCGCGCGGTGCGCGGGACCGTGATGGCCATCGTCTCTCCGTCCGGTCCGGGTCGGGTGGCCCCGCGCAGGGGCCACCCGACGGTCAGGGTGTGGTGCGGCTCAGGCGCCGGGGGTGAACCATGTCGAGATCCCGCTCTGCAGGTCCTCCGCGAGCTGGTCGGCGGACTTCTGGCCGAGCCACATGGCCTGGATGTCCGGGCCGAGCACGGCGGTTCCCGCGGGGTCGCCGTAGCGGAAGTCGACGAGCAGGAGGTACGGCACGGCGTTGGTGAGGTAGGTGTCGTTCATCTCCTGCATGAGCGCGTCGCCGTAGGTGACGCCCGCCAGCGGCGAGAACTGCAGCACCTCGTCGGCCACGAGCTGGCCGAACTCGGTCGTCGTCATCCAGTTCAGCAGCGCGGCCGCCTCGTCCTGGTGCGCGCTCGCCGCATTGATCCCGAAGCTGCCGTCGGCGTAGGACGGTGTCACGGCCTCGTCGAGCGGCGAGCCCGGCGCCGGCGGCACCTGGTAGACGCCGAGGTTCATGTCGGGTGCGGAGTCGCGGATGGTCTTGAGGTCGAACGAGCCGCCGGGCCACTGCGCGGCCTGGCCGGACGTGAACTGCAGGGTCGCGTCGGCGACCGCGACGGCCGTGACGTCCTTGTCCAGGTACTGCTTCATGTCCTCGACGATCTCGAGCGACGCGACGTAGTCGGGGTCCGTGAAGTCGGTGCTGCCGTCCTGCACGGCGGCGGCGAAGTCCGCGCCGCCGTAGCGGGCGGACCCCACGAGGTCGTGGAACATCGGCAGGACCCAGTCCTCCCGGGCGCCGAGCGCCATGGGGGTGATGTCGGCGTCGAGCAGGATCTCCTGGACGTCGACGAACTCGTCCCAGGTCGTCGGCTCGGAGAGCCCGAGCTCGTCGAACAGGTCCGCGTCGTAGTACATCGTCATGGTCTGGTAGGCGAACGGCACACCGTAGGTCGCGCCGTCCGCGCGGCCCTGGGCGGCCTGCAGGATGGTCGGGTCGTACGCGTCGAGCCCGTCCACGACGTCGTCGATCGGCACGAGCTGGCCGGCGTCGATCGGCGCCTGCGCACCGCCGTACGCGCGGATCATGGCGACGTCGGGACCGTCGCGGCCTGCGAGCCCCGTCGAGAGCAGCTGGTTGTACTCCGTCGCCTGGAAGCCCTCGAACTCGATCGTCACCCCGGGGTTCGCCTCCTCGTAGACGTCGAACACCCGCTCCCAGTCACCGGCGTTCTGCGCCTGCCAGGACCAGATGGTCAGGGTGACGTCCTCGCCGTCGGCCCCCTGCGGTGTGTCGGAGCTTCCGCCGGGTGCGCAGGCTGCCAGGGCGAGGGTCGTGGCGAGCGCCGCGGCGCCGGCCTGGTAGGGCTTTCTCATCGGTGGTCCTTTCGGGGGGAGGTGTGCGGGGTGGTGCGTACTGGGCCGAGGGCGGCGCGGACGTCGAGATCGGTGCGGCGCAGGCGCTCGCGGGCCTCGTGCGGGTCGACGACCGCGAGGACGGAGACGAGCGCGGTGCGCAGGTCCCCGTCGCACGCGCGCAGCGTGTCCTCGGCGCGCTCCTCGTCGAGGCCGGTGAGCGTGGTGAGGATGCGCACCGTGCGCTGGTGCAGTTTCTCGTTGGTGTCGAGGAGCGCGACCATGAGGTTGTCGTAGACGCGCCCGCGACGTGTCATCAACGCGGTCGAGAAGCCGTTGAGGACGAGCTTGGCGGCTGTGCCTGCCTTGAGCCGGGTGGAGCCCGTGAGGATCTCCGGCCCCGTGTCCGGGGCGACGAGGACGTCGGCCAGCGCGGCGAGCGGTGTATCGGGGTTGCTCGTGACCAGGGCGGTCGTGGCCCCGGCCCGTCGCGCGGCGTCGAGCGCTCCGCGGACGTACGGCGTCGTGCCCGAGGCGGTGACGCCGATGGCGAGGTCGTGCTCGGTGAGGTCGGCGGCGTCGGCGGCGCCTGCCTCCGCGCTGTCCTCGGCGCCCTCGACGGCGTCGACGACGGCACGCTGCCCGCCGGCGATGCGCGCGACCACCCGTCCGGGTTCGAGCGCGAAGGTGGGCAGGAGCTCTGCGGCGTCGAGGACGGCGAGCCGCCCGGAGGTCCCGGCGCCGAGGTAGACGACCTTGCCGTCGGCGTCGAGCGACGCCACCGCGAGGTCGACGAGCCGTGCGATCGCGGGGAGCGTGGCGCGCACGGCACCCGCCACCTCGGCGTCGGCGTCGTTGAGGAGGGTGAGGACGTCGAGGGTCTGCCGGGCGTCGAGCCCGCTCGAGGCAGGGCTCCGGGTCTCGGTGCGGGACAGCGTCGGGGGTGGCTCCACGGGTGGTGCTCCGTCCGGTCGGGTCGTCGTCGACGTCGATGCTGACAAATTTCTACACGAAGGGCTAGACCTGTGGCAAACTTTTACACACCCGAAACAGCGCGACGAGCGGAGAAGCATGCGAGCTGGTGTCGACCGACTTCTGACACGCGACCCGGACGGCGTCGGGGACCTCCTGCGCGGCAGGCTCGGCTTCCTGACCAACGACCTGGCGACGACCCGAGACCTTGAGGTCTCCCGCGTAGCGCTGCACCGGGCCGGCCTGCAGGTCGTGCGCTACCTCAGTCCGGAGCACGGACTCAGCGGCCGTGCCCGCGAGGGCGAGCACGTCGCCGGGGGCACCGACCGCACGACCGGCCTGCCCGTCGTCAGCCTCTACGGCGACCACGTCCGCCCGGACGGCACCGACCTGGCGGGGCTCGACGCCGTCGTCGTCGACCTGCCGGACGTCGGCGCGCGGTTCTACACCTACGTCTGGACCCTGAGCCACGTCCTCGAGGCGTGCGCCGAGCACGACGTCGCCGTCATCGTCCTCGACCGACCCAACCCGCTCGGCGGCTCGATGGAGCACGTCGAGGGGCCCGTGCTGGACGAGGACTGCCACTCGCTCGTCGGCCGCTGGTCGATGCCCCTTCGGCACAGCCTGACGATCGGAGAGCTCACCAGGCACTGGGCACGCACCCGCGGCATCGACGTCGACCTGCGGGTGGTGCGCGTCGAGGGGTGGGAGCGTACGACGACGGCGTTGTCGACCCCGACCTGGCCGTGGGTGCCGCCGTCACCCAACATGCCGAGCCCGACGACGGCCCTGCTCTACCCCGGCACGTGCCTCGTGGAGGGGGTGAACCTCTCGGAGGGACGCTCCACCGCGGTGCCGTTCCGTGCCCTCGGCGCGCCGTGGATCGACGGCGAGGACCTCGCCGACGCGTTCGCCGCGCTCGACCTGCCGGGCGTGCGGGCCGTGCCGTACGGCTTCACCCCGCTCGTGCGGGACTGGGCCCACCAGCCCTGCGAGGGAGTCCTGCTCCACGTCACCGACGTCGAGGCCTTCCGCCCGGTGCGGACCGGTGTCGCGCTGCTACGGACCGTCGCGCTGCTGCACCCGGGCCTGCTCGCGGAGACCGAGCAGCGCGGGCTCCAGCCCGGCGAGTCCGACGCGACGCCGCTCGAGCGGCTGTTCGGCCGCCGCGGCGCGTTCGACGCGATCACCGGCGGCGCGTGGGACGCGCCCGGAGCGCTCGACGTCCCCGGCTGGCAGGAGACGACCGCCGAGGACCTGCTCTACCGCTGATCCCCGAAGGTCGGTGTCACGGTTGTGTCACGGTTGCGCACCGTCGTCACGACCGTCCACCCAGCCGCCCACGCCGGCCCACCCGCCCGCGGCGGTCTCGGCCGCGAGGTCGCGCGGGAAGCCCTGGGCGCCCGGGCGGGTCTGCCACGGGTGCGGGCCGTCGAGCGGCCGGTGCTCGACACCTGCCGCCGACAGTCGCGGCAGGTGGTCGCGCTCGAGACGGCCGAGGAACTCCCGCGACGTCGGCGAGCCGGGGGAGCGGTCGGTGGCCGGCGACCACACCGCCTCGGCGAACGCCGCGAGGCGGGGGTAGGTCGCGTAGTCGACGCGGCGCGGGGAGTCGAGGTGCTCGGTCCACACCGCCGCCTGGGCGCCGAGGAGCCGCCCCGTCGTCGTGCCCGTGCCCAGCGTCTCGGCGAGCGCGCCCGCGGGCATCGGCTCGAACGCGTAGACGTCCTCGACCGTGCGCAGGAACCCGACCGGCACCGGCTCGTCCGCGCCGTCCCCCGCACGGTGGTCGAGGTAGACGACCTGCTCGGGCGACATGACGACGTCGTGCCCGGCGGCGAGCGCACGGGCGCCGACGGCGTAGCCGCGCCAGGAGGTCACGGCGACGTCGGTCGGCAGCTGCGGGCCGAACGCCTCGTCCCAGACGATCGCTCGGCGGCCGGCGGCGCGCACGTGCTCGGCCAGGCGGGCGAGGAACCAGCCGTGCAGCCCGGTGACGTCCGCGAGACCGAGGTCCTGGGCGCGCGCGACGATCTCCGGCTGCTCGCGCCACAGGGTCGCCGGGACCTCGTCGCCCCCGAGCGCGATCCACGGTGAGTCGAAGACGTCGAGCACCTCGTCGAGCACGTGGCGGAAGAACGCGAGGGAGTCCTCCGACGGGTCGAGGACCTCGGTGCTCACGCCCCAGGTGGTGCGGACCTCGTGAGGGGTCTTGCGCGTGCCGAGCTCGGGGTAGGCGGCGACCGCGGCCTCGACGTGGCCGGGGACGTCGATCTCCGGGACGATCGTCACGCCACGCTCCCGGGCGTGCGCCACGATCTCCCGGAGGTCGTCGCGGGTGTACGACCCGCCGTGGGGCCGGCCGTCGAGAACTCCCGATCGCCACGTGCCCACGTTCGACTCGCGCCGCCACCCGCCCGTGGTCGTGAGCCGCGGGTAGCGCTCGACCGGCATGCGCCACCCCTGGTCGTCGGTCAGGTGGAGCTGGACGACGTTGAGCTTGTGCGCCGCCGCGAGGTCGACGAACCGCATCACCTCGCGCGGTGGCATGAAGTGCCGGGCCACGTCGAGGAGCACCCCGCGCCACACGAACCGCGGGTGGTCGGTGATCGTCACGTGCGCCAGGTTCACACCGGTGATGTCCGGGGCGGTCGGGGCGGCGCGGTAGGCCTGCGGGCCGGCGAGCTGGCGCAGCGTCTGGGCGGCGGCGTGCGCGCCCGCCGCGTCGGCCGCCTCGACGCGCACGCCGTCCCCGTCCACCGTGAGGCGGTAGCCGCCGGCGGGGAGGTCCGGCCCGACGGCGAACGTCACGTCCGCGGGCGCCTCGGGTACCCCGTGCAGGTCGATCCCGAAGGCGGACTCGGTGGTGCGGCGCCACCACCGGGCGGCCGCGGCGAGCTCGGGGTGCGCGCTCACGCGCACGCCCGTGCGCAGGGTGAGCATGCCCGGCACGGTGCCCGGCGCGGCGGATGCGCCGGATGCGCCGGGTGTGCCGATGGCGACCACGCTGACGGGTGCGGGCAGGAGTCCGGCGGCGGTGTGCATCGGTCGAGCCTATAGGCAGGAGTGCTCACGAATCACGCGGAGAGCGCACCGGGGGCCGTCGTCCGCGGACGCCGAGCGGATCTGACGTGGTGTCTGGTCAATGTCACGTGGTGGCCGACCGCTCCGGGGCGCGACCTCCCAGCGGCGGGTGTCATGATGCTGGACATGCCCTCGTTCTCCCCCCAGGACGCCGCCACCACCGCCCCCCAGGCCTCGTCCGCCGCCGACTCGCTCCCGTACGACGCTCTCCTGCTGTACTCGTTCGGCGGGCCGAACAAGCCCGAGGACGTCGTGCCCTTCCTCCGCAACGTGACCGCGGGCAAGGGCATCCCCGACTCGCGCCTCGAGGAGGTCGGCGAGCACTACTACGGGTTCGGCGGGAAGAGCCCCATCAACGGGCAGAACCTCGCGCTCAAGGCCGCCCTCGAGGCGGAGCTCGCGCGTCGCGGCATCGCGCTGCCCGTCGTGTGGGGCAACCGCAACTGGGAGCCGTACACCACCGACGCGATCGACGAGCTCGAGGCGCTCGGCGCGCAGCGCGCGGTCGCGCTCGTGACCTCCGCCTTCTCGTCCTACTCCGGCTGCCGGCAGTACCGCGAGGACCTCGCCGTGACGCTCGAGAAGCGCGGCCAGCTCGACGGCACCGGCTCGACCGGGGTGCAGTTCGACAAGATCCGCTCGTACTTCAACCACCCCGGGTTCGCCCGGGCGAACATCGACGCCGTGCTCGACGGCTACGCGGCGCTGGCCGACAAGGGTGGGGACGGCGCCGCGGCACGGCTCGTGTTCGTCACGCACTCCATCCCGGACACCATGGAGGCGGCGTCGCGCATCGCGCAGGCGACGTACTCCGAGCAGCACCTCGATCTGGCCCGCGTCGTCGCCGCGGAGGTCTCGCAGCGGCTGGGGCACGACGTCGCGTGGGACCTCGCGTACTGCTCGCGCTCCGGCCCGCCGAGCCAGCCCTGGCTCGAGCCGGACGTGAACGACCACCTCGAGGCGCTGGCGGCCGAGGGCGTGCGCGACGTCGTGCTGTCGCCGATCGGTTTCATCTCGGACCACATGGAGGTCGCCTACGACCTCGACACGGAGGCGCTGGCGACCGCGGACGGGCTCGGCATGACCGCGGTCCGCGCGGGTACCGTGAGCACGCGCGAGCCGTTCGTGCGCGGTCTCGTCGACCTCCTGCTGGAGCGCGCGGCGATGGCGCGCGGCGACGACGTCGAGCAGGCGACGGTCGGCACGCTGCCGCCGTTCCGCTCCGTCTGCGCACCGGGTTGCTGCCTGCGCCGCGACGGCGAGCCGAGCGGCGTCCCGGCCCTGTGCAGCGAGTCCCTGACCAGCTGAGACACCAGAGCGCTGTGGGCGGGATCGTGGGGGGGGGGACGGGGCCGCGGTCCCCCCCCCACCCCCCCCCCCCCCCCGGGCCCGGTCCCGCGTGTCCCGGACCCCCGGAGCCACCAGAGCGCTGGGGGCGGGATCGTGGCGGGAATCCGTGGCCGGATTCCCGCCACGATCCCGCCCACAGCGGATGAGCGAGGAGAGAACCGTGAGTGAGACCACCAGCCAGAGCCATGTGCACGGCGACACCGGCGCGGCCGTCGACACCGAGAGCATCAACGCGACGATCCGGTACACGATGTGGTCGGTGTTCTCGCTGACGGAGACGCTCCCCGAGGACGCCGACGAGCGGGCGTCACTCGTGCGCGAGGCCGAGGGCCTCGTGGGTGGCGGGCCGGACCAGGGCGTCGACCCGGCCCAGGCCGACGGCGACCTCGTCCTGCGCGGCTGGTACGACGTCGGCGGGCTGCGCTCGGACGCCGACCTCATGGTCTGGTTCCACGGGCCGAGCATCGAGGCCGTCCAGGGCGCCTACCAGCGGCTGCGGGCGAGCGACCTCGGGCGTGCGCTGGAGCCGGTGTGGTCCGTCGCTGCGATGCACCGCCCCGCCGAGTTCAACCGCGGGCACGTGCCGGCGTTCCTCGCGGGCGAGAAGCCGCGCGACTACATCTGCGTGTACCCGTTCGTGCGCTCCTACGACTGGTACCTCCTGCCCGAGGCCGAGCGCCGCACGATGCTGCGCGACCACGGCGTCGCAGCCGCCGGGTACAAGGACGTGCGGGCAAACACCGTCTCGGCGTTCGCGCTGGGCGACTACGAGTGGATCCTCGCGTTCGAGGCCGACGAGCTGCACCGCATCGTCGACCTCATGCGCGACCTCCGGGACACCGAGGCCCGCCGCCACGTGCGCGAGGAGGTGCCGTTCTTCACCGGCCCGCGCACCACGCTCCTCGACTGGGCAGGTCGACAGCCCCTCGCCTGACCTGCTCCAAGATGCTCAGCATGCTGAGTGATGCCATCGTGGAGTCATGACGACCGCAGCCGCCTCCCCGTCCGTGTCCACCTCGCCGACGTCGTCCGACCGTGTGCGCCAGGTCGTCGTCCTCGTCGGCTCGCTCGTCGCCGCCGGTGCCGCGGCCTACGGCGCCGGCGCGTTCGGCGGGACGGCCGTCGAGCGCACGTCCGGCGGCGCGCTGTCGGCCGACGCGACGCCCGTGGCCCCCGACAACCCGGCCTTCCGCATCTGGTCGGTGATCTACCTCGGGCTCTTCGTCCTCGCCGTCTACCAGGCGCTGCCGCGCCACGCCACCAGGCCTCGCCTGCGCGCCACCTCCTGGTGGGTGCTCGCGTCGATGGTCCTCAACGCGGCGTGGATCGGCGTCGTGCAGGCGGGGTGGCTCGCGGCGAGCGTCGTCGTGATCGCCGCGCTGCTGGTGGTCCTCGCGGTGATCGTGGTGCGGCTCGTGCGGTCCACGCCGGACAGCACCGTCCAGGGGGTCGTCCTCGACGGCACCGTCGGGCTCTACACGGGCTGGGTGAGCGTGGCGACGCTCGCGAACGTCGCCGCGACCCTGACCGACGCCGGTGCGGGCGGGCTCGGCCTCGGCGCGACCGGCTGGGGCGCGGTGCTCGTCGTGCTCGCAGCGGCGCTGTCGGTCGCGTGGGCCACGTTCACCGCCCGACGCCGCGCGCTCGCCCTCGGCATCGGGCTCGCCATGGCCTGGGGTCTCGCGTGGATCGCAGTCGGCCGGTTCCAGGGCCCGCTCGTCGACGAGACGGTGGCCTGGTTCGCCGTGGCAGCCTCGGCGGTCGCGCTCGTCGCCCCGGTGGTCACGACGCTGCGTGCCCACCGGGGCTAGAGCCGGTGCGGACGGGTCAGGGGCCGCCCGGGCCGGTCAGGGGTAGAGACCGCGGATCTGGTGGGCCTCCGCGACGCGCTTGACACCGATCACGAGGGCCGCGTCCCGCAGGCTCAGCTCCTCGCGCCGCGCGAGCGCGGCCACGTCCGCGTACGCCGAGAGCATGCGCAGCTCGAGCTTCTCGCCGATCTCCTGCGCGGTCCACCAGTACGCCTGGTTGGCCTGGACCCACTCGAAGTACGACACGACGACGCCGCCGGCGTTCGCGAGGACGTCCGGCACGACCGTCACGCCCTTCTTGGCGAGGATCCGGTCCCCACCGGCCGTCGTCGGGCCGTTGGCGCCCTCCACGACCCAGCGTGCCTGGACCGCGTCCGCCGTGATCTCGTCGAGGACGCCCTCGACCGCGGCGGGGACCAGGACGTCGACGTCCAGCGCGAGGAGGGAGGTGTTGTCGATCGGTTCGCCGCGCTCGAAGCCGACGACGGAGCCGGTCGCGTCGACGTGCTCGAACAGCGACCGGATGTCGAGCCCGTCGGGGTCGTGCACCCCGCCGTGCTGGTCGCTCACGGCGACGACGCGCGCCCCTTCGCCGGCGAAGATCGCGGCCGCGTGCGAGCCGACCTTGCCGAAGCCCTGCACGGCGACGCTGACGTCCCGCAGCTCGACCCCGGCGTCGGCCAGCGCCGCCTTCGTCGTGTGCACGACGCCCGACGACGTCGCGGTCGCCCGCCCCAGCGAGCCGCCCACGGGGATGGGCTTGCCGGTCACGACGGCAGGGATGGTGTACCCCTGGTTGACGGAGTAGGTGTCCATGACCCACGCCATCGTCTGCTCGTTCGTGCCCATGTCCGGGGCCATGATGTCCCGCTCGGGCCCGATCACGGGCATGATCTCCGAGGTGTAGCGACGCGTGACGCGCTCGAGCTCGGCCTGCGAGTAGCCCGTCGGGTCGATCGAGACACCACCCTTCGCGCCGCCGTAGGGCAGGTCGACGATGGCGCACTTCCACGTCATCCACATCGCCAGCGCACGCACCTCGTCGACGTCGACGCTCGGGTGGTAGCGCAACCCGCCCTTGCCCGGTCCGCGCGAGACGTTGTGCTGGACACGGAAACCGTGGAAGAGCTCGATCTTGCCGTCGTCGCGCCGCAGCGGCACGGAGACGTTGATCTCGCGCCGCGGCGTCCCCAGCATCTCGTGCAGGCCGTCGTCGTACCCGAGGATCTCGACCGCGGTCGCGAGCTGGCTGCGGGCGGTCGTGATCGCCGACCCGGCGCCAGGCTGCTGCCGGGTCGGCGGGTGGTCGGGCGCCTCTGGCGGGGTGGCTCCCGTGTGGGGCTCGGACGTCGTCGTCACTGGTCCTCCGGATGTGAGGTGGGTGGCCGCTCGGGGTGGTGCGGCAGCGTTCGAGCCCAACCTACCGCCGCCTGCCACCCCGCGTCCGCCCGACGCCGCGTCGGGTCCCCGTCCGGTTCGCCGTTCCGGGACCCGACCGGCGTCGTCAGTCGGCGAGCGCGTCGACCTGGGCGAGCTGCTCGGCGTCCAGCGTGAACCCGGCGACGTCGAAGTTCGCCTCGATCCGTTCGGGGGTGACCGACTTCGGGATCACGACGAACCCGTGGTCGATGTGCCAGCGCAGCACCACCTGGGCCGGCGTGACGCCGTGCGCCTCGGCGACGTCGCGCAGCACGGGGGAGTCGAGGTCGGTCCGCTTGAACGGCGAGTACCCCTCGAGCACGACGCCGCGCCGGGCCAGCTCGCCCGCGAGCCGCTGGTCGTAGTCCGCCGGGCTCCACGGGATCTGGTCCACCGCCGGCGTCTGGCCGGTCTGCTCGGAGAGGATGTCGACCTGCTCGACCGAGTAGTTGCTCACCCCGACCGAGCGGACGAGGCCCTCGTCGCGCAGCGTGAGGAACTGCTCCCAGACCCACGGGGAGGCCTCCTTGTTCGGCGGCCAGTGGATGAGCCACAGGTCGACGTAGTCGGTGCCGAGGTCGCGCAGCGACGCCTCGAGCGTCGCCCGCTCGCGGCCCGCGGCGTCGGGCGGGAGCTTCGTCGTGACGAACACGTCGCTGCGCGCCACGCCCGACTCGGCGAGCGCACGACCGACCTGGTCCTCGTTGCCGTAGCCGGTCGCGGTGTCGACGTGGCGGTAGCCGACGTCGAGCGCGTGCCGTACCGAGCGGTACGCGTCGTCGCCCTCCGACTGCCACGTGCCGAGGCCCAGCAGCGGCATGTCGCCGCCGGGCAGGGGGACGGTGGGGATGGGTGTCGGTGTCATCCGTCCAGTCTCCCTGCGACCGGCCCGGGTCGCACGGCGGTGTGCTGGGCGACCGTCAGCGACGGGCGCGGCGGCGGAACGACGACGGCGTCTGGCCGGTGAGCCGGGCGAAGGTGCGCGTGAACGACGGCTGGTCGTAGAACCCGCACGCCGACGCGACGTCGGCGATGCTGCGCTCGTCCGCGGCGAGGAGCTGCGCGGCCCGGTCGACCCGGGTGCGCAGGACGAGCTGGCGGGGGCTCAGCGAGTACACGCGCCGGACGCGGCGGTCGAGCACGGACGGGGTGCAGCCGGCGAGCTCGGCGAGCCGGGCGAGCGGCAGCGGTTCGTCCAGCCGCGCGGCCACCTCGGCGACGAGGCGGGACATCGAGTCCATGGTCGCGTCGTCGGCCTCGCCCGCCCGCAGGTCCTGCGAGACGCTCACCAGCCCGACGACGACGCCCGCGGCGTCGTGCACGGGGAGCTTGGAGGTGAGGAACCACCCCGACGTCCCGCCGAGGCGACGGATGTGCTCGAGCTCGCCGCGCAGCGCGGTGCCGCTCGCCAGCACCTCGCCGTCCTGCTGCTCGTAGCGCTCGGCGAGCTGCGGCACGAAGAGGTCCGCCGCGCGCCGACCGACCACGGCGCGGCGCGAGCGCTCGTTCGTCCGGGCGACGAAGACCCGGTTGACGAGGACGTACCGCCCGGTCGTGTCCTTCGCGCAGAACATCGTCGACGACAGCTCGTCCATGAGGTCGACCATCGCGGGGCTCAGGGCGGCGAGCAGCGCCTCGGCCTCGGGCCAGGCGCGCGGCGGATTGTCGTGAACAGGTGTCATCTCAGCCCGGATCGTACAAGACAGGCCTGCGCCGAGGAGGCACGCTGGACTGATGAGCAACGACGCAGCGCAGCGGTCACGAGCCGCCGCCACCGTGCAGCCCGAGTCCCTCGTCGAGGACGCCGTCGCCCTCGCCGAGGCCTGGATCTCCGGCGCCGCGGGCGGTGGCGACTCGGCTACCGACGCGCGGGAGCGCCGCACGGCCGAACGCCTCGGCGCGCTCGTCGCGGACCCGGCCGGGCTCGAGCTCGCCGTGCGGTTCGTCGACGACGTCGCCCGCCCCCACGACGTCCAGGTCGCCGCGCGCGAGCTCACGCGGCTCGGTGCGACCGCCGGCCGCGCCCAGGGGTTCCTCGGCCCCGTCGACCGCACGCTCCTGCAGGTCGGCGCCCGCGCGGCGGCGCTCCTGCCGAGGGTCGTCGTGCCCGCCGCCCGGATCCGGCTGCGTCAGCTCGTGGGCCACCTCGTGGCCGACGCCGGTCCCGGCCTCGGCCGCCACCTCGCCCGCACCCGCGGCGAGGGCTACGCGCTCAACGTCAACCTGCTCGGCGAGGCCGTGCTCGGGGAGGACGAGGCGCGGGCCCGGCTCGAGCGCACGATCGCGCTCGTGCGACGCCCCGACGTGGACTACGTGTCGGTGAAGGTCTCGTCGGTCGCGTCCCAGCTCGTCACGTGGGACCTCGAGGGGTCGCGCGATCGCGTCGTCGAGCGCCTCCTGCCGCTGTACCGCGCCGCGCGCGACCACGGGGTGTTCCTCAACCTCGACATGGAGGAGTACCGCGACCTCGCGCTGACGACCGAGGTCTTCCGTGCGGTCCTCGGGCGCGAGGAGTTCCACGGGCTCGAGGCGGGCATCGTCCTGCAGGCCTACCTGCCCGACGCGCTGGGGGCCTTCGACGAGCTCGCGGAGTTCGCCGGCGCCCGGGTCGCCCGCGGCGGCGCACCGATCAAGGTGCGCCTCGTCAAGGGCGCGAACCTCGCGATGGAGAAGGTCGAGGCCGAGCTGCACGGCTGGGAGCAGGCGCCGTACGCGACCAAGCCGGACGTCGACGCGAACTACGTGCGCGTCGTCGACCATGCGCTGCGCCGCCCCGTCGCGGACGCCGTCCGCATCGGCGTCGCGAGCCACAACCTCTACCACGTGGCGCTCGCGATCCTGCTGGCCCGGGCCCGCGGTGTGAGCGACGCGCTCGACGTCGAGATGCTTCAGGGCATGGCGCCCGCCGAGGCGCGGGCCGTGCGCGACGAGGTCGCCAAGGACGGCGGCCGGGTCGTGCTCTACACGCCCGTGGTCGCCCGCGAGGACTTCGACGTCGCGATCTCCTACCTCGTGCGGCGCCTGGAGGAGAATGCGGCGGAGCAGAACTTCCTGCACGCCATGTTCGCCCCGGCCGAGCAGGAGGCCTCCGGAAGCGGCGCGATGGGACGTCAGGAGGCCGCGTTCCGCGCATCGGTCGCCCACGGGGTCCACTACCAGGCCGAGGACGTGACGCCGCGGCGCCGCCCGCGCGCCGCCGTCGGCCCGGGTACTGCGCCCCCGTGCGGTCCCGGGACCTTCGAGAACGTCGCCGACACCGACCCGGCCGTCGCCGCGCACCGCGCCTGGGCGCTCGCGGTCACCGGCCCGGACTCCGGGTTCGTCCCGGTCCGCACGCCCGAGCTCACCCGGACGGCCGAGGTGGACGACGTCGTGGCCCGCGCCGGGCGCGCCGCCGCGGCCTGGTCGCAGGTGCCGCCGGCGGCGCGCGCCCGGGCGCTGCGCGCCGTGGCCGTGCGGCTCGAGGAGGCGCGCACCGACCTCGTGGCCGCCATGGTGCACGAGCCCGGCAAGACCGTCGCCGAGGCGGACCCCGAGGTGAGCGAGGCGATCGACTTCGCGAGCTACTACGCACGCTCCGCGGAGCAGCTCGACGAGGTCCCCGGCGCGCGGTTCACGCCCGACGGCGTCACGCTCGTCACGCCGCCGTGGAACTTCCCCGTCGCGATCCCCGTCGGGGGAGTGCTCGCGGCGCTCGCCGCGGGCTCCGCGGTGATCGCGAAGCCCGCCCCGCCCACCCCGCGCTGCCTCGAGGTCGCGGTCGAGGCGATCCACGCCGGCCTCGCGGACGCCGTCGCGGACGGGGCGTTCGACGCGGAGCTGGCCCGCGACGTCGTGCAGTACGTCCGGGTGCCCGACGACGAGCTCGGCACCCACCTCGTCACGCACGACGGCGTCGCGCGCGTCGTGCTGACCGGCGCCATCGAGACCGCACGGCTGTTCGCCGGGTGGAAGCCGCGACGCCCGGTGCTCGCCGAGACGTCGGGCAAGAACGCGCTCGTCGTCACGCCGTCGGCCGACCTCGACCTCGCCGTCGCGGACGTCGTGCGCTCGGCGTTCGGTCACGCCGGGCAGAAGTGCTCGGCGGCCTCCCTGCTGATCCTCGTCGGGTCGGTCGGCGACCCCCGCACCGAGACGGGGCGCCGGTTCCGCCGCCAGCTCGTCGACGCGGTGCGCTCGCTCGCCGTCGGGGCGTCGACCGACATCTCGACGACGATGGGCCCGCTCACCGAGGTCCCGAGCGACAAGCTCGAGCGGGCGCTCACGACGCTCGACCCCGGCGAGCGCTGGCTCGTCGAGCCGCGGCTGCTGGACGGTGGTGACGGGTCGGCCGGTCTCGCCGGACGGCTGTGGACGCCCGGCCTCAAGGAGGGCGTCGCGCCGGGGTCGTTCTTCCACCTCACCGAGTGCTTCGGGCCCGTCCTGGGCGTGATGACCGCCGCGACGCTCGACGAGGCCCTCGACCTGCAGAACGCCGTGGCGTTCGGTCTCACTGGCGGGATCCACAGCCTCGACGACGACGAGGTCGCGACGTGGCTCGAACGCGTCCAGGTCGGCAACGCGTACGTCAACCGGCACATCACGGGCGCGATCGTGCAGCGGCAGTCGTTCGGCGGGTGGAAGGCGTCGGCGGTCGGCCCGGGCGCCAAGGCGGGCGGGCCGAGCTACGTGGCCCAGCTCGGCCGCTGGTCCGACGGCGACGACGTCCCCTCCCGTGCGGACGACCCCGCGGCGTGGCTCGCGTGGGCCCAGGCCGACGACGCCCGCGTGTGGGCGCGGGAGCTCGGCGTCGAGCACGACCCGTCCGGACTGCACGCCGAGGCGAACGTGTTCCGCTACCGTCCCGTCCATTCGCTCACCGTGCGCGTCGGCGACGGGGCGGAGCCCGTCGAGGTCGAGCGGGTGCGCGCCGCCGCCCGGACGGCGGGGGTGCCGGTCGTCGTCGTGCCCGTCGAGGGTCCTGGTGGCCTCGGGCACGAGGAGTTCGCGCAGCGCGTCGCGTCGGGGGACGTGACGGGCCGCGTCCGTGTCCTCGGCGGGGCACCCGGCCTGCACGAGGCCGCCGCCGGGCGGGTCGGCGAGGTGACGCTGCTGGACCACCCCGTCGTGGCCAGCGGGCGCCGTGAGCTGCTCACGGTGCTCCACGAGCAGGCCGTGAGCCGCACCCTGCACCGCTTCGGCCACGTCTCCCGCTGACCTCACGAGGTAGAACCTCCGTGCGCGAGAGAGAACTCTCGTGCGCGCGATAGAACCCCTGTGCGCGAGGTAGAACGCCAGTCGACGACTGGCGTTCTACCTCGGCGACAGGGGTTCTACCTGGGCTGGGCTGGGTGGGGGGTGGGGGTCAGACCGAGGCGCCGTCGATGAGCCGGGGCGCGAAGATGCGTGGGCGGACGGGCACGACGTGGCCCGCGACCAGGTCGAGGAGGAGGTCCGTCGCCGTCTTGACCATCTCCACGACAGGGTTCTGGACCGTCGTCAGCGCCGGGCTCGTGGAGGCGGCGACACCGAGGTTGTCGAAGCCCACGACGGCGACGTCGCCCGGCACGGAGCGGCCGTGCGCGGTCAGCACGCGCAGCGCGCCCTCCGCCATGAGGTCCGACGCCGCGAACACCGCGTCCAGGTCGGGGTGCTCGGCGAGCAGCCGCTCCATGGCTGCGGCACCGCCCGCCACCGCGAAGTCGCCCGCGGCGACCGCGTCCGTCGCCAGCCCCGCGGCCCGCAGCGCCTGACGCCACCCGGTGAGCCGGTCCACACCGGCCGTCATGTCCTGCGGTCCCGTGATCGTCGCGATGCGGCGACGACCGGCGTCGACGAGGCGCTGCGTGGCGATGCGCCCGCCCTCGACGTTGTCGACGTCGACGTAGACGAGGTCCGCGGTCGACGCGAACGGTCGACCGACGAACACCGCCGGCAGCCTGCTCGCCAGCAGCGCCTCCTCGAGGTCGTCCTCCCGGTGGTGGGAGGCGACGATCGCGCCGTCGACGTGCCCGCTGCGCAGGTACCGCACGATCCGGTTGACGGGCTCGTCGGGACGGGCGAACAGCAGCACGAGCTGTAGGTCCGTCCCGGCGAGCGCGGCGCTCACACCCCGCATCGCCCCCGCGAGGAACGGGTCGGTGAGGATCCGCTCGTCGGGCTCGGGGACGACGAGGGCGATCGAGTCCGTCCGTCGCGTGACGAGCGAGCGCGCCGCCCGGTTGGGGGTGTACCCCAGCTGGGCGACGGCCGCGTCGACAGCGGCCTGGGCCTCGGGAGAGACCCGCAGGCCGCCGTTGATCGCCCGCGACGCGGTGGACCGCGAGACGCCCGCGGTCTGGGCGACCTCGTCCAGCGTGGGTGCGGTGCTCGGGGTGCTCATATCCTCAGTATCCTGCCTGGACACCACGTCGTGCCCGTCGATGTGGCGGTGAGCCCTTACGGGCGCTGCGGGACCGCGTTCTCCCGCGCCACCTGCGCGAACCACTCCCCGCTGGCCTTCACGGTGCGCTCCTGCGTCTCGTAGTCGACCCGGACGATACCGAAGCGCTTGCTGTAGCCGAGCGCCCACTCGAAGTTGTCGAGCAGGGACCACGCGAGGTAGCCGCGCACGTCGGCGCCGTCGTCGATCGCGTCCTTGACGGCGCGCAGGTGCGCGTCGAGGAACGCGAGCCGGTCCTGGTCGTCGATCGAGCCGTCCGGTGCGACGACGTCGGGGTAGGCGGCGCCGTTCTCCGTGATGTAGAGCGCGACGCCCCGCGGGCCCGTGTAGTCGGCCTGCAGACGGTTGAGCAGCCGCGTCATGCCCTCCGGCTGGACCTCCCAGCCCATGTCGGTGCGCGGCAGCCCGCGGGAGTGGGCGTGCACGCCGTCCGCGGCGGGGTAGGGCGACGACGTCGTCCGGACCGGCGCGCCGTCCGTCTCCTCGCGCACACCCTCGGGTCGGGTGCCGCCGGCGTCGTCTCCCGCGGGCTCCCCGGCGTCGCTGGTGGCGGCGACCTGCGGGTGCGCGGAGACGGCACCGCCGTTGTAGTAGTTGACCCCCAGGGTGTCGATCGGGGTGGAGATGATCTCCAGGTCGCCGTCCTTGACGTGGTCGAGCAGCCCGTACGGCTCGACGTCCGCGAGGACGTCCGCCGGGTACTCGCCGCGCAGCACGGGGTCGAGGAAGATCCGGTTGAACTGTCCGTCGATCCGGCGGGCGGCGTCGACGTCGGCCGGGTCGGCCGGGTCGACGGGGTCGGACACCGTGAAGTTCAGCGTCAGCCCCAGGTTGGCCTCCGGGGCGCGCGAGCGCAGCTCGCGCACCGCCAGGCCGTGGCCGAGGAGCAGGTGGTGCGCCGCGGCGAGACCCTTCTCCTTGGACTGGTGGCCCGGGGCGTGCGCCCCGCTCGTGTAGCCGAGGAAGGCCGAGCACCACGGTTCGTTGAGCGTCGTCCAGACCCCGACGCGGTCGCCCAGGGCGTCGTGCATCGTCACGGCGTACTCGGCGAACAAGTACGCGGTGTCCCGGTCGGTCCACCCGCCCTTGTCCTCGAGGGCCTGCGGCAGGTCCCAGTGGTACAGCGTGAGCCAGGGCATGACGTCGTTCGCCAGCAGCTCGTCGACGAGCCGCGAGTAGAAGTCGAGACCCTTGGCGTTGACCGGACCGCCGTCGGGCCGCACACGCGCCCACGAGGTGGAGAAGCGGTAGGTGTCCAGGTTCAGCCGACGCATGAGGGCGACGTCGTCCGCGTACCGGTGGTAGTGGTCGCACGCGACCTCGCCGTCGTCGCCGTTCAGGACGGCGCCCGGGACGCGGGCGAACGCGTCCCAGACGGAGTCGGTGCGGCCGTCGGTGTGCGCGGCGCCCTCGACCTGGTAGGCGGCCGTGGCGGCGCCCCAGCGGAACCCGTCCGGGAAGGCGACCCGGCCGGTGGCGTTCTGGGGCTTGGGCTCCAGCGGGCTGGAGGGGACGAAGATGCTCATGACTCGTTCGGTCCTTCGGTAGTGCTCGTGGTGGTCGACCGGTGCCTGGGCGCCGGCGTCATCCCTTGACCGCTCCTTGCATGATGCCAGCCACGAGCTGACGACCGGTGAAGAGGAAGATCACGAGGAGGGGGAGCGTCACGAGGAAGACTCCCGCCATCACGAGCGAGTAGTCGATGAAGTAGTTGGCCTGGAGGGACCGGACGACCAGCGGGAGCGTCGGGTTGCTCTGGCTGAGGACGATCGACGGCCAGAAGAAGTTGGTCCACTGCTGCACGAACGTGAAGAGCGCGAGCATCGCGGCAGCCGGCCGGGCCGCGGGGAGCGCGATCGACCAGAACGTGCGGAACATCGACGCGCCGTCGACGCGGGCCGCCTCGATGAGCTCGTAGGGCAGCGCCTCCGAGAGGTACTGGGTCATCCAGAACACGCCGAACGCGGTGACGAGCGCCGGGACGATCACGGCCTGGAGCGTGCCGATCCACCCGAACTCGGACATGAGGATGAACAGCGGCACGACGCCGAGCTGGGTCGGGACGGCCATGGTCGCGATGATGAAGACGAGCAGGGGGCCACGACCGCGGAACCGCAGCTTCGCGAACGAGTAGCCGGCGAGGGTCGAGAAGAGCACCACGGACGCCGAGGTGACCACCGCGATGATCACGGAGTTCGCGAACGCCTTCCAGAAGTTGATGGCGTTGGACCCGACGACCTCGGCGAACTGCGTAAACAGGCTCGCGTCGGGCAGCAGCTGCGGCAGTGCACTGCGGGAGATCTCCTCGGGGGTGGAGGACCCGAGGACCAGCGTGAAGTACAGGGGGAAGATCGAGATCGCCAGCACGATCCCGAGGATCGTGTAGGTGACCCACCGCGGCCGGCGGGTCGCGCCTCCCGTGGCCTTGCGGCGCGGGTTGCGTGCCGCGGCGCGGGCGGCGCTCGGGCCGGCGGTCTGGGCGACGACGGGGAGGGAGCTCATCGCGTCCTCCGATCGGTCGGGGCGCTGTGGCGCGCGGGGGTGTCGGTCGTGGATCCGGGGTCTCGTGGTGGTCCGCCGCGGGCCGCCTTCTCCCGGGCGCGCAGCGCCGCCGTGGCGGCGCGCTGCCGGGCGCGGATCTCGACGCGTTCCTTGCGCGACACGCGTGGCCCCGCGGTGGAGATCCGCCGCGTGATGGCGAAGTTCACGAACCCGATGAGCAGGATGATGAGGAACAGGATCCAGGCGATCGCGGCCGCACGGCCGAAGTTCTTCTGGTTGCCCCAGCCGACGTCGTACAGGTAGAGCACGGTGGTCATCCACTGCCGGTCGGCGCCGCCGAGGCCCTGGGCGTCGAACACGCGCGGCTCGTCGAAGATCTGCAGGCCGCCGATCGTCGAGGTGATGACGACGAAGATGATGGTGGCGCGGATCTGCGGAACGGTCACGGAGAAGAACTGCCGCACCCGGCCTGCGCCGTCGATGATCGCGGCCTCGTAGAGCTCGCGGGGGACCGCCTGCATCGCGGCGAGGAAGATCAGGGCGTTGTAGCCGGTCCAGCGGAAGTTCACCATCGACGCGATCGCGGCGTGGCTCGCGAGGGTGTCGGCGTGCCAGCGGATCGGGTCGACGCCGAAGATGCCGAGCATCTCGTTGATGAGTCCGTACTGGTCGGCGAAGAGACGGCCGAAGATGAGGCCGACGGCGACAGGCGCCACGACGTAGGGGAGCAGGACGCCCATGCGCCAGAAGGTGGCCGCACGCAGGTTCTGGTCGAGCAGGGCGGCGATGATGATCGCGCCGATGACCTGGGGGACCGAGGAGAGCAGGAAGATCGAGAAGGTGTTGCGCAGCGACTTCCAGAACGTCGGCTGCGCGAGCACGTCCTGGTAGTTCTGGAGGCCGACGAACTCGCCCTGACCGCCGAGCAGGTTCCACTCGTGCACCGACACGATGGCCGTGTAGACGAGGGGGAAGAGCCCGGTGACCGCGAAGAGGATGAAGAACGGGGAGATGTACAGGTACGGCGAGAGCTTGACGTCCCAGCGGCCGAGCCGCTGGGAGAACCCGACACGTCGCGGTGTGCGGGTGGGGCGCTCTCCGACGCCCTGAGGGGGCTGGGTGGGGGTGAGGACGGCCATGGATCTTCCTGTGCTGGTGCGTGGGAGCCTGATCGTGGTGGTGCAGGGAGTGCGGTCCTGGGGTGCCGTGGCACCCCAGGACCGGGCCGGACGCGCGTCGCGCGTCCGGGGGTGATCAGCTCAGGCCGAGGTCCTTGAAGCCCTGGACGGCCTTGTCCCACGACGTGGTGGCGTCATCGGTCTTCTCGACGTCGACGCGCTTGATGGCGTCCTGCACCTGCTGGTGGATCGAGAAGTAGTTCGCTCCCTTGAACGGGGCGCCCTCGATGGCCTGCGCGCGGGCGGAGAAGATCTGCCCGACGGGTGCCTCGTTGAAGAACCCGTTGGTGAAGGCCTGCACGGCGTCCGAGCCCTGGGCCTCGATCTGCGAGGGGAACGTACCGGCGTTCTCGAAGGCCGTGGTCTGCTGGGCCGGGTCGGTCAGCCAGGCGGCCAGCGCCTGCGCCGCCTCGGCGTTCGGGCCCGAGGAGGGCACGGTGAGGAACGAGCCGCCCCAGTTGCCACCGCCGCCGGGGAAGACGTCCGCGACGTCCCAGCCCTCGACGCCACCGGCGCGCTCCTCGATCGGACCGGTCATCCAGGCCGGGCAGAGCATGGTGGCGAAGCCGTCGTTCTGGAACGCGGCGTCCCAGTCCCCGGACCACTGCTCGAGGCCGGCGGAGAGCCCGTTGTCGACCGACTCGGTGAGGACCGTGTCGTAGAGAGCGCTGATGTCCTCGTTGGTCGCGAGGTCCTTGGGCGTGCCGTCGGTCTCCTCGTAGGCGGCCTCGAGCTGGTTGACCATGCCCTGGTAGGTGGCCATGGCGCTGTCGTACCACCCGGCGTCGGACGCGGCGACGAACTCCTGGCCGGCCGCGAAGTAGTCGTCCCACGTCGCGTCGGCGCCGCCGAGGAGCTCGGCGACCTCCTCACGGTCCGTCGGCAGACCCGCTTCCTCGAAGAGGTCGGCGCGGTAGCAGATCGCCTCGGGGCCGATGTCGGTGCCGTACCCGATCAGCGCGCCGTCGACGGTCGTGGCCTGCTGGACCTTCCAGTCCACCCACCGTCCCTCGAGCGCCGGGTCGGAGAGGTCCGTGAAGAGGCCGGGGTACTGCATGAGCTCGGGAAGCCAGTCGACCTCGATCGCCTCGATGTCGGCGAGGCCGTCGCCACCGGCGGCGAGCTTCGTCGTGAGGTTGGTGCGGGCGTCCTCGGATCGGGCGGCCTTGACCTGCTCGACCGTGACGTTCGGGTTGGCCTCGGTGTATGCGGCGAGGAGCTCGTCGCTGTAGCCGAAGTCGTTGAACGTCGCGACCGTCAGCGTGATCTGCTCGCCACCGGCGGTGCCGTCGGTGGTGCCCTCGTCGGACGGGTCGGAGCTGTCGCCGCAGGCGGCGAGGGTGAGGGTGATGGCCGCGAGCCCCGCGGTGGCGGCGAGCGCCTTGCGGGACCGGCGGGACGTACGGGTGCTGCTCAGCACGGTGACTCCCTTGTCGATGGACGGCGTGGTAGCGCTCCCAACCATGAGGTGGTAGCGCTTCCACGAGGTGCCATGATCGTGGCGGTCGAAGGTCTGCGCTGTCAAGCACGTGGGGCGTGGACGGGGTGTGGTTGCGCTCCCACGGTGGCGTCCATGCAGGTCAGAGCGCTACATGGTCGGCGGGTGTGTCCAAATCGTTATCGTCGTCGGCTGGGGTCGTTGCCCGACGACGGTGCTACTGCGGGTGCGTGGCGAGCCACTCGGCGCCGGCGGACTCCTCGGCGGCGAGGGTCGCGCGGATCGCGGTGGCGGCCGCGTCCTCGACGGCCGCACCGAAGAGCGGCACGGACGCCTTGATCTCGCCCGTGTAGCGCTGGAGAGTCCCGTCGCCGTCGGCGACCAGGACCACCGTGCCCGTGAGGCGCACGGGGGCCCCGGCGATCTCGAGCGCGACGGTGCCCACGCGGCTCTCGCCCTCGGCCGCCTCCCAGGCCTCGGCCTGGCGGATCTCGAGCTGGCTGCCCACGAAGCCGCGCACGTGCGCCGGGATCTGGTCGGTCGGCAGGGTGCGGCGGACCACGACCGTGAAGCCCGCGTCGGGTGACCCCGTGACGTCCACCTGCTCGACCACGCTCGTCGGCCCACCGGAACGACGGGCGCGCCACCGGACGAACTCGGTGTCGGCGAGCATCGCCGCCACCCGCGTGGGGCTGGCGTCGAAGCGCTGCTCGACGGTCAGGTGCACAGGTCCTCCTCAGGGCGCGTGGTGGCTCGACTCTATCGAACCCGTCCCCGACCGCGAGCGATCACTGCGTACCCTGGTGGGCGTGTCTGCCATGAGCGATCTCATCTCCCACCACGCCGACCTCACCCCGGCGGACAACGAGTGGCTGCATCTGCTGGTGGGTGACTGGCAGGTGATCTCCGACCTCGCCTTCGCCGACCTCGTGCTGTGGATGCCCACGACGGACGGGAACTTCGTCGCGGTCTCGCAATGCCGCCCCAGCACCGGCGCGACCGTCCACTACGACGACATCGTCGGCTCGTTCGCCCCCGACGGCCAGCGCCCCCAGCTCTCCCGGGCGCTCGCCGAGTCGCGCGCCCAGCGTTCGCGCGAACCACGCTGGTTCGGTGCCTACGCGGTGCGCGAGGAGGCGATCCCGGTCGTGCACGCCGGCCGGGCGATCGCTGTCGTCGCCCGCCAGACGAACCTCGGCTCCGGCCGGACGCCGAGCCGTCTCGAGCTCAACTACGTGGAGGCCGCCGACGACCTCATCGCGATGATCTCGCGCGGTGAGTTCCCCGCGCCGAACGCTGCCACAGGTCCGCGCCGGGGTGCGCCGCGCGTGGGGGACGGTCTGATCCGCCTCAACTCGGAGGGTGAGGTGCTCTACGCCAGCCCGAACGCGCTGAGCTGCTTCCACCGGCTCGGGGTGATCGGCCCGCTGGTCGGGCGCTCGCTCATCGAGGTGACGACCGACCTCATCGAGCACCAGACCCCCGTCGACGAGTCCCTTCCCCTGGTGGTGATGGGTCGGGCTCCCTGGCGCACCGACATCGAGGCGCGGGGGGTGGCGTTGTCGTTGCGGGCGCTGCCGCTGACGGAGTCCGGGCAGCGGATCGGGGCGGTCCTGCTGTGCCGCGACGTGTCCGAGCTGCGCCGCCGTGAACGTGAGCTCATCACGAAGGACGCCACGATCCGCGAGATCCACCACCGGGTGAAGAACAACCTGCAGACCGTCGCGGCGCTCCTGCGGCTGCAGGCACGCCGGATGAACGTCCCGGAGGCGCGGGCGGCGCTCGAGGAGGCCATGCGCCGCGTGGCGACGATCGCCCTCGTCCACGAAGGGCTCTCCCAGACGCTCGACGAGGAGGTCGAGTTCGACGACATGGTGGGGCGCGCGCTGCGGCTCGCGGCCGACGTCGCGTCCGCCGACACGAGCGTGCGCACGGTACGGACGGGCAGCTTCGGGATGATCCCTGCCGAGGACGCGACCCCGCTCGCGCTGATCCTCACGGAGCTGGTGACCAACGCCGTCGAGCACGGGCTGGCCACCTCCGGCGGTGGCACGGTCGAGATCGGCGTCGAGCGGGACGGGTCAGCGCTGCGGATCGTCGTGGCGGACGACGGGGTCGGGATGCCCACCGGCGACTCCCAGCCCGCAGGGAAGGCCTCGACGAGCGGGCTGGGCACGCAGATCGTCACGACGCTCGTCACCAACGAGCTCAGCGGGAGCATCACGTGGTCGCCCCGCGAGGGTGGGGGCACCGAGGTGGTGCTGCAGGTCGTCCTGCGCGACGGCGCGCGCTCGACGTGAGGCCCGCGCCGGGCCGTGCGCGTCGGCGCAGCAAGAAGGGTCGTCACCCCGGGGGCGACGACCCTTCTCGGCAGTTCGGCGGGCGGTCAGCCGGCGCGGCGTGCGCGTGCGGTGCGGCGCTTGAGAGCGCGGCGCTCGTCCTCGGACAGGCCGCCCCAGACGCCCGCGTCCTGACCGGACTCGAGCGCCCACTTGAGGCACGTGTCGACGACGTCGCAGCGACGGCACACGGCCTTCGCCTCTTCGATCTGGAGCAGTGCCGGGCCGGTGTTCCCGATGGGGAAGAACAGCTCAGGGTCTTCGTCCAGGCAGGCTGCGCGGTGGCGCCAATCCATGAGAGATCTCCTAGGCATGATCGAGCCGGTCCTCAGAAGGACACGCGCCGGTGGACAGGGTCTGTCACGGCCGACAGGCTCAGCGGGGGGTGATTGATGCTTGAACTAGGTTCACACCTCGTGAAGCCCAGCACAAGGGGTTACCGGGAAGTTTCTTGCAGGTGAACCGTGAGGCTTCGGTCACACTTCGATGAAGGCCCAGGTCACGCGTATTCTGGGTCCTCGTGTCTCCTCCACGACCGGGGGACCACCGACCGGAGGAAGGCTCGATGACTCGTTCCGACAGCCCGGCTGAGCAACCGTCGTCGCACGGCGCCGGATCACGCCCACCAGCCCTGTGGGCGCTCCTGGCGGGGATCGCGATAGAGGTGGCCGTGCTCGTCGGTGCCGGCGGGCTCGTGCTCGTCGAGCTCGTGCTCGGACGCTCGCAGTCCGTGGGCGTCTCGGTCTTCCTCACGATCTTCGTGCTCGGCCTCGCCTGGCTGCTGGTCGCCGCGTGTCGAGGCCTGCTGCGCGGCCAGCGCTGGGGCCGGGCCCCGGTGGCGACGTGGCAGCTGCTGCAGGGTGTGGTCGCGGTGAGCTGGCTGCAGTACGAGGTGACCGTCTGGGGCGGGCTGACGCTCGCGCTGGCCGTGGTCGTCCTGGTGCTCCTCATGATCCCGGCGGTCGTCGTCTCGACGACGCGCGACTCGGCTCGACCCACCACCTGATCACCGGTCCGCAGTGCCCGTCCAGGTGCTGTCCGCCACCTGCACGGGGACCACGGAGCGACCCTGGACGACGACACCTCGTCCGGGGTGGGGCGGTCCCGGGTCGGTGTGGTGGTCCAGCGGCACCCCGAAGACCTCGGCGCTGCCACGCTCGCCCGGTGCGAGGACGACGCCGCACCGCCAGGTCCGCAGCTCGGCGAGGGCGCCCCGCAGCGCCAGGCCCGCTCCCATCGTCCCGGCACCTGCCAGCAGCGCCCAGCCGTCCCGGCACATGTCGGCGAGCGTCTCGTTCTCGAGAGGGCAGTGCTGAGCGAGGACGTCCAGGTCGTCCACGACGAGCACACCGGGCGGGTGCGCGCGCAGCTCGTCGAGCAGCCCTCCGAGCGGAGCCGCGGCGAACCGGGCGAGTGTCAGCACGTCACCGCCGTCACCGCCGACACCGAGGCCGGCGGAGGTGAGCGTCCGGTCGCGGGCGAGCACCGCCCGCAGCGTGCCCGTCGTGGCGGCGGCGCGGGCGAGCAGGGTGAGCGCGGTCGTGCGACCGCTCCCGGGCGGGCCCACGACGAGCGCGCCCTCGTGGGCGTCGAGGGTGACGGGCCCTCCGTGGTCGCCACCGAGGCCGACGACGACCCGGTCGAGCCCGGCGGTCCGGGCGCCGAGGTCGGCGAGCCGTACGTGGCGGGGGAGCGGCTCGAGCCGTATCGGCTCGTGCACCTCGGCCGTCCCGACGCCGCGCCGGGCCGCGGCGGGGCCGCCCCGGGCGATCTGGCACTCGACGGCTCCGTCCCGCCCGAGCCAGACGGCGCGACCTGGCCGCCCGCCACGGCCGGCCAGCGGGCCGGGGACCCCCAGCGCGACGTCGTCGTGCTTGTCGGTCGACGACAGGACGAGCCGCGGTCCGGTCCGGTGGGCGAGCCCGCCGAGGGTCGGCCCGTCCGCGGTCACCGCGAACGCCACGCCGTGCGCGTCGCCGAGGACGTCGGCGAGCAGGTCGGCGCCCGCACCGCCGCCGAGCGGGGCGAGGGCGCCGCGCAGGCCCTCCACGCCGTCGACGAGGACGAGGGTCCGCACGGGCACGGGCACGGGCACGGGCGCAGGCGCAGGCACAGGCGCCGGTGTCGCGAGGGGCGCGAGCGGCTGGGCGGAGGCCGCCTTCACGGTCAGCAGCCGCAGCAGCCGCGCGACGCGCCGTGGGTCGTCCCGGTCCACGACGGTGCCGACGCCGGGGTGGTCGATCAACTCGCCCATGTCCGCGGGAGCCGCGACCAGGTGAACGTGCCAGCCGCGGTCCACGGCGGCCGCAGCCAGCGTGCGCAGGGCGGTCGAGCGGCCGGAGCGCGACCGTCCGACGACGGCGAGATGACCGTCGTCGGGGTCCCACGAGACGACGGTGCGCCGCTGCTCGTCGGGGAGGTCGCCGAGGGCGAGCGGCAGAGTCCGGTCGGTCCCGTTGAGGTCGTCGGTCCCGTCGAGTCCGTGGAGCTCGTCGAGCTCGACGGACGACGGCAGTCCCGGTAGCCACGGCGGTGCCGCGGGGTGAAGGCCAGCGGAGGCGGCCGCGGCGCGCGCGGCGTCGACCAGCGAGCGGACGACGCCAGGGTCGGCGGTCGGGGCCCGCGTGGTCCTGGGGAGCCGGCCCCAGGGGCGGGCGCGACGCACAGGAGCGGCGACCGGCCGCGGGATCCCGGCCGCGTGCGCGCACTGCACGACCGTCGCGGGTGCCGACGCGTGCCGCAGGATGACCCGACCGGGTGCGGTCGCGGGGATGCGGGCCGCGTGCGGAACCTCGACGACGTCCTGGGAGTCTCCGGGGTCGACGACTCGCAGGGCGAGGCGCAGCGTGATGTTCGCCCGCATGTCGGCGCTCACCGCACCTGCCGGACGCTGGGTGGCCAGCACCAGGTGGACCCCGAGGGAGCGGCCCTGCGCGGCGACCCGGAGCAGACCCGGCAGGAAGTCCGGCAGCTCGTCGGCCATGGCGCGGAACTCGTCGATCACCACGACGAGCCGGGGCAGCACGCCCGGCGGGAGGTCGTCGAGACGGGCGACCCCGGCGTCGGCGAGGACGTGCTCGCGGCGCCGGAGCTCGGCGCGCAGGCCGGCGAGCGCCCGGCCGGCGAGACCGGGCTCGAGGTCAGTGACCTGCCCGACCACGTGGGGGAGGCGGACGCAGTCGCCGAAGCTCGCGCCGCCCTTGTAGTCGACGAGCGCGAACGCGAGGTCGCGCGGTGACGTGGTCAGTGCCAGGCCGAGCACGAGCGACTGCAGCAGCTCCGACTTGCCGGCACCGGTGGTGCCGGCGACCAGCGCGTGCGGGCCGTGCCGCCGGAGGTCGACGACGACCGGTCGCCCGTCCGGACCGATGCCGAGCGGGACGGCCAGCCGCGCCACGTCTGCGGCCCAGCGGTCCGCCACCCAACGCTCCGTCGTCGGCTCGCACGTCAGCCCGTCCGCGGGCGCACCGAGCAGCTCCCCGAGCGCGACCGTGCCGGGCAGGGCCGCCGACGTCGGGTCCGCACGACCGGTGTCCGTGGTTCCCGGTGCGCCGAGCAGGCGGCCCGCGGGGTCGGCCCCGTCCACGTCGTCGGTGGCCGGCCAGCGACCCAGGTGCGCCGCGGCGGCGACATGTCGTGCGAACGCCTCCGCCCAGTCGGTGCTGACCCCGGTGTGCGCCTCCGTGCGACCGACGCCGTCGGGCATCGACCAGCGAGCGCGATCTCGCCGCACGTCGAGCACGGTGCGGCACCAGGCGGGGACCGCCTCGGGGTCGCGGGCGACGAGGACGACGGGTTCGGTCGGCCCACGGGACCACCAGGCTGCCAGGTCCGCCGACCAGTCGGGGCAGAGGCCGTCCACGACGAGCACCCGGGGGCTGGGAGCAGGCGCGGCGAGGTCGGCGCGCCGCAGCCTCGCTGAGCCGGGGATCCAGCGGCACCACGCCCAGTCCGCGGTGTGCGCGTCGGTGTGCGCGACGCCGATCGTGCGGCCTCCGGCGACGAGCTCGGCGAGGATCGCGCGCGCCGCGGCCGGGGCGCGGTCCCGTGGCCCGACGACGGCGAGGCAGCCGTCCGGGAGGTCAGGAACGTCCGCCGGTCCGTGATCGGGCGTCCTCGGCGGGACACCCCGGCTGCGTCGACGGTCACCGTCCTGCGCGGCGTCGCCCGGTGCGACGTGCGCGGCGATCGCGCTCGTCAGCGCGTCGCAGGGTCGCGGGTGCAGCGGGTCCGGCCGACCGACGTGCTCGCCTGCCGAACCGGCGCCCGCTCCGCCCGCCGCACCGGACGACGCAGCGGCGCGCACCCGGTCCGTCCCTCCGCCGACGTCGCGCCCCGTGCCGGGCCCTGCGCCGCCCCCGTGCGGACCTGCGGCCGCCCGCCGGGCCGCGCGCCTACGCCGGGCGTCGAGCAGGAGAGGTACCAGCAGCGTGAGGGGACCGACGAGCGCGAAGAGCAGGAAGAGCGGCTGCCGGTACACGGCGGCCATCGCGACCGACGCGACGGCGGGAGTCAGGGCCATCGCGAGCGTGGCTCCGAGCGGGGTGCGGTGGGACGCGGCGCCCTCGTCCGGCACCCGTGGCACGGTACGCCCGGCGAACGAGACCGCCGCGAGGTCGGGCCGTGCGCGCAGCGAGTAAACCTCGCCGTCGAGGAGGAGGCTCGTGCCGACCCGCCACGTGCGCCAGCGTCGCGGGACGAGCCGTCTCCGGGGTTCGCGCCCGGCGCGCGACCAGCGTGTCGCGTGCGGCGCCGCGACCCGGACCCGTGGTGCTCGCCCGGAGCGCCGGGCCCGCACCTGCCGCACCCGCAGTCGGCCGACCTGCGTGCCGTCGTCCTGCCCGCCGCACTGCCGAGCGTCCTGCCCGCCCGGGCGTCCGTCGGTGACCGGGTGCAGCGTGCCCGCCCGTGCGCCCGCGGTGCGGGCGACGTGGAACGCCGAGCGCAGCGCGTCCGCGGCCGTGGCCGGGTCGACGGGGCCGGTCCGTGCTCCGGCCGGACGCAGGACCGCACCGGGCAGGACGGGTCGGGTCCCGAGGACGTGGTCGTCCCCGAGCACCGTCCTGCCGACGGCGAGCGGGGTGGTGAGGAGCTCGGGGCGGCACAGGAGCCCGGCGAGCTCGCCGCGCAGCGCGGCGACCCGGGTGCCGGCGGCGACGAGGACGTCGGTGCCCGGGTGCACCGTGAGACGGATCGGGTGGGACGGGTCGAGGTCGTCGGGAGCGAGGGGCACGCGACGATCATGGCCCGCGCGCACGCCCTGGACGCACGAAGGTGGTGGGCCTGTGGACAACGTGTCCGCAGGCCCACCACCCGGTGGAGCCGATCGTCAGTCGACGGCGAGCGCCGCGACCGGCGACGTCCGGGCGGCCGCCCGGCCCGGGACGATCGACGCGAGCAGGCCGGCGACGAGCGCCACGACGAGCACGATCGCGATGTCGCGCCAGGGCACGGCCAGCGAGACGTCGCCCATGGCGCTGAGCGCCGTCGCGGAACCGGCCCAGCCGTAGAGCAGGCCGAGCGCCACGCCGAGCAGCGCGCCGACGCCGGCGATGAGCATGCCCTCGATGGCCAGCATCGACCTCAGCTGACCCCGGCTCAGGCCGATCGCCCGCAGCGTCGCGGACTCGCGACGCCGCTCGATGACGGAGAGCGACAGGGTGTTCGCCACCCCGATGAGCGCGATGACGACCGCGACCCCGAGGAGTCCGACGATGACCGCGAGCACCGTGTCGACGACCTGCTGGAACATGGCGCGCTCGACCGCCGCCCCGACGACCTCGACCGGGACGGTGCTCTCGGAGAGCGTGTCCTGGAGGCCCGGGACGATCGAGGCCGCGTCGGTGACGTCCTCCAGACCCAACCACACCCGCGTGACGACCGCGGCGTCGTCGAGCTCCGCCATGGTGGACGTCGACACGATGAAGGCCTGACCGGGCATGTCCGTGACCGAGACCGTGCGCTCGACCGACCCGGTGGGCCCGTCGATGGTCAGGGTGTCGCCGTCGGCGATGCCCAGCCACTCGCTCTCCGTCCGGGGTATGACCACCGTGCCGTCGTCGAGGCCGGCGAGGAGGTCCGGCGAGCGCACCAGGCCGGTCGCGGACTGCGGATCGACGCCGCGCACCAGGACCTCGTAGTCGCCGTCGGTCGCCGGGACGGTCGTCCTCGTCGCGGTGAGCTCGGTGACGTCGCGCACCCCCGCGGCGCTGCGCATCCCGGCGAGCATGGCCGCCGGGATCTCGTCGCTGACGCCGTTGCCGTACTCGTCGTACTGGTCGGTCGTCACGGACACGTCGACCGGGTACCGGTCGTCCAGCTCGGAGTCCAGGCTCGTGCGGGCGCTCGCGGCCCCCGTCGACATCATGGCCACGAGGGTCACGCCGATGAGCAGGGCGGTGCTGGTGGCGGCGGTCCGACGCGGGTTGCGCAGCGTGTTGGCCGTCGCGAGCCGGGCGGTGCTCCCCGACCCGGCCACGAGCCGCCCGACGAGCGAGACGACCTTCGGCAGCCAGAAGATCGCGCCCAGCAGGACGCCCACGAAGGAGAGCGCGCCGCCGAGGACACCGACGAGGATGCCGACCTCCGCGTTGCCGTTGCCTCCGAGCACGATGCCGCCGGTCAGCAGGAGCGCACCGCTGACGACCAGCAGCGAGGCCAGGACGAGGCGGACGCGGCCGGCCCCGGACGACAGAGTGGGCGCGTCGCCCGGTCGCAGCGCGGCCAGCGGCGCGACCCTGGTCGCGGCCCGGGCAGGTGCGAGCGAGGCGAGCACGGTGACGGCCGTACCGACGAGCAGGGGGACCAGGACGATGCCGGCGGTGATCTGCACCGTCGACGGCAGGGGGATGCCGAGGTCCATCCCGCCGAGGACCACGAGGGCGATCTGCGTGAGGCCCGCACCGAGGACGATCCCGCCGATCGAGGACAGGACGCCGAGGACGGTGGCCTCGAAGAGCACGGAGCGGGCGAGCTGTGCGCGGTTGGCGCCGACGCAGCGCAGCAGGGCGAGCATCCGCGTGCGCTGGGCCACGAGGACCTGGAAGGTGTTGGCGATGACGAGCGCGGCAACGAGCAGCGCGATCCCGGCGAAGCCGAGGATGACCTTGGTGAACACGTCCTCGTCACCGGTCAGGGAGGCGGCCTGCTGGACCGCGTACTCGTCAGCGGTCAGCGCCTGCGCACCGGGCAGCGCAGCCTCGAGCTCGGCCCGCGTCTGCTCGAGGCCCGCGGAGGTGTCGACCGCGACCATGATCGCGCCGTAGGTGGGACCGGGCGACTCGGGGTCGCTCTGCTCGGCCCAAGCCTGGAGGTCGGACGCTGAGACGACGGCGGCGCCACCCATCTTGGCGTAGGCACCGAAGGGGTCGCGCAGCGTCCCGACGAGCGTGAGGTCCTCGGTCACGTCGGTCCACTCGGCGAGGGCGTCCTCCTGGCCGGCGGGACCGGGCTCCCAGACGAAGCGCGCGAGGCGGACGGTGTCGCCGGGCGTGACGTCGAACCGCTCGGCCAGCGCCTCGGGGAGCGCGATCTCGCCGGAGTCGGCGGGCATCGCCCCGGCGACGACCTCCTGAGGCTGGAACCGGTCGTCGGTCGGGGTCGGGACGACGATCTGGTAGGTGCGCCTCGACCCCGCCGACAGCTCGAAGCTGCTCAGCGACGTGGCGTCGGCGGCGTCGACGCCCGGGACCGACCGGGCCGCCTCGACGTCGTCCACGGTGAACGACTCGTCGGCGCTGACGACGAGGTCGGAACGGGCGAACTGCGCCGCGATCGAGTCGGTCGTGGTGGTGCTGATGATGTTGCCGACCAGGAGCGTGGCGGTGACGAACGCCGTGCCGAGGACGATGGCGATGCCGGCGGCCGTGAGCCGACCGATGCTGCGGCGCATCTGCGCCAGGGTGAGGCGGACCATCAGGAGCCCACCGCCGCGACGTCGTCGATCGTGCGCAGCGCGTCGAGCCCGGCGAGCACCGACTCGGGCGTGGGGTCGAGGATGTCGCCGGCGATCGCGCCGTCGGCGATGAGCACGACACGGTCCGCGTAGGCGGCTGCCGCGGGGTCGTGGGTGACCATGATGATGGTGCGTCCGAGCTCGCGCACCGAACGGCGCAGGAAGCTGAGGACCTCGGCTCCGGAGCGCGAGTCGAGGTTGCCCGTGGGCTCGTCCGCGAAGACGACCTCCGGCTTGGCGATGAGCGCGCGGGCGATCGCCACCCGCTGCTGCTGGCCGCCGGAGAGCTCGCTCGGCCGGTGGCTCAGCCGGGCACCGAGGCCGAGGGTCTGGACGAGCGTGTCGAACCACGCGTCGTCGACCTTGTTCCCGGCGAGCTCCACCGGCAGCGTGATGTTCTGCGCGGCGCTGAACATGGGCAGGAGATTGAAGGACTGGAACACGAAGCCGACGCGGTCGCGGCGCAGCCGGGTCAGGTCGTTGTCGCTCAGCCGGGTGACCTCGGTGCCGCCGATGAACGCCTGACCCGACGTCGCGGAGTCGAGGCCGGCGAGCAGGTGCATCAGGGTGGACTTGCCGGACCCCGACGGCCCCATGATCGCGGTGAAGTGGCCCTGCTCGAAGTCGACGTCCACGCTCTCGAGCGCGTGCACCGCCGCCTCGCCGGTGCCGTAGGTCTTCGTCAGCGCGCGGGCCCGTACTGCTGGTGCTGCGCCGGTGCCCTGGTTGTCGAGGGGTTGGTACACGGTCGTGTCCACGGTGTCTCCTGGTGCGAGGCGGTTCGATGAGGTGCGGGGAACCGGCCGTAGCGACGGCCGTCCCGCTCGACACCGACACTACGAACCCGCTGGTGCGTGTCACATCCGGCGAGGGTGGGGTCCGTCGCCGGTCCGGGTCATCCCCTGGTCGTACGTCGGGTGCGCCCGCACCCGACCCGGGACGGGGCGACGGCGGTGGGTGCGGTCGGTGGCGCGCGTGCCGGTACGCGCGTCAGGACCCCGGGCGCACCAGGCCGGTCTCGTAGGCGGTGACCACGGCCTGCACGCGGTCGCGCGCGCCCAGCTTGGCGAGGATCCGCCCCACGTGGGTCTTCACGGTCGCCTCGGCGACGAAGAGCTCCGTCCCGATCTCCGTGTTCGACCGGCCGCGCGCCATGAGCACGAGCACCTCGCGCTCGCGGTCGGTGAGCCCGGCGACGGAGTCGTGCGCGGGGGAGTCCGCGGCCTGCTCCGCGGGCAGGGCCACGACGAGGTGCTCGAGGAGCCGCCGTGTCGAGGACGGCGCGATGACCGCGTCGCCGCGATGCACGGTACGGATCGCGGCCAGCATCTCCTCGGGAGGGGCGTCCTTGAGCAGGAACCCGCTCGCGCCCGCCCGGATCGCCTCCAGGACGTACTCGTCCAGGTCGAACGTGGTGAGGACGATCACCCGGGGTGCGTACCCGCCGTCGGCTGCCGCGGCGGTCAACCGCGCGGTGGCCTGGAGCCCGTCGAGGTGGGGCATCCGGACGTCCATGAGCACGACGTCGACGGCGTGGTCCGCGAGGACGCGCACCGCCTGCAGGCCGTCCCCGGCCTCGACGGCGACCGTGAGGTCGGGCTGGGAGTCGATCACCATGCGGAAGCCGGCCCGGACGAGCTGCTGGTCGTCGACGAGCGCGACGCGGATCGGGTCGGCTGCGGGGGGTGTGTGCTCGCTCATGGTTCCTGTCTCGCGGGTGGTGTGCTCATCATGCCCGACCCGCCGTCGTCGGCCACCGCGGCGGGGCCGCGGGGCGGGGCCGGGGGGATCGGCATGGTGAACCGGACGCGGAAACCGCCGCCGGGGCGGGGACCGGCGGTGATGGTCCCGCCGAAGATCGCGGCACGCTCGCGCATGCCCAGCAGCCCGAAGCCGGGCGAGGACTCGGCGCGGGCGGACGCGCCCCGCCCGTCGTCGTCCACCTCGAGGTGCAGGGTGTCGACCTTCCACCGCACGACGACGGTCACGGCAGGGTCGGGCCCGGCGTGCTTGAGGACGTTCGTCAGGGCTTCCTGGCATACGCGGTAGACCGTGAGGCCCGCGCCGGGGGGGAGCTGGCGAGCGGTGCCGATCCGGACGAGCGAGACGCGCAGTCCGCTGGCCCGCACCTGGGCGACGAGGGACTCGAGGTCCCCGGACGCGGGCTGGGGCGACCGGTCTGCCTCGCCCGCGGGGGCGGGTGCGCGGGGGGCGCCGGCGCCGTCCTCCGCCGCTCCGGGGCCGTCGCCGCCCGAGCGCAGCACGCCGAGCAGGCGCCGCATGTCGGCCAGGGCGGCCCGGCCGGTGTCGGACACGGTGCTCAGGGCGCGGGTCGCGGCCTCGGGGTCCGCGGTCGCGGCGTACCGGCCGCCGTCGGCCTGCGCGATGATCACCGAGAGGGAGTGCGCGACGATGTCGTGCATCTCGCGCGCGATCCTGGACCGTTCGGCCGCGGTGGCGATCTGCGCCTGCTGATCGCGCTCGATCTCGAGGCGCCGGGCACGGTCGCGCAGGGCGTCGAGGGTCTCGCGGCGCGAGCGCCGCAGGAGACCGAAGGCCCAGACCGCCAGGAAGAGGGTCCCGCCGAACGCCGTCGAGAAGAACACCATGATCGCCATGTCGGCGGAGTTGCCGGCCTGCAGCCCGAGGCCCACTCCGAGGGCGAACGCCCCGAGCAACGAGGCCACGATCGCGGTGCGGTGGGCCCATCGTGGGCCGTACACGGTGACGGAGAACAGGGCGACGAGGACGGCAAAGTCGGCGGGCAGCACCACGAGCAGCCCTGTCAGCATGTGCGCCAGTGCGACGACGAACACGGCGACCGCCGAGGCGACGGGTCGCACGCGCCGCCAGGGGAGGGGCGCGAGGAGGAGCGCAGCCCAGATCGCCGCCCATCCGGGTGATGGGCCCACGACCATCTCGACGGGTGCGGCGGCCGCCGCGGGGACGACGACGGCGGCCACGACGAGCGTCGCGGCCAGGTCCACGCCGAAGCGGTGCTCGTCGGACCAGCGGCCCAGTCGTTCGTACCAACCCATGCGCCTCAGCGTAGGCTCGGGCCGCCTCCCACGACGTCCCCCTGCGGTCGCACGAGGGCGCTGCGGAGATAGGGTCAAAGTCGTAGAGATGCCCTAGCATGATCGAATGACCCACGTACTGCTAGCGGAGGACGACCCGGCGATTGCCGAACCTTTGGCGCGCGCGCTGACGCGTGAGGGTTACGACGTCGTCGTGCATGGAACAGGTCAAGGTGCCATCGATGCCGCCGGGTCCGCGGACATCGTCGTCCTCGATCTCGGTCTCCCTGACATGGACGGCCTCGACGTCGCACGTGAGATCCGCAACAAGGGGCTGACCACGCCGGTCCTCGTGCTGACGGCCCGCGCCGACGAGGTGGACCTCGTCGTCGGCCTCGACGCGGGCGCCGACGACTACGTGACGAAGCCTTTTCGCCTCGCCGAGCTGCTCGCGCGCGTGCGCGCCCTCCTGCGCCGCACCCACGGCGAGACCGGCGAGGAGGAGGAGCTCTCCGCGCAGGACGTGCGGATCGACGTCTCCGCGCACCGGGCTTTCCAGAGCGACCGCGAGCTGCACCTGACGACGAAGGAGTTCGAGCTGCTGCGCGTGCTCATCGCCAACGCCGGCTCGGTCGTCGTCCGCGACATGCTCATGCGGGACGTCTGGGGGTCGGAGCCCGTCGGGTCGACCAAGACCCTCGACATGCACGTGTCGTGGCTGCGCCGAAAGCTCGGTGACGACGCCAACAGTCCTCGCTACGTCTCGACGGTGCGTGGGCTCGGCTTCCGCTTCGAGACGGGCGAGAGCTGACCGACGACGCGGGCGAGGAGTAGGTCGTGCGGCGCCGGGTGCTGCAGGCGACGGTGGCCGCCGTCGCCGTCGCCGTCATCCTGCTCGGCTTCCCGCTCGCCTTCTTCGGTGCCCAGTTCGTCCTGACGAGCGCGAACGACCAGCTCACGGGTCGGCTGACGAACCTGACCCGCACGGTCGAGACCCGGCTGGAGCAGGGCGAGGAGATCCCCCAGCAGACGCTCGACAACGCCGCAGAGGGCCGCCCGGACGAGTCCAGCGTCGAGGTGTTCGTCCAGCTCCCGGACGCGACGCAGCTGACGGCAGGGGAGCCCATCAGCGGGGAGACGCGCGTCGTCGCGCAGCCGACCGAGTCGGGCGCCCTCGTGGTGATGAGGGCGTCGTACTGGGACGCCTACCTGCGGGCCGTCCAGGTGATCTTCCTCGTGGTGGCGGCGTCCGTGGTCGCGTTCGCTGCGGGCATCGCCATGGCGGTCTGGCAGGCGAACCGGCTCTCCGCCCCCTTGGTGTACCTCGCGGCGTCGGCCGAGCAGCTGGGCTCGGGTCAGGTCCGGCCGCGGCTCGATCCGTCGGGTGTGGAGGAGATCGACCTCGTGGCCGCCGAGCTGGCGCGCAGCTCGGACCGGATGGCCGGTCGCCTGGCGGCCGAGCGCCAGTTCGCCTCCGACGCCTCCCACCAGCTGCGGACGCCGCTCACCGCCCTGTCGATGCGTCTGGAGGAGATCGCGCTCGCCTCGTCGGACGAGGACGTCCGCGAGGAAGCGCGCATCTCGCTGGAGCAGGTCGAGCGGCTCGTGACCGTCGTCGACGACCTGCTCACGCGCTCACGCCGTGCGCAGGGCGGTACGACGGAGGCGGTGCACCTCATCGAGGTGGTCCGCCAGCAGGAGGAGGAGTGGGTCCCGACCTTCACGAAGGCGGGCCGCGACCTCGTGGTCGACGTGTCGGACGACTTCCAGGTCCTGGCGACCCCCGGCGCGCTCGCGCAGGTGCTGGCGACCCTCATCGAGAACTCCCTCAAGCACGGCGGGGGGACCACCACGGTCCGCGCTCGCCCGTCGGGCACGAGCGGCGCCGTCGCCGTCGAGGTGAGCGACGAGGGCCCGGGCGTGCCCGACGACATCGCGCCGCGCATCTTCGAGCGCGAGGTCACCTCGGGGGCGGGTACTGGCCTGGGTCTCGCGCTCGCCCGCGACCTCGCTGCGGCGGACGGCGGACGGCTCGAGCTGGCGCAGCGCCGGCCGCCGGTCTTCGCCCTGTTCCTCGCCGGCGTGCCCCGGCTGCTCGACCCGCAGGTCATCCTGCCGGCCGGCACGTCGATCTCGTCCCGCGGTCGTCGAAAGCGGCGGGGGCAGCAGCCCGAGGGCGAGTGATCAGCCGGGCGCGCCGGTGAAGACGAACCGGCGGTAGGCGAAGTACCGGAACGCCGTCCCGAGGACGAGGCCCACGACGTTCGCGGAGATGTTCATCGCGAGCGGCGAGGTCAGCCCGAGCACGTAGGTCGACACCGCGAGGCAAGCGACGGCGATGAGCATGCCGCCGAGGTTCACCACCACGAACCCTGCGAGCTCCCTGCCTCGAGCCGCCCGGCGACGGTCCGCGAAGGTCCAGTACCGGTTGCCCAGCCAGGCCACGAGCGTGGCGACGGCGACGGAGACGACCTTGGCGGTCAGCGGCTTGTGCCCGAGGATCTCTCCCGGACCGAAGCTGAGCAGGTTGAACAGCCCGAGGTCCACGACGTAGGCGACCGCGCCCACGGAGCCGAATCGCGCGAGCTCGGCGACCCGGCGCGCGACCCGGCCGCGGAGCGTGCGCGGTGCCGCCGCGGCGTCGAGCGGCGGCCCACCGGTGGCCTCACGGACGTCGCTGCTCATCTCCGCAGGGTACTCGTACCGCCTGGGCGCACGGGCGGCGGCGGACGTGTCGGCCGTGCCGCGCACGAGCGACTACCCTGGGTGCACGTGGCAGCACCAGTGATTGCAGTGATCGGCGGCGGACAGCTCGCCCGGATGATGGCCCCCGCGGCCGGCGAGCTCGGCGTGCACCTGCGGGTCCTCGTGGAGGCGCCCGACTCCTCCGCTGCGCAGGTCGTGACCGACGCACCCGTGGGTGCCGCGTCGGACGAGGCGGCGGTCCGTGAGCTCGTCGCCCCCACCGACGGCCGGCCGCGCGCCGCCGTCCTGACGTTCGAGCACGAGCACGTCCCCAACGCCCTGCTCACCGACCTCATCGAGCACGGCACCCCCGTGCGCCCGGGTCCGCACGCGCTCGTCCAGGCGCAGGACAAGATCGCCATGCGCCGCCGGCTCACCGAGCTCGGTGTGCCGTGCCCGCGCTGGGTCGCGATCCCGACGGACCCCGACGCAGGCCGGCAGACCCTGGCGGAGTTCCTCGAGGCCAACGGCGGCGAGGCCGTCGTCAAGACCTCGCGCGGCGGATACGACGGCAAGGGCGTTCGGGTGGTCTCGGTCGCCGGTGGTGGTGCCGAGCAGGTGACGGACTGGCTCGAGGCCGCCGCCACCGGTGGCCCGCAACTGCTCGTCGAGGAGAAGGTGCCGTTCACCCGGGAGCTGGCCGTTCTCGTCGCACGCCGTCCCGGCGGTGAGGTGCGCACGTGGCCCGTCGTGGAGTCGGTGCAGCGCGACGGCGTCTGTGCCGAGGTCGTCGCGCCCGCGCCCGGGCTCACCGGCGTCGAGGCCGAGCGTGCCCGCGTCGCCGCGGTGCGGATCGCGGAAGGACTGCACGTCACCGGCGTCCTCGCGGTCGAGCTGTTCGAGGTCGCCGGGGACGCGCCCGGCGACGAGCCGCGCATCCTCGTCAACGAGCTGGCGATGCGGCCGCACAACTCCGGCCACTGGACGATCGACGGCTCGACGACGAGCCAGTTCGAGCAGCACCTGCGCGCCGTGCTCGACCTGCCGCTCGGTGACACCTCGCCCACCGCCCGGTGGACCGTCATGGCGAACGTCCTCGGTTCGGAGCTCGCCGAGCTCACCGACGCCCTGCCCACGGTGCTCGGCACCTACCCGGACGCGCGCGTCAACCTGTACGGCAAGGGTGTGCGCCCGGGTCGCAAGCTCGCCCACGTCAACGTCAGCGGCGACGACCTGGACGAGGTGCGTCGTCGGGCACGCGGTGCGGCGGCGATCCTGCGCGGCGAGGATCCTGGCACTGTCGATCCAGCCGCGGTCGATCCCGCTTCGTCCGACAGCACACCGGCCGGGACCCCGGCCGGGACCAGCGACCCCACGGAGACCTCATGAGCGCGCACCCGATCGTCGGCATCGTCATGGGGTCCGACTCGGACTGGCCCGTGATGCAGGCCGCGGCCGACGCCCTCGCGGACCTCGACGTCCCCGTCGAGGTCGACGTGGTCTCGGCACACCGTATGCCGACGGAGATGATCGACTACGGCCGCTCGGCCGCCGAGCGTGGTCTGCGGGTGATCGTCGCGGGCGCCGGGGGGGCGGCGCACCTGCCGGGGATGCTGGCTGCCGTGACGCCGCTGCCGGTCATCGGTGTCCCGGTCCCGCTGGCCTACCTCGACGGGATGGACTCGCTGCTCTCGATCGTGCAGATGCCTGCGGGCGTGCCGGTGGCGACGGTCTCGATCGGTGGCGCGCGCAACGCGGGTCTGCTCGCGGCGCGGATCCTCGCCTCCGGGACCGACGACGACGCCGTGCACCTGCGACAGCGGATGGTCGCCTTCCAGGAGGGTCTGGCGGACCAGGCGCGGGCGAAGGGCGAGCGCCTGCGCGCGTCGCGCCCCGGCCGGCAGACGGGGTTCGGGGCCTGACGGGCGCGGCTCCTACTCTGGCATCCCGCCGACCTCGCCCGGGGGTAGGTTCCCGTCCCGCACGTCGACGAAGAACTGGGGCGCGGTCTCGGGGTCGAGCTGCACCGTCGAGCCCACACCGCCCGGGCGGTAGTCCGGGTTGCCGATCGGCGGGGTGCCGGTGATGCCACCTGGTCCGTTTGCCGACCGGAACGCGAGAGCGAGCCCACCGAGGTCCAGGATCCCGGTCTTCTCGTCGACCGTCAGGGCCCCGAGACCGGCGTCGACGAGCGAGAGCTGGTCTCCGGGGCGCACCGCGATGCTCGGGTTCGCGACCTGTGTCGCCACCGCGCCGATGACCTGGCGCTGACGCTCGGCGCGGCCGATGTCACCCTTCGGGTCCGAGTACCGCATACGGGAGAACGCGAGGGCGGTATGCCCGTCTGCCGTGTGGCAGCCTGCGGTCCACACGAGCTTGCTCTTCTCGTCGTCGACATCGGCGTCGTAGCAGAGCTCGATGCCCCCCACCGCGTCGACGATGCCTTCCACCCCGGCGAACCCGATCTCCACGTAGTGATCCACGGTGAGGCCCGTGAGCTCCTCCACGCTCGTGACGAGGAGGGGCGCGCCGCCGAACGAGTAGGCGGCGTTCAGCTTGCCGGCACCGTGGCCCGGGATCTCGGCGTACGTGTCGCGAGGGAGCGAGATCATCGCGGTGGGACCTGACCGCGGCGAGTGGAGCAGGATGATCGTGTCGGTCCGGGCGCCCGCGGTGGAGTCGGTGACCACGTCGTCACGGGCGTCTGACCCCGCGAGGAGATACGTCGTGCCTGGCGTCCCGGAAGCGTCGGACAGGGCGTCGATGTGCGAGATCTTGCCGTTGGCCCAGACGAGCAAGCCGATCGGCCAGGCCAGGACGAGAACGAGGAGCAGGCCGAGGGCGAGCGCGGCCACCCGACCCTTGCGGATCCTGATCCCGCCGGGAGCGGATCCAGCGGGTGCCGGCGCGATGCCTCCGCGTCGGCCGCCCCCTGAGCCCGATCGTGCTGGGACTGCTCGTGCCGGGCCGGGGACAGCGGCGGGCGCCGCCGCACGAACGGGAGCGGGCCCCGCCTCCCTCGGTGCTCCACCACGGGCAGAGGCTGGGGGGAAGCGCGCGGGCGGCGCGGCCGGGTCTGCTGCGCTCACCCGGTCCGACGCGGGTGGCCGGCCTGCCGCCAAGCCCGTGGCACCGCCCCCTGGCACCTGCCGGTCGGCCGCAGCCTGCCGGCTCGCCGCGCCGGGCCGGGCCGCCGGGCCGGCTCGGCCGGCGGTGGTGTGCGCGCACCGGACGGCGCGACCGGGATCTCCCGGGAGGACTGTCGTCTGATGCGCGGCTCGGGTCGGACGATCTCGTCGGGCGCGAGCGCCGACTGAGGAGCAGGCGGGCGGCGGCGTTCACCTCCGACCGGGATGGCGTTCTCCGACGCCTGCGGCCTCGTCGGGCGACCGCCTTGCGGTGTGAAGCTGGGTGGTCGGGATGCGGAGGAGTCCCGGCGGTCGTCGTGAGTCATGGTCCCTCAGCCGCACTCGGCGGTGATGTCGTCGGGCGTGAACGCTTCCTTGCCGGCTTCCTTGGTCTCCCGCGGGCTGGGCTCGTCCGTCGACCCGGTCGTCGGCTCGGTGGAGTCGTCGCTCGCACCCTCGGATGCCCCGGTCGAGTCGTCGCTCTCGACCGAGCCGGCTCCGCCTGACGGCGGCGCGGCCGCCTCCTCAGGCTCCGCCGGTTCGCCCGTGATGGGCTCGTCCGCCCGAAGGCGATCCCAGATCTCGTCCGCCTCGGGCGTCCATACCACCGTCGCCCGGGGGTTGAGGGGATCGTCGGCGATCGGGACCGTCATAAAGGTGATGTTGCCACCTGACAGCCCACGCAGGCTGTAGGCGACCCCGGCGAGGTGAGGAATGGAGGCGATCTCCTCGCTCATCGTGAGCGAAGAAGTTCCGGCCTCGAGGAACTGGAAGAGACCCTGAGCGTCCGTGAGGAGGTTCTTGCTCAGCACCTGGCGAACCGTGGCCGCCAGAAGCTCCTGCTGGCGTGCGATGCGCCCGAGGTCCGACCCGTCACCCAGCCCTTGTCCCGTGCGGGCACGGGCGTAGCTCAGGGCAGTCTTCCCGTCGAGCGTCTGCTTGCCCGCGCTGAGCTTGAGATGGTCGGCTTTCGGAGAGTCGATGTCGACCGGGATGCAGATCGGTACTCCGTCGATGGCGTCGACCATGTTCTGGAAGCCGGTGAAGTCCACGACGACGAAGTCGTTGATGCGGACGTCGGTCAACGACTCGACCGTCTTGACGGCGCACGCGGCGGCTGACTCCAGGTCTCCGCCGAGGTCGTAACCCTGGGCGAACGCGGCGTTGAAGCGGTCGTTGACCGGTGCGGTGGTCTTCCCGTTCGTGGCGGTGCAGGAGGGGATGTCGACGCGTGAGTCGCGGGGGATCGAGAGCATCTCGACGCGGGACCGGTCCGCCGAGACGTGCACGAGCAGGGTGGTGTCAGACCGCATGCCCTCGACGCCCTCGACCGCGAAGTCGGTGTTCTCCCCGCCGCGGAAGTCCGAACCGAGCACGAGGATGTTCATCGCCTTCCCGGCGTTGGGATCGGTCGGTTCCTGCTCTTCCGGACGCTCGCCGAGCAGGTCGTCGATCTGCGCGGTCTTGATGTTGCCCTGCAGGGTCGAGTACGCCGACGCGGCGCCCACCGAGACGAAGGCGAAGAGGGCCGTCGCGACGAGCCCGATCGACCGCAGCGCGGTACGGCCGCCGAGCGCACGGGCGTGGGAAGGTCCCTTGGTGCTCTCCGGAGCGGCCGTGCTCTGCGCAGCAGCGCGGCGGGATCGGTGAGGTGAGGTCACAGGCATAGAGCATAGGCGGCGTGTGCAACGTCACCGCAGCGAGACCGAGCGCATGGGGTGGAGGACTTGTGCACGCACGCACCGTGGGCGACGGGCGAGCGTCCGCTAGCATCTCGGGGTGTCTTCAGGTGCGAACGTCGAGCAGCCAGGTGTGTCCGTGTTCCTCACCGTGCGCAACGAGGAACGCGACCTGGAGGAGTCGATCGAGCACATCCTCGAGCAGGACTACCCGGGACCGCTCGAGGTGGTGGTGGCCGTCGGGCCGTCGTCAGACCGCACCGAGGAGATCGCTGCGAGCATCGCTCGGGCGGAGCCGCGTGTGGTGGTGGTGGCCAACCCCACGGGCAAGACGCCAGCCGGCCTCAACCGGGCGGTCGCCGCCGCGCAGCACGACCTTCTCGTGCGCGTCGACGGTCACAGCGTCGTCCCGCACGACTACGTGTCGACTGCCGTGGCGGCGCTGGCGAGCTCGGGCGCCGCGAACGTCGGGGGCCTGATGCGACCCGAAGGGCGGACCGCGCTGGAGATGGCCATCGCCCGGGCCATGAGCTCGCCCCTGGGGATCGGGTCCGTGTCCTTCCACACCGGAGGTGCCGAGGGGCCCTCCGACTCGGTCTACCTCGGGTCGTTCCGTCGGGACGCGCTGGAGTCGGTCGGGGGATTCGACGAGGAGTTCCTGCGCGCGCAGGACTGGGAGCTGAACTACCGCTTGCGTCGAGCCGGCCATGTCGTCTGGTTCGACCCACGCCTGAGCGTCGGCTACCGGCCGCGCGGGTCCTGGAAGGCGCTCGCCGAGCAGTTCTACCGCAGCGGACGCTGGCGGCGGCACGTCATGCAGCGCTACCCGGAGACCGCCAGCGCCCGCTACCTCGCCCCACCTGTCGCGGTCGGCGCCATGGTCGTCGGAGCCGCGGCGGGTGTCGTCGGCCTGGTCGCCGGGCTTCCCTGGGCGATCGCCGGGTTCCTCGTGCCTGCGACGTACGCCGTCGGGGTCGTCGCGGGCTCCGTCGCGGTCGGTTCCGGCCTGCCCGTCGGTGCTCGGCTGCGCCTGCCGGGTGTCGTCGCGACCATGCACCTGTGCTGGGGCGGTGGGTTCCTGCGCGGCCCTGAGCCCGTGACCCCGGAGCGTGAGCCCGCGACGAACTGAGCGCGCCCGGTCGCGCTACGGTCCGGATCCTATGAGGTGAACCCGGAGATCCACGTCGAGCGGAGCCCGAGCCGCGTGCGGAGCTGCTCACCGGTGATGGACGCGGTCGCCCCGGTCGAGGAGGTCGCTACCGCCGTGCGGACACCGTTGCCTGCGGTCCGGGACGCCACGCTCACCGCGACCACGTCGGGGAGGCCGAACGCCGCGCGGACGGCGGACTGCGAGACCGTGGCGGTCCACGAGGAGTTCGGGTTGGCCGAACCCAGGCTCCACGGATCGGCGACGCTCCGCGCCCAGGGCAGGGCAGCCGTCCAGACGTCCTCGCTGTTCTGGGTGCGCCCGCCGGAGGACGAGAAGTAGTAGGCAGGGATGGTCGCGCCGCCATAGGTGGCGACGTGCCCGAGCCCGGCGGTGCTGATCGTCGCGTCGACCGCCTGGCGCCAGCGCACGCCCCAGGTGGGTTCGTTCTCCTTGCGCCAGCCGGTGTAGTTCTGCGACCGCGTGTCGTCGTAGAGGTGGCAGTCGCAGGCGGCCCGGACGGATCCCGCGCTGGCGGCCGCGTACGACCGCGCGGCGACGGCCTGGGCGCGCAGTGCGTGCGCGGGCCAGGACGACGGCATCTCCGCGATGCCGTAGACGTACTCGTCGGTGAGCCGGACCACGTTGACCGCGTTGACCCGGTTCCCGATGTTCCGCAGCTCCAGGCGGCCGTGGCGGTACAGGCCCTGTGCGCCGCTGACCGACGTGTTCACCTCGACACTCGACCCCGGCTGGAAGTACCGGGTGGACGCCCACTCCATGTGCACGCCGTTGCTGGGGCTCGTCGTCGTCCACGTGCTGCCCCCCGCGCGGACACGCAGGCCCTGCGAGACCGCCTCGACCGTGAAGGTCGTTCCGGCGGGCAGGGTGGTGACGATGGCGCCGCCCAGCCTGACCCGCGCCTGACCGCCGGACGCACGGATCGAGGTGCTGGTCGCGCCGGAGAGGACCTGCACGCGCAGGTCCCTGCTCGTGTCCCGCGCAGTCACGCTCGTCCCGGTGTAGTAGTGGCCGAGGATCTGGCTGGAGGTCCGTCCGTCGGCCGCCATGCCCCGTGCGCCGTACTGCGACATACCGACGCCGTGGCCCCACCCGGAACCGGTGACGGCGAACGACGTCGGCACGGTGACCCTGCCGGCGACCTGCACCGTCCCGCTCGTGCCGTACGGGTGGCTCGTGACGATGCCGCTCGGCGACTGCACCTGGGAGGTGCGCAGCCGGTAGTCGCGGGTCGAGCTCGCGGCGACGGAGATCGACCCGGCACCGCTCGTGATCTGGTACTGCCCGACGTGCACCCAGGAACTGCCCGACCGGGCCTGCAGGTTGACCTTGCCGGTGACCGGGGTCGAGCCTCGAGTCCATCGAACGTGCAGCTGGGCGTGGCCGCTCTGCACGGACCCGCGCACAGCCTGGAGTTGGGGAGCCGCGCTCTGACTCGGGCTTGAGACGCGGCTGATCCTGATGGTGTTGCTCGTCCCGTCGGGATCCGACGTCGTCACACCGCTCGTGACGGTGGAGCTGGCCCGCAGGCGGTAGGAGTTGGTCGCCCCCGGGGTGATCGTCGTCGTGGCGGCGCCGTTGCTCACGGGGACCTGTCGCACGTGCTCCCAGCCGGTCGATGTCCTGCGCTGGAGGTTGACGACGCCGGCGACCTCTCGTCCCCCGGAGGTCCAGGTGACGGACAGGTGCACGGGATGACCGGGGTAGGCCGTGCTGACCGCGGACAGACGAAGGTAGTCGCCGACAGCCGCCGAGGCTGACGGGGTCGCCACCATCGTCGACGCGAGGAGCGCCAGGACGACGCCGACGGCGCGTGGCCGCCACCGACGTCGGGGCGTGGGTCGGTCGTCCTGCTCGTTCATCGTGCCACCTCTGGTCCGCGAGGCCCCCCGCGGTCCTCTCCTTATCGGTATCACGGGAAGACGAGGCTCGCCTGATGACGGGTGAAGTTTCCCTGCGGTTGTCGTGCGCCCCGGTCCAGCGCACGATGGGTGAGGCATGCGAGACATGGTGCAGACGTCACAGAAGTGTGATTTCCGGCAGGCAGGGGACAGATGTGGATGACCAGCGATCGCCGTTCGAGAGCCCGTTGGACCGGCGTCAGTTCCACGGAGTCGTGGTGGGCGCCCTCGCCGTCGCGCTCGGTGCTCCCGCGATGGGCCGCGTCATGCCGGTCGAGGTGGACGTCGAGCCGGACGTGATCGACGGTGTCCTGCGCATGGGCATCGAGAGCGCCGACACGCCGCTTCTGCTCAGCCAGGAGCTGACGGGCGGCACCTTCAACCTCGCCGGCCTGACATGGGCGCCGGGCGCCGCGGGCGTGGGCAGCGTGCTCGTGCGTGCCCGCCAGGACGGCCTGTGGGGCGCGTGGACGCGGCTGGAGACGGATGCGGACATGCCCGACCCGGGCTCGGGTCCGGTGCCCCGTCCGGGCACCACGCCGTTCATCACGGGTGCGGCGGATGCGATCGAGGCACGGGTGGACCCGATGCCGGGCGAGTCCCTGCCCGAGGACCTGCGGCTCGACCTGGTGGACGGGGGACCGATGCCCACGGGAATCGACGCAGCAACGAGCACCGAGGCCGTGGAGACGGCCTCCACCGATCTCCTCGACGAGGAGGTCGAGCTCACCTCGAACAAGGTGGGCTCGACGCTCGCTGCGGCCGCGCCGCGCCCTGCCTTCAACTCGCGCAACGCCTGGGGCGCGGACGAGACTCTCCGGGCGAACTACGGGCAACCGATCCAGTACGGCCAGGTGCTGGGGACGTTCGTGCACCACACCGCAGGGTCCAACGCCTACACCCAGTCCGAGGTGCCAGCAATCCTGCGGAGCATCTACCGCTACCACGTCGTGTCGCGGAACTTCTGGGACATCGGCTACAACATCCTCGTCGACCGGTTCGGGCGCCTCTGGGAGGGGGCGTTCGGGGGTCTGGACCGGAACGTCGTCGCGGCGCACACGCAGTACTACAACTCCGCGGCGTTCGGGATCTCGGCGATCGGCACCTACACCTCCAAGGCCGTCGAGCCAGCGGTCCGGACCGCACTCGCCCAGGCGATCGCATGGAAGTTCTCGGTCCACGGAATCGCCACGCCCTGGGCCACGGCCAACTACCCGGGGTCCAACGCACGCAGTCAGCCGAGGATCGCCGGTCACCGCCACGCCAAGAGCACCGAGTGCCCTGGCGGCTCTCTCTACGCACAGCTGACCAATCTGCGCCACGACGTCGCCAGCCGTCTCAAGGTGGCGTCCTCCTTGAGCATGAGCGCCCCGGCGGTCACCGCACGGGGCGCGCGCACCACGCTGGACATCCGCTGGACCGCCGAGGGGTCCAACCTTGCCGGCCTCGTCAACCTCCAGCGACTGAAGAACGGTGCCTGGGAGCACGTGCGGTCCGTCCAGGTCAGCGGTGGGCGGGCCGAGACCGTCATCACGCCCGGCGCCACCAACCAGTACAGGCTGCGCGCGTCGTCCTGCTCGACGCGCAGCGACATCGACCTCTCGCACCCTCGGGGGACGAGCAACACAGTGACGATCACGGTGCGCAACGTCTCCCTCCCGTTCGTCGAGCTCGCCGGTCCGGCGAGCGTGAGTCGCGGTGCGCGCACGACGCTACGGATCACCTGGCTCTCGGGGAACGGACCCGTGTCCGGGAAGATCAACCTCCAGCGCCGCAACGGGTCTTCCTGGGAGCACGTGCGACAGATCGACGTGAAGGACGGCGGCGCCACCACGGTGATCACCCCGGGCGCGACGAACTCCTACCGGCTACGCGCCTCGACGGTCTCTTCTCCGCCAGGGGTCCCGACCCGCGACCCGCAGGGTACGTCGAACACCCTCCGGGTCACCGTGCGGTGACGAGCGTTCCTGGTCGTCGGGCGGGCTAGGGTGTGGGTGCACCGCTCGACCGCAAAGGAGCCCGCATGGCGCGCAGGACGACCCGAGCGTGGGTCGCAGTTGCTGGAACGTCCGTCCTGGTCGTCGGCGCGGTCGCCGCAGCGGCCCTCGAAGCGTGGGCGCTCGCCGCCGTCGGGGGAGCGCTCCTTCTCGCGGCTTGCGCCTTCGGGCTTCTCGACGTGCGGCGGCGGCAGCAGGTCGTGTCCGCGCAGCTCAGGGCGCTGCGCACGGAGCTCCAGGGGCAGACCGAGCAGGTCGGTGAGCTTGCCCGCTCGAGCTCTGCCGGCCACGACGCCACGCTCGCTCGTCTGGCTGACTCGGAGCAGAAGCTCCTGCGGAAGCTCGACGCGGTAAGCGAACGGATGGATGAGCGGAACCGGCGCACGGCGAGCATCGTCACGGGTGTGCGCAAGCAGGTCGACCTGCTCGACGGGCACCTGCTGACGGACGTCCAGGCGCTCGACCAGCTGCGGGCTCGCTACTCCCCGCGGGCTGCGCTGCCCCGGGTCGCAGGGTGGGCGCTGAGCCCGTCGGCCCTGCTGTACTTGCTCGAGACCATCGAGTCCCGCGGCCCGGGCCTGGTCGTCGAGTGCGGCAGCGGGACGTCAACGCTCTGGATGAGCTACGCGCTCAAGGAGAGCGGGGGAGGTCGCCTCATCGCCCTTGAGCACGACGCGACGTACGTGGAGAAGACGCGGCAGCTCCTCGCGGAGCACGGTCTGAGCGAGTGGGCGGAGGTGCGGCACGCCCCCCTGGTCAGCACCCCGACCCCTCGAGGTGACTTCCCCTGGTACGACGTCGATCCGTCGAGCCTGGGACCGATCGACCTTCTGCTCGTCGACGGTCCGCCGCAGGCGACCGGTCGACACGCGCGCTACCCCGCGATGCCCGTCCTGCATGACACCCTCGTTCCCGGAGCCCTCGTCGTGCTCGACGACGTGATGCGCAAGGACGAGCGGGAGGCCATGAGCTACTGGTTGGAAGAGCATCGAGACCTCGACGACCTGGGCCGTGTCGTCCACGGGGTTCAGGCGCTCGCCGTCACCCGGAACTGAGACCGCGCGCCGCGATCCAGACCTCCCGCGCGCCTCGGGTAGCCTCGGGAGGCGCGGCTGTCGCCGCCCCCACCGAGACGAGAGCGCCAAGAATCTGATGAGTGTGAGCCGAGACCTGCTGCGCCGGACGAGCGGACGCGTTGCAGAGTTCCTTGTCCGTCGCCCCGTTCTGGTCCGGGGGGCGGTGCCGACCATGCTGGGTGAGCGTGAGCTCGGCCGTCGCATCGACAAGGACCGTGCGCAGGGCCGCCCGCTCGCCCTCCGGATGCTGCGCTCGCGGAACGACCAGGCTGCGGTCGTCGCTCTCCGCGTCGCCCGTGAGCGCACCGGCACCGTGCTGGAGGTACCCGACGTGCTGGCGCGGGCCGAGGCGCCGTCGACGCCGCTAGCCGTTCAGGTGGCTGCGTCCGCCTATCTCGTCGATCGCGCGCCCGACGACGCTGCCCGGCTCCTTCGCCGGATCGCCGAGCACGGGCTCGATGCCCGGACGGTGACCCCGTTCGTCCGGAGCGTCCTGGCGTTGCCCACGGACTCGGTGGGGGAGGAGCTGGTGGTGGGCGCGGTGTCGCACGTGAAGGATGACGTCGCCCGCGAACGCCTCGTCGTCGCCCGTGAGGTCGCCGGGGAGATCCGCAGCGGTCGCTCGCTCGCTGTCGTCGCCGAGCAGCACCGTGACGCGCCCTACCCGCTCGAGGTCCTCGCGGCGTGGGCCGATCCCGACGCGCCGGTGAGCGAGCTCCAAGGCCTAGGGCGTGTCGTGCTGTCCGCGCACGGGGTCGATCCGGACGCCAGGGTCCGGCTCGCCCGGACACTGAGGTCTGCCGGTGACTTCTCGGTGAGCACCGAGCTCGCGAGCACTGTCCTCGAGGAGCACCCCGCAAACCCGCGGGCACGCCTGCTGGTCAACGTCGGGCGCTCGATGCTCACGACGCTGGACGAGGGCTGGAGCCCTCCCGTGAGGACCGCTGCGGCAACCACGCCGCCGGACGGTGTCATCCCTTACCTTCTCCACAGCGCCCTCCCGCAGGTCTCGATGGGGTACGCCACCCGGACGCACGGTCTGCTCGGTGCTGTGCGCTCGCTCGGCTGGGACGTGCAGGGTGTGACGCGGCCGGGCTACCCCGTCGACGTCCCCGGCGCAGAGCCGGCGAGCAAGGTCGACATCGTCGACGAGGTGCCGTACCACCACCTCTTGGAAGGACGTCGCACGTTCCCGGTCTTCCCGGTCGAACGTGCCGTCGAGGACTACTCACGGCTCCTGACGTCGTTCCTCGCAGATCGCAGACCACGGCTCGTGCACGCGGCGAGCAACTACCGCAACGGCGCCGCTGCTGTCACGGTCGCCCGAGAGCTGGGTGTCCCGTCGGTGTACGAGGTGCGTGGACTGTGGGAGTACACGCGGCTCGCACGCCAGCCGGACTACGACCAGACGGAGCACTGGGCACTCAACGTACAGATGGAGACCGACGTGGCCCGTGGGGCTGACAAGGTGATCGCCATCACGGGTGCGCTGAAAGACGTCCTCGTCGAGCGTGGCGTCGAGGCGGACACGATCGCGGTCGTGCCCAACGGCGTCGACACCGCGCGGTTCGCACCTCAGGAGCGGGACGAGGCGCTCGCGGCGTCGCTCGGCCTCGACGGCAAGACGGTCATCGGATACGTCGGGAGCCTCTTGGAGTACGAGGGGCTCGAGCTGCTGGTCGAGGCGGCCGCCAGCCTGCGCACGGAGCGCTCCGACTTCGGTGTGCTCGTGGTCGGTGACGGTCGTTCCTTGCCGACCCTCAAGGAGCGGGCAGCGGAGCTCGGCGTCGAGGACCTCGTGGTCTTCACCGGCCGTGTCCCGCACACGGAGGTGGAGCGGTACTACTCGATCATCGACGTCGCGCCGTTCCCGCGTCTCCCCGTCGCCGTGTGCGAGCTGGTCTCTCCGCTGAAGCCCTTCGAGGCGATGGCGATGGGCAAGCTCGTCGTGGCCTCCGACGTCGCGGCGCTCGCGGAGATCGTCACGGACGGCGGCAACGGCCGCCTGTTCACCAAGGGATCGGCCGCTTCGCTGGCGGAGGTCTTGGCATCGACGCTCGACGACCGGGCGGCACGCGCCACGGTCGCCGAGCAGGGGCTCGAGTGGGTCCGCGCGGAACGAGACTGGTCAGCTGTCGCTCGGTCCGTCGCGACGGTCTACGAGGAGCTCGGCCTCACACCGTGACGTGCTCGGTAGGATCGCCGAAGAACCGCAGGTCCCCCTTGGCGGTGAAGAACGTCGCGTCGCTGACCGTCCACGTGTGCTGCGTGCGGTCGGTGCCGCGGACGCTGACGAAGTTGAAGCGGTCGGCCGAGTAGATCGAGGCGCCTTCGGCCATCGCGCGATCCAGGATGTCGCTGTCGACCGCGCGCGGGAGGTCGCCGAAGCGCAGGGAGCGGACGAGGTCTCCCTGGAACATCATCGAGCCGCCCTGCACGCGGCGTTCGTAGGCGTTCTCCGAGGCCGGGTACCGCAGGACGACCGCGCCGGTCGACCGGAGCCAGACGTAGTGCGCCCACTTGCCGGTGATCTGGGCATCGGTGTACCGGAAAGCGTCGATGAGGTCCGCGGCGAACTGCGGCCCGTAGTAGTTGTCGTCGTCCATCTTCGCGATGAACGACCCGTCGGAGGCGTCGACGCCGAGGTTCATGCATGCGCCCAGCGTCAGATCGGCGCTCGCGTGCACGATCTCGAGGTTCTGCACGCCCTGTTCGGTCGCCTCACGACGGACAGCACTCTCGTCGAGGTCCAGGCCGTGCAGGACGAGCACCAGCTGGAGATCGACGCGCTCCTGGCGGCCCGCGTTGCGCAGGACGTTGGAGATCTCGTGCGTACGGTTCGTCGGCACGACGGCGGAGACGTCGCGCGGTGCGCGGTCGACCGTGATCCCGACGCCGTCGAGGATGTCGTCGACGCGGTCTCGGACGGTCAGGCCGGTCAGGACCGCGCGACGCAGTCGAAGGCCCTCGCGGTCGACGAGCTCCGTCTGGTTCACGTAGGCGACGGACTGCGCGCGGATCTCGGCGGCTCCCGTCGCGTGGTGCACCAGGTCGTCGAGCGTCGTTGCCCGGTCGTCGGGCCCTGCGGACGCGAAGATGATCGGGGTCGCGTGCAGCGCGGCCATGAGCAGCTCCGTGGCGGGCGTCGACGCGCTCGCGAGGACGGCACGGTGCTCGCCCGGCACAGCGGGGCGTGAGGTCGTGCCCGCGACGTCGACCGTCGGCGCGCCGGCGAGCCGGGAGACCACACCGGCTGCGAGCTCGGTGCCCGGGGCGCGCGCGATACCAGGCCTCCTGCTGTCGGCTGCTCGCGGGGGGAGCGTAGCGAGCGCACGAGGCGAGACGCTCGGCGGGGCGGTGATGACGACCAGGTCTTCCGAGGCGCCTTGAGGACGCGAGGTCCCCGGGTCAAGGACGAGCACGCTCAGTGGGGTCTGCAACCACTCGGGCAACGGGACGTCGTCGCGCGCGTGCACGACGAGGGGAACCTGCCGAGCGGCGAGCTCGACGACGAGCTCGCGCAGTGACTGGGGATCACCTGACCAGCCCTGAGGAACGCCCCGCGTGACCTCGAGCAGGAGGAGTTCCGGCACGTCGCCGTCGAGCTGGGATCGCCACCCCTCGGCGGACGGGACCACCTGGTCCCACTCGAGGGCGAGGTCCGCAGCCCTCGAGCCGACGACCCAGGCACGGACCGTCGACGGGGGCGGGAACGATGCCGACCGAGGCGTCGGCGCTTCGACCAGGACCCCGTCCGATGTCGAAGTCGCCAGCCCCGGTCGAGGCGTCGACGAGCCGCGGAGACGACGGACGGACTTGCCGAGGACGGCGCGCAGCGAGTGGGTAGGGAAGGAAGAACCGTCAGGCACGCGTATCACTCCGGTCGTCGTCAGTCGGAGACCAGATGCTGGCCCCCGGAGAATCGTACGGCTCGGCTCGTCCGATAGCCTTGCCACTGTCCTCCGGCCCCTGAAGGTCGGTCGTGCTCTGTGTGGGAGTCGTCGTGCGCAAGATCAGTCGCTTTCGTCTGTTGGCCGTTGGATGTGTGGCGCTCGGAGCCGCGGTCGCGGTGCTCGCGATCTTCGGTGAGCTCCGCGTCGCGGTGGCCGTCCTCGGAGTCCTGGTCGCGATTGTCGCCGTGATGCTCGTCGAGGTCCAGCGCCGCACCATCTCGACCATCCGCCGTGCCGCCAAGCGACCGCCGGCGCAGATCGTCTCGTCGACGAGCGCGGAGCTCGCCGAGCTATCCGTGCAGGTCGACGTCATGCAGCGCCGCCTCGTCGCAGCTATCGATGCCGCACGTCTCGAAGCAGCAGACCGGCATGCTGCCTCGCGCGCCTACAGCTGACGCGTAGGAGCCCGAGAGCGCACGAGCGGGCAGATCAGTCCCTGATCGCCTCGAGGTACCAGTCCCGTAGTGCCTCTTGACCACGCAGCGCGTTCCGCGTACCGGCAGGGGATCGTCGGTCGGGTGTGGAGGAGCGGCCCGAGAGGATGTGCATGACGTCCTGTACCGCCGTGTACGCTGCGGCTTCCGGGTTCTGCGAAGCATGAGCCTGCGGCACGATCGGCCGAGCTCCCAGTGCCGACGCCTCGAGCACCACGCGTCGGGTGAGCGGTCCGTGATCGGTGCCGACGAGGACGACGTCGGTCGCCGTCGAGAGCATGACGCGCTGCGTCGTCTCGAGACTTCGCAGGAGGAGAACACTCGTCGCACCGTCGAGCAGTGTCGTTAGGCGCGACCGGACGACCTCGCTCGTCCGGACGCGGACGTCCGTCCCGGCGTCGCTGCACACGCGCGCGATCCGCGCCGCCTGCGCTACGCTCTCTGGCGATTCTTCGGTGAGCACCACGACCACCACTGGTGTGTCGGGTCTGTGCAGCCTCGGTGATGCGCTCCCCGGAGCGATCGCGAGCGGAAGGTCGTGAGCGAGGACGGGCGCTGTTGCGGCCTCGACCAGAGCCCTGCGCGTACCCTCGCCGCGCACACTCCAGCGGACGTCGCCACGGAACCCCCGCCGCGCGTTGTCGACGACCTCCTGCGGGTCGTAGGCGCGAAGGACCCCCTCGCGGCTCACGGGGGGCCGGCTCGCCAGGATGACGGTTCGACGTGACCTGAGCCCCGCGGGCGACGCAGGCAGGAAGCTCAGACAGCTGGGGTCGACGACGACGGTGAGGCCGGTCTCGACCGTGTCGTCGTAGCTGAGGATCTCGACCGTACCGCGGTCGGCGAGCGCGCTGACCGGGTCGATATAGGATCGCGGGCGTCGCACGTCGAGTCCGAGCTTCTCGACGTGAAGGATCCCGATCGTCAGCGATTGGTCCGCGAGCTCGGCCAGCCAGTCGGCGGCCTCTCGCTCGAGCGGACCGTCATGACGCCAGTCTGCGGCGAAGACGACATCGAACTGTGTCGGTCCGGACGGCGCGACCTGGTAGCGACGGGGCGCTCCGAAACGACGATCGCCATCCGGCGGAAGGTACGGGGAAGCGCCCGAACGGATCCGTTGGTGCCAGTGCGCATAGGCGGACTCGTAGACGAGGCGCGCAGGATGACGCCACCCAGGCCCGAACTCATCGCGAGAGAGAGATCCGTCCCCCATCCGCATGAACAGGAGCGGGAGGGCGAGGTCGACCGACCGTCCGGTGAGGGCTAGGCCCATCCGGCGGTGGTACTCGGTGTCCGCCGCCTTCCGGACACGGTCGTAGTAGCCGATCTTCGCCCGCGTCTTCGCTCGGCGGAACATCAGTGTCGGAGCCGCCACGATCTCGGACGGGTTGCCCACCCGAGTGAAGACGAGATCGTCGTTCACACGGTAGGCGTGGGTACGCACGGAGTCGACCAACGGGTCGGCTTCGAGCAGAGCGACCTGTCGCTCGATGCGTTCGGGATGTGACCAGTCGTCGGAGTCCTGGAAGGTGAGGTACTGTCCCCGCGCGACGTCGAGGGCGAGGTTACGCGCCCCGTAGGTGCCCTGGTTGCGTGCCTGCGTGAGGATGTTCACCCGCGGGTCGATGGCCTTCGCCTGCTCGTAGATCTTGGAGTAGTCCGGGCCGGAGGCGTCGTCCACCACGAGGATCTCGAGGTTCGACCATGTCTGCGCGGCGACAGAGCGTACTGACGTGAGCAGCCCGGTCGACGGCCGGAAGGAACTGATGAGGACGGAGACCAGCGGCCCCTCGTCGATGGTGACGTCGGTGGGTGCGTCGAGTCGGTCGAAGGGCGCTTCCTCTCGGCTCGAGTCCCGCAGTCGGACCGGAGCCAGCCCTGCCAGCAGCGTGTCGACAGTGGCGTACCAGGCCGCGACGGACCCTCCGGGCGATGCCCAAGGGTTGTCGAGGTCAGCGGTGAGCATGGTGCGGGGGGCCGCTCCGAGAGCCGTCAGGCGCGGCAGGAAGGCTCGGAGGTCCGCGTTCGCGCCCTGGTCGAGCAGTACTTCGGCGAGCAGCCGCTGGGCTCCAGGCTTCAGTGAGCGAAGCCCACGGTTCTTCGCCGCTCTGCGGAGTAGGTACTCGGCGTGATCGAGGTCGTCCGGCTCCGACCGCTGCGACACCAGCACCTCGGCGAGGGCTGCGCTCCACGTGCGGGAGAGGTGAAAGGTGGGGCCTCGCCCATCGTGCGTCGAGCTCGCGCGGACGATGTCCGCATACGTGGCGGCACCGTCGGACGCAGCCAGGGCGATAAGGTCGCGAAACCTCCGCGAACGCGTGCGTTGGGCCGCGCGGACGACGCCCGTCGGGCTGACCTGCTGCTCCCGGAGGTGCTCTGCGATCTCTCGCAGCACCTTCTCCCGAGGCGGAGTTGCGGGAGGACGCCCGTCGTCTGCCTGCTCTTCCACCGTTAGCTCCTCTGAACGCTCAAGGCCGGCCGAGACGGCAGCAAACTGCCGACCAGACGCCTGTACGCGTCGTGACTGTAGTCGTCCTGGACGGCGCGCAGCCCTCGCGCGGACTGCTCCTGGTAGGCATCCGTGTCCGCGTAGAGCGCGGAGACGATCGACCAGACCTCCTGAGGGCGGCAGTAGAGCGCGGCGTCCCCGAAAACGGGGCGAAAGTGCTCAGGAAGGATGACGACGCACCCGGTTGCGAGCGCTTCGAGGATGACGCGGCCGAACGCCTCGCGAAGAACGGGGTGATGGAAGTAGACGAAGAAGTCGACCTGGTGGAGGAACGCCCGTGGATCGATCTCTCCTTGGTCGTAGACCAGCCAGGTTGCCGGTACTTCACCGAGCACTCGCCGCACCGCACGGCGCCCACCCATCACTCTGACGTCGCACCGCCCGTCGACCGGATAGGCCGCTGTCATGTCTTCCGGATCGTCAGGCCACTTGAGCTCCGCATCGCGTGAGAGGCGACCGATGATCGGTTGGTCGGACCGGAAGCGATCGCGTGGCATCGACCACTCCTCGACCGCCAGGATGCCGGGACTGTCGAACGGCGCGAGGCGCGTCGGCGAGACGTCGTGCATGATCGCCTCCCGGACGAGCGGTCCTTGCGGAACCCATAGCGGGTCGACAGAGAAGAGGTGGCGCGACGAACGTACGCAGTCTTCGATCGTGTACCGCGTGTCCGATCCGTCGATCTCGACCGGCACCTGGTTGGCGACGACGACAAGTCGACCGACGGTCATCCTCGACGGGAGTGACGGAGGGAACTCGAGGACGGGCGGGTAGCGCAGGATCACTAGCTCGACATGGACGGGCTCGTCGAGGACGACGAGATCGACGGTTCCGTCATGCACCAGATCGCGCACCGCGACGCACATGTCGCGGTGCGCGACCTCGGCGAACCGCAGTGCTTCGATCTGTAGCACGCCGATGCGTAGTCCTTGCCCCATGAGCGCGCGGATCTCTTCGATCATGGACCGTTGCGGCCCACCGTACCGGCGCCAGTCACCGGCGAAGACGACGTCGTAGGTGAGCTGAGGAGCTGGGCCGATGCTCCGGCGGAAGGGGTGCGGCGCGGGGAACGGACGTGGATCGTCCTCCAGCCCGACTACGGGTGACGCGCCGCTTCGGATCAGCCCGTGCCAGTGTCGGTAGCTCTGCCTGTACGAGGTTCGTGCAGCGTGTGCCCAACCGGCCACGAAGTCGGACCGGGACAACGAGCCGTCGACGAGGCGGACGAACGCGAGCTGGTCCTCGACGATGACCTGCCGTCCGGGGCTTGCTGCGACGAGGCGTTCGTTGAACTCGGAGTCTGCGCTCTTGCGCACCGAGTCGAAGTAGCCGACCCGAGAGATCGTCTCTTCTCGACGGAACATCAGCGACGAGGCGTTCCGGCGACTCGTCCGGCTACCGAGCCGCTGGAAGACGAGGTCGGGCGTGCACCTGATGGAGCGACTGAGGGTCGAGTGCACGGACGTGTCGTCGAGCAGCGGTCTCGACTGCCTTTCCAGTCGTTCCGGGTGTGACCAGTCGTCCGAGTCCTGGAAGGTCACGAGAAAGCCGGTGGCTTCTCGAAGCCCGGCGTTGCGTGCGACGTAGGTGCCCTGGTTGTGCTCGCGCCGGATCAGGCGGATCCGGTCGTCGAGACGAGCCACCTGGCGGAAGATCGATGCGTACTCGACGCCTGATGCGTCGTCGACGATGATCAGTTCGAGCCGGGACCATGTCTGGCGCAGGATCGACCGGACCGCTGTGAAGATCTCTTGCCCGGGGCGGTACGCGGACATGATGACGGAGATGAGCGGCCCGTCGACGGAACTGGGCTCGACGCTCGCCTCGAGTCCGTCGAACGGCGTCGTCGCGTCACCCCGGACGTGGACAGGCGCGGCGTTGTAGCGTCCCAACGTGGCGTTGAGGGCTGCGGTCCACGACGTGGAGTGACCGTGCTCCGCGGCGAGAAGGTCGATCTCGAGGAACGCGCGGTCCTCGTCCCGCAGGTTACCGAAGGACGCCACAACGGTGCGGAGCAGGTCGTAGTGCTGGTGGTCGAACAGGAGCTGACCGTAGAGCAGCTGGTGTTCGGCCGCCCACCGTCCCGGGTCGCGCAGGAGCGCGCCTGCCTGATAGAGGAGCAGTGCGTCGCCAAGGTCCTCGGCGCGCAGCATCTGCGATGCCACCACCCGCGCGAGGGACAACAGCCAGGTGATGCTGTCGCGCGGGACGAGCTCAGCGGCCGCTTCCGGTGACGTCCGCGCGGCGCGGATCAGGTCGTCGTAGTCGAGGCCGGGGCTCATGCCCTCGACCAGGACGTGACGCAGGGGGAAGGACCGCGTGCGGACGGCCGTGTTCGTCAAGGCCGTGCGCCGCTTGCTCCGCAGCATCGCCGCATGGTCGACGATCACCGCGTTGTCGGGTCGCTCCTCAAACCAGGTGCGTCCCTCCCCCACGGTAGGGGTCTCGCTCACGATCGCCATTCCTCTCCTCGTGAGCACACCAGAGTGCCCACGTGCCATCTCTCCTCACCGTCAGCGCTTCAGGTGCGCTGCGGCCTCTCTGCGAGCAGGTCCTCCGCGCCGAGCAGCGCTCGATAGGTCGAGTCGACGACCTCCGACACGGTGCTCCAGTCACGCTCGGCAGTGACCCACGCTCGACCCGACCGACCGAGCCTGCTGCGCAGCTGTTCGTCGTCGAGCATCCGTGCCAGCACTTCGACCAGCGACTTGCGGCTACCCGCCGTGAAGACGAGTCCTGTCTCGTCGTCCGTGACGATCTCAGTCAACGCCGCGACCGAGGAGACGACCACGGCAGTCTCGGTCGCCATGGCCTCGAACGGCTTCATGGGCGAGATCAGCTCGCAGACGGGCAGGGGCCTGCGAGGGAAGGGTGCGATGTCGAACAACGACAGGTAGCGACCCACCTCGTCGTGAGGGACCCGGCCGGTGAAGTGCACGATCCCGTCGAGGCCACGGCGCTCGGCACGCTCCCGCACTCGCTCTCCGTCCGCGCCGTCGCCGACGATCACCACGGCGAAGTCCTCCCGTACCTCCGCCAGCTCGGCGACGGCGTCCATCAGGAGGGTCAGCCCTTCGTAGTGGACGATGCTCCCCGCGTACCCGATCACGGTCTTGCCGACGATCCCGAGTTGTTCCGCCAGCGCGATGTCGCGCTCGCGCGGAATGAACTCGTCGACGTGCACGCCGTTGGGCAGCACCGCGATCTTCTCCGCAGGGACGCCGCGGGCGATCATCTCGTCCCGCAGAGCATGGGTGATGACCAGCACCGCATCCGCGGCGTGGCACACGTCCAGTTCCATGCGGGAGATGAAGTCGAACCCGCTGCTCTTGCGGAAGGTCGGCACCTTCGCGCCGCGCATGAGGTCCTCGAGCCCGCGGAGCTCATAGACGAACGGCAGCCCGAGGCGGCGGGCGGCGACCGCCGCTCCCAGACCTGTCGCGTAGAAGCTCGACGCGTGGATGACGCTGGCGCGTCGGTCACGGGCGAGGGCCTCTACGTCGTCCGCGAAGGAGTTCACGTAGTCGGTCAGCGGGTGCTGGGGGTACTGCCGGCGACCTTCTTCCAGTGAGCGGTGGTACGCGATGGGTCCGACGGTGTCGACCTCGGGCACCTCACGCGTGTCGTCGGCGGGCCACTTGTCGTAGGGGAAACCGCGGCGGGTGATCGCGGCGACGTCCCACCCGCGCGAGGCGAGCGCCGACAAGATTCCGTGGGTGCGGGTCGCGTATCCGCCGGAGCGGATCGGCAGGGACTGCGACAGGACGGACAGGACGGACTGCGACGCTGGCTCGTACGGGGTCGAAGCCGCCCGCGCGGGCAGGGGGAAGCCGGCCGCGGCCAGAGCCAACCCGTCCCGCGCGTAGAGCAGTGCATCGTGAGCGGCCTGATCCTTCGGCTCGTACCGAAGCACCATCTCCGCTGAGCGTTGAAGAGCAGGGAGCTTCCCGCGGTGCCGGGCGCCTCGCATCGTGGCGCGGTGCGCCTCTGCGCGGCGTCGACCCACCGGTCCGGGAACGATCGTCGCCGGAACCCGGTCGACGACTCGCCCGAGGCGCGCTGGTACGTCCTTGATCCCCATACGTGTGGTCCCTCTCATTCCCCTGCGGACGCTCTGACGGCTTGATCCACGAGCGGAACCAGTCGCGCGGCCATGACGTCTTCGAGCGTTGCCACGTAGGTGTTCGTGACGTGTGAACCTTGACGATAGACGAGGACATCCCCGATGACAGGCGGGCACATGCTGTCGTTGCAGAGTGTGTCCGTGAGGTCGAGCACGTCGACCTCATCGACCTCTCGAGCTGCCTCGACGAACACTGGCTGTCCGCTGCGTTCAATGCCGCCGTCACGGTCGAACGCGCAACGACTCAACTCCTCGGCATGGTCAGCAACGCACGCGTACACCTGTCCTTCGGCAGCATCGATGCCGAAGGGGCTCGGATTGTCCATCAGAGCGATGACGTCGATCCCGGCTTCCTCGAGCTCTTGCCAGGTGCTTCTCAGCGCGTCGATCATCGGCCCCCGGCGCATCGTGCCGTCGTCGTCGGCGCCTTCCTTGTGTCGTTGAGACGTCACGATGACGTCGGGCCGCATCTCGAGCATGTCGGCCATGAGGCGCTCGCTGTGCTCCACGCACTCGACGTACGGCTCGTCGAACGCCGTGCCCAGGGCACCCGAGAAGCTGCACGAGGACTTTGTGGCGGTCAGGACGCGCCACCCCTCGTCGACTCCGATCCGGTCGAACAGGTCGACCCACTGGATCATCTTCGAGTCCCCTGTCAGGACGACGGTCACTTCACCGTCAGGGTCCCCGAACTCGCAGTACACGGGTTCTGTGGCTGCCGGTTCAGCCTGGCAGCCCTCGGAGTACGCGGCGGGGACGTCGTCGACGGCGTCCTGCGGCTGAGGGACGAGAGACGCCACCGTGTCGACCACCTCGATACCCGTGACGGTGTCCTCACCGGAGGCGGTGTCCTTCTCGCGCTCCAGCTTGTTGGCGCCCAGGCGATCAGGGTCGCTCGTGGTTGTCGCGCCCGCCGTGCCGACGGAGGGGACGGCGAACATCAGGACGATCCCGGCGATCGCGCCGACCGCGGTGAGGTTCGCACCGAACGACAGCGTCAGCCCGTTGGACTCGCTCAGCCGACGTGAGAAGCGTGCCGGGTTCTCGACGAACTTGTAGGAGAGCCACGCGGGGACGAACGACGCCGCCATGACCAGCAACCCCTGCTTCTGCCCGAGCTCGCCCCAGATGTTCGTCGCGGCGATGAGCAGCGGCCAGTGCCAGAGATACAGGGAGTAGGAGAGCCCACCGATCCAGACGAACGGGCGCCATGCCAGGAAGCGTGAGGTCCCACCGACCACGTGCGCGCCCGCGATGATGATCGCGGCGGTGGCCAGGGTGGGAACGAGGGCCCAGGCGCTGGGCCATGGCGTCGTGCCGTCCAGCATGAGCGCCGCGACGAGGATCGTGCCGAACCCCAGCCAGCCGAGAGCCAGTGCGACCGGCCGGGGGATGCGGAGCCAGAGACTGGCCCCCACGGCCACCAGCGCGCCGATCCCGAGCTCCCAGAGCCGCGTCGGGGTGATGAAGAACGCCGTGGCCGGGTTGGAAGCGGTCGCGATCACCGAGTAGACGAGCGACGGCACGACGATCAACGTCAGGGCGATCGCCATCAGCGGGCGGACGGCCACCTTGCGCCGCCGCACGATCGCCGCGACGACGAGCAGCAGGAGCGGCCAGACGATATAGAACTGCTCCTCGACCGCGAGCGACCAGAAGTGCTGCACGGGAGAGGCGCCGGTGCCCTCGGCGAGGTAGTCGACCGCGCGATCGGCAAGACGCCAATTTACGACGTACAGGGACGCGCTGACGATGTCGCCGCCGATGGTCCGCCACTCGACGACGGACGCGGTGAGCCAGGTGAGCACCGCTGTGGCGGTCAGGACCAGTGCCGAGGCGGGCAGGAGCCGCTTTGCCCGGCGGGCGTAGAAGCGCGAGAGCGAGATGCGTCCCGTCCGCTCCACCTCGCGGACGAGGAGCCCGGTGATGAGGAACCCGGAGACGACGAAGAAGACGTCGACGCCGATGAAGCCTCCGGGGACGAACGTGATCCCGGCGTGGTAGACCAGCACAAGACCGATCGCGAGAGCTCGAAGTCCCTCGATGTCAGGCCGGAACCCGCCCGGACGCGAGCCGCCAGCGGCACCGGCGGGGACCGCGCTGCGTGTATCAGTACTGGTCATGGTGTCCTCTACAGCTCCACGTGAGCCCAGGGCTCACCGAAGAAGAGCTGCTCGGAGGGCTTCGCGAGGAGCTCCGAGTCGCTGATCTTCCACGTGTGGCCATCGGTGGACGACGCCCGTACCGAGACGAAGTTGTAGCGGTCGGCCGAGTACACGCGACCGTCCGCAGCCTCGATCTTCTGGAGGAACGTCGTGTCGACGCGACGGGGGAGGTCCTCGAACCGGACTTCTGCCGCGACGTCGCGCGGCATCAGGAGCGTGCCGCCCTGGACGAGCTTGACGAACTTGTTCTCGGACGCGGGGAAGCGCAGGAACGTGGCGCCCGAGCCTTCGAGGTACGTGAAGTGTGCCCACTTGCCCGTGACCTGTGCGCCGCTGAAGTCGAACGTGCGCACCAGGTCGGCGAGGTAGTCGCGACCATAGAAGTTGTCGTCGTCCATCTTCGCGACGTAGCGACCGTCGGCCGCGTCGACGCCGAGGTTCATGAGCGCCCCGAGGGAGAGCGACGCGTCTGCCTCGATGACGACGGTGTTCTCCAGTCCGCGCTCGGCGGCCAGGCGCTGCGTGGTCTCGGTGGCCTCGAAGCCGTGGGCGACGAGCACGAGCTGGACGGAGGGGTGGGACTGGCGCGCGAGGAAGTCGACCACATGGCCGATCTGGGCGGGCCGCATCGTCGGGACGATCGCGCTGACGGAGCCGTCGGCGTAGGGGTCGGGAACGTTCGCCGCGTCGAGCAACCGGTGCGCTGCGACCACCGTCGAGTGGTCCCGGAGCGCCGCGCGCAGGCACTTGTGGGCATACCGACGCCGCAGCTCGGTGTGCCGGGCCAGCGCGTCCGGCAGGTGCTCGTCCTCGTCGACGACGACGAGGTCCGCCGGGAGGTCGGTCCGCGCGCCGGGGGCGAGGACGATCGCCCCCGTCGCAGCGGCTGCGGCGGCGGCCGGGAGGAAGCGGTCCTCGGGCCCGGTGAGCACGACGGTGTCGGCCCGCCGCTGGACGGTGCGGGGCAACGCTCCGGGCGTCGTCGAGTCGGGCGTGACGTCGAGCGTGACGGAGCGCGCCGCGCGTCCCTTGGCGCGGACGGGGTTCTTCGCGCGCGGCTGGAAGTACCCCCCGGCGACCTCGGCTCCCGGGTAGTCGGCGGCGCGGCCCGCCGACCTGACGACGACGCTCGCCCCCGCGAGGGAGTGTGTCGGCCGTCCCGGGGCGTCCACGTCCCACACAACGAGGGGGACGTCCGCGGCCAGGGCGGCAGCCGCCAGGTCCTCGGGCGAGGTCCCGGGTGCGGCGGGCCACTGGACGACGGCGACGTCGAACCCCGTGAGGTCGGTCTCCGGCTGCCACGACGTCTGCTGCCACTCCACCGCGAAGGCGTCGACGAGCGCGGTGTCGAGCAGCACGACCGCGCGCACCGATCGGCGGACGGGACCGTCGGTCACCACGAGGGGCGCACCGGCCGACCCCGACCCCGACGGGCCACGCCATGCGCGGCCGATGTGCTTGCGCGCGTCCGGCCAGCGGCGCGGGTGGACGGCGAGGCTCGCGGTGGTGCGGGCGACGGAGGAGAGGCGGGAGACGTTCAACGCTTCTCCAGGAACGACACGAGAACCCGGGCGATCCGCTCACCGGCGGCGCCGTCCCACAGCGGCGGTACCGGCCAGGTCTCCGGACGCCCGTCCGCGAGAACCTCGGCCGCCACCTGCGGCAGGTTCTCGCGTGTGACGAGGCGGTTCGTCCCGTGGGTGATCGTCACGGGACGCTCGGTGTTCGGACGCAGGGTCAGGCACGGCACACCGAGGATCGTGGTCTCCTCCTGCACACCGCCCGAGTCGGTCACGACGAAGGCCGCACCACGGACGAGGCCCATGAAGTCGACGTACCCGAGGGGCTCGACGACCTTGAGCGCGGGGTGGGCCAGCAGGCCGGCGTCCTCCAGGCGGGCGCGCCCGCGGGGGTGCAGCGGCAGCACGATCGGGGCGAGGTCCGCGACGGCGTGCAGCGAGGCCACCATCTCCTTGACGTCCTGCGGGTCGTCGACGTTGCCAGGTCGGTGGAGCGTCGCGACCGCGTACGGCCCGTCGAGGGAGAACGCGGCGCGTGCCTTGTCCACGTCCAGCCGGTCGAGCTGGGACAGCAGCGTGTCGATCATGGGGTTGCCGACGAGGTGGATCTTGTCGGGGTCGACGCCTTCGTTGCCCAGGTGCGCGACGGCGTCGGGGCTCGTGGCGAGCAGGAGCGTCGAGAGCCGGTCGGTGACCAGGCGGTTGATCTCCTCCGGCATCGTGAGGTCGAAGCTACGCAACCCGGCCTCGACGTGCGCTGTCGGGATGAGCATCTTGGAGGCGACGAGGCTCGCTGCGACCGTGGAGTTCACGTCTCCGTAGACGACGACGAGGTCCGGTCGGCGCTCGGTGAAGACCTCCTCGAGCGCGGTCATGATGCGTGCCGTCTGCTCGCCGTGCGACCCGGAGCCGACCCCGAGGTTCAGGTCGGGGCGCGGGAGCTCGAGCTCGCGGAAGAACACCTCGGACATCTTGTCGTCGTAGTGCTGGCCCGTGTGGACAAGGATCTGGTCGACCCCCTGCTCCGCGAGTGCGCGGACGACCGGTGCGGCCTTCGGGAAGTTCGGGCGTGCGCCGGTCACGTGCAGGACTGTCGGGGCCATACTCATCCTTCGTCGTTAGGATCGCGGTGTCGTCGCCATGATGCCAGAGGGTTCGTCGGTCTTCCGGGCACGCAGCGAGAGGGTCCTGTGCAGGATTCCCTGCGGAGATGGTAGTCGGACGACGGGCTCCGCCGAGCAACGGCCGCCCCCCGAACGTCGAGAGGATAGTCACGAGATGTCGTTGCTCCCCGAGCGGATGGTGCGTGTCGCACGCAACCTGCCGCTCACGTGCTCGGTCGCTGCGCACCAGTGGCAGGAGGACCCGTACGTCGCCGCGGTGCGCGTGCTGCGCACGCTCCCTGCCCGGGTCGTCCGGCGGCTGGCGTCGGCGCCGGGTTCGCTCGGAGCGATGGCGAGCGGTGTGGTCGGGACGGACGACGAGCTCGTACGGCGGCTGGACCGCTCGGCACGGCGCTCCGACGTCGGCGCGGTGCGGGCGACGCGCGTGGCGCTGGCCCTGCACGACCTGCCCGGAGCGCGGGCGTCGTGGGACCTCGTCCGCCACCCGGGCAGCGTCGCGCGAGGTCGTGTTACCGGAGCACGCGTGCTGGCCGCAGAGGGTGCAGTCGTCGCCGCGCTCGACCTGCTGACCGATCCGCCGCGTCGGGGAGAGAGGGCTGTCCGCCGGGCACTCGCCGGAGATCTCGCCGTGCTCAGCCCGGCGCGCGACGAGGACGTGGCGCAAGGACCGGTCGACGACCGGCGCGCAGAGACACCGGGGCCAGTCCTCCACGTCGTCACCAACGCACTACCGGAGGTGCAGGCCGGGTACACGGTGCGGACGCAGGGGATCGCGGCGGCGCAGGTCCGGGGCGGGTCGGCCGTCGTCGTGTCGCCCCGACGAGGTTTCCCCGTGACGTCCGGCCGGCTCGACGCGCCCTGTGAAGTTGTCGTCGACGGCGTCCGGGTGCTGCGTGACCTGCCGACCTCGCTGCCCGCGCGGTCCGACGAGCAGCTCGCCGCCGAGATCGACACGCTGACCCGCACGGTGCGCACCCTGGGTCCGCGGGTGCTGCACGCGCACTCGTCGTACCTGAACGCACGGGTGGCGTTGGGGGTTCGCGCGCGCACCGGTGTGCCGGTGGTGTACGAGGTCCGTGGATTTCTCGAGGAGACCTGGGTCAGCCGTGGGGGAGATCCGGCCTCCGACCGGTACCGGCTCGCCCGCAGCAGCGAGACGCAGGCGATGCTCCGCGCCGACCAGGTCGTGACGATCTCCGAGGGCATGGCGCAGGACATCCGGGCTCGGGGGGTACCTGCCTCCCGGGTGACGGTCGTCCCCAACTCCGTCTCGGACGCGTTCCTCGCCGAGGCACCCGACCCGGGGCACCTGCGCCGTCGGCTCGGCATCCCGGACGACGCACCTGTCGCCGGGATCGTCTCCACGTTGAACCGCTACGAAGGGGTCGACGTCCTCGTCGACGCCCTGGGCCGGTTGGCCGCCGGCCCGCGGACGCCGCACCTGCTGCTGGTGGGCGACGGTCCCGAGCGAGCTGCGCTCGCGCAGCGGGCCCGCGACGTCCTGGGTGACCGTGCCCACGTCGTGGGGCGGGTGCCGCACGCCGCCGTGCGGGAGTACTTCGCCGCCATCGACGTGTTCTGCGTCCCGCGGCTCGACCTCCCGGTGACGTCGAAGGTCACGCCGATCAAGCCCCTCGAGGCCATGGCCACGGGTCGTCCGGTCGTGGCGAGCGACCTGCCGCCGCTGCGGGAGATCGTCACCGACGGTGTGACGGGCTGGTTCGCGGAGCCCGGCGACCCCGAGGGCCTCGCGCGCGTCCTGTCGGCGGCCCTGGGGGATCCCGACGCCGCGGCCGCGGTCGGCCGACGCGCCCGGGAGTGGGTGCTCGAGAAGCGGACCTGGGGGCGCGCCGCATCGGCCTACGAAACGGTGTACCGTGCCGCAGGCGGCGCCGGCTAGGGGTCACACCGCACCTGCGTGACGAGCCTGGCGGACCGTGGTCGAGCACCGCGCGCGGACGACTGCGCCCGCACCGCCTGGCGCTATGCTTTCCGGAGCCATCACCTAGAGGAGTCACCACTGTGTCCGTTGATGTTGTCGTGCTCGGTCTCGGGTACGTCGGGCTTCCGCTCGCACAAGAAGCAATCCGCTCCGGCCTGACGGTCCTCGGTTTCGACGTGAGCCCTCGCGTCATCGAAGGACTGAACGCCGGCAAGTCCCACGTCGACGACCTGTCGGACGAGAGCATCGGCGAGATGCTCGGCAAGGGGTTCCGCGCGACGAGCGACGAGTCGGAGATCAGCAGCGCCCGCGCCGCCGTGATCTGCGTGCCGACGCCGCTCTCGGAGGACGGCGGCCCGGACCTCGGCGCCGTGCTCTCCGCGACGCGTGCGGTCGCCCGCCAGCTCACCCCCGGAACGCTCGTGGTGCTCGAGTCCACGACCTACCCGGGCACGACCGAGGAAGAGCTGCGCCCGATCCTCGAGGAGAGCGGCCTCGTCGCCGGGCAGGACTTCCACCTCGCCTTCTCCCCGGAGCGCATCGACCCGGGCAACGCCGTCTACGGCATGAAGAACACGCCCAAGGTCGTCGGTGGCCTCACCCCCGCGTGCACGCAGGTGGCGGTCGACTTCTACGAGCGGTTCGTCGACACGGTCGTGCCGGCCAAGGGCACGCGCGAGGCCGAGACCGCGAAGCTGCTCGAGAACACCTACCGGCACATCAACATCGCCCTCGTCAACGAGATGGCGCGGTTCTGCCACGAGCTCGACATCGACCTGTGGGACGTCATCCGGCTCGCGAAGACCAAGCCCTTCGGCTTCCAGGCCTTCTACCCGGGCCCGGGCGTCGGCGGTCACTGCATCCCGATCGACCCGAACTACCTCAGCTACAACGTGCGCTCACGCCTCGGCTACCCCTTCCGGTTCGTCGAGCTGGCGCAGGAGATCAACGCCACGATGCCCACGTACGTGGCGCGCCGCGCGCAGGACATCCTCAACGCCGACGCCCTCGCGATGAACGGCGCGAAGGTGCTGCTGCTCGGGGTGACCTACAAGGCGGACATCGCCGACCAGCGCGAGTCGCCCGCCATGCCCCTCGCCCAGGCGCTCCGCTCGCACGGGGCGGACCTGTCGTTCCACGACCCGAACGTCGAGCAGTGGCGACTCGGGGACTCCGTCCTCCAGCGGGTCGAGGACCTCGACCGCGCGGTCGAGTCCGCGGACCTCGTCATCCTCGTCCAGAGCCACGCGTCGTACGCGGCGGACGAGATCGCCGGGCGTGCTCAGCGCTTCTTCGACACCCGGGGGGTCACGACCTCGACACAGGCACACCGTCTGTGACCTCCGACGGTCCGACGCAGGACGGATCTCGCGAGCTCGCCGAGCTCGCCACGTCCTACGGCCTGCGCCCGCTGGGCGAGCGGGACAAGCTCAGCACCTACACCCGAGAGCTGTGGCGCCGGCGCGCGTTCGTCTGGACGCTCGCCAGCTCGCGTGCCTACAGCCGCAACCAGAACAACTACCTGGGACAGCTGTGGAGCGTGCTGAACCCGCTGCTGCTGGCCATCGTCTACTACCTCGTCTTCGGCGTGCTGCTGTCGACGACGGCCGGCGTGGACAACTTTGCCGGGTTCCTGGTCATCGGGATCTTCATCTTCACCTTCATCGGCTCGTCGTTGCAGGCGGGCGCCAACAGCGTCCTGTCCAACACGGGTCTCGTCCGTGCCCTGAAGTTCCCGCGGGCGGTCCTGCCCTTGTCGGTCACGCTCGCCGAGCTCGTCACGCTCCTGCCCGCGCTGGGTGTGATGGTCGTCATCGTGCTCTTCACCGGGGAACCCCTGTCGTGGCAGTGGCTGACGTTGATCCCGGCGGTCCTCCTCACGCAGATCTTCACGAGCGGGGCGTCCTTCATCCTGGCGCGGGTCGTCGTCTCGGCCCGGGACCTGCGCAACCTCATCCCGGTCGCGATCCGTCTCCTGCGCTACGTCTCGGGAGTCTTCTACTCGATCGCGACGTACGTCGACGAGGGCGTGCTCGGCGCGATCATGTACTACCAGCCGGTGGCGGTCTACCTGAACCTGGTGCGCTCGGCGCTGCTCGAGCAGTTCGATGCCGATCTCACGCTGTGGATCGCAGGTGTGGCGTGGGCGTTCGTGCTGCTCGTGGTGGGCTACGTCGTCTTCTGGAAGGCCGAGGAGCGCTACGGACGTGACTGAGGAGAACGCAGCCATCGACGACCTGGACGACGCCGAGGACGGCATCGACGACACCGGGCCACGTCCCGTCGCCGCGGATGAGCGACGCCCCTCGCTCATCGCCGACGACGTCCACGTGAAGTACCGGGTGTTCGGTGGCAAGCGCAGGGCCCACACCGAGCCCGGAGGTCGGCTGCGTCGCGCCTTCAACCGGAGCCAGCGGCACGTGGGCGCGGTCACGGAGGTGCACGCGGTCAAGGGTGTGTCGTTCGTGGCGCACCACGGTGAGTCGATCGGGATCGTGGGACGCAACGGTGCCGGCAAGAGCACGCTCCTGCGTGCGCTGGCCGGGCTCATCCCCACCGCCTCGGGCAAGGTCTACGTCGATGGCACCAGCTCGCTCCTCGGCGTCAACGCCGCGCTGATGAGCTCGTTGACCGGTGAGCGCAACATCATGATCGGTGGCCTTGCCCTCGGGCTCACCCCGCAGCAGGTCAGGGACCGTATGGACTCGGTCGTCGAGTTCGCCGGGATCGGCGACTTCGTCGATCTCCCGATGTCTGCCTACAGCTCGGGGATGTCCGCGCGGCTGCGGTTCGCCATCTCGACCGCAGCCGTCCCGGACGTGCTGATGATCGACGAGGCGCTGGCGACGGGTGACGCGGAGTTCAGGGCGAGGAGCCAGAAGAAGATCGAGGAGATCCGCGGGCAGGCGGGCACGGTCTTCCTCGTCAGCCACTCGGCAGCGACCATCCAGCGGATGTGCGACCGGACGCTGTGGCTCGACGAGGGACGGCTCGTCATGGACGGTCCGTCGGACGAGGTGATCTCTGCCTACAAGGCCGCGGTCCGCAAGCGGTCGGGTCGGCGCTGATGGTGCCACGGGACCGCCTGGAGGTCCTGGTCGTGACGGTCGTGCACGACCCCTTCGACGCCCGGATCTGGCACCGGCAGATCCGGGCGATGCTCGATGCGGGCTACGCGGTCACGTACGCGGCACCCTTCTCCGCCTACGGACGGGCCCCTCAGCCCGGGGTCCGGAGCATCGACCTGCCGCGCGCGCTCGGTCGTCGTCGAGTCCGAGCGCTACGGGCAGCACGCTCGTTCCTGCGGTCCCGGTCCTCGCTGTTCGACGTCGTGCTCCTGCACGACCCCGACCTGCTGCTCGCTGTCCCGTCGACGTCCCGCGCGCGCCGCGCGGGCACCGCGGTCGTGTGGGACGTCCACGAGGACACCGCGGCCGCGGTCGGCATGCGCTCCTGGATCCCTCGCGTCCTGCGCGTCGTCGCGGCGCGCGCGGTCCGGCTGGCCGAGGCGTGGGCGGAACGACGCCTCCACCTGATCCTCGCCGAGCCGGGGTACGTCGAAAGGTTCGCCCGGCCGCACCCGGTGGTGCCCAACTCGGTCCGGGTGCCGCCGGAGATGCCGGCAGAGCCCGTCGAGCCACGAGTCGTCTACCTCGGGAAGCTGACCGCCGCGCGCGGAGCGCTCGAGATGATCGACGTCGCCCGTCGCCTGCGGGACGTGCGCGTCGAGCTGATCGGGCCGGCGACCGACGACGTCGCCGCCGCACTGCGTGCTGCGGACGACGAGGGAGTCCTCGACTGGCGCGGGTTCGTCCCCAACGACGTCGCCACGGCCCGGTTGGACGGTGCGCTCGCCGGTCTGTCCCTGCTGCACGACGAGCCGAACTACGCGCACTCCCAGCCCACCAAGGTGCTCGAGTACATGGCGCACGGCCTGCCGGTGGTCACCACTCCGAACGCGACCTCGGTGGACGTCGTCGAGAGCGCGCAGGCGGGCGTCGTCGTGGGCTTCGACGACGTCGCGGCGGTGGTGGAGGCGATCGACGGGCTGCGTGCCGACCCGGCGGGCCGTGCGGCGATGGCGCGCCGGGGTCACGCGGCCGCCCGCGAGCGGTACGACTGGAATCGTGACGCCACGAGCTTTCTGGATACTCTCGAGGCGTTTGCCGCGTCCTCCGCGCGCGATCGCCAGCAGTTCAGACAACGTTCCGACGACGAAGGATAGATGTGCGAATCTCCGTGATTGGGTGCGGGTACCTCGGTGCCGTCCATGCTGCCTGCATGGCGAAGCTGGGCCACGACGTGATCGGTGTCGACGTCGATGCCGCGAAGATCGACGCGCTGTCCGTGGGGCGCGCCCCGTTCTACGAACCGGGTCTGCCGGAGCTCCTGAAGGAAGGCGTCGCGAGCGGTCGGCTGCGGTTCACGACGGACCTGGCCGACGTGGCGGGCGCGGAGGTGCACTTCGTCTGTGTCGGTACCCCGCAGCGCCAGGGGGAGTACGCCGCGGACATGCGGTACGTCGACGCAGCCGTCGAGGGCTTGCTGCCTCACCTGTCCGTCGGCGACGTCGTCGTCGGCAAGTCGACCGTCCCGGTCGGCACTGCTGCACGCATCGCCGACCGACTTGCCACCGAGGCGCCGGGTACGACTCTGGCCTGGAACCCGGAGTTCTTGCGCGAGGGCTTCGCCGTCAAGGACACGCTCCACCCGGACCGCCTGGTCTACGGCGTCCCGCAGGGCGACCAGGGGGAGCATGCACGGACCCAGCTCGACGTGATCTACGCCGACCCGCTCGCCCAGCACACGCCGCGCATCGTCACGGACTACGCGACCGCCGAGCTCGTCAAGGTCGCGGCGAACTCCTTCCTGGCGACGAAGATCTCGTTCATCAACGCGATGGCCGAGCTCTGCGAGGAGACCGGGGCCGACGTCACGCAGCTCGCGGACGCGATCGGTCACGACGACCGCATCGGCCGCAAGTTCCTCAACGCCGGCCTCGGCTTCGGCGGCGGGTGCCTGCCGAAGGACATCCGGGCGTTCATGGCGCGGGCTGGTGAGCTCGGTGCGGACCAGGCGGTCGCCTTCCTCAAGGAGATCGACGCGATCAACGAGCGTCGCCGCGTCCGGATGGTCGACCTCACCCGTCAGGTGGCGGACGGTTCGATCACGGGCAAGCGCATCGCAGTGCTCGGCGCTGCTTTCAAGCCCAACAGCGATGACGTCCGGGACTCGCCCGCGCTGGACGTCGCGGCACAGCTCGCGCGCCAGGGAGCAGACGTCGTGGTGACGGACCCCGAGGCCGTGGAGAACGCCCGCCGGGTCCACCCCGAGCTGAACGTGACGACCTCCTGGGAGGAGGCCGTCGAGGGCGCGGAGATCGTTCTCCTGCTCACCGAGTGGCAGGTGTACCGCGAGCTGGACCCCGAGGAGCTCGGTGCGCGCGTCGCGGGCAAGCGCATCCTGGACGGTCGTAACGTCCTGGACCCGGTGCAGTGGCGGGCCGCCGGCTGGGTGTATCGCGCTCTGGGTCGCCCGTAGCCAGACTTCCCCTAGCACCCGCGGCCACCCGCCACGGCCGCCCCCGCAGCTCCGGCACTCAGCACCGGCGGCATCAGCCGCCGGTGCTGATGCGTTCGCCCTCCACCAGGCGTCGACGGCGTGCCGGGTCGTCGGCGAGCTCACCGGCGGTGGCGGCTGACGTCAGCACGACGGATCCGTCGGCCGCCCACAGCCCCAGGGCACGGACGAGGACGGGAACCAGCCCTTGGTCCCCGGCGACGAGCGCGCGCGGGGCGGCGGGCGAGGGCGAGCCGGGCGACGGCTCGTCGTCGGTCAGCGCCCAGGTGACGAGGTCGGCGTGCGCGACGCGAAGGTCGCTCCCCGTCTGCTCGAGCGCGGGCAGCGCGCCGTCGGGCTCCGGCGCCCAGTCGATCTGGTCCCCGTAGGTCATGACGGCGGCCGCTGCGTCGACCGCGCCGGGAGGCAGGTCGCCGTCGAACCTGCGGGCGAGCGCTGGGAGTGCGACCGCCACCAGGGCGTCGTACGCTGCACCACGAGACGGCTGGTCGGTCACGAGCACGTCGCCCGCCGCACCATCCTCGTGCGGCGGACCGGCGGCGAGGACGACGGTCGCCCCGGTGCGCCAGGAAGCGAGCGTCCACACGACGGATCGCCAGTGCACGGGGAGGTCTATGACGATCCTCACGCCGGGTTCGGCGTCGAATTCCTGCACGAGGAGGTTCGTCGTCTTATTGATCCAGTTTTCAAGCACCGCGCCCGAGAGCTCGATGCGTTCGGCGTCGTCCCCGTACCACGTCAGGCGTGGGCGGCCGGGGTCCTTGCCGAGGAGACGTAGCAGGTCAGAGACGTGGGTGGGCAGATGGGGAGTTGTCACCATGGCGCCCAGCCTAGGCCTGTGCATGTCACCTCACCGCGCCGAGGTGCGCACGGATTTCACCCGCCATGCACACGCGGCTAGCACATTTCGGCTTGACGGACGCGGATGACACGCGTGTAATTTCTCTAATGCAGTTTCTTGAAACGGCATGAAGGGGCGCGCTATGTGGAACATACTGGACGACGAGGGGACCTTCCCCTCGGAGATGGACCGTCAACCGGAGAAGGTGGCGCCGGTGCTGCCGCTCTTCGGCGACGCGATCGACGACTCGCTCATGGGCTGGCAGGAACGGGCGCTGTGCGCTCAGACCGACCCGGAGGCGTTCTTCCCCGAGAAGGGCGGCTCGACGCGTGAGGCGAAGAAGGTCTGCACCGGGTGCGAGGTGCGCTCGGAGTGCCTCGAGTACGCGCTCGAGAACGACGAGCGCTTCGGGATCTGGGGCGGGCTGTCGGAGCGCGAGCGGCGCAAGCTGAAGCGGCGCGTGGTCTGACGACGCGGCTGCGGGCCGCACACGCCCGGGATCGCAAATCCCGGGTGCCGCGCCTTCCGGGGCGCATGATCGTCGCAGGATGACTTCTTCAGACACCACCAGCCCCTCGCGGCTCGCGGCGCCCGGCGCGCCCCGCCCCGCCGCGCGCGCGGACGTGCCCGACGTCGTCGCCTCCGTCACGGGGGCGCTGCCCGTCGTGGTGACGGTCGCCGCCGTCGTCGTGACCCGCGGGAGCTCGCCCTACCTGGCCGAGACGTTGGCGGCGCTCCGCGCCCAGTCCGTCGCCCCCGACTCGGTCACGGTCGTCGACGTCTCGACGTCCGGTGCGTCGGGCGACCACGACGGGCTCCCGCTCGGGGCCGCCCGCTTCATCGCCGCCCCGCGGGCCCGCTCCTTTGGTGACGCCGTCGGGGCCGGCCTCGCGGGCGAGGCGCCCAGCACGTGGCTGTGGCTCCTGCACGACGACTCCGCCCCCGCCCCGGACGCGCTCGCCGAGCTCCTGCGCGCCGTCGAGCACACGAGCGCCGTCGCCGTCGCCGGCGCCAAGCAGCGCCGCTGGGACCTGTCGGAGGGCCCGCCGGACAGCGGTGGTGTCCTCGTGTCCGTCGGGTACACGACGTCTCCCCTCGGGCGACGGATGACCGGCATCGACGAGGACGAGATCGACCAGGGTCAGCACGACGCTCGCGAGGACGTCCTGGCGGTCGGCCTCGCGGGGGCGCTGGTGCGCCGGTCGGTCTGGGACGCCCTCGGCGGGACGGACCCCGAGCTCGGTGCGTTCGGCGACGGCCTCGACCTCTCCCGGCGTGCACGGCTCGCAGGCCACCGGGTCGTCGTGGTGCCGAGCGCGGTCGTCTACCATGCGCAGGCATCGTTCCTCGGGCTGCGCGAGCGGGCGCACGCCGGCTCCTCCGGCCCGGACCCGGACCCCGATGCCTCGTACGGTGTCCGTCGCCGCAGTGCGCTGCACGCCCGTCTCGTCGCGGTGCCGGGCGCGCTGCTGCCCGTCGTCGTCGTCGCGACGCTGCTCTGGGCACCGTTCCAGGCCATGTACCGGCTCGTGATGAAGCGACCTGGCCAGGCGCGCGACGAGCTGTGGGCCCCCGTATGGGCGCTGCTGCGGCCCCGTGCCGTGCTGCGTGCGCGCCGGTCGGTGCGCCGGACGAGCACCCTGCCGCGCCGGACGCTGCGACCGTTGCGCGGGACGTGGCGTCAGGTGCTGTCCGAACGTCGCGACCGCCGGCTGGCCCGCGCCGAGCGCCGACGCACGTACGTCGCCCCGACGCAGATCGAGCGGGCCGAGCTGCGGAGCCTGGCCCTGCGCCGCCGCGCGGTGCTCGCCGCCCTCACCCTCGCGCTGGTCGGGCTCACCACCTTGGTCTTCGGCACCGTTGCCGGGGCCGTCGGCGACGGCGGTCGGTTCGTCGGCGGGGCGCTGTTGGTGGCGGGCGGCACGCTGGGCGACGTGTGGCAGGCCGCGACGAGCGGCTGGGTCACGAACGGGCTCGGTGTCCCTGCGCCGGCGGACCCCCTCGTGACGGGCCTGCTGCCCGCGGTCCTCCTCGTGGGTGGTTCGCTCCAGACCGCGGTGAACGCGCTCGTCGTGACGAGCCTTCTCGCCGCCGGTCTCGGAGCATGGTTCGCGGCCGGTGCGGTGACGCGCTCGGTCGGTCTGCGTGCGTGGGCCGTGGTCGTGTGGGTCGCGGCGCCGCCGCTCCTGCTCGCTCTCGACGGCGGGCGACTCGGCGCACTCGTGGCGCACGCGACCCTGCCCTGGGTCGCCCTCGGCCTCCTCCGCGCGCTCGGGGTGCACCGGGTCGACGTCGTCGCCCCCGCGTACCAGCCATCCGGGGACGGCGACCTGCAGCCGGTACGTTCACGCGTCTCACGGCAGCCCGGCTCGCTCGGCGCGGCCGCCGCGTCCGGGCTCGCGCTCGCGCTGGCGGTGGCGGGCGCGCCCGTTCTGCTCCCCGTGGCAGTCGTCGTGGTGCTGCTCCTCGTGCTCGGGGTGCGCAGGCACCGCCGCTACCTCGTCCTCGTGCTGATCCCTTCGCTCGTGGCGTTCGCACCCTTCTGGGTCCACGCCCTGCGCACCGACGACGGGTGGCGGGCGCTGCTCGCCGAACCCGGTGCACCGCTCGCCCAGGTGCCCGCCGCTCCGTGGCAGATGCTGCTCGGCCAACCGGTGGCCCCCGCCGCGTGGTTCACGGACGCGCAGCCCGTCGACGGGGCACTCGGTGACGTCCTCGGTGCGGTGCTCTCCGCCCTGCCGTACGTCCTCGGCGTCGCGGTCGTGCTGCTTGCGCTCGCGGCGCTCGTCGGCCCCCGACCAGGCGCTCCCGTCGCCTGGTGCGTGGCGGCCGTCGGGCTGGCCGCAGCCGTGCTGGCGAGCCGGACGACGGTGTCGACCACCGGGGAGGGCGCTGTCACCGCATGGCCGGGCGCCGCCCTCTCCCTCGTGCTGCTCGCGCTGGGTGGCGCGGCCCTCCTGGGCGCCCGGGTCGCCGAGGGCCTGCTGCCAGGTCCGCAGGGGCGCGCCCGCGCTGCGCTCGTCGCCGGTGCCGCGGCCCTGGTCCTCGCGCTCCCCGTGGGCGCCGTCACCGCGTGGGCCCTGGACGGTCTCGACCGCGGGCGCGGGACGGTCGGTGACGTTCGGGTCACGGCCGAGCCTGTGGTGCCCCCGGTCGGCCAGCAGATGCAGGGCTCGCCCCGGGCCGTGCGGGTGCTCTCGCTGGAGCTCGACGGCCCGGTCGTCGAGTACGCGCTCCTGCGAGGGGACGGCCCTCAGCTCCTCGACTCGGCGGTCGCGGTGCAGGTCGGCGAGCTGACGGACGACGGGTCCGACCAGGAAGCCCTGCCGTCCCTCGTCGCGGAGCTGACGACCGGCGCGGCGGACGACGTCACCCCCCGGCTCGGTGACCTCGCGGTGGGCGCGGTGCTCGTCCCGGCCGGCGAGGACACGCAGCAGCGCGCCGAGCTGGTCGCACGCCTCGACATGGTCGCCGGGCTCGAGCGCGTCACCGAGGGTCAGTCCGGCGTCATCTGGCGGGTCGCGCCCGAGAGCCTCACCGACGGGACGGACACCGACCAGCCCGCCTGGGCACGGGTGCTCGCCGCCGCGCCCGGAGATGCGCCGGCCGGCTCGGTGACGCGCGACGTCACGACGGTCGAGACGCTCCCGGCAGCGGGCCAGCGTGTCTCGACGTCCGTGGAGGCGGGGGCCGCGGGACGGGTGGTCGTCCTCGCGGAGACCGCCGCGCCCGGCTGGCGCGCCACGCTGGACGGCAGGTCGCTGCCGCGCGTCGAGGCCGGTGGACTCCAGGCCTTCGAGCTCGGGGCCGACGGCGGGCACCTCGCCGTGCAGTACACCGAGCCGCTGCGCACCCCCTGGCTGGTCACCGCCGGCGTGACCCTGATGATCTACGTGCTGCTCGCGGTGCCCGCAGGGCGTCGCAGGGCCGGAACGAGGTAGTGGTGACGCGCAGGAAGAGCACGGGCCGCCCCGTCGCCCGACGGATCGCCGGTATCGGCGTCGGTGTCCTCGCGGTGGCCGTGACGGGTGCCCTGGCGGCGGTCGGGGGCGCGCTGCCCGTGCCGGCCGGTGTCACGGCCGGGCTCACGGCCGCGACCGGGTCCGACGTCCGGCAGGTGACCGTGCCTCCCGCGGACCAGCTTCTCGTGTGCCCGGGCCCGGCACGCCTCACCGACCCGGCCACCGTGGGGGACGACGAGTTCGAGGCCGCGCCGGTGGAGACCGAGACGAGCCTGCGCGCCGCCATGCTGGTCGGCGGCGGCGCGACGGCCGCGCTGTCCGACCTTCTGGGGGACGGGCCGCGCGACCTCGCCGACGGCCCGGACGCGGCCGTTCTGACCGAGGACGAGGTGACCGCCGGATCGGTGCTGCGCACGCGGCCCGGGACCGCGCCGGAGGTGCTCGCGGCGGCGGCGGCCGGCTCGATCACCACGGACGGCGACCTGCGAGGGCTGGCAGCGGCGAGCTGCGCCGCACCGCGGATCAGCCACTGGCTCGTGGGCGGGAGCACCGAGATCGGCAGCAGCACGCAGCTGGTGCTGCAGAACCCCGGCCGGACACCCGCGACGGTGCGCGCGTCGATGTGGGGTCCCGGCGGTCCCGTGACCCTGACCGGTGGCGGGCAGTACCTCGTGGCGCCCGGTGAGGAGATCGTCGTGCTCGTCGAGGCCTCCGCCCCTGAGCAGCGTCGCCTCGTGGTGAACCTCGAGGCGGAGGGTGGCCTCGTGGCGGCCTACCTACAGCACTCCACGCTCGACGGTCTGCGGCCCCTCGGCGTCGACCTCGTCGTCCCCGGTGCCGCGCCCACGACGAGCCTCGCGGTGCCCGGTGTCGTGAGCACGGGGGAAGGCGTCGACGACGCCGACGCACCCCAGCTCCGGCTGCTCGCGCCGACGGACGACGACGCAGCGACTGACGACGACGGCGCGGCGGACGACGCTGCGGGACACGACGCCGTGGTGGACGAGGGAGCAGCCGGCGTGGGTGACGCTGACGACGGTGCGAGCAGTGACGAGCGCGGTACTGATCAGGACGCAGCGGGCGAGAGCGGTCCCGGCCCGAGCGATCTTGACCCGAGAGATACCGACGCGTCGAGCGCGGAGGGCCGCGAGGCGGTGACGATCAGCGTGTACGGTGCGGACGGGCTCGTGCGGCTGCGTGGTGCGGAGGTCGTCGAGCTCACCCCGGGTGTGGTCTCCGACGTCTCGCTCGGCGGGCTGCCGCCTGGTCGCTATACCGTCGCCGTGGAATCGGCGGTCCCCGTCGTCGCGGGGGCGGTCGTCTCCCGCGTGGGTGACCAGGACCCCGAAGTGCTGGTGGACGGGCGACCCGTCGACCGGGCGTGGATCGCGTCCACCGCGGTCGAGACCGGCGGCGACGCCGAGCAGACCGTCGGCCGGAGCCAGGTCGCCCTGCTGCCGGGGACCAGGTCCGAGGTGGTCGTGGGCGCGGTGCCGCTCCCGACCGGTCCTCCCGACGGTGCGGAGGTCGATGGGGCTGCCGGGGTTGACGGGGCTGGGACGGACGAGTCCGGGATTGGCGCGGCCGGTACCCTGCGCGGCACGCTGCGCGCGTACGACGAGGCGGGTGAGGTCGTCGGCACGCGGGACCTCGCGGTTCCCGCGGGCACGACCTCGACGGTGCTCGCCGCCGACCTGGCCGACGGCGACGAGCCGGCGACCGTGACGCTCGAGGTCACCGGGCCGGGCGCTGCCACCGGCGCGGGCGCGGTGCGGGCGGTGTGGTCGGTGGTCGCCGAGGCGGGTCCGGAGGTCACTCAGCCTGTGGACCGGGGCGACGCGCCGGACGACACCTCCGGTGACACCGGTGGTGAAGAGGCCGACGAGACTGCCGACGAGTCCGACGCCGCGGACGGGCCGGGTCGCGGCCTGATCTCGGTCCTGCTGCCCGTGCCCGGTGCGCCGGGCCTCGACACGGTGGACGTGCGGGCGACGGAGACGGCCGGTCTGGGCTGACCCGACCGGCAGCCGACCGGCAGCCGAGTGGCAGCCGAGTGGCAGGGTCAGTGCCCGCCGAGGTACCCCGGGTCGATCTCCTCGGGGCTGCGCCCGAGCATGTGACCGACCTGCTCGACGACGACGTCGCGGACCAGGTCGCTCGTGTCTTCCGCGTCGAGCGCCCGCTGCTCCACCGGGCGGCGGTAGACGACGATCCGCGCCGGCTGACCGGCCTCCGCAGGAAAGAACCGGCCGAGCGGCACCCCGGCGTCCTCCCACGGCGCAGGGTCGGACGGCGGGACGTCCTCGACGGCGAACTCGGTCCCCCGCAGGGCGCGTCCCCAGGTGCGCTCGAGCTTCTCGACGGCGGCGAGCACGTGCTCGTCGAACCGTTCGGCGCGGGTGCGGTTCGCGGGTGCCGAGGGCGGCAGGAGGGGTCCGCGGATGCCGCGCCCGCGACGGTCGCGGCGCCGTGGCCCGTCGCCGCCGTCGGGCCCGCGGGGAGGGATCTCGAGGCTCGCGAGCGCGGCGGGCACACCGGCCCGCACGGCGCGCGGGCGGCGGGAGGACGGGCCACCGGGGGGCGAGACGGGGAAGCCTGGCATGCCACCCACGGTAGACGACGGCGTGTGCGGGGACGCGCCGGCGCGGCGAGGGCGTAGGGTCACCACGTGAGATCGGTCAGGCAGTGCTCCCGGACGGCGTGCACCAACGCGTCCGTCGCGACTCTGACGTACGTCTATGCGGACTCCACCGCCGTGCTCGGGCCGCTCGCGCACTTTGCGGAGCCCCACAGCTACGACCTGTGCGCGGAGCACGCCGAGCGGCTCACGGCGCCCCGTGGCTGGGAGGTCGTCCGCCTCTCGCCGCACTTCGTGGAGACCGGTCCGAGCGACGACGACCTCTCGGCCCTCGCCGACGCCGTCCGCGAGGCGGGCAGGTCACGTCCTGAGGCCGAGCCGGCCGACGTCACGGAGGTCGGTCGCCGGGGTCACCTGCGGGTCCTGCGCGTCGAGGGCGACTGAGGCTCAGTCCTTCCCGTTCGCGGGACCCAGCCCGCTGACGTACTCCCGCACGTCCGCCCAGCGCGGCAGGACGCCGTCGTGCCCCGCCTGCCGCAGCGTCGGCGCCTGCGCGTCCTTCGGGGAGAAGCTCGGGACGAGGGGTCGTCCGGCGAGGTCCGTCGTCGGCCAGTCGATGCCGAGCTCCGGGTCGGTCGGGTCGATGCCGTGCTCGCGCTCCGGGGCGTAGCCGGTCGAGCACAGGTAGACGACCGTCGAGTCGTCCTCGAGCGCCATGAAGGCGTGCCCGAGCCCTTCACCGAGGAAGACGGCGCGGCGGTCGGTGGTGTCGAGCAGGACCGAGTCCCAGGTCCCGAACGTGGGGGACCCGACCCGCACGTCGACCACGACGTCCAGCACCGCGCCGCGCACGCACGTGACGTACTTGGCCTGTCCGGGCGGGACGTCGGCGAAGTGCACGCCGCGGACCACGCCGGCGTGCGAGACGGACGCGTTGGCCTGCCGCAGGTCGAGCGGGCGCCCGGTCGCGGCGACGAATGCGGCGTCCTTGAACCACTCGAGGAAGGTGCCGCGGTCGTCGGGACGCTGGCGCGGGAGGATCTCCCACGCGCCGGGGACGGTCAGCTCGCGGATCTGCACGTGCGCTCCTTCGATACGGCTGGTCGGGCCAACCTCGCCCGCGGGTCGGGCGCCACGTGGGACGATACCCGCGAGCGGACACGGCGACCGGACCGGACGTCCGCCGGACAGAGGTCCGCTGGACAGGCATCAGGGGAGGCCGCGTGCACTGGGTGGTGACGGGCGCCGGGGGCCTGCTGGGCACCGAGCTGGTCGGGTTGCTCGCTGCCCGCGGGGCGTCCCACGAGGCGCTGACGCGGTCGGCGGTCGACATCACCGACGCCCCAGCGGTCGCGCGCGCGGTCGCGGGGGCTGACGTCGTCGTGAACTGCGCCGCGTACACCGACGTGGACGGCGCGGAAGCCCACGAGGCCGACGCGTTCGCCGTCAACGCCGTCGGGCCGCAGGTCCTCGCGCGGGCGACCGCGCGGACGGGCGCCCGGCTCGTGCAGGTGTCCACGGACTACGTCTTCGACGGTGGGGATCTCGATGGCAGCGAGCCCGACGGCGAGGGGCGCGCGCGCCCCGGCTATGCCGAGACGGACCTCGCGGCGCCTCGGACCGCCTACGGGCGGAGCAAGCTCGCGGGGGAGTGGGCGGTGCGGGCGGAGCACCCGGACGCCCTTGTCCTCCGCACCGCCTGGCTCTACGGCCGCCACGGAGCGTGCTTCCCCCGGACGATCGCCCGCGCCGCCGCGACGCGTGATCGTCTCGACGTTGTCGACGACCAGGTGGGCCAGCCCACGTGGGCGCGGGACGTCGCCGACCTGATGGTGCGCCTCGTCGCCGCGCGGGCGCCGGCCGGGACGTACCACGCGACGTCGTCGGGCCGTGGGAGCTGGTTCGACCTGGCCCGGGCGGTCGTGGCGTCCGAGGGCCGCACGAGCACGTCGCTCGCCGCCGTGCACCCGACGACGAGCGACGCGTTCGTACGGCCCGCCCGGCGCCCCCCGTTCTCGGTTCTCGGGCACGACGCCCTGCGCGCGGTCGGTCTCGCACCGATCGGCGACTGGCGCGAGCGCTGGGAGCTCGCCGCGAGCGACGTGCTGCACGACCTCTGAGCAGTCCGGTGCGCCGGGGGCTGCTCGGGGGCGTCTACTGCTCCAGGAGCTCGAGCAGGTAGGTGCCGTAGCCGGACGTGCGCAGCGGCTCGGCGCGCTCGCGGAGCTCGTCGTCCGAGAGGAACCCGCGCCGCCAGGCGACCTCCTCGGGAGACCCGATCTTCAGGCCCTGCCGGTTCTCGATCGTGCGCACGTAGTCGCTCGCCTCGAGCAGGGAGTCGTGCGTGCCGGTGTCAAGCCAGGCCGTACCGCGGGGCAGCACCTCGACCTGCAACCGACCCGCGGCGAGGTAGTGCCGGTTGACGTCGGTGATCTCGTACTCGCCGCGTGCCGACGGCCTCAGGCTGCGCGCGATCTCCACGACGTCGTTGTCGTAGAAGTACAGGCCGGGGACCGCGAAGCGGCTGCGCGGGTGCTGCGGCTTCTCCTCGATGCTCAGCGCACGGCCGGCCTCGTCGAACTCCACGACGCCGTACGCCGTCGGGTCCTTGACGCGGTAGGCGAAGATCGCACCGCCGTCGACGTCGTTGAAGCGTTGCAGCCGGTCGCCGAGACCGGGGCCGTAGAAGATGTTGTCGCCCAGGACGAGCGCGGCCCGCTCGGTCCCGAGGAAGTCCGCGCCGAGGACGAACGCCTGTGCCAGACCGTCGGGCGCGTGCTGGACGGTGTAGGAGATCGAGATGCCGAACCGAGACCCGTCGCCCAGGAGCCGGGTGAAGGCATCGGCGTCGTGGGGGGTCGTCACGACGAGCACGTCCCGGACGCCGGCGAGCAGCAGGGTCGACAACGGGTAGTAGATCATCGGCTTGTCGTACACGGGCAGGAGCTGCTTGCTCACACCCAGCGTGATCGGGTGCAGGCGTGAGCCGGAGCCGCCTGCCAGGATGATCCCTTTCATCCTGGCAGGTTCTCACACGGCGACCCCTCGACGGCGGGTGAAACCCGGGAGGAGAGCGTCGCGGTCGCCGCAGGGCGGCGCCCCGGAGACTTCCCGTCGATAGACTCGGCAGGTCCCTGCAGCCATGGGTCGACCCTGTCGGCCGAGGAGGTCCGAGTGCGCGTCCTGGTCACCGGTGGTGCGGGCTTCATCGGCTCGAACTTCGTCCACGCCACGGTCGCCCAGCGACCCGACGTGCAGGTCGCCGTCCTCGACGCCCTCACGTACGCGGGCGACGCGTCGTCGCTCGCGCCCGTGCGCGACCAGGTCACCCTGCACGTGGGCGACGTCGCCGACGCCGACCTCGTGGACCGCCTGGTCGCGGAGACCGACCTGGTCGTGCACTTCGCGGCGGAGTCGCACAACGACAACTCGTTGACCGACCCGTCGCCGTTCGTCCGGACCAACGTCGTCGGGACGTTCACGCTGCTCGAGGCCGTGCGCCGCCACGGCGTGCGGCTCCACCACGTCTCGACCGACGAGGTCTACGGCGACCTCGAGCTCGACGACCCGGCACGGTTCACCGAGGACACCCCCTACAACCCGTCCTCGCCCTACTCGTCGACCAAGGCCTCGAGCGACCTGCTCGTGCGTGCCTGGGTGCGGTCCTTCGGCGTCCGGGCGACCCTGACGAACTGCTCCAACAACTACGGGCCCTACCAGCACGTCGAGAAGTTCATCCCCCGGCAGATCACCAACCTCGTCGACGGGGTGCGACCGCGGCTCTACGGCACCGGGGCGAACGTGCGGGACTGGATCCACGTCGCCGACCACAACGACGCCGTCTGGACCGTCATCGACCACGGCACACCGGGGGAGACCTACCTCATCGGTGCCGACGGCGAGCGCAGCAACCGCGAGGTCGTGGCCGACCTCCTCGAGATCTTCGGCCGCCCCGCCGACGACCTCGACCTCGTCGCCGACCGCGTCGGCCACGACCTGCGCTATGCCATCGACGCCACCCGGTTGCGCGACGAGCTCGGCTGGCGCCCGCGGTACACCCGGTTCCGCGACGGGCTCGAACGCACGGTCGCCTGGTACCGCGACAACGAGCCGTGGTGGCGCCCGGCGAAGGCCGCCACCGAGGCCCGGTACGCCGCGAACGCGCAGTAGCGACCCCGCGGCTAGGCTGGCCCGCGTGACCATCGACCTCTCGCACCTCATCAAGGCCTACGACGTCCGCGGCACCGTCCCGGACCAGCTCGGCCCTGACGTCGCCCACGCGATCGGCGTGGCCTTCGCCCACGCCGTCGTCCTCCCCGAGGTCGGTCAGGTGCCCGACGGCGTGGGCACCGAGGCCGGGGCGGACGGCCGTGCGCGTGCCGTCGTCGGGCAGGACATGCGGGACTCCGGCCCGGCGCTCGTGGACGCGTTCGCCCAGGGCCTGGCCGACGCCGGGGTCGACGTCGTCCGTATCGGGCTGTGCTCCACGGACGGCCTGTACTACGCCTCGGGCGCCCTCGGCGTCCCGGGGGCGATGTTCACCGCGAGCCACAACCCGGCCGAGTACAACGGCATCAAGCTGTGCCGCGCGGGCGCACGGCCCGTCGGTCAGGACTCGGGCCTCACCGAGGTCCGCCGGCTCGCCGAGCAGTACCTCGGCGAGGACTTCCCGCCCGTCGCGGGCACGCCGGGCACGGTGACGGAACGCGACATGCTCACCGACTACGCCGCGTTCCTGCGGTCGCTCGTCGACCTGTCCGCGATCCGCCCGCTCAAGGTCGTCATCGACGCCGGCAACGGGATGGGCGGGTACACCGTGCCTGCCGTGCTCGGCACGGGCGCGGGCCTCGCGCACCTGCCCCTGGACATCGTGCCGCTGTACTTCGAGCTCGACGGCACCTTTCCGAACCACGAGGCGAACCCGCTCGACCCGGAGAACCTGCGCGACCTGCAGGCCGCGGTCGTCGAGCACGACGCCGACCTCGGCCTCGCGTTCGACGGGGACGCCGACCGGTGCTTCGTCGTCGACGAGCACGGCGACCCCGTCTCCCCGTCCGCGATCACGGCGCTCGTGGGGCTGCGGGAGGTCGCCACCGAGCTCGCCGCAGGCCGCACACCGACCGTGATCCACAACCTCATCACGTCGCGCGCCGTCCCGGACCTCCTCGGCGGCGCGGGCGCGAGGACCGTGCGCACCCGCGTCGGGCACTCGTTCATCAAAGCGCAGATGGCCGAGCACGGCGCCGTCTTCGGCGGCGAGCACAGCGCCCACTACTACTTCCGCGACTTCTTCTACGCCGACACCGGCATGCTCGCGGCGATGCACGTGCTCGCCGCCCTCGGCACGCAGCCCCACCCGCTGTCGGCGCTCGCGGAGATGTACGAGCCGTACGTCTCGAGCGGCGAGATCAACTCGCGGGTGCGGGACGTCGCGGCGGCGCGCGAGCGGGTCGTGACCGCGTACGTGACCGAGCAGGGCGCCGGGCCCGTCGACGTCGACGAGCTCGACGGCCTGACCGTCTCGCACTGGGACGCCCACCCCCAGTGGTGGTTCAACCTCCGGGCGTCCAACACCGAGCCGCTGCTGCGGCTCAACGTCGAGGCGGCCGACGTCGACATCATGGAGAAGGTGCGCGACGACGTCCTGTCGCTCGTGCGCGAGGCACCGGCCGACGCCGGTGCGACCGACGGTACCGAGGAGAGTGCATCATGAGCGCAGAGCTGACCATCGACCCCTGGGTGCGGGCCGCGCTGCGGTGCCCCGTCACCGGCGCGATCCTCGTCGACGCCACCGGTCCGGACGGCGAGCCCGAGCTGCACTCGACCGACACCGAGCGGCCGCTCGCCTATCCTCTGCGGGACGGGATCCCCGTGCTGCTGGAGGGCGACGCGCGGGCACTGTGACCCCGCAGGTGGGGTGTTAGGCTGCGCCCCCAACGATCTCGAGGGACCCCGGTCCCGTCGTACAGCAGGAGCAGTCGTATGGACGTCGTCGTCGCACCGCCGCGTGTGTGGGGGCACCGTGTCCACTTCAGGTTCGAGCTGTCCGAGCCGACGACGACGCAGCGCCGCAACCGCTGGTCGGTCTCGTTCCCCGGGACCTCCCTGCGTGGCATCCCGCGCGAGCTGCTGCTCGAGAACTTCCTCGCGTTGCAGCTCCCGGTGTGGGCCGTGCAGGACCCGGCCGCGACGGTCCGCCTGCCGATGTCGATGCCTCGAGCCGTCGTGGAGTGGTGGCTCGCCTACCACCGACTCGACACGATGACGGTCGGGCCGCTGAGCGACGACGCTCCCGTCACGCTCGAGGGCTTGCCTCGTCGTGGATCGTCTGCAGGCCGGACCGCGGTGATGTTCGGCGGCGGCAAGGACTCGACGCTGGCCTACGAAGCTCTCGCGGAGAAGCTCGGCGCGGACCGCGTCCTGCTCGTGCACATGGTGCACCCGTTCTCGGCACGACGCGGTGCGTCGTCGCAGGCCCAGCGTCGTGCCGAACGGCAGATCCTGGCACCGCTGCGTCGCCGCGGGGCCGAGATCAAGGTCGTCCGCACCGACTTCATCGCCAACCTGCGGGCGCATGCCAAGGTCCGGCCTGGTGTCCTGCTGTACTTCGGTGCCGCGCTGGCCGGCCTGATCGCCGCAGACTGCGCGGCCGCGACGGTCAGTCACACGGCCGGCGGGTACTGGGTGAAGGACCGAGTGGGCAAACCGGCGATGTGGGGCAACCGTCGGCTGCGGCCCGAGTGGCTCGAGACGCTCAGCGACTACTACGAGGTACGCCTCGGCCGTCCGTTGGAGCTGTCGACGACGCACTACGCCGTCTCGGAGTACCTCTCCTTCGCGACCCTCCTCGAGCGTTATCCCGCGGCGTTGGACGGCGTGGTGATGTGTATGCGAGAGCCGCAGCCGGGCCGACGCTGGTGCTACGACTGCAAGAAGTGCTTCGAGTACGCGGTGTTCGGGCTCTCCCGCGGCTACGTCGACGGTTCTTTCGACTACCAGACGATGTTCACGGCTCGCTACACCACCGGCCTGCACAAGCACGCGAAGACCGCGCCTCGTGACGAGCGGACCGGGCTCGCGCTGTGGTCTCCTCGTGTCGGCACCCCGACGCACTTCGCGTCCATGTGCCACGCGCTGCACCACCTCGATCCTTCACTGCTCGTCGACCGGGTGGACTCCCGCGTGCTCAAGCGTCTCGTCGTCCTGCGTGGCGCCTACGGCACGACCTCCTTCCCTGCAGTCGAGACGATCGTCCGCGCCGCGATCGACCTACCACGCGCGCAGGCCGCCAGGATCGTCGCCGAGGTCGCGGCCGAGCACCACGAGGTCGTGCCGGAGCAGGCCGGCCCGCTGCTGCGCGGGGACGAGCCGGTCGGCTACGCCTACGGGACCCGGATGCCCGTGGACCTGCCCGTCCCCGAGGCGGGCTCCGCGGAGCGTGCGGCGGTACCGGCCGCGTCCGTCGTTCGGGCTCCGGGTCCGACGGTGACAGGCCCGTTCGAGGGGTAGCGCTCCGTCCCGCACGCGTCGGCGCGGGGACGATCGCTCGTCGGCGGGCAAGCAGCACGGGCGCCGGTACCGTAGAAGGGTGAGCCCGGCCTGCTCACACGCCGCACGAGAGGATCGGATGACCCAGCGCACTGGAGCGGAGCTCGGCGTCCCCGCGGTGGTATCGCGTCCTGAGCCCCGACCGGGTACTCCGGCACGTGCCGACATCCAGGGCCTGCGGGCCGTCGCCGTGGTCGCGGTCCTCGTCTACCACCTGTGGCCTGACCGCCTCACCGGCGGGTACGTGGGTGTCGACGTCTTCTTCGTCATCTCGGGCTTCCTCATCACGAGCCACCTCCTGCGCACCCCGGTCCGGTCGGTCGGCGACCTGCTGACCTTCTGGGCGCGGCGCGTCCGGCGGCTCATCCCGGCGGCCACCGTGGTGCTCGTCGCCACGCTCGCCGCGAGCGCGATCTGGTTGCCCGCCACGGTGCTGAGCGCCGTCGCCCGGGAGGTCACGGCGGCCGCGCTCTACGTGGAGAACTGGGCGCTCGCGGAGTCCGCCACCGACTACCTGGCCGCAGACCAGCTGCACACCCCCGTCCAGCACTACTGGTCGTTGTCCGTCGAGGAGCAGTTCTACGTCGTGTGGCCGTTGCTGCTCGCCGTCCTCGTCTGGCTCGCGGCCCGACGCCGGACCCGCGTGCTCCACCCGGCCGTCGGTATCGCTGTGGTCGTCGCGGTGTCGCTCGCGTGGTCGGCGCACCTCACTGCGACCGATCCCGCGCGGGCGTACTTCGTGTCGACGACGCGCGTGTGGGAGCTGGCCGCGGGCGGGCTGCTCGCCGCGGTCGGGACGCTCGGTGTGGCGCGTATGCCGTCCGCGGCCCGTGCCGCGCTCGCATGGGCCGGTCTGGGGGCGATCGCGTACGCCGTCGCGACGTTCGACGCCTCGACCGCCTTCCCCGGGGTGGCCGCGGCCGTCCCGGTCGTGGGGACGCTGCTCGTCCTCGTGGCCGCGTCGGACGGGCTGCGGGGCGGACCGGGCGCGGCGCTCGGCGCACGCCCGGTCGCGTGGCTCGGCGACGTCTCGTACTCGCTCTACCTGTGGCACTGGCCGCTGATCGTCATCACGCCCTTCGTCCTCGGGCGAGGGCTGGGATGGGCGGACAAGCTCGTGCTCCTGGTGGTCGCGTGCGCGCTGGCCGGGGCGAGCAAGCGATTCGTGGAGGACCCGGTGCGGCGCAGCCGGCTGCTCACGCGCCGCCGCCTCGCCACGTTCGGTGTGCTAGTCGGGTGCGCGCTGGTCGTCGTGGTGGGTGCGAGCGCGATGTCGGCCAAGGCCGCGGCGGACGAGCGCGCGGCGGACGTGGCGATGCAGTCCGCGCTGGAGGACCCGCCGTCGTGCTTCGCCGCCGCGGCGGCGCGCGACCCGGAGTGCACCTTCCCGGGTGACGACCTCGTGACGCCGCCGCTGTCGGTGCAGGACGACCAGCCCGACGTGTACGCCGACGGGTGCTGGAACAACACCCCGTTCGACTCCCGCCGGACGTGCACCTACGGCCTCGACGTGGCACAGACCCGGGTCGCGCTCGTCGGGAACTCGCACGCGGGGCACTGGCAGCCACCGCTCACCGAGCTCGTCGAGGAGCGGGACTGGTCCCTGACGACCTATCTCGTCTCGGAGTGCTACACCGTGGACGTGCCGCTCGACATGGGGACCGACGAGGCGACGGACAACTGCCTGGGGTGGAACGACTGGGTGACGGACGAGGTGTCGAGCGGCTACGACCTCGTGGTGATGTCGAACCGGACCTTCCGGGAGATCGAGGGTGTGGACCCCGACGATCGCGGTGACGTCGCCAAGGAGGCCTACGCCCGCGTCCTGGCGGAGGTCACGGCGGGCGGGACCCCCGTCCTCGTGCTGCGTGACACGCCCGCGTGGCCGGAGAGCGTGCCGGACTGCGTCGCGGAGCACGCGTACGACCCGCTGGAGTGCGCGGTCCCGACCGGTCTCGCGCTCGAGCGTGACCCGCTCGCCGAGGCGGGCGCCCAGGACGTGAGCGGCCTCGTGACCGTGGCGGACCTCAACGACATGCTGTGCACGGACGACGAGTGCTACCCGGTGGTGGGTGGCGCGATCGTGTTCTTCGATCACGGGCACCTGTCCAGGACCTACGCCGAGAGCCTGAGCCCGGAGGTGGCGGCTGCCGTCGACGAGGCGATGAGGACCGATCGCTGACAGGTGGGGCGTCAGACGACGCGAAGGTCCACGCGAGGGCTCCACCTCGCGACGAGCACGTCGTTCCCGGAGAAGTGGGCCTTGATCCGCTGGTTGCCCCGCGTCGTGCTGGCCGGCAGCGTGATCGTCAGTCGTCCCTGGTCCGACGCCCTGAGCGTCGCGGTCCGGACCTTCCTGCTGCCGACGTACACGGAGACCTTCCCCGTCGGTCGGGAGATCCCGGTGGCCCGCACGGTGACGGTGACCTTCGGCTTCTCCCAGGTCCGGACGGTGCTCTTCGCGAGCTTGGCCGTGACCGTCGGCGTCGCCTTGGTCACGCGCACGGACCTGGTGCCGGAGGCTGACATCACCGTGGTCGACGACGAGCTGCTCGGGACGAACGTCGCGGTGACGGTGTGCGAGCCCACTTTGAGCGACCGGGGCAGCCGGACCGTCGCCGTGCCCGTCGAGGAGACCGTGACGCGGCCGAGCGCCATCGATCCTCGTGTGAACGTCATCGTCCCGGCCGGGACGACCCCGCCGACCGTGGCGACGGTCGCCGTCATCGTGAGCACGTTCGGGTCCTGGTGCACCTGCGTGCCGGTGCGGCTTGCCGCGACCGTCACCGCAGGCGTGCTCCGGACCGCTATGTCGACCTTGGCGGTTGCGCCGACGGATCGCGTCGTCACCGAGACGGCCTTCGAACGGGTGGTGAACGTCGACCCGACCGGCAGGTACGACGTCCTGCCCGACGACGGGCCGTGCGGGAGGACGACCTGCTCGCCCTGGTAGAACGTCGAGGTCGTGGCCGGCGCAAGGCGCAGGATCCGGACGCCGTGGTCGAAGCGGAGCGGGAGCCCACCGGTCGCGAGGTTCACGCGGTGCCCGGGCCACGGCGTCGAGGCAGAGCGGTACTCGACGTAGTAGCGGTCTTTGGTCTTCGGGTCGATGACGGTCACGCTCTGCCGGCTGCCGGAGCCGCCGACGGGTGACAGGTCGACCGTGCGGACCCCCGCCCCTGCCGTCGTGCCGGCCGAGCCGAGGACACCGAGCCGGGCCCGGCCCGGTGTCGACAGTGCAGGGATCGTGGCCCCTGGCGCCAAGGCGGTACCCATGACGTCGAACGAGTCGACGTACGGCAGGTAGCCGCAGCTCGACGGGAGCGGTCGCAGAGATGCGTCGTTCGTGCTGCCGGAGCACCACAACGAGCCCGAGTGCTCGAGCCCCTTGTTGTGGCCGAGCTCGTGCGCGAGGGTGTGGGCACCGTCGTCGAACTGCGAAGCGTTCGCACCGCCGTGGAGCGCGAACACGACGCCGCCGCTCGATGTGCTCGGCGTCGACGGAAGCGTCCCCAGACCGAGGGTGCCGCCACAGGTCGTGCGGCCGAGGTCCGTGCCCCGGTACGGCGAGAGCACCACGAGGTGCTCGCGCTGGCGAGGGCCCGACGTCCGGTTGCTGTACCAGCCCGTGCCGTAGCGGCTCTCCCCGGCCTTCTCCCACAACGACAGGATGTTGTTCGTCGTGGAGCACGACGCGTTCGGCAGGGAGATCCGCTCGATGCTGCCCGTCTCGTAGGACACGGCGCCGCCCGTCTGGTCGGACCAGAAGGACGAGACCTCGTCGACGAGATCGTGGACCGCCTCGTCCGACACCCAGCCCTCGACCTGCGAGGTGGACGTCCATCCCGGGGCGACCACCACGACGTGCGCGGTGTGCGTGCCGGGCGCGGACATCCGTCGCAGGGAGCCGGACGGCGCCTCGTCGGCCAGCGGCGAGTCGTAGCGGACCGGCTCGTCGTCGATGACTGGGGTGTCAGGGTGCGTGGCCACCGGCGTGGCGCCGACGGACGCTGACGCCGAGACCCCGGGAACGGCAAGCGCGAGGGTCGAGGCGACCAATGCGGCGACGGCGCTCCGTGCCAGCCGTACCCGAGATCGACGATGCCTCATCCGTGCCCCCACGTTCCGTGCCCGGGAAGCCCTTGTGAGCGCCCGTCGCAGGGTGAACGTACCGCTCGACTCCCCGGAGCGCAGGTCGGGCGGTCGAAGGGGCCCGCGCTCCGGTCTGTTGCACTGTGGGCCGGCCCTCGGTGAAGTGCCGGCCCACAGCTGTACTTCGTCAGCCCACGCGAGTCCAGGTGCCGCATCCGCTGGACTCGAAGCCGACGTCGCTGGAGAAGATCTCCACGTACTGACGACCGTAGGCGAAGTCGTTCTCGAGAATGTCGTTGAACGAGCCGCTGAAGCCACTGAGCACGGCCCAGTAGCAGCCGTCGGAACTACCTGCCGTGGTGTAGAGGCCCGGCCGGATGTGGATTCCTACCGCCTGGATCCCATCGCCGGGCATCGTCGTCCTCGGGCTTCCGAGCGCGACCAGCCTCGTCCACGATCCGCAGTCGTCAGTCATGAAGTAGCGATCGGTCGACTTGATGGTCACGATGCGCTGCCCGTCGCCGATGTCGTTGGCGATGATGCCGGAGAAGGACGATCCCGCACTGCTGCGCCGCTCCCAGTAGCAGAAGTCGCCGCCGCTGGAGACGTAGGTACCCGGGGCGATCCCGCTGCCCACAGCGTACGTGCCTGACTTCGTGATCGCCGGAGAGGGCTTTGCCACGGTCGCCGTCTTTGCACTCGTGTGCGACTTCGTGATGTACGCCGCCCGCTTGCCGGTCGCCACGACGGTGATGGTCTTGCCGTAGTCTGCCGCCGCCACCCTGTAGCTGGACTTCGTGGCGCCGGTGATGTTCGTGCCGTTGCGCTTCCACTGGTAGGAGATCGTGGCGTTCGGCGACCAGGCACCGGTGGTGGCCTTGAGGGTGGAGCCGACACGTGCGGTGCCGCTGATCCTCGGTGCGACGGTCTTGGTGAACGGCTTGGCGATCTTGGCGGTGGCCTTGCTCGTGACGGACGTCGAGGCGTAGGCGGTCCTCGTGCCCTTGACGGTCACGGTGATCGTCTTGGCGTGGTCGGTCACCCTGAGCGTGTAGGTCGACGACGTGGCCCCCTTGATGGCCTTGCCGTTCGCCTTCCACTGGTAAGACGCCTTTGCAGCGGGTGACCAGGTGCCGGGGGAGGCCTTGAGGGTCTTCCCGACGTGGGCCGTCCCGGAGATCTTGGGTGTGGGCACCACGGTGAAGGTGCCGGCGGCGACGGTCGTGGCGGTGCTGGTCGTCGAGACCGTCGAGTAGCCGGTGCGCTTGCCGGTCACGGTGACCGTGAGCTTCTTGCCGTGGGTCGCCGCGGTCGGGGTGTAGGTGGACGTCGTCGCTCCGGAGAGCGCCTTGCCGTCGAGCTTCCACTGGTAGGTCAGCGTCGCCGAGGGCGACCAGGTCCCCGGCTTCGCGGTGACCTTGTTCCCGACCCGGACCGTTCCCGAGACCGTCGGCGCGGGGGTGCCGGAGAACTTCCCGGCAGCGACGGTCGTGGCGGTGCTGGTCGTCGAGACCGTCGAGTAGCCGGTGCGCTTGCCGGTCACGGTGACCGTGAGCTTCTTGCCGTGGGCAGCGGCGGTCGGGGTGTAGGTGGACGTCGTCGCTCCCGAGAGCGGAGTGCCGTCGAGCTTCCACTGGTAGCTCAGAGTCGCATCGGGCGACCAGGTCCCGGCCTTCGCGGAGACGGCGTTGCCGACCCGGACCGTTCCCGAGATGCTCGGTGTCGGTGCCGAGGTGAACGGTGCGGGCGCGACGGGTTCCTCGCTGGTCGCCCGGGTCGTGGCTGAGGTGTGCTCCGGCGCGGTCCCGGTGACCTCGACCGCGATCGTGGCCCCGACGTGCGTGGGGGCGAGCGTGAGCTCCGGAGCGGTCTCGCCGTCGATCTCGGTGTCGTCGGCGAACCATGCGTAGCTGAGTTCGGCGTCGACGGGGTCCCAGGCCGAGCTCGTCGCCATGACGGTCTTCCCGACACGCAGCTCGCCGGTGATCGCCAGATCGTCTGGGGCGAGCACCGTCAGCGTCTCGGCGGGCGGGTCGTCGTCTGCAGCGGCAGGCAGCGCCGAACCGAGGCCGGCGACGACGAGAGCGAACGCTGCGACCAGCGCCGTGGTCGTGCGTCGGGCCGCGTGTGCGGCCGGGCGGCGCGGCGGGAGAGTCGTGGCCCCCGCCGATGTGGTCAGGGCCATGGTGGCTCCTCGACGTCATCGCTGACCCCCGTGGTCAGACAGATCAGAAGACTAGAGCCCACCGGAGGGTGGTCGGGCCGTCGCTGCCGGGTGAATTCCGCAGCCCGGGGGCGAATTCTCCCGGATATTGATGGCCCTGTGCACGGCGATGGCCGGCCCCCGAGGGGAGCCGGCCATCGCCATCGGGCGGGTGCGAGCGATCAGGCCCCGGCAGCAGCCTTGAGGTCGTCGACGAACGTCGGGTTCTGCTCGAGCCACTCGCGCACCGAGCCGTCGTTGTCCGAGCCCTCGTTCTCGTTGAACATGATGTTCTCGAGGGAGAAGAGCTGCTCGTCGGTCAGCTCGAAGGCGGCGATCCACGACGCGACCTCGGGGAAGTCCTCGCCGAAGCCGGTGCGGCCGACCGTGTGGATCTCCTCGGCGTCACCCATGGCGTTCTCGGGGTCCTCGAGGTCCTTGATGGGGAACTCGTCGTAGGCCCAGTGCGGGCGCCACAGCGTGACCAGGACGTCGTCGCCGGCGTCGGTCGCGCCCTTGAGCTCGGCGAGCATGGCCGGCGTCGAGGAGATGACGAAGTCCATGTCCTCCAGGCCGTAGGCCGGGATGGCCTCGTCCTGCGTGATGCGGGTCAGGCCCGCGCCGGACTCGATACCGACGATGCGGTTGCCGAACACGTCGGCGTTGTCCGCGAGCTCGGCGAGCGAGTCGATGGGGGCGTCCTCGTTCACCGCGATGGTGAGCTTGGCGTCGTCGTACCAGACGCCGAGCTGCTCGAGGTCGTCGCCGTACTGCTCGAGGTAGTCGGCGTGGGTGGCGGGCAGCCACATGTCGAAGTTCACGTCGAAGTTCCCGCCGGCGAGGCCGGTGTAGACGATGCCCGGGTCGGCCGTCTCGGTCGTGACCGTGTAGCCCTCGTCCTCGAGCATGACCTTGAACAGGTGGGAGACGGCGATGCCCTCGTCCCAGCCCGAGTGGATGGCGATGCTGAGCTCCTGCGACTCTCCACCCTCGGTGGTCGTCGCGTCGCCGCCGGCGTCGGTGTCGTCCGAGGCGCAGGCGCTCAGACCGAGTCCGAGGGCGAGGGTCGCGGCGACGAAAGCCGTGCGGCGCCCGGCGGAGGTGTGCTTGCGTGCGGGGGACATGTGTTCCTTCCTGCGGCGGGCAAGGGTGCTCGCCTGGGTTGGGGTCGTGCTGGTGCTGCAGAGGGCGATGAGGCCCGACGCCGCCGACGGCGGCCCGGGCGTCATGCCGACGTGGTGGCGAGCGCCTTGGCGACCGGCGAGCGCGAGCTCAGCGCGGACGTCACGCGGTCGAGGTACATGGCGAGGATGACGACCGAGAGGCCGGCCTCGAAGCCGAGCGAGATGTTGATCCGCTGCAGGGCCGCGACGACGTCGCCGCCCAGTCCGCCGGCGCCGACGAGTCCGGAGATCACGACCATCGACAGCGAGAGCATGATCACCTGGTTGACGCCGGCCATAATGGTCGGCATCGCGAGCGGCAGCTGGATCTGGCGCAGGATGCGGCCGGGGGTCGAGCCGAACGCGTGGCCCGCCTCGACGACCTCCTTGTCGACCTGGCGGATGCCCAGCTCGGTGAACCGGACGCCGGGGGCGAGCGCGAAGACCACCGTGGCGACGATCCCGGGGACTGCTCCGGTGAGGAAGATGGTCACGACAGGGATGAGGTAGACGAACGCCGGCATGGTCTGCATGAAGTCCAGGACGGGGCGCACGACCGCCGACACCCGGTCGTTGCGTGCTGCCCAGATGCCGAGCGGGATCGCGATGGCCAGCGCGATCGCGGATGCGAGGAGGACCAGTGCCAGGGTGTCCATGGCGTTGCCCCACTGGTTGACGCTCGCGATGACCACGAACCCGACGAGCGTGCCGAGGCCGAGCCGCCAGCCCTTCGCGGCGTACGCGAGGGCGGCGAGCAGGACTGCGACCACCCAGAACGGCGGAGCGTGGAGAACCGTCTCGAGGGCGTCGTAGACGGCCAGCAGGACAGTCTTGATGACGTCGAACACCGGCCGGAAGGTGCTGGTGAGCCAGTCGACGAACGTCGCGACCCAGTCGCCGAGCTGGACCCGGGGGATCATCGTGTCGGTCATGGGCGTGCTCCTTCGGTGACGAGCTGGTCCTCGGCGTCCACCGGGAGATCGCTGGTGGTGACCTGCTCCGGTGGGACCATCGCCTCGAGGAGCGTGACGCGGGGGATGACACCGACGAGCCGGCCGTCGTCGTCGGTCACCGCGACCGGCAGCGACGACTCGGCGGCGGGCGCGAAGAGCTCGGCGAGCGGCGTGTCGACGCTCACGGGCGCGACCCCGTCGTGGACGATCCCGTCCAGGGTCTCCTGGCCGGCCTTGAGAGCTGCCACGGCGTCGTCGTCCCGGACGACGCCCTGGAGCACCCGCTGGCGGTCGACGACGTACGCGGCGGAGACCTGTGCCTCGCGCATGGTGCGGCTCGCCACGCGTGGCCCGCTGGCGAGCGGGACGACGGCGGTCGGCCGGACCATCACCGAGGAGGCGGTCAGGACGCGGGTGCGGTCGACGTCGGCGACGAACTGGGCGACGTAGTCGTTCGCAGGGTCCGACAGGATCTGCTCGGCCGTCCCGATCTGCACGATGCGACCGTCACGCATGACCGCGATCCGGTCGCCGAGGTGCATGGCCTCGTTGAGGTCGTGCGTGATGAAGATGATGGTCTTGCCGAGCTTCTGCTGGAGCTCGAGCAGCTGCTCCTGCATCTCGCGACGGATCAGCGGGTCGAGCGCGGAGAACGCCTCGTCCATGAGCAGGACGTCGGTGTCGGCGGCCAGCGCACGGGCGAGGCCCACGCGCTGACGCATGCCACCGGACAGCTGGGACGGGAGCGAGTCCTGCCAGCCGCCGAGGCCGACGAGGTCGAGGGCTGTCTGGGCCTTCTGGCGTCGCTCGGCCTTGCCCATGCCCTGGATCTCGAGCGGGTACGCCGCGTTGTCGAGGACGGTGCGGTGCGGCAGCAGAGCGAAGTGCTGGAAGACCATGCTCACCCTGGTCCGGCGCAGCTCGCGCAGCCGGGTCGCGCTGACGGTCGCGAGGTCGGCGTCGCCGAGCAGGACGTGGCCGGCCGTCGGCTTCCACAGCCCGTTGAGCATGCGGATGAGCGTCGACTTGCCCGAGCCGGAGAGGCCCATGACGACGAAGATCTCGCCTTGCTTCACGTCGAACGACGCGTCGATGACGGCGGCCGTGCCGAGCGCCTTGACCGCGTCACGGCCGGCGCCCTGTTCCAGGCGACGGGCGGCCTCGGCCGGCTTGCGCCCGAAGACCTTGTAGACGCCCTGGACGCTGACCGCGGTGGGTCGGTCCGTGGGAGTGGTGGACGGGTCGGGGGCCGGGGCGCCCGTGCCGTCCGCGGGTGCGGGCTCGGTGCTGGTGGTCATGCGGGCGGTTCTCGCCACCTTCCGTTCGGGGACCATGCTCACGCGCTCCCCGGCGGACGGCGCCAGCGGATGCCGGCGGCGACGTCGCCAGAGAGGGGAGCAAGGAGCGAGGCTCCGGGGGCGGTGTCGCAGATCGCGGCACCCGTTCCCGAACCAGTGCCGCAGGGCGGCACATGAGACCTCAGGCTGGTCCGAAGTCAATCGGTACTGATGAACCCTGCCCTATTCCAGGCCGAACTTCTACCGACCCCTCGTCCGGCGGGGGTGTTCGAGGACGTGTTCTTGACCCGGATTCCCGGGCTGGCCTGCGGATTCGGGGCCCTGGCGAATCGTTACCCTCTTGTGATCTTGAGATGGTCAAGGAATCGTGTTAACGCGCGGGCGCGCGCCGGACGAAGCGGCCACCGTCGGCGTGCCGACGGTAGGCTGGGTCGACACCTACAGATCTCGGTTCGGAGCACCATGTCCTCAGCCACCACCGCAGCATCGACCGCCGACCAGGAGAGGGCCTCGTTCGACGAGGTCCCCGGTCGCTACAAGGTCCGCGACCTCACGCTCGCCGAGGCCGGCCGCCACCAGATCCGCCTCGCCGAGCACGAGATGCCGGGCCTGATGGCCTTGCGCGCAGAGTACGGCGCCGCGCAGCCGCTCGCGGGCGCGCGCATCGCCGGCTCCCTGCACATGACGGTCCAGACCGCCGTGCTCATCGAGACCCTCACGGCGCTCGGCGCCGAGGTGCGCTGGGCGAGCTGCAACATCTTCTCGACGCAGGACGAGGCGGCAGCGGCGATCGTCGTCGGCCAGGGGACGCCCGCGGACCCGCAGGGTGTGCCGGTCTTCGCCTGGAAGGGTGAGTCCCTCGAGGAGTACTGGGACTGCACCGAGCAGATCCTCCTGTGGCCGGGTGAGGGCGCCGAGTCCGGGCCGAACCTCATCCTCGACGACGGCGGCGACGCGACGATGCTCGTCCACCTCGGACTGCAGTACGAGCGTGCGGGCATCGTGCCCCCGGACACGCTGCCGGGCGAGCCGGACCACACGCACGAGATGAACGTCGTGCGCAGCGTGCTGCGCCGTGCGCTCGAGGCGGACCCGCTGCGCTGGACCGGTGTCGCCCAGGGCATCGTCGGCGTCACCGAGGAGACGACGACCGGGGTCCACCGTCTGTACCAGCTCGCCGAGGCCGGTGAGCTGCTGTTCCCGGCGATCAACGTCAACGACTCGGTCACCAAGTCGAAGTTCGACAACAAGTACGGGATCCGCCACTCGTTGCCCGACGGCATCAACCGCGCCACGGACGTGCTCATGGGCGGCAAGGTCGCGTTCGTCGCCGGGTACGGCGACGTCGGCAAGGGTGCGGCCGAGGCATTCCGTGGGCAGGGCTCGCGTGTCATCGTCTCCGAGGTCGACCCCATCTGCGCCCTGCAGGCCGCCATGGACGGCTACCAGGTCGCCCGGATCGAGGACGTCCTCGGCGAGGCGGACTTCTTCATCACCACGACCGGCAACAAGGACGTCATCACGGCCGAGCACATGGCCTCGATGAAGGACAAGGCCGTCGTGGGCAACATCGGTCACTTCGACAACGAGATCGACATGGCGGGGCTCGCCGCGACGCCGGGGATCACCCGCACCGAGATCAAGCCGCAGGTCCACGAGTGGACGTTCCCCGCGGACGGCGAGGGCGCGACCCGGTCGATCATCGTGCTCTCCGAGGGTCGGCTGCTCAACCTCGGCAACGCGACGGGGCACCCGTCCTTCGTCATGAGCAACTCGTTCTCGAACCAGGTCATCGGGCAGATCGAGCTCTACGGCGACGCCGCGCGCCCCGCGGACGAGCGTGCCTACGAGCGTCAGGTGTACCGCCTGCCGAAGGTGCTCGACGAGAAGGTCGCCCGCCTGCACCTCGATGCGCTCGGGGTCCGGCTCACCGAGCTCTCGAAGAGTCAGGCCGAGTACCTCGGCGTCGACGTCGCGGGGCCGTACAAGCCCGAGCACTACCGCTACTGAGCAGGATCGTCCGGCCGGGGGGTCTGCCCCACCCCGGCCGGGCGGTGCGCACCCTGGGCGGACGGGACTCGTCCGGCCAGACTGGGAGCATGGCCATCGTGACGCCCTCCGAACAGACCGGTGCCTCGCCACCGGGTGACCCCGGGACGTCGGGGGTACCCGACCGCGCTCCTGCGCGTGCGGTGATCCCGGTGTTCACCGGCACGCGGCCCGACCCACGGTTCGTCGACCACCGCGAGGGGGTCTCGCTGGTCCGCACCCCGTTCGACCGTCGGACCTGGCGCGAGTTCGGCTACCTGTGGCTCGCGGTGATCCTCGCCCCGTTCGGCTTCGCCTACGTGGTCTTCACGGTCTCGTTCACCGCAGCCGTGCTCGTCACGGTGGTGGGTCTCTTCGTGTCCGGTGCGCTCGCGCTCGGCGGGCGTGGTTGGGGCGGGATGTACCGCCAGATGGCGCGCTACCTCCTCGACATCGACGTCGCGCCCCCGACGCCGTACGACCGCCCCACCGGGTTCTGGCGCTCCCTCTGGGGCGGGCTCTCGGACGGGCCGGGCTGGCGCGCGCTGTCCTTCCTGCTCGTCACGTTCCCCCTCGCGATCTTCTCGTTCGTCGTGTCCACGACGGTCCTCGCCGTGTCCCTCGGCGGGATGACGCACTGGTTGTGGTTCCGCTGGCTGCCGGTCCAGCAGGCGAGCGACGGGACGTTGCACCAGGGCGCGCAGCTCGGGACCGACTGGTTCGTCGACACGCCGTCCCGTCACATCGGGCTCGTCGTCATCTCCTTCGTCCTCCTGTGGTTCTGGGCCGCCGTCACGCACGGGTTCGCGCAGCTCTTCCGCGTGCTCACCGTCAACCTGCTCGGTCCCACCCGGGCGAGCCTGCGCGTCGCGTCCCTCGAACGGTCGCGCGGCCGCACGGTGCAGGACGCCGACTCCAGGCTGCGCCGGATCGAGCGCGACCTGCACGACGGCACGCAGGCACGACTGGTCGCGGTCGCGATGCAGCTCGGCGAGGCGAAGGAGCAGCTCGCGGCCGGAGGGAGCACCACCGAGGCGCTGAGCCTCGTGGAGAACGCGCACGCCTCGACGAAGGAGGCCCTGGTCGAGCTGCGTGAGCTCGCGCGCGGCATCCACCCGCCCGCCCTCGACAACGGTCTGGCCCTGGCACTCGAGACGCTCGCCGCCCGCTCCCCGCTCCCGGTCACGGTCGACGTGGACCCGCGAGTCGACCCCGCACCAGCGGTCGAGACCATCGCCTACTACTGCGTCGCGGAGCTCATCACGAACGCCGCGAAGCACGCGCGCGCGACCGGCGTCTACGTCCTCGTCGAGGAGGTGGCGGGCAAGCTTCGGCTGCGGGTGCGCGACGACGGGCACGGGGGCGCGCGGCTCTCCGAGCCGGATGCCTCAGGACAGCGGACCGGCTTGGCCGGGCTCTCGGAGCGGGTTCGGTCCGTGGACGGGTCGTTCGACCTCGTGAGCCCCCTCGGAGGGCCTACGGTGGTCACCGTGACCCTGCCCGTGCGGGTATGAGCCCGGTGGCAGCGGGCGAGCGGACGGCGTCGGGCACGAGTGCGCGCGACCTGTCCCTCGACGAAAGGCACCTGACGACCATGCGGCTCGTGATCGCGGAGGACTCCGCCATCCTGCGTGACGGGCTCGTCGCCCTCATCACCCGGCGCGATCACGAGGTGGTCGCGGCCGTCGGTGACGGGAGAGATCTCGTCGTGGAGGTCGACCGGCTCGCGGCCGCGGACGCCTTGCCCGACGTCGCGGTGATCGACATCCGGATGCCGCCGACATACACCGACGAGGGGCTGCGTGCCGCGCTGGCACTGCGCGCCGCGTACCCCGACCTCGGGGTGCTGCTGTTCTCGCAGTACGTCGAGACGCGGTTCGCGACCGAGCTGCTCACCGGCGGTGCGCGCGGAGTGGGTTACCTGCTCAAGGACCGCGTCGCGGACGTCCGCGAGTTCGTCGACGCGCTGACGAGGATCGCCGCCGGTCAGACCGTCCTGGACCCGGAGGTCGTGAGCCAGCTCATGGGCGCCTCCCGGTCCGACGACGGGCTCGGCCGACTCACCCCCCGCGAGACGGAGGTGCTCGAGCTCATGGCGCAGGGCCGGTCCAACACCGCCATCGCGGAGACGCTGTTCCTGTCCTACGGGGCCGTCGAGAAGAACGTGACCTCGATCTTCGGCAAGCTCGGCCTCCCGCAGGACGCAGGGGACCACCGCCGGGTGCTCGCGGTGCTGCGCTACCTCAAGGCCTGACGGCGCCGGGCACTACTGCGAAGGGTCCGGGATCGAGTACGGCAGGCGGTGGAGCATCGCAGCCTGCTCGCCCTCGGCGGCGTGTCCGCGCCGTGCCGTGACCCAGTCGCGGTTGCGGCGCTCGGCGAGCACGGCCACCAGGAAGATCTCCGGGGGAGTGCCCGGGGGCGGCCCGGGCGCGACGTAGCGCTCCATCTGGCCGGCGAGCTCACGGCCGAGGCGCACCCGTGAGGCCGGGTTGAGGCGATCGGCACGCGCCAGGAACTGGCGGGCGGCGAGGGCGAGGCCGTCCGGGAGCCGGCGCATGTCCGCGTGCGTGGCCCACGACGCGAGGTACGGCGGCATGCTGATCGGCGCCAGGGTCGGACGGCCACCGCGGATGCGGATCGCGTACGTCCCTGCCGCGATGTCGCCGAGACGCTTGCCCTTGTCGTTCGACAGCGACGTGATGAGCGCGACGGACCCGAGGGTCAGCCAGAGCTCGCCCACGCCGACCAGCGCGCGGATGAAGGCGTGCCGGAAGCGGACCGGGCCGCCGTCGTCGCGCACGATCCGGGTGCCCGTCGCCAGCTTGCCCAGCGACCGGCCTCGCGTGAGCGTCTCCACCGTGGTCGGGATGACGACCATGATCGTCACGGCGAGCACGATGAAGATCACCGGTGCGTAGCCGGGGTCGACCTGATCGAGGGCGCCGAACAGCGCAAGGATGATCAGCAGGGTGAGCACGCCCACCGCCAGCAGGTCCAGCAGCGCGCCGAGGGTCCGGGTCGCGAAGGACGCCGGGCGGGCGTCGAGGATGACGCCCTCGCCGATCAGGATGCCGTCTCGCACGGGTGCTCCTCCGTGGTGTGGTGTGCCGGGCGGTGCTCGGCTGCTGGTCGGTGCTGGTCGGTGCTGGTCGTGGGGAGATGCCGGTCTCGCGCCGGTATATGGCAGGGTAGCGGGCGTGGACCTCGATGCCTTCACCGACGTGCACCGCGAGCAGTGGGACCGCCTCGAGGTGCTCACGAAGCAGCGCTCGCTCGACGGCGCCGAGGCGGACGAGCTCGTCCGGCTGTACCAGGCCGTCGCGACGCACCTGTCCACGGTGCGGTCCGTCGCACCGGACCCGGTGCTCATCACCCGGCTGTCCGACGTCCTCGGTCGTGCCCGCACGCGTATCGCCGGCGCGCACGAGCCGGCCTGGCGAGACGTGGTGCGCTTCCTCACCGTGTCGCTGCCCGCCGCGCTGTACCGCATCCGGTGGTGGACGCACGGGGTGACCTTCGCGTTCCTCGTCATCGCGGTCGTGGCGGGCGTGTGGGTGGCGACGACGCCGGAGGGCCTGGCGGCGATGGGTCCGCCGTCGCAGCGGGAGGCGTACGTCGAGGAGGCCTTCGAGGCCTACTACGACCCCGGGGTGCAGTTCGCCACGGTCGTGTGGACGAACAACGCCTGGATCGCCGCGCAGTGCGTGGGGCTGGGCATCACGGGGATCTGGCCCGTGTACGTGCTCTTCCAGAACGCCGCCATGATCGGCGCGACCGGCGGCATGATGGCGGCCTACGACCGCCTCGACGTCTTCCTCACCCTCATCGCACCGCACGGCCTGCTCGAGCTCACGGCGATCTTCGTGGCGGGAGCCGCCGGGCTGCGGATCTTCTGGACCGTCGTCGACCCGGGTCCACGACCTCGAGGCCGTGCGGTCGCCGAGGAGGCGCGTGCGCTGTTCACCGTCGCGATCGGGCTCGTCCTCGTGCTCGCGGTCTCGGGGCTCGTCGAGGGCTTCGTCACCGGCTCGGGGATGGCCTGGTGGCTGAAGATCATCATCGGCGCGATCACCCTGGCGGGCTTCTGGACCTATACGATCCTGCTCGGCCGACGCGCCGTGGCGGCCGGCGAGACCGGCGACCTGTCATCCGACCACACCGGGGACGTGGCACCGGTCGCGGGGTGAGACGGCTGCAGGTTCGTGCGGGTTTGAGCGGTCTGTGATGACATAGGAGTCATATCCGACACGTAGAACACCTTCACAAGATCCTGTGGCGAACATGCGTTACGCAATTGTGATCTACAGGGGATGGCGCTTACCGTGAGGAAGCGTCCCCGTGCGGGGCCGCTCCTGCGTCGGACCGCCGAGCACTGCCGCCGACGAAGGATCCATGACCTCAGGCAGTGACGGGGGAACCACTTTTCGGGCGACGTGCACCACACGTCGTCCTCGGGGTGAAGTCGACTCACGTCGACCGGGCCACCTCCCGCCCGAACCCGACAGCTCACCTCGCAGGCGTCCGGAGAAACTTCAGATGAACCACACCCCGTCCCAGGGTGGACTCTGCCCTGAGCCCGACGCCCCCGCGCGCAGCGCTCGCCGCCGGACCCGAGTCCTCCTGTCGTCCCTGCTCGCCGCGACTCTGATCACCGGCGCCAGCACCGTCGTGACGACGGCACCCGCCAGTGCCACTCCTGTCGGCCCGGCCGCCACATCGGCCGTGCCGAGCATGACGGCCACAACCTGGAAGCAGCCGTCCACACTCTCGGTGAAGTACTCGCGCACCACGCAGACCGTCGGCCAGGCGCCCGCGAGCCTCCGGGCAGCGGTGAAGGTCGGCGGCAAGGCCGCGACCGGCAAGATTCTCTTCAAGATCGACAACAAGGTCGTGCGCACCGTCGCACTGAAGAACGGGGTCGCCACCGCGCGCTTCCCGAACCTCAGCGCAGGCAAGCGCAAGGTCTCCGTGGTCTACCGGTCGGGCTCGTCGTCGGTCGCGGGCTCCTGGAAGGCGAGCTGGCTCACCGTGAAGTCGGCCGGCTCACCCGTCGTCAAGGAAGCGCTCAAGCACGTCGGCACCCCGTACCGGTACGGCGGCACGACTCCGAGCGGCTTCGACTGCTCCGGCTTCACCTCCTACGTCTACAAGAAGGCCGGTGTGAAGACGTTGCCGAGGACGTCGTCCGCTCAGGGCAGCGTCGGCACCAAGGTGTCCAAGTCGAAGGCGAAGCCGGGCGACCTCATCTGGACCCCGGGTCACGTCTCGATCTACCTCGGGGGCAACAAGCAGGTCGACGCCCCTCGCCCGGGGAAGACGATCCAGGTCCGACAGATCTGGCAGTCGAACCCCAGGTTCATCCGCGTGAACAACAAGGCCATCGGAGCCTGACACCCGGCGCCGCCCCGGCGTCACCCCGCGTCGTCGAACAGGCGATCTCTCGGCACAGGATCACGATCCTGCCGAGAGATCGCCTGTTCGGCGTTCTGGGTGGAGGTGGGTCAGGGGGTGGAGAGGGTGATGGTGTGCGTGGGGGCCTGTGGCGCGACGAACGCGAGGAGCTCGTGGCCGCGTTCCTCCAGCTCGGCACGCTGCCCTGCCGTGAACGTGAAGCCCAGCGGCTCGACCTCGAGGTGCGCCGTCGCATCCGGTCGCCGGCCCGCGCGACGCACCGCCCAGCGGGCCACGACCTGGCCGTCTACGAGCACCGTCGCGGCCACCTGGCCGTTCACCGAGAACACACGCCGTCGGCGCTCGTCGGAGATGACGCGGGTCCGGTCGGCGTGCCCGATGATCAGGTTGTCGAAGTCGCCGACCAGGCGCAGCGGCGCAGCGGCCTCCCGCCCGGGCCGCGGTGCGTCCGGCAGGTCGAGCAGCGTGGTGCCTACGGGACCCGCGAACGTCACGACCTCGTCCGCCAGGAGGCGTGCCGCCGCCTGCAGGCCGGTCAGGCCGGACCAGCGCTGCGCGTCAGCCACCGTCGCCGGGCCGAACGCCGCGAGGTACCGCCGCAGCATCCGGGCCCGGGCCGCGAGCATCTCGGCAGGGTCCTCGAGGAGGAACCGCGCACGACCGGACCAGGCGTCCGCCGTCGTCCACGTCGTCCGCGTGCCGGCACCGTTCGCATCCCACAGACCCCGCGGGGGCACCTGCACGAGGGGGAGCAGACAGCGTGCGCCGTACGCGAGGTGCGTGGGGTCGACGTCGTCCCAGGTCTCGGCGAGGCGTCGCCCCAGCTCGACGGAGGTCAACGCAGACGCGGTGAGGAGCTCCTCGGCGACGCGCTCCAGATCCGGCAGGTCGACGCCCGCCAGGGCGATCCCGTGCGTGTTGCGCGACCGCAGGAACCGCAGGTTGTGCTCGCGCATGAGCGCGTGGAAGGTGAACGCGTCGTCGGCCGTCACCAGGTGCACGGTGCTGCGCACGGTGGCGACCCGTACGAGGCTGCGGTCGAGCAACCGGTCGCCGAGGTCGTCCGGGTCGAACGCCGACAGCCGCGTCCACAGGCCCACGTACGGGCTGGTCGGCACCTGCGACTGCAGGCCCACCAGGTGGTCGGTCGTCTCCAGGACGCCGCCGTCGTGCGGGGTGAGCAGGTGCTGGCGCGCCAGCAGAGCGCGACCCAGGTCCTCCCGGTCCATGCTCAGTCCCGTGCGCTCAGGAGAAGAGCAGCAGGCCGAGGACCGGGATGACGAACGTCGCGGCGAGGGCGCAGATGACGATGATCGCGATGCGCCGGTTGCGGCGCTCGCGGTCGCCGGGACGGGTCGGTGGCCAGCTCACAGGTCATGCCTCCAGGTGGTGCGACGTCGGTCGTCCATCCTGTCAGACCAGCGGGCCAGGTCAGGACAGATCGCCGGTCTGAGCCAGCGGCCGCTGGTCGGTCACAGCCTGCCGGCGGCCTTGAGCGCGAGGTACGTGTCCGCCAGCCGGGGCGCGAGGTCCTCGGGCAGGGCGTCGACCACCTCGGCTCCGCGCTGGCGCAGCACCGTCGTCACGGCGGTCCGTTCGAGCTCGGTGCGGGCGGCGGCCGCGGCGTCGTAGACCTCGTGCGCGCTGTCTCGCGCGGCGAGCAGGTCGGCGACCTGGGGGTCGTGCGCCGCGGCGAGGACCACCTGGTGCGACTGCGTGAGCTGCCCGACGACGGGCAGGAGCCCCGACTCGACGGCTGCCGGGTCCAGCGTCGACAGCAGCACGACCAGCGCACGCTGCGAGAGGCGCTCGTGGACGGCGCCCACGAGGCCTGGCCAGTCCGTCTCGAGCAGGGTGGGGGTCAGCGGTGCGAGCGCGTCCGCCATCGCGGGCATCAGCCGCGGTCCGGCGGCTCCGGCGACGCGGGCTCGCACGGTGCGGTCGTAGGCGATGAGCTCGACCCGGTCGCCGGCCCTGCCCGCCAGCGCAGCGAGCAGCAGCGCGGCCTCGATGCTCGCGTCGAGCCGCGGCTCGTCGCCGAGCCGGGCCGCCGAGGTGCGCGCGGTGTCGATGACGATGAGGACCCGTCGGTCCCGCTCGGGACGCCACGTCCGCACCACCATGTCCGCGCGTCGCGCCGACGCCCGCCAATCGATGGAGCGCACGTCGTCACCGATGACGTACTCGCGCAGGGAGTCGAACTCGGTGCCCTCGCCGCGCACCTGCACGGCGGCCCGGCCGTCCATCTCCCGCAGCCGGGCCAGCCGGCTGGGCAGGTGGCGCCGCGAGGCGAACTCCGGGAGCACGCGCAGCCGCCCGGGCACCTGCAGCGAGACCTGGCGTGCCGCGAGCCGCAGCGGCCCGAACGAGCGGATGGTCACGCGGTCGGCGACCCTGTCGCCGCGGCGCGTCGGGACGAGCCGTGTCGTCAGCCGGGTCGCCTCGCCCGGGGGCAGGTCGATCTCGTACCGGTTCGCGTCGGCGCCCGCGGACGGCGGCCAGGCGTCCCGCACCAGGCCGCGCAGGCGCCGGCGCGCGACGTTGGTCAGGACGAGCTGCGAGGTCGTGCGTTCGCTCAGCCGCACCGACCCGGGAACCCGCCGCTCGACGGCCACCTGCCGTGGGGAGGCAGCGAGGGCGACGTCGATCCCGCAGAGCGCGACGACGACGAGGGTCCACAGCAGCACGGTCCCGGGCGTCGGCACGACGAGCACCGGGACGAGCCCCAGGGCCGTGAGCGCCGCCGTGCGCCAGGTCACCACCATGCGGTCAGCCCCTCGCTCAGCGGGGGACGGGCACGGAGGCGAGCACCGTGTCGAGCACGCTCTCGGCGGTGACACCCTCGAGCTCGGCCTCGGGCCGCAGCTGTACCCGGTGACGCAGCGTCGGGTGGGCGAGGGCCTTGACGTCGTCCGGCGTGACGTACGAGCGCCCGGACAGCCACGCCCAGGCCCGTGCGGTCGCCAGCAGCGCGGTCGCGCCTCGCGGCGAGACGCCGAGGGACAGGGACGGCGAGTGGCGCGTCGCGCGGCAGACGTCGACCGCGTACCCGAGCACCTCGCGCGCCACCTGGACGCGCGCCACCTCGGCGCGGGCCTGGTCGAGCACCTCGCGTGCGGCGACGGGCCGCACGCCCGCGGCGGCGAGGTCGCGCGGGTTGAACCCGGCCGCATGCCGGGCGAGGACCTCGATCTCCTGCTCGCGCTCGGGCAGGGGGAGGACGAGCTTGAGCAGGAACCGGTCGAGCTGCGCCTCGGGCAGGGGATAGGTGCCCTCGTACTCGACGGGGTTCTGCGTCGCGATGACGAGGAACGGGTCGGGCAGCATCCGGGGTGTGCCGTCGACGGAGACCTGGCGCTCCTCCATGGCCTCGAGGAGGGACGCCTGCGTCTTGGGCGGTGTGCGGTTGATCTCGTCCGCGAGCAGGAGGTTCGTGAACACCGGGCCCTCGCGGAACGAGAACTCGGCCGTGCGGGCGTCGTACACGAGCGAGCCCGTCACGTCGCCGGGCATGAGGTCGGGGGTGAACTGGACGCGCTTGGTGTCCAGGTCGAGCGCCGCGGCGAGGGTGCGCACCAGGAGCGTCTTCGCGACACCCGGCACACCCTCCAGCAGGACGTGCCCCTTGCACAGCAGCGCGATGAGCAGGCTCGTCACGGCGGCGTCCTGCCCGACGACGGCCTTGCCGACCTCGGTCCGGACCGCCGCCAGGGCGTGGCGCAGCTCGGGCGACGGTGCGGGCGGCGCGTCGGCGGGCTGCTGGCCTGCGGGCTGCGGTGCCGTGGGTTGCGGCACGGGCGGGGCGCCCGGTGCCGGCCGCTCGGGTGCCGGGACGCCCTGGTGCGGGGCGGGTGCCGCGTCGTGGTCGCGCGGGGCGAACCGGTCGGCTGCCGGCTGCGGCACGGGCGTGGGGCCTTCGGGGTGCTGCGTCACGGGTGGTAGACCTCGCTCTCCATCTGGTCGAGGTGACGCGCGAGCTCGAGCAGTGCCGCGTCGTCGGCTGGTGGTGGACCGTACAGCAGGTGGGCGACCTGGTCCGCAGGGCGGCCGGTGGCGCGGACCACGGCGTCGACCAGGGCCGGTGCCGCGGCGGATCGGGGGATGCCGAGCCGCCCGGCGACCCGGTCCGCGCACGCGGCCCGCAGGCCGGCGGCCGCGTGGCCCCGGGACCGGGCACGCCGGTACAGCCGGCCGCGTCCGCGGGTGGTCTCCGAGGCGCGGACGACGACCGGCAGGTCCTCGGTGACGAGCGGCCCGAGACGGCGGCCTCGCCACAGCGCGACGGCGATCGTCACGACGAGCAGCTGGAGGCCCACCACACCGACCCACGGAGGGAGCAGCGCCGCGATGCCGGTGCCGACGCCGTCGGCGCCGGTCGAGAAGTCCCGGTAGTCGGGGACGAGCCACACGAGGTCCTCGTGGTGGCCAAGAGCGCGCAGGGCGAGCGCTGCGTGCCCGTCCTGGCCGATGGTCTGGTTCGCGAGCGTCCGGGAGTCGTCGAGGGCGACGACGCGACGGTCTCCGTCCTGGACGACGAGGTAGGCACCCGACCCCGGCTCGTCGGGGTGCGGGAAGCAGACCATCGCGTCCGGGGAGTCTGCGACGAAGCCGGATCCGCTGCTGCGGATGCCCTCCGCCGCGACCGCGTCCACGTCGGTGCAGCCTGCTGGACGCACGGCGTCCCCACCGCCCCACGAGTACGCGACGTCTGCTGCGCCGCCGGTCGCCGAGTCGAGCGTGTACTGGTCGGGCGCCACGAGCACGAGGTCGGCGCCGGTCGCGACGAGGACGTCGACCTGCTCCGGCAGCAGCTCGACGTCCGACGTGACGAGGAGCGTCGTCCCGGGCCCTGCCTTCGAGACCGCTGCGGACACGCGTTGGACGTGGTCGACGCGCACCCCCTGGTCCTCGAGGACACGGGCCAGCGCCTGCGCGCCCTGGGGGGACGGGTTGTCAGGGGCGAGGGGGATGCTCGAGACGGGCGGGCGCGAGAGGGCTGCCAGCACCGCGACGACGACGATCGACAGGAGGACGACAAGAGGCCAGCGGGCAGAGCGCCACCGCGACCGGGACCGGGACGCGAACGTCGTCCCGTCGCCGGTCACCGGTTCGTGGACCGTGGAGACCACCCGACCGCCGGCTCCCGGCCCGAGGCCGGAGCCGAGCGCGGTGCCCGCCGACGGTGCGGTGGGCGGTGCGGGTACGCTCATCGGCCGGCTCCCGCGAGACCCGTCGCGGCGGGCTCGGGGCGTGCGGCGAGCGCACGGGAGTCCAGGTGCCGCAGGACCTGGTCGGCGTCGGGGCCGACGGTGACCTTGCCGTACAGCACGTCGTCGAAGAGGCGAGCGCCCTGCTCCAGCTCGGCCGTCAGGCCGGGGATCCGCTGGGCGGCCGACGCCGCCGCCTCGTGCGCGGTCCGCCCGGGCTGCGGTTCCAGCACGACACGCTCCTCGAGGGACCGGACGACGGCGCGGAACCGCTCGACGACGGCCGTCGCCCAGTCGCCCGCCGCGGCCGCGGCGTCGGCGGCCGCTCGCAGCTCGGCGGCGTCCCGCTCGTCGTCCTCGAAGACAGCGCCTGCGATACGGGTCCGACGCGACAGACGTACCGGCCCCGCGACGTAGTAGGCGATCGCGCCGACGACGAGGAGCGCGACGACGATGACCACCGCGGCGGTCAGGGGGTCCATGTCCAGGCTGGGTGCGCCGTCGAACAGGTCCCCGAGCCATTTCAGGAACCGCTCGAGAAGCGACGGGCCGGTGGAGTACTCCGGCAGCGCGAGCTCCTCGAGCAGCCACCGCCGGGCGGTCGAGGCGTCCGGGTCGACCGGTACCTCACCGCGCAGCGCAGGGGCCGACGTCCCGAGGGACGCGAGGAGCGTGGGGCTCACGGGGTGGGCTGCTCGCTCGCCGCGGCGGCCAGCTCGACGTCGAGACCCTCTCGGCGCATGCGCACGTCGATGTAGAGCAGCGCGACCACGCCGCCGAGGAAGACGGTCGTGATGACGCCGGTGACGATCTGGCTCAGCGCCATGAGCGCGAGGTAGGCGACCTCGGACGTCGTCACGGACACCATGAACATGGACACGAACTCGAAGGGGACGCTCACCAGGCCGCTGATCACCGCGAGCAGCAGGGACGTCAGCAGGTAGATGCCGAGCAGGCGCCAGAACGTGCCGCGGGTCAGGCGCCAGCCTCGACGGACGGCCGCCAACAGCCCTTGTCCCTCGAGGACCAGTGCCGGCGGGATCAGCAGGATGCGCGTGTAGAACCAGAAAACTCCGGCGATGAGAGCGAAGAACCCGAGGATCCCGACGAGGACGGCCAGCCCGCCGTCAGCCGTCGCTGCGAGCACGACGAGGCCGACGTAGGCGCCCAGCGCCACGAAGACGAGCAGCGTCGTCAGCAGCGAGAACCCGATGAGCGGCCACACCTTGGAGCGGACCTGGGTCCACACGTCGCTCGGGCTGATCCGTCGACCGATCACCGACTGGCTGACCGACACCATGAGGAGGCCGTTGACGATCGGGATCGCGAGACCGAGCGTCACGCTGGTGGTGAGGGCGGTGACCAGGAGCGTGGTGGCGGTGTTCAGCTCACCGGCCATGGCCAGGGCCTCGTCGAGCTCGACGAGGTACGGAGCGGCGATACCCGAGAGCAGCCAGCCGAGAGCGATCCCGACGACCGTCGCGGCGGCGATGACGACCGCGCTCAGCCCCAGCATCACCCGTGGGTTCGAGCGGATCGCCCCGAACGCGCCGTCGTAGATCTCGCCGAGCGTGAGCGGGCGCAGCGGGACGATGCCGGGCTTGCTCGCAGCCGCGTAGGGAGGGCCGCCGCCCAGGGGGGCGCCGGCGCCGTAGCCAGGCTGGCCGTACTGCTGCTGGCCGTACTGCTGCTGGCCGTACTGCTGCTGGCCGTACTGAGGCGCCTGGCCGTACTGCGGTGCCTGGCCGTAGCCGGGCTGGCCGTACTGGGGTGCCTGACCGTACTGCGGTGCCTGGCCGTAGCCGGGCTGGCCGTACTGCGGCGCCCCCCAGCCGGCGGGCGCAGCGGGTGGCTGGGCGCCGGTCGGTGGCTGCTGGCCGGCAGCGTCCGCCCCGTCCGTCACGGGCGGGTCCTGCGGCAGCTTGCGACCGTAGCGCGGCTCGTCGGGCCGCGATCCGGCGTCGTCAGGCGTCGTCATCAGATCTGTAGCCCTCGTTCGTTCGTGCGTGCAGCGATCTCGGTCCGGCGTGTTGCGCGTCTGCCGAGCGACCCGGCTGCCGGTCGCACCAGCCTAGTACGGGGCGCCGACCCTGCAGGACGACGGCGCGCGGGCCCCCCGGCGCTCGTCCCGCGCGTCGTCGTGCGTCCCCGGGCGAGCCCGGCGGGGTGGGGTCGTCGCCGGATGGCATCATGACTGCATGAAGGTACGCGTCCTTGTGGTCGACGACGACACCGCTCTCGCCGAGATGATCGGCATCGTGCTGCGCTCCGAAGGCTTCGAGCCGGTCTTCTGCGCCGACGGCGACCTCGCGCTCGAGACGTTCCGGAGCACCCAACCCGACCTGGTCCTGCTCGACCTCATGCTGCCGGGCAAGGACGGCACCGAGGTGTGCCGGTTGATCCGTGCGGAGTCCGGGGTGCCGGTCATCATGCTCACGGCCAAGAGCGACACCGTGGACGTGGTCGTCGGCCTCGAGTCGGGCGCGGACGACTACATCTCCAAGCCGTTCAAGCCCAAGGAGCTGGTCGCGCGCATCCGTGCGCGCCTGCGCCGCACCGACGAGCCGGCGCCCGAGCACCTGACGATCGGCGACGTCGAGATCGACGTGACCGGGCACCGGGTCACGCGTGACGGTGCGCAGATCGCCCTGACCCCGCTGGAGTTCGATCTCCTGGTGGCCCTCGCCCGCAAGCCGTGGCAGGTCTTCACCCGGGAGGTCCTGCTCGAGAAGGTCTGGGGCTACCGGCACGCGGCCGACACCCGGCTCGTCAACGTCCACGTCCAGCGGCTGCGCTCCAAGATCGAGCACGACCCTGAGAGCCCCGAGATCGTGCAGACCGTCCGGGGTGTCGGGTACAAGGCGGGCGCGGCACGCGGGTGACGCACCTGACGGGCAGGCATCCATGAGCGGGCACCGATGAGCAGGCCGGCCGGGCGCGACCGCGGCGCCCGCCGCCGGATGCGGCTGCTGGGCCGTCGGCTGCGGCGAGGGCCGCGCGCCCTGCTGCGCGGCGCGGTGCGTCGGTGGCGCTCCTCGATGCAGCTGCGAGTCATCACGTCCGCGCTCGCCATCGGCCTGCTCACCGTCGCCGCGCTCGGGGCGTACATCTCGGAGTCGATCCGGGACGGGTTGTTCGAGCAGCGTCTCGAGCAGATCGACGTCGAGAGCGCACGCACCGCCGAGGACGTTCGCGCCCAGCTCCGGTCGTCGACCGCGACGAACCGCGCCGAGGTGCAGGGCCTGGTGTACGACGTCGTGGAGTCGTCGCGCGGTCGCGGTTCGGTCTCGCGCGAGGTGTTCTTGTGGCGACTGCCCGGCGACCAGCCGTCGCTCGTGATCGACGCCAGCACGAGCCCCGAGCTCGCCCCGCTCATCACCCAGCAGATGCGGACCGCCACCGCCGAGACCGACGGGCAGGTGATGCAGTCCGTCGCGATCCCCGTCGACGTCGACGCGGAGGATCCCGGCATCCTGCCCGGCGTCGTCGTCGGGTCGACCGTGCAGGTGCCCGTCGCGGGGACGTTCGAGCTCTACTTCCTCTACGACCTCGCGCCCGAGCAGGAGACGCTCACCTTCCTGCAGAACATCCTGCTGGTCGGCGCTGCTTTCCTCGTCGCGCTCGTCGGCGTCATCACGTGGCTCGTGACGAGGCAGGCCGTGCACCCCGTGCGCCGTGCGGCGCTCGTCGCCGAGCGGCTCGCGGACGGACGTCTCGAGGAGCGCATGCCGGTCCGCGGCCGCGACGAGATGGCCACGCTCGCCCGCTCCTTCAACGAGATGGCCGCAGGTCTGCAGGAGCAGATCGGCCGGATGGAGGCGCTCTCCAGCATGCAGCGCCGCTTCGTGTCGGACGTGTCGCACGAGCTGCGCACCCCGTTGACCACGATCCGGATGGCCAGCGAGGTCCTGCACGCCTCGAGCGCGGACTTCGACCCTGCCTCCCGCCGGTCCGCGGAGCTGCTGCAGACCCAGCTCGACCGGTTCGAGGACCTCCTCGCCGACCTGCTCGAGATCAGCCGCTTCGACGCGGGTGCAGCCGTGCTCGACGCCGAACGACGGGACGTGCGCGACGTGGTGAGCGCCGCCGTCGACCATGCTGCCCCGCTCGCCGAGCGCAAGGAGGTATGGCTGTCGGTGCACCTGGGCGACGACCCGGTCACCGCCGACGTCGACCCACGCCGCGTCGAGCGCATCATCCGCAACCTGGTCGTCAACGCGATCGAGCACGCGGAGGACCGCCCGGTCGAGGTGACGGTGGCCGGTGACCGGCACGCGGTCGCCGTGGTCGTGCGCGACCACGGCGTGGGGATGTCGACCGACGAGGTCGAGCACGTGTTCGACCGCTTCTGGCGCGCCGACCCGGCGCGGGCCCGCACGTCGGGCGGCACCGGGCTCGGGCTCGCGATCTCGCTCGAGGACGCCCACCTGCACGGCGGCTGGCTCGAAGCGTGGGGGCGTCCCGGCCAGGGCGCGAGCTTCCGCCTCACCCTTCCGCGCCGGGCCGGCATCCAGCTCTCCTCGTCGCCCGTCCCGCTCGTCCCCGAGCCGACGACGGAGCGCGGGATGGGGGAGCCGTGGACCGTGACCACGCTCGCGCCGGCCGAACGGGACCGGTCCGGGCCGAGCGCGCTGCCGGACCTGGCCGGCGGGCCCGTGGTGAGCCCGACCGAGGAGCCCGGCGCCACCCGCCCCGGGCTGGAGGTGACATGAGGACCACGCACCGCCGTCGGTTCGCCGCCCTGCTCGTCGCTGCCGCGGCGCTCGCGGGCTGCGCGACGCTCCCGACCTCCGGGCCGGTGATCGAGGGCAGCGCCGAGGTGCCGCCGTCGCGTCCGGTGGGCCTGAGCCCCATCCCGCCGCGCGGCGGGGAGACCCCCGAGGAGATCGTGCGGGGGTTCCTGGACAACCAGGCCGCCGGGCCGACGTCGACCGCGGAGTTCACTGCGGCCCGCGAGTACCTCGTGCCGACGGTCCAGGACGAGTGGGACCCCCTCTCGCAGGTCGTGGTCGTCGACGCGGACCCGGTGCTGACGCTCGACGCCGATGAGCTGGAGCAGGGCAGGGCCACCGTCAGCGGGACGGCGTCGGTCGTCGCCACCGTCGACGGACGCGGGCAGTACGTCGAGGCGTCCCCCGGCACGCAGACGGCGGTGAGCTTCGGCCTCGCCCAGGGCGCCGACGGGGAGTGGCGCATCGACGCGACGCCCGGTGGGCTGCTGCTCTCGGTCCCGAACTTCGACAACGCCTTCCGGTCGACCCGGCTCTACTTCCCCAGCCCCGACCGCGCGTTCTGGGTACCGGACGAGCGCTGGTTCCCCGGGCGCAACTGGCAGACGTACGCGGTGCGGGAGGTCCTCGCCGGCCCGCCGGAGTGGCTCCAGGGAGCGGTGACGAGCGTCGTGCCCGACGGAACGGCGTTGTCCATCCAGTCCGTGACGATCGACGACGACGGGGTCGCCGCCGTCGACCTCACCTCCCAGATCGCCGAGGCGTCCCGCGAGGACCGCGCCCTGCTGGAGGCCCAGCTCGAGGAGACCCTCGTCGAGGCGATCGCGGTCGAGCGCGTGCGCGCGGTCCAGCTCCTCGACGACGGCTCGCCCCTGACGACGGCCGACGACGTCCCGATCCCGCGCAAGGCCACTGGCTCCGGCCCCGCCGTGGTCGTCGCCGACGGCACCGTGATGCGGGTGGAGAACCGGTCGCTCGCCGAGGTCGCGGAGGTCTCGCCGCTCGACGGGCTCGACCCCACCGCGCTGGCCGTCGGCACGGAGCTCGACCCGGTGGTCGTCCTCGACGGGAGCGACCGTCTCGTGCAGGTGGGCACCCCGACCACGGACGCGCAGACCCTCATGACAGGGACGGATCTCGTGGCCCCGTCGATCGACCGCTTCGGCGGGGTGTGGTCGGGTCCGAGCGGTGCGGGGTTGCTGGTGGCGCTGCCCGGGGGCGCCGTCGTCGAGATCGAGGCGCCGTGGCTGGAGGACCGGACGGTCGTCGGGCTGCGCGTGGCGCACGACGGCGCGCGGGTGGCGGTCATCAGCTCCGGCTCGTCAGGCCTCGCCCTCCAGGTCTCGGGCGTGGTGCGCGGCGAGGCGGACGTGCCGGTCCGGCTCACCGAACCCGTCGGTGTCGGCGCGCAGATCGCGGAGGCGACCGACCTCGTCTGGATCGAGGAGAACCTCCTCGGAGTGCTGGGCCGTACCGCTGCGGACTCCGTGCCGACCGTCCAGGCCGTGCCGGTCGGCGGGCAGAGCCGGACGCTGTCCGCGGTCGACGGCGCCCTCGAGCTTGCGGCAGGCCAGGGCGAGAGCTCGCTGCTGCTCGGGACCGCCGGGGGTGAGCTCTACGGGCGTCCGCCGTCGTCGGTGCTGTGGACCCGGCTCGCGCTCGACACCGACGAAGTCTCGCTGCCCGCCTACCCGGGCTGACGCCGCGCGGCCGCCGGGGACGTCCGACGCGCGGACGGGCCGTGCCTGTGGAGGACGTGAGCACGACCCGGGCACGGTCGCCGATGATCGTCGGGTGGACCACCCCGCCGGCACCGGCCGCCCCGACCCTCCCACCGCACCGGGGCGCCCGAGGTCGCCCGGCCTCCGGCGGGCGGCTCGCACCGCTGCGGATGCGCTGTCCCGGCTCGTGCTTCCCGTCGAGTGCGCGGGGTGCGGGCTGCTCGACGTCCCGCTGTGCGAGGGGTGCGCCGCGGCCCTCACCACGGCGCCGCGGAGGTGCGAGGGCGCGGCGCCGCGGCTCGACCGGGTCGACGGGTCCGCTCCGCTGCCCGTGTGGGCGGTGACGCCGTACGTCGGGCCCGTCCGCGAGCTCGTCGTGGCCTGGAAGGACCGGGGGCGCGCCGACCTCGACCGCGCGCTCCACGAGAGCGTCCGTCGCGCCGGAGCCGTGCTCGGAGCGCGCCTGGTCACCGCTGCTCGCCTGCTCTCCGGCCCGGAGGCCCCGGCGCGGCTCGTCGTCGTGCCCGCGCCGTCGACCGGTGCTGCGCGGCGGGCCCGTGGACGCGACCCGGTCCTCGACCTCGCCCGGGCCTTCGGCGCCGGCGTTGCCTCCGCCGACCCGCCAGAAGGGGTCGACGTGGGTGCGCCCGTCGACCTCTCGGTGGCGTCCGTGCTGACCCAGCGGCGACGCACCCGGGACCAGGTCGGGCTCGGTTCACGGGCCCGTGGTGGACGTCTGGAGGGTGCGGTGACGTCCCGTGAACGGGCGGTGCGCCGGCTGCTCGTCCGGGGGACGAGCTGTGTCGTCGTCGACGACGTGCTGACGACCGGGGCGACGTTGGCGGCGTGCGAGACGGTCCTGCGCGAGCACGGCGCCTCGGTCCTGGGCGCATTCGTGCTCGCCGCGACGCCGCCTCCGGCCGGGTTCGGCGGCACCCCGGGTGCTCATCGTGGGTTGGTGCTGCCGACACCGCCTGCGGGGGGTTAACCTTGGGGTCCCAGTCGTCGGGTGGTCCGCGAACAGTGCGGACGACGCCGTACGGCACGAGTCCACCGGGCCACGTCCCGGCAGGGGAGGTGGTAGTCCAACGGCGCCCCGCAGGGGATGCCCGACCACCGCCCGAACGGGGCCAGACCGACGTCGGTCCGTCCCCGCGAACCACACCGTGGAGGCTCACATGGAGATCGTCGTCGTCGGCAGGCACACGGAAGTGGCTGACCGCTTCCGCCAGCACGCGGAGGACAAGCTCGCGAAGGTCGAGCAGCTCGCACCGACCACCCAGAGGATCGATGTCGAGGTCACCCACGAGAACAACCCCAGGCTCTCCGGCGTCCGTGAGCGCGTCGAGCTGACCGTCCGCGCCAAGGGACCCGTGATCCGCGCCGAAGCCGCAGCCGACGACCGGTTCGGTGCGCTCGACCTTGCGATGAACAAGCTTCAGGAACGGCTGCGCCGCACTCGCGACCGGCGCAAGGACCACCGCAGCAACACGGTCGTGCCGCCGGTCGACGTCCGACCGTTCGACCCCGCGGACCACGCCCCGCCGCCGGAGCCGCCGAAGCCGCCCGCGGAGCCGGGCGAGACGGTGGAGACCACCCTGGGCGACTCGCCGGTGGTCATCCGGCAGAAGCTCCACACGGCAGAGCCGATGACCGTCGACGACGCGTTGTACGAGATGGAGATGGTCGGTCACGACTTCTTCCTCTTCGTCGACGTCGAGACGTCCCGTCCCTCGGTCGCCTACCGCCGCCGCGGGTGGAGCTACGGAGTCATCGCGCTCGACACGTCCTGCGACTGCACGGACACAGCCGGTCACCAGCACTGAGCACCAGCACTGAGCACTGAGCCGGGTGCCATCGACGATGTCGGTGGCACCCGGCAGCATGTTCGGGTGGACACCATGTCGCTCGCGCAAGCACGTCGCGTCGCCCTCGCCGCCCAGGGCCTGCACCGTCCGCGCGCAGTCGGCGGACCTGCTCGCTCGATGCGGCACGTCCAGGGAGTGATCGACCGGCTCGGGCTGCTGCAGATCGACTCGGTCAACGTCCTCGCCCGGGCGCACCTGCTCCCCGTGTACTCCCGGATCGGCCCGTACGACACCGCGCTGCTCGACCGCGCGGCAGGCCGTGCGCCCCGCCGCCTGGTCGAGACCTGGGCCCACGTGGCCTCGTTCGTCCCGCCGGAGACGTACCCGCTCCTCGAGTGGCGGCGTCGCCGCTACCGCACCGACGCCTGGGAGTCGATCAGCGGTGTCGCGCGCACGCACCCCGAGGTGGTGGAGCGTGTCCGCGCGGTCGTCACCGAGCAGGGACCCGTGACCGCCAGCGAGGTGCACGACCTCTTCGTCGCTGACGGCACCGCCCAGCCCCACGAACGCGATGGGTGGGGCTGGAGCTGGACGGTCGCGAAGCGCGCGCTCGAGTTGCTGTTCTTCACGGGCGAGATCGCCTCGGCGCGGCGCAACGCGGCGTTCGAGCGCTGCTACGACCTCACGGAGCGGGTCCTGCCGCCGCACGTGCTGGCGATGCCCGCCGTGAGCGACGCGGACGCGGTGCGTGCACTCGTCGAGATCGGGGCACGGGCGCACGGCGTCGGCACCCTGCGGTGCTTCAAGGACTACTTCCGCCTCACGGGCCCGGCGGTGCGCACGGCGCTCGGTGAGCTCGTCGAGGCGGGGACCCTCGCGCCCGTGCAGGTCCGTGGCTGGGACGCTCCGACCTACCGCCACACCGCCGCCGCCGTCCCGCGACGAGCGAGCGCGATCACGCTCCTCAACCCGTTCGACCCGCTCGTGTTCGAGCGCGCCCGGCTCGAGCAACTGTTCGGCGTGCACTATCGCATCGAGATCTACGTCCCGGCGGCCCGGCGCGTGCACGGCTACTACGTGCTCCCGTTCCTCGAGGGCGAGAACCTCACCGCCCGGCTGGACCTCAAGGCCGACCGGCGGGCCGGCGTCCTGCGTGTCCAGTCGGCCCACCGCGAGCAGCGCGCGACGAGCACCACCGCGTGGGCGCTCGCGAACGAGCTCCTCACCATGGCGTCCTGGCTCGGGTTGTCGTCGGTCGACGTGCGACCGGTCGGTGATCTCGCGCCGGAGCTCGCCGCCGAGATCGCGCGGGACGGGTAGCGCGGGTCAGTTCGTCGGACAGCGGAACGCCGTGGCCGGTCGGTACCCGCCCGACCGCCTACGATGGTCTGTGGTGTGATCCAACCGACTGCCCGACAGGCGGTCGCCTCGCATTCGCCCTGCGGCCACCCGGCTCGGGGCGCGATCGATACGGGAGAACTGCGTGCCTGCGATCCTCGACAAGGTCCTGCGTTTCGGCGAGGGCCGGATCCTCAAGAAGCTGTCCGGTATGGCGGACCAGGTCAACAAGCTCGAACCCAGCTTCCAGGACCTGACGGACGAGGAGCTCCGCGAGGAGACGGACCGCTTCAAGGAGCGCCTGGACCAGGGCGCCTCGCTCGACGAGCTGCTGCCCGAGGCCTTCGCGACGGTCCGTGAGGCCGCGCGTCGCACGCTCGGCCAGCGGCACTTCGACGTGCAGATCATGGGCGGAGCGGCCCTGCACCTCGGCAACATCGCCGAGATGAAGACCGGTGAAGGCAAGACGCTCGTCGCGACGACCGCGGCGTACCTCAACGGACTGACGGGCAAGGGTGTGCACGTCGTCACCGTCAACGACTACCTCGCCAAGTATCAGAGCGACCTCATGGGCCGCGTCTTCCGGTTCCTCGGTATGTCGACCGGGGTGATCCTCTCCGGACAGACACCGGCGCAGCGTCGCGAGCAGTACGCCGCCGACATCACCTACGGCACGAACAACGAGTTCGGCTTCGACTACCTGCGCGACAACATGGCGTGGTCGACGGACGACCTCGTCCAGCGCGGCCACCATTTCGCGATCGTGGACGAGGTCGACTCGATCCTCATCGACGAGGCCCGCACCCCGCTCATCATCTCCGGCCCCGCGTCCGGCGACACGAACCGCTGGTACGGCGAGTTCGCGAAGGTCGTGCGCCGGCTGAACCGCGACACCGACTACGAGGTCGACGAGAAGAAGCGCACGATCGGTGTGCTCGAGCCCGGGATCGCGAAGGTCGAGGACTACCTCGGCATCGACAATCTCTACGAGTCCCTCAACACGCCGCTGATCGGCTTCCTCAACAACGCCATCAAGGCCAAGGAGCTCTTCCGCCGCGACAAGGACTACGTCGTGCTCAAGGGCGAGGTCATGATCGTCGACGAGCACACCGGGCGGATCCTCGCGGGTCGCCGGTACAACGAGGGCATGCACCAGGCCATCGAGGCGAAGGAGAACGTCCAGATCAAGGCGGAGAACCAGACGCTCGCCACGATCACGCTGCAGAACTACTTCCGCCTCTACGACAAGCTGGCCGGGATGACCGGTACGGCCGATACCGAGGCCGCGGAGTTCCAGGGCACCTACAAGCTCGGTGTGGTGCCGATCCCGACGAACCGCACCATGCAGCGCATCGACCAGGCGGACCTCGTCTACAAGAACGAGGACGGCAAGTTCGACGCCGTGGTCGCCGACATCGTCGAGCGGCACGCCGAGGGCCAGCCCGTCCTCGTCGGCACGACGAGCGTCGAGAAGTCCGAGCTGCTGTCGGCGAAGCTGAAGAAGCAGGGCGTCCCGCACGAGGTCCTCAACGCCAAGCAGCACGAGCGCGAGGCCGCGATCGTCGCGCAGGCTGGGCGTAAGGGCGCCGTGACCGTCGCGACGAACATGGCCGGCCGCGGTACGGACATCATGCTCGGCGGGAACGCCGAGTTCATGGCGGTCGCGGACCTGGCCGCACGGGGACTGGACGCCGCGGAGAACGCCGAGGAGTACGAGGCCGCGTGGCCGGACGCCCTGGAGAAGGCGAAGGCGGCGGTCGCCGCCGAGCACGACGAGGTGGCCCAGCTGGGCGGCCTCTACGTGCTGGGCACGGAGCGGCACGAGTCGCGCCGAATCGACAACCAGCTGCGTGGACGCTCCGGCCGACAGGGTGACCCGGGGGAGTCTCGCTTCTACCTGTCGATGCAGGACGATCTCATGCGGCTGTTCAACTCGGGGCTCGCGGAGTCGATGATGACGCGCGCCGGCTTCCCGGACGACGTGCCGCTCGAGTCGAAGATGGTCACGCGCGGCATCGCGAGCGCGCAGGGTCAGGTGGAGTCGCGGAACTTCGAGATCCGCAAGAACGTCCTCAAGTACGACGATGTCCTGTCGCGTCAGCGCACGGTCATCTACGACGAGCGCCGCCGCGTCCTGCAGGGCGAGGACCTGCAGGAGCAGGTGCAGCACTTCCTCACCGACGTCGTCACGGCCTACGTGGACGGCGCGACGATGGAGCCGAACGCCGAGGACTGGGACCTCGAGGGTCTGTGGACGGCGCTGCGCGCCGTGTACCCGGTGTCGATCGAGGTCGACGAGGTCGTCGACCAGGCGGGTGGCGAGGCGCGCCTGACGCGCGAGATCGTCCTGGAGGAGATCCTCTCGGACGCGCGCCACGCGTACACGGACCGTGAGGAGTCGCTGGGCGAGGCGAACATGCGCCAGCTCGAGCGCAGGGTCGTGCTGTCGGTGCTGGACCGCAAGTGGCGCGAGCACCTCTACGAGATGGACTACCTCAAGGAGGGCATCGGCCTGCGCGCGATGGCCCAGCGCGACCCGCTGGTCGAGTACCAGCGCGAGGGCTTCCAGCTGTTCCAGGCGATGACCGAGGCCATCAAGGAGGAGTCGGTCGGCTTCCTGTTCAACCTTGAGGTCAAGGTCGCCGAGCCCGGGACCTCGGGGCCTGCGATCAGCACCACCGACGCCGTCGCCGCGGCGCAGTCCGCCGCGGCGCAGGGACTGGGCGGCACGGCCGGTGCGGTCGTCGCGGCTGCCGGCGCTGCCGGTGTCGCTGCGTCGCGGGCGCAGGACGCCGCGACCGAGGACGCGCCGACCGGGGAAGCGGCCACCGAGGACGCGCCCGTGGACGACGAGGTCGACGAGACCCCGGAGCCCGCGGCGCCGTCGGCCTTCACACGCTCGGAGCCCACGCTCATCGCGAAGGGGCTCGACGGACCGGACCGCGAGGTGCCGCTCCAGTACACCGCGCCGAGCGAGGACGGGACCGGGGCCGCTGTCGTCTCGAGCGACGGACGTCGCGCCCGGCGAGCGCTCCACGGGGAGGCGACCGCCGCCGAGGGCGACGGGCGGACGTTCCCGGGGACTCCTCGCAACGCGCAGTGCCCGTGCGGCTCGGGCAAGAAGTACAAGGTCTGCCACGGCAAGAACGAGGAGTGACCTGAGGTCGACCTGAGGCGCCGGGCGACCGTCCGGCGCCTCAGCCGATCTCGAGCGCGACGACGCGCCAGGTTCCCCGTCGGGCCTCGAGCCGCACGGCCGCGGCGCGGACACGGTCGTCGTCCTCGACGACGACCGTGGCCTCCGCCGCCGTCTCGCCGATGCGCACGACGCGTGCCCGCCGGATCTGCACGGGCAGGGTGGCGGGCTTGCGCGACGGTGCCGCCTGCGTCAGGCGGGCGCGTCGCGAGAGCGCGTCGTAGATCTCGGGTGCGACCCATCGGGTGAGCTGCGCGACGGGCCGCTCGGCGCGCAGCGTCTCGAGCGCCGCACGGACGACGGCGCAGCACAATGCCGTCGGGTCGGGTAGCGGCGTCTGCTGTGCGGGTGCCCCCACCGGGCGCTCGTCCTCGACGGCCCGCCGGGTGACGGCGCGCTCCGGGTCGTGGAGGGTCAGCGGCCGGCCGCTCGGCCGCGCCGTGGCGTGCAGGTGCCGTGCGCGTGCCTCCACCCGGGGGGTGACGCTCGTGCGGACGGGGACGGGCAGCGTGGTGACGGTCATGGCGGTGCTCCTTCGGGTGCGCGGGGGAAGAGCGGGTGGCTGCCGGCGACCGGGCGCCGACGATCGTCAGCGGGGTGGTGCGAGGATCTGGCCGGGAAGGATGAGGTCGGGGTCGTCGCCGATGACGTCCCTGTTCGCCTCGAACCAGCGACGCACCTCGACGGCGACCTCGTGCTCCTCGGCCGCGGGCTCGAGCGCCGCCCGGGCGATCGACCACAGCGTGTCGCCGCGCAGGACCACGACCTCCCCCCGGCTCTCCGTGCCGCGGGTCGACGTGTCGGCCGGGGCAGCGGTCCGTTCCGTCGTCGACTGCTGACCCGGGGTGGGCGTCACCTGGTCGCGCTTCGTGCTGCGGGCGCCTGCCGCCGACTCCTCGGGGATCGATGTCGTGGACTGGTCCGGGGTCGCTCGTGATCCATCGACTGCGGTGTCTCCGGTGGGCACGGGGGCGGTCTCCGTCGAGCGGTCGTCCGAGGAGTCCTCCGTACGGTCCACCGACAGCTCCGCGGTGGTGTCGGCCGCGGGGCCGCCCGAAGGCTTCGGCGAAGGTTCGCCTGAGGGGTCTGGCGTGGGCTCCGGCGAGGGGACGCTCGCCGCGGTGGGCCCGGGGCCCGACCCGGCGACCGCCTGGACGGCCTCGACCGTCGGGACCCATCCGAGATCGACGGCGACCTGGCCCTCCTGCTGCGAGGGGTCGTGGGGAGTGCTCGCGTGGGCGGTGCTGCCGCCGAGCACGAGCCCAGCCCCGACGGTGGCCGTGACGCCCAGCCGGGCGAGGCGCCGGACGGCCGCCGGGGCGTGTCGCCGCACCATCGTCTCCCCGAGGCGCCAGCGCGTACCGATCCTCTCGGCGAGCACGCAGACGGCAGCGAGCGTCGCGGTCAGGCTCACCCATGCGGCGACGAGCGCACCGATCACGACGACGAGGATCTCGACGTACACCTCGAGACGGGGAGAGGGAAGGGTGGAGACGAGGCCGCCCGTCCGTAGCACGAGGAGGAGCGTCACGACGCCGAGCGCGGTGCCGAGACCGGTGAGGGCCACGAGGTGTCCGCGCCGTGACGTTGCCTGCATCGTCAGCCGCCCGTGTGCGCTGTCCTGGTCGGTCATGGCTTCCCCCTCGCATCGATCGCCTGACGATCTTTGATGCAGTTTGATGTCGTTTGATGTTTCTACATCCAACTGGAAGATCCTTGTCGTGTCCAGTGATTGCTCGTCATGTGGACGCGGAAGGGGTTCGTCTGGGGCACTCCCGCTACGGTGTGGCCGTGCGCTGGGAGGAGCTCTTCGACGATCTCGAGTCGCAGGTCGCGGCTGCCCACGCCGAGGAACGCGCGGCGCAGGTCGCGGACCTCACGCGGGCCGAGCTGTCCACGGTCACGCTCGTCGATCGTCTCCGGACGGCCGGCACGGTGGGCGTCCACCTGCTCGACGGCTCACAGGTGAACGGTCAGGTGCGGGACGTCGCGGCAACCTGGGTGCTCGTCGCCGAGCACCGGCGCCAGCACCTCGTGCCGCTGCACGCCGTCGCGGCGGTCGACGGACCAGGCCACCAGGCTCTCCCCGGGAGCTCCCCGCGGCCCGACGGCCCCGGACTCGGCCACGTCCTGCGCGCCCTGATGCGCGACCGGGTGGTCGTGCAGGCCCGTACCGCGGCGGGGGTCTTCACGGGCCGGATCGCACGTGTCGGGCGCGACCACCTCGACCTCGGGTCGCCGGGTCCCTCCACCTACGGTGCGTCCGCACCGCTCGGCCCCGGACGGGGTACGACACGGCTCGTGCCGTTCGCCGCGCTGCTCAGCGTGAGCGAGACGTGACGTCGGGTGAGGTCGGGTGACGGCGGGAGCGGGCGTCCGAGGGGTCAGCGAGGCGGCGGCGCCCCGCTCAGCCCTCGAACTCGCCGGCGTCGATCCGCGAGCGGGTCTGCGCGTACATCCGCTGGATGTACCCCTCGAGCTCGGCGGCCTCGACACGCCACTGCCCCCGACCGCCCACCTGGATCGCCGGGAGCTCGCCCGAGCGGACCAGGGCGTACGCCTGCGCCGCGGAGATGTTGAGCTCCTCGGTCACGTCGGCGAGGGTGAGGAATCGCGGGGCCATGGCAGAAGTCTGACACGGCACCCCGGGGCAGGCAGGTTGTCCACAGGGTGCCGCCAGCACGCCGCCCGCACCGACATCATGGTGCACGCAGCGCCCGACGACCCGTCCCCGACCGCCCGACGACGAACGGACACACGATGAGCACGACCACCGACAGGCTGCCCGCGCCGGCCGCCACCAGGCTGCGCCGACCTACCTGGCGCGACCCGCGACTCCTCGTCGGGATCGTCATCGTCGCCGCGTCGGTCGCGCTCGGCTCGTGGGCGGTGTCCTCGGCGGACACCACGGTCGACGTGTACGTGGCCGACGGCGTCCTCACCCCGGGCGAGCCCGTCACGGGGGCGCAGGTCCGCACCGTCAAGGTCCAGCTCGGCGACGAGGCGGGCAAGTACCTGCTCGCCGACGAGCCCTTGCCCTCCGACGCGGTGGCGCTGCGGGTCGTGGCGGACGGCGAGCTCGTCCCGCGCAGCGCCTTCGGCGACCTCGCCGACCTCGACGCGCGTGCCGTGGCGATCCCGGTGGGCAACGCGCTCTCGGACCGGATCTCCGCCGGGTCGCAGGTCGACGTGTGGTTCGTCCCGGCCGTCTCCCGCGAGCAGGAGGTCGGCGACCCGCGCCCGCTCACCGGCGGCGTGACGGTGGTCCAGGTCGCGGAGGGCGGTGGCAACCTCGTCGTGGGCGGCACGAGCACCATCCACGTCCTCGTCCCGACCGAGGAGCTGCCCGACGTGCTCGGTGCGCTCGCGGCGGACGGCACCATCGCGGTGGTCCCGGTGGGCGGGGGGGCCGCATGACCGCCGAGGTCCCGGTCGGTCTCGTCGCGGTCCTCTGCGCGGTCCGGGGAGCGGGGGAGTCCGAGGTCGTCACCGCGCTGAGCGCACCAGGCTCCGGGATCCTCGTCACCCGTCGCTGCGCGGACCTCACCGAGCTCCTCGCCGCCGCCGCGGCGGGCGCGGGACGGGTGGCCGTCGTCTCCGCGGACCTGCCCTCGCTGGACCGGGACGCGGTCGCGCACCTGCACGACCACGGGGCGCGGGTCGTCGCGATCTCGGACGGCAGCGGATGGCAGGACGACCGGCTCCGGGCGCTCGGTGTCGACGTCGTCATCGTGAGCCCGACGCCCCACGAGCTCACCGCGGGCGTGCACGAGGCAGCCACGACCGCGCCGGACGGCTCGCGACCTCCCGCAGGGCCTGACCAAGAGCGCTCGGTGCCCCCGACGGACCCGGAGCCGCCGCGCCAGGGTCGCCTCGTCGCGGTGTGGGGCCCGACGGGTGCGCCCGGACGGACGACGATCGCGATCAACCTCGCTACCGAGCTGGCAGGACCTCCGTCCGCGCGACGGCGTGTGCTGCCGGGTCTCCTGCGCCGTGGCGCCCCGGTCTCCGGTGACGTCCAGGTGCCCGACGCCGCCCCGCGAGGACCGTCCGCCGAGGTGCTGCTGGTCGACGCGGACACCTACGGTGCGTCCGTCGCGCAGCACCTGGGCCTGCTCGACGAGTCGCCCGGGCTGGCGGCCGCGGCACGCAGCGCCGGGCAGGGTGCGCTCGACCGGCACGGGCTCGCGACGCTCACCCCGTCCGCCGTGCCGGGGATGCGCCTGCTCACCGGGATCTCCCGCGCCGCCCGGTGGCCCGAGCTCCCGGGCGCGTCGCTCGACGTGGTCTGGGAGCACGCGCGCGAGCTCGCGGACTGGACCGTGGTCGACTGCGGGTTCGGGCTCGAGACCGACGAGATGCTCACCTACGACACCCGGGCGCCGCAGCGCAACGCCGCGACCCTCAGTGCGCTCGCGGCCGCCGACGTGGTCGTCGTCGTGGGCTCCGCCGACCCCGTCGGCGTGCAGCGGCTCGTCCGCGGGCTCGGTGAGCTCACCGACACCGGCGCGGCGACGGGTGCCCTGCGCATGGTGGTCGCGAACCGAGTGCGCGCCTCGGTGGTCGGCCCGCGGCCCGAGGCCGCGGTCCGCGAGGCCATGGCCCGGTACGCCGGGGTGCACGAGCTGCACACCGTCCCCGAGGACCGGGACGCGTGCGACACGGCGCTGCGGGAGGGCCGCGCGCTCGCCGAGGTCGCGCCCGACTCCGCGGTACGGCGATCGGTGGCGGCCCTGGCGGCCGACCTGCGGGCACGGCTGGACGGGTCGGACCACGACGCCGGCGGCGTGCCGTCGCTCGAGACGGCACACTGATCCCATGCGCATCTACCTGCCCGCCACCCTCGACGAGCTCGACGACGTCACCGTCACGCCGACCGGCGCCCGGTGGACGCTCGCGCCCCGTGCCGCCCACGCGGTGACCACGGCGCTGGTGCGCGCCCTGCCGGACGAGGATGACGAAGGGCTGGAGTTCACCGCGGCGCTCGAGGCGGCGGACGACTCGCTCACGCTCGTCGCTGCGCGACCGGGGGCACCACGACAGCGCCTCGTGGTGACGCTCGAGGTGCCCGACGGCGCGGTCCAGGTCCGCGTCGACCCTGCGGCCGGTGTCGGTGTGGGCGCCGAGGACGACGACGAGCTCGCGCCGAGCGCGGTGGAGGTCGTCCGCACGGTCTCCGACGCCCCCGTCGTGTGTGTGCACGTCGACGAGGTCGAGGCCGCCGAGGACATCGCGGCCGTACTCGCCGCGGCCGACGCCGACGACCCGCAGGCCGACGCCGCACTCGACGCGGCGCTCGAGCGCGTCACCGACCGCGACCTGCTCTGGTACGACTGGTCGGAGCTGCGGGACGTCCCGCGCGTCGACGGCTGAGGTCTTGGCCGCCTGACGTGACCGTCAGTCGTCCGCCGAGCCAGCGGGTGGCAGGCCGAACACGTCTTCCAGCGTCGTGAGTCCCTCGTCCTGCATCCAGGTGGCGAGCTCGCGACCGACCCACCGGAAGTGCCACCCCTCCGACAGATACCCCGTGACGGACTCCTGTCCGGGGGCGTAGCGCAGGATGAACCCGTGGCGGCTCGCGTGCTCGGCGAGCCAGACCGCCTCGACCGTCTCGTCGAAGCAGAGGCGGGCGAGGTTGCACCCCGGCCGCGTGCTGCTGCCGAAGTCCACGGCGAGCCCGCTCTGGTGCTCGCTGTGACCCGGCCTCGCCGAGATCTGCTCTCCCACCACCCGGCCGTTGCGGGCGATGGCCCCTGCGTGCGCCCGGTGCTGCGCCTCGTACGAGCGGAACGCGCTCGTGAGGGTGACGTGCACACCGTCCTCGCGGGCGGCGTCCAGCAGTGTGCGCAGGTCGCCGGCCACCATCTTCCGCACCTGGTGCCCCTGGACCGTGACCAGGTCGTCGGGTTCGTGATCGAGGGGATCGAACGCGCGGTCCGGGTTGACGACCACCCACGGGCTGTCGGGGTCGGACGTGGAGTGCGCGGTCAGGTCGATCCCGAGTGCCTCGACCTCGACCTCGACCTCGGCCTCGGCCTCGGTCTCCGCCTCCGTGTCGGGCCCGGAGTCCGTCCTCGGTGTCGTGGTCGGCGTCGTCGGGAGCGCGGGGGACTCGGGAAGGGTCGGGTCCGCCGGAGCGGGTCCGCAGGCGACGAGCGCGAGCAGCACGGCCGTGCCGAGGACGGGGCGGACGGGTCCGCGGCGTCGGAGCATACCGGTCACCCCAGGCGGCCGAGGACCTCGTCGTGCAGCAGCCCGTTGGTGGCGACGGCGTTGCCGCCCCAGGGTCCGTCGACGCCGTCGAGCGAGGTGAAGCGGCCACCGGCTTCCGTGACGATGGGCACGAGGGCGGCCATGTCGTACAGCTCGAGCTCGGGTTCCGCGGCGGCGTCGACCGCGCCCTCCGCCAGGAGCATGTACGACCAGAAGTCGCCGTAGGCGCGGGTGCGCCACATGTCGCGCGTGAGGCCGACGAACGCGTCGAGGGTGCCTCGCTCCTCCCAGCCGGACAGCGAGGAGTACGACAGCGACGCGTCGGCGAGCCGTGAGACCCCCGAGACGTGGAGCCTGGACGCGGCGGCCAGCGACTTGCCCGTCCATGCGCCCGTCCCGGTCGCGGCCCACCAGCGACGTCCGAGGGCCGGAGCGGACACGAGGCCGACGACGATCTCGTCGCCGTCCGCCAGGGCGATGAGCGTCGCCCAGACGGGGACGCCACGCACGAAGTTCTTGGTGCCGTCGATCGGGTCGACGATCCAGCGTCGGGCGCCGTGCCCGGTCTCGCCGTACTCCTCCCCGACGATCGCGTCCCGTCCGCGGGCGCGGCCGAGGTGGCTGCGGATGATCTCCTCGGCGGCACGGTCCGCGTCGGAGACGGGGGTGTTGTCCGGCTTCGACTCGACCGCGAGGTCGAGCGCCTTGAAGCGGGACATCGTGTGCGAGTCGACCTGGTCGGCGATCACATGGGCGAGGCGCAGGTCGTCCTCGTACGTCCGGGTCATGGCTCACACCGTACTCAATGGACGGGGGGCGGGGTGCTCGCCTCGCCCGGGACGCGCGGGCCGGTGGACCTGCGCACGCCCGTCGACGGTGATGATCGGTCGGTGCGGGGTGGTGGTGCCGGCCCCCTGAGGTGATGTGCGCCAGCCTAGGCGGCGGCCGTTCGTGCGGTGAGCAACCGTCGGAACGACTCGAGCCGGGCGGCCCGGGCGTCGCGAACGTCCTTGGCGGAGTCCTCGATCCACTCGTCGAGCGCGCAGTCCGGGGCGTCGTCGAGGTGGGTACAGCCACGGGGGCACCGGGCCGCGACCTCGTCGAGGTCGTCGAAGGCGCGCAGCAGGTGCCCGACCTCGACGTGGGCGAGGCCGAACGACCGGACGCCCGGGGTGTCGATGACCCACCCCGCCGGTGCGCCGTCCTCCGCCCGCAGCCGGAGCGCCACGGCGGAGGTCGAGGTGTGCCGTCCTCGTCCGGTGACGTCGTTGACGACCCCGACCGCGCGCAGGGCGTCGGGGACGAGCGCGTTGACGAGGGTCGACTTCCCGACCCCCGAGTGGCCCACGAGGACGGACGTGCGCCCCTCGAGCTGGTCCCGGACGGCTGCGAGCGGTGCGACGCCCCAGCCGGAGGGGTGCGTGGTGTCGGGCACCCGGTGGGTCACCACGACCGAGACCCCGAGCGGCTCGTAGAGCTCGCGCAGCGGGGCCGGGTCGGCGAGGTCGGCCTTGGTGAGGCAGAGCAGGACGTCCATCCCGGCGTCGTACGCCGCGACCACGCACCTGTCGATCATGCGGGTGCGTGGCTCGGGCTCGGCGAGCGCGGTGACGATGACGAGCTGGTCGGCGTTCGCGACGATGATCCGCTCGTAGGGGTCGGTGTCGTCGGCGGTGCGCCGCAGGACCGCGCTGCGGTCCTGGATCCGCACGATGCGCCCGAGGGAGCCGTCCTCGCCGGTGACGTCCCCGACGACGTCGACCCGGTCACCGCAGACGACGCGCGTGCGGCCGATCTCCCGGGCCTTCATCGCGAGCACGACCCGTTCGTCGGGCGCGCCCTCGTCGACGAGCAGTGTGTAGCGGCCGCGGTCGACGCCTGTGACGAGGGCGGAGACGGCCTCGGTGTGCGCCGGGCGCTGCTTGGTGCGCGGCCGGCTGCCGCGCTTGCCCGGCCGGGAGCGGAAGTCGGACTCGTCCGGGACGCGTCGGGCCATCAGGCGCTCGTCGCCCCGAGCATCCGTGACCACAGGCCCGTGAAGCCCGGCAGAGTCTTCGCGGTCGTGCCGACGTCCTCGACCGTGACACCCGCGACGCGCAGCCCGAGGAGGGCGCCCGACGTCGCCATGCGGTGGTCGTGGTACGTCCGGACCAGCCCGCCGTGCAGGGGGCGCGGGGTGATGACGAGACCGTCGTGCGTCTGCTCAGCCTGCCCGCCGAGCCGGGTGATCTCGGTGGACAGAGCCGCGAGCCGGTCGGTCTCGTGCCCGCGCAGGTGCGCGATGCCGCGCAGCCGGCTGGGGGAGTCGGCGAGCGCGGCGAGTGCGGCGATCGTCGGGGCGAGCTCGCCGCACTCGTGCAGGTCGACGTCGATGCCCCGCACCTCACCCGTCCCGCGCACGGTCATCACGTCGCCCGTGAGCTCGGCGGTCCCGCCCATGGTGGTGAGGAGGTCGGCGAGCATCGCGCCGGGCTGGGTGGTCGACGTCGGCCAGCCGGGCACCCGGACGGTGCCGCCAGCGACGAGGGCGGCGGCGAGGAACGGTCCGGCGTTCGAGAGGTCGGGCTCGACCTGGACGTCGCGGGCGGCGATCGGGCCGGGCTCGACGCGCCAGATCGCGGGCCGGCTGTCGTCGACCTGGACGCCGACCTGCCGCAGCACCTCGACCGTCATGTCGATGTGGGGCATGCTCGGCAGCGTCCTGCCCGTGTGCCGGACGGTCAGTCCCTGGTCGTAGCGCGCCGCGGCGAGGAGCAGACCCGAGACGAACTGGCTCGAGGCGGAGGCGTCGATGTCGACGGACCCGCCGCGCACGTGCCCGCGCCCGGTCAGGGTGAACGGCAGGGTCGTGGGCGTCCCCTCGATGGTGACGCCGAGCGCCTGCAGGGCTGCGAGGACCGGGCCCATCGGACGGACCCGGGCGCCCGGGTCGCCGTCGAAGGCGACCTCGCCCGTGGCCAGCGCCGCGACGGGCGGGAGGAACCGCATGACGGTACCCGCGAGACCGCAGTCGACCGCGGCGGGGCCGTGCAGCGGCGCGGGCGTGACGTGCAGCTCGCTGGGAGCGGCGCCCTCGGTGACTCCCGTCCCGAGGCTGCGCAGCGCGGCGATCATCAGGTCGGCGTCGCGGCTGCGCAGGGCTCCGCGCAGGACTCCGGGACCGTCCGCCAGTGCGGCGAGCACCAGCAACCGGTTGGTGAGGGACTTGGACCCCGGCACCTCGACCGTCGCGTCGAGCGCCGCTGTCGCCGTGGGCGCCGCCCAGTCGTCCGTGGACGGGTCCGAGGGCTGAGGTGCGGCGGCAGGGGAGGCGACGGTCATGGTCCCCAGGCTAGTGGAGCGCGAGCACACGGCGCCCGGTCATCCGGCCGACGGACGACCCGCCGCGGCGACCTGCGTCTGCTCGACGCGACGTCAGACCGTCGAGCGGACCGACGCCGCGGCGTCGTGCACAGCCTTGCGGGTCTTCTTCGTCGTCGTGCGAGCCGCCTTGCGGGCGGAGCGGGAGACGTCGTGCGCAGCGCTCTTGGTGGCGGCGACGACGGCGTCCTGCCGGGCGTCCTTGGCGCGTGCCAGGTCGTGGCGCGCCTTCGCGACCCGCCACTGCACACCCGGTCGGCCCTCGTAGTCGGCCCCGGCGATGAGGGCGGCGCCGATCGCACCGAGGTTCTTCGCGAACTTCGCGGTCCGCTCTGCGCGGGTGGCCTCCCCGCCGGTGAAGGGCTGGTTCGCCACCGCGAGCGGCACCGCGAGCCCGGCGAGCGTGAGCGCCGCCACCCGAGGCGCCTTGCCGGTGGCCAGGAAGAGGCCGGCGACGACCGTCGCGACGCCGTGGACCCGCACGAGGGACGAGACCTGGCGGTCGCTCAGCCGGGTGTCGAGCCCGACCCGTTCGCCCAGGTCGCCGGTGTCCGTGACGAGCTCGATGCCCTCGCGTGCCGCGCGCACGTGCTCGGCCGGCCGGAGGGCGGCCTGCGCGCCGTCGTAGATGAACCAGCAGGCCAGCATCGGCCTCGCGACGTGACGCAGCAGCATGCGCTCTCCTCGGGTACTCGTCGTGCGGGCGGGTCGCGGCGCCGTCCGGCGCGCGACGTTCCGTTCCCAGCGTGTCCTATCGGCGAACGGGTCGCCACCCGGTGCGGTCCGGGTGGCGACCCGCAGGTCGGTGGGTGCGGCTCAGAGCGCCCCGCCGGCGGCCTCGGGCGCGTCGGCCGACTCGCCGCCGTCGCCGATCTGCTCGCGGGCGACGTAGTTCTCCAGGTCGAACAGGTTGTCCCCGGCCCGCTGGGCCACGGTCAGCAGCGTGGAGGCGGACGCGACCTCCTCGACCTGCTCCTTGAGGAACCACAGGAGGAACTGCTCGCCGAGGGCGTCGCCCTCGTCGCGGGCGGCACGGAAGATCGCCTCGATCTGGGCCGTGACCTGGCGCTCCTGGTCGAGCGCGAGCTGGAGGGGCTCCACGACGTCGTTGAACTCGTTGCGGACGCTCCCCGTGCCGGGGATCTCGATGGGCAGGTCCCGGTCGAGGTGGTACTGGACGATCATCATGCCGTGGTTGCGCTCCTCGACCGCCTGGCGGTAGAAGTGCGCCGCGAGCTGCGGCAGGTCGTGGGAGTCGAACCACACGGCGATCGCGATGTACTGCTGGTGCGCGTCGAACTCGTGGCCCACCTGCTCGCGCAGCAGGGTGAGGAAACGTGACGGGCTGTCAGAGGTGGTCATGCCCTGCACGCTACCGATCTCCGGCGTCGGGCACACCCCATGATTGCCTCTCCTCACCTGCTCCCGGCAGCGCGGGGAGGCGGGGGCGCCGAGCGGGAATGCGGGCGGCAGCGTCGAGGTTGCACCGATCGTGACCCCTGTACTCCTTGCTCCCGCATCTCCCGGCCTGGAGGCCGGCGCCGGCCCGGCGCGCGGGTCGGGCGTGCCGCACGCGGTGCACCCGCTGGGGGTCCCGGGCGTCTCACCGAACAACCCATCGATCGGGGGTCTAGGCTCGTTGCTGATGACTGAGCGAACCACGGAGGGTGCAGGCGGCGCCGAGAGCGACGCCGAGGGCACCGAGACCAACCGCGCACCTGCGGCGGAGAGCGATGCGGCGCGTGCCGCGCGCTTCGAGCGGGATGCGCTGCAGTACCTCGACCAGCTGTACTCGGCGGCCCTGCGGATGACCCGCAACCCGTCGGACGCCGAGGACCTGGTCCAGGAGACGTTCGCGAAGGCGTTCGCGGCGTTCCACCAGTACCGGCCGGACACCAACCTCAAGGCGTGGTTGTACCGGATCCTCACGAACACGTTCATCAACACCTACCGCAAGAAGCAGCGGGAGCCCCAGCAGTCCCAGGCCGAGGACATCGAGGACTGGCAGATCGCCCGGGCCGCCTCGCACACGTCGCAGGGACTGCGCTCCGCGGAGGCCGAGGCGCTCGACCGTCTCCCGGACTCGGACGTCAAGCGGGCGTTGCAGGAACTCCCCGAGGACCGCCGCATGGTCGTCTACTACGCGGACGTCGAGGGCTTCCCCTACAAGGAGATCGCGGAGATCATGGGGACTCCGATCGGAACGGTCATGTCGCGGCTGCACCGCGGGCGGCGCCAGCTGCGCGAGCTGCTGAGCGACTACGCGGCAGACCGTGGACTGGTGGGCTCGAAGCCCGGAGGTGAGTCGTGAGTCAGCACGAGACGTCGGCGCGTGGCGCCGAGGAACCCGTGACGCCGATCCCGCACTCGACCGAGGGTGAGTCGGAGTGCGAGCACGCGCTCTCGCACCTCTACGAGTTCCTGGACTCCGAGATGACGCCGGACGACGAGCTGCGGATGCGGGCGCACGTCGCGCACTGCTCCCCGTGCCTGGCCGAGCTCAGCGCCGAGGAGATCGTCAAGCAGCTCGTGCGCCGCTCGTGCCACGAGCAGGCGCCGGCGCAGCTCCGCGCACGCATCCACGCGCAGTTCACCGTGCTCCGCACGACGACGGTCATCGAGCAGTAGATCGAGCACCAGGCGGCGACGGCACGACGACAAGGGCCCTGTCCTCCACCGTGGTGGGGGACAGGGCCCTTGTCGTGCACCGCCTCTCGGCGGTGGGCACTCGCCCGGAGGGCGCCTGATCGCGCCCTCGACGGGCGGGCTCTCAGGCGTTGGGGCGCTTGCCGTGGTTCGCTGCGTTGCCCTTGCGGCTACGACGCTTGCGTCCGCGCTTGCTCATGGTCTCTCTCCTCACCGCTTCTCAGCGTGTCGACGTCCCGGCGCCACCTTCGCGGCGCGCGGACGTCGTGGTCTGCTCCATGGTCCCACACACGGACCCTTGCCCTCCCGCAGAACGCGATATATCGTGTCTCGCAGAACGCGATATATCGCGTGCCGCCCACCGCGATCCGTCGACGCCCCGTCGACGAGGCGCCCGGTGGGCACGGAGACCGAGGAGCACCGTGACCACGCAGACGCCGCGCGAGACCTGGACCGTCACCGGTCCCCAGATCCTCGACCTCGCCGAGGTCGTCCGCCTCGACGCGACGATCATGAACGGCCGGATCGACGTCGTCGCCCACGAGGACCCGGCCGAGCGGGGCGCGCGTATCGAGGTGCACGACGTCGACGGCCGCCCCCTGGAGATCCGGTTGGACGGCGGCACCCTGCGCGTCGGCTACACGTTCGACGGCACCGGGTGGAAGAACTTCCTCGACCGGTTCCGCACCTACAGCGGCAAGGACTCGGTCGACGTCTACGTCGCGGTGCCGGCGGACGCGGACGTCCGGGTCGCGACGGTGCGGGGAGACGGTCTCGTGGCGGGCGCACGCCAGGGTGCGCGCGTCGCCACCGTCGCCGGCACCCTGATGGTCGCGGACTCGACCGGCGCGCTCGCCGTCGACACCGTCTCGGGCGAGGTGACCGTGAGCGACCACGAGGGCAGCCTGACCATGGAGTCGGTATCCGGCGACCTCACGGCGACGGGCGCGCTGACCGACGTCCGGCTCGACACGGTCTCCGGCGCCGTGACGATCGACACGCGGAGCACGCCCGACGCCCTGTCGGTCAACGCCGTCTCGGCGGACGTCCTCGTCCGGCTGCCCGACCCGGACGCGATGAGCTACACGGCGCGCTGCGTCAGCGGGCGGCTGCTGATCGACGGGGTCGAGTACCGCACGGCGGCGGGGTCGTTCAAACGCCCCGGTCCGGGTGCTCTCTCCGGTGGCGACGGCGACCCGGCCCGGCCCGTGAGCGTGACCGCGGTGTCCGGCAACGTCACGATCCTGCGGGGGGCGCCCGTGCGACCCGCGGAGCCCGCCGTGTCGGGCGACGTCGCCTCCTCGTGGGGGTCGCCCGGCGGTGCGGACGACCACCGGGTACGCGGCGACGTCGAGGACCGCTGATGTCCTCCGTCTTCGCGCACGGCGAGCTCCGGCTCTACCTCCTGGCCCTCCTCGGCGCCGGGCCCAAGCATGGCTACGAGCTCATCACCGAGCTCTCCGACCGGTTCGGCGGCACGTACCGGCCGAGCGCCGGGACGATCTACCCGCGCCTGGCGCGGCTGGAGGACGAAGGGCTGGTGCGCCGCAGCGCCGACGGCCGGAAGTCCACCTACGAGCTCACGCCTGCCGGCCGGGCCGAGGTGGACGCCCGGGCGGCCGACGTCGCGGCGCTCGAGCACGGCATCGCCGAGACGGTGCGCCAGCGCGCGCAGGAGCTGCGTGCCGACGTCCAGGGCTCGATGCGCGGGCTGCGCGCGGAGCTCGCGGCCGCGGCGCAGGACGCCCGGGCCCGCCCCCGACCCGCCCCACCCGGGGCGGCGCCCGATCCTCGACGACGCGAGTCCTACGCGCGCCGGATGGACGCGGAGGCGCTGCTCGTCCGGTTCCGCGACGAGATCCGGGCGGACCTGCGCCGCGCCGACGCCGCGAGCACCGTGAGCGACCTGACCCTCGACACGCTCCGCACCGTGCTCGACGGCGCACGGACGGCCGTGCGCGCGACGCTGCGCTGAGTGTCCCGACCGACCCACCCGACCGACCACCCGACCAACCCGAACGAACGACACCCGGTACCACCAGCACCCAGAAGGAGCGCCACCATGACGTACGACGCCTACCAGCCCACCGACGGCCCCACCGACCAGCCGGCCGACCAGCACACCAACGGTCGCTCGGTACCCGGCACGGAGTCGTGGACCGTCTCCGCCGCGCAGAGCTTCGACGTCGCGGACGTCCGTTCGCTCGTCGTCCAGCTCACGGGCGGAGCGGTCGACGTCGTCGCCGACCCCGCTCGCCACCAGGGTGTGCACGTCGAGGTCCAGGAGGTCTCCTCCCGCCCGCTGTACATCACCCTGCGCGACGGCGAGCTCCGGGTCGCCTACGACTTCGCCGGCATCGAGGGCCTGGTCGACCGCGTGCGTGGCCTGCGGGACAAGGACTCCGCCGTGGTCCGCCTGACCGTCCCCGCGACCGTGCCCGTCCGGGCCGTGGCGGTCGGTGCCCGCGTGACCGTCACCGGGACCCGCGCCGCCCTCTCGGCGAGCACCGTCACCGGAGCCGTGCGCACCGCCGGCACGGCGGCCCCGCTGACGGTCAAGACGGTCTCCGGGCCGGTCGACGTCACCGAGCACACGGGCGACGCGCGCGTGAGCACGACGTCGGGTGCCGTCGCCCTGGCCGGGCGCCTCGGCCGGGTGTCGGTCAACACGGTCTCGTCCGCCGTGTCGATCGTCTCGCCGCAGACGACCCCCCTGGTCACGGCCAAGACCGTCTCGGGCGCCGTCAGCGTCCGCCTGGGAGCGGGGACCGGTGTCAACCTGCGGGCACGGAGCGTGAGCGGCAAGGTCGTCCTCGACGGCGCACAGCTGCCCGGTGACGCGCAGCGCACCACGTCGGTGGACCACGTCGACCACGAGTCGGGCGCCCCTGCCGCCTATCTCTCGACGAGCACCGTCTCCGGGACGGTCACCGTCTCGCGCGGCTGACCCGTCTCGCGCGGCTGACCCGCGCCCGGCGGCGTGGTCAGGCCGCGTCGTCGGGCAGGCCCAGCCAGGAGTGCCAGCCCGTGTGCAGCACGAGCCAGGCCATGAGGCCGTAGCCGGCCTGCCCGGGGTAGCCGTCGCCGCTCGTGGCGAGGTCGGCGAGCCACTGCTCGTGCGTGACGAGCGGGCCGAAGGTGTCGACGTACGGCACGCGCCTGCGGTTCGCCACGTCGCTGAACGCCGTCGAGAGCTCGCCCAGGCGCTCGGCGTCCGCCGGGTGCCCGGGCGGCGGCCCGACGACGAACGTCTCCAGCCGCCGCGACTCGGCGACGTCGAGGATGTTCGCGAGGTTCAACCGGGACCGGGCGACCGAGAGGCCTGCGTCGAGGTCGTGGCGGCCCAGCGCGACGACCAGCCGGTTGTCCACCGTGGGCTCGTTGCTGAACCGGCGGCTCGTCTCGAGCTCCCAGCGCTGGCTGAGCGCCGTCGTCGTTTCGCCCGGGATGGCGAGCGGGAACACCATCGCCGCGCCGGCGAACCGGGTACGGGCGACGACCCGCCCGGCCCAGCCGAGGCCCTTGGCGTCGCCGACGCCTGCACTGAGCTCGTCGCCGACGACACAGATGCGCAGTTCGGGGTGCGTCGCGTCGGTCACGAACGCCATTGTCCACCGGGAACCGGTCGAGGGGCGACCTGTGACCGGGTGCCGGGCGTGTCGTCGCACGGCACCCGGCGCGTCACAGGAGCGTCGCGCCCCACGTGACGGTGTGCTCGGCACCGGGCGCGAGGTGCACCAGGCGCTCGCCCGTGCGGAAGGCGTCGGCCACGCAGGACATCGGCTCGGCGGCCACACCCGTGCGACGGGCGGAGACCGGGTTGACGTGGTCTCCGGTGCAGACCTGCCAGGTGTCCATCGAGCCGTCCATCCAGACGGCGGCCGTGCGACCGTCGGGGGCCGCCAGCTGCATCCAGGAGAGGCCCGCGTCGTCGCGCACCACGTCGACGTACGCGTCGTCGAGGTCCACGCCCGTGAGGTTGCGGGGCTCGCGCAGGTCGAAGCCGCCTGTCGCCGGCTCCGTGCCCGTGGGCAGGAGGCGCTCGTCGGTCGTCACGCGGGTGCTCGCGTCCAGGCGCAGCGTGCACTCGTCGAGCGTCGCGCCGTTCGGGGACAGCCACGGGTGGAAGCCCACCCCGTAGGGCGCGGTCCTGTCGCCGATGTTGGTGGTCCGCACCGTGACGGTGAGCCCGCCGTCGTCGAGGACGTAGGTGGCTCGGGCGCGCAGGGCGAACGGGTAGCCGGGCGACGGCGGCAGGTCGATCTGCAGGGTCGCGATCGAGGCGGTGTGCTCGACGACGTCCCAGCGCTGCCAGCAGGTCAGCCCGTGCAGGGCAGTTCCTCGGCCGGGCTCGGAGACCGGCACCTGGTAGTCGGTGCCGTCGTAGGAGTACGAGCCGTCCCGCAGGCGGTTCGGCCACGGCAGCAGGACCGAACCGTTGAACGCCGGGGCGATCTGGTCCTCGCGGAACGGCACGAAGACCGGGCGGCCGTCGACGTCGTACTCGCGGACGGCTGCGCCGACCTGGGTGATGGTGGCGCGGTGGGCGCCGTGGGCGATCCGGAGCTGTGTGCCGGAGGGTGCGGTGGTGTTCACGTTCACATACGGTACTGCGTGCGCAACCGTCTCCGGGAGGAGAGAGTTGTCCCGGGGCGGGGACATCGCCCCGTCGAAGCACGAGGAGGAACGATGGAACGACAGGTGCTCGGACGCACTGGACGGCTGGTCTCGGTCGTCGGACTGGGAACCTGGCAGCTGGGGGCGGACTGGGGAGACGTCAGCGAGGACGACGCCCGCGCGGTGCTCGACGCGTCCGCAGAGGCGGGCGTGACCTTCTTCGACACGGCGGACGTCTACGGGGACGGTCGCAGCGAGCAGATCATCGGTGGCTACCTCGCCGACAACCCGGACCTGAACATCACGGTGGCCACGAAGATGGGTCGTCGCGCGGAGCAGGATCCGGCGAACTTCACCCTCGAGTCGTTCCGCGAGTGGATCGACCGCTCACGACGGAACCTGCGCACGGACCGGCTCGACCTCGTGCAGCTCCACTGCCCGCCGACGGCTGTGTACTCGCAGGACGCTGTCTACGACGCCCTCGACACCCTCGTGGCCGACGGTGCGATCGCCGCCTACGGCGTGAGCGTGGAGACCGTCGACGAGGCGCTGACCGCGATCTCGCGACCGGGGGTCGCGACCGTGCAGATCATCGTCAACGCCTTCCGCCTCAAGCCTCTCGAGAAGGTGCTGCCGGCCGCCTCGGACGCAGGGATCGGTGTCATCGCCCGGGTGCCCCTGGCCTCGGGCCTGCTGTCCGGGAAGTACACGAAGGACACGACCTTCGCCGACAGCGACCACCGCAGCTACAACCGCGACGGCAGCGCGTTCGACGTCGGCGAGACCTTCTCCGGGGTCGACTACGAGACCGGGCTGCGCGCCGCGGGGGAGTTCACCGCGCTGGTGCACGACAGGCTGGGACCCGACGTCACGCCCGCGCAGGCGGCGATCGCCTGGGCCTGGCAGCAGCCGGGCATCTCGACCGTGATACCCGGCGCGCGCAGCGTCGAGCAGGCACGTGCGAACGCCGCGGCCGGCACGGTGGACGCCCTCGGCCCGCTGTTCGTCTCCGGCGTGCGCGAGATCTACGACGAGCACCTGCGCGCCCAGATCCACGACCGCTGGTGACCGGGAGCCGTTGACCGGCGCGGCACGCACGGCGAAGGGCCCCTCCCGTGGGAGGGGCCCTTCGCCATGCTGCTACCGGCTCGTGCTGGGTGCCGCCGACCTCGAGGTCAGTGGGCGAACGCCTGCTCGATGAGCACGGCCTGCTCGGCCTGGTGCTTCTTCGCGGTGCCCGCCGCGGTCGAGGCCGACGCCGGCCGGGCGACGACCTGCACGCGGGGCAGGTCCTCCGGCAGGTTGATGTGGATGAAGGACCAGGCGCCCTGGTTCTCCGGCTCGTCCTGCACCCAGACGATCTGCGCGCCGTCGTACTTCGCCAGCTCCGCACGGATCGCGGCCGTGTCGAGCGGGTAGAGCTGCTCGAGACGGACGATCGCGACGGCCTCGTCCTGGCGCTTGGTGCGCTCGGCGAGGAGGTCGTAGTAGACCCGACCGGTGCACAGCAGGACGCGGTCGACCTTCGCCGGGTCGGCGGTGGCGTCCGGGATCACCGGCATAAAGGTGCCCTGGGTGAAGTCCTCGACCGAGGATGCGGCCGCCTTCAGGCGCAGGAGCTGCTTGGGCGTGAAGACGACGAGCGGGCGACGCGGACGGTCGTAGGCCTGACGCCGCAGCAGGTGGAAGTACGACGCGGGCGTCGACGGCTGCGCGACCGTCATGTTGTCCTCCGCGGCGAGCTGCAGGAAGCGCTCGACGCGTGCCGACGAGTGGTCAGGGCCCTGGCCCTCGTACCCGTGCGGCAGGAGCATGACGACCGAGGAGTTCTGGCCCCACTTCTGCTCCGCGGAGGAGATGAACTCGTCGATCACGGTCTGGGCGCCGTTGACGAAGTCGCCGAACTGCGCCTCCCACAGGACGAGGGCGTCCGGACGCTCCACCGAGTATCCGTACTCGAAGCCGAGCGCTGCGTACTCCGAGAGCGACGAGTCGTAGATCCAGAACTTCGCCTGGTCCGCCGACAGGTACAGCAGCGGCGTCCACTCGGCGCCCGTGTCCCGGTCGTGCAGGACGGCGTGGCGCTGCACGAACGTCCCGCGTCGCGAGTCCTGCCCGGCGAGGCGCACCGGGGTGCCCTCCATGAGCAGCGAGCCGAACGCGAGGAGCTCGCCGTAGCCCCAGTCGATCCCGCCGGAGGTCGACATCTGGCGGCGCTTGTCCAGCAGCTGGGCGAGCTTCGGGTGCACGGTGAAGCCCTCGGGCGAGGTGACGTGGACCTGGCCCACGCGCTCGAGGACCGAGCGGTCGACCGACGTCTTCCACCCGACCATCGTGCCGGCGTCCTCGAGCTGGGACTCGGGTCGCTCCAGACCGGCGATCGGCTCGGTGCGGGCCGGCGGAGTGTACCCGCCCTCCTTGGTCTCCGTGAAGACGCGCTCGAGCTGGCTCTGGTAGTCCTGCAAGACGTGCTCGGCCTCCTCGAGGGTGATGTCCCCGCGGGCGACGAGGTTCTCCGTGTAGAGCTTGCGCACGGAGCGCTTGGCCTCGATGAGGTTGTACATGAGCGGCTGGGTCATCGACGGGTCGTCGCCCTCGTTGTGACCGCGGCGGCGGTAGCAGATCATGTCGATGATGACGTCCTGGTCGAACTGCTCGCGGAACGCGAACGCCAGCTCGGCCACCCGGACGCACGCCTCGGGGTCGTCCCCGTTCACGTGGAAGATCGGCACCTGGTAGCCCTTGGCCACGTCGGTCGCGTACGTCGTCGAGCGGGACGAGGACGGGCCGGTGGTGAAGCCGACCTGGTTGTTGATGATGACGTGGATCGTGCCGCCGGTGCGGTACCCGCGGAGCTGGGCCAGGTTGAGCACCTCGGGGACCACGCCCTGGCCGGCGAACGCGGCGTCGCCGTGGATGAGGATCGGCAGGACGGAGAAGCCGTCACCACCGAGGTCGATCCGGTCCTGCTTCGCGCGGACGATGCCCTCGAGGACGGGGTCGACGGCCTCGAGGTGCGACGGGTTCGCTGCGAGGTAGACGCGGGTCGTGGCGCCGGACTCGGCCGTGAACGTGCCCTCGGTGCCGAGGTGGTACTTGACGTCCCCCGAGCCCTGCACGCTCTTCGGGTCGATGTTCCCCTCGAACTCGGCGAAGATCTGCCCGTAGCTCTTGCCCGCGATGTTCGCCAGCACGTTGAGGCGCCCGCGGTGGGCCATCCCGATCGCGACCTCGTCCAGGCCACCCTCGGCGGCACGGGACAGCACGGCGTCGAGCAGCGGGATGACGGATTCGCCGCCCTCGAGCGAGAAGCGCTTCTGCCCGACGAACTTGGTCTGCAGGAAGGTCTCGAACGCCTCGGCCGAGTTCAGCCGGCGCAGGATGCGGAGCTGGTCCTCGCGCGGCGTGCGGGCGTACCCCGACTCGAGCCGCTCCTGGAGCCAGCGACGCTGCGTCCGGTCGGCGACATGCATGTACTCCACACCGATGGTCCGGCAGTAGGAGTCGCGCAGCAGGCCGAGGATGTCGCGCAGCGACGAGCGCGTCTTGCCGCCGAAGCCACCGGTCGGGAAGGAGCGGTCCAGGTCCCACAGGGTGAGGTCGTGGTTCTGGATGTCCAGGTCGGGGTGCTTGCGCTGGCGGTAGGCGAGCGGGTCGGTGTCCGCCATGAGGTGCCCGCGCGAACGGTACGAGTGGACGAGCTCGGCGATCTTGGCCGGCTTCGCCGCCTCGATCTCGGTGTTCGTGGTGTTGTCCCGGACCCATCGCACGGGCTCGTACGGGATCCGCAGAGCGGCGAAGACGCGGTCGTAGAACCCGTCCTCACCGATGAGCTTCGTGCCGAGCATCCGCAGGAACTCGCCCGACTGGGCACCCTGGATGATGCGGTGGTCGTAGGTCGACGTGATCGTCAGGACCTTCGAGACGCCGAGACGCGCCAGCTGCTCGACGGACGCGCCGGCGAACTCCGCGGGGTAGTCCATCGCGCCGACACCGATGATGGTGCCCTGACCCTGCATCAGACGGGGCACGGAGTGGACCGTGCCGATGCCGCCCGGGTTGGTCAGCGAGATCGTCGTTCCCTGGAAGTCCGGCACACCCAGCTTGTTGCCGCGCGCGCGCCGGACGAGGTCCTCATAGGCCGCCCAGAACTGGGCGAAGTCCATGGTCTCGGCCTTCTTGATGCTCGGGACCAGGAGCTGACGGGTGCCGTCCGGCTTCGCGAGGTCGATCGCGAGACCGAAGTTCACGTGGGCCGGCTGGTTGATGGCCGGCTTGCCGTCGAGCTCGGTGTAGCTCGCGTTCATGGCAGGCATGTCGGCGAGCGCCTCGACGAGCGCGAACCCGATGAGGTGGGTGAAGGAGATCTTGCCGCCGCGGCCGCGTGCCAGGTGGTTGTTGATGACGATCCGGTTGTCGACCATGAGCTTCGCCGGCACGGCGCGCACCGAGGTCGCGGTGGGGACCGAGAGGCTCGACTCCATGTTGGTCACGACACGCGCGGCGGGCCCGCGGAGCTTCTGGATGTCGTCCTTCGCCTCGTCGTCGTCCCCGGTGACCTTCGATGCCGGGACCTGGGCGTAGGGTGCCGTCGCCGGCTGGGCCGTGGCGACGGGTCGGGGCTCCTCGAGCGCAGGGGCCGCGGCGCTGACCTCGGGGTCGGCCGGCACGACGGGGGCCTGCGGACGCTGGGCCGCCTCGGCGGCGGCGGAGCCCTCGGTGGTCGCGGCACGCTCGGCAGGCTTGGTGCTCTCGGCGGGCTTGCCGTCCGAGGGCGCCGGCGTCGCTGCCGTCTTCTGGGCGGGAGCCGGGGACTTCTCGGACGTCGTCGGCGCGCTGCTCCCGTTCGCCTCGGCTGCCGACGGTGCGGCCGCGGCGGTCTCGTCGCCCGACTTCTCGCCCGGCCGGTAGTCCGCGAAGAAGTCCCACCACGCGGGGTCGACCGCGTTCTTGTCCTGGAGATACTGCTCGTAGAGCTCGTCGACGAGCCATTCGTTGGCGCCGAACACCGTACTCACGGCGCTGATCGACTCTGACTCAGCCTTCGGGGACACGCGAGGATCGCCCACTTTCACCACAGATCGCGATTGGAACCTTGGTCGGTCGTCCGGGGTCGGACATCAACCAGCCTAGGCCCTCCGGAGCGGTGGGACGGGTTGGCGGACCTGTTCTCACCCCGCGCCTCCGGGCCATCTTCACGGGACGTCTACCTGAGGCAAACGGGGCGCAACGGCCGGGCACCCTTCACCCAAAATCGCGGAATTCCAGGCCATCTCGAGGTATGGGTGCGTTCGGGTGTGACGCATCTCACTGTGCAGTGGTCGAGGCGGGCGCGTCCGGGTCAGGTGATGTCGCGACGCAGGGTGGTCACCCGACCGAGCGCCGCGAAGACGAGGGCGTACCCGACGAGCACGAGCAGGCCCTGCCACCAGGCGAGGAGCTCGCCGGCACCCATCTGCGAGTAGAAGCTCGACCCCGTGATCGCCTCGCCCGCGGCGCCGGGGAGGTACGCGCCGACGCCGGCCAGCGCGCCGTCGGCCACGAAGGCCAGCGCGAACCGCAGGATCGGCTCGACGAACTGGGTGAACGCCAGCACCACGACGATCACGGCCACCTGGTTCGGCATGGCCAGGCCGAGCCCGACACCGACGACGGCCCACACGGCGAGCGCGAGCACCGAGCGGCCCACCGCGACGAGGACCTCGGGGTCGTCGAGGTACGTCGCGTGGTCCGTCAGGGCGAGCACGCCCGCCCCCACCCCGACGCCGGCCGCGGTACCGAGGACGCCGTAGAGGACGCCGACGGGGACGGCCGCCAGGAGCTTCGCCCCGACGAGCGTCGTGCGACGGGGCTCGGCGAGGAGCGTGGGCGTGATCGTCTGGTGCCGGAACTCGCCGGTCACCGACAGCGCTCCGACGATCACCGGGAAGACGTACCCGAACGCCACGGCGATCGTGTACACCGAGATCGCGGAGGTGGGGGAGTGCCCCAGGCCCTGCGTGCCCGGCCCACCCATGGCGCCGCCCTGGGTCATCGCGAACGCGAAGGTGGCAGCCAGGAACGACATGTAGGCGAGCATCGCGAGGAGCAGGACCCACCACGTGCGCGTCGTGACGATCTTGCGGTACTCGGAGCGAAGGGCCGCGATCATGGGGCGCCTCCCGTCGTCGTCGGGCCAGGTGTGCCGGGTTCCTGGACGAGGTGCAGGAAGACGTCCTCCAGGCCGACCGACCGCGACGCGAGCTCGTGCAGCTCGAGGCCGGCGGCGAACGCGGCCGAGCCCACGGCGGCGGCCGAGGTGCCGCGCAGCGTGACGACCGACGTGCCCGGGGCGCCGGCCTCGGCCGTGCGCTCCCAGCCGTTCGCGGCGACGAGGGCGTCGAGACCCGCCTCGTCAGGGGAGGCGACGGTCACGGTCGGGACGGCGAGGGACGCCAGCTCGGCGATCGGCGAGGCGTGCACCAGCCGCCCGCGCGCGATGATGATGACGTCGTCCACCGTCTGCTGGACCTCGGAGAGCATGTGGCTCGAGACGAGGACGGTGCGCCCCTGGGACGCCAGGTGTCGCAGGAGGCCCCGCAGCCAGACGATCCCCTCCGGGTCCAGCCCGTTCGCAGGCTCGTCGAGGAGCAGCACCTTCGGGTCGCCGAGGAGGGTGGTCGCGAGCGCGAGCCGTTGGCGCATACCGAGCGAGAACCCGCCGACGCGGCGGCGGGCCGCGCCCTCGAGACCGACGAGGGCCAGGACCTCGGCACACCGGGAGTCCGGCGCGCCGATCGACGGAGCGTAGGTCCGCAGGTGGTCGAGCGCGGAGCGGCCCGGGTGGAAGCTCGCGGCCTCCAGCGCTGCGCCGACGGTGCTCATGGGCCGCGCCAGGTCGCCGTACGCGCGCCCCGAGACGGTCGCCGTGCCCGACGTCGGCCGCACCAGACCCAGCAGCATGCGCAGCGTCGTGGTCTTGCCGGCCCCGTTCGGGCCGAGGAACCCGGTGACCCGGCCCGGGCGGACCGTGAAGCTGAGGTCCTGCACGGCGGCGACGGCGCCGAAGTGCTTGGTCAGGCCCTGGACCTGCACCACGCCCTCGTCGGCGGGCGTCGTCCCGGGGGGCCCCGTCGGTGCGGTGGTCATGCTGCTCCTCCCTCGTCGGCTGCTGCTTGCTCGGCGTGCGTCGGTGCCGGTGGTCAGCCGACGTGGGCGGGCAGGGTCACGCGCATCGTCGCACCCTTGCGCGAGTCGGCGACCTCGATCCTGCCGCCGTGCAGGTCGACCGCCCAGCGCACGATCGCGAGGCCGATGCCGGTCCCACCGGTCGTCGCGTGCGTCGCGTTGCCCCGGGCGAACCGCTCGAAGATGCGCTCGCGGTCCTCCTTGGCGATCCCCGGGCCCTCGTCGACGATCTCGATCACCACGTCGTCGTCCGCCGGGTAGGCCTCGAGCCGGATCTCGCCGCCCTGGGGGGAGTGCCGGATCGCGTTCTGCAGGAGGTTCGTGACGACCTGGTGCAGGCGCTCGCGGTCCGCCTCGAGCGTCAGGTCCGGGGGAGTGACGTCGATGACGTACCGCAGGTGCTTGCTCGCCTCGACCATCGCGACAGACTCGGCGTTCTCCTCGAGGAAGTCGCCCAGGTCGATCTCGGTGATGTTGAGCGCGGCGGCGCCGGCCTCGATGCGGGAAAGGTCGAGCAGGTATGTCACGAGCCGTGCCAGCCGCTCGGTCTGCGCCAGTGCCATTTGCATCGTCGCGGGGTTGGGTTCCGTGACGCCGTCGACGACGTTCTCCAGCTGCGCCTGCAGCGCGGCGACCGGGGTCCGCAGCTCGTGGGAGACGTTCGCGATGAGCTCGCGGCGCATCTGGTCGGAGGACGCGAGATCCTCGGCCATGACGTTGAAGGCCACCGCGAGCTGGCCCACCTCGTCGTGGCTGGTGGCCCGCACACGCCGTGTGTAGTCGCCGTCGGCCATCGAGCGGGCGGCCGCCGTCATCTCCCGCAGCGGCGAGGTCATCCCGCGGGCGAGCAGCTGGGTCAGCAGCAGCGACAGGACGATCGCGAGCGGGAACGTGCGGCTGGGGCCGAGCTGGTTCTGCAGCCCGATCCACGTGATGAGCACGGCGAGCGTCACGGTCGCCGCGACCAGCACGCCCAGCTTGATCTTCAACGAGCTGAACGAGTCGAGCGGTCGGACGTCCGGCAGGTGGGGCCGGAGGGTGCGGGTGCGGTGCTGCTCGGTCGGTCTGCCGGTAGCAGGCCCGACCGGTTGCCCGGACCGGTCGCCGGTGGGGTTCTCGGTCACGCCGACGGCGGCTCGAACGCGTACCCCACGCCGTGCACGGTGCGGATCAGGTCCGGTCCGAGCTTGCGGCGCAGCGCCTTGATGTGGGAGTCGACCGTGCGGGTGCCGCTCGCGTCGGCCCAGTCCCATACCTCGGCGAGCAGGCGCTCGCGCGTGAGGACCGTCTTGGGCGAGCCTGCGAGCATCACGAGGAGCTCGAACTCCGTCGGGGTCAGGTGCACCTCCTCGCCGGCCCGGTGCACGCGGCGCTGGGCGCGGTCGATGGAGACGTCGCCGATGCTCAGGGGCGGGTCGGCAGGGACGGTCGTGGCGGCCTGCGCGGCGCGGTCGACCCGGCGCAGCAGGGCCTTGATACGGGCCACCAGCTCACGCATCGAGAAGGGCTTGGTCATGTAGTCGTCGGCGCCGACGCCGAGGCCGATGAGCATGTCCGTCTCGTCGTCGCGGGCCGTGAGCATGAGCACGGGGATGGGCTGCTCGGCCTGGATGCGGCGCGTGACCTCGAGGCCGTCGATCCCGGGGAGCATCACGTCGAGCACGATCACGTCGGGGCGCAGCCGGTTCGCGGCCTCGACCCCCGACAGCCCGTCGCGCGCCACCTCGACGCGCCACCCCTCGGCGCTCAGGCGTTGGGCGATCGCGGTGGCGATCGCGGGCTCGTCCTCGACGACGAGGACGGTCGCGGACTGCTGACCCGGAGTGCTCGGTACGGCGCGGGCGGAGCCCGCCGACCCTGCACCCGGGGGAGTTGCGCTGGCTGCCATGGCACCAGGGTGGCACATCGGCGCTCGTGGGCGGCGTATTTCGACCCCGACAGGGGTCGCGCGACGTCCCGTCGGACGTGCGTCGGGGCTGTGAGCAGGGGACTTGGCATCGCCTGAACCCTTCGTTATGGTTTCGTGATTGATCGGACCACCCGCACCAGCCATGCTCGGTGCGGGCGAGGTTCACCCCGATTTCATCCAATGGCCTGCCGGCCGACGTCGAGTGGAGGTGCTGTGGAGTCGGAGCGTTCCCAGGCTCCCGCCCTCGAGTCTCGCCGGGCACGCCGTGAGGCAGAGACCGCGACCCGACGTCGGCACCGCACCCCGATTCCCGCCAGCCATCGCTGGGCACCTCGGATGGCCGTCCTCAGCACCCTGGCCGTCGCGACGATCGCCGTCCCGCTGAGCGCCGGCGCGCAGGACGGCGCGGGCACACAGTCCCCGTTCGACCCGTCGCCCGGCCCGTCCGGACCGAGCGCCCTCGACCTAGTGACCGCCCCACCGGTCGCCGAGGCCACCTCGGAGCACGTCGCGGCCGCACCGCGGCTCGCTGGGCGCAGCGCCGCCGCCAGCCGGTCGTTCGAGCGTGAACCTCTGCCGGGCTGCGACCCGGACGTCACGCCCACGGGGTCCAACGGACAGCTCAGCACGCACGAGCTCTGCGAGCTGTGGCAGCCTGGCGACTTCCTCCGGCCCGACGCGGCGGTGGCGCTGACAGCGCTCAACGAGGCCTTCCGCTCCACCTTCGGTCGCGACCTGTGCCTGGTCTCGAGCTACCGGACGCTCTCGACGCAGGTGTCGCTCAAGTCGACCCGCGGCGGGTTCGCCGCCGCACCGGGTACGTCGATGCACGGGTGGGGGCTCGCGATCGACCTCTGCTCGATCGAGACGGGCTCCCGCGAGGTCTACGCGTGGCTCAACGAGAACGGCGGCACCTACGGCTGGAACAACCCTCCGTGGGCCAAGCGCGGCGGTGGCGGAGCCTACGAACCCTGGCACTTCGAGTACACGCAGGGCGTCGCGGAGATGGGCGGCTGAGCCACCCGGCCTGAGCGAACCGGGCTGAGCCGCCTGCTCAGACGCGGTTCACCCATGACCCCGCGAGCTGTTCGGACTCGAGGTCGAGCTCTCGCAGCAGACGGCGCATGACGGTCTCGTCGAGCCGACCCGCGTCTCGCTCCCCCACGAGCACCGCGCGCTGAGCGCGCAGCATCTGGCTCCGCAGCTCCGCCAGCCGGTGCAGCTTCGCCGACGGGTCCCCCGCGCGGGCCGCGATCCCGCCGCGTCCCCCGGTGGGGTGCGGTCGGTCGGGCAGACCCACGAGGAGACCCGAGTCCTCGCCGTCCGGGACGCCCGCGTCCGCCCCCTCGCCGCCCGAGCCCTCGTCTGTGGCGCCGCCAGCGACCCCGCCAGCGACCCCGTCGGGTACGAGGAGACCGGCGGCGGTACGGGCACGCGCCCGGAGCGCGCCCGCCATCCCCTCGGCGAGCAGGTGCGCCTTCTCGGTGCCGATCTCCGACGCCCAGCGCTGCGCGTGCTCCTCGACCACCGCCGCCTGCGCCTCGGCGACGAGCCCCCGGACCCGGGCCTCGTCGGCGGCGTCCCGGGCACGGTCCTCGTCGCCCCCGACCCCGAGGGCCCGGATGACCCAGGGCAGCGTGGTGCCCTGGAGCAGGAGGGTGCCGATGGCCACGGTGAACGCCGCGAGCTGGAGGGTCGCGCGCTCGGGGAAGTCCGCACCACCCAGCGTCGTGGGGATCGCCGCGGCGGCGGCGAGCGTCACCACGCCGCGCATCCCTGCCGCGGACACCACGAGCGACTCGCGCCACCCGAGCCGCGACCTGTCCGGTGACGTGCCCGGTGGCGTGCCCGGCGCTCGCTCGGTCGAGCGCCCCGTCCACCGCGACGGCAGGTGCACGCGGTCGAGCCAGGCGGTGGCGAACACATAGGCGGGCCGGACGAGGACGGTGGTGGCGAGGGCCGCGAGCGAGACCACGACGGCGGTCCCCAGGCCCTGGTCGGAGTCGACGACGACCTCGACGACGAACTTGAGCTGCAGCCCGATGAGCGCGAAGGTCAGGGCCTCGAGCAGCAGGTCGAGACTGCGCCACAGCGGCTCCTCGACGAGCCGGGTCTCGTGGCCGGCGCTGGGTGCGGTGTGTCCGAGGTAGAGCCCGGCGGCGACCACGGCCAGGACCCCGGACCCGCTCACCTCCTCGGCGATCCAGTAGGCGGCGAACGGCAGCACGAGTCCGGCGACGCTCGTCAGCAGCGGGTCCTGCAGCCGCAGCCGTGCGCGGTGCAGCCCGACGCCCATGGCGAGGCCGATCCCCACCCCGACGACGACGGCGGCGGCGAAGACCCTGAGCCCGTCGGCCCACGCCCAGGCACCGGTCGCGACGCCGGCCAGCGCCACCTTGTACAGCGTGAGCGACGTCGCGTCGTTGATGAGGCTCTCTCCGCTCAGCAGCGTCATGACCCGTCGCGGGAGCCCGAGGCGACGGCCGACGGCTGCGGCGGAGACGGCGTCGGGCGGGGCCACGACCGCGCCCAGCACCAGTGCCGCGGCGAAGGGCAGGTCGGGCAGGATCAGCATCGCCACGCCGGCGACGGCGAGCGCCGTGACGAGCACGAGGCCCACGCCGAGGCGGACGATGGGACCGCGGGCGCGACGCAGGTCCTGGTAGGAGCTCGACGTCGCCGCGGAGTACAGCAGGGGCGGCAGGATGATGCCGAGGATGACCTCGGGCGGGAGCTCGAGGTGCGGCACGCCGGGGACGAGGGAGACGCACAGGCCGACGGCGACGAGCACGAGCGGCGCGGGCAGGTCCCAGCGGCGCGCGGCCGCGGTGACGACGAGCGCGCCGGTGACGAGCAGCAGGAGGTGCGCCTCGGACATGCAGCCATTCTGCGGGCCGGTGCCGTCCCCCGGCGACCGCGGCACGCCCTCGGTAGGGTGCGAGCATGGCGAACCTCGTCCTGGCCTCCGTCGTCCTGGGACGGCCCGAGCACGCGGTCGCGGCGGAGCTCCTGAGCTTCGTCGTCGGGGGTGTGGTCGAGGTGGAGCAGGACGCCGCGCCTGCCTGGACGGTGCGCCTCGTTGCGCCGGGCCGGGTGAGCACCCACGAGCGGGAGGCGCTGGTCGCACTCTTCGGGGACGCGAGCGCCGGGAGCGTGGTGCGGGTCGCGCCGGGCGAGGCCGCCCTCGGCGCTCGGCTGCGCGAGCTGCTCGCGCAGGCGCCGGTCCGGGCGCGCGCCGCCGGCTACTTGGAGGGGACGCGCGGGCGCCTGACGGAGAAGGGCGAGGCGCTGCGCGCGGACCTCGTCGCGATCGAGGACACGATCGAGGCCCAGGTGCAGGACGCACGGGTGCACGCGTCGGCCGGGGAGGCGCCGTCGGCGTCGGTGCTGCCCTGGGCGGTGCTCTTCGGCCACGCGCCCCGCTGGGCGCACGTGGCGACGACGTTCGACCTCGACGGGCTGTGCCGCGTGGTCGACGACCTCGCCGTCGGCGACGGGTAGCCCGGCGAGAAGCAGGGGAGGGGCGCGTGCCCGACGTCGGCTACTCGCCGGGCAGGCTCCGATTGCGTCCGAAGCCCTGCAGGAACCGCGGCCCGGTGGCCTCCAGCTCGGCGGCGAAGTCGGCCGCCCAGCGGGAGTACGGCGCGCGGGCGAGGGCGTCGTTGGCGAACCGCGCGTCGTCGGTGACCTCGGTGAGGCAGAACGCGGGGATCTCCAGGTCGACGACCGGGCCGGACCGCTCACACTCGGCGACGACCAGCGGGTGGTTCGCGCCGCCGAACACGTCGACGACCCAGCCGTCGGCCCCGAGCCACGCGGAGTAGCGGGTCTTGACGATGCGGGCGCCGCCGCGCCGGATCATCTGGACCCCGACGGCGACGTCGATCTCGCGCTCGGCCTCGTAGCGGGTCCCGCCGTTCATGGGTCCCTTGGCGGTGAGGGCGCAGAAGTCGACGGCGGCCGCGTACAGGTCGAGCACCGCGACCGGGTCGCTCGTACCGTCGAGCGGCGCGTCGACGCTGCTGGCCTGGGCCCGCAGTCGCAGCGCGTAGCCCTCGTCGGCGAGGAAGTAGCTCTGCACGATGAGGGCAGGCGCGTCCCGCAGCTCCGCAGGGAGGTCGCGCACGACGAATCGGCGCTCGAACTCGAAGTCCCCGTACCCGCCGTCGGTCATCCACCCACGGTACCGGTACGCCTCGGAACGACGAACGCCCCCGGGCCTGGGGCCTGGGGGCGTTCGTGACGGGTGCCCTCGATAGGACTCGAACCTACGACCTTCTGCTCCGGAGGCAGACGCTCTATCCACTGAGCTACGAGGGCGTGCACCGATCGTGGCCGATCCGGACGGTACGCAGGACGAGGCCCCAGACCGTGCGCATCAGCACGGTGCACGAGACTACCAGCCCGGTGGGGGTCCTTCGGAAGCGCGGCCGTCCGGAAGGTGGTTCGGGCTCTGGTCCCGCGACGGCTCGGGCGGTGCGATCTGGCGGGTGAGGTAGGCGGCGGTCTCGCGTGCGGCGGCCTCGTCGTCGCCGATGGCGATCGCCTCGACGAGCGTCGCGTGCGAGTGGCCGACGGCGTCCCGCCGACGGACGTTCTCGCGGATGTTCGCACCGACCGCCTCGACGAGGTGCTCGTAGAGGGTGTGCAGGACGGGGTTGCGACCGGCCGCGGCGATCGCCCGGTGCAGGGCGAGGTCGGCGGTCACGAACTCGTCCACGTCGCCGGAGGCGAGGGCCGCGTCGCGGGCGAGACTGAGTGCGCGCAGCGTCGTGACGTCCGCCTCGCTGCGGCGACGGGCCGCGAGCCGGGCCATCTCGACCTCGAGGGCGCGGCGGGTCTCCAGGACGTCGCGCCGGTTCGCGCCCGCGATCTCGCGACCGATCGCGACCGTCAGCTCGGAGGCGGCCAGCACGTAGGTGCCGGAGCCCTGGCGGCGCTCGAGCAGGCCGGAGTGGACGAGGGACTGCACGGCCTCGCGGGCGGTGTTGCGGCCGACGTGGAGCAGCTCGACGAGCTCGGGCTCCGTCGGGATCCGCGACCCGACGGGCCACTGCCCGTCGGCGATCCGGCCGCGGAGCTGCTCGACGGCGGCGTCGATCAGGGACGGTCGGTGAGGGTGCGTCGCGGACGGGGACGAGGGCATCGTTGCGGGTCCTCCAGGGGTGGTTCGCCAGGAGCAGTCAACACCCCGCGCCGGGCGGGGTACAGGCCTGCTCGGGCCACAGGTCGGGCGAGAGGGCGATTTCACCCCCTCGCGCTCGGGCCGGTCGGCGCCCTCGCGGCCCGTGCCGACCGCCGGCCTGCCGCTCGGTAGAATCTCCGGGTGACCCCCAACGAGCTCTCCGAAGCGCTGAGCGCTGCCCTGGCCGCCGCCGTCGCCGACGGCACCCTCGCCCTCGCCGCCGACGAGGTGCCCCGGACCGTGCACGTGGAGCGCCCGCGCCAGCGCGAGCACGGGGACTGGGCGACCAACGTGGCGCTGCAGCTCGCGAAGAAGGCCGGCACCACGCCGCGCGCCGTCGCGGAGGACCTCGCCGGCCGGCTCGGTGCCGTCCCCGGCATCGCGGCGGTCGACGTCGCGGGCCCCGGCTTCCTCAACATCACGCTCGACGCCGCGGCCGCGGGCGAGCTGGCCCGCACCGTCGTCGAGCAGGGCGCCGCGTACGGGCGCAACGACGCGGAGGCCGGCACCCGGATCAACCTCGAGTTCGTCTCGGCCAACCCGACCGGTCCCATCCACATCGGTGGTGTGCGCTGGGCCGCGGTCGGGGACTCCCTCGCCCGCATCCTGCAGGCCAGCGGCGCCGAGGTGACCCGGGAGTACTACTTCAACGACCACGGGGCGCAGATCGACCGGTTCGCCCGGTCGCTGCTCGCCCGTTCCAAGGGGGAGCCCGCGCCCGAGGACGGCTACGGCGGCCAGTACATCGAGGACATCGCCGAGGCGGTCGTGGCCCAGGCGCTCGCGGCGGGTGAGCCCGACCCGCGGACGTTGCCCGACGCCGAGGCGCAGGAGGTCTTCCGGGCGCGCGGCGTGGACCGGATGTTCGGCGAGATCAAGAGCGCGCTGCACGACTTCGGCGTCGACTTCGACGTCTACTTCCACGAGGACCACCTGCACGAGTCCGGGGCCGTCGACCGGGCGGTGGCACGCCTGCGCGAGGCCGGCCACGTCTTCGAGGCGGACGGCGCCACGTGGCTGCGCACGACCGACTTCGGGGACGACAAGGACCGTGTCGTGGTGAAGTCCGACGGCCACGCCGCTTACATCGCCGGGGACATCGCGTACTACCTCGACAAGCGCGAGCGCGGCTTCGACGACGTCATCATCATGCTCGGCGCGGACCACCACGGGTACGTGGGGCGCATGATGGCGATCTGCGCGGCGTTCGGCGACACCCCCGGCAAGAACCTGCAGATCCTCATCGGCCAGATGGTCAACCTGCTCAAGGACGGGCAGCCGGTGCGGATGTCCAAGCGCGCGGGCACGGTCGTCACGCTCGAGGACCTCGTCGACGCCGTGGGCGTCGACGCCGCGCGGTACTCGCTCGCGCGCTCGTCGGTCGACTCCAGCATCGACCTCGACCTGGACCTGCTGACCAAGGCGTCGAACGAGAACCCGGTGTACTACGTGCAGTACGCGCACTCGCGCACGGTGCAGGTGGACGCCAACGCCGAGGCGCGCGAGGTGCGCCGCGGCGACGCCTTCGACCCCGCGACGCTCACGCACGAGACGGAGGCCGCGCTCGTCGGGCGGCTCACGGAGTTCCCGCGGATCGTCGCGCAGGCCGCGGAGCTGCGCGAGCCGCACCGCGTCGCGCGCTACCTCGAGGCCCTCGCCGGCGACTACCACAAGTGGTACCAGGAGTGCCGTGTGACCCCCTACCAGGACGAGGAGGTCACCGACACCCACCGCACCCGCCTGTGGCTCAACGACGCGACGCGCCAGGTGCTGGCCAACGGCCTCGGCCTGCTCGGCGTCAACGCGCCGGAGCGGATGTGAGCGCGCTCGGCGAGCCCTGGTCCACCGGCGCGAGCCGCGACGGCGAGGGGTCGCTGCACGTGGCCGGGGTGGACGTCCGGGCCCTGGCCGCCGAGCACGGCACCCCGGCGTACGTCCTCGACGAGGCCGACCTGCGGGAGCGTGCGCGGGCCTACCGGCAGGCGTTCGAGGCGGCCTTCGCCGCGATCGGTGCCGGCGTCGACGTCTACTACGCGGGCAAGGCGTTCCTCTCGGTAGCCGTCGCGCGGTGGGTCCACGCCGAGGGCCTGCGCGTGGACACGTCGACGGGCGGGGAGCTCGCCGTCGCGCTGCGGGCCGGGGTGCCCGGCGAGCACGTCGGTCTGCACGGGAACAACAAGTCGGACGCCGAGATCGCCCGCGCCCTGGCGGCCGGGGTGGGGCGCATCATCGTCGACTCGCTGCCCGAGGTCGAGCGCGTGGCGACGGCGGCACGCGCCGCCGGTGGCGCACCGGCACCCGTGATGGTGCGCGTGACCACGGGGGTGCACGCGGGTGGCCACGAGTTCATCTCGACGGCGCACGAGGACCAGAAGTTCGGTCTCTCGCTGGCCGCGGGCGAGGGCGAGGCGGACAGCCCCGCCATGACGGCCCTGCTCGCCGCGGTGGCGAGCCCCGACGTCGAGCTGCTCGGGATCCACTCGCACATCGGGTCGCAGATCCTCGACGCGTCGGGCTTCGAGGTCGCCGCGGCGAAGGTGCTCGCCCTGCGTGCCGAGCTCGCCGAGCGCACGGGGGTGCTCGTGCCGGAGGTCGACCTCGGCGGCGGCTACGGCATCGCGTACCTGCCCGGTGAGGTCGCGCTCGACCCGGAGCGCGTCGCCCGCGACGTGGCCGCGTCGGTCGCGGCCGCGGCACACGAGCTGGGCACGCCGCTGCCGCGCTTCTCGATCGAACCGGGCCGCGCGATCGTCGGGCCTGCCGGACTGACGCTCTACACGGTCGGGACCGTCAAGCCCGTCCGGCTCGACGACGGCCGCGTGCGCACCTACGTGGCGGTCGACGGCGGGATGAGCGACAACATCCGTCCCGCCCTCTACGGCGCCGACTACCACGCCGAGCTCGCGGGGCGGCGCTCGACGGCCGAGCCGGTGCTCGCCCGGGTCGTCGGCAAGCACTGCGAGAGCGGCGACATCGTGGTCCACGAGGTGATGCTGCCCGGGGACGTGCGAGCGGGTGACCTGCTCGCCGTGGCGGCGACGGGCGCCTACGGGCGGTCGATGGCGTCGAACTACAACATGGTCCCGCGCCCGCCCGTGGTGGCGGTGGCCGACGGCGGCACCCGGGTGCTCGTGCGTCGTGAGACCGAGGACGACCTCCTGGCGCTCGACCAGGGGTAGGCGCGAGGCGCCAGCACGACCGGCCGGGCGCGGGGTCTTCGCAGACCCCGGGCCCGTCGTGTGACGTAGGTCGCTCCGTGCACGGGACCTGAAGGCTTGTCAGTTAAGCCTAGCCTCACCTAGGTTAGCCTTCACTAAGTGCGGCCGCCTCGTGGCCGCGTGCGCCCGGTTCCGGGCACCCGTCCTCGAAGGAGACCTCCTCGTGCTGCGCCAGGCACCCCACCGCCGGACCAGGTCGCTCGCAGGCTCGCTCACGGGCTTGATCACCGTCGCGGTGCTCGCCCTGGCCGGCTGCGCCCTCCCCGGCAGCCAGGCCGCCGGCGACGACCTCCCGCCCGTCGACACCACCCCGCTCGCCGAGCTCGAGCCGCTCGCCGACCCCCGCAGCCACGTGGGGGAGTCGGTCGCGCGGCTCGCGGACAGCGCGATCCGGCCCGTCGCGCAGGACCCGGCCCCCGCGCTGCCCGTCACCGTCACGGACATGCAGGGCAGCGAGGTCACCATCACCGACGCCAGCCGGATCCTCGCCCTCGACCTCTACGGCACGACGTCGCGCATCGTCTTCGAGCTCGGGCTCGGCGACAACGTGGTCGGGCGGGACACGTCGTCGGGCTTCGAGGAGATCGCGGACGAGCCGCTCGTCACGACCGGGGGCCACGAGCTGACGGGGGAGGCCATCCTCGACCTCGCGCCGACCGTCATCATCACGGACACGACCCTCGGTCCGTGGGACGTCGTGCTGCAGATGCGCGACGCCGGCATCCCCGTGGTCGTCGTGGACTCGCACCGCTCGATGGACAACGTCGGGACGATCATCCAGAGCGTGGCCGACGCGCTCGGTGTCCCCGCCGAGGGCGAGGCGCTCGCCGAGCGCACCGAGGCGGAGATCGCCGCGACGGTCGACCAGATCGCGCAGATCGCACCGCAGGACCCCGAGGACCGCCTGCGCGTGGTCTTCCTCTACGTCCGCGGGCAGGCCGGCGTCTACTACATGTTCGGCGAGGGGTCCGGTGCGGACTCGCTCATCGAGAGCCTCGGGGCGATCGACGTCGCGACCGAGATCGGGTGGGACGGCATGCGCCCGCTCAACGACGAAGGGCTCGTCGCCACGCAGCCCGACGTCATCCTCATGATGAGCAAGGGGCTCGAGTCGGTCGACGGCGTCGACGGTCTGCTCGAGCAGCTCCCCGCGATCGCGCAGACCCCGGCGGGGGCCAACCGCCGTATCGTCACCATGGACGACACCGAGATCCTCAGCTACGGGCCCCGTACCGCCGACGTCCTCGAGGCCCTCACCCGGGCGTTCTACGCACCGGAGCCCGCCTCGTGACGCCCACCGCGCCGCCTCGCGACGCGGTCGAGGACACGAGCCCGGCGAGCGCCGCGGACACGGCGAGCGCTGCCGCGCTGGCCGCGGTGCGTGCCGCCGACGGACCGGCCGTGCTGCCGCCCGCCCGCCCGGCCCGGGCGACGGCGCTGTTCGTCGTGCTCACGCTCGCGCTCGTCGTGCTCGCGCTCGTGTCCGCGGGCCTCGGCCAGCTGAGCATCCCGCCGGACCAGGTGCTCGGCTCCGTCCTGCACCGCATCGGTCTCGACCTCGGACCCGTGCCCAGCCACCCGAACGGGGACGCGGCGCTGTGGACCATCCGCTTCCCACGCGTCGTCATGGCGATGGCGGTCGGTGCCGCGCTCGCCACCGCGGGTGCCCTCATGCAGGGCGTCTTCGGCAACCCGCTCGCCGAGCCCGGCGTCGTCGGGGTGTCCTCGGGCGCCGCGGTCGCCGCCTGCTCGACGATCGTGTTCGGGATCTCCTTCCTCGGGCCGTGGACCATCGCCGTGGCCGCGTTCGTCGGCGGCCTCGTGACGACCTTCCTCGTGTACGGGCTCGCCCGTTCGGGCGGTCGGACCGAGGTCGTCACGCTCGTCCTCACGGGCGTCGCGGTCAACGCCGTGTGCGGGGCTGCGCTCGCCCTGCTCACGTTCCTCGGCGACACCCAGGCCCGCGAGCAGATCGTCTTCTGGCAGCTCGGGAGCCTCAACGGCACCCGCTGGCCGTACGTCGCCGTCGTGGCGCCGCTCGTGCTGGCCGGGATCGCCGGCGCCGTCCTCCTGGCCCGCCGCCTCGACCTGCTCTCCCTCGGGGAGCGCGCCGCCCGCCACCTCGGGGTCGACGTCGAGCGCCTGCGCGTCGTCAGCATCGTCGTCGTGGCACTGCTCACCGCGGCCGCGGTCGCGTTCTGCGGGATCATCGCGTTCGTCGGTCTCGTCGTGCCGCACCTCGTCCGGATGGCCGTCGGCCCGGGGCACCGCGTCCTGGTCCCGGCGAGCGCGCTGGGCGGCGCCGTCCTGCTGCTCGCGGCAGACCTCGTGGCCCGCACCGCCGTCCCGTACGCCGACCTGCCGATCGGCATGCTGACGGCGCTGGTGGGCGGTCCCTTCTTCTTCTGGCTGATCCGCCGCACCCGCCGCTCCGCGGGTGGGTGGGCATGAGCGCCCCCGTCGCCGCGCCGTCGGTCACCCGGACCACGGTGCTCACCGCGCGCGACGTCGGGGTGGTCATCGACCGGGCCACGATCCTCGGGGGCGTCGACCTGGAGGTGCGCACCGGTGAGGTGCTCGCCCTGGTCGGTCCCAACGGGGCCGGGAAGTCGACGCTGCTCGGTGTGCTCGCCGGGGACCGCGTCCCGACGAGCGGGAGCGTCGAGTGGCAGGGCGAGGCGCTCGCCGCGGTCGGCGTCGGCGAGCTGGCCCGACGCCGCGGGGTGCTCCTGCAGGAGACGCACCTGAGCTTCCCGTTCCGGGTCGTCGACGTCGTGCGCATGGGTCGGACGCCGTGGCGCGGCACCGAGCGTGCTGCCCACGACGACGAGCGGGTGGCTCAGGCCCTCCTCGCCGCCGATGTCCTGGACCTCGCCACGCGCCGCTTCCCGAGCCTGTCGGGCGGGGAGAAGGCCCGGGCCTCGTTCGCCCGCGTGCTCGCGCAGGAGCCCGTGCTGCTCCTGCTCGACGAGCCCACCGCAGCGCTCGACATCCGCCACCAGGAGCATGTCCTCGCCCAGGCGAGGCTGCGTGCCCGGGCCGGGGACGCGGTCGTCGTCGTCCTGCACGACCTCTCGCTCGCGGCCGCCCACGCCGACCGGGTCGCGGTGCTCGACGGCGGCGGGCTCGCCGCCGTGGGCCCGCCCACCCAGGTGCTCGAGCCCGACCTGCTCTCCCGCGTCTACCGCCACCCGGTCGACGTGATCGCCCACCCCGTCACCGGGGACCTGCTCGTCCTGCCGCGTCGAGCGGCCGTCCACGACACGGAGCCACTGCGATGACCTTCCTGCGTCGGTCCGCGGACCGCACCACCCTCGTCCTGCCCGCGCCTCGGACCGCCGTCGCGTCGACGCTGCTCCTGGCGCTGCTCGTCGCGTCGGCCCTCACGCTGGTCTGGGGGAGCGTGACCGCCGCTCCTGCGGCCGCGGCCGCGCGGGTGATCGTGACCAACGACCGCGGCACCGCGCAGGCCGACACCGCCTACGCGACGACCGTCTCCGTCAGCGGCAGCGGGTTCCAGTCCGTCACCGGGGCCTTCGGCGGCATCTACGTGTTCTTCGGCTGGGTCTCCGACCCGTCCGGCGGGTCGTGGGCGCCGAGCCGAGGCGGGACCGTCGGTGCGGACTACCGGTACGTGCCGGACTCCGAGCACGCGGACAACCAGGGCTTCCAGCGGTTCGTCGCCTTCCCCGGGTCGGAGACCGGGTACGCCGCCAACGGCGGGGAGATCGCCGCCGACGGCACGTGGTCGACCCGGCTCGTCATCCCCGGACCCACGTTCCAGGCGCTCGACCGGGCCGGCAAGGCCACCACCGTGGACTGCCGCGAGGTGCAGTGCGGTGTCATCACCTTCGGGGCGCACGGGGTGCGCAACGCCACGAACGAGACCTTCACGCCGGTCGAGTTCGTCGACCTCGCCGGGGCCGGGTCTGCGGCCGGGGCCGGTGGGGACGGGTCGTCCGCCGACGCGGGCGAGCAGCGTGCCTCGGGAGCCGGCGAGGGCTCGGCCGCCGGCGGTGCTGCGGGCGAGGGCACGGGCGGTGCGGACGGTGCGGACGGTGACGGGGCGGACGCTACGGACGAGGAGGCGGTGGACGAGGAGCCGGGCACGGCGACCCTCGGGGTCGACCAGGCCACCGCCGTCGTCGGTCACGCGATGAGCTTCGTCGGCCAGGGGTTCGAGCCGGGGGAGCAGGTCGTCGGGGTGGTCGACAACGGGATCGTCGCCGTCGGGCCGCTCAACGCCGGCACGCACGGCGAGGTCGCCGGGATCATCCAGCTCCCCGCGGACCTGCGGACCGGGACGCACGTGCTGCGGCTCACGGGTGCGACGTCAGGACTGACCCCGGAGGTCGAGTTCACCGCCACCCGGGACCCCGCGCAGGTCGCCGCGCTCGAGGAGGCCAGCACCCAGGAACCGGCCGCCGGGTACTCGGCCGCCGAGATCGCCGTCGCGGTCGCCGGTCTTGTGCTGCTTCTCGTCGTCCTCTCCTCCTTCGCCGCCGCGCGCCGTCGGCGACGGGCCGCCGCGAGCGCGGGTCCTGCAGAGAGCGTCGGACCCGCGGCGGCCGACCCGGCCGACACGTCGGACGCACTGCCCGACGTGCTGCCGGACCGGCCCACGGACGTGACACCTGGTGCGACCGCGCCGCTGCCGGCCTTTGCACCGACGGCCGGGCGGCACGCATGAGGCGCGGCGTGCGGCGTCTCGGGATCCTGCTGGCCGTCGCGCCGGTGCTGTTCGGGGGAACCCTCGTGGGCGCGGCGTCGGCGACCGCGACACCGGTCCACCTCTCGGCCGACGACCGCGGGGAGGGGCAGAGCGCCTCGGTGCCCGTCACGGTCACGGTGCCCGAGATCGAGCGCGCCGACGAGCCCTTCACGGTGTCGAACGCCGAGCTGCGCTGGTCGATCAACCGGGAGTCGGGCAGCGCCGCGTACTTCGGCGGCTGCAACTTCCTCTCCGCCGGGTTGCCCGGCTCGGACGGTGACACCGGTGGCGGGCGGGTGTGGCAGGAGTCCGACGGGACCGAGCGGTTCTACCGGTCGAGCCAGGGGTCGGTCCGCATCGTGCAGCCCACGGCGTCCGGCGGGGAGCGCGCGGCGTCCTTCGCGACCCGCTGCCAGGCGCCCGACGGGACCGTGGTCAGCCTGGGGAACTCCTTGAGCACCGGCAGCGAGGTGGTCGTCTCCGACGGGCGGGGCACGGTCGACCCGGCCGCTGGGACGGCGACGATCCGGTGGCAGGGCACCTTCACGGTCGTCTACTACGGCGGCCTGACCTACTGGTGGGCGAGCGACCCCGTGCTGACGGTGCGCGCCGACGGGACCGGCGAGCTCACGGCGACCGCCGGCGGCTACGGCACGTCGATGGAGGACCTCACGAAGTGGGAGCGCCTGCCGAGCGCACGGATCACCCTGGCGGACCTCAGGGCCGTCGACGTCGGCGGCGCTCGTGGCCTGCGCGTCGTGCCGCGGTACCTGGGCGTCGAGGTGGACGTGCCCGCAGGTGCGGCGCCGCAGGTGCAGCGCACCGCGGCCAACGGCGCCACGTGGGGCGCGTTCCCGCAGAGCTTCGTGGACTTCCACCAGCGCACGGGCCAGGCCGCCTACTGGTACTCCTCCGGCGGGCAACGAGACTGGGCGAAGCCCGCTGCCCCGCTCTACGTCAGCTACGACGCCGACGCCCCGGTCGACCGGGAGGAGGAGCCGGCGGTGGCGCCGCCCGACGGCGGGGCCACCCCGGGTGTCGTCGTGCCTCCCGCCGCGCTGCCCCCGTTGCCCGGCCTGGTGGGCGCGGCCGGGGGTGCGGGCGGCAGCCTCGCCGGGACGGCGGGACGTGCGCTGCCCGCGGCCCGCGCGTTCGGCGCGGTGGGGGGTGCGGGGGCGCTCTCGGGTCCCGGCCTCGACACGTCCGAGCCGCCTGTGTTCCCGGCCGTCCCCGCGGCGACGGTGGGCGCGTCGACGGGTGGTGGCGGGCTGGTCCCGGAGCTGGTCGACGCGCTGCGCGACCCCGACCGGCTCGCGCTCATGAGCACGGGTCTCCTGCTCGCCTCGGCAGGGACCGTCTACGGATTCCGGCGGGGGTGGCTCGTCCTCCCCGGCCGGGCATGACGGTCTGCCGGGGAGACCTGGCGGGCTGACCGGCGCGGGGGCGTCGGTGGATGACAGGACGGCCGGGCGGGTTCACCGCCGGCCGACATGACGAGAGAGGGACACCATGCAGGTACATCGCACCGCGTCAGCCGTCAGGCGGCGCGCGGTCGCCGGTCTCAGCACGCTCGCACTGGGGCTCGGGACCGTGCTCGTCGCGACCGCGCCCGCGCAGGCGGCGCAGGACGTCGAAGCGTCGGCGAGCGCCTCGGACGGCGCGATCGGTTGGGGCTTCAAGGAGAGCTTCCGCCGGTACGTCGGCAACCAGACCGCGGCGCTCCCGCCGATCGGCGCCCTGCCGACGGGTGAGCGCATCACGCTGCGTGGCGCCGCCGCGTTCGACACCGACGGCACCCCGGCGAGCCCGAACAACACCTCGACGCCGAACGAGACGCTGCCCTACCTGCTGCCCGTGACGGGCGGTGCCGTGGAGTCCGCGGACGACCTGCGCATCCAGACCGGCGGCGGGTTCGAGTACCACTTCCCGTCCCACTACTTCGAGATCCTCGTCGAGAACGTGGCGCTCGTGGTGACCGACGGGACCGCGACGGTCGTCGCGGACGTGACCGCCGAGGTGACGGGTGACTTCGGCGACTGGCAGGCCGGCACGTACGGCGGCGAGGGCGTGACGATCGCGACCGTCGGCTCCGTCGACGTCGACCTCACGGACGACGCCGTGAGCGTCGCCGCGTCCGGGCTCGCCCTCACCGCGGCCGGTGCCGAGGCGCTGCCGCTCTACCCCGAGGGCGACCCGCTCGACGACCTCACGCTGACCGCCGGGCTCGCCCCGGCCGCCGCACCGGAGCTCGACCCGCAGATCACGGTCTCCAAGTCCTCCGGGCTGGACGCCGAGGGCGAGACCATCACGGTCCAGGGCTCCGGCTTCGACCCGGCCGCGAACACCGCCTCGCGCCCGCCCGTCACGGTCGGCCAGCCGACCGGCGTGTACGTCGTGTTCGGCAGCTTCGCCGAGACGTGGCGTCCGTCGGCAGGTGCCCCGTCGTCCGCGCGCAGCGTGATCTCCCAGAAGTGGGCGATCCCGGAGCCGTCGTTCACGCAGGTCGGCACCCAGTACCCGTCGCAGGCGCCGCAGCTCGTCGAGCTCGCGGCGGACGGCACCTTCACGGTCGAGCTCCTCGCCGAGGAGCTCGAGGACGCTAGCGGCGTGTACGGCGTCTACACCTACGCCGCGGGCGGTGCTGCCGCCAACGCCGCGCAGGAGCTGACCGTGCCCGTGTCCTTCGCGGGAGCCGACGGCGGTGCGGGCGACATCCCGATCGACGTCACGGTCCCCGAGGTCACCGACCCGGAGCCGGAGCCGGAGCCTGGCGAGTTCGTCTGGACCATCGGTGGCGGCTCGGGCGCCGTCAGCCTGGGCACCGCAGCGGTCGACGGCGGTGCGTTCGTCGCCGACGGCGCGCTCAAGCAGGTCACGGTCACCGACACGCGTGCCGGGCAGCCTGCCTGGACCATCAACGGTTCCGTCGGCGAGTTCGTCGCGGGCGACCGGTCCTTCTCCGGCTCCTTCCTCGGCTGGACCCCCGCGGTCAGCCAGAACACCGTGGGGGCGGTCGCGGGTGACGCCGTGGTCGCCGGAACGGGTGGTGGCCTCACGGCGTCGTCCACGCTCGCGTGGGCCCCGGCCGGCCACGCGAAGGGGTCCGCGACGGTGGACGCCGCGCTCGCGCTCGAGCTCCCGCTCGACACCGAGGCGGGCGACTACACCGGTGTGCTGACGCTCACCGCGGTGGGCTGACCGGACCGACCGTGCACGACGCCCTCTCCTCCCCCCGCACCGCCCCGCGGGTGGCGGCACGCAGCTCACTGCGTGCCGCCGCCCGCGGGCGCCGGCGCGCGCTCCCGGCGCGCCTGACCGCCGTCACCGCTGTCCTCACCGGCCTGCTCTCCGGCGGCGGGCTGCTCGGCCCGGCGTTCCTCGCGCCCGCCGCCGGCACGACCGTCGCTCCCGCCGCGGTCGACGACGTCAGCTGGGGCCTCGCCCCGGCGGAGAACGACCACGGCTCCGACCGCGCGAACTTCTCCTACGGCGTCGAGCCCGGCGACCATGTCGCCGACGCCCTCGTCGTCACCAACCACTCCGACGTGCCGCTCGACCTGCAGGTCTACGCGGCCGACGCGTTCACCACGACGAGCGGCCAGCTCGACCTGCTCACCTCCGACCAGGAGTCGGTCGATCTCGGTGCCTGGATCGACCTGGGCCCGACCGCGGTCCGCATCGAGCCCGGCGAGGTCGGCGAGATCCCCTTCACCCTCACCGTGCCCGACGACGCCCGCCCCGGCGACCACTCCGGCGGCGTCATCACGTCCCTCGTCCAGGCGACGGACGACTCCACCGTGGCGCTCGACCGTCGCCTCGCGCTGCGGGTGCACGCCCGGGTGGCCGGCGTCCTGAGCCCCGGGGTGGCCGTCACCGGCACCTCGATCGTGCACCACGGCTCGCCGAACCCCTTCGGCACGTCGACCGCGACGGTCCGCTACGCCGTCACCAACACCGGCAACGCGCGCCTCGTCCCCGGCGAGCAGGTCGACGTCGTCGGTCCGCTGGGCTGGGGGCGCCGGACGCTCGAGCAGGCCGAGCTCCCCGAGCTGCTCCCCGGGTCCACCATGGAGCGCGAGGTGACCGTCACCGGGGTCCGCCCGTTCGTCCGGGCCGAGGCCCAGGTCGAGGTGACCGCGACCGCCGTCGGGATCGGCGGGGGCGCCGCGACCCGCGCCGACGCGTCGTCCAGTACCTGGGCCGTGCCGTGGGCCGCCCTCGCCCTGCTCCTGCTCGTCGTCGCCGGGACCCTCCGCGGACCCGCGCTCCTCGCCGCGGCCCGTACGGCCCGCGCACGGCGCTCATCCGTGCCTGCTGCCGCCGCACCTGCTGTCCCGGCCGGTCCTGCCGCTCCCGAGCAGGCGCTCGCCCTCACCGAGGCCGAGCTCGCCGCGGCGCTCGAGCGCGCCCGCGCCGAAGGTCGGGCGCAGGCGCTCGCGGAGAAGGACCCCAGCACCACCTGAGCCCGCGTCGTGGGCGACCGGGCGGGCTGCGCCCACCACTCGGTCGCCCACCCTCGGCTCCTGGCACGGCACGTATCCTGTGCCTGCGGGCTCGCCCGCGACCGACACCCACCCGCGACCGAAGGCAGGCTTCCGTGCCCTCCGAGCCCACGCCCGAGCAGACGCCGGCCGTGCTCCCCGACCAGCTTCCCGACGCGCAGGCAGGCCAGCAGGCCGGAACGCGGACGGGATCGAGCGACGCGGACGCGCCGACGCCTCTGCGGGTCGCGCTGCTGGGCTGCGGCGTCGTCGGCTCGCAGGTCGCCCGGTTGCTCGTGGAGCAGTCGAGCGACCTCGCTTCCCGTGTCGGCACACCGCTCGAGCTCGTCGGGATCGCGGTGCGGGACGCCGCCGCCCCGCGCCCCGAGCTGCCGGCCTCGGTCGACCGCGCCCTGCTCACGCAGGACGCCCCGGGCCTCGTGCAGCGGGCCGACATCGTCATCGAGGTCATGGGCGGCATCGAGCCGGCACGCTCGCTGCTGCTCGCGGCGATCTCGGCCGGCGCGGCCGTCGTCACGGCGAACAAGGCGCTGCTGGCCGAGGACGGGCCGACCCTCTACAAGGCGGCGGACGCCGCAGGCGTGGACATCTACTTCGAGGCCGCGGTCGCCGGGGCGATCCCGATCGTCCGACCGGTCCGCGAGTCCCTCGCGGGCGACCACGTGCGCCGGGTCCTCGGGATCGTCAACGGCACCACGAACTACGTCCTGGACCAGATGGCGACGACGGGGGCCGGGCTCGAGGAGGCGGTCGCCCAGGCGCAGGAGCTCGGGTACGCCGAGGCCGACCCGACCGCCGACGTCGAGGGCTACGACGCGGCCGCGAAGGCGGCGATCCTCGCGAGCCTCGCCTTCCACACCCGGGTCACCCTCGAGGACGTCGCCCGCGAGGGCATCACCTCCGTGACGTCCGAGGACGTCGCGTGGGCGACCCAGACGGGTCACGTCATCAAGCTGCTGGCGATCGCCGAGCAGACCATCGACGGCGTCTCGGCGCGGGTGCACCCCGCCCTGGTCCCCGCGACGCACCCGCTGGCAGGGGTGCGCGGGTCGTTCAACGCCGTCTTCGTCGAGGCCGACGCCGCCGGCGAGCTCATGTTCTACGGCCGTGGAGCGGGTGGCGCGCCGACCGCCTCCGCCGTCCTGGGCGACGTCGTGTCCGCGGCCCGCCACCGGGTCCTCGGCGGCAAGGGCCCCGAGGAGTCCACGTACGCGGCGCTGCCGGTCCTGCCGCCCAGCGCGGCGATCACGCGCTACCAGGTGCGGCTCGCCGTCGACGACCGCCCGGGAGTCCTCGCGCAGGTCGCCCAGGTGCTCGCTGCGCAGGGCGTCTCGATCGAGGCCGTCCGTCAGCCGTCCGTGACCGACGCCGAGCACGAGGCCGAGCCCGGCGGCCTCGCGCACCTCGTCATCACGACGCACACCGCGCCGGAGTCGGCCCTGGCCGCGACGGTCACCGCGATCCGTGCGCTCGAGCCTGTCCGAGAGATCACGTCCGTCCTCCGAGTTGAGGGAGCCTGATGGCCCACCAGTGGCGCGGCATCATCGCCGAGTACGCCGACCGACTGCCCGCCCACGTCCAGGAGAAGATCGTCTCGCTCGGCGAGGGCGGCACGCCGCTCGTCGAGGCGCCCGTGCTCTCCGAGCTCACGGGCGCCCAGGTCTTCCTCAAGGTCGAGGGCATGAACCCGACGGGCTCCTTCAAGGACCGGGGCATGACTACCGCGATCTCCGCCGCTGCCGGCCGGGGAGCGCAGGCCGTGGTCTGCGCCTCGACGGGGAACACCTCGGCGTCGGCCGCCGCGTACGCGACGCGCGCCGGCATGCTGTGCGCCGTGCTCGTGCCGGACGGCAAGATCGCGATGGGCAAGCTGAGCCAGGCGATCGCGCACGGCGCCAGGCTGCTCCAGGTCGACGGAAACTTCGACGACTGCCTGATCGCGGCCCGCAAGCTCGCGGAGACGCACCCGGTCGAGCTGGTCAACTCCGTCAACCCGGACCGGATCGAGGGGCAGAAGACCGGCGCGTTCGAGATCGTCGACGCGCTCGGGGACGCCCCGGACATCCACGCGCTGCCCGTGGGCAACGCCGGCAACATCACCGCCTACCGCAAGGGCTTCGTCGAGTACGCCACCGCGACGGCCGACCTCCCGGCCGTCGCGAGCCGCACGCCCGCGATGTGGGGCTTCCAGGCGGCGGGCTCGGCACCGATCGTCGCCGGCCACCCGATCACCGAGCCCGAGACGATCGCGACCGCGATCCGCATCGGCAACCCGGCGTCGTGGCAGCAGGCCGAGGCCGCGCGCGACGAGTCGGGCGGTGTCATCGAGTCCGTCACCGACGAGCAGATCCTCGCCGCGCACCGCATCCTGTCCTCGCAGGCGGGGGTGTTCGTCGAGCCCGCGTCGGCCGCGGGCGTCGCCGGGATCATCTCGCGCGCGGAACGTGGCCTGGTGCCCGCCGGCGCCCGGATCGTCGTGACCGTGACCGGCCACGGCCTCAAGGACCCCCAGTGGGCCCTGCGGGCCGCGGACGGCAGCGAGGTCGTCCCCACGCGCGTGGGTGCCGACGTCGTGTCCATCGCCGACGCCCTCGGGCTCGGCTGACCCCGAGGGGCACGACGATGCAGCTCGGCGCCGACCACGTCCGCGTCCGCGTCCCGGCCACGAGCGCCAACCTCGGCCCGGGCTTCGACGCCCTGGGCCTGGCCCTCGGCCTGCACGACGTCCTCGAGGTGCGCGCGCTGGCGTCCGACGAGGTCGTGGTCGACGTCGTGGGGGAGGGCGCGGGCGAGGTCCCCGGCGACGCGTCCCACCTGGTGGTGCGTGCGCTGCGGGCAGCGCTCGAGCTCGCCGGCGCGCCGCAGACAGGCCTGCACCTGACGTGCGAGAACCAGGTGCCGCACGGCCGCGGACTGGGCTCGTCCGCGGCGGCCGTCGTGGCCGGGATCGTCGCGGCGCGGGCGCTCGTCGCCGATCCCGAGGTGCTCGACGACGCGACGGTCCTGCGCCTCGCGACCCAGTTCGAGGGACACCCCGACAACGCCGCCCCGGCGATCCTCGGCGGGGCGACCGTGGCCTGGACGAGCGCGGCCCCGGGGCACGAGGGCGCGCGGGCGGTGCGCCTCGCGGTGCACCCCGACCTCGAGGCGACGGTGCTCGTACCCTCGGCGCGGCTCGCGACGAGCCACGCGCGCGGTGTCCTGCCGGCGTCGGTGCCGCACGCCGACGCCGCGCTCAACGCCGGGCGCGCCGCACTCCTCGTCGAGGCGATCGCCCGACGTCCCGAGCTGCTCCTCGAGGCCACCGAGGACCGCCTGCACCAGTCCTACCGGTCGGGGGTCATGCCGACCTCGTGGGAGCTGGTCCAGGCCTTGCGCGCCGAGGGTCTGGCCGCCACGGTCTCGGGCGCCGGGCCGACGGTCCTCGTGCTGTCCGCGTCCGCCGAGCGTCCGCGGCTCGACGCCGTGGTCGACGACCTGCTCTCCGGCGCGGACGAGTGGGAGCCACGTCGTCTGGCGATCGACGAGGACGGTGTGCGGGCGGAGCGGGTGCCTCGAGGGGCGCGGACCGCACCGGTCGGTGGATGGTAGACTGCGGGAAGCCTTCACCATCGTGTGATATCGGTGCGGCCTCCTCGATTCCGACGCTTCAGCGGGTCGACGACGGTTGCGTGGAGCGTCACGTACGCGCCATCCGCAGGTCGGCCTCACGGTCGGCCGCGACGAGCTCTCGATGCGAAGGCCATCCAGCCCACGTCAGCTGACGTCGTCGTACCACTGACGCGTGGTTTCACTGCTCCCGGCCGTCACGCGCCGGGTGTCGACCACCCGCGGCCCGCCCTCTGAGAGGCGGGCGCAAACGAGGGGGAAGGGTCCTTCGTGACAGACACCATCAACACCGCTACAGGTGGCGCGCCCGACGGCGCCGCGGCCGGCGGTACCGCCCGGACGGGCGCGCTCTCCACGCTGCGCCTCCCCGAGCTGCAGGCGCTCGCGTCGCAGCTCGGCGTCAAGGGCACGTCCAAGATGCGCAAGAGCGACCTCCTGGACGTCATCCGCTCCACGACCGGCGAGGGACGCGCACCGGCGCGCGCCGCGGCGTCGGCGAACGGCGGGGCGTCGGCGGACGGCGGCGCGTCGAACGCACCGGCCGCGGACGCGGCGGGTGAGCAGGAGGGCGAGCGGCGGAGCACCGGTCGTTCGCGTCGTGCCGAGCGGCCCGCCCGCACGGCGCGCGCGGCGGGCGAGGAGCGCACAGCGCCCGAGCAGCCGGAGCCGTCGGTGCGGCCCGACGCGGCCAGCGCGGTCGCCGCGGCGCTCGACGAGCAGAGCGGCCGCCAGAGCCGCGACGGCGTCGAGGCACGCCTCGCCGGCGGCGAGTCGCCGGACGAGCGCGCGGCACGTGCCGCGGCCGCCGTCGGTCTCGTCACGGGCAGCGCGCCCGAGCGCGGCTCGCGCCGTGCGGGTCGTGGCTCGGGTGCTCCGCGCGCCGAGGCGGACGCCGCGTCCGCCGACGCCGCGCGACAGAACGACCGCCAGGCCGACAAGCAGGCCGAGCGCCAGCCCGACAAGCAGGCCGACCGCCAGCAGGACCGTCAGTCCGAGCGGCAGCAGCCCGCGCAGCAGGGCGACCGTCAGCGGCAGAACCGGTCGGGTGACGACCGGTCCGCCGACCGGGGCAACGATCGCTCGCAGCGCGGCGGGGACGACCGCGCCCAGCGCGGTGGGGACGACCTGGACGGCCCTGGCGGTCGTCGGCGCCGCGGCCGTGACCGCAACCGCGACCGTGACCGCAAGCGCGGCCGTGGCCGCAGCGGTAACCAGGACTTCGCCGGGATGGAGGACATCGAGGTCACGGAGGACGACGTCCTGCTGCCCGTCGCCGGCGTCCTCGACATCCTCGACAACTACGCGTTCGTGCGCACGAGCGGCTACCTGCCGGGTCAGAACGACGTCTACGTCTCCCTCGGCCAGGTCAAGAAGTCCGGTCTGCGCCGCGGCGACGCGGTGACCGGCGCGGTCCGCCAGCCCCGCGAGGGCGAGAACCAGGGCAACACGCCGCGGCAGAAGTTCAACGCGCTCGTGCGCCTCGACACGGTCAACGGCATGTCGCCCGAGGAGGCGCGCGACCGTGCCGACTTCGGCAAGCTCACGCCGCTGTACCCGCAGGAGCGTCTGCGCCTGGAGAACCCCGAGGCGACGCGCCTGACGCCGCGCGTCATCGACATCGTCGCGCCCATCGGCAAGGGGCAGCGTGGCCTGATCGTCGCGCCGCCCAAGGCCGGCAAGACGATCATCATGCAGCAGATCGCGAACGCGATCGCGATGAACAACCCCGAGGTCCACCTCATGGTGGTGCTGGTCGACGAGCGGCCCGAAGAGGTCACCGACATGGAGCGGACGGTCAAGGGCGAGGTCATCGCCTCGACGTTCGACCGCCCCGCGTCCGACCACACGATCGTCGCGGAGCTCGCGATCGAGCGCGCCAAGCGTCTTGTGGAGCTCGGCCAGGACGTCGTCGTGCTCCTCGACTCGCTCACCCGCCTGTCGCGTGCGTACAACCTGGCCGCACCGGCGTCGGGCCGCATCCTCTCGGGTGGTGTCGACGCCTCGGCGCTGTACCCGCCCAAGCGCTTCTTCGGTGCGGCCCGCAACATCGAGAACGGTGGCTCGCTGACCATCCTGGCGTCCGCGCTCGTCGAGACCGGTTCCAAGATGGACGAGGTCATCTTCGAGGAGTTCAAGGGCACCGGGAACATGGAGCTGCGGCTGTCCCGCAACCTCGCGGACAAGCGCATCTTCCCCGCGGTGGACGTCAACGCGTCCGGCACGCGCCGCGAGGAGATCCTCATGCCGCAGGACGAGCTCAAGGTCGTCTACAAGCTGCGACGTGTCATGGGTGCCCTCGACCAGCAGCAGGCGATCGAGCTGCTGCTCGGCAAGCTCAAGGACACCCGCTCCAACGTCGAGTTCCTGCTCCAGGTCCAGAAGACCACCCCGAGCGGGTTCGTCGACGACGACAACGTCGGACGCACGGTCTGACGCACGTGTCGGGAGGGATGATTTCGTCCGCCCCCGACGTTCTGGCAGAATGCAACGCTGGTTCCCGGTTCACGGTCCGCTGTCCTGCGGTCGACCCGGGAGCACCACACCAAGGAGAGTTCCGTGAAGGCTGACATCCACCCCGACTACGTCCTGACCGAGGTCACCTGTACCTGCGGCAGCACGTTCGTCACGCGCAGCACCGAGACGTCCGGCAAGATCAACGCCGACGTCTGCAGCGCCTGCCACCCGTTCTACACGGGCAAGCAGAAGATCCTCGACACCGGTGGCCGCGTGGCCCGCTTCCAGGCGCGCTACGGCAAGAAGGACGCCGACAAGTAACGACCTCGCAGCGCCGGCGGTCCGGGCGCCCGACAACCTCTCCAGGGGCAGTCGGTGCGACAGGACCGCCGGCGCTGTTGTCGTCTCACCGGCCGGTCCACCGGTCCGGCACCGCTCGCCGTACCTGCCGCCGCCGACCGGCGCCCGCCTCACGCGAAGGACCCTCATGACCGACCCGTTCGACGCGGCCCGACCGCTCCTCGCCGAGCACGCCGAGATCGAGGCCCAGCTCGCGGACCCCGCCGTGCACGCCGACGCCGCTCGTGCGCGCACCCTCGGGCGGCGCTACGCCGAGCTGAACCAGGTCGTGGGCGCCTTCCGGACGTGGGAGCAGGCCGACGACGACGCGACGACGGCGGCCGAGCTCGCCGCGGAGGACGCGTCCTTCGCCGACGAGCTCCCGGCCCTGCGCGAGGCCGCCGCCGTGGCGGCCGAGCGGTTGCGCCGCGTCCTCGTGCCGCGCGACCCCGACGACGGGCGCGACGTCATCCTCGAGGTCAAGGCCGGCGAGGGCGGGGAGGAGTCCGCGCTCTTCGCGGGCGACCTGCTGCGCATGTACCTGCGCTACGCCGAGCGGCGAGGCTGGAAGACGGAGGTCATCGAGGCGACCGAGTCCGACCTCGGGGGCTACAAGGACGTCCAGGTGGCGATCAAGTCGCGCGGGGCGGCCGCACCCGAGGACGGCGTGTGGGCGCACCTCAAGTACGAGGGCGGCGTGCACCGCGTCCAACGGGTGCCCGTCACGGAGTCGCAGGGGCGCATCCACACCTCCGCGGCGGGCGTGCTCGTCTTCCCGGAGGTCGAGGACGCGGGCGAGGTCGAGATCGACCAGAACGACCTGCGCATCGACGTCTACCGCTCGTCCGGACCGGGCGGGCAGTCCGTGAACACGACCGACTCCGCCGTGCGCATCACGCACGTACCGAGCGGGATCGTCGTGTCGATGCAGAACGAGAAGTCGCAGCTGCAGAACCGCGAGCAGGCCATGCGCGTCCTGCGGGCCCGGCTCCTCGCCGCCCAGCAGGAGGAGGCCGCCGCGGCCGCGAACGACCTCCGCCGCTCCCAGGTCCGCACGGTCGACCGCTCCGAGCGCATCCGGACGTACAACTACCCGGAGAACCGGATCGCGGACCACCGCACCGGCTACAAGTCGTACAACCTCGACCAAGTCCTCGACGGCGACCTGGACCCGGTGATCCGCTCGGCGATCGACGCCGACGAGGCCGCGCGCCTGGCCGCCGCCGGGTCGTGAACCCGACCGTGGGCGGCACCGGGCCGCTCCCGTCCGGGCCCACGGCACCCGAGCCACTGCACCAGGAGCCGGCGCACCACGAGCGGGTGGGGGCACCCTCGGTCGCCGAGCTCGTGCGCGAGGGCGCGGCACGGCTCGCGACCGCCGGGATCGCGACGCCGCGGGTCGACGCGGAGCTGCTGCTCGCCCACGCCGCGCGCACCGACCGCGCGCAGGTCGTCCGCGCCGCGATCCTCGGCGCCGCGCTCCCGACCGACGGCGGACAGGTCGCGCTCGAGGTCGTGGGCGACTACCGGGAGCTGCTCGCCCGGCGTGCGGACCGGGTCCCGCTCCAGCACCTCACGGGGCTCGCGCCGTTCCGGCACCTCGAGCTCGAGGTCGGGCCGGGGGTCTTCGTGCCGCGACCGGAGACGGAGCAGGTCGCCCAGGTCGCGATCGACGAGGCCCTCGCCGCCGTCGCCTCCCGGGGTGCGGCCCTGGTGGTCGACCTCTGCACGGGGTCCGGCGCGATCGCGCTGGCCGTGGCGACCGAGGTGCCGGGCGCCGTCGTGCACGCCGTCGAGCTCGACCGGGGCGCCCACGCCTGGGCCGAGCGCAACGTGGCCGCCGTGCACGCGGCGACGGGCGCCGTCGTGCACCTCGTGCGGGGCGACGCACGGACCGCCCTGACGGGCTCCGACGGGAGCTGCGACGTCGTCGTGTCGAACCCTCCCTACGTGCCGCCGGGAGCGGTGCCCCACGACCCGGAGGTGGCGCTGCACGACCCGCAGGTCGCGCTCTACGGGCTCGGGGCGGACGGGCTGGAGGTCCCGCGGGGGGTCACCGCGCGGGCCGGCGAGCTGCTGCGGGTGGGCGGGCTGTACGTCATGGAGCACGCCGAGGTCCAGGCGGAGTCCGCACGCGAGATGGTCGCCGCCACGGGACTGTTCGACGACATCCGTACCCACGCGGACCTCACCGGTCGTCCGCGGATGGTCGTCGCACGCCGCGCGCAGGTGTCCGTGGGCACCCGGCGGTCGTGAAAGACTGGGATTCGTGACTTCCGTGCGCAGCGTCAGTGACCCCAACACGTGGGGCCCGTCGATCGACGAGGCCGTGAACGCGATCGGTCGGGGCGGACTCGTCGTCCTGCCGACCGACACCGTCTACGGGATCGGTGCCGACGCGTTCGACGCCGACGCCGTCGCGGCGCTCCTGGCCGCCAAGGGCCGTGGGCGGCAGATGCCGCCGCCCGTCCTGGTGCCGGACGCGCGGACGCTCGACGGGCTCGCCACCGCGGTGCCCGACGGCGCGCGCGCCCTCGTCGAGGCCTTCTGGCCGGGCGGCCTCACCGTGATCCTCCAGGCGCAGCCGTCGCTCGCGTGGGACCTGGGGGAGACCCGGGGCACCGTCGCGCTGCGGATGCCCGACCACGAGGCCGCCCTCGCGCTGCTGCGGCGCACCGGGCCGCTCGCCGTGTCGAGCGCGAACGCCACCGGTCACCCCGCGGCGCTCGACGTCGACGCCGCCCGCGCGCAGCTCGGCGACGCGGTCGCCGTCTACCTCGACGGCGGGACCGCGCCCGGGGGAGTGGCCTCGACGATCGTGGACGCGACGGGCCCGACGCTGCGCGTCGTGCGCGCGGGCGCGATCTCGCTCGAGGCGTTGCAAGCCGTGACCGCCGTGGAGGACCCTGAAGCCGTCCCCGCAGATGCGCCGGTCGACGCCCCTGCGGACACGCCCGCCGGCACACCGGTCGACGCGCCCGCCGACGTGCCCGAGTCACGGCCGGGGGCGAACGGCGGGTGAGGGTCTACCTGCTCGTCCTGCTCATCGCCGCGGCGGTGACGTTCCTGCTCACTCCGCTGGCGCGCTGGGTCGCCCTGCGGACGGGCGCGATCACGGCGGTGCGGGACCGGGACGTGCACTCGATCCCGACACCGCGCCTCGGGGGGCTCGCGATGCTCGCGGGACTGGCCGCCGCGATCGTGTTCGCCTCGCAGATGCCCTTCCTGGACGGCGTCTTCGCGACGCACGAGGTGTGGGCGATCGTCGGCGGTGCGGCCATCGTGTGCCTGCTGGGCATGGCCGACGACATCTGGGACCTCGACTGGATGACCAAGCTCGCGGGCCAGGTGCTCGCCGCCGGTCTCATCGCGTGGCAGGGGGTGCAGCTCATCACGCTCCCGATCGGCGGGCTGACGATCACCTCGCCGCGGGTGTCGCTGTTCGCCACCGTCCTGGTCGTCGTGGTCGCGATGAACGCCGTGAACTTCGTCGACGGTCTCGACGGCCTGGCCGCCGGGATGATCGCGATCGGCGGGGTGGCGTTCTTCCTCTACTCGTACTCCCTGACGGTCGAGGCGAGCCCGGAGGACTACTCCAACCTGGCCACGCTCGTCATGGCTGCGCTCGTCGGGATCTGCGTCGGGTTCCTGCCGCACAACTTCCATCCCGCGCGGATCTTCATGGGTGACTCGGGGTCGATGGTCCTGGGTTTCGTGATGGCCTCCGCGACGATCGTGGTGACCGGCAACATCGACCTCGCCGCGACCCCGGCCTCGCAGCAGATCCCGGCGTTCATCCCGATCCTGCTGCCCCTGGCGGTGCTGCTCCTGCCGCTGCTCGACATGGCGCTGGCCGTGATGCGCAGGGTGCTGGCGGGCAAGTCCCCGTTCCACCCGGACCGCATGCACCTGCACCACCGGATGCTGGCCCTCGGGCACTCGCACCGTCGTGCCGTCGTGATCCTCTACCTGTGGACCGCGGTCTTCGCGTTCGGGACCGCGGCGCTCGTCCGGTGGCCGGTGCGGCACGTCCTGCTCGGCCTGGGCGTCGCGGTGGTCCTCGCGCTCCTGCTCACGCTGGGCCCGCTGCGCACGCGCGGGAAGTTCCTCGACGACGACGCCGGTGCCGTCGTGGTGCCACCGGACCTGCTGACCGACGCACCGCCCGGGTCCCCGGCTCCGGCGCCCGCAACCGCCGGGACCGCGGCAGGCCCGGGGCCCGCCCCCAGACCCGACCCCTCCGACCACCACGCCGAAGGAACCCTGAGATGACACCGCCGACCACCTCGCCCACCCCGAGCCCGGCCGACCGTGAGCCCGTCGGCGCGCCGCGGCCCGGTCCGACGGCGGGCGACGTCGCCGTGACCGCCGTCTTCCGCAAGGCGCTGCGCGACATGTTCGTCCTGCTCGGAGCGCTGACCGTCGTCGGCGTCGCGGTCGGTGCGCTCGTCGCGGGCACCTCGGGCGTGTGGGGGGCTCTCCTGGGCGTGGCGATCGCGCTCTTCTTCTCCGCCACGACCGTGCTCTCGATGCTCAAGACGTCGCAGTCGAGCCCGACCACGACCGCCGCCGTCGTCATGGGCGGCTGGCTCGTGAAGATGGTCGTCCTGGTGGTCGTCCTGGCCGTGCTGCGGGGGATGGACTTCTACGACCGCTACGTCTTCGCGGCCGTCCTCCTGGTCGGGGTGATCGGGTCGGCCTATCTCGACTACCGCGCCGTGCAGGGCGGGCGGATCCCGTACGTCGACCCCGAGGCGCGCGACCGCTCCGTCTGACGGGTCGCGGCGACCGTCCGTCGCCGCTGATCGGCTCACGGCGTCGCGAGAATCGGCGTGAGCAAGCCGAAACATACGTTAGGCTACTCGCGAATCCATGAAGGCCAGGTCCGACGGCGTGCCCACAGTTCTGTGGAGCGGGCTCGGGCCCAAGACCACCGGGAGTCCACCCTGTCTACGCTTGTGACATCGTTCACTTCCGCCGCCTCCGGTCAGGGCGAGGGCTTTCACGCGCCGACGATCGCCGACTTCTTCCCGCCGGCCATCCTCTTCGAGGGCACGATCTTCGAGTTCAACCGGCTCCAGCTCGTGCGCATCCTCGCGACGATCGTGCTCCTCACGATCTTCGTGATCGCCGCGCGTCGTGCGCAGCTCGTGCCCGGTCGCTTCCAGAACGTCATCGAGATGATCCTGGGCTTCGTCCGGGTCAACGTCGTCGAGGAGATCATGGGCAAGGACCGCGCCAAGCGGTTCGTCCCGATGATCACGACGATCTTCGTGACGATCCTCGCCTTCAACCTCACCGGCGTGATCCCCGGCCTCAACCTCGCCGGCACGTCCGTCGCGGGTGTGGCCCTGCTGCTCGCCCTGTGGGTCTTCGTGGCGTACTGGGCTGCGGGCATCCGGCAGCACGGGTTCCTCGGCTACTTGAAGGCGAACCTCTTCCCGCCGGGTGTGCCCGCGCCGATCTACATCATCCTGGCGCCGATCGAGCTCCTACAGCTCCTCATCATCCGGCCGGCCTCGCTGATCATCCGACTCGTCGCGAACATGGTCGCGGGCCACATCATGCTGGTCCTGTGCTTCGCCGCGACGAACTACCTCGTCGTCGAGGCCGCGCCCGCGATGAAGGGCCTGGGCATCCTGACGTTCGCCGGCGGTTTCGCGATCACCCTCTTCGAGGTGTTCGTCGCCGCCCTGCAGGCGTACATCTTCGCCCTGCTCGCCACGGTCTACATCAACATGTCGATCGAGGAAGAGCACTGATCGACCCGCAAGCCGCCTGACCCGGCAGCAACCGCGAGGTCGCTGCCACCTCGTTCCACCCGACGCAACGTACCGACGTCCGGCCGCCTGGCCGGACGCCCAACGGAAGGAAGAACCCCGTGGACCTCACCACTCTCGCCGAGGTTACTGGCAGCGTGAACACGATCGGCTACGGCATCGCCGCGATCGGCCCCGGTATCGGCCTCGGCATCCTCATCGGCAAGACGGTCGAGGGCATGGCTCGCCAGCCCGAGGTCGCCGGCCAGCTGCGCGGCACCATGTTCATCGGTCTCGCGTTCGTCGAGATCCTTGCGCTGCTCGGCTTCGTCGCGGGCTTCCTGTTCTGATGTCCGCCGCCGACTCCCACGCGGTGCTCGCCGCCGGGTCGGGCGACGTCGATCCGATCGAGCTCTTCCTGCCGCCGGGCTACGACATCTTCTGGTCGGCCATCGTCCTCGTGATCATCGCGGTGGTGTTCTACAAGCTCGTGCTGCCGAAGTTCACGGCTGTGCTGGACGAGCGCACCGCGAAGATCGAGGGTGGTCTGGCCAAGGCCGAGTCCGCCCAGGCCGAGGCTGCCGCAGCGCTGGCGGAGTACCACCAGCAGCTGCAGGAGGCTCGGACCGAGGCCGCGAAGATCCGTGAGGAGGCTCGTGCCGAGGGCTCTGCCATCGTCGCGGACCTGCGGACCAAGGCCTCGGACGACGCGGCCCGCATCGTCGAGACCGCGCACCGCCAGATCGAGGCGGAGCGCCAGCAGGCCTCGGTCTCGCTGCGCAGCGAGGTCGGGCTGCTGGCCACGGAGCTCGCGTCGAAGATCGTCGGCGAGTCGCTCCAGGACTCCGCACGCCAGTCCCGTGTGATCGACCGGTTCCTCGACGACCTCGAGTCGACGACGGCCGGCACCGCCGGCGCCGGTTCGACCGTCGGTTCCACGTCCGGCAAGGAGGGCTGATGCGCGGCACGAGCGGAGCCTCGCTGGCTGCGGCGCAGGAGCGCTTCGAGCCGGTGCTGCGGTCTGCGGGCGAGGAGTCGCTGGCCCTCGGCCAGCAGCTGTTCACCATGACGGCGGCCCTCGACGGGTCGGCCACGCTGCGCCGGTCGCTCGCGGACCCCTCGCGGACCGGCGAGGACAAGGCTGCGCTCGTGGCCGCACTCCTGCGGGACGGCTTCGACGAGCGGGTCGTGGACCTCGTGTCCGGGCTCGTGCGCTCGCGCTGGTCCAGCGACATGGACCTCGTGGACGCCACGGAGCGTCTCGGCGTCGACGCGATCCTCGCGTCGGCCGAGTCGCGCGGTGCCCTCGAGCGCGTCGAGGACGAGCTGTTCCGCGTCTCCCGCGCGCTCATCGGGCAGCGCGAGGCCCGTCGCGTCCTCTCGGACGGGAGCACCGCGCCCGCGCGGCGCGCGGCGCTCGTCGAGAGCGTGCTCGCGGGCCGGGCGGACCCGGTCACCCGGGTGCTCGCGGAACGCGCGACCGCCGATCTGCGAGGCCGGCGGTTCGTGGCCACCCTCGGGTGGTTCGGCGACATCGCGGCCGAGCGGCGCAAGCGCCTCGTGGCCGCCGTCACGACCGGCAGCATGCTCAGCACGGCCCAGCTGGAGCGCCTCAGCGGTCTGCTCGAGCGTGCCTACGGCCGAGCGGTGCAGCTCAACGTCACGGTCGACCCGGCGGTGATCGGCGGTCTGCGCATCCAGGTGGGCCCCGACGTCGTCGACTCCACCGTGCTCTCGCGGCTCGCCGACGCACGCAGACGACTGGTCAGCTGACCGGTCCGTGAAGATCGAGGTCGGCCGGGCACCTGGTTCCGTCGACAGCTATGCCAGCCCCGGTTGGCACACAGACACACACGTTCGACCGCTCATGCAGCGGCCACGACAGGAGAAGAGCAATGGCTGAGCTGACGATCCGGCCGGAGGAGATCCGCGCCGCGCTGGACAGCTTCGTGAAGTCCTACGAGCCCGAAGGCGCCGTGACCGAGGAGGTGGGCCGGGTCACCCTGGCCGCCGACGGCATCGCGCAGGTCGAGGGCCTCCCGGGCGCGATGGCGAACGAGCTGCTGCGCTTCGAGGACGGCACCCTCGGTCTCGCCCTGAACCTGGACGTCCGCCAGATCGGCGTCGTGGTCCTGGGTGAGTTCACCGGTATCGAGGAGGGGCAGGAGGTCCGTCGTACGGGCGAGGTCCTCTCGGTCCCCGTCGGTGACGGCTACCTGGGTCGCGTCGTCGACCCCCTCGGCAACGCGATCGACGGCCTCGGCGAGATCGCGACCGAGGCGCGCCGCGCCCTCGAGCTGCAGGCACCCGGTGTCATGGACCGCAAGTCGGTCCACGAGCCGCTGCAGACCGGCCTCAAGGCGATCGACTCGATGATCCCGATCGGCCGTGGTCAGCGCCAGCTGATCATCGGTGACCGCCAGACGGGCAAGACGGCGATCGCGATCGACACGATCATCAACCAGAAGGCCAACTGGGAGACGGGCGACCCGTCGAAGCAGGTGCGCTGCATCTACGTCGCGGTCGGTCAGAAGGGTTCGACGATCGCCGCCGTGCGTGGCGCTCTCGAGGAGGCCGGCGCGCTCGAGTACACGACGATCGTCGCGGCTCCCGCATCCGACCCTGCCGGGTTCAAGTACCTGGCGCCCTACACGGGCTCCGCGATCGGTCAGCACTGGATGTACGGGGGCAAGCACGTCCTGGTCATCTTCGACGACCTGTCGAAGCAGGCCGAGGCCTACCGTGCCGTCTCCCTCCTCCTGCGTCGCCCGCCGGGGCGCGAGGCGTACCCCGGTGACGTGTTCTACCTGCACTCCCGTCTGCTCGAGCGTTGTGCGAAGCTCTCGGACGAGCTGGGCGCTGGCTCGATGACGGGTCTGCCCGTCATCGAGACGAAGGCGAACGACGTCTCGGCCTACATCCCGACGAACGTCATCTCCATCACGGACGGCCAGATCTTCCTGCAGTCGGACCTCTTCAACGCCGACCAGCGCCCCGCCGTGGACGTCGGCATCTCCGTCTCCCGAGTCGGTGGTGCCGCCCAGGTCAAGGCGATGAAGCAGGTCTCCGGAACTCTCAAGCTGGAGCTCGCCCAGTTCCGGTCGCTCGAGGCCTTCGCGATGTTCGCCTCGGACCTCGACGCCGCCTCCCGTGGGCAGCTCACCCGCGGTGCGGTGCTCATGGAGCTGCTCAAGCAGGGCCAGTACTCGCCGTACCCGGTCGAGGACCAGGTCGCGTCCATCTGGGCCGGCACGAAGGGCAAGCTCGACGACGTCCCGGTCGACGACGTGCGCCGGTTCGAGAGCGAGCTGCTCGACCACCTGCGCCGGAACACCGACGTGCTCGGCACGATCGCCGAGACGGGCAAGCTCTCGGAGGAGACCGAGGCGGCGCTGTCCGCGGGCGTCGACGAGTTCCGCAACGGCTTCCTCAAGGGTGACGGCACGGCGCTCGTCGGTGGCGACACCGACGGCGACGGTGACGAGGTGGACGTCGAGCAGGAGCAGATCGTCCGTCAGAAGAAGGCCTGAGCATGGCCGGATCGCAGCGCGTCTACAAGCAGCGGATCAAGTCGACGCAGTCGCTGAAGAAGATGTTCCGCGCGCAGGAGCTCATCGCTGCGTCGCGGATCGGGAAGGCACGGGCACGCACGACCGCGGCGACGCCGTACGCCCGTGCCATCACCCGTGCGGTCTCGGCGGTCGCGACGCACTCCCTGACGAACCACCCGCTGACCTCCGAGCGCACGGACACCAACCGTGTCGCCGTGCTCGTGGTCGCGTCCGACCGCGGCATGGCCGGTGCGTACTCGGCGTCGATCCTGCGCGAGACCGAGCGTCTCGTGGACCGGCTGACCGGTGAGGGCAAGGAGGTCGCGCTCTACGCCTCCGGGCGCCGCGCCATCTCCTACTACTCCTTCCGAGGCCGTGAGCTGGCCGGGACCTGGTCCTACGGGTCCGACGCCCCGACGTCGGAGGTCGCGACCGAGATCGCGGACACGCTGCTCGAGGCGTTCCTCGCGCCGGCTGACGAGGGCGGCGTCAGCGAGCTGCACATCGTGTACACGCAGTTCGTGAACATGGTGACGCAGCGACCGCGGGTGGTGCGCATGCTGCCGCTCGAGGTCGTCGAGGGCGTGGAGCCGGCGGGCAAGCACGACGTCCTGCCGCTCTACGAGTTCGAGCCGTCCCCCGAGGCGGTCCTCGACGCGCTCCTGCCGCGCTACGTCCGCAGCCGGATCTTCAGCTGCCTGCTCCAGGCGGGAGCGTCGGAGCTGGCGGCACGTCAGCGAGCGATGCACACCGCGACGGACAACGCCGAGGACCTGATCCGTATGTATACCCGGCTGGCGAACCAGGCCCGCCAGGCCGACATCACCCAGGAGATCAGCGAGATCGTCTCGGGTGCCGATGCGCTCGCGTCGGCGTGAGGTGAGCACGTGACCGCCACGACGACCGACCGGCTGAGCACCCAGCCGGCAGCGCCGACTTCCTACACCAGCACTGTCACCGCCGGAGCGAGCTCCGGCCCTGCGAAGCGAGGCCAGTAAATGACCGCCACCACCGTGGAAGCCCAGGTCGAGCACCAGAGCGGACCCGGCGTGGGCCGAGTCGCCCGCGTGATCGGTCCCGTCGTGGACATCGAGTTCCCGACCGACGCCATCCCCGAGATCTACAACGCGCTGACCGTCGAGATCGACCTCTCCTCGCAGGGCGAGGGCGAGAAGTCCTTCACGCTGAAGCTCGAGGTCGCCCAGCACCTCGGTGACTCCCTCGTGCGTGCCATCGCGCTGAAGCCCACCGACGGCCTCGTGCGCGGTGCCATCGTCACGGACACCGGTGCGCCGATCAGCGTGCCCGTCGGTGACGTCACCAAGGGTCACGTCTTCGACGTCACCGGTGAGGTGCTCAACCTCGCCGAGGGCGAGAAGCTGGAGATCACCGAGCGCTGGCCGATCCACCGCAAGCCCCCGGCGTTCGACCAGCTCGAGTCGAAGACCACGATGTTCGAGACCGGTATCAAGGTCATCGACCTGCTCACCCCGTACGTCCAGGGTGGCAAGATCGGCCTCTTCGGCGGTGCGGGGGTCGGCAAGACCGTCCTCATCCAGGAGATGATCCAGCGTGTCGCGCAGGACCACGGTGGTGTGTCGGTGTTCGCCGGTGTCGGCGAGCGCACCCGTGAGGGCAACGACCTCATCGTCGAGATGGAGGAGGCCGGCGTCTTCGACAAGACGGCCCTGGTCTTCGGCCAGATGGACGAGCCGCCGGGCACGCGTCTGCGCGTCGCCCTGTCCGCGCTGACGATGGCGGAGTACTTCCGCGACGTGCAGAAGCAGGACGTGCTGCTCTTCATCGACAACATCTTCCGCTTCACGCAGGCGGGCTCCGAGGTCTCGACGCTCCTCGGTCGTATGCCGTCGGCGGTCGGCTACCAGCCGAACCTCGCGGACGAGATGGGTCTGCTGCAGGAGCGCATCACCTCGACGCGTGGTCACTCGATCACGTCGCTCCAGGCGATCTACGTCCCCGCGGACGACTACACCGACCCCGCACCGGCGACGACGTTCGCGCACCTCGACGCGACGACGGAGCTCTCCCGCGAGATCGCGTCCCGTGGTCTGTACCCCGCCGTGGACCCGCTCGCCTCGACGTCGCGGATCCTCGACCCGCGCTACGTGGGGCAGGCGCACTACGACGCCGCGACGCGCGTGAAGCAGATCCTGCAGCGCAACAAGGAGCTCCAGGACATCATCGCGATCCTCGGTGTCGACGAGCTCTCCGAAGAGGACAAGACGGTCGTGGCTCGCGCCCGCCGCATCCAGCAGTTCCTCTCGCAGAACACCTACATGGCCGAGAAGTTCACCGGCGTGGTCGGCTCGACCGTGCCGCTGTCCGAGACCATCGAGGCGTTCACGAAGATCGCGGACGGCGAGTTCGACCACGTCTCCGAGCAGGCGTTCTTCAACATCGGTGGCCTCGAGGACCTCGAGCGCAACTGGGCCCGCATCCAGAAGGAGTACGGCGCCTGATCAGACGGTGATCGCGCGGGGAGGCCGGGCCGGACGGCTCGGGCTCCCCGCGATCCCCGTCCCGTACGCTTGGACATGAAGGAGTTGCAGTGGCACAGCTGAACGTCGACCTCGTGGCGGCGGACCGAAAGATCTGGTCGGGCGAGGCGAAGTCCGTGAGCGCGCCGGCCGCGGACGGTGAGATCGGCATCCTTGCCGACCACTCGCCGCTGCTCTCCGTGCTCCGGCCAGGCACCGTCCGCATCAAGGGTTCGAGCGGGGGTCCGTTCGAGGTCGAGGTGACGGGCGGGTTCCTGTCCGTCGACGCGAACCTCGTCACGATCGTCGCCGACTCGGCGACCGTGGTCGCCGGCTCCGAGTCCGTCTGACCGGCCCGCCATGCCGCCCCTCGTCTGGCTCCTGATCGGACTGCTCACCGCAGTCCTGGTGGTCGTCGGGCTGGGTGTGGTGCGCCTGCGCGCGCTGGTGCACCGAGTGGGTTCCTTCGAGTGCGGCCTCCGGCCGGCGGGCAATCCGCAGGGTGCCTGGACGCAAGGGATCGCGCACTACGGCGTCGGTCGGATCGACTGGTGGCGCTTCTGGTCGGTCTCGCTGCGCCCGGCGCAGACCTGGAGCCGCGAGGACCTCACGATCACGGGTCGGGTGCCGCTCGACGCGGCCGGGCGCCCCGACGTCTACCTGGTGCGCTGCAGCTACCAGGGCCGTGACGTGGAGCTCACGATGTCGAGCGGTGCCTACGCGGGACTGGCCTCGTGGCTCGAGGCCGCACCCCCGGGCCGCCGGGACGTCGTCGTCTGACCCACGTCCCGTCCGGACCTCGAAGACCCGCCCGGACCTCTGCTCTCGTTCCTGCCGCCTTCCTGCCGACAAGGAGATCGACGTGCGTCTTGTCGTCGCACAGTGTGCCGCGCGCTACACCGGCAGGCTGTCCGCGCACCTGCCGCTCGCCACCCGTGTGCTGCTGGTCAAGGCCGACGGCAGCGTGCTGCTGCACTCCGACGGCGGCTCCTACAAGCCGCTCAACTGGATGAGCCCGCCGTGCACGCTGGTGACGAGCGAACCGGACGAGACCGCCCGTGAGCGTGGGGTCACCGAGGTGTGGGCCGTCCAGCACACGAAGAGCGACGACCGTCTCGAGATCGAGCTCCACGAGGTCCACCACGACAGCTCGCACGAGCTCGGTGTCGATCCCGGGCTCATCAAGGACGGCGTGGAGGCCCATCTCCAGGAGATGCTGGCGGCGCAGATCGCCCTGCTGGGAGACGGTCACACGCTGGTACGCCGGGAGTACCCGACGGCGATCGGGCCCGTGGACATCCTCGCGAGGGACGCGCGTGGCGGCACGGTCGCCGTCGAGATCAAGCGTCGGGGGGACATCGACGGCGTGGAGCAGCTGACGCGATACCTCGAGCTCCTCAACCGGGACCCGCTGCTCGCACCGGTGCGGGGTGTCTTCGCAGCGCAGGAGATCAAGCCGCAGGCCCGGGTGCTCGCGAAGGACCGGGGGATCGGGTGCCTCGTGCTCGACTACGACGCCATGCGCGGCGTCGACGACGTGGAGTCCCGCCTCTTCTGACGGACACGTGCCCTCGGACCGTGCAGGTCCGGGGGCATCCAGCGTGCTACGGTTTTGAACATGTTCAAAACTGAGCTGTCCCTCCGTGCTCCGTCCGCAGGTCGGTCACGATGACCGGTGCGGCGCCGCGGTCGACGCCCAAGTCGGCCGAGACCAGGGCGCGTGTGCTCGAGGCGGCGTTGGTGATGCTGCGGGAGGTCGGCTACGAGCGCACGACCATGCGGGCGATCGCGACGTCGGCCGGGGTGAGCACCGGGAACGCGTACTACTACTTCCCGTCGAAGGACCACCTCGTCCAGGAGCTGTACCTCGAGGTCCAGCGGGAGCACACCGCGACGGTCGCGTCGTTGCTCGAGGCCGGGGGATCGGTCAGCGAGCGGCTGCGCGGGGTCCTCGACGCCGCGATCGACGTCTTCGCGCCGTACCACGCGTTCGGCGCGGAGTTCATCTCGGTGGCCATCCGCCCGGGCTCTGCGGCGAGCCCGTTCTCGGCGGCGTCCAGCGAGTCGCGCGAGCTCTCACAGCGGATCTTCGAGGACGTGGTGGCCGGCGCGCAGCCGCGGGTGCCGCCCGCGCTCCGGGCCCAGTTGCCCGAGCTGCTGTGGCTCGTGCAGCTCGGGGTGACCCTGTTCTGGGTCTACGACTCCTCGCCGGACTTCGCGCGGACGCGGCGGCTCGTCGCGGGCGGCGCACCCGTGGTCGGGCACCTGGTCCGGCTCTCGCGGCTCCCGGTCGCGCGCGGGGTGGTCGACGACGTCCTACGCCTGATCCGTGCGGTGCGCTGATGAGCGCGGCCGGGACGGCGCTGGTCGGTGCGCTCGTCGCGCTGGGCATGATCGTGGTGCTGCCGCTCGGCCTGCGGCTGCTCCGGCCGGGGGTGGTCGTCCGGCCCCGGAGTCTCGGGTGGCCGCTCGTCGGCACCGCCGGGGCGGTGAGCCTCGTGCTCCCACAAGGAACCGGCGCCGCGCTCCTGGCGGGCGTGTTCGCGCTCGCCACCGGCGTCCTCGCCGGGTGCGGTCTGCGGCTCGGGACGCAGGCGGCTCGCCGTTCCGCGAGCCGGTCGGCGCCCCGCGGCTCGGCACCGCGCCTGCCGACCTGGTCCGACGGGCGGGTCGTGGCGACCGTGGTCGCCCTGGTGCTCCCGGTGGTCGGCGCCGGCGCGCTCGTCGCCGAGCGTGCCGGGTGGGGGCTCCTGGGATTCTCGGGCACGTACCTCGCGCTGACCGTCCCGCACATGCTCTACGCGGGTTTTGGCGCGGCCCTGATCGCGGGCCTCGTCGCGGGCCTCGTGCACCCCGGTGCGGGTACCGCCACGTCGAGCGTGTCGCGGGCGGCAGACGCCGGCGCGTGGGGCGTGCCCGTCGGCACCCTGCTCGTGCTCGTCGGCTACTTCACCGGTGAGCACGTCGAGCTCGCGGGCGCGGTGGTGCTCACCGCGGCGCTGTGGGCGACGGCGTGGGCCACGGCCCGCGGCCCGGCCGTCGCTGCCGGACCCACCGCTCGCCGGCTGCTCGTCGGCGGTGCCGTCACCGTCGGGGCGTCGATGCTGCTCGTGCTCTGGTGGGCGGTGGGGGAGGCGTTCGACGTGAGCCACCCCGGCCTCGACCTCATGGCGGCGACCCACGGGCTCGCGAACGCCACGGGATACGTCCTGTGCACCCTGCTCGGACTGCGCCTGGCGCGGGACCGGGCCCGAACGTCCCGGGGCGTCGCGCCGTCGGGCACCACGAGAGGGACGACCCCATGACGGAGCAGAAGGACCTGACCTATCCCGAGGTGGGCGCCACCCTGACGGGCGACCTGCCGACGGGATACGCGCACCTGCACGTGCGGCACCGGTTGTCAGGCCGGGCGCGCTCCCCGGCGGACCTCGCGTGGTTGGGCGAGCAGCTCCTCACGTGGCGGGTGCACGCCGCGGCCGCGGTACGCCTCGACGCCGACGGCCCGGTCGCGGTGGTCGGCGGGCGCGTCGCGACCCACCTGGGGATCTGGGGGCTCGGGGTGGTCGAACCGTGCGAGATCGTCTGGGTCGAGCGCACGCCGGAGGCGGTCGCGTTCGGCTACGGCACCCTGCCCGGGCACGCGTTCACGGGCGAGGAGCGGTTCGCGATCGAGCGGGACCAGGCGGGCGACCTCTGGCTGGCGATCGACGTGTTCTCGAACCCGGCGCTGTGGTGGCTGCGCCCCCTGAGGTCGCTGCTGCCGGTCTTCCAGCGGCTCTTCGCGGCGAACCTCGCGCGGGGTGCCAGGCGCCTGCTGCGGAGCCGGTGATCCGCCCCCCGCAGCGGTTTGTGCGGCAGGTGTACGAAGTGCGCAACAATGGCGGCATGACGTCGAACGTTCCCTCCCCAGCCGGGTCACGAGTCGTCCTGCGCGGCCGTGTCGTCACCCCGTCCGAGATCATCGAGGACGGCGTCGTCGTCGTCGACGGCCCCGAGATCGCCTGGGTCGGACCCGCCGACGGCGTGGCGGACGCCGGGTTCGGTCCCGCGCCGGCCGCGTCCGCGGCGGCCCCCGACGTGTCGGCGCCCGTCGTGACGCTCCTGCCGGGGCTCGTCGACCTGCACAACCACGGCGGGGGAGGCGCGAGCTTCCCCGACTCCGCCACGGCCGACGGGGCCCGGGTCGCGGTGCGCGAGCACCTGCGCCACGGCACGACGAGCCTCGTGGCGTCGCTCGTCACGGCGAGCCGGCCGGTCCTGCTCCAGCGCGTGGCGATCCTCGCCGATCTCGCGGACGCCGGCGAGATCGCCGGGATCCACCTCGAGGGGCCGTTCCTGTCCGCCGTGCGGTGCGGGGCGCAGAACCCCGCGGACATGCTCACCGGCGACGCCACGCTCGTGCGCGAGATCGCGGCGGCGGCCCGCGGCCACCTGCGGACCATGACGGTCGCCCCGGAGGTGCCAGGTGTCGTCGGGGCGTCAGGTGTCGCCGAGACCCTCGTCGAGGTCGGGGCGCTGCCGTCCGTCGGGCACACCGACGCGAGCTCGGAGGAGACCGACGCCGCGATCACGGGCGCGAACCGGGCGCTCGCGCAGCACGGCGCCCGCGGGCGCCGCATCACCGCGACCCACCTGTTCAACGGGATGCGCCCCCTGCACCACCGCGCGCCAGGACCGATCGCGTCGTGCCTGGCCGCGGCGGCGCGCGGCGAGATCGTCGTCGAGCTCATCGCGGACGGCACGCACCTGGCCGCGGGCACGGTCCGCAGCGTCTTCGAGCTCGTGGGCTCGGACGCGATCGCGCTGGTCACCGACGCCATGGCCGCCGCGGGCATGGCCGACGGCACCTACCAGCTCGGGCCGATGGCCGTGACGGTCGCGGACGGCGTCGCCCGCCTCGACGACGGCACCGGCGAGGGGTCGATCGCCGGCGGGACCTACCACCTCCTGGACGTGGTGCGCGAGACCGTCGCCGCCGGGATCCCGCTCGTCGACGCGGTCCGGGCGGCGTCGCTGACGCCCGCGGGCGTGCTCGGCCGCACCGACGTCGGGGCGCTCGAGGCCGGGCGCCGGGCCGACGTCGTGGTCACGGACGGTGACCTGCGGGTACGGCGGGTGCTGCGGGCAGGTCAGGACGTCCTCGATCACTGAGCGGGGAACGTGATCCCCGCCAACCGGGTCCCCGCACCGAGCAGGACCCGGACGTCGTGCCCGTCGGGCGCCCCCTCGCCCGGGTGCACGAACTCACCGGTGACCGTGCGCCAGCGATAGCGGGAGTCGTCCGCGTCCGCCCCGGCATCCTCCCCACCGGCAGGTCCTGGCGACGCGAGGCGCGCCACGCGTCGCCAGGCCTCGCCGCTCCCCGCGGCGCGCACCTCGACGACCACCTTCTGCGCGGCCCGCGTCGAGGCCAGCTCGAGCCGCACCTCGTCCGCACCGCTCAGGTCCACCGCGTCGTAGCGAGCCCAGCCGGTCGCGTTGCCGGCGGCGACCTCCACCGCCCAGCCGGACTCCCGCGTGCGGTCGGTCGTCACGATCCCGTCGCCGTCGCTGAACGCGTGCGCAGGGATCCGCAGCGCGCCGCTGCGCCCCCGGTCGCGCCCACCGGTCGGCCCGCCCTCGGGCCCACCGTCGGTCACGCGCAGCGTCGCCCGGACCGGCAGGTCGGCGCTCGACGGGCCGGACGCGAGGGTGTAGTCGCCCGCCTGCACACGGAACGCCCCGACGTGCAGGTCGGGGTCGGCGCCCGCCGGGGCCGGACCGGACGACGCGGCGACGTCCCAGACCGCGAGCCGTGCCGGGTCGACCTCGAGCCGGACCTCGCGACGTTCGCCCGGCTCCAGCCGCACCCGCGTGTGGGCGACGAGCAGGCGTCGGGGGGCGGGGACGGGTAGCTCCGCGGGCGCGAGCGAGTAGACCTGGACGAGCTCGTCCGCCGGCCTCGTCCCCGTGTTGCGCAGCGTGACGGTCGCGACGAGGGGGTCGAGACCGGGAGCCTCGCGCGCGGACCACGGCCGGGGGGCCTGGACGTCCGGACGGTCGAGGCGGACGGACTCGTGCACGACGCTCGTGTAGGACAGCCCGTGCCCGAACGCGAACGCCGGTTCGGCGGTGCTGTACCGGTAGGTCGCCCCCGCGCGCCGCACGTCGTACTCGAGCAGCGGACCGGCGTCCCGCTCGTGCGCGGGCCACGACTGGGCGAGCCGTCCGGCGGGTTCCTGGTCGCCGCTCAGCACGTCGACGAGCCCCGGGCCGAGCTCCTGGCCGCCGTGCGACGACCAGACGACGGCGGCCGCGTCGTGGGTGGCCGGGCCGAGGACGTACGGGTAGCTCGAGACGACGGTGAGCACGCTGCGCGGGTTGACGTCCCGGGCGGCGCGCCACACCTCCTCCGCGGCGGTCGGCAGCCTCAGGTGGGGCCGGTCCTGCGTCTCACGGCCGGCGAGGTGTGGGTCGTTGCCCACGACGACCAGCACCGCGTCGGCGCCGCGTGCCGCAGCCTCGACGGCGGCGTGACCCGCGCTGACGGTGCGCAGCACGAAGCGTTCGGCCTCGTCCGCGCTCGTGGCCTCGGCCACGAGGAGCGTCGACCCGTGCTGGACCCGCAGCCACCGCCCGGAGGCGACGTGCTGCAGGGACCACGACCCGTCGTCGTGCAGGCGCCGCCGGAAGCTCTCCTGGACGACCCAGCCGCCGACGCGCTCGGCGTCGGCGGCCACGATCCACGACGCCCCGGTGAGCAGGCGGCCGGACGCGACCGAGCGCAGCGTGAGGAGCCCGTCGCCCCAGTCGGTGACGTCGAGGTGCGTCGCGGTCGACGCGTGGTGGGCGCTCGCCGTGACGACACCCGGGTCGTCGCCGACCTCGAGGTAGGTGCCGGTGGACACGGAGCGCAGCGCGACGCGGTCGGCGCCGTCGGCCACCACGACGTCGGCGTCCGGGAACCGGGCGCGCACGGCGGCGGCGACGGACGTGGTGTACGGCGGGGTGCCGGAGTACCAGTCGTGCAGCACGCGGTCGGCGAGCGGCCCGACGACGGCCACCCGGCCAGGGGAGGTCAGCGGCAGCACCGGCGTCGCACCCTCGGGCGCCACGTTGCGCAGCAGGACCACGGAGCGGGCCACGGCCTCGTGGGCGAGGGCGCGGTGCTCCGGGAGGTCGACCGCGTCGGGGCCGATGGTCGCCCACGGGTCGTCGTCGCCGTCGAGCTCGCCGGTGCGGATGCGCAGCTCGAGCAGGCGCTGGGCCGCGCGGTCGACGTCGTCCTGCGTGAGGATCCCGCGGTCGAGGGCGGCACGGAGCCGGTCGAGGGTGGGGCCCGGGTCGGTGTCGTTGTCCGTGAAGGAGTCGACGCCGGCGCGCAGCGACGCGGCGTGCGAGGCGACGTGGTCGGGGAAGTACCGTTCACCCACGACGAGGTTGGTCGGCGCGGCGGCGTCGGAGACGACCGCGAGGGACTCGTCGGTCCACGACCGCAGCTCGTCGAGCAGGCCCGTCGCCACGTGGTTCGGGCGGCCGTTGGTCAGGTTGTACCCGGGCATGACGGCGCCCACCGCACCGGCGGCGACCGGGCCGCGGAACGCGGGCAGCTCCCACTCGTGCAGGAGGCGCAGGGGGACGTGCGAGCTGGTCACGGCCCGGTCCGTCTCCGAGCCGTAGGCGAGGAAGTGCTTGAGCGTCGGGACGGTCCGCCAGACGCGGGGGTGGTCGCCGCGCAGGCCGCGCGTGTAGGCGCCCCCCAGCTCGGCCGTCAGGTGCGGGTCCTCCGAGAAACCCTCCTCGTTCCGTCCCCAGCCCGGGTGCCGCAGGGTGTTGACCACGGGGGCCCAGACGTTGAGGCTCACGGTCGGGTCGGCCGCGTGGTGGGCGCGCACCTCGGTCGCGACGGCGTCGCCGACCCGGCGCACGAGGTCGGGGTCCCACGAGGCGGCGAGGCCGACGGGCTGGGGGAAGACCGTGGCCCGGCCGAGCCACGCGACACCGTGGAGCGCCTCGGTGCCGGTGCGGAACGCGCGCAGCCCGAGTCGTTCGACGGCGGGCGCGCACTGGTGCAGCATCGCGAGGCGTTCGCCCGCGTCCAGGCGTCCCAGCAGGTCGCGTGCGCGCTCCGCCGGCGGGAGGTCGATCTGCCGGTAGGGCGGGATCGGGTGGGTGGTGGCCAGGGACGGCACGGCATCGTCCTTCCAGGTGGTGGTGGACGGCGAGGGTCGAAGGCTCGAAACGGTTCGACACACTTCACCGGGTGTCGTGGTGCGTCGCCCATGCTGCCACATCGCGAGCGGCGGTGGCGCTGCAGCGGTCGAGACGCAACGGATGCCCCCGGATGCTTGCACTGGAGCACTCTTCACCCGTACCCTCCGTTGAAGCGCTTCGACACTACCGATGGTGCCGGGGCAAGCTCGGTGATCCGGGCGCGAGAGGGGCAGAGCCGCTCCTCCTGATGGTCACGAAGGAGTGCTACGCCGATGAGGGCAAGCAGTCAGGAACACCGCCGGCGCTGGGTCGCCGTCACCGCGGCCGTGGGAGCGGTCTCACTCGTCGCGGCCTGCGGAGGTGGCGGAATCGGCAGCGAGACCGGGGTCGAGCAGCAGGTCGGCAACGCCGCCGCGCTCCCGAACCACGTGCCCGTCGAGTACGCCACGCCGGACTTCCCGAGCGTGAACGGGTCGACGGCCGGGTTCGAGAACGTCCCCGAGGAGCTCGTCCAGGTCTTCGACTCCCCGCCGGGGTCCGGCGGGAAGTACACCGTCATGACGCCGCTGTGGGGCACCATCCCCCCGACCGAGGGCAACCAGTACTTCGACGCCGTCAACGAGGCCATCGGGACCGACCTGCGGTTCCAGATCTCCGACGGCAACACGTACGGGGACAAGCTCGCCGCAGTCCTCGCGTCCCCGAAGGACGTCGCCGACTGGGTGAGCATCCCCTCCTGGAACATCCCCCCGCGCTTCGGCCAGGCGGTCGACACCATCTTCACGGACCTCACCCCGTACCTGGCCGGTGACGCGGTCGAGGCCTATCCGAACCTGGCCAACATCCCCACCGACGCGTGGCGGGCCTGCATGTGGAACGGCAAGCTCTACGGGCTGCCGTTCCCGGGCGAGCTCATCAACGACGCCACGTTCTACCGCGCGGACCTCCTGCCCGAGGACGTCGAGCTGCCGACCACGGCGGACGAGATGCTCGAGTTCGTCGACTCGCTGACCGACGCGGGCGACCGCCAGTGGGGCACCAACGACCTCTGGGCCCACGCGACCCAGATGTTCTCGGTCCCGCCGAAGTGGACGCAGGACGCCGAGGGCAACCTCGTCCACCGCGTCGAGACGCAGGAGTACCGGGACGCGCTGGCGTGGATGGCCGAGCTCTACGCCCAGGGTTCGGTCCACCCCGACGCGGTCGCGGAGTCGGGCGACGGCAAGGAGCGGTTCGAGTCCGGCCAGGTCCTCGTGACCGCGGACGGGCTGGGCGCCTGGCACGAGGCGCTCGGGCGCAACCTGCCCTCGAACCCCGACTTCGCGCAGCAGCCGATGCCGGTGTTCGCCGCCGACGGCGGGGAGCCGCAGCTGTACAAGGCCAACGCCGCCAGCATGTGCTCGTACCTCAAGAAGTCCGACGACGAGGCCGTCGTCGCCGAGCTGCTCGAGGCCGCCAACTTCCTCGCGTCGCCGTACGGGACGGCCGAGTACCAGCTCATCAACTCGGGGGTCGAGGGCGTGCACTTCGAGCTCGACGCCGACCGTCTCCCGGTCGCCACCCAGCTCGCCCAGACGGAGGTGCAGCCGTCCTACATCTTCCTGGTCGACCCGCCCGTGGTGAACGCGAAGGTCCAGTACCCGGGGTACGTCGAGGACTTCACCACGTGGATGGCGGACGCCGCGCCGTACGTGGTCGAGCCGCTGTTCTACGGCATGCAGATCACCGAACCCGCGGCGTACGCGTCACTCGGCCAGCCGTTCGAGGACCTCGAGGGGGACATCGCCCGCGGGCGCAAGTCGCTCGACGACCTCGACGCGGCGGTGGAGACGTGGCGCAGCTCGGGCGGCGAGGAGCTGCGGGCGTTCTACCAGGAGATCCTCGACGGCAGCGCTCCCGACGCGGGGACCGACTGACGATGAGCTCCACGGTCTCCGACCAGGACGTCCGCGACGACGCCTCGGTCCCTCCGGACCGGCCGCGCGGCCCGGCACCCACGCCGGGCCGCACGGCTCGCGGCAGCGCGCCGCAGGGGCGCAAGATCCCCCTGCGCGTGCGGCTGCGGCGCGACCGGTCGTTGCTGCTCATGACGCTGCCCGGTGTCGGCCTGCTCGCGCTCTTCGCGTACGTGCCGATGCTCGGCAACGTCATCGCGTGGCAGGACTACTCGCCGTACGTGGGGATCGGGGGCTCGCCGTTCGTCGGCTGGGACAACTTCGAGCGGGTCTTCTCGAACTCGCAGTTCCTGCACTCCGTGGGCAACACGCTGGCGATCACGGCGTTCCAGCTCGTGTTCTTCTTCCCGATCCCGATCATCCTGGCCCTGCTGCTCAACAGCGTCGTCACGCCGTCGATCCGGACCACCATCCAGTCGATCGTCTACCTGCCCCACTTCTTCTCGTGGGTCCTGGTGGTGACGATCTTCCAGCAGATCTTCGGTGGTGCGGGGCTGGTGAACCGGGTGCTCGCGGACAACGGGTACGACGGCTTCGACCTCATGACCAACCCGGACACGTTCCTGCTGCTCATCACGATGCAGTCCGTCTGGAAGGACGCCGGCTGGGGGATCATCATCTTCCTCGCCGCGCTCAGCACGGTCGACCCGGCGCTGTACGAGGCCTCGGCCATGGACGGGGCGGGCAGGTGGCGCAGGATCTGGCACATCACCCTGCCCGCGCTGCGACCGGTGATCGTGCTGCTGCTCATCCTGCGGCTCGGGGACGCGCTGACGGTCGGGTTCGAACAGCTCATCCTCCAACGGCAGGCCGTGGGCGCCGAGGCGTCGGAGGTCATCGACACCTTCGTGTACTACCAGGGTGTCGTCTACGGCGACTGGGCCTTCGCGGCCGCCGCCGGACTCGTCAAGGGTGTGGTCTCGCTCGTGCTCGTCCTGGGCGCGAACAAGCTGGCGCACGTCTTCGGTGAAGCGGGAGTGTACAGAAAAGCATGAGTACCACGACAGACACGGGCCAGGGCCCGCTCAGCCGTCCCGACGCGGTGCCGTTCCCGGCACCCGAGGGGATGCGACGCCGTCCGGCCCGCCGACCACGCCGCTCGCGGCACCGCGCGGCGTGGGAGGGCCGACCGAGCGCTCTCGGACAGCTCGGCAAGGGCATCGCCCTGTGCCTCATCGTCCTGGTCGTCCTCTTCCCGCTCTACACGGTCGTCCTCACGTCGCTCTCCACCCAGGCGGACATCATCCGGTCGGGCGGCATGGTCGTCATTCCGGGCGACCTGACGATCGCTGCGTACCAGCAGATCCTCGACGGCGGGATCGTCACCCGGGCGGCGATCGTCTCGGTGGGGATCACCGCCGTCGGCACGATCATCTCGACGGTGGTGTCGATCCTGGCGGCCTACGGGCTGTCGCGGCCCGGGAGCGTCGGGCACCGTCCGATCCTCTTCGTCTTCCTCATCACCATGTTCTTCGGTGCGGGGATGATCCCGACCTACCTCCTGGTGAGCAACCTCGGCCTCATCAACAGCTACTGGGCGCTCATCCTGCCCGGGGCGGTCTCGGCGTTCAACGTGCTGATCCTGCGCAACTTCTTCATGGGGATCGACCCGGCGATCACCGACGCCGCCCGGATCGACGGGGCGGGGGACTGGCGGATCCTCGCGCGCATCGTGGTACCGATGTCGACGGCGGCGATCGCCGTGGTCGCGCTGTTCTACGGCGTCGGTTACTTCAACGCGTTCTTCAACGCGATGCTCTACATCAACGACAACGCGAAGTGGCCGCTGCAGCTCGTGCTGCGGTCCTACGTCCTGCAGGGCGTCACGCTGCCGGGCAGCGGCACCGGCCAGGTCGACGTCGCCACCGGCGCCGTGACGGGCCTGCCGGTGAAGATGGCGATCATGGTGCTCGCGGTGATCCCCGTGCTCGCGATCTACCCGTTCGTCCAGCGGCACTTCACGAAGGGCGTGATCTTCGGGGCGATCAAGGGCTGACGGCGGGCAGCGTCGACCCTCGGTCGGTGACGACCGGCGTGAGCAGACGCGTCTCCGCCGGCTCGTCACCGTCGATGCGCGCCATGGTCATCTCGACCGCGACGCGCGCGACGCGCTCGGTGGGGATGTCGATGCTCGTCAGCGGGACGGGCTGGGCGGTGGCGACCTCGGGAGGGCTGATGATCATCACCGAGAGGTCGTCGGGGACCCGTCGGCCGTGCTCGGCGAAGCGGGCGACGACGTGCGGCAGCGCGGACTCGTTGTGCACGAGGACGGCCGACAGAGCCGGGTCGTGGGCGAGGAGCTCGTCCACGGCAGCGGCGGCCCCGGGCGCCGTGCCCTCGCACTCGATCGTCCGCGCGTCGATGCCTGCGTCGCGCGCGGCCCCGGAGAAGCCTCGGAGGACGCGGTCCGCGTACGACGTGTGCCGGGCCATGACCTCCGGCGGCGGGCCGACGAACGCGACGTGGCGGTGCCCCAGCCCGACGAGGTGGTCCAACGCGAGCCGGCCCGCCGCCTCGAAGTCGAGGTCCACGCAGCTCAGCGTGCCGGGGCTACGAGGGAGGCCGATGAGCACGGTCGGCTGGCGCAGGCGCGCGAGGCTGGGCAGCCGCGCGTCCTGGGCCTCGACGTCCATGACGATGATCCCGTCGACCATCGACCCGGCCCCGACCCGTTCCGCTCCCGAGACGTCGTCCTGCGTGAGCAGGAGGACGTCGTACGAGTAGTCGCGGGCGCGGAGCACGACGCTGGAGACGAACTGCATGATGACGTTCACCTCCACGCCCGCGCGCAGCGGTGCCATGAGGGCGAGGACGTTGGTCCGTGACGACGCCAGCGCCCTGGCGCCGGCGTGCGGGCGGTACCCGAGCTGCTGGATCGCCTTCTCCACGCGCTGCCGTGTCGGGGCGGAGATGCTCCGCTTGCCGGACAGCACGTACGAGACCGTTGACGCCGAGACTCCTGCGGCTCGTGCGACGTCCTCGATGGTGGCCACGGACACTCCTTCGCTGATGGGTGCGAGTCGGTCGAGGCCCGCGCGCTCGGGACACCGCTCGGGAGACACGGTAGCGCGGTCGCCGCCCGGGGCGAGCCGGCGAGGGAAGCGCTTCGACGCGCTAAGCCGCAATGTGCCTTCACGACCTGCTGGACAAGCGGACTCGGCACAGGTTAGCGTGTTGAAACGCTTCGACAAACGATGGGGTTGTCCGGCGCGCGGAGTGCGCAGCCACGATCTCGCCCACCACCTTCAGAAAGGCAACGGTGCCGTCCATGGTGATCGCCGTCCCCGAGCGCTCCGCCGCGTCGCGGTTCGCGGACCTCACGGCGCGCTCCGGGCTCTGCTTCGGAGGGGACTACAACCCGGAGCAGTGGCCGGCCGACGTCTGGCGCGAGGACGCGCGGCTGATGCGCGAGGCACGCGTCAACCTCGTGACGGTCGGGGTGTTCTCCTGGGCCCGCTACGAGCCGCGGCCCGGTGCTCGCGAGTTCGACTGGCTCGACGAGGTGCTCGACGTCCTGGACGAGCACGGCATCGGTGTGGACCTCGCGACCCCGACGGCGTCGCCCCCGCCGTGGCTCGGCGCGCGCCATCCCGGCACGCTGCCCGTCGACGCGGAGGGCGTGCGCCTGGTCCCGGGGTCCCGCAACCAGTTCAGCCCCGCGTCGTCGGTCTACCGCGAGCACGCGCTCGCGATCACGACGGACCTCGTCGTCCGGTACGCGAACCACCCGGCGGTGCGCATGTGGCACGTCGGCAACGAGTTCGGCCAGGTCTGCTACGGGGACGAGGCGGCTGCCGCGTTCCGCGAGTGGCTGCGGGACCGGTACGGCTCCGTCGAGGCGCTCGACGACGCGTGGGGGACCGCGGTGTGGTCGCAGCGCTACGACGACTGGTCCGAGGTCCTGCCCCCGCGCCGGATGCCGTACCACCCCAACCCGTCGCAGGCGCTCGACTGGCGACGCTTCTGCTCCGACCAGCTGCTCGGCCTGTACCGCGCGCAGCGCGACGTGATCCGCGCCCACGACACGGAGCGTCCCGTGACGACCAACCTCATGGGCTTCTTCGCCGGCATCGACCCGTGGACGTGGGCGGACGACCTCGACGTCGTCTCCGACGACGCGTACCCGGACCCCGGGGACCCGCAGGCGCCGGCGGACGCCGCGCTCACCCAGGACCTCGTCCGCTCGCTCGGCGGCGGTGCGCCGTGGCTGCTCATGGAGAGCGCGACGAGCGCGGTGAGCTGGCGCCCCCACAACCTGCCCAAGTCGCCGGAGCGTTCCCGTCTCGAGTCGCTCCAGGCGGTCGCGCGCGGGGCCGACGGCGTGTGCTTCTTCCAGTGGCGCGGCTCGCGCAGCGGTGCCGAGCGCTTCCACTCCTCCATGCTCCCGCTCGCAGGTGCCGACACCCGGGTGCACCGCGGTGTGCGTCGGCTCGGCGCCGACCTCGAACGGCTGCGTCCGGTGGTCGGTGGCCGGGTCGAGGCGCGCGTCGCGATCGTCGTCGACTGGCCGTCGTGGTGGGCGAGCGGCGAGGTCGCCCGCCCGACCGACCGTCTGGACGCCGTCGACCAGCTCCGCGCCTGGCACCGCGTGCTGTGGGAGCACCACGTGGTCTGCGACCTCGTCCCGCCCGCGCGCGACCTCGCCGGGTACGACCTCGTCCTCGTCCCGCAGCTCTACCTCCTCGAGGAGGTCGCCGCGCAGGCGCTGACGGACGCGGCGCGGCGGGGCGCGGTCCTCGTCGTCGGTCCCTTCACGGGGGTCGCGGACGAGCGCGCGCACCTGCGCACCGGCCGGTTCCCCGCGCTGCTGCGCGACGTCCTGGGCGTGAGCGGCGAGGAGCACGCGGCGCTTCCCGACGACGGCGTCCCGCTCGACCTCGCGCCCCGGTGGCCGGGGCGCCCGGGCGCCGGTGCGCGGGCGAGCGTCCTCGGCGAGCTGCTCCGGGCCGACGGCGCGGACGTGCTCGCCACGTACCGCGCGGGCCACCTGGCGGGCGCGCCGGCCGTGACCCGGCACGGCGTCGGGCAGGGGGAGGCCTGGTACGTCGGCACGGTGCTCGACCAGCGCTCGACCGCGGACGTCCTGCTCGCCGCGCTGCGCGCCTCGGCCGCCGCGCCGGTGCTGCCCGGCCTCCCGGCGCATCCCGGCGTCGAGATCGTCCGGCGCGGTGACGTGCTGTTCCTGCTCAACCACTCTCCGGACCGGGCGCTGGTGCCCGTCCCCGGCCCGCACGTGGACCTGCTCACCGGCGAGCCGGTGACCGGTGTCGTCGACCTGCCGGGTCACGACGCCGTCGCGCTGGTCGACGGACCGATCGAAAGGACGTCATGAAGTTCACCGACGGCTACTGGCAGCTCAAGCCCGGAGTCACCGTGCTGCGCCCCCGGGCGGTCGACGAGGCCGTCGACGCCGGCGAGCGACTCGTCGTGCACGCCCCGACCGCGCCGATCCGCACCCGCGGCGACACGTTGAACCAGCCGCTCGTCACGGTGACGTTCGACGCACCCGTCGAGGGCGTCGTGGGGGTGCGGATCGAGCACCACCGCGGTCGCCGCGACCCCGGACCGCACTTCGAGGTCGCCCGGACCGGGGCGGACGTCAAGGTCGCGGTGCCGACGACCACGGGCGCGCCCGAGGCGACGATCTCCTCGGGCGGACTCACCGCCCGGGTCTCGACCGACGGGCCGTGGCGCGTCGACTTCGTCGCGGACGGGCAGGTGCTCACGTCGTCGACCGACCGGAGCGTGGGCGTCGCGACGACGGGCGACGGGACGACGTACGTGCACGAGCAGCTCGCGATCGACGTCGGCGAGCACCTGTTCGGGCTGGGCGAGCGGTTCGGCGCCTTCGTCAAGAACGGGCAGAGCATCGACGTGTGGAACGAGGACGGCGGCACCGCGAGCGACCTCGCGTACAAGAACGTGCCGTTCTACCTCAGCGACAAGGGGTACGGCGTGTTCGTCGCGCACCCCGAGCGCGTGTCGTTCGAGCTGGGCACCGAGGTCGTCTCCCGGGCGCAGTTCTCGGTCGAGGGCCAGTCCTTGCAGTACTACGTCATCCAGGGCCCGACACCCCGCGACGTGCTGCGCCGGTACACCGCGCTCACGGGGCGCCCGGCGCGCGTCCCGGCGTGGTCCTACGGGCTGTGGCTCTCGACGTCGTTCACGACCGACTACGACGAGGCGACCGTCACGCGCTTCGTGGAGGGGATGGCCGAGCGGGACATCCCGCTGAGCGTCTTCCACTTCGACTGCTTCTGGATGCGCCGGTTCCACTGGTGCGACTTCGTGTGGGACCCGCAGACGTTCCCGGAGCCGGAGGCGATGCTCGCGCGCCTGCACGACCGCGGCCTGCGGGTCAGCGCCTGGATCAACCCGTACATCGCCCAGCGCTCGCACCTGTTCGACGAGGGTCTCGAGCGTGGCTACCTCGTGCGGACCGCGGCGGGCGACGTGTGGCAGTGGGACCTGTGGCAGGCGGGCATGGCGCTCGTCGACTTCACGAATCCCGACGCGCGGGCCTGGTACCAGGACACGCTGCGGGGGCTGCTGCGCCAGGGCGTCGACTGCTTCAAGACCGACTTCGGCGAGCGCATCCCCACCGACGTCGTCTGGCACGACGGCTCGGACCCGCAACGGATGCACAACTACTACACGCACCTGTACAACGAGGCCGTCTTCGAGGTCCTGACCGAGGAGCGGGGGAGCGGCGAGGCGGTGCTCTTCGCGCGGTCGGCGACCGCCGGCGGGCAGCAGTTCCCCGTCCACTGGGGCGGGGACTGCGAGTCGACGTTCGTCGCGATGGCGGAGTCCCTGCGCGGCGGCCTGTCGCTCGCGCTGTCCGGGTTCGGGTACTGGAGCCACGACATCGGCGGGTTCGAGGGGACGCCGGACCCGGCGGTCTTCAAGCGGTGGGTCGCCTTCGGGATGCTCTCGTCCCACTCGCGCCTGCACGGCTCGGACTCCTACCGGGTGCCCTGGGCCTTCGACGACGAGGCCGTCGACGTGACGCGACGCTTCACCCGGCTGAAGATGTCTCTGATGCCGTATCTCGCGCGGCTGGGCGAGCTCGCGCACACCGAGGGCCTGCCCGTCATGCGGCCCATGGTGCTGGAGCACCCGGCCGACCGGACGGCGGCGCTCGTCGACACGCAGTACATGCTCGGCGACGCGCTCCTCGTCGCGCCGGTCTTCCGGGCCGACGGGCACGTGGAGTACTACGTCCCCGCCGGGACGTGGACGCGCCTGGTCGACGGCGCGGCGGACGGTCCCGCCGCGGACCTGCCGTCGACGGTCACGGGACCGCGCTGGGTGACCGAGACCCACGGTTTCGACTCCCTGCCCGTGCTCGTGCGCCCGGGCACGGTCCTTCCCGTCGGGGCGCGCACGGACCGGCCCGACCACGACTGGGCCGACGGTGTGACCCTGCACGCGTTCGAGCTCCCGGACGGGCACGACTCGGTCGTCACCGTCCCGGGACACCCCGGCGCGGCAGGTGCCTCCTTCCGGGTGCGGCGCACCGGCACCGTGCTCACGGTCGTGTCCGACGACGCACCGGCCACCTGGTCCGTCCGGTACGGCGACCAGGTGGCCACGGTGAGCGGTCCCGGCTCCCTGCGCCTCGAGGTGTCCCCGGACGTGACGACGGAAGCCCGCTGACGACGTACCCTGGAGGCAGAAGACGTGGAAGCGCTCCCACGGACGGAGGCGCGGACACCGACGCACCGCTCGACCCACGACCGCACGACGACTGAACCAGCGAGGACCCCGTGACCACCGACACCCCCGCCCGGCCGACGCCGGCCACCCCTGCCCCCGACGCCGCGCCGTCGGGCACGCGCACCTTCCCCCCGGGCTTCCTGTGGGGGTCGGCCACCGCGTCGTACCAGATCGAAGGAGCCGCCACCGAGGGTGGCCGCGGCCCGTCGATCTGGGACACGTTCTCCCACACCCCGGGCAAGACGCTGGGCGGTGACACGGGCGACGTCGCGGACGACCACTACCACCGCTGGGCCGAGGACGTCGCGCACATCAAGGCGCTCGGACTGGGCGCCTACCGCTTCTCGATCTCGTGGTCGCGGGTCCAGCCCGGCGGCTCGGGGGACTTCAACCCCGAGGGCATCGCGTTCTACTCGCGGCTCGTCGACGCGCTCATCGAGGCCGGGGTCAAGCCGGTCGTCACGCTCTACCACTGGGACCTCCCGCAGGAGCTCGAGGACGCAGGGGGCTGGGCGTCGCGCGAGACCGCCTACGCGTTCGAGCGGTACGCGCGCCGCATGGCGCAGGAGCTGGGGGAGCGCGTCGACACCTGGACGACGCTCAACGAGCCCTGGTGCTCGGCCTACCTGGGCTACGGCTCCGGCGTGCACGCGCCGGGACGCACCGAGCCCGCGGCGGCGCTCGCGGCGGTGCACCACCTCAACCTCGCCCACGGGCTCGCGGTCCGCGCGATCCGCGAGGAGCTCGGCGACGACGTCACCACCTCCGTCACGCTCAACCTCCACGTGATCCGTCCCGAGGACCCCGACTCGGCGGACGACCTCGACGCCGTGCGGAAGATCGACGCGCTCGCCAACCGCGCGTTCCTCTCGCCGATGCTCGAGGGCGTCTACCCGGCCGACCTGCTCGCGGACACCGCGCACGTGAGCGACTGGTCGTTCGTCCACGAGGGGGACACCGCGCTCATCAAGGCGCCGCTGTCCGTGCTGGGCGTGAACTACTACTCCACCGTCAAGGTGCGCCACTTCTCGGGCGAGGGTGAGCGCGCCGAGAACGACGGCCACGGGGCGTCGAGCGCGAGCCCGTGGATCGGTGTCGAGGACGTCGAGTTCGTCCAGCAGCCCGGCCCGTACACCGCGATGGGCTGGAACATCGAGCCCGCCGGCATGACCGAGCTGCTCGTGGCCGTCCACGAGGCCTACCCGGGCCAGACGATGATGGTCACGGAGAACGGTGCCGCGTTCGAGGACGAGGTGTCGGCGGACGGCCGGGTGCACGACGACCGCCGGGTGGCCTACCTCCACGACCACATCGACGCGGTCGGCGCCGCGATCGACGCGGGGGCCGACGTGCGCGGGTACTTCGCCTGGTCGCTCCTCGACAACTTCGAGTGGGGCTACGGCTACGAGCGCCGGTTCGGCATCATCCGGGTCGACTACGAGACCCAGGAGCGGATCTGGAAGGACTCGGCGTACTGGTACCGCCGCCTCGCGACCTCGTCGGCGCTGCCTGCCGTGACGGACGTCTGAGGCGACCCGGAACCTCCGAACGGCCCCTGACGGGCCCGTCCGCGCGCGGCGCGGGCGGGCCCGTCGGCGTGCTCGGGCGGCCCCGGCGGGGGTGGCCGGCAGCGGACGGCGGCACCGGGCAGCACGGTGATGTTCGTCCCAGTTCCCGACGAGGTGCCGACACGCCGACGACACGCCGAACGTCCGTCGGATGCAGGCTCGTGCGGTGCGGCGTTTGTCCGGTTGATGACGGCCGCGGTGTGCCGTCGGCACCCGCCCCGCGGAGCGCCCCGGACGCTTCGCGCGGCGCCCACACGGTGTGGACCGTGGCCGTCCACATGCTGTGGACGAGCGTGCGCCGACGGCGTCCTGGAGCCGTTCCGGGACGCCGTGAGCGGTGGACGAGCCGGTGCACACGGGGGTGCTCGGCGCGCTGTCGGACCCTCGTGGGAGCATGGTCGAGTGCCTCTACCACACGTGGTGCGGGTGAAGTTCAGACACGAGATGTAGTGGAGTGGCGCACCGTCGACCACTAGGTATAGTGGTTTCACGCCCAGAGACCACCACGGGATCCGGGCCATCACACAGACGTAGTTACAGCGGTGTCCTTCGAGGTCAGAGGCTCATGAGCCCCCACGACCCGGCTCACCAGCCCTACCAGACGAGGAGCCTCAGATGAGCGTCACGGTCTACAGCAAGCCGGCCTGCGTGCAGTGCGACGCGACCTACCGGGCCCTCGACAAGAAGGGCGTCGAGTACACGGTCGTCGACATCAGCCAGGACGCCGAGGCGCTCGAGCTGGTCCGCGGCCTCGGGTACCTCCAGGCACCCGTCGTCGTCGCCGGCGACACCCACTGGTCGGGCTTCCGCCCGGACCAGATCAACGCGCTGGCAGCCGCGACCGCACCGGTCGTGGCCTGAGCCGACCCGCCCCCCGACGCCCTCGGGCGTCGGCGCCGGACGGAGCAGGGAGAGGACCCGGACATGGGATCGCTCGTCTACTTCTCCAGCGTCTCGGACACCACGCACCGGTTCGTCCAGCGGTTGGGCCTGCCCGAGCGCGGGATCGACACCCATCGCATCCCCGTCCGGCCGGCTGACGGCTTCCTCCGCGTCGAGGAGCCCTACGTCCTGGTGGTCCCCACCTACGGCGGCGGCAACGAAGGCGGCGCCGTGCCCCGCCAGGTCGTGAAGTTCTTGAACGACACCCACAACAGGTCGTTGATCCGAGGCGTTATCGCCGCGGGCAACACCAACTTCGGCGAGGCGTACTGCATCGCCGGCGACATCATCTCCACGAAGTGCCAGGTCCCGTACCTGTACGCCTTCGAACTACTGGGAACAGCCGAGGACGTCCAGCGCGTCCGCGACGGATTGGGACGATTTTGGCAACGACAGTCACAGATCCCGGCGTGAGCGCCGTGCAGGTGCCACTGGCCGGCGCGGAGATGGACTACCACGCGCTCAACGCGATGCTGAACCTCTACGGCCCCAACGGTGAGATCCAGTTCGACAAGGACCGCCAGGCCGCACGCCAGTACTTCCTGCAGCACGTCAACCAGAACACGGTCTTCTTCCACGACCTCGCGGAGAAGCTCGAGTACCTGGTCGACAACAAGTACTACGACCCCGCGGTCCTCGCGAAGTACGACCGCGCGTTCGTGAAGTCGCTCTTCGAGTTCGCCTACTCCAAGAAGTTCCGCTTCGAGACGTTCCTCGGCGCCTTCAAGTACTACACGTCGTACACGCTCAAGACCTTCGACGGGAAGCGCTACCTCGAGCGCTTCGAGGACCGGGTCTGCATGGTCGCCCTCGGCCTCGCCGACGGCGACGAGCAGCGTGCGCTCGACTTCGTCGAGGAGATCATCTCCGGGCGCTTCCAGCCCGCGACCCCGACGTTCCTCAACGTCGGCAAGGCGCAGCGCGGCGAGCCCGTCTCCTGCTTCCTGCTGCGCATCGAGGACAACATGGAGTCGATCGCGCGCGGCATCAACTCCGCGCTGCAGCTCTCCAAGCGCGGCGGCGGCGTGGCGCTCCTGCTCTCCAACATCCGCGAGCACGGCGCCCCCATCAAGCACATCGAGAACCAGTCGTCCGGCGTCATCCCCGTGATGAAGCTCCTGGAGGACTCCTTCTCCTACGCCAACCAGCTCGGAGCACGCCAGGGCGCCGGTGCCGTGTACCTCCACGCGCACCACCCCGACATCCTGCGCTTCCTCGACACCAAGCGTGAGAACGCCGACGAGAAGATCCGCATCAAGACCCTCTCCCTGGGCGTCGTCATCCCCGACATCACGTTCGAGCTGGCGAAGAAGAACGAGGACATGTACCTCTTCTCGCCCTACGACGTCGAGCGCGTCTACGGCAAGCCCTTCGCGGACGTGTCCATCAGCGAGAAGTACGACGAGATGGTCGACGACTCGCGCATCCGCAAGACGAAGATCAAGGCCCGAGACTTCTTCCAGACGCTCGCCGAGCTCCAGTTCGAGTCCGGCTACCCGTACATCATGTTCGAGGACACGGTGAACCGTGCGAACCCCATCAAGGGCCGCATCACCCACTCGAACCTCTGCTCGGAGATCCTCCAGGTCTCCACGCCGTCGACGTTCAACGAGGACCTGTCCTACGACCACGTCGGCCGGGACATCTCCTGCAACCTCGGCTCGCTCAACATCGCCAAGGCGATGGACTCACCCGACTTCGCGAAGACGATCGACACCTCGATCCGGGCCCTCACCGCGGTCTCGGACCAGACGAGCATCGAGTCCGTGCCGTCCATCAAGCGGGCCAACGACGGTGGCCACGCGATCGGCCTCGGGCAGATGAACCTGCACGGATACCTCGCCCGCGAGCGCATCCACTACGGCTCCACCGAGGGCGTCGACTTCACGAACATCTATTTCTACACCGTCGCCTACCACGCGATCGCGGCGTCGAACCGGCTCGCGATCGAGCGGGGCCAGGCCTTCCTCGGCTTCGAGGAGTCCGCCTACGCCAGCGGCGAGTACTTCACCAAGTACACCGACCAGGTGTGGGAGCCGGCCACCGACCGCGTGCGCCAGCTCTTCGCCGACGCCGAGGTCCACATCCCGACGCAGGACGACTGGAAGGCCCTGGCAGCCTCCGTGCGCGAGCACGGGATCTACAACCAGAACCTCCAGGCCGTGCCGCCGACGGGCTCGATCTCGTACATCAACAACTCCACGTCGTCGATCCACCCCGTCGCCGCGAAGATCGAGATCCGCAAGGAAGGCAAGATCGGTCGCGTCTACTACCCGGCGCCGTACCTGACGAACGACAACCTGGAGTACTACCAGGACGCGTACGAGATCGGGTACGAGAAGATCATCGACACCTACGCCGCGGCGACGCAGCACGTCGACCAGGGTCTGAGCCTCACGCTGTTCTTCAAGGACACCGTGACGACGCGCGACGTCAACCGCGCGCAGATCTACGCGTGGCGCAAGGGCATCAAGACGCTCTACTACATCCGTCTGCGTCAGCTCGCGCTCGAGGGCACCGAGGTCGAGAACTGCGTCAGCTGCATGCTGTGAGCTAGTCGTCGCGTCGTGCGACGTCCACGGCCTCTGCGGAGGGGGTCGCGGGTCTACCATCCGGCCGCTCGTTCCTCGCGGCCTCCCGCCAGACCCGCCATGACCCGCGACCCCCTCCGCGCCGGCCGTTCCCGGCGCAGCTCGTCCGTTCTCGGGGCACCTGTCCGGTGCTCGACGGCGTAGCGTTCGTCCCACAGTTCGTCTCCCGGTCGGTCCGGGTTTAGCAGGAGAGAAGAAGTCGATGTCACCCACGGGGAAGCTCAAGCTCATCGATCGCGTGAGCGCGATCAACTGGAACCGTCTCGAGGACGAGAAGGACCTCGAGGTCTGGGACCGGCTCGTCGGGAACTTCTGGCTCCCCGAGAAGGTGCCGGTCTCCAACGACATCCAGAGCTGGGCGACGTTGACGGAGCAGGAGAAGACGCTGACGATGCGCGTCTTCACCGGCCTGACGCTGCTCGACACGATCCAGGGGACCGTGGGCGCGGTGAGCCTCATCCCGGACGCGCTGACGCCGCACGAGGAGGCCGTGTACACGAACATCGCGTTCATGGAGTCCGTGCACGCGAAGAGCTACTCGTCGATCTTCTCGACGCTGTGCTCGACACGCGACATCGACGACGCGTTCCGCTGGTCGGAGGAGAACCCGAACCTGCAGCGCAAGGCCGAGATCGTCATGGAGTACTACAAGGGTGACTCGCCGCTCAAGCGCAAGGTCGCGAGCACGCTCCTCGAGTCGTTCCTGTTCTACTCCGGCTTCTACCTGCCGATGTACTGGTCGTCGCGCGCCAAGCTGACGAACACGGCCGACCTCATCCGCCTCATCATCCGCGACGAGGCCGTGCACGGGTACTACATCGGCTACAAGTTCCAGAAGGGCCTCGAGAAGCTCTCCCCGGAGGAGCGCGACGAGCTCAAGGCCTACACGTTCGAGCTGCTCTTCGAGCTGTACGACAACGAGGTGCAGTACACCGAGGACCTCTACGACGGCGTCGGCCTCACCGAGGACGTCAAGAAGTTCCTGCGGTACAACGCCAACAAGGCGCTCATGAACCTCGGCTACGAGGCCCTGTTCCCCAAGGACGAGACCGACGTCAACCCGGCGATCCTCTCCGCGCTCTCGCCGAACGCCGACGAGAACCACGACTTCTTCTCCGGGTCCGGTTCGTCGTACGTCATCGGCAAGGCCGTGAACACCGAGGACGACGACTGGGACTTCTGACCCGGTCGCCATTCGACACCGGCACCGGTACCCACAGACACCGACGACCGCCGCCCCGCGAGGGACGGCGGCCGTCGTCGTACACCGGTCAGTCGGCCGGGCGGGGCTGTGCGCCGTCGACTGGCGGGTCCGCCGACCACGGGAACGTGATCCACAGGTCGGTGTCCTTCCACGAGTAGTCCGGCCGGACGATCGAGCGCGGCTTCGTGTAGAGCACCGCCGACCGGGCCTCGGTGCCGTGCCCGTCGAGCATCTCCATCACCAGGGCGAGGGTCCGGCCCGAGTCGGCGACGTCGTCGACCACGAGGACGCGCGACCCCGGCAGCTCGGACGTGTCCATGAGCGGCGGAAGGACGCGCGGGTCCGGCAACGTCTGGCCGATGTCCGTGTAGAACTCGACGTTCAGCGTGCCGACGCCCTTGGTGCCCAGGGCGTAGGCCACGGCGCCCCCGGGCACCAGGCCGCCGCGAGCGATGGCGACGACCACGTCGGGCCGGAACCCGCTCGCCACGACCTGCTCGGCGAGCTCTCGGGCAGCCGCCCCGAAGGCGTCCCACGTGAGGACCTCACGCTCCGGCGCGAGGTCCTCTGCTGCGCCCCTGGCGCCGTCCTGGATCGTCATGCCCCGACTCTACGGCGACTCACCACGACGCACGACGGCCGCCTCCCGACAGGGAGACGGCCGTCGTGCGTGCTGCCGTGACGTCGGTACGTCGCGGCTGCTGCTGAGCGACTACTGCGCCGCGAGGATGTCCACCACGAAGATCAGCGGCGAGTCGGGGGCGATGGAGCCGTCAGGGGTGCCGTCGGCGCCGTAGGCGAGGTCCGAGGGGATGACGAGCAGGACCTGGCTGCCGACCGTCTGGCCGGCGATGCCCTGGGTCCAGCCGGCGATGACACCGGTCAGCGGGAAGTCGGTGGGCGTGCCACGCTCCCAGGACGAGTCGAACACCTCGCCGTCGAACGTCCAGCCGGTGTAGTGCGCCGTGACCGTCTGCTCCTCGGTCACCTCGGCGCCGTCACCGGTGATGAGCGGCTGGACGATGAGCTCGTCAGGAGCCTCGTAGCCCTCGGGAATCTCGATGCTCGGCGTGCCGTCCTCACCCAGGGTGACGGTCGGCAGCCCGTCCTCAGGCTCCACGGCCTCGCCCTCGGCGCGGTCCGGGATGTTCTGCGCGTCGGAGACCTCGACCACGAGCAGCTCGACCGAGCTCGTCCCGTCGCCCATGTCGACCGGGTTCGCGAAGACGATGCGGGCGCCGATCTGCTGACCGGACAGCACCTCGTTGAGCTGCGGGAAGATCGACTGGTCGCCCAGGGTGATCGAGTCGGGCGTGCCGCCCTCCCACGTCGAGCCGTTCTTCTCGCCGTCGGCCCCGTTGTAGGAGACGTAGTCGATGCTGAGCTTCTGGCCGTCCTCGAGGTCGGCACCCGTGCCCGGCGTGTCGAGGATCGCGACCGTGGCCGACACCTCGAACGGGGTCTCGAACTCCACCGTCGGCTCGGAGCCGGCGTCGCCGGTGATCGTGACGGCCTCCAGCGCCGCGATGTCCTCGGGCGACGCCTCGGGGACGTCCGCCGTGGGGTCCGTGGCCGTGGTGGTGGCGTCGTCCGCCGGGGCGTCGCTGTCGGAGCCGCAGCCGGACAGGACGAGCGCTGCTCCGAGCGCGAGCGCGGCGACGCCGCGCGTGGTGCGGTGCTTCACGTGGGGGGTCCTAACGTCGAGGTGGCGCTGTCCGCCAGGTGGTGGCGGGCGCCGGACGCGAACACTCTAGCGGCCGAGGCTGGGAGTCGGCTGGACCCGTCCGCGCCAGCAGGCGGTGACCCTCCCGGAGCGTGGACAATGGGAAGGTGCCGTCACGTCGTCCGTCCCGTCGCAGGCCCCGCGACGGTAGCCACCCGCCGCTCGACCTCGACCGTGCGCTCGGCCAGATGCGCGCGGAGTCCGGGCCCGACGGCGAGTGGTCGGTGCGGACCGTGCGCGGCAGCGAGAAGCAGTACCTGTGCCCGGGGTGCAACCAGCAGATCCCCGCGGGCACCGGCCACGTCGTCGTCTGGCGCAACGACTCCTGGTTCTCGGACGAGCACGCCCTCGGCGAGCGCCGCCACTGGCACTCCGGCTGCTGGCGCGCGCGCGGACGCCGTCGCTGAAGCCCGCAGCCGACGGGCGACGGACGGGCGGTTAGGCTCGGACGTGATGAACGCGCACAGCGCCGCGGGCGCCGCCGAACCGATCCGCTCCCTGACCGTGCTGCCCGCACGCCGGGAGGACATCGAGCTCCACACCGCGGACGGACTGACCCTCGTCGGCGAGCTCGCGCTGCCCGAGGCCGCGCCGCCGGTCGCCACGCTCGTCACCCTCCACCCGCTGCCCACGCACGGCGGCTACATGGACTCGCACGTCTACCGCAAGGCGGCGTGGCGGCTCCCGGCTCTCGCCGACCTCGCCGTCCTGCGGTTCAACACCCGCGGCACGTCCTCGCCCCGGGGGACGAGCGAGGGGACGTTCGACGGCGGCGAGGCCGAGCGGTTCGACGTCGCCGCGGCGATCGAGCTCGCCGAGTTCCGCGACCTGCCCAGGCGCTGGCTCGTGGGGTGGTCGTTCGGCACCGAGCTCGTCCTCAAGCACGGCGCGGACCCGTCGATCGAGGGCGCGATCCTGCTCTCGCCGCCGCTGCACCGGGCCACGGACGCCGACCTCGACCGCTGGGACGCGTTCGGCAAGCCGCTCGTCGTGCTCGTCCCCGAGCTCGACGACTACCTGCGCCCGGACGAGGCCCGCGAGCGCTTCGCACGGGTGCGGCAGGCCGAGGTGATCGGTGTGGAGGGGGCCAAGCACCTGTGGGTGGGGGAGCCGTCGGTGCGTCGCGTCCTCGACGAGATCGTCGCGCACGTCCTGCCCGAGCACCCCGTCCCCCTGCCGACGACGTGGTCCGGCAGCGGTGCCGCCACCGCCGACTCCGACACCGCGGCCAGCGACGAGGCGAGCTACGCGGCGTCGCGCGACGACGGCACGCCCGACTGACCGACCGACCCCGTCGTCTCGACGGAACGACGACGGCACCACCGACCGAGCGACCCACGACGACGAGGAGCACGCCATGACCACCGCACCGCTCGAGCTGTTCACGCTGCAGGAGGGGCACGGTGTGCCGCTGCTGCTGCTGCACGGGTTCCCCCTCGACCACCGCATGTGGTCCGACGTCGTGGCGCACCTCCCGTCGGGGACCACCGTCCTCGCCGTGGACCTGCCGGGCGCGGGGGCGAGCCCGCTCGGGGGCGAGCCGGCGTCGCTCGAGGCGTCCGCCGACGCCGTCGCCACGACCGTCCGTGCGGCCGGTGTCCACCGTGCCGTGGTCGCAGGTCTGTCGATGGGCGGATACGTCGCTCTCGCCCTGGCCGAGCGCCACCCGGAGCTCGTCACCGGTTTGGGCCTCGTCGACACGAAGTCGACCGCCGACACCGACGAGGCACGGGCGAACCGGCTGCGGATCGCCGCGCGGGTGGACTCGGACCAGACGGTCGACGCGGTGCTCGGGATGCCTGGCGTCCTGCTCGGGGAGACGAGCAAGCACGAACGGGGCGGACTGACGGCGCGGCTGGAGGAGTGGATCCGTGTGCAGCGGCCGGGGGGTGTCGCGTGGTCCCAGCGGGCGATGGCGGCGCGGCCGGACCGCACGGCGGTGCTGACCGGGTTCACCGGCCCGGTCGCCGTGGTGGTGGGCGAGGAGGATGCCCTGACCCCGCCCGCGGAGGCGGAGCACATGGCAGCGGCGGCCGGAACGGTCGTCGTGCAGGTGCCGGGGTCGGGCCACATGAGCGCGATCGAGGCGCCGGCCGACGTGGCCGCCGCGCTGGCGGACCTCCACGACCGCGTCCGCGCGGCCTAGCGGGCGCTCGCGCGGGTCGAGACGGCAGGGTCAGGCGCGCTCGAGGACGAGCGCGAGGGCGTCGGCGAGGTCGATCGACTCGCCGTCCCGGCCGCCTTTGCCCAGCACCAGCGGCGGGTCCGACGGCTCGGGGAGCGCGCCGCGCCACCGTGCCCTGAGCCCTCCGGCGACGGTCAGGACGTAGAACGTCCCGTCGGTGCCCACCGCCACCGACTCGTTCCTGCGCAGGTACCAGCCGGTGAGCGGCGTCCGGTACGTCGCCCCGCCCCCGTAGGAGCGGGCGCGCAGCGGGACCGGGTCGAGCCCGCGCCGTCGGGCCTCGGCGACGAACTCCACCAGCAGGCGCGCGGCCGCCGCAGACTCCTGCGCCTGGCGCTGAGCCAGCGCACGCTGCTGCTGCTCGGCGGCCTCGGTGCGTCGCCGACGCCAGGCGGCGGCGTCCTCCGGGGAGGTCGCCGCCGCCTGCTGCTCGTCGTCCTGGGCACCGTTCGTCCCGGTGCCGGGGTCGCGAGGGGTCATCGGGTGGGTCGGACGGCCGTCAGGCCGTCGTCGCCGGGGTGGGCTGCTCGGCGTCCTCCTCGGCAGGCCCGTCGGCCTCGGAGACCTCGGACTCGTCCGAGGCGGCGCTCGGGCGTGTCTTGGCCTTGGCCGCCTTCGCGTCCTCCTCGCCGACGATCGGGAACTCGGCGGTCAGGAGCGTCGCCGCCGCACGGGCGCGCTGCGCCGGCGTGCCGGAGATCGCCGGTGCGGCGGGCTTGGATGCCTTCGCCTGGGCGTCGCCGTCACCGAGCAGGCCCCGCAGCTCGTCGAGGTAGGTGTTGATCGACTCGTGCTGGCGCGTGAGGTCCTCGAGCTGGCGCTGGGCGGCGGCCCGCTGGTGCTCGGCCTCGGCCTTGGCGTCGCCGACGGTCTGGTCCGCGAACTCGCGGGCCTCCGCGACGACCTGCTCGGCGTTGCGGCGGGCACCCGCGATGAGGTCCTTGACGTAGGTGTCGGACTCCGCGCGCACCTTCTCGGCCTGCTCGAGGGCCAGGGCGACACGCTTCTCAGCCTCTGCCGCGTGCTCCTCGGCCGTCGAGACGAGACGGTCGGTCTCCTCCTTGGCGATCCGGTGCCGCTCGGCGTTCTCCTTCTCGGCGGCCTCGCGCTTCGTCGCGACCTCGAGCTCGGCGTCCGCGAGCGCGGTACGAGCCTGCTCGCGCAGCTCCTCCATCTCGGAGGTGACGGCGTTGGCGGCCTCGGACGCGATGCGCTTGGCTTCGGCCACCTGCCGCTCGACCTCCCGGCGGGTGTTCTCCAGCAGTTCGGCGGACTCGCGTTCCGCAGCTTCACGCTGCGCCGCGGTCTCGGCGGCCACCCGTGCTCGGAGCTCCGCGGCCTCGCGCTCGGTGTTCACCCGCAGCTCGGTCGTCTCCCGCTCGGAGGTCGCGCGCAGCGTCCCCAGCTCGCGCTCGAGGCTGCTGCGGCGCTCGCTCTCCTCGGTCGACAAGGCGCTCTGGATCCGGGCGGCCTCGCGCTCAGCGGATCCGACGAGCTCCTCCGCACGGCGCTGGGCGCTGATGAGCGTGCTCTCGGCCTCGGCGCTCGTCGTCGAGCGGATCTCGTCCGACTCCCGACGGGCGGAGGCGAGCAGCTCGCCGACCTCGTTCTCGGCGCGAGAACGCACCTGACCCGCGGAGAGCTTGGCACGCGCCATCACGTCGGCAGCCTGGGAGTTGGCCTGCGAGAGGATGTCCGCCGACTGCTCCTCGGCCGATCGCAGGAGCTGCTCGATCCGTGAGCCGAGCCCGGCGTAGGAGGGGCGGTCGGCTTCCTGGGCGCGACGCTTCGACTCGGTGAGCTCCGTCTGGAGCTGCATCGCGTGCGCGTCGAGCGCCTCGACACGGTCGCGCGCCTCCTCCAGAGCCTTCTCGAGCTTGTGCAGCTGGCTTTCCACCTGCACACGGTCGTAGCCGCGCATGGTGATGGGGAAGAGCGCGCGCTCGTCAGACACGTGTAGACCTCCGATGTGGGCTGGGGCCACGCCGGCGCTGCGATCGTCGCAACGCGTGGTCGGGCGGGGCGATGACAGATCAGATGACCGATCACCGGACTCGTCCCGACGTGTGGTGCTTCGACCAAGGATACGGGGCCGGGTGAAAAACGAGTAGCGGTCGTCCGGACCGACGTGCCCTTCTCCGGCGCGGGGTGGAGGAGCAGCAGGGTGCGGCGCGGATCGTGTCGGTGACCCGCGGCGGGCTCGTGAACGGTGTGTGAGGGATCGTCGCCCGCGCCGCGGCTGTCGATCCTGAGAGCGGTTCGCATCTATTGTAAAAGGTCCAAGACGAAGGGAAGCTCGGTGCTGCAACGAATCATCGCCGCCGTCCTCATCGCGGTCGGAGTGGCCGGGATAGGCCTCGGTATCGCCTCGGCGACCCTCTGGCGCGAGAGCGAGACGGTGGTCGCCTCGACGGCGTACACGGGCGACGCGACCTTCCTGGTCACGGACCCCGGTGTCCTCGACCTCGTGGACGACGAGGTGACGATCACCGCCCGGGTCCCCGGCGAGCAGGGTGTGACGCTCGCGATCGGACGTGACGTCGACGTCGAGGGGTGGATCGGGCCGGACGTCCACGCCGCGGTGACCGGTCTGACGGACTGGGAGACGCTGGCCACCCGGGAGATCGAGCCCGAGCCCGCCGAGGAGCCCACCGACGGTGAGGCCACCGAGGAGCCCGCCGACACCGAGGCGAGCGAGGAGCCGGCCGACGGCGAGGAGCCGGCCACCGACGAGCCCGTCGCTGCCGCCGACCCCGCAGGCTCCGACATGTGGTTCGCCCAGGCGACCGGTGAGGGCACCGCGAACCTCACCTGGTCCGACGAGCCCGGCCGCTGGCGCCTGATCGCCGCCGGGACGGGGGACGACGCCGTGGCGCCGGTCCTCGAGCTCACCTGGCCCCGCGTGGTCTCCACGCCGTGGCTGTGGCCCGGTGTCATCGCCGGCTCGCTCCTCACGCTCGTCGGCCTCGCGCTGCTCGTGGTCTCGCTGCGCTCGCGCGGCGGGTCGTCGAGGCGAGGCGGGGCACGCGGCACGACCGTCGGTGCCGGTGGCACCCCCACGACGGGCGGCACCCCGGGCACCGCCGAGAACGGCGCGCCGGACGGCGTGTCGAACGGCACCCGCTCGCCGGCCGTCGGCCCGGTCCGGCGCTCGACGGCAGATGCGCCGACCCCGACCCTGGACGAGGGCAGCCCGACGACGTCGACCCTCACGCGTCGACAGCTGCGCGAGCAGGCGGAGGCCGAGCGCGCGACGCGCGAGGCCGACTCCCGCAACCGCCCGCGGATGCGGTGGATGACGGGGCAGATCCCGCTCGTCCCGAAGGACCGCCGGCCCGCGACCGCAGCCCAGCCGACGGTGGAGCCCTCTGCGGCCCCGCAGGCGTCGCCGCCGGCCTCGAGCGCCGACGCCTGGCGCAAGGCCTGGGGGTTCCAGAAGACCGGTGGCACGACCGCCGACGCCGCGCAGCCCGACCCGGCGCGCGCGGACGACCCGGACGCCGGGTCCACGACGACCGGAGGAGATCGATGAAGGCCCGCAGCCCCCGCCGCGCACCTCGCACCCTCGGCGGGATCGCCGCGGGTGCCGTGGTGGCGCTCACCCTCGCGGCGTGCGCCCAGCCGGTGCCGACCCCCGACCCGGAGGCGTCCCCGGCGACCCCGCCGCCGGTCCTCACAGAGGCCCAGGACCTCGCGGTGCTCGAGGAGGTCGGATCGGTGCTCGAGGCGTCGGTGGCCGAGAACGACCCGGACCTGCTCGCCCCACGGGTGACGGGCCCGGCGCTCGACATCCGCACGAGCCAGCTCAAGGTCGCGGCGGACCGTGACGAGGAAGCGCTCGTCACCGCTCTGCCGACGGAGGTCCAGCAGCTCGTCGTCCCGACGACACAGACCTGGCCGCGGACGTCGTACGCCGTGAGCGTCCAGCCGGAAGACCTCCAGTCGCCGCGACTGATGGTCTTCGAGCAGGCCGGCGCCCGCGACCCGTACAAGCTGTGGGGCTGGGTCCGGCTCTTCCCGAGCACGACCCTGCCGAGCTTCGCCGACCCGTCGATCGGGAGCGACGCCGTCGGGCCCGATGACGAGAGCCTCGCGCTCAGCCCGGCGGACGCCGTCGCGCAGTACGTCGACGTGCTCAACCTGGGCGAGGACTCCGAGTACGACGAGGACTTCGGCGCGGACCCGTTCCGCACCTTCCTCGAGGAGTACGCCGAGGTGCAGAACGACGCGCTCGAGCCGGCCGACGGCTCGATGACGATGACGTTCGAGGCCGTCTCCGACGAGCCCGTGCGCGCGGTGCGCACCGCGGACGGCGGAGCGCTCGTCGTCGCGCGGCTCACCTCGCGCGAGGCGCGCACCGCGGAGGAGGACGCCGAGATCTCGCCGGCCACCGAGACCGAGCGCTCGCTGTTCGGCGACCGGGACCCGACCAACGAGCTCAACGTGCGCTACATCGACGTCGTGGCGCTCTACGTGCCCCCGGCGGACTCCGACGAGCTGATGCAGGCCGTCGGCTCCGAGCACGTCGCGACGGCGGTCTCCACGGGCTGAGGCGCCGCGCGAATGACGCCGCGGCACGTCGGAGTTCGTACTATGGAGCCATGAGCGAACCCACTCCGCAGTCGACCTTCGACGTGCGCGGCGCCGTCGACCTGGCGGCGCTCGCGCGCCCGCAGTCCCCGCCCCCGGGCGCCCCGGGTGGCGCCCCCGCAGCCGACGGCTACGTCGTGGACGTCACCGAGGAGACGTTCGGCGAGCTCGTCGAGTCCTCGTCGAGCTACCCCGTCGTGGTCCTGCTCTGGCTCCCCACCGACCAGGCGAGCGCGCAGCTCGGCACGGATCTCGGAGCGCTCGCGGCCGAGTACGCCGGGCGCTTCCAGCTCGCCCGGGTGGACGTGCAGGCGGCCCCGCAGGTGGCCGCCGCCTTCCAGGTCCAGGGTGTGCCGACGGTCGTCGCGATCCTGCAGGGCCAGCCCGTGCCCCTCTTCCAGGGAGCGGCCGCCGCCGAGCAGATCCGCGGCGTCCTGGACCAGGTGGTCCAGGCGGCCGAGGCGAACGGCGTCACGGGCCGCGCCCCCGCGCAGGGGGAGACCCCCGTGGCCGAGGAGGAGCAGCCCGAGCAGGAGCCCGAGCTCCCGCCCCTGCACCAGGAGGCGTACGAGGCGATCGAGCGCGACGACCTCGATGCCGCCGTGGCCGCGTACGAGAAGGCCATCAAGCAGGACCCGCGCGACGCGCTCGCGGTCGCGGGGCTCGCGCAGGTCCGGCTCCTGGTCCGGACGCGGGTGGGAGACCTGACGCAGGTGCGCACTGCTGCGGCGGACCGGCCCGACGACGTGGAAGCCCAGCTCGCGGTGGCCGACCTCGACGTGCTCGGCGGCAAGGTCGACGACGCTTTCGCCCGACTTCTCGAGCTCCTGCCGGGTGCGGACGCCGACGCCAAGGAGGCGCTGCGCGTCCGGTTGCTCGAGTACTTCGAGATCGTGGGCGCCACGGACCCACGGGTGGTCAAGGCCCGCCAGCGCCTGGCGATCAGCCTGTACTGACGGCGGCGCCGTCCGCACGAACCCGGCGGCGAGGCGCGTTCGCGCCCCGCCGCCGGTTCTTCGTCTGTCAGTCGACGGGGGTGAGGAAGAGCACACCCAGGGGTGGGACCCGTAGCGGCACCGAGTGCGCCCGGCCCTTCCAGGGCACCGTCTCGGCCTCGACCTCGCCGAGGTTCCCGACGCCCGAGCCGCCGTAGATCTCCGCGTCGGTGTTGAGCAGCTCACGCCACGCGCCGCCGCGGGGGAGCGGCAGGCGGTAGTCCTCGTGCGGCGTGCCGGCGAAGTTCACGACGACGGCGACCTCGCTCCCGTCGCGGGCGCGGCGCACGTAGGCGAGGACGTTGTGGTCCGCGTCGTCCGAGTCGAGCCATTCGAACCCCGCCGGGTCGTGGTCCAGCTCCCACAGCGCGGGCGTCGCGCGGTAGGTGGCGTTGAGGTCGCGCACGGTGCGCAGCACGCCCGCGTGCCCGGCGTCGTCGAGCAGGTGCCACTCGAGGCTCGCGCCCTCGTTCCACTCGCCGCGCTGGGCGAACTCGCTGCCCATGAAGAGCAGCTGCTTGCCCGGGTGCGACCACTGGTAGGCGAGGAACGACCGGACGCCGGCGAGCTTCTGCCAGTCGTCGCCAGGCATCCGCCCGAACAGCGAGCCCTTGCCGTGCACGACCTCGTCGTGGCTGATCGGCAGGACGAACTGCTCCGAGTACGCGTACACCATCGAGAACGTGATCTCGTGGTGGTGGTAGCGGCGGTTGATCGGCTCCTCGGCGACGTAACGCAGCGAGTCGTTCATCCAGCCCATGTTCCACTTGAGGCCGAAGCCCAGGCCGCCGGACGACGTCGGGCGCGTGACGCCCGGCCACGCGGTGGACTCCTCGGCGATCATCATCACGCCGGGCGTCCGGCGGTAGGCCGTGGCGTTGGTCTCCTGGAGGAACGCGATCGCCTCGAGGTTCTCGCGCCCGCCGTGCACGTTGGGGTGCCACTGGCCAGGGCCGCGCGAGTAGTCCAGGTAGAGCATCGACGCGACGGCATCCACCCGCAGGGCGTCGACGTGGAACTCCTCGAACCAGTAGGTCGCGTTGGCGACGAGGAAGTTGCGGACCTCGTTGCGCCCGAAGTCGAAGACGTAGGTCCCCCAGTCGGGCTGCTCGCCGCGCAGCGGGTCCGGGTGCTCGTAGAGGGGCGTGCCGTCGAACCGCGCGAGCGCCCACTCGTCCTTGGGGAAGTGGGCAGGGACCCAGTCCACGACGACGCCCACGCCGGCCTGGTGGAGCGTGTCCACGAGGTGGCGGAAGTCGTCCGGGTGGCCGAACCGCGAGGTCGGGGCGTAGTAGCTCGTCACCTGGTAGCCCCACGACCCGCCGAAGGGGTGCTCGGCGACCGGGAGGAGCTCGACGTGCGTGAACCCCTGCTCGACGACGTACGCGGTGAGCTGCTCCGCGAGCTCGCGGTAGCCCAGGCCCGGCCGCCACGACCCGAGGTGGACCTCGTAGACGCTCAGCGGCCCGTTGTGCGGGTCGGTCGTGCGGCGCGTCGCGATCCAGTCGTCGTCGTGCCACACGTGCTCGGAGGCGACGACGACGCTCGCGGTCGCGGGCGGCAGCTCGGTGCCCTTGGCGAGCGGGTCGGCCTTCTGGCGCCACGAGCCGTCGGGTCCGAGCACCTCGAACTTGTACCGGTCGCCCGCGCCGACGCCGGGCACGAAGATCTCCCACACACCCGTGGACCCCAGCGTCCGCATCGCGTGCGTGCCCGACCAGTGGTTGAAGTCGCCGATCACCCGCACGGCCTGCGCGTTGGGCGCCCACACGGCGAACGCCGTGCCGCTCGTGTCGCCGAGGACGCTCGGGTAGGTGGCGAGGTTCGCACCGAGCACCGTCCAGAGCTCCTCGTGGCGGCCCTCGCGCAGGAGGTGCTGATCGACCTCGCCCAGGGTCGGCAAGAACCGGTACGGGTCGTCGACCGTCGTGGACACGTCGCCGTAGCGGGCCCGCACCCGGTAGTCGGGGGCGTGGCGGACGGTCCCGCCCGCGCCGTCGACCTCCGTCGGGACGGGCACCACGGCGACCCACACCCCGTCCTGCTCGTGGGTCGCGGCGTGCTCTCCGTCCGGCAGGACGACCGTGACCTCGTCCGCCAGCGGGCGCAGCACCCGCACGACGGCGCGCGGATCGTCCGGATCAGGGGACAGGTGCGGGCCGAGGACCGCGTGCGGGTCGAACGCGCGCCCCTGCGCGAGCGCGGCGAGCACCTCGGGGGGGACGACGACGGGTGGCGTGCTGGGAGTTGCTGGTGACCCGGTCATGGGTCAACTTTTCCACGTCACGGCCCACCTCGCCGACCTGGCTCGCCGCGCCGTCGCCCACGGCCTGCGCGAGGTCGTACCGTATCGGTCAAGGAACGTCACCAGCGTCATCAGCATCGAGGAGGCCCGCCGTGGGGCGCATCACCATCGCCGACATCGCCCAGCGCGCCGGCGTGTCCACGGGGGCCGTGTCCTACGCCCTCAACAACCGTCCGGGCGTCTCGAAGGAGACGAGGGCGCGCATCCTCGGTGTCGCGGCCGACCTCGGGTGGGAGCCGAGCTCGGCGGCACGGTCGTTGTCGGGAGCCCGGACCGAGACGGTCGGGCTCGTCCTCGCCCGGCACCCGAGCACCCTGGGCGTGGAGTCGTTCTACATGCAGTTCATCGCGGGGATCGAGTCGGAGCTCTCGCAGCGTTCGTACGCGCTGCTGCTGCAGGTCGTCCCGGATCTCGATGCCGAGATGCGCGCGTACCGCACGTGGCGTGCGGCGCGCAGGGTCGACGGGGTCGTGATGGTCGACCCTCGGATCGACGACCCCCGGGTCGCCCTGCTCGCGGGCGAGGGCGCCCTGCCTGCTGTGGTCGTCGGGGACACGACGCTGGCCGGGGGGCTGACGAACGTCTGGACCGACGACGCGGCGGCCATGCGGGAGTCCGTGCGCTACCTGAGCGCGGTGGGCCATCGCCGGATCGCCCGGGTCTCCGGAGTCCAGAGCTACGGGCACACCTTCATCCGGGACGAGGCGTTCCGCGAGGAGAGCGCCGCGCTGGGGGTCGAGGGCCAGATCGTCCGCACGGACTACACCCCGGGCCAGGGGGCGACGGTCACCCGGGCGTTGCTCACGAGCGCGGACCGGCCGTCCGCGATGATCTACGACAACGACGTCATGGCTCTCGCCGGGCTCGGCGTCGCGAGCGAGCTCGGACTGCAGGTGCCGCAGGACCTCTCGATCATCGCGTGGGATGACTCCCCGCTGTGCGAGGCCACCTATCCCCGCCTCTCGGCACTGAGCCACGACGTGACGAGCTTCGGTGCGCACGTCGCGCGGCGGTTGTTCGCCGTGATCGACGGCGCCGAGGCCGGCAGCTTCCTCGACTCCACGCCGACGTTGCGGCCCCGCGGGACCACCGCGCGACTCGCGGCGGGCTGAGCGGCGAGATCTCACCGTGATCACGGGGCCTTGACTCCGACGAACTTAAGCGCTTCACTATGGGTGTCGCCCACCGCAACCAGGCTGCGACAACGCCAAGCAAACACGGTCAATTGTGCGCAGCTGACAAACTTAAGCGGTGAAGTGGCTTGCGTCGGCTCACGCGGTCGGCGGTCAGGAGCCACGGGTCGACGACGACAAGGTCAACGACGACGAGAGCGAGAAGATCGAGATGGCGAAGACGCACATCCTGCGGGTTGTCGGCATCGGTGCCGCAGCCGCGCTGGTACTGGGCGCGTGCTCGGGCGGCAGCACCGGCACGGGCGAGTCCGACGACGGCAGCATCTCCGGCAGCATCACGGTGCTGACGAACCGGACCGACATCGTCGACTCGGTGTTCGAGGACTACGCCGAACGGTTCCGCGAGGTGCACCCCGACGTGGAGGTCGCGTTCGAACCGGTGACCGACTACGAGGGCGACGTGTCCATCCGCCTCAACACGCGGGACTACGGCGACGTGCTGCTCATCCCGAACACGATCACGAAGGACCAGCTCCCGACGTTCTTCGAGCCCTTGGGGACCGTCGAGGAGCTCGAGAAGACGTACCGGTTCGTCCAGGAGCAGGCGTTCGGCGGCGACGGGTACGGGATCGCCATCACGGGCAACGCTCAGGGCCTCGTCGTCAACACCGCCGTGTGGGAGGCCGCCGGGATCAGCGAGCCGCCCGCGACGCCCGAGGATTTCCTCGACGCCCTCGAGGCCATCGAGCAGGAGACCGACGCCATCCCGTACTACACCAACTACGCGGACGGGTGGCCGCTGAGCCAGTGGCAGGGCAACCGCGGCACGATCGCGGGCACGGAGACCGAGAACCTGCTCGCCGCCTCCGAGGCCCCGTGGACGCCGGGTGAGGAGATGCACGAGCTCGACTCGCTGCTCTACGAGATCGTCTCTCGCGGCCTCGCCGAGCCGGACCCGACCACGACCAACTGGGAGGAGTCCAAGAACCTCCTCGGAAGCGGCCAGGTGGCGACGATGGTCCTCGGTTCCTGGGCCGTCACGCAGATGCGCGACGCCGCCGAGGCGGCGGGTGGCTCGCCCGAGGACATCGCGTACTGGCCGCTGCCTTTCCAGACGGACGGTACGTTCCGCTCCGTCGTCGGTGGAGACTACAAGAACGCGGTGAGCATCCACTCGGAGAACAAGCCGGCCGCCCGTGCCTGGGTCGAGTGGTTCGCCACGGAGTCCGGCTACGCGGAGAGCGAGGGCGGCCTTTCGCCGACCGTCGGCAGCGAGCTCCCCGACACCCTCGCGGCGTTCGAGCCGCTCGGCGTCGAGCTGGTGGAGATCACGCCGGCCCCCGAGGGCGAGGAGGGTCTCCTCTCGGACATCTACAACACGGCCGAGATCGACCTGTGGGGCAACGTCTACCGCCAGCGTCTGATCGACATCGCGCGGGGGGCGGCGGACGGCGACATGGACACCTACTTCGACGAGCTCAACGATCGCTGGGGCGCCGCACGTGCCGGCGTCACCGGCTGACCGGTCCTGAACGAGCAACCACGAAAGAGTCCGGGGCGGCGGCACGTCGCCCCGGACGACAGGAAGGAGCCGTGATGGTCACGGTCACGAGCCCGGCGCCGCAACAGGGCGCGGTCGCCGCGGCGGCGCCGGTGCCACGACGAGGAGCGCATCGGTGGGTGAGTCGGTTCACGCCGTGGCTGTTCCTCGTCGTGCCCCTGGCGTTCCTCGTGGTGTTCACCTACGTCCCCGTGGTGAACATGTTCTGGTACAGCTTCACGTCCTGGGACGGGATCGATCCCGTCAAGGAACCGGTGGGGTGGCGCAACTACGTCGAGATCTTCACGCGGCCCGAGATCTTCCGCGTCTTCCTCGTCAGCCTCTACTACCTCGTCGGTGCCGCGCTCCAGCTCGTGCTCGCCCTGTACTTCGCGACGCTGCTGAGCTTCAACACACGGTTCCGGAACTTCTTCAAGGGGATCATCTTCTTCCCCTACCTCATCAACGGTGTGGCCATCGGGCTGGTCTTCCTCTACTTCTTCCGTCCGGGTGGCACGCTCGACGCCACGCTGGCCGCGTTCGGCGTCACCGAACCACCGATGTGGCTGGGTGACCCGTCCCTCGTCAACGTCTCCCTCGCGGCGACGAGCGTCTGGCGGTACATGGGGCTGAACTTCGTGCTCTTCCTCGGGGCGATCCAGTCGATCCCGAACGAGCTGTACGAGGCCGCCGACCTGGACGGGGCGAGCTCGTGGCAGAAGTTCCGGTACATCATCGCGCCCGGCATCAAGCAGATCATCGGCCTGTCGGTCATCCTGGCGATCTCCGGAGCCCTCTCCGTGTTCGAGATCCCCTTCATCATGACCGGCGGGGCGAACGGTTCGATGACGTTCGTGATCCAGACGGTGAACACCGCGTTCACGTTCTCCAGGGTCGGGCTCGCCTCGGCGATGGCCGTGGTGCTGCTGGTCATCGTCCTGGTGATCACCTGGGTGCAGCGCCGCATCGTTCCCGACGAGAGAGGGGACCTCTCATGACCACCACCGGCACGCACGCCGCCGCCGCGCCGGCCACCCGGCGCGACCGGGATCTCGCGGTCCTGGCAGGACCTGTCGCCACGACGCTCAAGTACGCCTCGCTCGTCGTCGCGAGCCTCGTCGCCATCACACCGATCATCACGGTGGTCATGGCGGCGTTCAAGACGCAGGAGGAGTTCCGCACGACGGGACCGCTCGACCCGCCGACGAGCTGGACCAACGTGGAGAACTTCGTCACGGCGTTCACCCGCGGCGGGATGCTCCAGGGCTTCGTCAACACCTCGATCATCCTCGTGGTCTCCCTCGCGGGGACGATCCTCATCGGCACGATGGCGGCCTACGCGATCGACCGCTTCGAGTTCCGGGGCAAGCGCGTGGTCGTGGGGGCGTTCCTGCTCGCCACGCTCGTCCCCGCGGTCACCACCCAGGTCGCGACCTTCCAGATCGTCAACGGGCTCGGGCTGTTCAACACCCGCTGGGCGGCGATCGTGCTGTTCATGGGCACGGACATCATCGCGATCTACATCTTCCTGCAGTTCATGAAGTCCATCTCGAAATCCCTCGACGAGGCGGCGATGCTCGACGGGGCCAACCGGCTGACGATCTACGCGAGGATCATCTTTCCCCTCCTCAAGCCCGCGATCGCCACGGTCGTCATCATCAAGGGCATCGCGGTGTACAACGAGTTCTACCTGCCCTTCCTCTACATGCCCTCGCGGGACCTCGGCGTGATCTCCACCTCGCTGTTCCGCTTCAAGGGACCGTTCGGCGCGCAGTGGGAGGTGATCTCCGCCGGGACGGTCCTCGTGATCATCCCCACGCTGATCGCCTTCCTCCTGCTGCAGCGGTTCATCTACAACGGACTGACCTCAGGAGCCACGAAGTGACCACCACCGAGAATCCCGTGACCGAGAACCTCGTCCCCGTGGCGAGCCGTCGTGAGCTGCACGACGGGTGGACGGTGACGGCGGTCGGCGGACCCGTCCCCGCGGGGGCCGCCGTCACGGCGGTCCCCGCGACCGTGCCGGGGTGCGTGCACACCGACCTCCTCGCCGCTGGTGCGATCGTCGACCCCTACCTCGACGACCACGAGCAGCAGCTCGGCTGGATCGGTCGCAGCGACTGGGAGTACTCGACGTCGTTCACGTGGAGCCCCGACGGCCACGAGCGGCACGACCTCGTCTTCGACGGCCTCGACACCGTCGCCGAGGTGCGGGTCAACGGTGCCGTGGTCGGGCAGACGGCGAACATGCACCGGTCCTACCGGTTCGACGTCGGTGGCGTCCTCGTCGAGGGCGAGAACACGCTCACGGTGCGGTTCTCGTCACCGGTGCGGTACGCCGACCGCCAGAGCCTCCTCCTCGGGTACCGGCCGCAGGTCAACCGGCACCCGTTCAACGCGATGCGCAAGATGGCGTGCAGCTTCGGGTGGGACTGGGGACTCGACACCGCCACCTCCGGCATCTGGCGGCCCGTGCGCCTCGAGTCGTGGTCGGTGGCCCGCGTCCGGCGCGCGCAGGTCGCGGCCTCGGTCCCGGCGACGTCCGGGCCCGGCGAGCACGGGCACGTCGTCGCGGGCCGCGTCGACGTCACGGTCGAGGTCGAGCGGTCCGCGGCGTCGTCCTCGGTGTCGACTCCGTTGGTCGTCGGGACGACGGTCGGCGGGGCCCGGGTGGAGGTCGAGATCTCGGACGGAGCGGACTCGGTGGGCACGAGCGTCGAGCTGCCCGAGGTGGACCTCTGGTGGCCTCGCGGCTACGGCGAGCAGCCGCTGTACGAGGTCGCGGTCACGCTCGGGGCCGACGGCGCGCCGCTTGAGTCGGTCGACCGCCGGGTCGGCTTCCGCACCGCGACGCTCGAGATGGCACCGGACGACGACGGCACGTCGTTCCGGTTCGTGGTCAACGGGACGCCGGTGTGGGTCAAGGGCGCGAACTGGATCCCGGACGACGCGTTCCCGCACCGGGTGACGCGCGAGCGGTACGCGGCCCGGCTCGACCAGGCGGTCTCCGCGAACATGAACCTGCTCCGGGTGTGGGGCGGTGGCATCTACGAGTCGGACGACTTCTACGACCTGTGCGACGAGCGCGGGATCCTCACGTGGCAGGACTTCCTCTTCGCCTGCGCGGCGTACGCCGAGGAGGAGCCGCTCCGGTCGGAGGTCGAGGCCGAGGCACGGGAGAACGTCGCCCGGCTCGCGCACCACGCGTCGCTCGTGCTCTGGAACGGGAGCAACGAGAACATCTGGGGATTCCACGACTGGGGCTGGGAGAGGCGCCTCGACGGGCGGACCTGGGGGCTCGGCTACTACACGGAGCTCTTTCCCCGGGTCGTCGCCGAGCTCGACCCCGGCTGCTCCTACACGCCGTCGAGCCCGTGGTCCGGCGCTCTCGAAGAGCACCCGAACGACGCAGGGCACGGGTCGATGCACGAGTGGGAGCTGTGGAACCGCCAGGACTGGCCGCACTACCGGGACACGGTGCCCCGGTTCATGGCCGAGTTCGGCTGGCAGGGACCGCCGACGTGGTCGACGCTCACGCGGGCGATCAGTGACGACCCCCTGACCCCGGAGTCGCCGGGGATGCTCGTGCACCAGAAGGCGATGCAGGGCAACGACAAGCTCATCGACGGGCTCGTCGCACACCTTCCGCTGCCCGACGACATGGAGGACTGGCACTGGGCGATGTCCTGGAACCAGGCCACCGCGGTCCGGACCGCGATCGAGCACTATCGCTCCTGGGGTCCGCGCTGCATGGGGTCGGTCGTCTGGCAGCTCAACGACTGCTGGCCCGTGACGTCCTGGGCCGCGGTCGACGGGGACGGGCGCCCCAAGCCGTTGCTCCACGCGTTGCGCCACGCCTACAAGGACCGGCTGCTCACGGTGCAGCCACGTGGCCAGGACGGCGCGCTGGTCGTCGCGGTCGTCAACGACTCGGGCGAGCCGTGGTCCGGCGACCTCGTCGTGCGGCGCACCCGGTACGACGGCGTCGAGGTCGAGGCCGTCAAGATCCCCATGGCCGCGCAGGCCCGCGGGACCGTCACGGTTCCGGTGCCCGACGTCGTCGGGCGCCCGCTCGACCCGGCGTCCGAGCTGCTCGTCGCGTCCCTCGGGGACGAACGCGCGCTGTGGTTCTACGCCGAGCCGCGCGACAGCGCGCTGCGTGAGCCGGCGCTGCACGTCGAGGTCGCGACGACGGACGACGGCGCGCGGGTGCGCGTCACGACCCCCACGCTCGTGCGCGGGCTCTCCCTCCTCGCCGACAAGGTCCATCCCGACGCGGTGGTCGACGAGATGCTGGTCGACCTCCTGCCCGGCGAGAGCGTCACGTTCCACGTGACGTCGTCGGCACCGCTGGTGCGTCCGGCGCTCGCGGACACGCGTGTGCTGCGGTCCGTGAACCAGCTCGTCTCGCGGCGGGGCGAGGTGGGCGTCCGGTGACGGCGGTCTCGAGCGGCCCGACGACGTCGAGCGCAGCCTCCGCGCCGACCTGGACCGAGCGATCGACGCACCTGTCCTGGCTCGACGAGCACACACGGTCGCTCCTTCGCTTCGGGTGCGGCGTGGTGGCACCTGGAGGGGGCGCGTCGTACCTCGACGAGGACGGCCGTCCGGACCTCCGGTTCGGCGTGCTGACCTGGATCACGTGCCGGACCGTCCACGTCTACGCGCTCGGGACGATGCTGGGCATCCCTGGGTGCCGACCGGTCGCGCAGGGCGCGCTCGCCGGGCTCCTCGGGGCGCTCCGGGACGCCGAGCACGGCGGCTGGTTCCACGCGCTCGACGACCGTGGCGAACCGGAACGGACGGCGGGCAAGTCGTGCTACGACCACGCCTTCGTCCTGCTCGCGACCTCGAGCGCGACGCTCGCCGGCCTGCCCGGTGCGCGCGAGGTGCTCGACGAGGCGTGCGCGGTGTTCCTGGAGCGCTTCTGGGACGACGGGCACGGGCTCGCGCGTGACAGCTGGGACGCCGAGTTCTCGGTGCTCGACCCCTATCGAGGCCTCAACGGCAACATGCACGCCGTCGAGGCGATGCTCGCGGTCGCCGACGCGACCGGTGACAGCGCGTGGCGGGACCGCGCAGCCCGGGTCTGCGGGCTCGTCGTCCGGCTGGCGGACGAGCACGACGGCCGGCTCCCGGAGCATTTCGACAGCGACTGGGTGCCGGACCTCGAGCTCAACGCCGACCAGCCCGGCGACCAGTTCAAGCCGTTCGGCGCGACCGTCGGGCACGGGTTGGAGTGGTCGCGCCTCCTGCTTCAGACAGAAGGTGCGCTCGGACTCCTCGCACCCGCGACGTTCCACGCCACGGCGGTCGAGCTGTTCGACCGCGCCGTCGCGGACGGATGGGCTGCCGACGGTGCGGACGGATTCGTCTACACGACCGACTGGTCGGGTCGGCCCGTCGTACGGGACCGGATGCACTGGGTGGTCGCCGAAGGTATCGCGGCAGCCGACGCGCTGCACCGGCGGACGGGACGAGCGTGGTACGCCGAGCTCTACGCGACGTGGTGGGACCATGCGGACGCGCGCGTGATCGACCACGAGCGGGGTTCGTGGCACCACCAGCTCGACGAGAAGAACCGTCCGACCGGCGGCGTGTGGCCCGGGAAGCCGGATCTCTACCACGCGGTCCAGGCCACGCTGCTCCCTCGAACGCCGCTCGGCACCTCGATCGCACGTGCCGTCCACGACGGGCAGGTGTCCGCATGACCCGCTTCCTCGTGGTCGGCGAGGCGCTCGTCGACGTCGTCCCCGGACCGGGCGGCGCTCAGGAGCTGCCAGGTGGTAGTCCCGCGAACGTCGCGCTCACGCTCGGCCGGCTCGGGTGCGACGTCACGCTGGTGACGATGCTCTCCGACGACGATCGGGGCGGGGCGGTCCGCTCGTGGCTGCGGTCGGGCGATGTGGTGGTCCGGGCGACCGCGCCGTCCGGAGGTCGGACCTCGACGGCTCGTGCGGAGCTCGACACGGAGGGTCGCGCGACGTACGAGCTCGACGTCGCGTGGGAGATCGACGACGTGGACGTCGCGGGCGTCGACGTCCTGCACGTCGGCTCGGTCGCGACGTTCCTGGAGCCTGGTGCGGAGGCCGTACGAGACGCCGTCCGCCGGGTCCGGGGGCGAGCGGTCGTCGCTCTCGACCCGAACATCCGGCCCCAGCTCGTCGAGGACGAGCAGGCCGTCCGTGCGCGGGTCCACGAGCTCGTCGCGCTGGCCGACGTCGTCAAGGTGAGCGACGAGGACCTCGCCTGGCTCGCGCCCGGCCGCGACCCCGCGGAGATCGCGCGCGAGTGGTCCGCCTGGGGAGCCTCACTCGTGGTGGTGACCTTCGGGGGTGACGGGGCGCTGCTCGTCCGGCACGACGGGCGGGCCGTGCGGGTCGCGGGACGACAGGTCGACGTCGTCGACACCGTCGGCGCGGGTGACACGTTCATGGGCGCCCTGCTGGACGCGCTCGCGGTCCGTGGGGTCCGCGGTGCCGGCGGAGCGCTCCACCTGCGGGGGCTCTCCGACGCCGCGGTCCGCACCGCGGCCCGCTCTGCGGCCGTCGCGGCCTCGGTGACGGTGTCGCGGGCCGGCGCGAACCCGCCGACCAGGGCGGAGCTCCGTCATGTCGAAGGGCCTGTGCTGCCCCCGTCGCTCCCGGGCGGTCCCGTCACCGGTATGACATGGGGTTGGACCGGGGTGCGAGGCACGTGGACGGGACCTGCCGCCGACTGCTCCATGGACGAGCTCCTGGGACTCGGAGCGGACTGGGTGGCAGTGACCTTCTCGGCCCGGCAGGACACGGCCCAGTCCACGCGGATCCGGTTCGCCGACGCGCCCACCGTGACGGACGACGAGGTCCGGTCGGCCGTCCGCGCGGCGAAGGCACGGGGGTGGAAGGTGTGCCTCAAGCCCGTGGTGGACTCTGCGGACGGTACCTGGCGGGCCTTCATCGGCTTCTTCGACGACGACGTCCCCGGCGAGCCCACGTGGTCGCAGTGGTTCGACTCCTACACGCAGTTCGTCGTGCACCACGCGCGGATCGCTGCCGAGGAAGGGGCGGAGATGTTCTGCGTCGGCTGCGAGATGGTGCGCGCCGACGGTCGGGACGCCGAGTGGCGTGCCCTGATCGCCGCGGTGCGCGAGGTCTATGACGGGCTCGTGACCTACAACTGCGACAAGTACCAGGAGGACAGGGTCACCTGGTGGGATGCCGTCGACGTGATCGGCAGCTCGGGTTACCACCCGACCGGCTCGTGGGAGCAGCACCTCGACCGGATCGAGTCCGTGGTCGCGCGCGAGGACAAGCCTTTCGTCTTCATGGAGGCGGGCTGCCCCAGTCGTGCGGGTTCGCCCGAGCGGCCGAACGACTGGACGCTCGTGGGCGAGGTCTCCGGCGACGCCCAGGCCGCGTGGCTCGCCGAGATGTTCACCGCGTGCGCGCGCCGGCCCTGGGTGTCCGGCGTCTTCCTGTGGGACTGGCCCTCGCCGCTCTATGCGCGCACGGAGGCCGGGACGAACGACGACTACTGCGTCTACGGCAAACCGGGGGCGGCAGTCGTGCAGGCCGCGTTCGAGGACATGCGGTCGCGGCAGCAACCCTGACGGCCCGAGCCGGCGCCGCACCTCTTGATGGTGCACCGGTGGGGAAAATGTGACTTAAGCGGTTCAGTGCATGAGCAACGCGGTGATTGTCTGGCGAGAAGAGCCAGGCGCAGGCCGGTTCCCGGCCTGTCGACCGGTCACCGGGAGAACGGGCAAGGGTGCCCGTGGCAGGAGGAGCAGTGTGATGAGACGTGTGACGAGACGTGTGACCGGGCGGTTGGCGGTGGTCGTGGTGAGCCTGGTGCTCGCGGTCCTCGCCGTCCCGGTCGTGGGACAGGGTGCGGCAGCGGCCGACGGAGGGTTCTCGGTCGCGGGCGGCACGATCTACGACGCGAACGGCAACGAGTTCGTCCCGCAGGGGGTCAATCACGCGCACGTGTGGTACCCGACCGAGACCGGATCGTTCGCCGACATCCGGGCCGCCGGGGCGAACACGGTCCGGGTGGTCCTCTCCGGCGGGAGGTACGGCACGAGCTCGGCCGGTGACGTGAGCACCGTGATCGAGCTCTGCAAGCAGAACGAGCTGGTCTGCATCCTCGAGAACCACGACACCACCGGGTACGGAGAGGACAGCAGCGCCCGGTCGCTGGCAGACGCAGCGCAGTACTGGGCGAGCATCTCCTCCGTCCTTCGCGGGCAGGAGCGCCACGTCATGATCAACATCGGCAACGAGCCCTTCGGCAACGTCGGCTACGAGAGCTGGGCGGGTGACACGATCTCGGCGATCTCCACGCTCCGGGCCGCCGGGCTCGAGCACACCCTCGTCGTCGACGCGCCCAACTGGGGTCAGGACTGGTCCTTCACCATGAGGGACGGCGCACCTGCTGTCGCCGCTGCCGACGCGAACACGGTGTTCAGCGTGCACATGTACGGCGTGTTCGACACCTCGGCGAAGGTGCGCGCCTACATCGACTCGTTCACGAGCCGCGACCTGCCGCTCCTGGTCGGCGAGTTCGGCGACCTCCACTCGGACGGCGACCCGGACGAGGCCACGATCATGAGCTACACGAGGTCCCAGGGGGTGGGCATGCTCGGGTGGTCGTGGTCGGGGAACACCGGTGGCGTCGAGTACCTCGACATGGTCACCGGTTTCGACGCCGCCTCGCTCACGCCCTGGGGTCAGCGCTTCGTCGACGGCGTCGACGGGCTGCGAGCCAGGGGGGCGGCCGTCGCGACCGTCTACGGCGAGGGTGCCGGGGGAGGCGACGGGCCCGGCACGGCGCCGAACGGGTATCCCTACTGCGCGAGCGCCTCGTCCGACCCTGACGGGGACGGGTGGGGGTGGGAGAACAGTGCGTCGTGCGTGGTGCGCGGCTCCGCGGTCGACCGCTGACGGCGGTCGAGGAACGCGTCCGCGCGACGGAAGGACTGACATGAACCGCTTCATGAGAATCCACATCAACCGGGAGGCGCAAGGCGCTTCGTCTCCCGTGGGCGAACAAAGGAGTTCGATGAATACCACTGGACGACGTCTCTCGAACCTGGCGGTGGTGTGGGGTGCTGCAGCGCTGGTCGCGCCTCTGCTCGCCGCCCCTGTCTCGGCGGCCGAGGGCACCGACCCCGGTATCCGCGTCGTCGACGGGCGAGTGGTCGAGCCCGACGGTTCGGACCTGGTGCTCCGAGGGATCAATCACGCGCACACGTGGTACCCCCAGCAGGTGGGGGCGTTCGCCGACATCAAGGCGACGGGCGCCAACGCGGTGCGGGTGGTGCTCTCGAGCGGTGACCAGTGGACCCGCAACGGACCGGAGGACGTCGCGTCGGTCGTGCACACGTGCGACGTCAACCGGCTCGTCTGCGCGCTCGAGGTCCACGACACGACCGGCCACGGCGACGAGTACGCCCCGGCGGCGATCACGCTGGACCAGGCGGTCGACTACTGGGAGGAGCTCTACCCGACTCTCGCCGGCACGCAGGACCGGGTGCTCGTCAACATCGGCAACGAGCCGTTCGGGAACGGGGACGACGTCGTCGCGCGCTGGGCGCCCGAGACGGCGGCCGCCGTCCAGCGCTTGAGGGAGATCGGGTACGAGCACACGATCGTCGTCGATGCCCCGAACTGGGGTCAGGACTGGACGCGGACCATGGCCACGCAGGCGCAGCAGGTCTTCGACGCAGACCCGGACGGCAACACGGTCTTCTCCGTGCACATGTACGAGGTGTACGCCGACGGCCAGGTGGTCACCGACTATCTCGAGCGCTTCGTCGACGCGGGACTCCCGCTGATCGTCGGCGAGTTCGGGCCTTCTCACTACGGCAACGACGTGGACGAGGACACGATCCTCGCCGAGACGCGCCGCCTGGGCCTCGGGTGGTTCGGATGGTCGTGGAGCGGGAACAGCGGGGGTGTCGAGGACCTGGACCTGGTCCTGGACTTCGATCCCCGCACGCCGTCCGTCTGGGGGACCCGGCTCATCGACGGTCCTGACGGCATCGAGGAGACCTCGGTCGAAGCCTCGGTGTTCGGTGATCGTGCCGACGGGTGCTCGGCGGAGCTGGAGATCCAGTACGTCTGGCCCGGCGGGTACCAGGGTCAGGTCCGTGTCCAGGTCGGCGACGCCCCGGTCAGCGCCTGGTCGACGTCCTGGAAGGTGCCGGGAGGGAGCGAGCTCGTGCAGACCTGGCACGGCGCACTGGAGGTCGACCGTGGGGTCGCCACCGTCGTGAGCGAGTCGTGGAACGGCAGCGTCCCGGCGAACGGGACCGTCGACTACGGCTTCACGAGCCGCGGCGAGGCGCCGGCGTCGCCACCGGTCGTGAGCTGCGCGGCGAGCTGAGAACAGGCCGCCCCTCGGCCTTCCGAGGGGCGGCCCGTCAGCCGTCGTGGACGATGCGGTCCACGGCGGCGAGCGGGATCGGTTCCCACGAGGGCCGGTTGCGGGACTCGTACACGACCTCGTAGAGCGCCTTGTCCAGCACGAGCGCGCGGGTGATGGTCGCGGCGACCTCGTGCTGGGGGCCGGTGGCGCGTGCACGGTCGGCCTGCTCGTAGGCGTCGAGGAACGCCGTGCGGGCCTGCACGGCCCAGGTCGGGCGGCGTGCGTGCCCGACGGCGGCGGCGTAGTCGAACGAGCGGACGATCCCGGCGACGTCGCGCAGTGCGATGTCGGGTCGGGTGCGCTCGGCGACCGGGCGCAGCGGCTCGCCCTCGAAGTCGAGGACCTTCCAGCCGAAGCGTCGCGCGTGCAGCACCTGACCGAGGTGCAGGTCGCCGTGCACGGTCTGCAGGCGGGGGACGTCGCTCGCCCCGCGCAGCCTGCTCGCGGTCCGGTCCCAGAACACGTCGATCTCGGTGGCCCGGCGCCCGAGCGGGACCGAGCGTTCCGTGGCCTCGCGGGCGCGCCGGCGCAGGTCGTCGACCAGCCATTCGACGTCGACCGGGGGACCGACCGGGAAGGCCGCGCGCAGTGCCGCGTGCATGTCGGCCACCACCCGGCCCAGGTCGGCGGCGAGCTCCGCGAAGGACGTGTCCCGCCCCGCGTACGCGCAGGCCAGCTCGAAGCCGTCCCGGGCTCCGTCGACGAGCTCGCTGAGGATCATGAGGTCGGCGGTACGGTCGTCGGCGAGCGTCGTCGAGCTGGCGGGCACGTCGCCCGGCTCCCACGAGACCGTGAGGGTCGCGACGGGTGCCGGCACGCCCTTCCAGCCGGTCGCCGTGAGCGCCCGCGGGATCGTCACGTCGGGGTTCGGCCCGATCGCGAGGGCACGCAGCACCTTCATCATGGTGCCGCCCGCGGTGTGCGGCAGGACCACCGAGCTGTTGGACTGCTCGACCGCGAGCGCGCGCGCCCCGGCGAGGTCCAGCGACGCCGGCGCCTCGCTCTCCCAGGCCGCGTGCTCGAGGAGCGCAGCCCAGCACGCGGGGTGCGCCGCGCCGTCGTGCACCGCGACGACGTCGTCGGTGCGCTCGTCGCCCGAGACGTAGCCGAGCAGGGTGGCGGCGGGCGCCCCCGGCATGCCGGGGGCACCACCGACGAGGGGCGGCGTGCTCTCCGGCACGAGCACGAGCGGCACCTGCACGACGAGGTCGACCCCGTCCCCGACGAGGCGCAGGAGGTGCACGACCACCCGCACTCCGGGCCACGTGGCGGCCGTCGTGCTCGGAACCGACAGCTCGTAGGACACCCACGGCACGTGCCGCACCACGACCCCCTTGACGGGGTACCAGCGGCGCGCCGGCATCCACGCGTCGAGCAGCTCGAGGAGCTCCGCGTCAGGCACCTCCGTGCGGCGGGCGGGCCGACGGGCGTCGACCCGCACGTCGGACGGTCCGGTGGTGGGCATCGTGTCAGCTCCTGCGATCGGCTCGGGTCGGTCGGGTCCGTCCACTGCGTGGCCCGGGGCGGCGCCGGCTACGACACCGTGAGCCAGTAGAAGTCCCTCGAGCCCCATGTCATCACGACGTCCCCGTCCTCGCTCACCGAGGGGAACGTGGCCCCGCCGAACACGTCCACGAGCTTGGTGCCGACCTCCCCCGGGAGGCGGACGGTCGCGGTCCGGGCCGTCGCGGACAGGTTCGCGACGCACAGCAGCGTCTCGGTCTCGGAGCGGCGCAGGAACGCGAGCACCGCGTCGTTGTCCGTCTCGAGCGGGACGAACTCGCCCGTGCCGAGCGCCGGGTGCTGGCGCCGCACGGCGAGCATGCCGTGCACCCAGTGCAGCAACGACGTCGGCTGGGCGAGCTGCGCCTCGACGTTGATGTACGTGTAGTTGTGCACGAGCGACTGGACGAGCGGCAGGTAGAGCTTGCCCGGGTCCGCGGTCGAGAACCCGCTGTTGCGGTCCGGCGTCCACTGCATGGGGGTGCGCACGGCATCCCGGTCGGGCAACCAGATGTTGTCGCCCATGCCGATCTCGTCGCCGTAGTACAGGCAGGGGCTGCCCGGCAGCGACAGCAGGAGCGCGTGGGCGAGCTCGACCTCCTTGCGGGAGTTGTCGAGCAGGGGAGCGAGCCGACGACGGATCCCCACGTTCGCGCGCATCCGGGGGTCGGGCGCGAACCACCCGTACATCGAGGCGCGCTCCTCGGTCGAGACCATCTCGAGCGTGAGCTCGTCGTGGTTGCGCAGGAACGTGCTCCACTGGGCGTTCGGCGGGATCGCGGGCGTGTCGGCGAGGATCTCGACGATGTGGTTCGCTCGCTGGTCGCGGATCGCGTAGTAGATCCGGGGCATCACGGGGAAGTGGAAGCACATGTGGCACTCCGGCTCCTCCTCCGTGCCGAAGTAGTCCACGACGTCGCGCGGCCACTGGTTGGCCTCGGCGAGCATGATCCGCCCCGGGAACTCGGCGTCGACCATCGCCCGCACCCGGCGCAGGAACGCGTGCGTCTCGGGCAGGTTCTCGCAGTTCGTGCCCTCGGACTCGAACAGGTAGGGCACGGCGTCCAGCCGGAACCCGTCGACGCCGAGCTGCAGCCAGTACCGCGCGACGTCGAGCATCGTGTCCGCGACGCGCGGGTTCTCGAAGTTGAGGTCCGGCTGGTGGGAGAAGAACCGGTGCCAGAAGTACTGGCGGCGCACCGGGTCGAAGGTCCAGTTGCTCGTCTCGGTGTCGACGAAGATGATCCGCGCGTCCTGGTAGCGCGTGTTGTCGTCCGACCACACGTAGAAGTCGCCGTACGGGCCCTCGGGGTCGGCGCGCGACGCCTGGAACCACGGGTGCTGGTCGCTCGTGTGGTTCATCACGAGGTCGATGACGACCCGGATGCCCCGCTCGTGCGCCGCCGCGATGAGCTCGGCGAAGTCCGCCGTCGTGCCGTACTGCGGCGCGATCGCCGTGTAGTCGGCGACGTCGTACCCGCCGTCGCGCAGCGGCGAGGGGTAGAACGGCGGCAGCCACAGCGCGTCGATGCCGAGCCACTGCAGATAGTCGAGGCGGTCGATGAGCCCGCGCAGGTCTCCGGACCCGGAGCCGTCCGAGTCGGAGAACGCCCGCACGATCACCTCGTAGAAGACCGCGGTCTTGTACCAGTCGGGGTCGTCCGAGAGACCGGGCTTCGCGGCGTGCGGCGGAGCCGGCTGGCGCCGCGGCGGCAGGGCCGCCACCGGGACGGGCTGGGTCGGGGCCGGCACCGGGGCCGGGTCGTGGGCCGTCACGGGTTCCTCACGTGCACGATGTGGGCGACCTGCTGCTGCGGGTCGAGGCGGACGAAGGGCTGCGCACCCCAGCCGAAGCTGGCGCCCGAGAGGACGTCGTGGGCGACGAACCTCGGCGCGAACGGGTCGGCGTCGGCCGGCGCGTCGAGGCCGATCGCGGGCAGGTCGAGGTACACGACGGCCTCCTGGGTGTGCCACGGGTCGAGGGTGACGACCACGATGATCGTGTCGTCCTCGCCGTCGGCGGTGTGCCGGCCCGGCAGGTGGCGGGAGAACGCCAGCACCTGGTCGTTGCTCGTCGGGTGCACCGTGAGGTTGCGCAGCTGGCGCAGCGCTGGGTGCTCGCGACGGATCTCGTTGAGCCGGGTGAGCAGGGTCGAGATGCCGATCGCGTCCGCCGCGGCCCAGTCGCGGGGCTTGAACTCGTACTTCTCGTTGTCGATCTGCTCCTCGACGCCCGGGCGGGGCACGTTCTCCACCAGCTCGTACCCGGCGTACACCCCCCAGGTGGGGGCGCCGGTCGCGGCGAGCGCGGCGCGGATCGCGAACCCGGCCACCCCGCCGTGCTGCAGGTAGGGCGGGAGGATGTCGTGCGTCGTCGGCCAGAAGGACGGCCGCATGTAGGCGCCCGCGGGGCCGGAGACCTCCTCGAGGTACTCCGCCAGCTCGGTCTTCGTGTTGCGCCACGTGAAGTACGTATAGGACTGGTGGAACCCGATCCGCGCGAGCGTGTGCATCATCGCGGGCTTGGTGAACGCCTCCGACAGGAAGATCACCTCGGGGTTCGTGCGCCGCACCTCGGCGAGCAGCCACTCCCAGAACTCCAGCGGCTTGGTGTGCGGGTTGTCGACGCGGAACGCCGTCACGCCCCGGTCGATCCACACGCGCACGACCCGCAGCACCTCGGCGTAGATGCCCTCGGGGTCGTTGTCGAAGTTCAGCGGGTAGATGTCCTGGTACTTCTTCGGCGGGTTCTCCGCGTACGCGATCGAGCCGTCCGCGCGCGTCGTGAACCACTCCGGGTGCTCCGTGACCCACGGGTGGTCCGGCGAGCACTGCAGGGCGAGGTCGATCGCCACCTCCATGCGGTGGCGCCGCGCCTCGCGGACGAACGCCTTGAACGTGCGTTCGCTGCCCAGCTCCGGGTGGATCGCGTCGTGGCCGCCGTCCGCGGAGCCGATCGCGTAGGGGGAGCCCGGGTCGCCCGGCAGCGCCGTGAGCGAGTTGTTGCGGCCCTTGCGGTGCGTCCGGCCGATCGGGTGCACCGGGGTGAGGTAGACGACGTCGAACCCCATGGCCGCGATCGCGGGCAGCCGCCGCGCCGCACTCGTGAAGGTCCCCGACCGCCAGGTGCCGTTCTTCAGGCGGCGGGCGCCCTCCGAGCGGGGGAACATCTCGTACCAGGACCCGGCGAGCGCGAGCGGGCGCTGCACCTCGAGCGGGTACGTGACCGACGGCGAGACCAGGTCGCGGAGCGGGCTGCGCCCCAGCGCCTCGTGCACCTCGGGGGAGGTCGCGGCCGCGAGCCGGGCCAGCGCCGGGCGGGTCGTGTCCGCGAGCGCCGCGGCGGCGTCGGCGACCGTGCGCGTGTCGGCCGCGTCGCGGCCCGGGACGTCCGCGATGCGGTCGAACAGCCGCACCCCCTCGGCGAGCATGAGGTCGACGTCGACGCCCGCCTCGATCTTGATCGTCGCGTCGTGCACCCACGTGCCGTACGGGTCGCTCCACGCCTCGACGCGGAACGACCAGTCGCCGAGCGCGTCGGGCTGGACCGTCGCCCGGAAGCGGTCGAGGCCGGGGGCGACGTCGACCATGGGCGCGCGCGAGTGGACGGAACCGTCCGGGCCGACGAGCACGGCCGTCGCCGCGACGGCGTCGTGACCCTCGCGGAACACCGTCGCCTCGATCGGCACCATCTCGCCGACCACGGCCTTCGCCGGCCACCGGCCGCCCTCGACGACGGGGGACAGCTCCAGGACGGGGATGCGGCCGATGCCCGGTCCGCCGGTCGCCGAGACGGACCGGGCGGGCGCGACGGCGGGGTCGGGCGTGGGCGTAGCCCCGGGTGAAGTGTGAGGAGCAGGTTCGGGTGCTGGCGTGCGAGCGACGGTCGGAGCGGACCCGGTCGACGGGCGGCGGGAACGGGCGGCGGGTGCAGTCACGTGCTCACGGTATCGAGACACCGGGTGCGGTGGCATGCGCTAGCGGGGTTCGCCCGGACGCGTCGTGGCGCGATCAACGCCAGAAAGTTCATGCAAGCGTTACACGTCGGTGCACACAGCGGTGCACCACCCCCTTGCGCACCTGCGTAAGGTCAGACCCGTGAGAGCGATCCGACGATTCACCGTCCGCACCGTCCTGCCCGCCGCGCTGCAGTCGCTCGACGACCTCGCGCACAACCTCCGCTGGTCGTGGCACGCCCCGACCCGCGACCTCTTCGCCGGGATCGACCCCGAGCTGTGGGCGACCGTCAAGGGCGACCCGGTCGCCCTGATCGGCGCGCTCGGCTCCGAGCGGCTCGCCGGTCTCGCGAGCGACGAGCACTTCGTCGAGCAGGTCCGCGCGGCCGCCGCCGACCTGCGCCGCTACCTCGAGGATCCCCTGTGGTACCAGGAGCAGGACGCGGCGGCGTCCGCCGAGGGCGCGGGCCTGCCCGCCGCCATCGCCTACTTCTCGCCCGAGTTCGGCATCACGTCCGTGCTGCCCCAGTACTCCGGCGGACTCGGCATCCTCGCGGGCGACCACCTCAAGAGCGCCTCCGACCTCGGGGTGCCGATCGTCGGCGTCGGGCTCCTGTACGGCGCCGGGTACTTCAAGCAGTCCCTGACGCGCGACGCGTGGCAGGTCGAGACGTACCCGCTGCTCGACCCCGACGGGCTGCCCCTGACCATCCTGCGCGAGGACGACGGCACGCCCGCCCGCGTCACCCTCGCGCTGCCCGGCGGCCGGTCGCTGCACGCCCACGTCTGGGTCGCCGCCGTCGGCCGGGTCCCGCTGCTGCTGCTCGACTCGAACGTCCCGGGCAACGACGAGGCCGCGCGCAAGGTCACCGACCGGCTCTACGGCGGCGGCGGCGAGCACCGCCTCCAGCAGGAGCTGCTGCTCGGCGTGGGTGGTGTGCGCGCGCTGCGGCTGTGGTCGCGGCTCACCGGCGCACCGGCGCCCGAGGTCTACCACACCAACGAGGGGCACGCCGGGTTCCTCGGCGTCGAACGCATCCGCGAGCTCGTGGCCGAGCAGGGCCTCACGGTCCCCGAGGCGCTCGAGGCCGTGCGGGCCGCGACGGTCTTCACGACCCACACCCCCGTGCCGGCCGGCATCGACCGGTTCGGTGCGGACCTCGTCGCCCAGTACTTCGGCGGCGACAACGCCATCGACGGCGTCCCCCTCGACGAGATCCTCGCGCTCGGCGCCGAGGACTACGAGGGCGGCGACCCGACCGTGTTCAACATGGCCGTCATGGGGCTGCGCCTCGGCGGTCGCGCGAACGGGGTCTCCCTGCTCCACGGCGAGGTCTCGCGCGGGATGTTCGAGGGCTTGTGGCCGGGCTTCGACGCCCGCGAGGTCCCCATCACGTCGATCACCAACGGTGTCCACTCGCCCACCTGGGTCGACCCCAAGCTCGCGGCGCTCGCGAGCGACCGGCTCGGGCTGGACGAGCTCACGGCCGAGGTCGCGTCGTCGGGCTGGCTGCGCGGCGAGCACGAGGGCGGCATCGGCGACGCCGAGCTGTGGGGCATGCGCCGCGAGCTGCGCGCCCAGCTCGTCGACGAGGCGCGCCACCGCGTGCGCAAGTCGTGGCGGGAGCGCGGCGCCAGCCCGGCCGAGCTCGGCTGGGTCGACGACGTCCTGTCGCCCGACGTGCTGACCATCGGGTTCGCCCGGCGGGTGCCGACGTACAAGCGCCTCACGCTCATGCTGCGCGACCCGGCGCGGCTGCGCGCGCTGCTGCTGCACCCCGAGCGGCCCGTGCAGCTCATCGTCGCCGGGAAGTCGCACCCGGCCGACGACCAGGGCAAGCGCCTCATCCAGCAGCTCGTGCGCTTCACCGACGAGCACGACGTGCGCCACCGCATCGTCTTCCTGCCGAACTACGACATCGCGATGGCGCAGTCGCTCTACCCGGGCTGCGACGTCTGGCTCAACAACCCGCTGCGCCCGCTCGAGGCGTCGGGGACGTCGGGGATGAAGTCGGCGCTCAACGGCGGGCTCAACCTGTCGATCCTCGACGGGTGGTGGGACGAGTGGTTCGACGGCGAGAACGGCTGGGCGATCCCGACCGCCGACGGCGTCGAGGACCCCGACCGTCGTGACGACCTCGAGGCCGCTGCGCTGTACGACCTCGTCGAGACGCAGGTCGCCGCCCGGTTCTACGACCGTGACGCCGACGGCGTGCCGGGCCGGTGGCTCGAGATGGTGCGCCACACCCTCGCGACGCTCGGCCCGAAGGTCCAGGCGACCCGGATGGTCTCGGAGTACGTGCACCGGCTCTACGCACCGGCGGCTGTCGCCGGGCGGACGCTCGACCGCGGCGGCTACGGGCCGGCACGCGAGCTCGCCCGCTGGAAGCGCACGGTGCGCGACGGCTGGTCGCACGTGCGCGTCGACCACCTCGAGTCCGGGGGCATCGGTGAGGTGCCGCAGGTCGGGGACACCCTGACCGTGCGGGCCTACGTCTCCCTCGGCGACCTGTCGCCGCAGGACGTCGAGGTGCAGGTCGTGCACGGGCGTGTCACCGAGGCCGACGTCATCGAGGAGTTCTCCGTGCAGCCGCTCGCGCTCGCGGAGTCCTACGAGGCGGGCCGGCACGCGTTCGCCGGCACCGTCGAGCTGGAGGCGTCCGGACCGTTCGGCTACACCGTGCGCATCGTCCCGCGCCACGACGGCCTCGCGAGCCCGGTCGAGCTGGGCCTCGTCGCGAACGCCTGACCCCGAGGTAGAGCCCCTGTCGCCGAGATAGAGCTCTGGTTGCGTACCAGGGTTCTACCTCGGCGACGGGCGTTCTACCTCGGCGGGAGTTGTCCACAGATGTGGGGGAGCTCCCCGTCTTGGGTGGTCTCATTCGGCACGCTGAGCGCATGAGGAAGCTCGAGACGACACCCCGTGGCGTCCTCCGGTCCGCCCTGCGCGACGCCGCCGCCCGGCGCGCTTCGGGCACGCTCCCGCCACCCGGCCAGCTCGTCGCCGGCAACGGCCCGGGCATCGTCCCGCCCGCGGTGCCCTACGACCCGTCGCACCGCGCAGAGCTCGCGCGGCGCGCGCGGGACGGGACGCTCGTCCGCGTCCGGCGAGGTGTCTACCTGCCCGGCCCACCGACGTCGGGCACCACCGCGCCCGACAACGAGGACGCCCGCGACCGCGACGCACGGATCCTCGCCCAGGTCAGAGGCGTCGCGGACCGCTTCACGACGCCGTACTGGTTCAGCCACGAGACCGCTGCCCTGCTCTGGGGCTGCTGGACGTGGCGCACTCCGCCGCTGGTCCACCTGACCCAGCTCACGAACCCGCGGGTGCAGCGCACCGCGGACCCAGGCCTGCGACGGCACTGGACGCCGTTGCCGACCAGGGACCAGGGCGTGCTCGACGGCGTCCCGGTCACCAGCCTGGAGCGCACCGTCGTGGACTGCGCCCGCTCGCTCCCACCTGCGGGTGGCCTCGTCGTGGCGGACTCCGCGCTGCGGCTCGGGCTGGACGTCGCGCTCGTGGACCGGGTCCTCGAGGAGGCGGCGGGCACGCGGGGAGTGGTCCGGGCGCGGCGTGTGCTGGGGCTCGTGGACCCGGGTTCGGGCTCGCCGGGCGAGACGCTCGTCCGTCTCGCGGCGATCGACGCCGGCTGCCCGACGCCGGTGAGCCAGGTCGCCGTCCGCACGCGCCTCGGGACCTTCTGGGTCGATCTCGGTTGGCCCGAGCTGCGGGTGGGGATCGAGTTCGACGGCGCGGCGAAGTACTCGGGCGGGCAGTTCGGCGACCCCGAGCAGGTGCGGCGGGACGAGCAGGACCGGCACGCGGCGCTCGTCGCGGCGGGGTGGTGGATCGTGCGCGTCACCTGGGCGGATCTCGCCGACCCGGTCGCGCTGGGCCGCCGGCTCTGGGACGCACGCCGCCGCCGTCCGCCCAGGTAGAACCCCGGTCCGCCCAGGTAGAACCCCTGTGCGCGAGGTAGAACGCCCGTCGCGCGCTGGCGTTCTACCTCGCGCAGAGAGGTTCTATCTCGGCGCGGGGGACCGGTCGACGAGGTCGAGGTAGCGCACCCGTGCGGCGAGGACGTCGCGCAGCTGGGTGCCGATGCCCTCGACGAACTCCTCGCGGTACACCGCGTCGACCTGGACCGAGATGGCGTAGTAGAGCCCGGTGAACGTCGCGATCGCTACGGACACCCGCAGGAGCGTCTGCGTGAGCACGAGCTGTGTACCGCCCAGCCCGACCGCCTCCTGCCACACCCCGCCCTCGACGGTCCACAGCGCCATGACCTCGGGCGTGATCGTCAGCATGCCGAGGCCGACGAAGAACAGCCCCATCCCGACGCTCACGACGATCACCTGGAGCAGCTGGCTGGTGGCGATCATCGCGCTGAGGTTGACCTGCTGCGACCGGGTGAGGTCGGCGGCGGTCCTGCCACCGGGGACGTCGTCCGCCGCGTCGCGCAGCGCCGCGCGCGCCTCGCCGGGGACGCGCAGCGCGACGAACGTGAGGATGATCAGCGCGAAGAACGCTCCGAGGATCAGGTCCGCGGCGCCGTGCGTGCGGTCGAACACCTGCCAGACCTCGGCGTTGTAGAACAGCACGAGCGAGAACACCATGAGCAGCGGGAGCAGCCGCACGAGGCGCAGGAGCGACGTGCCGAGCTCGTCGACGACCCGCGCCATGCCCCACCACAGGGACGCGAGCAGCCCGTAGCCGACGACGAAGCGGATCACGCCGAGCAGGACGAGGTTGCCCCCGGCGGTGACCAGGCCCTCGCCCCACTGCCCGCCGAACACGACCGGCAGGACGGCGGGTGCGAGGACGAAGAAGGTCAGCTCCGGCACGCCGACGGACTGCGGCAGGGTCGACCAGCGCCGCCCCCGCAGCACGTTGAGTCCCGCGTAGGCGCCCCCGACGAGCAGGACGGCACCGACGAGCGCGAGCACGTTCGCCCAGGCGGGCCAGGTGGAGCGCACCGCGCCGCTGAGCTCGGCGAGCAGCACCACGAGCAGGAAGGGGGCGGACCGGCCGTACACGTCGCGGCCGAGCGAGTGGTTCTCCACCAGGAGCGGCAGACCGTTGCGGCGGAAGAACCGTTCGCAGCCTGCGGCATCCAGGTGCCCGACGGCGTCACGCGCGGGGGGAGGGGACGCGTCGCCGGGCACGTTCATGCTGGGGACCCTACCGGCACTGCCCTGCCCACGAGGTAGACCCTCCGTGCGCGAGGTAGAACCCCAGTGCCTGACTGGCGTTCTACCTCGCGAGCCTGGGTTCTACCTCGCCGGGGTGTGGCCGGGGGCGGAGGGTCAGGTGAGCTCGGCGGCCAGGGCGCGGCCGGCGACCCGGCCGGAGTAGAGGCACCCCCCGAGGAAGGTGCCCTCGAGCGCGCGGTGGCCGTGCACGCCGCCGCCGCCGAACCCCGCGGCCTCGCCGACGGCCCACAGGCCCGGCAGCAGCGAGCCGTCCGCGCGGAGCACGCGTGCGCTCGTGTCGGTGTGCAGTCCGCCGAGCGTCTTGCGCGTCAGCACCGACAGCCGCACCGCGACGAGCGGCCCGTCCTGCGGTGTGGTCAGCGGCCGGGGCGGCGCGACCCGGATCATCCGGTCCACGCGGAACCGGCGCGCCATCGCCGTGGCGACGACCTGGTGGTCCTTGCCGAGGCCCGAGCGCACCTGGGCGTCGCGCAGGGCGATGGTCCGGGCGAGCGCGACCGCGTCGACGTGCCCGCGCGAGCCCTGCGTCGCGGCGGTGAGCGCGTTCATCCCGGCGGCGAGCTCGGACGGCGTCGAGCCTCGCACGAACTCGGGCGACTCGGCGGCGAAGCGTGCGACCGGGCCCACGGCTCGCGGCAGGACCCGTTGCGCGAGGAGGGCGAGGTTCTTGCCGGTCAGGTCCGGGTTCTGCTCGGAGCCGGACAGCGCGAACTCGGTCTCCATGATGGCCTGGTTGAGCACGAACCAGGAGTGGTCGTCGCCGCGCGACGTGACGTGCTGCAGCGCGCCGAGCGCGTCGAAGCCGGGGAACAGCGGCGCGGGCAGCCGGCCGCCGTCGGCGTCGAGCCACAGCGAGCTCGGGCCGGGCAGGATGCGGATCCCGTGGTCCGACCACACGGGGGAGTGGTTGGCGATCCCCTCGGGGTAGTGCCACATCCGGTCCTCGTGCACGACCGCCGCGCCTGCGCCCGCCGCGACGCCGATCATCAGTCCGTCGGTCGAGTCCGGCACCCCGGACAGCATGCGCCCGGGCAGCGTGCCCGCAGCCGCGGGCCACCGCGAGCGCACGAGCTCGTGGTCGGCCCCGATCCCGCCGGAGGAGACGACGACGGCGCTCGCCGACAGCTCGACCTCGCCGACGACGGCCCGTGAGGTGGGGACGCCGCGCCCGGCGCGGTCCGGGGCGAGGACCTCGGCCCGGACGCCGGTGACAGCACCGTCGGTGAGCACGAGGGACGTCACGCGGTGCCGGAAGCGGACGTCGAGCAGACCGGCGGCACGGGCGTCGAGCGCTGCGGCGACGAAGGGTTCGAGGATCGCCGGTCCGGTGCCCCACGTCACGTGGAAGCGCGGGACGGTGTTGCCGTGCCCGCCGGCGGGGTAGCCGCCGCGTTCGGCCCACTGGACGAGCGGGAACCAGCGCACGCCCTTCGCGTGCAGCCACGAGCGCAGCTCCCCGCTCGCGAAGTCGACGAAACCCTGCGCCCAGGCGTACCCGTAGCGGTCGGGGCCCTCGCCGCGGTCGGCGCCCGGGGCGAACTGCGCGGAGCCGAGCCAGTCGTCGAACGCGAGCTCGACGTCGTCGTGCACCCCGAGCCTGCGCTGCTCGGGCGAGCCCACGAGGAACAGGCCGCCGAACGACCACCACGCCTGCCCGCCCAGGCTGGCGGGTGGCTCCTGCTCGAGGAGCAGCACCCGCTTGCCGGCCGCCGTCAGCTCGGTCGCCGCGACGAGGCCCGAGAGCCCTGCGCCGACCACGATCACGTCCGCGGTGTCACCGGCGCCAGCCGCCGCCCGGTGCACCCTGTCGACCCCGTCGTCGTCCATGCGCCGACCCTAGCCCAGCGCCGCCGCGCGCGGCGCTCACGCGGACGCGCTCGGCGCTCAGACGGACGGGCTCGCGTCGGGCAGCTCCAGCGCCTGCTCGGCGGTGTAGACGTGCACGCTCAGCGGCTCGAGCTGGACCTCGTCCCCGGCCTGCACGTGCAGGTCCCCGTTCGAGCTCTCACGGTCGTCGGGGTGCTCCCAGTTCGAGTCCCAGACGAGCTCCCATCCCACGGGTTCCGACCGCGCGTTCGCGAGCGTGGCCGGTACGGCGTCGAGGGACCCGTTCAGCACGACGAGGACGTCGCGGGCGCCGGCGACCGGCGCGGTGCGGATCATCTGCAGGGTCCGGGTCGCGGGATCGTGCCAGGTGTCGTGGTCGACGACGGTGCCGACGGCCGTGAACCACGCGAGGTCGGGGACCCGCTCGGTGACGGTGTGCCGCGGCTGCCCCAGGAAGAACGAGTCGGCGCGCAGCGCCGGGTGCTCGCGTCGCAGGGCCAGCAGGTGCGCGGTCGTCGCGCGCAGGTCCTGGCGCCAGGGGGACAGGTCCCACGACACCCACGAGATCTCGTTGTCCTGCGCGTAGGCGTTGTTGTTCCCCCGCTGGCTGCGACCGGACTCGTCGCCGGCGGTGAGCATGGGTGTGCCCGCCGCGAGGATCAGGGTCGCCAGCAGGTTGCGGATCGACCGCCGCCGCAGCGGGGCGATCTCGACGCCGGGCTCGAGATGGGCCTCCGTCCCGCTCGCCACCGTGTCGAGCCGGCCCTCGAACCCGTGGTTCCACGAGCGGTTGTCGTTCGTGCCGTCGCGCCCGTCCTCGCCGTTGGCCTCGTTGCGCTTGTGCTCGTAGGCGACGAGGTCGGCGAGGGTGAAGCCGTCGTGCGCCGTGACGTAGTTGACGGAGGCGACCGGACCGCGCACGAGCGGCGGGTCGGAGTGCCCGAACAGGTCGGCGGACCCCGCGAGGCGCGTCGCGAGCTCGCGCACGCCGTGGCCCTGGCGGCCGTGGGAGGCCTCGCGGGCGTCGGCGAGCCAGAACTGGCGCGTCGCGTCGCGGAACCGGTCGTTCCACTCGGCGAACGGCGGCGGGAACTGCCCGGTGCGCCACCCACCGGGCCCGACGTCCCAGGGCTCGGCGACGAGCTTGAGGCCGGACAGGACGGGGTCCGTCTGCAGGGCGACGAGGAACGGGTGGTTCGGGTCGTAGCCGTGCTCGCCGCGACCGAGGGTGACGGCGAGGTCGAAGCGGAAGCCGTCGACACCCACCTCCTCGGCCCAGAACCGCAACGAGTCCAGGGCCATCTGGATGACCCGCGGCCGGCGGAAGTCGAGCGTGTTGCCGGTGCCGGTGACGTCCGCGAGGGTCGCCGGCGCGGACCCGTCGTGCAGGTAGTAGACGGCGTTGTCCAGGCCGCGCCACGACACGTGCAGGCCGTCCGGGCCGCCCTCGCAGGTGTGGTTGTACACGACGTCGAGGAGCACCTCGATGCCGGCCTCGTGCAGCAGGTGGACCATGCCGCGGACCTCGTCGAGGACGGCGCTCGGCCCCGCCTCGCGCGCCGCCCGGGTCGCGTAGGGCGCATGCGGGGCGAAGAACCCGAGGGTCGAGTAGCCCCAGTAGTTCGTCAGCCCCTTCGCGACGAGGTGCTGCTCGCTCGCGAACGCGTGGATCGGCAGCAGCTCGAGCGTGGTGACCCCGAGCGAGTGCAGGTGCTCGATCGTCGCGGGGTGCGCGAGGCCCGCGTACGTGCCCCGCAGCTCCGGGGGCAACGCCTCGAGTCCGTGGGTCAGGCCGCGCACGTGCGCCTCGTAGACGACCGTGTCCGCCCACGGCACGTGCGGGCGCCGGACCGGCGGGTGGTGGTCCCGCGGGGCGACGACCACCGAGTGCGGCACGTGCGGCAGGGAGTCGCGGTCGTCGGCCGGGCCGTACGCGTCGCCGGAGAGCCCGCCGTCACGCGGGTCGCCCGTCGCGACGTGCCCGCACACGGCGGGGTCGTGGTCGAGCTCGCCGACGAGCCCCCGCGCGTACGGGTCGACGAGCAGCTTGGCGGGGTTGTGGCGCAGCCCCGCGGCCGGGTCCCACGGCCCGTGCACCCGGAAGCCGTACCGCTGCCCCTCGTGCACGCCGGGCACGTGGGCGTGCCAGACGCCGTAGGTCGGGCCTTCCAGGGGCACCCGCCGTTCGCTGAACCCGGCGGGGGAGCCGTCGTCGATGAGGCACAGGTCGACCGCGGTGGCGTGCGAGGCGAGCACCGCGACGTCGACGCCCCCGTCGGTGACGTGGACGCCGAGCGGGGGGACGTGGCCGTGACGGTCCGTGGGACGGACGGCGGGACGGGGGACGGGTGGCTCGTGCACCCGACCATTGTGACGGGTCCGCGGCGGCGACCGGTGCGGCGGTGTGCGTCATCTCACCGTGGGTGCCCTCCTCGCGGGTGCGCCACGGAGCGGTAACCTTCCGACTGTCGGCGGGCTCAGGTGCCCGCGTCGACTCAGGGCCACCAGCTCACAGGGAGTGATCACCCGATGCGGATCGTCGTCGCCGTCAAGTACGTCCCGGACATCCATGCCGAGCGAGGTTTCGCCGACGGGCGGGTGGTGCGGTCCGCGGAGGAGGGCACGCTCAACGAGCTCGACGAGAACGCCCTCGAGGCCGCCCTGCGCATCATCGAGTCGCTGCCCGAGGACGAGCGGGCGGTGAGCGAGATCGTCGCCGTGACCATCGCGGGACCCGAGGCCGACACCGCCGTGCGCAAGGCCTACCAGCTGGGGGTCGACCGCGGGGTGCGCGTGAGCGACGACGCGCTCGCCGGGTCCGACTACTTCGGCACGGCGCGGGCGCTCGCGGCCGCGGTGCGCCGGCTAGCGGAGGAGGCGCCCGTCGACCTCGTGATCACCGGCATGGCGGCGCTCGACGGGCTCGGCTCCGTCGTCCCGGCGCTGCTGGCCGCCGAGCTCGGGCTCGGGCAGCTCACGCTCGCCGCACGCCTCGAGGTGGCGGACGGCGAGGCCCGCATCACCCGCGAGCTCGACGGCGTGACCGAGGAGCTCGTCGCGCCGCTGCCGGCAGTCGTGAGCGTGACCGACCACGCCAACTCGCCGCGCTTCCCGAACTTCAAGCTCATCATGGCGGCGCGGTCGAAGACGGTGGAGGAGTGGACCCTCGCGGACCTGGGTCTCGACCCCGCGACCGTGGGCGCCGCCGGGGCCCGCACGCACGTCCTCGCCGCGACCCCGCGGCCGCCGCGGCCCGACGTCGAGCTCGTCGTCGACAAGGGCGAGGGCGGCCGCGCCCTCGCCGAGTACCTCATCCGCAACGAGCTGGTCTGAGAGGCGCACCGATGACCGAGCAGACGACCCCCCGCACCAACCGCACCGTCCTCGTTCTCCTGGACACCCCCGCCACCGAGCTGCGGTCCTCGGCGCTCGAGCTGCTGACGATCGCGCGCGGCCTCGGCCGCGTCGAGGCCGTCACGCTCGAGGCGCCCAGCGTGCCCACGCTCGCGCAGCTCAGCGCCTACGGCGTCGAGATCGTGCTGCAGGCCGAGCTCCCGGCCGCCGTGCGCGGCGGCGACGACGCCCACCTCTCGCCCGTGGTGGCCGAGGCGCTCGCGGCGGCGCTGCGCCTGCGGGACGCCGACGCCGTGATCCTCTCGGCGACCTTCGCGAACAAGGAGGCCGCCGCGCGCCTCGCCCACCTCACGGGTGCCGGTCTGGTGATCGACGCGACGTCCGTCACCGAGAGCGCGGAGCCGGGCCCCGAGCTCGCCGACGCACCGCCCGCGGGGTCGCTCGTGGCGGGCAAGCGGGTCTTCGCCGGGTCGTGGGACACGTCGTGCGTCGTGCGCACGGAGACGGCCGTCTTCACGGTCCGCCCGAACTCGATCGTCCCCGAGCCGGCACCGGTCGCCGTGGCGACCGAGGTCGAGGGCTTCGCCGTCGAGGTGAGCGAGCTGGCCACGGTCGCGCGCAGCGTCTCGCGCGAGGTGCACGAGCGTGCGGTCGGGGGCCGGCCGTCGCTCGCCGAGGCGGCGGTCGTCGTCGCGGGCGGCCGGGGCACCGACGGTGACTTCGGCCCCGTCGAGGACCTCGCCGACGCGCTCGGCGCGGCGGTCGGCGCGAGCCGTGACGCGGTCTACGAGGGCTGGTTCGACGAGTTCGTCGGGCAGACGGGCGTGACCGTCGCACCGCGGCTGTACATCGGTGCGGGCATCTCCGGGGCGCCGCACCACCGCGGGGGCATGCAGGCGTCGCAGGTGATCGTGGCGGTCAACAGCGACCCCGAGTGCCCGCTCTTCGAGATCAGCGACTTCGCGGTCGTCGGCGACCTCGCCGACGTCCTCCCGCAGGCCGCGCAGGTCATCCGAGAGCACAAGGGCTGAACCGGCGGCTCAGATACCGAGCTCCTCCAGCCAGGCTACGGCCGCGATGCCCTGCGCCCGCTGGAACGGCCGGAGGCCCGGGCCGTCGGGCGGCGGCGGCTTGCGCGCGGAGTCGAGGAAGTAGCCGGCGATCCCGGCGACGACCGCGCGGAGGTCGCCAGGGTGCACCCTGGCCCCGAGCGGGTGCTCGGCGAACCGCCGGGCCGCCCACGCCCCGCCGTCGCGGGCTGCCGCGCGGCTCCGCATGACGGGGGCGACGAGGTCGTCGACGCCCTGCATCAGCACGCTCGGCAGGAAGAGCGCGAGGTCGAGCCACGGTGCCCCGCGCATCGCGTGCGGCCAGTCCACGAGATAGGCCGCGTCGGCAGTGAGCAGCACGTTGTCGCCCCGGATGTCGCCGTGCACGATCGCCTCGCCCTCGCACGCGACGAGCACGTGGCGCTCGACCGCGACGAGCTCGTCGAGACGCTGCGCCGCCCACGGTGCGTCCTGGGCAAGGGTGGGCGTCGGTTCAGCGCGCAGGCGCGCCCACCCGCTCGACATCGACGCCAGCTCCGGGCCGGCCGGTGGCAGCGACATCGCGCGGGCGCCGGGTACGTGCGCGAGGACGTCGAGGGCGGCGAGGACGCGGTCGAGGTCGTCGAGGGGCCACGGCACGGGAGGCACACGCCCGGCAACGGCCTCGTACGCCAGGACGATCCAGTCGGTGTCACCGTGCCCCCACAAGAACCTCGGTGAGGGGACCGGTCGGGGCAGGTGGATCGCGATGTGCGCCTCGGCGCGGTGGAGGTCGGCGGTCGCACGGTGGTCGCCCGTCCGGGCGGCCTTGACGAAGATGCGCTCGCCGGTCGCGAGCGTGAGGACCGAGGCGAGACCCGGGCTGAAGCCGGTCGTCGTGGTCGTCTCGGCGACGACCCGGGCACCCGCCACCGCCTCGATCTCGGTGCGCAGGTCCTCGGGCAGGTCGCTCCAGCGCAGCCGGGACCCGCCGAAGGCACGGGGGACCTCGGGGAGGGCTGCGACGGCAGCGGCTGACGCGTCGTCGGGCATCGGTGCGCCACTTCCAGGGCTCGTGGAGGGTCGGTAGGCGAAGATCCGAGCGGCCGGATCTCGCCAGGCACGATCATCCGACAACGTAGCGGTTTTCGCCTGCTGTCATCGGCGTGTCCGGACTGTGAGTCGAAGTTCGTAGACTGGGTCCTTGTGACCGCAGATTCCCCGCACGGCGCACGTCCCGGCGCCTACCTCGACCACGCCGCGACGACCCCGATGTCGCCCGCGGCCGTCGAGGCGTTCGTCGGCGAGCTGACGCGCACAGGCAACCCGTCGTCCCTGCACTCGGCGGGTCGGGCCGCGCGGCGCGTCGTCGAGGAGTCCCGGGAGACGGTCGCCGCCTCCCTGGGTGCACGACCCAGCGAGGTCGTCTTCACGGCGGGCGGCACGGAGGCCGACAACCTGGCGATCAAGGGCCTGTTCTGGGGGCGGCGCACCACGTCGCCGCAGCGCCGGCGCATCCTCGTCTCCGCGGTCGAGCACCACGCGGTGCTCGACCCGGCGTTCTGGATGGCCGAGCACGCCGGCGCCGAGATCGTCCTGCTGCCCGTCGACGCCGTCGGACGCCTGGACGTCGACGCACTGCGCGCGGAGCTCGACGAGCACGCCGACGAGGTCGCGCTGATCTCCGTGATGTGGGCGAACAACGAGGTCGGGACGCTGCAGCCCGTCGGCGAGGTCGTGCAGGCCGCACGCCCGTACGGCATCCCCGTGCACTCCGACGCCGTGCAGGCCGTCGGCCAGGTGCCCGTGGACTTCGCCGCGAGCGGCCTGGACGCCCTCACGGTCTCCGGGCACAAGATCGGCGGCCCGGTCGGTGTGGGTGCGCTCCTCGCGAAGCGCGACGCGCCGTTGACCCCGGTGCTGCACGGTGGCGGGCAGGAGCGGGGCGTGCGCTCGGGCACGCTCGACGCCCCGTCGATCCGTTCCTTCGCGGTCGCCGTCGGCGAGGCCGTGAGCGAGCAGGCGGAGCGCGCGATCCGGTGGGGGAGCCTGCGGGACGCCCTGATCGACGGCGTGCGCCGGATCGTGCCCGACGCCGAGCTGCACGGACCCGACCCTCGGACGGACCGGGACGCGCGGCTGCCCGGGAACGCCCACTTCACCTTCCCGGGCGCCGAGGGCGACTCGTTGCTCTACCTGCTGGACTCGGTGGGCATCCAGACCTCGACCGGTTCTGCCTGCCAGGCCGGGGTGCCCCAGCCGTCGCACGTGCTGCTCGCCACGGGGGTCCCGGAGATGCAGGCCCGCGGTGCGCTGCGCTTCTCCCTCGGCGCGACCTCGACGGCACAGGACGTGGAGCGCCTCCTCGACGCCTTGCCCGAGGTCGTGGCCCGCGCGCAGGCGGCCGGGCTGTCGTCGGCCGGAGCGCTGTCATGAGGGTGCTCGCGGCGATGTCGGGCGGCGTGGACTCCGCGGTCGCGGCGGCGCTCGCGGTGGAGGCCGGGCACGACGTCGTCGGCGTGCACATGGCGCTGTCGCGGAACCGGGACCAGTTCCGCACGGGGTCGCGAGGCTGCTGCTCGATCGAGGACGCGGGCGACGCCCGGCGCGCGGCCGACGTGCTCGGCATCCCCTACTACGTGTGGGACCTGTCGGAGCGGTTCGAGGACACCGTCGTGGCCGACTTCCTGTCGGAGTACGAGGCCGGCCGCACCCCGAACCCGTGCGTGCGCTGCAACGAGCACATCAAGTTCGAGGCGCTGCTCGACAAGGCGACGGCGCTCGGCTTCGACGCCGTCGCGACCGGGCACTACGCGCGTGTCGTGACCCGCGAGGTGACCTCACCGGGCCCGGACGGCACGGTGGCGACGTCCACGGTCCGTGAGCTCCACCGCTCGCCGAACGAGGCCAAGGACCAGTCCTACGTGCTCGCCGTCATGGGTCCCGTGCGGCTCGCGCGGGCGATCTTCCCGCTCGGCGGCTTCGAGTCCAAGGACGAGGTGCGGGCCGAGGCGGCGCGGCGCGGGCTGTCGGTGTCCGCCAAGCCCGACTCCTACGACATCTGCTTCGTGGCCGACGGCGACACCCAGGGCTTCCTGCGCTCGCGCCTCGGTGCCCGGACGGGCGAGATCGTCGATGCCTCCGGCGAGGTGCTGGGGGAGCACGACGGCGCGTACGCCTACACGGTCGGGCAGCGCAAGGGTCTGGGGATCGACCGCCCGGCCTCCGACGGGCGCCCGCGCTACGTCCTGGAGGTGCAGCCGACGGCAAACCGTGTGGTTGTCGGGCCCGCCGAGCTGCTCTCGGTGGACCGGATCTCCGGGGACCGCGCGGTGTGGCTGGCCGACGACGTCCTGGCCACGGCGAGTGGTGACGGCTGGTTCGACGCGCAGGTCCAGGTCCGGGCGCACGGGACGCCCGTCGCCGCACGGGTGCGGGCCACGGGCGCCGACGACGAGGGCATGGAGGTCGAGCTCGTCGGGACGACGCTGCGCGGCGTTGCCGCGGGTCAGTCGCTCGTCGTGTACGACGGCACGCGGGTGCTCGGGCAGGCCACCGTGCAGCGTGCGCACCGTGCGCACCGTGCGCCCGCACGACCGACGGACCCGACGGCCGCTCACACGAACGCGGGCACGGGCTCCTGAGCGAGGACCTTCATCAGCCACGCGTCGTCCCGGACCGCCCAGTGCTCGGCCTCGCGCCCGTCCACGAAGCGCAGCATGTGCATCTCGCGGACGCTGAAGCGCCGTCCCGTGGGTGCGAGCCCGCGGAAGTACCCTGTGTGCCGGGCGCTGAACGACACGTGCAGCGCCACGAGGTCGCCCTCGGCCACGCAGTGCAGGACCTCGACGACCTGGTCGGAGAACGCGTCGGAGAACCAGTGCATGGTCGCGACGAGCCCGTCCAGGCCGCCCGAGGAGCCGGGCGTCGAGTCGTGGTTGTGGAAGTCCGGTGCCACCAGGTTCCGCAACACGTCGGCGTGGTTCCCGGGGATCGCCTGGGTGTGCACGGCGATCGCCGTCGATCTGTTCTCTGTGGTGCCCATGTCTGCCTCGCTCGTCCTCGAGCGCGACGACCGCGGTCGCGAGCGTCGTCGCTCGTTCTCAGCCTTCACCTGGAACGAGGGACGGACAAGGGCCGAGGGGCGCTGCGAGCGGGTGATGTGCGGGTGAAACTCGACGGGAGAAGGACGACATGACAGCAGTGAGCGGCCACGGGCCGTGGCCAGGAGACGGTGCGCCGCTCGAGGCGCAGCTGACGGTTCTCGGGGACCTCGCGGCCGCGCCCACGGGGGCGGTGCCGGTCCCGTTCCTCGTCCGGCTGCCCGGGCGCGGTCCGGGGGCGCAGGCGACCGGGCGCACGGCCGCGCTGCTCACCGAGATGCCGGTCGAGCTGGGTGTGCACGGCTGGAAGCTGGCCTCCCACGAGGGCGCCGACCTGCGGCGTGCGACGGCACTCCTCGCGGAGGACGTCGAGGCGCTCGCCATCGCGGCGGCGGGCTACGACGGGCCGCTCGCGCTCTCGGTGACGGGGCCGTGGACGCTGGCCGCCGAGCTCTACCTCGCCCACGGCGACCGCGTCCTCGCCGACCGCGGTGCGGTGCGCGAGCTCGTCGAGTCGCTGTCGGTCGGCCTGGCCGAGCACGTCGCGTCGGTGCGCCGGCAGGTGCCCGGGGCGGGCGTCGTCGTGCAGGTCGAGGAGCCGCTGCTCAGCCAGGTGCACGCGGGCGTGCTGCCCACGTTCTCCGGGTACTCGCGGCTGCGAGCCGTGGCGGGGCCCGACCTCGTCGACGGTCTGCGGCCGGTCCTCGACGCGGTGCGGGACGCCGGTGCGCGCAGCGTCGTGCACGTCGGCCCCGCGTGGGTGGGGGTGGCGCCCGTGGTGCTGTCGGGGGCGGACGCCGTCGGTCTCGACCTCGCCCCGTCGCTCGACGCGTGGAACGAGCCGCTGTGGGAGACGGTCGCGAAGGCGACCGAGCGCGGCGTCGGGCTCTGGGCGGGGTTGCCCCCCGCGCAGGTCTCGCAGTGCTCCGGTCCCGGCCTCGGCACGCTCGCCGACCTCGTGAGCGTGCCGTGGCGTCGCATCGGCCTGCCCGTGGACGCCCTGGACGACGTCACGGTCCTCGGTGCGGGCCACGCCGCGCGGGCTGGCGGCGGTCTGCCCGACGGCGTGGCACCCGGTGGCGTCGACGCGCACCGGGCCGCGCTGGGGAACCTCGGGCGGGTCGCGGCGATCCTCGCGGAGCGCGCGCACGACTGATCCCGGGCCTGCCCGACCGCCCGGTGCGCTGCTGATCACCTGCTGATCACCTGCGGATCGGGCTTCGACGTGCGGGCGTTCGGTGCGTACGCTTACCGGCGGGTGCAGCCGACGTCGTCCGCCCCGAACGACCTGCACGTCACGCCCCCGTTCGAAGGACCACGATGCCTGCCCTGCGAGCCGTCCTCTTCGACCTCGACGGTGTGCTCACGCCGACCGCCGAGGTCCACATGCGCGCCTGGGAGCGGCTCTTCACGCCGTTCTGCGAGGCCCGCGCACTCGCCCCCTACACGTCCGCCGACTACTTCGCGTCGATCGACGGCAAGCCGCGCTACGACGGCGTCGCCTCGTTCCTCACCACGCGAGGCGTCGAGCTGCCGCACGGGACGCCCGACGACCCGCCGGGCGAGGACACCGTGTGCGCCCTGGGCAACCGCAAGGACGGCATCGTCAACGCGATGTTCGACGAGGAGGGCATCGACCCGTACCCCGGTTCGGTGCGCTTCCTCGACGCCGTGACGGACGCCGGCACCGCGGTCGCCGTCGTCTCGTCGTCCCGCAACGCCCCGACCGTGCTCGCCGCGGCGGGGCTCGCCGCCCGCTTCACGATCGTGGTCGACGGCACGGTCGCCGCGCGGGAGGGGCTCGCCGGCAAGCCGTCGGCAGCGACCTACGAGTACGCGGCCGAGCTGCTCGGGGTTCCCGTCCACGAGGCGATCGTGGTCGAGGACGCGATCTCGGGCGTGCAGGCCGGTGCGGCCGGTGACTTCGGGCTGGTGCTCGGCGTCGACCGTGGCGTCGGTGCGGACGCCCTGCGCGAGCACGGCGCCGACGTCGTCGTCGCCGACCTCGACGAGCTGGACGCGAGCGTCCTGGACCGTCCCGCACGCGGAGCCCGGTCATGAGGGTGCCCGGAGCGGTCTTCGGTGCGACGGGAGACCTCGACCGCAGCCGCTTCCCGGTCGACCCGTGGCGGCTGCGCGAGACCCGCTACTCGAGCGAGGACCACGGCGTCACGGAGACGTTGTTCGCGGTCGGCAACGGCTACCTCGGGCTGCGCGGCAACGTCGAGGAGGGCCGCGAGTCCCACACGCACGGCACGTTCATCAACGGCTTCCACGAGACGTGGCCCATCCGCCACGCCGAGGAGGCGTACGGGTTCGCGCGGGTCGGGCAGACGATCGTCAACGTTCCGGACGCCAAGGTCATCCGGCTGTACGTCGACGACGAGCCGCTCCTGCTGCCCGTCGCCGACCTCGTCTCCTACGAGCGCTCGCTCGACATGGCGGACGGCGTGCTGCGGCGCGAGCTGCTGTGGCGCACGCCGTCGGGCAAGCGGGTGCACATCACCTCGGAGCGGATGGTCTCGTTCGTCGAGCGGCACCTGGCCGTCATGACGTTCGAGATCACGATGCTCGACGACGCCGCCCCGGTCGCGATCTCGTCGCAGATCCTCAACCGGCAGGACGGCCAGGACGAGTACCACGTGCGGGCAGCCTCGCTCGGCGAGGGGTTCGACCCGCGCAAGACGAACCAGTTCGCGGAGCGGGTCCTGCAGCCGCAGACGCAGTGGGGCGACGACGAGCGCCTGGTCCTGTCCTACCGGTGCACCAACTCGGGGATGACGCTCGCGGTCGCGGCCGACCACGAGATGACCACGGAGAACACCTACGACCTGCGGACCCAGGTCGAGAACGACCTCGCCAAGCACGTCTACCGCGTCCAGGCGGAGCCGGGCAAGCCCATCCGCCTGACCAAGACCGTCGCCTACCACACCTCCCGCGGGATCCCGCCGCGCGAGCTCATCGACCGGTGCCGTCGGTCGCTGGACCGGGTCCGGGAGGAGGGCATCACTGCCCAGCTCGCGCACCAGCGGGCCTGGCTCGACGACTTCTGGGCGCGCTCCGACGTCGAGATCCCCGGCCAGCCCGACGTCGAGCAGGCGGTGCGCTGGAACCTCTTCCAGCTCGCGCAGGCCACGGCCCGCGCCGAGGGCAACGGTGTGCCCGCCAAGGGCCTGACCGGCTCCGGGTACAGCGGTCACTACTTCTGGGACACCGAGGTCTACGTCCTGCCCTTCCTCACGTACACGAGCCCTCGGTACGCGCGCAACGCCCTGCGGTTCCGCTACCAGATGCTCGGGGCGGCCCGACGCCGCGCGCGCGAGGTCTCCCAGCTCGGCGCGCTGTTCCCGTGGCGGACCATCAACGGCGAGGAGGCGTCGGCCTACTACGCGGCCGGCACCGCCCAGTACCACATCGACGCCGACATCGCGTATGCGCTCATGCAGTACGTGCGCGCGACGGGCGACGTCGACTTCCTCGAGCGTGAGGGCGTCGACATCCTCGTGGAGACCGCCCGGATGTGGGCCGACCTCGGATTCTGGCGCGCCAACGGCGACGACAACTTCCACATCCACGGGGTGACCGGGCCGGACGAGTACACGACGGTCGTCAGCGACAACCTCTTCACGAACGTCATGGCTCGGTACAACCTGCGCGTCGCGGCCGAGATGCTCGAGCGGATGCACGTCGAGGCCCCGCACGAGTACCAGCAGGTCGTCGACCGTCTCGGTGTCACGGTCACCGAGACGACCGAGTGGGCGCGGGCGGCGGACCGGATGTTCATCCCGTTCGCGGAGCACCTGGGGATCCACCCGCAGGACTCGCACTTCCTGGAGCGCGAGATCTGGGACCTGGCCGCGACGCCGGCCGACAAGCGGCCGCTGCTGCTCAACTACCACCCGCTCGTCATCTACCGCTACCAGGTGCTCAAGCAGGCCGACGTCGTGCTCGCCCTGTTCCTCCAGGGGTCGGAGTTCACGGCGGAGGAGAAGCTCGCGGACTTCGAGTACTACGACCCGTTGACGACGGGGGACTCCACCCTCTCGGGGGTGGTGCAGTCGATCGTGGCGGCCGAGGTCGGCTATCACGAGCTCGCGCTCGAGTACTTCACGTCGTCGCTGTTCGTGGACCTCGCGAACCTGCACGCCAACGCGTCCGACGGTGTGCACGTCGCATCAGCCGGCGGGACCTGGTCGGCGCTGGCGTTCGGCTTCGGCGGGATGCGCGACCACGACGGCGAGATCACGTTCGACCCGCGCCTGCCCCAGGACTGGGAGTCGTTGACGTTCCGGGTGACGCTCGCAGGCTCGCGCCTGCGCGTGACCGTGCGGGCCGACACGCTCGAGCTGGTGTGCGAGACCGGCAGCGGGGCGGAGGTCTCGGTGCGCGGCGAGCGCGTGCGCGTGACGCCCGACGCCGCGGTGAAGGTCGCGCTCGACGGGCAGGGTCCGGTCCGCCCGGGCCGCCCGAGCCTGCGCGCCCTGTCCGGCAACCGCCGCGAGGACGGCACGCTCATCACCGCGACCGTCCCGCACTCCTGAGCGGTCCGCTGTCGCCGAGGTAGAACTCCGGTCGGCGAGGTAGAACTCCAGCACGCGAGGTAGAACGCCCGTGCCCGTGCTCCTGGGCACGGGCGTTCTCCGTCCGCGAGGCGCGGTCCGGCGTGCGCAACGCGACCGTCGCACACTCGTCACGACGGCGAAACCACCCGCGCGCGGTATACCCCTAGCGTCGAGGCACACGGGTGCCGCGGGCGACCGATCCGTCGCTCGGAGACCGGCACCCCGAGCCGGGAGCCGCTCATGACCCAGACCCGCATCGCGCCGCCGTCGCTGCTCGAGGACGACTTCCTCGTCAAGGAGATCGACACGTCGTTGCACAACGACGACCTGTGCCCCGTCCCGCCGTCGAAGCGGCGCTGGGGCTGGTTCGAGATCTTCAACGTCTGGACCAACGACGTCCAGAGCCTCGCGGGGTACACGCTCGCGGCCAGCCTGTTCATCACAGCCGGGATCAACGGCTGGTTCGTCATGGCGGCCATCGTCCTCGCGGGGGCGTTCGTGATGCTGCTCGTGAACCTCTCGGGCCGGCCGAGCGTGAAGTACGGCATCCCCTACCCGGTCATGGCGCGCTCGAGCATGGGTGTGCGCGGTGCGCAGTTCCCGGCGATGGTGCGCGGTGTGGTCGCGGTCTTCTGGTACGGCGCGCAGACGTACTTCGCGTCGACGGCGGTCGCCCTCGCACTCGGCGCGATCCTCGGGTCGACCGGGGGCACGACGTTCCTCGGCATGACGGGGCTCGAGTGGGTCTCGTACGTCGTGGTCGCGGTGTTCCAGGTGCTGCTGTACCTGCGCGGCCTCGACGGGATCGTGCGCTTCCTCAACATCGCGGGTCCGGCCGTCTACGTGGTGATGATCCTGCTCCTCGCGGCCATCTGGTGGCAGGCGGGCGGCGACCTGCTCCGGTCGGTGGGCACACTCTTCGCGGGCGAGGAGACCGGTGGTGCGGCGGTCGGCGCGTTCTTCGGCGTCGTGGGGACGATGATCGCCTACTTCGCGGCCGTCGTGATCAACTTCGGCGACTTCGCACGGTTCAACCGCAGCGAGCGCCAGATGCGTCTCGGCAACCTGCTCGGCCTGCCCGTGAGCCTGGCCCTGTTCACGTTCCTCTCGCTGTTCATCACGGCAGGCGCCTACATCGTGTTCCAGGACGGTCAGGGTGAGCCGTTGACGAACCCCGCGGAGATCGTCGGCCAGGTCGACAACGTGTGGCTGACGGTCCTCGCGGCCGTCACGTTCTTCGTGGCGACGGTCGGGATCAACCTCGTGGCGAACTTCATCCCGCCGGTCTACGACATCGTGAACATCGCGCCGTCACGGCTGAGCTTCCGCTCGGCGGGTGCCATCACCGCGGTCGCAGGGTTCGTCATCGGTGCGCTCTGGGTCGTGGCTATCGGCAACGCGGGCCTGCCGACGTTCGTCGACACGCTCGGCGCCGTCCTCGCACCGCTGTACGGGATCATGATCGCCGACTACTACCTGCTGCGCCGCCAGCGGCTGAACATCCAGGACCTGTACTCCAAGAAGCCGGGTGGCACGTACTACTTCAGCAAGGGCTGGAACGTGCGTGCGCTGGTCGCGTTCGCGGTCGCGGCGGTGTTCTCCGTGGCGGCGGTCTGGGTCCCGGCGTTCGCCTCGCTCAGCGGCTTCGCCTGGGTGATCGGTGCGGTCCTCGCCGGTGCCCTGCACCTGGCCGTCATGCGCGGCCAGCAGCTCATCTCCTCGGACGACGACCGCTGAGTCGCGAGGCGCCCGTTACGCTCTGGAGCTGTGATCCTCCGAGACGCGACCTCCACCGACTGGCCGGGCATCTGGCGGGTGCTGGAGCCGGCGCTGCGGGCGGGGGAGACCTACACCTACCCGCGGGACATCGCCGAGGACGAGGCGCGGACGGCCTGGATGCTGCCCGCGCCCGCCCGGGTCCTCGTCGCCGTCGACAACACCTCCGGCGGGGTGCTGGGCATCGCGAAGTACCTGCCCAACCACCCCGGTGCCGGCGCGCACGTGGCGAACGCGAGCTTCGTCGTCGGGCACGACGCCGCGGGGCGTGGTGTGGGCCGCGCGCTCGCCGAGGCGGTGCTCGCGGGGGCGCGGGCCGACGGCTACCGGGCGATGCAGTTCAACGCCGTGGTCGAGACGAACGAGCGTGCCGTGAGGTTGTGGCGCTCGCTCGGGTTCGAGGTGCTCGCGACGGTGCCGGAGGCGTTCGACCACCCCGTGCTCGGGCTCGTCGGCCTGCACATCATGCACCGCGCGCTCTGACCTCGGCAGCCCACGCACCCGCCGAGGTAGAACGCCTGTGCGCGAGGTAGAACGCCAGTCGACGACTGGCGTTCTACCTCGCGCACGGGGGCTCTATCTCGCGTACGGAGGTTCTATCTCACGGGCGGGCGGGCGGTGCCGCCAGCGGGCGGGTCAGGCCAGGCGCTCCCACAGGAAGCGATAGTGCACGGCTGCCATGTGCGCGGCCTGGGCGTTGTTCGCCGCGCCGCCGTGGCCGCCCTCGATGTTCTCGTAGTAGGTGACGTCCTTGCCGGCCGCGAGCATCGACGCGGCGAGCTTGCGGGCGTGGCCGGGGTGCACGCGATCGTCCTTGGTCGACGTCGTGAACAGCACCGGCGGGTACTCGCGCTCCTCGTCGAAGAGGTGGTACGGCGAGAACGTGCGGATGAACTCCCACTGCTCCGGGTCGTCGGGGTCGCCGTACTCGGCCGCCCAGGACGCGCCCGCGAGCAGCTTGGTGTAGCGCTTCATGTCGAGCAGCGGGACACCGACGATGACCGCGCCGAAGAGCTCGGGGTACTGCGTGAGCATGTTGCCGGCCAGCAGACCACCGTTGCTGCGGCCCTCCATCGCGAGGTGGGCCGGCGTCGTGATGCCGCGGGCCACGAGGTCTCGCGCGACGGCGGCGAAGTCCTCGTACGCCTTGTGCCGCTTCGAGGTGAGCGCGGCCTGGTGCCACGCGGGGCCGTACTCGCCGCCGCCGCGGATGTTCGCGACGACGTAGACGCCCCCGTCGGCCAGCCACGCACGCCCGAGGCCGCCCGAGTAGCCCGGGGTCAGCGAGATCTCGAAGCCGCCGTAGCCGTACAGCAGCGTCGGGGCGACGCCGGGTGCCCCGCGAGGAGCGTCCGGTGCCGCACCGCCCTGGGCGCCCGCGACGAGCTCCGAACGGCCGACGACGAAGTACGGCACCCGCGTGCCGTCCTCGGACAACGCGAAGTTCTGGGCGACGGCCATCTCCTCGGCGTCGAAGAACGCCGGGTTGGACTTGAGCACCTCGGGAGCCCTTGCGGAGTCGGGGTCCGCGCCGAGCGAGAGCAGGGAGAGCGTCGTCGGGGTCAGGTAGTCCGTCGTGACGAGCCACACGTCGTCGCTCTCGACGGGGTCGACCGCCCGCACGCCGACGGTGCCCATGGTGGGCAGCCCGGTGAGCTCGCTACGCGTCCAGGGGTCGGAGCCGCCCGACGGCGCCCGGTCGCCCGTGGCGTCCGGCTCCACGGCCGGTGGGGTGAGGACGTGCAGGCGGTTCTTCACGTCGTCGAGGACGTTGACCACGAGGTGGTGACGGGTCCAGGTCGCGCCGGCGAGCGACGTCGTCGGGGTCGGGGCGAACAGCACGGTGAACCCGCGGTCGCCGGCGAGGAAGTCGTCGAGGCGCACGGCGAGCAACGAACCCGAGGGGTAGGTGGTCGCGGCGACCGTCCAGTCGTCGCGCAGCTCGACGAGCAGCCACTCGCGGTGCAGCCCGGTCTCGGCGGAGTCGGGGACGTCGATCTTGGTGAGCCGCTGGGCCGGGGTGCCCGGGTGCTCCGCCAGGTACACCTCGTCGGAGTAGAACGCCTTGGCGCGGTGCACGAGGTCCCGCTCGAAGCCGGGAGTGCTCGAGTGCCGCGCGGAGATGTACATGTCCGCGTCGGTGCCCTCGAAGACGAGTACCGCCTCGTCGAGCGACGTGCCGCGTACCCAGCGCTTCACGGTGCGGGGGTACCCGGCGGGGGTGAGGCTGCCCGGCCCGAAGTCGGTGAACACGTAGACGGTGTCGGCGTCGATCCAGCCGAGGGACCCCTTCGCCTCGGGCCGGTAGAACCCACCGTCGGCGGGGTCGACGAACCGCCGCTCGACGAGGTCGAACTCGCGCGTGACGTCCGCGTCGGACCCGCCCGGCGACAGCTCGACGAGGGCGTGGCGCCACGGCCCGGCGGCGTGCTCGCCGGTAGGACGCAGCATGCTCGCGCCGTGCCAGACCCAGCTGCGGCCCTCGGCCTCGGCGAGCGCGTCGAGGTCGAGCACGACCTCCCACTCGGGCGCGTCGGTGCGGTAGGACTCGAGCGTCGTGCGGCGCCACAGGCCGCGCTCGTGCTGCGCGTCGCGCCAGAAGTTGTAGAGGTGGTCCCCGACGAGGGAGACGTCGGGGATCTTCGCGTCGGAGTCCAGGACCTCGCGGACGGCGTCGCGCGTCCTTGCGAACTCGTCCGTGGCCTCGAGGGTGGTCGCGGTCTCGGTGTTGCGACCGCGCACCCAGGTGAGGGCTTCGTCGCCGTCGACGTCCTCGAGCCAGAGGTACGGATCGACGGCGGACTCCAGGTTCTCGACGCTCATGAGGCCCCACCTTACGACCCCGCGGGGACACCCAGCGCCTGGCCGGGAGCCGGGCTCCGGGGAGGTGTGACGAACGAGACAGCTGTGCCTCTTCCCCTGGGTGGCTGCTTGTGAAAGTCTTCACAAGGTAAGGGTTGGACGACGGCGTCGGGTTCTCATGACCGGGGTGTCCGCCCTGGCAGCCCGGCCACGGAAGGGGAATCGTGAGCAGGAGCGAGCAGTCCGTACGGGTCGAGGTGCCCGGGGTCGGCATCAGCGAGGAGGTCGACGGACTCGTCGAGCGCGGGCTCAAGGCCCTCGCCCAGTACGCGCCGTTCACCCAGGAGCAGATCGACCACATCGTCCTCAAGGCATCGGTCGCCGGGCTCGGGCAGCACGGGCAGCTGGCCCAGCTCGCGGTCGCCGAGACCGGGCGCGGCGTCTTCGAGGACAAGGCCACGAAGAACATCTTCGCCTGCGAGCACGTCCCGAACTCGATGGCCGGTCTCAAGACCGTCGGCATCGTGGGGCGCGACGACGTGACCGGCATCGTCGAGATCGCAGAGCCCGTCGGGGTGGTCTGCGCGGTCACCCCGGTGACCAACCCGACGTCGACCACCATCTTCAAGGCCCTCATCGCCCTCAAGACGCGCAACCCCATCGTCTTCGCGTTCCACCCCTCGGCGCAACGCTGCTCGTCGGAGGCCGCCCGCGTCGTGCGCGACGCCGCCGTCGCCGCGGGGGCACCGGCCGACTGCATCCAGTGGGTCGAGCACCCGTCGATCGAGGCGACGAACACCCTCATGCACCACCCGGGCGTCTCCCTCATCCTCGCCACCGGCGGCAACGGCATGGTCCGCGCGGCGTACTCGGCCGGCAAGCCGGCGCTCGGTGTCGGTGCGGGCAACGTGCCCGCCTTCGTCGAGGCCACCGCCCGCATCGACCGCGCCGTCAACGACATCGTCATGTCGAAGGCGTTCGACAACGGCATGGTGTGCGCCTCCGAGCAGGCGGTCATCCTCGACGACGCCATCTACGACGAGGCCATGCGCGAGCTCGCCCGCCTGCACGCGTACCGCGCGACCCCGGCCGAGAAGGCGATGCTCGAGCGCCTGGTGTTCGGCGTCGAGGCCTCGGGGACGAACTGCGGCGGGGCCAAGCTCAACCCGAAGGTCGTCGGGCAGTCGCCCGTGTGGATCGCCGAGCAGGCCGGCTTCAGCGTCCCGGACGACACGTCGATCATCCTCGCGGAGATCGACGGCGTCGGTCCCCAGGAGCCGCTCAGCCGCGAGAAGCTCACCCCGGTCCTCGCGGTCCTGCGCGCCACGAGCCGCGAGCACGGTATCAGCCTCGCGGAGCAGATGGTCGAGCTCGACGGGCTCGGGCACTCGGCCGCGATCCACACCGAGGACGCCGCCCTCGTCGAGGAGTACGGCACCCGGGTCAAGGCGGTGCGCATCCTGTGGAACTCCCCGACGTCGCTCGGCGGCATCGGCGACATCTACAACGCGCTCCTGCCCTCGCTGACCCTGGGGTGCGGCAGCTACGGCGCCAACTCGGTGTCGAACAACGTCTCGGCGGTCAACCTCCTCAACATCAAGCGGATCGGGCGGCGCAACAACAACATGCAGTGGTTCAAGGTGCCGGCGAAGACCTACTTCGAGCCCAACTCCATCCAGTACCTCACCCAGATGCGCGACGTGCACCGCGTCACGGTCGTCACCGACAAGGTGATGAACACCATCGGCGTCGTCGACAAGGTGCTCGACATGCTTGCCCGCCGCGACGAGAAGGTCGCGATCCAGATCATCGACTCGGTCGAGCCGGAGCCGAGCGTCGAGACCGTCAACCGCGGCGCGGCCGCGATGCGGGACTTCCAGCCCGACACCATCGTCGCGATCGGCGGCGGGTCGCCCATGGACGCGGCGAAGGTGATGTGGCTGCGCTACGAGCACCCGGAGATCGAGTTCTCCGACATGCGGGAGAAGTTCTTCGACGTGCGCAAGCGTGCGTACAAGTTCCCCGAGCTCGGCGCCAAGGCCCGGCTCGTGTGCATCCCGACGTCGTCGGGCACCGGTGCGGAGGTCACTCCCTTCGCCGTGATCACCGACCACGAGACCGGCTTCAAGTACCCGCTCGCGGACTACGCGCTGACCCCGACGGTCGCGATCGTCGACCCGGTCCTCACCGCGACGATGCCCGCCAAGCTCGCTGCGGACTCCGGTTTCGACGCCCTGACGCACGCGACCGAGGCGTTCGTGTCGGTGTACGCCAACGACTTCACCGACGGGCTGTGCCTACAGGCCATCAAGATGGTGTTCGAGCACATCGAGGCCTCCGTGACGCAGGGCTCCTCGGCCCCGCTCGCGCGGGAGAAGATGCACAACGCGGCGACCATCGCGGGCATGGCGTTCGGCTCGGCGATGCTCGGGATCGTGCACGCGATGGCGCACACCGTCGGCTCGACGTTCCACCTCGTGCACGGGCGGACCAACGCGGTGCTCCTGCCGCACGTCATCCGCTACAACGGCCAGGTGCCGACCAAGCTCACGAGCTGGCCCAAGTACGAGCGATACGTCGCCCCCGAGCGGTTCCAGCAGATCGCCCACCACCTCGGCCTGCCGGCCTCGACCCCCGACGAGGGCGTCGAGTCCTACGCCCGGGCTGTGGAAGAGCTGCGCAGCAAGGTCGGCATCGAGTCGACGTTCGCGGCGCAGGGTGTCGACGAGCAGGCGTTCATGGGATCGCTCGACGTGCTCGCCATGCGGTCCTTCGAGGACCAGTGCGCGCCGGCCAACCCGCGGATGCCCGTCCTGGAGGACATGCGCGACATCCTCGTCGCCGCGTACCGCGGCTCGACCCGCGAGGAGGTCCGCGCCGAGCGACGCTCGGCGGCTGCGGCGCCGAGCGTGCCGCAGGACGCCTAGCGAGGGTCGGCGGACGGGCGGAGGCTCGGGGGGTCGGTGTGGGCGGCTTCCGGGATGATGGTCCCGTGAGCGACAAGACGACGCCGGCCCCCGAGGCCACCTCATCCGCCGAGCACGACGAGGCCGCGGCACAGCGCCGCTGGACCGAGCTCGTGGCCCGCATCGAGGAGGACCAGCGGGCCTACTACGAGTCGGACGCGCCCGTGTCGTCCGACGCCGACTACGACGACCGCATGCGCGAGCTCCAGGCGCTCGAGGCGGCCCACCCGGGGCTCACGACGCCAGAGTCGCCGACACAGCGCGTCGGCGGGCGTGCGGCAGCCGGTTTCGCCGCCGTCGAGCACCTCGAGCGCATGCTCTCGCTCGACAACGCCTTCAGCACCGACGACCTCGTGGCGTGGTCGGCGCGGGTGCACCGCGACCTCGGCGTCGCGCCCGACGCGTCCGTGGGTCACCTGTGCGAGGTGAAGATCGACGGCCTCGCGATCGCCCTGCTCTACGAGCGGGGCAGGCTCGTGCGCGCCGCGACCCGCGGCGACGGTCGCACGGGTGAGGACGTCACGGCCAACGTGCGGACGATCAGCAGCATCCCGCAGCAGCTCGCGGGCGACCCCGCGACGCACCCCGACGTCATCGAGGTGCGCGGGGAGGTCTTCCTCGGCGTCGAGGACTTCGCCGCGCTCAACGAGAAGCTCGTCGCGCAGGGCCAGGACCCGTACGCCAACCCGCGCAACACCGCTGCCGGCTCGTTGCGGCAGAAGGACCCCGCGGTGACCGCGAGCCGCAACCTGCGCATGTACGCCCACGGGGTCGGGGCGCTCCAGTGGCGCGAGGGCGAGCACGCCCAGCTCGACCGCCAGTCCGACGCCTACCGGCTCTTCGCGCAGTGGGGCGTGCCGGTCTCGCCGCACAACCGCGTCGTCGACGGCCTCGACGGCGTGCTGGAGATGATCGCGTACTACGGCGAGCACCGGCACGACATCGAGCACGAGCTCGACGGCATCGTCGTCAAGGTCGACGAGCTGTCCCACCAGCGCCGGCTCGGTTCGACCAGCCGCGCGCCGCGCTGGGCCATCGCCTACAAGTACCCCCCGGAAGAGGTCAACACCCGCCTGCTCGCCATCCAGGTCGGCGTCGGCCGGACCGGGCGCGCCACCCCGTACGCGGTGATGGAGCCCGTGAAGGTCGCCGGGAGCACCGTGCGCCAGGCCACCCTCCACAACCAGGACGTCGTCCGGGCCAAGGGCGTGCGGATCGGTGACGTCGTCGTGCTGCGCAAGGCCGGGGACGTCATCCCCGAGATCCTCGGCCCCGTCGCGGCGCTCGCGGACGACGGCTACCCGCGGGAGGACTTCGTCATGCCCGCGGACTGCCCCGAGTGCGGCACACCCCTTCGCCCCATGAAGGACGGCGACGTCGACCTGCGCTGTCCCAACGCCGAGTCGTGCCCGGCGCAGGTCCGCGGCCGGGTCGAGCACATCGGGTCCCGCGGCGGCCTCGACATCGAGGCGCTCGGGGAGGTGACGGCGGCCGCGCTCACGCAACCCGTCGTGCCGGCCGAGCCCCCGCTGCGCACGGAGGCGGGCCTGTTCTCGCTCACCATGGAGGACCTCGTCCCGATCGAGGTGGTCGTCCGCGACGCCGAGACCGGGCTCCCCAGGACGGAGGAGGACGGGACGCTCAAGCACCGCACCCCGTTCCGGCGCCGCCTCACGCACACCAAGACCCGCCGCGCGCAGGCCGAGGAGGCGGGGGAGACGCTGCCCGAGTTCGCGCCGTCGGCCGCCGCAGGGACCTTGCTCGACGAGCTGGAGCGAGCCAAGACCAAGGACCTGTGGCGCATCCTCGTGAGTCTCAACATCCGGCACGTGGGCCCGGTCGCGGCGCGGGCGCTCGCGGACTGGTTCGGCTCGCTCGACGCGATCCGTGCCGCGACCCGCGACGAGCTCGCCGCCGTCGAGGGCGTGGGCCCCGTGATCGCCGACCAGGTGGTCGAGTGGTTCACGGTCGACTGGCACGTCGACATCGTCGACCGCTGGGCACAGGCCGGGGTCCGGTTCACGACCCCCGGGCACCCAGGGCCGGGAGCCCGCCAGGACCCGGTCGGCCCGCTCGCCGGGCTCACCCTCGTGGTCACCGGGTCGCTCGAGGGGTTCAGCCGGGACAGCGCGAAGGAGGCCGTCATCGCGGCCGGGGGCAAGGCGTCGGGCTCGGTGTCGAAGAAGACCGACTTCGTCGTGGTGGGGGAGAACGCCGGCTCCAAGGAGACCAAGGCCCGCGAGCTCGGCCTGCACATCCTCGACGAGGCCGGGTTCGTCGCGCTCCTCGCGGGCGGTCCCGACGCCGTGCGCCCGCCCGACGGCGCGGCCGAACCCGACGCGGCCGAACCCGACGCCACGGAGGCTTAGGCGCTCCCGCGCCCGGACACCCGCAGCGCGCCGAGCAGCGCGTCGATCTCGCGCCGGTTGCGCAGTCGGACGACTGCCAGGTCGGGCTGGAGGTCGAGCAGCTCGGCGATGCGCGCCCTGGTGGTCGAGTGCGTCCGCCACGCCCAGCGCACGACGTGGTCGGGGTCGGTGAGCATCGTCCGCAGCGGTGGCTCCACGTTCCCGTTCCACAGCTCCTCGTGCTGCAGTCGGCGGGAGATCGTCCGGAGGCTCACCTGCCGCATCACGGTGGCCCGGGGGAGGTCGAGCCACAGGACCAGGTCGGCGCGGCGCGCCAGCATCCGCCGCACGGCGCGGTACTGCCACTCGGTGACCCAGGCGTCCTGGGCGCAGAACGCGGCGACGTCCTCGACGAAGCTCGGCCGCGGTGTCCAGGACGGACCGTGGAACAGCCCGTCGAGCTCCACGTGCGGCACACCGAGGGTGCTCCCGACGCGCGCGGCGAGGGTCGTCTTCCCCGCGCCCGAGGTGCCGGCGACGAGGATGCGTCGAGTTTCGAGGGGCAGGGCGTCGTCAGGGCGGAGGATCGGCACCGAGGAACTGTAGCGGTCGGTGCGGCGTCACCGTGGGTCGCGCGGCCGGCGGGCCACGACGGCCCGCAGGCGTTCGACGTCGGCGTGGGTGGCGGGCAGGGACGGCCCGCGGGGCGGGCCGGTCGGCGTGCCGAGCAGCTCGGCCAGCGCGTGCAGGCCACCGAGCGGTCGGCCGGCGGCGAGCGCTCCGGCGAGGTCGGCCAACCACGCACGTGCTGTCTCGGTCGCTGACCCGGTCGCTGGCTCGGCCGCCGCCGGCGTTGTGGTCGCGCCGTCCCCGGCGACCCGCGCGCGTCGGACGGCCACGTACTCCACGGGGGCCAGGGCCGCGAGGCCGGTGTGCCAGGCGTCGGCAGGTTCTGCTCCGGTGAGCAGCGGGACGTCCCCGCTCAGTCCGACGGATGCACCGGGGCCGCCGGCCCGGCGCAACGACGCGACCCTGCCGCGCGGCCGGTCCGGCAGCGAGGCAGGGTCCTTCACCGCCACCACCGTGGTGGAGCCCACGAGCGACGTGAGCATCGCGGAGGACAGGTCGTAGCCCGACTGGAGCGGTCTGTTGTAGAAGCACAGGGGCAGCGCGCTGACCGCCCCGACCGCCTCGACGAGGGCCCGCACCTCGTCGTCGACCAGCGGCAGGTAGGCGAAGGGTGCCAGGACCAGCCCGGACGCCCCGGCGTCCTCGGCGGCGCGCGCGTTGCGCAGCACCTGGGCGGTGCTCGCCGCACTCACCGCGACGTGGACCGGCGCCCCACCCGCCGCCTCGACCGCGACGCGCACGACGACGTCCCGCTCGTCGTCGTCGAACGTCACCCCGGCACCCGAGGACGCGAGCACCGTCACCGCGTCGACGCCCGCACCGAGCGCGTCGGCCACGAGCCGCGCGAGCCCACCGCGATCGGGCGCGCCGTCGGGGGCCAGGGGAGTGACGGGGTAGGCGATCAACCCGCGGAAACCGGCCGCGGCGTCGGGAGCGGGCAGAGCGGGCGTCGGAGGGAAGAGGGCTGCGTCCACCGTCACAGTCTGGCACCCGACTCCCGCACGTCCTCGTGGTGGACGGTGGTGCCGGGCTGTCAGGGGTGGCCGGCGTGAGCGGCTACCGCTAGCGGCTCGCCCAGAGCAGGCCGCGCTCGACGATGGTGCGGATCTCCGGCTTCTCCAGGTCGGCGAGCTGGTGCCCCGCTGCGCAGACGAAGATCTTCCCGGCGCCCCAGCGCCTGGTCCACACGGACGGGACCACGATCGGCTCGTGCCAGGGGTCGCCCTCCTGCGGGACGATCGTGGTCGTCGCGAGCACCTCGTTGTACGGGTCGGTGAGCACCCAGTACTGCTCCGAGTGCAGCGAGATGCTGCTGATGCCCTGCACGATCGGGTGGTCGGCGTGCTCGGGGACGATGTCGATCGTGTGGTCCAGCAGGTCGTGGGCGTGGGCCGCGAACTGCCCGCCCATCATCTGCAGGTAGTCCGTGGCGAGCCGGAACGAGTCGACGATCCCGCCGTGCCACCCGGCGAACCCGGTGCCGTTCGCGACGGCCCCGCGCAGCCCGCGCATCTCGTCGGGCAGGATCTCGCCCATCGTCCAGCTCTGGACGATGAGGTCGAGGCCTGCCATGAAGTCCGTGTCGGCGTACGCCTCCAGGGAGCTCTCCAGGGTGACGTCGTACCCCGCGTCCATCAGGTACGGGACGAACAGCTCGGTGGACTCCTCGGGAGCGTGCCCGGGCCACCCTCCGCGGACGACGAGGGCCCGACGGTCCTGCGCGGTCATGCGGCCTCCTGTGGCGCTCGGACCGGCCGCTCCGGTGCGGCCGGTCGACGGTGCTGGTGATCAGCCGCTCTCGGCACGTGACCGAGGCGGGCGGGCGGGCGGTCAGGCGATCAGGGCGTCGATCGCTGCAGGCGAGAGTACGTGATCGATCGCGAGCGCGCTCGCACCCAGCACGCCCGCCTGCCCTCGCGTCTGCGATGTCACGATGCGCAGGTGCTGTGTGGCCAGGGGGAGCGAGCGCTGGTAGACGATCTCGCGGATACCCGCGATGAGGTGCTCGCCCGCCTCGGCGAGGATCCCCCCGATGACGATCATCGAGGGGTTGAGCAGGCTCACGCACGCGGCGAGCACCGAACCGATGTCCCGCCCGGCCTGGCGGACCGCGTGGCTCGCGGTGAGGTCGCCCGTGCGCACGAGCGCGACGACGTCCGCGCTCGAGGCGGCGTCCAGGCCGCCCACGGACAACGCGTTGGCCACGGCCTGCCCGCTCGCGACGGCCTCGAGGCAGCCGAGGTTGCCGCAGCGGCAGGGGATGTCGCGGGCGGAGGTCACGGCGATGTGCCCGATGTCGCCTGCCGCGCCCTGCGCGCCGCGACGCAGGGCGCCGTCGGCGATGATGCCCGAGCCGATGCCGGTCGCGACCTTGACGAAGAGCATGTCGGAGACCTCGGGCCAGGCGCTGCGGTGCTCACCGAGCGCCATGATGTTCACGTCGTTGTCGACCAGCACGGCTGCGTCGAAGTGGCGCGAGAGCAGGCCGGGGACGTCCGCACCGTCCCAGGCGGGCATGATCGGCGGGTTGATCGGGTGGCCGGTCGAGTGCTCGACCGGTCCCGGGAGCCCGACGCCGACGCTCACCAGGTCCTTGGTCGAGCGGCCCGTGGTGGCGATGAGCTTCTCACCCGTCTCGGCGACCCAGTCCAGCACCCGCTCGGGGCCGTCGGCGATGGCCAGCGGCGCGTCCACCTCGGCCAGGACGGTGGACGCGAGGTCGGTCACGGCGAGGCGCGCGTGGGTCGCTCCCAGGTCGACCGCCAGCACGACGCGCGCGCCCGGGTTGAACGCGAACGTGACCGGGGGGCGTCCGCCTGTCGAGCTCGCCTCGCCCGCGGGCGCGATGAGCCCGGAGGACATCAGGAGGTCGATCCGGGCCGCGATCGTCGACCGCGCCTGCCCGGTGATCGCCGCCAGATCAGCGCGCGTGCGTGCTTGACCGTCCCGGAGCAGCTGGAACATGTCGCCCGCACCGGTCGGCCGTGGTGCGAACTTCAGCAGTTCCTCCATGGGCACAGTGAATCACGAAGCCTCTCGTCCGGGCGTGTCCGTTGCAAGGATGACGGCGGCTTTTGGCCACCGATCGACAAAAGGTACCGCACCCGCGCCCTGCGAGCGAGGCGATCCCGCGCGGTCCGGCGCGGGTGGGTGGGGGATCTTTTGGCGATCACGGCTTGATAACGAAGCAAAAGGCCTCGATCTTATGATTGACGATGATCAAAAGGTCGGCTAGGTTCGGCCGCATGGTCAACGCAGACCCCCCAGTGACAGTCCCGCTCCTGCAGATGCAGGGCATCGTCAAGGAGTTCCCCGGTGCCCGGGCGCTCGACGGCGTCGACCTCGAGATCCTCCCCGGAGAGGTGCACTGCCTCCTCGGCCAGAACGGCGCCGGCAAGTCCACCCTCATCAAGGTCCTCGCCGGGGCGCACCAACCCGACGAGGGTCAGATCCTTCTCGACGGAGAGCCCATCAGCATCTCCGACCCCGTGGCCTCGCTGCGGCACGGGGTCGCGACGATGTACCAGGAGCTCGACGTCGTCGACGGGCTGACCGTGGCGGAGAACGTCTACCTCGGTCACGAGCTCGCGACGCTCGGCTTCTCCCAGCGCCGCGAGGCGGTCCGCCGCACGCGCGAGATCCTCCGGCGGCTGGGTCACTCCGAGATCACCCCGGGCATGGAGGTCGGACGCCTGTCCGCCGCCGGCAAGCAGATCGTCTCGATGGCGCGAGCGCTCTCGCACGACGCGCGCGTCATCGTCATGGACGAGCCGTCGGCGGTGCTCGACTCCGAGGAGGTGGGCAACCTCTTCCGCGTGGTCAAGGAGCTCACCGCCGCCGGGGTCGCCGTGGTCTACATCTCCCACCGGCTCGAGGAGATCCGCGAGATCGGCGACCGCATCACGGTCCTCAAGGACGGCCGCACGGTCGGCCAGAACCTGCCCGTCTCCGAGACGCCCACGGCACAGCTCATCACGCTCATGACGGGCCGCTCGGTCGAGTACGTCTTTCCGGACTCCGACGCCCCTGCCGAGGGCACGCCCGTCGTCCTCGAGGTCGACGGCCTCGCGCTGCGCGGCGTCTTCCGGGACGTGTCCGTCCAGGTGCGTGCGGGCGAGATCGTCGGGCTCGCGGGGCTGGTGGGGTCGGGCCGTTCCGAGATCCTCGAGACCGTCTACGGTGCCCGCCGCGCGAGCGCGGGCACGGTGCGGGTCGACGGGAAGCGGCTGCGCGCAGGCTCGGTCGCGTCGGCCGTCGACGCCGGGATCGGCCTCGCTCCCGAGGAGCGCAAGAGCCAGGGCCTCCTCCTCGACGAGCCGGTCTACCGCAACATCACGCTCTCGACCTTCGCGCGGTTCGCGCGCGGCGGGTTCCTCGACGAGAGGGCGGAGCGGACCGCCGCGCAGGAGCAGGCCGACGCGCTCGACCTGCGACCCGCGGGAGTCGACCGTGCCGCGCGCACGCTCTCGGGCGGCAACCAGCAGAAGGCGATGCTGGCGCGCTGGCTCGTCCACGGGTGCCGGGTCCTGCTGCTCGACGAGCCGACGCGCGGCGTCGACGTCGGTGCGCGCGCCGAGATCTACGCGCTCGTCCGCGCGCTCGCGGACCAGGGTGCCGCCGTGCTGGTGGTCTCGAGCGAGATCCCCGAGGTCCTCGGCCTCGCCGATCGCGTCCTGGTGATCTCCGAGGGGCGGGTCGTGCACGAAGGCCCAGCAGTTTCGATCGACGAGCACGGTGTGCTCGACCTCGTCATGGAAGGAAGTGTCGCGTGAGCGAGCAAGAGGTGGGTGACCCGAGGGCGGCGGTCGCACCGAGCGACGAGTCCGCTCGGGTGGAGAAGGCCGGTGCGTCTGCCGGTTCATCGCGCGGTCGGCATTTGTTTAGTGGATCGGCAGGTCGCAACCTCGGCCTCGTCGTCGCGCTGCTGCTCCTGTGCGTCGTGGGCTTCGCGACGGCGGGGGAGCGGTTCGCGAGCGTCAGCAACCTCATGACCATCCTCAGCCTGGGATCGGTCCTCGGCGTCGTGAGCATCGGGATGACGTTCGTCATCACGACGGGCGGCATCGACCTGTCGGTCGGTTCCGTGCTCGGGCTGGCGTCCGTGTGGGCGTCGACGCTCGCGACGCAGCAGATGGCGGACCAGTACGGCTGGATCGTCATGGTCGTGTGCGCGCTCGCGGTCGGTCTGGCCGCCGGCGTCATCAACGGCGTGATCATCGCCTACGGGAACGTCGTCGCGTTCATCGCGACGCTCGCGATGCTCGTCGCCGCACGCGGGCTCGCCGAGCTGATCGCCCAGCGGCGGACGCAGATCGTCGACGTCGCGTCGTTCAACGACACGTTCAAGGGCAACCTGGTCGGCGTCCCGAAGATCGTGTGGATCTTCGCGCTCGTCGCCGTCGCCGGGTGGTTCCTGCTGAACCGCACCACGTTCGGCCGCCGGACCGTCGCTGTCGGCGGCAACCGCGAGGCCGCACGCCTCGCAGGCATCAACGTCAAGCGGCACCTCGTGTACGTGTACGCGTTGAGCGGACTGACCGCCGGCATCGCCGCCGTGATGATCCTCGCCCGGACGAGCGCCGGCTCGTCGACGAACGGCACGCTCCTCGAGCTCGACGTGATCGCCGCGGTCGTCGTCGGCGGCACGCTCCTCGCCGGTGGCCGCGGCACCATCGTCGGCACGGTCCTGGGCGTGCTCATCTTCACGACGCTCACGAACGTATTCATCCTCAACAACCTCGACAGCTCGGTCCAGCAGATCGCCAAGGGCGCCATCATCGTCGTCGCGGTGCTGCTCCAGCAGCGTCTCGCCCGTCGCAGCACCTAGGCGTCGGACCAACCGTCGACCATCCGATCGCAGTCCCTTCTACCCCGCAGCACCTCGTCGTCCGTCCATCCCGTCCGCAGGACAGCATCGAAGGAGATCTCATGTCCGCACGTACCACCCTCCGCCGCCGGTTCGCTCTCGCGACCGTCTCCGTCGCGTCGATCGCGCTGATCGCCACGGCCTGCACGTCGAACACCCCCACGAACGAGGACACCGCCGAGGGCGACGGCGGTGGCACCAGCAACCAGGCGGCGTCGGACAACGACGCACCCGGTGACGAGGTCGTCATCGGCTTCTCCGCCCCCGCCGCCGACCACGGCTGGATGGGCGCCATCACGGGCGCCGCGCAGTCGGAGGCCGAGAAGTACGACGACGTCACCCTCCGCGTCGCCGAGGGCACGAACGACGTCAACGTCCAGATCAGCCAGATCGAGGGATTCATCAACGACGGCGTGGACGCGATCGTGCTTCTGCCGTTCGACGGCGCCGCGCTCACCGACGTCGCGACGCAGGCCATGGATGCCGGCATCCCGGTCATCAACGTCGACCGCGAGTTCTCGAGCCCGTTCGCCGCGCGCTCCACGATCCTCGGCGACAACTACGGCATGGGTGTCAGCGCCGGCACGTACATCTGCGAGCAGCTCGGGGACAACCCCGACGCCGTCGTCGCGGAGATCGCCGGCATCGACTCGCTCCCGCTCACGCAGGACCGCAGCCAGGGCTTCGAGGATGCGCTGGGCGACTGCGGACTCGACGTCGACAACCGGGTCGCGGCCGACTTCACGGTTCAGGGCGGCGAGGCGGCGACGTCCAACCTGCTCCAGGCCGCGCCGCAGATCGACGCCATCTGGAACCACGACGACGACCAGGGCGTCGGCGTGCTCTCCGCGATCGAGAACGCGGGTCGCGACGAGTTCTTCATGGTCGGCGGTGCCGGTTCGGCGAACGTCATGCGCCACATCCAGGACGAGGACTCGGTCCTGCAGGCGACGGTCATCTACCCCTCGACCCAGGCCGCGGACGGCATCCGGCTCGCCCGCCTCGTCGCGCACGAGAAGAGCATGAGCGACCTCGCGTCGTCCGGCGTGCCGCGCACCGTCCAGCTCTACGCGCCCGTCGTGACCAAGGACAACGTCGACCAGTACCTGCCGTCGGCCTTCGAGTCCTGATCGATCGACCGACGCACACGGCCCGTGCGGGGGGTTGCCCCCGCACGGGCCCGGGAAGGAATGACATGGCAGACAACGACCGTGCGCCGCTCGGCGTCGGCATGATCGGCTACTCGTTCATGGGGGCCGCCCACTCGCAGGCCTGGCGTACCGCGCCACGCTTCTTCGACCTGCCGCTGGACCCGCAGATGCGGGTCCTCGCGGGTCGGGACCCGGAGCGCACCGCCGCGGCGGCGCACCGGCTCGGCTGGGACTCCACGGAGACGAGCTGGCAGGCGCTGGTCGCGCGGGACGACGTCGACCTCGTCGACATCTGTACCCCGGGCGACACGCATGCCGAGATCGCCATCGGGGCGCTCGAGGCGGGCAAGCACGTGCTGTGCGAGAAGCCGCTCGCGAACTCCGTCGCCGAGGCGGAGACGATGGTCGCGGCGGCCGAGGCCGCCGAGCAGCGCGGTGTGCGAGCCATGGTCGGCTTCACCTACCGGCGGGTGCCGGCGGTGCAGCTCGCCCGCCAGCTCGTCGCCGACGGCCGGATCGGAGAGGTGCGCCACGTCCGGGCCCAGTACCTGCAGGACTGGATCGCGGACGCCGACGCCCCGTTGTCCTGGCGGCTGGACAAGTCCAAGGCCGGCTCGGGCGCGCTCGGCGACATCGGTGCGCACATCATCGACCTCGCGCAGTTCGTCACGGGCGAGCAGATCACCGGTGTCTCGGGCTCCCTGCGCACGTTCGTCACGGAGCGGCCGGTCGCGACGGAGTTCGCCGGCCTGTCCGGTCAGGGCGGCACCGAGCGGGGGCCGGTCACGGTCGACGACGCCGCGGTGTTCCTCGCCGACCTCTCGGGGGGCGGCGTCGGCGTCTTCGAGGCCACCCGGTTCGCGTACGGCCGCAAGAACGCCATCCGCCTCGAGGTCAACGGGTCGAAGGGCTCGGTGGCGTTCGACTTCGAGGACATGAACGTCCTGCACTTCTACGACGCCGCGGACGACCCGGTCGTCGCCGGGTTCCGCCGTATCCAGGTGACCGAGCCGCAGCACGCGTACATCGGGCACTGGTGGCCGGCAGGCCACGGGCTCGGGTACGAGCACGCGTTCACGCACCAGGCGGTCGACCTGGTCGAGGCCATCGCGGCCGGTGACCAGCCGACCCCCACGTTCGCCGACGGGCTCGCGGTCCAGCGGGTGCTGGCCGCCGTCGAGCTCAGCTCCGAGTCCGGCGCCCGCCGGGTCGAGCCCTAGAGGCGCACCGACGACGGTCCCGGGGCCTCGCACCGACGCGGGCCCCGGGACGATACCGTGCCGAGCGATTGGAGACAGCACGACCCGCCCGAGGAGGGCGCGGGTGCCCGGCGGAGCACACCGAAGTCCGCCGACATGTCCGGGACGACGGGCAGGCCGATCATGTCGTCACCGGCGGAGCGCAGCACTGATCCCATCTCGATGAGGAGACCTTGTGAGAAACGTGCTCTGGAGAACACCGGGTGCGCTGCGGCGCACCGTCGCGGCAGCAGCCGCGACGGCGGTCGTTCTACCCCTGACCATGGTGACGGCGGTGTCGGCCACCGCCGCGCCGCTCCCGTCCGACCCGCTCGGCGCCGCGCAGATCTCCGCGGCGGTCGAGAGCGACCCCTTCTCGGCCCTGGTCTTCTCCAAGACCGCGGGGTTCCGGCACGGGTCCATCCCCGCAGGCATCGCGGCGATCGAGCAGCTCGGTGCCGAGAACGGCTTCACGGTCGACGCGACCGAGAACGCAGCGGACTTCACCGACGAGAACCTCGCGCAGTACGACGTCGTGGTGTGGCTGTCCACGACGGGTGACGTCCTCAACGACGACCAGCAGGCAGCGTTCGAGCGGTACGTCCAGGACGGCGGCGGGTACGCCGGTATCCACGCCGCGTCGGACACCGAGTACGACTGGCCCTGGTACGGCGATCTCGTGGGCGCGTACTTCACCTCCCACCCGCAGAACCAGGACGCCGTCATCAAGGTGGAGGACCAGGTCCACGCCTCGACGGCGCATCTCCCGTCGCGCTGGGAGCGCTACGACGAGTGGTACAACTTCCGCTCGAACCCTCGTGACACCGTCCATGTGCTCGCGAGCCTGGACGAGTCGAGCTACACCGCCGGGTCGGGTGCGATGGGCGCCGACCACCCGATCGCGTGGTGTCACGCGTACGACGGTGGCCGGTCCTGGTACACCGGTGGTGGGCACACCAACGAGTCGTTCACGGAGCCGGAGTTCCTCGAGCACCTCCTCGGTGGTCTGCAGACCGCCGCGGGCGTCGTGCCCTCGGACTGCAGCGCCACGCAGAGCGGGAGCTACGAGTCCGTCACGCTGGACGACGGCACGTCGAACCCGATGATGCTCGACGTCGCCCCGGACGGTTCGGTCTTCTATGTCGAGCGCGACGGCCGGCTGCGGCTCATCGACCCCGAGACGAACCAGACGACGACCGCGATGACGCTGCAGGTGACGCAGGCCAACGAGGACGGCCTCACCGGCGTCGTCCTGGACCCGGCGTTCGAGGACAACGGATGGGTCTACCTCTTCTGGTCCCCGCAGAACGTCGGTGGGGACGGGCCGCACAACCGGGTCTCCCGGTTCACGTTCGACGCCGTGGCACGGACGGCCTCGCCCGCGAGCGAGGAGAAGATCCTCGTGATCCCCACCCAGCGCGACACCTGCTGCCACGCCGGTGGCGACATGGTGTTCGACGCCGACGGCAACCTGGTCGTCGTGACGGGTGACAACACGAACCCCTTCGAGTCGGCCGGCTACACGCCGATCGACGAGCGCGCGGGACGCTCTGCGTACGACGCTCAGGGCACCTCCGCGAACTCGAACGACCTGCGGGGCAAGGTCCTGCGGATCACGCCGCAGCCGGACGGTACGTACACGATCCCCGAGGGGAACATGTTCGCGCCCGGCACGGAGGGCACCAAGGCGGAGATCTTCGCCATGGGCTTCCGCAACCCGTTCCGGATCGGTGTGGACCAGCAGACGGGCAACGTGCTCGTCGCGGACTACGGGCCTGACGCCGGTTCCGCCAACCCGTCCCGCGGGCCGGCGAACGCCGTCGAGTGGAACATCGTCGCGGAGCCCGGCTTCTACGGGTGGCCCTACTGCACGGGCAACAACAACAACTACGTCGACTACAACTTCGCGACGGGCCAGTCGGGTGCGACGTTCGACTGCGCCGGCGGCGTGACGAACACCTCTCCCAACAACACCGGCATCGCCGAGCTGCCCCCGGCCGTCCCGGCCGACATCTGGTACGGCTACGGCGGCAACCCGCTCTTCCCCGAGATCGGTGGAGGCGGAGCGCCGATGGGCGGGCCGATCTACGAGTACGACGCCGAGCTCGAGTCCTCGGTCAAGTGGCCCGAGTACTGGGACGGGAAGGCGCTCTTCGGTGAGTGGAACCAGGGCAAGATGTACTCGCTGCAGCTCGACGGCGAGCAGCGGGACGACCTGATCGACATCAACCGGATCCTTCCGGAGATCTTCGACCCGAGCGCGGGCTTCTACCGGCCGATGGACTTCGACTTCGGTCCGGACGGTTCGCTCTACGTCATCGACTGGGGCCAGGGCTTCGGTGGGAACAACACGACGTCGGGTATCTACAAGGTCAACTACGTGCAGGGAGACCTCGCTCCGATCGCCCGCGCGAACGCGGACGTCACGAGCGGGCACGCGCCGCTGACCGTGCAGTTCTCCTCCGAGGGGACGCGACACCCGTCGGGCGAGGCCATCTCGCTGCAGTGGACGTTCGGCGACGGCTCCGAGCCGTCGACCGAGGCGAACCCGATGCACACGTACACGGAGAACGGCTCCTACACGGCCCAGCTGCTCGTCACGGACGCCAACGGCAAGACCGCGGTGGCGAACGTGCCGGTCGTGGTCGGCAACCAGGCGCCCAGCGTCGAGATCGTCTTCCCGGACAACGGAGGCTTCTTCGAGTGGGGCGACCAGGTCCGCTACGAGATCGTCGCGACCGACCCCGACGGGGAGGTCGTCTGCGACAACGTGACGCTCTTCACGTCGCTCGGCCACGACTCGCACGCGCACCCGATGGAGGAGCTCGACGGGTGCGAGGGTGTCATGCAGACGACCCGCGACGAGGGCCACGGCATCGAGGCGAACATCTTCTGGGTGCTCGAGGCCTTCTACACGGACGACGGCGGCGAGGTCGGGGTTCCCCTGACGGCCAACGCGCTGCAGATCCTGCAGCCGAAGCTCCTGCAGTCGGAGTTCTACACCTCGACCGGCCGCCTCGCGGGGTCGACGAGCGGTGGCGACCCGGGCGTGCAGACCGAGACGACGGGTGATGTTGCCGGCGGCGGTCTGAACATCGGGTTCATCGAGCCGGGTGACTGGTGGGCGCACGAGCCCGTGAGCCTCCAGGACGTCGAGTCGATCGGCCTGCGCGCGGCCTCGTCGGGCAGCGGCGGCACCGTGTCGCTGCGCTGGGACGCCCCGGACGGGCCGGAGATCGGTCAGGTCGTGGTGCCGGGAACCGGCAACTGGCAGGTCTACACGGACGTCGTCGGCGAGCTCTCCGACGTGCCGCAGGGCAGCGGGACGCTCTACCTCGTCCTGCTGAACGGCGGGATCAACGTCAACTGGATGGAGATCAACGGTCGAGGGGTGACGGACAACATCCGTCCGAGCATCGACTCGTTCGACGTCACGCCCACCAGTGGGACCGCCCCGCTGACGGTCTCGGCGACGGCCACGGCCACCGACCCCGAGGACGAGGCGGTCACGTTCGCCTGGGACGCGGGACTCGGGGACGGGTTCGCCGACGGCGAGAGCACGTTCGAGGTCACGTACGACGAGCCGGGCACCTACCGGCTTCAGGTTCGTGCCACGGACGAGCGCGGCGCGTACTCGGTCGAGTACACGACGATCACGGTCGAGGAGGAGGACACGGCGCCGGGGCTCTGCTTCGCGGGTCGTTCCGACGACTTCCTCGGGTCCGACATCGACGAGGACCGCTGGACCGTGCTGAACCGTGACCAGAACCTCTCGGTCTCCGACAGCAACCTGGTCCTCCCGACGACGGCGACGGACTTCTACGGCACCGGCAACACCGCTGTTCCCAACACGGTGCTGCAGGACCTGCCGGAGGGGCCGTTCACGGCGACCGCCAAGGTCACCCTGCCCGCCCGCCAGCAGTATCAGCAGGCCGGTCTGCTGATCTGGGAGGACGAGGACAACTACGCGAAGATGGTGCTGCAGGGTCGCTCGGCCGCGGCCGACGCGGCGACGCGCATCTTCCAGTTCATCCGCGAGGAGAACGGCACGCCGAACGAGGTCGGGGACTCCAACACGCCCAACCTCGGTGCCGCCTTCCCGGACACGGTCTACGTCCGGTTCGCCAGTGACGGTGAGGATCTGCGGGCGTCGTACTCGGCCGACGGCGTCGAGTTCACGCAGATGCCGCAGACCAAGTCGATCGCCGACCTCGAGGACCCGAAGATCGGCCTCGTCGCCCTCAAGGGCAACGGCACCTCCTCGCCGATCATCAACGCGGAGTTCGACTGGTTCCACATCACGCCCGACGACTCGGCTCCGGCTCCCGGGCCGGACGACGAGTTCGACGGCGACGCGCTCGACACCTGCCGCTGGACCGTGGTCCGTGAGGACCCGGCCGGGTATCGGGTGAGCGACGGCTCCCTGCACATCGACACGACGCCGACCGACATCTACGGGTCGGACAACACGGACGTGCCGAACATCGTCGTGCAGGACCAGCCGAGCGACGAGTGGACCGTGGAGACCGTGGTCGACGGGTCGACGTTCGACCGCCAGTACCAGCAGGGCGGCCTGATCGTCTACGGCGGTGACGACGACTACGTCAAGCTCGACTTCGTCGTCGACAACCAGGCCGGCGCGGCCAGGGCGTCGCGGATCGAGCTGCGGAGCGAGGTCGGTGCGGTCGTGCAGAACCCGCAGCCGCAGTCGGCCAATCTCACCGGCTCGGTCTGGCACCTGCGCCTGACCAGGTCCGGTGACACCTTCACCGGTGCCTACAGCGCCGACGGCGAGACGTGGACCACGTTCGAGCAGTCGGTCACCAACGCGCCCGCTGCGGACGCACCGGTGGGTCTGTACGCGCTCGGTGCGGCGGCCACGACGACGGCCACGGCGTCCTTCGACTACTTCCGGGTGGTGGGGGAGTCTGCGCCGCTCGCGGTGACGACGACGCTCGACCCGGCGGAGCCGACGGGAGACGACGGCTGGTACACCGGCCCCGTCACGGTCACGGTGGACACGACGGGCGGCCCTGACGGTGCCCAGGTCTACCGCGAGGTCAACCTCGACGGCGGGGGCTGGGCCGAGTACACGGCTCCGGTCGTCATCGACGAGGTCGGCGAGCACACCCTCGAGGTGCGCGCGTCGGCGGGTGGCGAGGAGGCCACCGGTGAGACCGTCACGGTCAAGGTGGACGACGCCGCACCGACGGCGACCACCTCGATCGAGGGTCGGACCGTGTCCGTCACGGCCGAGGACGAGGGCTCCGGCGTCGCCGACGTCGAGTACTCGCTCGACGGTGAGGACTGGGTCGCGTACGAGGAGCCGGTCGCCGTGGGCGACGCGGCGGTCACGTTCTCGTACCGGGTCACGGACGTGGCGGGCAACGTCACGGAGGGCGCCGTCGAGGTGCCCGCCGCGGATGGCATCGCGCTGACCGTCACGGCGGAGACGAGGTGCCTCGCCGGCAGGGTCTACGTGACGCTGCGGGCCGTGAACGACGACGAGGTGCCCGTCGCGATCGAGCTGGAGTCGGCCTACGGGTCGAAGTCCTTCGCGCAGGTCGCCCCGGGCAAGTCGGCCTTCCAGCAGTTCACGACACGCGCCGCGGCCATCGAGGCCGGCAGCGCCACCGTGGTCGCGAGCGACGCCGAGGGGAGGACGACGACCTACACGGCGGACTACGCCGCCGCGAGCTGCGGCTGACAGGATCCCGGCGGGTCGGTGTCTCACCGGCCCGCCGGGCGCAGCGTACGTGCTGCGCCGGCGCACGGGGCCGCACGTCCCGATCGGCCGGGCCGCGCGACTCCGTCGGCTCAGCACGTACCAGAGAGGCCCGCTCGCGGGCCTCTCGCCCCGGCGCCCGGGTACGGGCGCTCCGGCCCGGCGCCGGGGCACCTCTCGAGCTCATGACCAGCACGACCAGATGCAGACGACAGCCCACACGACGAGGTGATGACCCGATGTCCCGTACCACCCAGCCTTCGACCCGACCGCCCACGGTCTGGCGACGGGCTCTTGCCGCCGCCGCAGGGCTCCTGGGAGCGAGCGCGCTCGCGCTCGGGCTTGCGACGCCGTCGGCCGCGCACGGCGGAGACGTCGTCATCTCGCTGGGTACCGACGGTCAGGGCGGGATCTCCGCGAACCTCACGTACAAGAACGACGGGCACCCGGTGGAGGAGGCTGCCGAGCTCACCGTCACGGCCGAGTCCGCGGACGGCGAGCGTGTCGGCCCGGTCGTGCTCATGTCTGCCTCCGAGGGGGTGGGGTGGTATGTCTCGCAGGAGCCGGTCCTCGACGAGGGCAACTGGACCCTGACGGCGACGATGACCGCGCCCGTCGAGGCGACCTCCACCGCGCAGGTGGACGTCGTGGCGCCCGAGCCCGCTCCGGACCCTGCGGACGAGGCCGCTGCGGACGATACTGCGATGGATGCCGGCAGCGACCCGGCGGACGGTGACGCCGCGGGTGCGGCCGACGACGCGACTGGGGGAGCCGGCTCGGGCGCGGTGTGGTGGGCCGTGCTCGGTATCGCCGCGGTGGCTGCCGTGGTGTCGGCCGTCGTGGTCACCCGCCGCCGTTCCGGATCGACGACCAGCACGACCGCCCGGTAGTCCGGGACCTGACCGAGAACGACCGAAGGAGACAGACCATGGCACGACCGATCACCCTCTTCACCGGCCAGTGGGCCGACCTGCCGTTCGAGGAGGTGGCCCGGCTCGCGTCGGGCTGGGGCTACGACGGGCTGGAGATCGCCTGCTGGGGCGACCACCTCGACCCGTGGCGCTGGGACGACGAGGAGTACGTCCAGGGCAAGCTCGACCTCCTGGCGAAGTACGACCTGAAGGTCTACGCGATCTCGAACCACCTCAAGGGCCAGGCGGTGTGCGACGACCCCATCGACGAGCGCCACCGGGACATCCTCCCCGACGTGGTGTGGGGTGACGGCGACCCTGAGGGCGTGCGCCAGCGCGCCGCCGAGGAGATGAAGCACACGGCGCGGCTCGCGGCGAAGCTCGGGGTGAAGACGGTCGTGGGGTTCACTGGCTCGTCGATCTGGAAGTACGTGGCGATGTTCCCGCCGGCGTCCCAGGCGATGGTCGACGCCGGGTACCAGGACTTCGCGGACCGGTGGAACCCGATCCTCGACGTGTTCGACGAGGTCGGCGTGCGGTTCGCGCACGAGGTGCACCCGAGCGAGATCGCTTACGACTACTGGACGACGGTGCGCACGCTCGAGGCGATCGGGCACCGTGAGGCGTTCGGCCTCAACTGGGACCCGAGCCACATGGTGTGGCAGGACATCGACCCGGTGAGCTTCCTGTGGGACTTCAAGGACCGCATCTACCACGTGGACTGCAAGGACACGAAGAAGCGCATGACGAACGGCCGCAACGGGCGGATGGGCTCCCATCTCGCCTGGGCCGACCCGCGGCGGGGGTGGGACTTCATCTCGACGGGTCACGGCGACGTGCCGTGGGAGGACTCGTTCCGGATGCTCAACACGATCGGGTACGAGGGGCCGATCTCGGTCGAGTGGGAGGACGCGGGCATGGACCGGCTCGTGGGTGCTCCCGAGGCGCTCGAGTTCGTCCGGAGGTTCGCGTTCGACGCTCCGGAGGCGGCGTTCGACGCGGCCTTCTCGACCCGCTGACGCAGGCGGTCGACCCGCCGCACGCCCGTGATTGCGCTGGTCACGGGCGTGCGGCGTTCCCGATCCAGGCTTCGGAAATGTGCGTTACCAGAACGTGACGATGAAGTTCTGGCTTTTGCTTGACAGTCGACAAAAGTCGCTCGTACTGTGTGTCGCATGCGAGCCGATGACGTCGAGCAAGATCTGCGTACCCCGAGGGCGGCAACCGCCCTCGCCCACGGGCCGGGAGGTGCCGCGGGGTCCGCGCCCACAGGTGCGGTCGACCCTGACGGTGCGCCGTCGAGCCGTCTGCCGGCCGCCGGGTACCACGCGGGGATCATCGGTACGGGCTTCATGGGTGGGGTGCACGCACGTGCGGTCCGCGCGTCGGGCGGCGCCGTCGTCGCGGTCGCGGGCTCCGACGCCGCAGGTGCTCGGGAGGGCGCCGCGCAGCTCGGTGCCGCGGCAGCCGCCCCGGACCCCCAGTCGCTCATCGACGACCCCGACGTCGACGTGGTGCACATCTGCACCCCCAACTACCTGCACGTGCCGCTCGCGGAGGCCGCGCTGCGCGCCGGCAAGCACGTGGTCTGCGAGAAGCCGCTCGCCACCGACGTCGAGGGCGCCGTCCGCCTCGCGGAGCTGGCCGACGCCGCCCGTGAGACCGACGGCCGGGTCACCGTCGTCCCCTTCGCCTACCGCTTCCACCCGATGGTGCGCGAGGCCCGCGAGCTGGTGCGCAACGGGGCGGTCGGGACGGTCTCGCTCGTCCACGGCTCGTACCTGCAGGACTGGCTGCTCAACGCCTCCGACGACAACTGGCGCGTCGATCCGGCGCTCGGGGGCGCGAGCCGCGCCTTCGGGGACATCGGGTCCCACTTCTGCGACCTGCTCGAGTTCACGACGGGCCAGCGGATCGTGCGGCTCGTCGCGCAGCAGACGACGGTCAACCCGTTGCGGGGCGACGCCCAGGGCGGACAGCACCGCGTCCGTACCGAGGACGCCGTCACGCTCCAGTACGCGACCGACGCCGGCGCTCTCGGCACGGCGGTCATCAGCCAGGTCTCGGCGGGGCGCAAGAACCGCCTCTACCTCGAGATCTCGGGCAGCAGGTCGACGCTCTCGTTCGACCAGGAGCAGCCCGAGCTCCTCTGGGAAGGGCGCCGCGACGCCAGCCGCGTCCTCGTCCGCGACCCCGAGAGCCTCTCCAGCGCCGCGGCACGCTACTCCCGGCTGCCCGCCGGCCACGCTCAGGGCTACCAGGAGTGCTTCGACGCGCTGGTCGCCGACACCGCGGCGGCCATCGCCGGTCGCGTCCCCGACGGTCTGCCCACCTTCGACGACGGGCTGCGCGCCGCCCGCCTCGCCGAGGCCGTCGCCCGTTCCGCGCGCACCGGCACCTGGGTGGAGATCGACGCATGACCACCACGAGCACCTCCCGACCGTCGACCCCCGTGGTCGAGCCGATCCTGCGGCTGCGCGGGATCGGCAAGGAGTTCTTCGGTAACTCCGTCCTGCGCGGCATCGACCTCGACGTCCGACCGGGCGAGGTGCACGCCCTGGTCGGGGAGAACGGCGCCGGCAAGTCCACCCTCATGAAGATCATCGCGGGGGTCCACCGTCCCGACGCCGGAACCATGACGCTGGACGACGCCCCGGCGACCTTCACCTCGCCGCTCGCGGCCCAGGTCGTCGGTGTCTCCACGGTCTTCCAGGAGTTCAACCTGCTGCCGGAGCGGACCGTCGCCGAGAACGTGTACCTCGGGCGCGAGCCGCGGCGCTTCGGCCTCGTCGACGCCGCCCGGATGGATCGGGACACTTCCGAGCTGCTCACCGAGCTCGGCCTCGTCGGCATCTCGCCGTGGATGCGGGTCGGCTCCCTCTCGGTCGCCGAGCAGCAGATCGTCGAGATCGTCAAGGCAGTGTCCTACGACGCCCGGATCATCTCGATGGACGAGCCGACGGCGGCGCTCGCCGACCAGGAGGTCGAGCTCCTCTACGAGCTGGTGCGTCGGCTCAAGGAGCGCGGCGTGGCCATCCTCTACGTCTCGCACCGGCTCAAGGAGATCTTCGACCTCTGCGACACCATCACGGTGCTCAAGGACGGCAACCAGGTCATCACCACCGCGACGGCGGACATCACGCCGGACCAGCTCGTCCGCACCATGGTCGGGCGCGAGTTCTCGGGGTACTTCCCGGAGAAGGACCCCACGACGGTGCCGGGCGAGGTGCGCCTCGCGCTGCAGGGCGTGGGCAACACCCAGGTGGACGACGTCACGCTCGAGGTCCGGTCGGGGGAGATCGTGGCGCTCGCCGGCCTGCAGGGTTCAGGGCGGACCGAGATCGCCCACGGCATCTTCGGCATCGCGCCCTTCAGCCGCGGCCGGGTGCTCATCGACGGCACGGAGCACACCCTCACGTCCGCCCGCCAGGCCGTCCGGGCCGGCCTCGCCCTCGTCACCGAGGACCGCAAGGCCGAGGGCCTCGCGCTCGGTCAGTCGATCCTCGCGAACGCCCGCCTCGTGCTCGACTCCGTGACGCCACGGACCTCGGGGAGCCGGGCACGCCGGATCCCCGGGATCCTGTCCTCCCTGGACCTGGTCGCGCGCTCCGCCGAGACCGAGGTGCAGTACCTCTCGGGCGGCAACCAGCAGAAGGTCGTCCTGGCGAAGTGGCTGGTCACGGACCCGGACGTGATCGTGCTCGACGAACCCACCCGGGGGATCGACGTCGGTGCCAAGCGCGCCGTCTACGACCTCATGCGCGAGCTGACGGCCGACGGCGTCGCGGTGCTCCTCATCTCCTCGGAGCTTCCCGAGGTGGTGGCCATGGCCGACCGCATCCTCGTGATGCGTGACGGCCGGCTCGCCGGTGAGCTCCCCGCCGGCAGCGACGAGGAGACCGTCATGTCCCTGGCCACCGGGGCGGGCGAGGAGTCCGCCGAGCACGTCGCGGTCGACCTCTCCGTCCTCGCGGAGCACCCGGAGGCGCTCGCCGCGCTCCCCGGTGCGTCCGATGCCGCGCACCGCCCCGGCGGGCAGCCCGCCGACCGTCCCGTACAGCAGGAGGAACGATGAGCACCGCGGTCACCACCGCCCCGCCTGCGGCCGGCGCACCGCCGTCGTCGGTACGCCGCCGACGCAGGCTCGGCTCGACCGGGATCGTGTATCTCGCGCTCGTGGGCATCCTGCTGATCTCGGTCGTGCTCGTCGGCCTCCGGGGCGGCAACTTCTTCAGCCAGTCGACCGTCGCGTACATGCTCACCCAGACGAGCCTGCTGGGCTTCGTCGCGATCGGGCAGACCTTCGTCATCCTGTGCCGGTCGCTCGACCTGTCGGTCGGCTACGTCGTCGCGCTGTGCTCGATCGTCGGCGCCACCACGATGGCGGGCGACCCGAACCGGGTCTGGCTCGGTGTCGTCGCGGCGCTCGCGGTGGCCGCCGGTGTAGGGCTGGTCAACGGACTGGTGATCTCCCGGCTACGGGTCAATCCCTTCATCGCGACGCTGGGTGTCGGTCTCATCATCAAGGGCTATCTCGACACGCAGTTCAAGGGACCCGCCGGGAGCGTGCCGGCTTCGTTCCAGGGCTTTGGCTACACCCGGATCGGTCCGGTCCCGGTCTCCACGATCGTCATGGTCGCCGTCGCCGTCCTCGGTGTCGTCCTGCTCACCCGCACACGCTCCGGCTATCACATGTTCGCGGTCGGTGGGAACGTCGACGTCGCGCGGCTGTCGGGCATCCGCACGGGTCGGTCGATCGTCCTCGCACACGTCTTGTGCTCGCTGTGCGCCGGAGTCGCCGGACTGCTCATCGCCGCCCGGTTCAGCACCGGCAACGCGCTCGTGTACTCCTACGGGCTCGACCTCGACTCGATCGCGGCCGTCGTCCTCGGAGGCACGCTGCTCCTGGGCGGCCGGGGGTCGGTCGCCGGCACCGTGGGCGGAGTGGCCATCCTCGCGGTCCTCGACACGACCTTCAACGTCCTCGACATCAACCCGTTCTTCAAGGACGTGCTGCGCGGGGCGATCATCATCGCCGCCGTCGCGCTGTACGCCCGCCGTCAGATCGACCCGGCGAGCAGCCGGGCGAGATTCCTGCCGGGGCGCAGAGCCGCGCCCTCGGCGCCCACCGGGACCAGCGGCCCGGCGACCGGAGGTGCATCCGCATGAGCACGAGCGCAGCGACGGCGCGGGCTGAGCGCCCCCGCCTCCTCGAGCGGATCACCGCCAGCAGCAGCTGGACGGTCTACGCTCTGCTGATCGTCGTCTTCGTCGGCATCCTCGTGATGAACCCGTCGTTCGGCGAGCCCATGTCGCTCATGGCGTTCGTGAAGAAGGCGGCGCCGCTGATCATTCTGGCGATCGGGCAGTACTTCGTCATCGTCTCGGGCGAGTTCGACCTGTCGGTGGGCTCCCTCGTCGGCGCCCAGGTCGTCATCGCCGCCCGGCTGATGGACGGCGAGGACTCCATGACCTGGCCGGTCATGGGCATCATGCTCCTCTTCGGTCTGGCCGTGGGCCTGGTCAACGGGCTCGTCACGACGCTGCTCAAGGTGCCGTCGTTCATCACCACGCTCGGCATGATGCTCGTCCTGTACGGTGCGATTCGGCTCTGGACCGGCGGGGCGCCGACCGGCGCGCTCACCGAGGGCTTCCGCCAGTGGGGGCGTGGCGGGCTGTTCGGGTCGCCGGGCGAGTTCCAGGTGCCCTACGCGCTGCTGATCGTCGTCGTGCTCGGTGTCCTCGCGGCGCTGCTCATGCGCCGTCCGTACGGACGCACGCTCATGGCGACGGGCAACAACGACGTGGCCGCGGCGTTCTCCGGAGCTCCCGTCTGGTGGGTCCGGACCCGTGCCTTCCTCCTCTCGGGCTTGATGGCGACCGTCGCCGCCGTCCTTATCGGTGGGTACGCCGGTGTGACCGCCCAGGTCGGGCAGGGTCTGGAGTTCGTGGCGATCACCGCGGTCGTCCTCGGCGGAGTGGTCCTCGGTGGTGGCCGCGGGTCGGTCGTCGCCGCGATGGCCGGTGCGCTCACCCTCGAGGCGCTGTTCACGCTGTTCAACCAGCTGAGCCTGCCGTCCACGATCCGTCCCGCCGTCCAGGGCGTCATCATCATCGCGGCCGTCGCCTATGCCGCGGTCCCGCGCCGCCCGCGCCGGCGGGCAACGGCTGAGCCGCCGAGCTCCGCCGAGCCCTCGAGCCCTGTCGACCCGCCGTCGAGACCGAAGGAGCCCGCAGCGACCTGACCGTCCCGACCGCCGACCATCCCGACCACCCACGCCTCACCGCACGACCTGTCCATCACCCCACTACGCAGGATCGCTCGCCGCACAGATGCGGGGAGCGGGACGACGACGTCTCAACCACAGGAGAAGGAACATGCGACGCTCTCGAGCTCTACTGGCGGGTGCCGCCACCGCGGCCCTGATGTTCACCGCAGCGTGCACCACGGACACGCCCACCGAGACCGCCCCCGAGGGGACGGAGACCACCGCCGAGGAGACGGCGGAGGCCGAGGGCTCGGACGACTCCGGCGCCAACAGCGACTGGTTCGTCCAGGCCGACTTCGACCGCGAGCTGGCTCAGCGCGACATCGCCCCCGAGGGGCCGGCCGACCAGCCGTGGCTCCAGGCGATCGAGCCCGAGTTCGTCGACACGAGCGAGTTCGCCAGCGAGGGCGGCGACAAGGTGCTCTGCTTCTCGAACGCCTCGGTCTCCAACCCGTGGCGCGTGACCGGCTGGATCACGATGCAGCAGCAGGTCGAGGTCCTCGAGGCCGAGGGTGTCATCGGGGAGTTCCGCGTCTCCGACGCCGCCGACGACGACAACAAGCAGATCTCCGACATCCAGGCGTTCGTCGAGGCGGGTGACTGCGACGCGATCATCGTCTCGCCGTCCACCACCGCGACGCTCACCCCGGCCGTCGAGGCGGCGTGCGAGAGCGGCAAGCCCGTCATCGTCTTCGACCGTGGTGTCAACACCGACTGCATGGTGACCTTCATCCACCCGATCGGCGGCTACGCCTACGGTGCGGACGGCGCCGAGTTCCTCACGGAGAACCTCGACGAGGGATCCACGGTCCTCGCGCTGCGTATCCTGCCCGGCGTGGACGTGCTCGAGAACCGCTGGGCCGCAGCCGACAAGATCTTCTCGGAGTCCGGCCTCGAGGTCGTGGGCCAGGAGTTCACCGGTGGCGATGCCGCCCAGATCAAGGACATCGTGACGCAGTACCTGCAGCGCGGACCGGTCGACGGCATCTGGATGGATGCCGGTGACGGTTCCGTCGCCGCCGTCGAGGCGTTCGAGGACGCAGGCCAGCCGTACCCGGTCTTCATGGGTGAGGACGAGATGAGCTTCCTGCGCAAGTGGCAGGACACCGAGATGACCGCGATCGGTGCGGTCTACTCGAACTTCCAGTGGCGCACCCCGATCCTCGCGGCGCAGATGATCTGGAACGGCGAGGAGGTCCCGAGCGAGTGGGTCCTGCCGCAGGACCCGATCGAGGCCGACGAGCTCGACGCGTACCTCGAGGAGAACGCGGACATGCCGAGCCTGCACTACGCCAAGTTCGGTGGCGAGGACCTGCCGGGCTACCCGGAGGCCTGGACCGACCGCTGATCCGACCCCGCCCGACGTCGGCACGCACCCGGGTGCGTGCCGACGTCGGGCAGCCCGAGCAGCACCCCGAGAAGCACTGCAGCACACGACGAAAGAGAGCACCGTGGCTCGTACCCGTCCGCACGCCCGCCCGATCGGCGTCAACACCTGGGTCTGGACGTCACCGCTGACGGACCGCTCCCTCGAGGAGATCGCGGCGCGCGTCGCCGGCTGGGGTTTCGACGTCCTGGAGCTCCCGGTGGAGTCCGTCGACGACTGGGACCCGCGGCACGCCGCCGCCGTCCTGGCCGACCACGGGCTGGGGGCGAGCGTGTCTCTCGTCATGGGTCCCGGCCGTGAGCTCGTCGCGACCGACCCGTCCACCGTGTCCGCCACGCAGGACTATCTGCGGCGCGTGGTCGATGCCGCCCACGCCATCGGGGCGCGCGTGATCGGAGGGCCGGCCTACGCCTCGGTCGGCCGCACCTGGCGGCTGGACCCCGTCGAGCGGGAGGCCGCGTACGACGAGCTGGCGGACCACCTGGGACCGGTGGTCGAGCACGCCCGGGGCGCGGGCATCACCGTCGGGATCGAGCCCCTCAACCGCTACGAGACGAGCCTGGTCAACACGGTCGACCAAGCGCTCGAGGTCGTCCGCCGCCTTCCCGAGGACGGGGTCGGGCTGATGCTCGACGTCTACCACATGAACATCGAGGAGACGGACCTGCAGGCCGCGATCGCGCGCGCGGGCGACCGCATCGCGCACGTCCAGGTCTGCGGCAACGACCGTGGAGCCCCTGGCACCGACCATCTCGACTGGCCCGCGCTGCTCGGCGCCCTCGACGACGCCGGGTACGACGGCCCGCTCGTCATCGAGTCCTTCACCGCCGACAACGCCACGATCGCCACGGCCGCCTCCATCTGGCGCCCGCTGGCCCGCACGCAGGACGCCATCGCCACCGACGGCCTGGCCTTCTTGAGAGGACTGATGCCCAGCTGACGTAGCAGCAGCGAATCCACCGCTGGCGCCGGCACGCCGCGGGGTGACGACCACTCGACCGCACGGCAAGAACCGCGCGGACCCGCACGTCGAAAATGCCCTGGAGGCACCACGATGACTGCACGACGTCCCCGTAGGGGGAGATTCGTCGCTGCGCTGACCATCGGAGCGCTCGCGTTCACGCTCGCGCCCATGACGATGGCTTCCGCGCACGACGGCCCGCACGAGGCCGGTGAGGAACACAAGGTCCTCATCTTCACCAAGACGACCCAGTTCCGGCACACCGAGGCGATCACGCAGGGCACCCCGGTGCTCGAGTCGGCGTTCGCGGAGGTCGGCATCGCGTCCGACCACACCGAGGACTCGACGGTCTTCAACGACGAGGACCTCGCAGAGTACGACGCCCTGGTCATGTTCCAGACCTCGGGCGACCCGTGGAACGCCGACGAGAAGGCTGCCCTCGAGCGCTACCAGCAGGCCGGGGGTGGCATCGTCGCCATCCACAACGCCACGGACATGCGCGGCAGCTACGACTGGTGGGACACCATGATCGGCGCGCTGATGCCCGGTCACGCCGCGACCGGCAACAGCCCGGGCCTGCCTGGCACGGTCCGGGTCGAGGACCGTACGCACCCGTCGACCGAGCACCTCGAGCAGCGGTGGGACCGCGCCGACGAGTGGTACAACTTCTCCGCGAACGTCCGCGGCACCGCGCACGTGCTCGCGACCATGGACGAGACCACCTACGCCGCCGGCGGCAACGCCATGGGCTACGACCACCCGATCTCGTGGTGCAAGCCGTACGACGGCGGTCGTTCCTGGATGACCGGCATGGGCCACTTCGGCGCGCACTACACGCAGGAGCCGGAGTTCGTGCAGCACATCGTCGGCGGTGTGCAGTGGGCAGCCGGACTGGTGGAGGGTGACTGCGGCGGCACCGACTGGGGCCAGTTCGAGAAGGTCGCGCTCGACACCAACACGAGCGCGCCGTTCGCGATGGACGTGGCACCGGACGGTCGCGTGTTCTACACCGAGCTGGTCCGCGGGCAGATCCGCGTCTACGACCCGCGCACGCAGAGCACGAGCACCGCGATCACCATCCCGGTCTACTCGGGTGGTGAGGACGGACTGCTCGGGATCGCGCTCGACCGCGACTTCGAGGAGAACGGGTTCCTCTACCAGTACTACTCGCAGGCGAGCTCGAACGACTCCGACCCGGCGAACTTCTTCAGCCGGCTCTCGCGCTTCACGGTCACCTCGAACGGTCCTGGCGCCACGCTCATCGAGCCGGACTCCGAGGTCGTCCTCATGGAGATCCCCGCGCGACGGCTGCCGGACGAGCCGGGCCACACGGGCGGCGGTCTGATCATGGACCACGCGACGGGTGACCTGTACCTCGGCATCGGTGACGACGTGAACCCGCACTCCGAGCCCTCGGGCGGCTACGCGCCGATCTCCGAGCGGAACGGGACGTTCCACGACGCCCGCGAGACGTCCGCGAACACGAACGACCTGCGCGGCAAGATCCTGCGCATCCACCCCGAGCCCGACGGCACGTACTCCATCCCCGAGGGCAACCTGTTCGCCCCGGGCACGGACAAGACGCTGCCGGAGATCTACGCGATGGGCTTCCGGAACCCGTTCCGGTTCACGATCGACGAGCGCACGGGCAACCTGGGCGTCGCCGACTACTCACCCGACAACGGTTCGGACAACCCGAACAACCGAGGCCCCGCAGGTATCTCGGAGTGGAACCTCGTCAAGGAGCCCGGGTTCTTCGGCTGGCCGCTGTGCATGGGCAACAACGAGCCGTTCCGTGATGTCGACTACCGCACGAGCCCGGTCACCGTGGGTGCGTTCTTCGACTGCGACAACCCCGTGAACGACTCCGTGCGCAACACCGGCCTCACCGAGCTGCCCCCGGCCCAGCCGGCGGACATGTGGTACGGCTACCAGCGCTCGTCGGTGCCGGGTGTCATCCCGGCAGGCGGCGGCCTCGCCCCCATGGGCGGCCCGTTCTACCAGTTCGACCCGGAGCTCGAGTCCGACGTCAAGTTCCCCGAGTACTACGACGGCAAGCCCTTCTTCTACGAGTGGGCGCGCAACAAGATGTACTCGATCGACCTCGTGGACGGCGGCGCCGCACCTGGCGTCACCGACGTGGAGAAGGTCAACCCGTTCCTCCCGAGCGAGCAGTTCCTCGCCCCGATCGACTCGAAGTTCGGGCCCGACGGCGCGATGTACGTCCTCGACTGGGGCGGCGGCTTCGGCCGGGACAACCCGAACTCCGGTCTGCACCGGATCGACTACGTCTCGGGCTCGCGCTCACCCGTCGCCGAGGTGTCGGCGACCCCCGACTCCGGCACGGCGCCGCTCGAGGTGAGCTTCGACGGCTCGGAGAGCACCGACCCCGAGGGGGAGGACCTCGAGTACGCGTGGGACTTCGACGGTGACGGCACCACGGACTCGACCGAGGTCTCACCGACGTACACCTACACGAGCAACGGCGTCTACGACGCCCGGCTCACCGTGACGGACCCCGCCGGCAAGGTCGGGACCGCCACCGTGCCGATCACGGTCGGCAACACCCGCCCCGAGGTGGACTTCAACCTGCCGCCGAACGGGTCGTTCTTCGACTTCGGCGACGAGATCACCTGGGACCTCGAGGTGACCGACGCCGAGGACGCGCCCGACGGCGAAGGCATCGACGATGCCGACGTCATCATCCAGCCCGCACTCGGGCACGACGAGCACGCGCACCCGTCCGAGCCGTTGACCGGACGCACGGGCTCGGTCGCGACCAGCCTGGGCGGCGGGCACGGCGAGGGCATGAACGTGTTCTACGTCCTCGACGGCCGGTACACCGACTCGGGTGGTGAGGACGGCACGCCCGCCCTCACCGGGTCGGACACGTCGCTCGTGTTCGGCAAGAAGCGCGAGGCCGAGTTCCACAGCGCGACCGAGGGCACGACGACGTCGCCGAGCCGGGACGTCGAGGGCGGCGGTTCCGTGATCGCGGGCGCCGACGGCGCCTGGGCCTCGTACGAGCCGTTCAACCTCTACCAGATCGACGCGCTCACCGTGCGTGTCGCCGCTGCTGCTGCCGGCACCGTCGAGCTGCGGCGCGACGCGCCGGACGGCGAGCTCCTCGGTACCGCCGAGGTACCGGCGACGGGGCTCGGCAACTTCACGGACGTGCGCGTCGACGTCACCGACCCGGGGGAGACCTTCACCCTGTACGTCGTGCTCCCCGGAGCCGGCGAACGGCGGGTCAACTTCATCGAGGCGAACGGCAAGGGCAACTCGCCGACGTCGCGCCCCGAGGTCGCCATCACCGCACCCGCGGCGGGCGACGAGCTCGAGCAGGGCACCATCGAGGTCGTGGCCGAGGCCACCGACGCCGAGAACACGGTGACCGAGGTCGAGTTCTTCGTCGACGGTACGTCCCTCGGCGTCGACGACGAGGCGCCCTTCACCGCCGAGTGGGAGGTCGACGCGGACGGCTATTACGCGCTGACCGCGGTCGCGACCAACGACCAGGGCCTCACGACCACGTCCCGCGTGGTCCAGGCGCAGGTCGGAGACCTCTTCGGCGGGATGAAGACCTTCACCAACGCGAACGGCTCGTTCGAGCAGCTCGCGGAGGGCAGGTTCGTCATCACCTCCGGCGGCACGAACATGTGGCAGGGCGTCAACCAGTACTCGACGATCTACCGCGAGCAGGGAGCCGACGAGAACTGGTCGGCGACCGTGAAGATCAACAGCCAGGGCAACTCGCACGGGTCCGCCAAGGCCGGGATCATCGTCCGCAACGACGTCACGCAGACGGGGAACTCCCCGGGATACGCCGCGCTGGGCATCCGCCCGAGCGGTGGTTTCGAGTGGCTGCGGGCCGGCGCGAACGGACAGCTCTCGGCGTCCACGGCTGCCAGCACGACGAGCTACCCCGCCTGGGTCCGGATCGAGCGGGACGGTGACCTCTACACGGCCTCCTGGAGCAAGGACGGGACGAACTTCACGCAGATCGGCGAGCCGCAGGCCCTGCCGGGTGCGGCGTCCGTCCAGGACGTGGGTCTCTTCGTCACCGCCCACCACGCCACGGCCACGAGCGCCGTGGAGTTCCAGGACTTCGTGTTCGACGACGACCCGGCCGGCCCGGGCGAGCCCGGCGGGGGCGAACCCCCGCAGTGCCTCGCGCCGCGGTCCGACGAGTTCGACGGCGACGAGGTCGACTCTCGCTGGACGGTCGTCCGCGAGGGCGACGGCCAGCCGATCACGGTCGAGGACGGCAACGCCGTGCTCCCCGTGGTCCAGGGCGACATCAACGAGGGCGAACCTGGTCCGATCAGCTACCTGGGGCAGCCCGTCCCGGACGGCGAGTGGACCATCGAGACCCTGATCGACGTCCCGCTCACCCGGCACTGGCAGCACGCCGGGCTCCTCGTGCACGCGACCGACGACGAGTACACGAAGCTCGCGTTCACGAAGAACCAGAACGGGAACAGGTTCCTCGAGTTCCAGACCGAGACCGCAGGGACGCGGACCTGGCACGGCCAGACCAACGTCGCCACCGACTTCCCGTCGGCGATCCACCTGCGGCTCGTCTCCGACGGGTCGGCCATCACCGCGGCCTACTCGCCGGACGGCGAGGCGTGGACGGCGCTCGCGGGCTCGGCTCCGGTCAAGGCCGACGCGACCTTCGGTGTCATGGCGGCGGGCGACACGGCCGCTCCGGACACCGTGGCGCTCGTCGACCACGTCCGGATCACGCCGGACGTCGAGGACGGGGACGACGACGGGACGCGGGAGCCCAGCGACGAGTTCGAGGGCAACGCCCTCGACGGCTGCCGCTGGAACGCCGTGGTGCGCTGGGACGGGTCGAAGGTCGAGGTCGCCGACGGCGAGCTGCGGATCACGACCCAGCCGGGCGACATCAACAACGACAACCCGATCAGCCCGCGGAACTTCATCCTCCAGGATGCTCCCGAGGGCGACTGGGTTGCCGAGACGCGGTTCAAGGCACCGCTGGTGCACCGCTGGCAGTACGCCGGCCTGCTCGCCTATGCGGACGACGACGACTACGTGAAGCTGGACGTCGTCGCCAAGAACGATCCGGGAGCGGCGCTGAACCTGGGCGCCGAGCTCGTCTCGGAGCAGAACGGCGGGTTCGGCAACGGGGGCAACCGCGCTCTCGAGATCGCCGACTCGACCGAGTCCGGGTACTGGTACCTGCGGATGGCGAAGGTCGGCGACACCTACGAGGGCTGGGTCAGCGACGGCGGGGTGAACTGGCAGTCACTGGGCCAGCCGGTCACGCACGACGCCGACCTCACCTCTGTCGGCCTCATCGCCGTGGGACCGGAGCAGGAGACGCCGGTCACGGTGGCGTTCGACTGGTTCCGTCTCACGACCGACGAGGGCGACACGCAGGCACCCGAGGTGTCGGTGAGCCAGTCGCCGGAGGCCGGGGAGTCCGGGTGGAGCACCGAGGAGGTCGAGGTCACCGCGACCGCGACCGACGACGTGACCGAGAGCCCGACCATCGAGGTCAGCACGGACGGCGGCGAGTGGCAGCCCTACGAGGGACCGGTGACGGTCTCCGAGGACGGCGAGCACACGCTGGCGTTCCGTGCGACGGACGAGGCGGGCAACGTGTCGACGGAGGTGACGCACGTGGTCCGGCTCGACACGGTGGCACCGACGGCGTCGGCGGAGCTCGCGGGTCGCACGGTGACCCTGACGGGTGACGACACGGGCTCTGGGCTCGAACGGCTCGAGTACCGGATCGAGGGGGACACCCCCGACGGCGAGTGGCTCACGTACGACGAGCCGTTCGACGTGGGTGCCGGAGCTGTCGAGGTCGCGTACCGCGCCGTCGACGTGGCGGGGAACGTCGGCGAGACGCTGACGCTCTCGGTGCCGGCGGCCGGTGGTGGCGTCTCGGTCGAGACGGAGGTCCGCAGCCAGTGCCTCGGCACGCGGGCGTACGTCTCGGTGCGCGTGATCAACACGGACGACGTCCCGGCGTCGATCACGCTGAGCACGCCCTACGGCGAGCGGACGTTCGCCGCGGTCGCACCGGGCAAGTCTGCGTACCAGTCGTTCGCGACGCGGGCGGCGGCGATCGAGGCGGGTACCGTCACGATCACCGCGTCGGCCGAGCGCGACGGTGAGGAGCTGTCCTCGGTCATCGAGGCGGGCTACGCCGCGATCACCTGCGGGTGACCGCACACCGGTAGCCGTCCCCGCCTCGGCGGGGGCGGCTACCGGCCCCAGCAAGTCCCAGCAAGTTCAGGCAAGTTGAGGCGGGCGACGGCCCGGACACCGAGGAGCAACGACGTGCGACAGCAGACGAAGCCCCACGGCTCGGCACCCCGAGACCCGGCGGGACGCCGGTCGGCGCCCGCCGGCCGGTCGTCCGCCCGCCCCACCCGAGACCGGGGCGGTGCCGGCCGCCCCGCTCCGCGGTCACCGGGGAGCGGTGACGCTCCTCGGTGGCCGCGGAACCTCTCGAGCCGCGGCCGCTGGGTCCTGGCCGCCGTCGCGCTCGTGGTCGTGGCCGTCGTCATCGGTGCGATCCTCTGGGCGACACGCGGCGAGCCGGTCACGGAGTCGGACGACATGCCCAACAGCGTCGCCGAGCGCGTCGCCGAGCTCGAGGCCGCGGAGGTCGCCCGGGCCGAGGAGAACCTCGGCCTCGTCATCGAGCACGCGACCGTCACCCAGGAGCGGGTGACACCGGTCATGCACGAGCTGCACGCCGTTCTCCCGACGGACGACACCTCGCCTGCCGAGGTCCGCGAGGCGCAGATCACCGGCTGGACCGCGCTCCTGGACGACCTCGTGGCGCAGACGCAGGCGGTGCCGACGGGCTCGTCCGAGCACAACATCGTTCGCAACGGCATGGCGGTCTCGCTCGGTCTGCTCGGCGACAGCGTCGACGCGCTCGACCTCGCGCGCACGGCCGAGGGCGAGGACCAGGAGAGACTCCTCGAGCTGGCCGCGTCCCTGCGTGGCCGAGCGGTGGAGACGTGGGCCGTCGCCGCCACCCAGCTGGACCTCATGGCGATCGCGGGCGACCGCGGCCACGTCCACGTCTTCCTCCCCGTCCACCCGACCGACCCGGGTGATGGCGGTCTCGACCTGCCCGAGGGCGACGGTCACGCCGATCACTGACCGACGGCAGGCTCCACCGGTCGCTCCATGACGAAGTCACGGTGCACGTCCGTGCCCACCCGCTGCGTCTTGTGCCCGACGACGGTGAAGCCGCTCTTGACGTAGAAGCGCTGCGCGCGTGCGTTGAGGCGGTTCACCCCCAGCCAGAGCCCTGCGGCGCCGTGCTCGGCCGCGACCTCGAGCGTGGACGCCATGAGGGCCGCCGCGACCCCACGGCCGTGGTGCCCGGGCCGCACGTAGAACTTGCTGAGATACGCCGCCGGGCGACGTGTGAGGACACGCTCGACGTCCGGGTCGACGGCTCCGCTCAGCACGAGCAGCGCGTACGCCGCGGGGATGCCCGGGTCCGGAACAGTACCTTCGCCGAGCACGGTGTCGTCGAGCACGGTCTCCTCGTGCTCGGCGACGACCACCGCGTATCGCGGGTCGGTGACGTACTCGGCGAACCTCTCGACGGACAGGTGCGCGGCGAGGAACGCGTCGATCTCGGTCGCGGACGTCCCCGGCGGGCAGGCGAGCGGGAACGTCTCGGCCGCAAGAGCTGCCAGGGCCGCGGGATCGTCGGGCCGGGCCGGGCGTACGTGGATCACGTCCGTGAATCTACCCCGCCGGCACACGTGAGGGGCGTCCCACCGGCGATGATAGGAGCATGGTGACCTCGTCAGCAGACCGCGCCGCACCGCCGCCGGCCGACCGTGCGGCTGATCATGCGGCCGACCCGACCGTCGACCTGAACGCCGACCTCGGAGAGGGGTACGGGCGGTGGACGCTCGTGGACGACGAGAGGTTGCTAGGGCTCGTGACCAGCGCGAACGTCGCGTGCGGCTTCCACGCCGGGGACTCCACGACGATGCGGACGATCACGGACCGGGCGGTCCGTCAGGGGGTGCGGGTCGGTGCGCACGTCGCCTACCGAGACCTCGCGGGATTCGGACGCCGTTTTATGGAGGTGCCCGCGCGCGAGCTGACCGACGACATCGTCTACCAGATCGCAGCTCTCGACGGGTTCGCACGGCTTGCCGGGGACCGCGTGCGCTACGTCAAGCCGCACGGAGCCCTGTACAACGCGATCGTCCGGCACGAGGTGCAGGCGAGGGCGGTCGTCGACGCGATCCGTGCGTACGACCCCAGCCTCCCCGTGGTTGGGCTGCCCGGTTCGGCAGTGCTGGTACTCGCCGAGGCGGCCGGGCTTCCGGTGGTGCGCGAGGCCTTCGCCGACCGTGGCTACCTGCCGTCCGGTGAGCTCGTGCCGCGGTCCGAGCCTGGTGCGGTCCTGCACGACGACGAGCAGGTCGCCGACCGCGTGCTCTCGCTGGTGACCGAGGGGACCGTCGTCGCTGTCGACGGCAGCCTGCTGCGCGTGGACGCGGACTCGGTGTGCGTCCACTCCGACACACCTGGAGCGGTGGGCCTGCTCGGGGCCGTGCGCCGCAGGCTCGAGCAGAACGGTGTCCTCGTCCGGCCGTTCGTCACCGACCCCGCGAGCGACCGTGCCGTCGACCGCTCGGGGCCGCCCGCGCACGGGATCGGCTCCGGAGCACGGTGAGCCCGGCGGACGAGAGCGGCCCGAGCGGCCGGGGCGCCGGGACCGGCGAGCGGGAGACGCCCGACGACGTCCACGAGCGGGTGCGCGCGTTCGGCGACGCGGCGCTCCTCGTCGACCTCGAGAGTCTCGAGCAGGTACAGGCGGTCCGTGACGCACTGGTGCGGGACCCCGTCGAGGACCTGACCGACGTCGTGCCGGCCGCGCGCACCGTCCTGCTCCTCGTCGTCGACGGTGGTGACGTCCGCGCCGTCCGAGTACGGGTGGTGGAGCGCGTCCGCGCGGCGCTCGCGGGGCGCGCACAGGTCGCGTCAGGGGCCGAGGCGGCGGACGCGGTGGTCGAGATCCCCGTCGTCTACGACGGCGCCGACCTCCACGACGTCGCGGCCTGGGCGGGTCTGACGGTGGCCGAGGTCGTCGCACGCCACAGCGGGCAGGAGTACCGGGCGGCGTTCAGCGGCTTTATGCCGGGCTTCACCTATCTCACAGGGGTGGACCCGAGGATCGCAGCGCCGCGTCGCTCGACCCCCCGCACGTCCGTGCCGGCCGGCTCGGTCGCGCTCGCCGGCGACCTGACGGCCGTCTACCCCGCCTCCAGCCCGGGAGGCTGGCAGCTGCTGGGCAGGACGTCGCTCAGCATGTTCGACGTCGACCGTGACCCCCCGGCCCTCGTCCCGCCCGGTGCGCGGGTGCGGTTCGTGCCCGTCCCGGCCGCGGTCTCGGCGACCGTGTCGGCGTCCACGTCGCCGGCGGCGTCGTCTCCTGTGCCACAGCGGGGTGACCGGAGCACCGCGGAGGACGCGGTGCTCGAGGTGCTGTCCCCAGGCATGCTCACACTCGTGCAGGACGCGGGCAGACCGGGTCGAGCGGCCCTGGGCGTGAGCCGGTCGGGGGCGGCGGACCGCGCGTCCTTCGACCTCGCGAACCGCCTGGTCGCGAACCCCGCCGGCGCGGCAGCACTGGAGCTGACGTTCGGGGGACTGGCCCTGCGGTTCCGGCAGCGCGCCACGGTCGCGGTCGCCGGCGCGCCTGCGCCGATGACGGTCGACGGCACGGCGGTCGGGATGCACGCGGTGCTCGACGTTCCCGCAGGCGCCGAGCTGAGGATCGGCCTGCCGACCGCGGGGCTGCGGACCTACGTCGCGCTCCGGGGCGGGGTGCGCGTGCCGCAGGTGCTCGGCTCGTCGTCCACCGATGTCCTCTCCGGCATCGGACCGCCACCGCTCGCGCCCGGGACCGTGCTCGGGGTAGGGGAACCGCCCGAGGACGTGCCGGTCGTCGAGGTGGCCCCGGTGCGCGATCCCGTGGGTACCCGCCGCGTCGGGGAGCGACCGGGGGAGCCCACGGTGCTCGAGGTGATGCCCGGGGTACGGGGCCAGTGGTTCGGGCGCGATGCCTTCGCCGCGCTGGGTGCGACGTTCGTGGTGTCGCCGGACTCGAACAGGGTGGCGCTGCGACTGAGCGGACCGCCCGTCCCGCGCTCGCCCCGAGAGCTCCCCTCGGAGGGACTGGTGCGCGGCGCCGTCCAGGTACCGCCGGACGGGCAACCGGTCCTCTTTCTCGCGGACCACCCGGTGACCGGCGGCTACCCGGTGATCGCGGTCCTCACGAGCCGGTCGGCCGATCGAGCGGCCCAACGACGACCCGGCGACCGCGTGGCGCTGCGGTTCGTCGGGGGGAATCGCGAGCCGCCTGGCTGAGCCGGGTGTCGCCGCAGGTCAGGGCCGGTTCGCGGCCTTCTGCTCGGAGCCGACGCGACCTCGCGCTCCTATTGCGACCTCGCTGTGGCGGCCCTCACGTGAACACGACTTGACCCTGCTGGAAACCTCCGCGTAATGTTCTGGATGTCAGCCCGACAGGGAGGAACAGACACCGCCGCAGAGCTCGTCACGAGCTGGTGCGGGTGGCTGGTCCCGGGGCTGGAAACCACGAAGATCGAACAGCGCGAGAGCGTCTGGTCCTTCTGCGTCGGTGCGGGTCGATCCCCAGCACGATGCGCTTCCTCCGGGAAGCGGGTTGACGCGGAGGGCGCGGTCCGGTAAGTTAGCAGGGTTGCCCCGAGTGAGGGTCCGCTGGGCGGGTCTGAGTCGGTGTGTGTCGGTTGTTTGAGAACTCAACAGTGTGCTTGATAGTCAATGCCAATATCCCTCGTCGGGTGTCTGGTGGTCATCGTTGTGG
>NZ_JAOXSR010000005.1 GCF_026163685.1 Oerskovia flava
CCGCCGTTCGACGTCCTACTCCTCGCCGTAGAAGAGGCGTTCGAAGACGACGCGGGCGCGGCGGGCCGTGCGCAGATACCACTCCTCGAGCTCGGCACCGGAGGTGGCCTCGTCGTCGTCCAGGACCCGGGCGAGGCTGGCCAGGGCCAGCCGGTCGTGCGGGAGCACGTCGCTCCCGGCGCCGCCCGTGCGCCCCGACCACAGCACGAGCGCGCTGCGCAACCGGGACGCGAGGTGCCAGGCCTCGCCGAGGATCGCCGCGTCGTCGGGCTCCACGAGCCCCGCTGCCGACGCTGCCTCGAGCGCGTCGATCGTCGAGGTGGTGCGCAGGCCCGGGACCTCGTGGGCGTGCTGGAGCTGGAGCAGCTGGACGGTCCACTCGACGTCGGTGACTCCGCCCCGACCGAGCTTGAGGTGGCGCGACGGGTCGACGCCGCGCGGGAGCCGCTCGGACTCGACGCGGGCCTTGATGCGCCGGACCTCGCGCAGCGTCGCGGCGTCGAGCCCGCCTTCCGGGTACCGCAACGGGTCGATCAGCGCCGTGAAGCGCTCCCCCAGGCCCGTCAGGTCGCCTGCGACAGGTCGCGCGCGCAGGAGTGCCTGGCTCTCCCAGGGGCTCGACCAGCGCTGGTAGTACTCGGCGTAGGAGCCCAGGGAGCGCACGAGCGGACCGCTGCGACCCTCCGGCCGCAGGTCGGCGTCGACGGCCAGCGCCGGCTCCGGCCCGACGGCGCTGAGCAGCGAGCGCAGGCGCGTCGCGACCGCCAGGGCGTAGGTCTTGGCGTCGCTCTCGCTCGCCCCGTCGGCCGCCTCGTGGACGAAGAGCACGTCCGCGTCGGACCCGTACCCCATCTCCCGGCCGCCGAGCCGTCCCATCGCGACGACGAGCATCTTCGCCGGGCCGGGCACCGTCGGGTCGAGACCTGCCGCTTCCTTGGCGGAGAACTCGGCGATGCGCAGACCACCGACGAGCACGACGTCGGCCGCGTCGGAGATGCTGCGCGCGGCCTGCACCGAGTCGATGACGTCGAGCTGTTCCGCGGCGGCGGTCCGGGCGAGCTCGCGCCGACGCACAGCGCGCAGGCTGACGGTCGCCGGCTCCGTGGTCTCGGCGCGGGTGAGGATCGCGCCCGCCTCGGCGCCGAGGCGCTCGGCGCCGCGCGGCATGAGGTCCGGCTCCTCGGCGAGCCACTTCACCGACTCCGGGGAGCGCGCGAGCGCCTCGGCGAGGTACCGGGAGTTCGCGAGCAGCTGCGCGAGCCGATGAGCGGCCGTCCCGGAGTCCCGCAGGAGCTTGAGGTACCAGTGGGTCGCGCCGAGCTTCTCGGACAGGGTGCGGAACGCGAGGAGCCCGGCGTCGGGGTCGGCGCCGTCGGCGAACCAGCCGAGCATCACGGGCAGGAGCTGGCGCTGGATGGCCGCACGCCGGCTGACGCCCTCGGTGAGGGCGACCACGTGGCGCATCGCGCCCGCCGGGTCGCGGTAGCCGATCGCCGCGAAGCGCGCCTTGGCGGCCTCCGGGGCGAGGCTGACCTCCTCCTGGGAGAGCTGGGCCGTGGCGGGCAGCAGGGGGCGGTAGAAGAGCTCCTCGTGCAGGGCACGCACCTCGCGGCGGGTCGCCTTCCACCGGTCGACGAGGCCCTCGGCACCCTCGGCCCGCATGCCGAGGGACCGGGCGAGACGGCGCAGGTCCTCCTGGGCGGTCGGCAGCAGGTGCGTGCGCCGCAGCCGGAAGAGCTGGATCCGGTGCTCGAGCGCCCGCAGGAACCGGTAGCAGACGGCGAGCCTGGCGGCGTGCTCGCGGCCGACGTAGCCGCCCGCGGCGAGTGCGGTGAGAGCCGTGAGCGTGCTCGGGCTGTGGATGGTGTCGTCGCCGCGCCCGTGCACGAGCTGCAGGAGCTGGACGGTGAACTCGACGTCGCGCAGCCCGCCCTTGCCGAGCTTGAGCTGACGGTCGGCCTCCGCGGCCGGGACGTGGTCCTCGACGCGCCGACGCATCGCCTGGGAGTCCTCGACGAAGTTCTCCCGACCGACCGCCGACCACACGAACGGCGACATCGCCTCCTCGTACGCCCGGCCGAGCGCGCGGTCGCCCGCGACCGTCCGCGCCTTGAGCAGCGCTTGGAACTCCCACGTCTTGGCCCAGCGCTCGTAGTAGCTGACGTGGCTCTCGAGGGTTCGCACGAGCGGGCCCTGCTTGCCCTCGGGCCGCAGCGCGGCGTCCACGGGCCACAGGGCCGGCTCCCCCGACGTCCCCGAGCACACGCGGGCGAGCGAGCTCGCCAGCTTGGCGCCGACCGTCGTGGCGTACCCCTCGCTGTAGCCCTCGACGGGCTCGACGACGTAGATCACGTCGACGTCGGAGACGTAGTTGAGCTCTCGACCACCGCACTTGCCCATGCCGAGGACGGCCAGACGGACACCCTCCCCGTGGTCCTCGGCCTCGGCGCGCGCCACGGCGAGCGCCCCCTCGAGCGCCGCTGCGGCGAGGTCGGCCAGCGCCGCTCCGACGGCGGGCATCCGGGTGAGCGGGTCCGCCACGGTGAGGTCGGTCGCGGCGATGCGCAGGAGCCTGTCGCGGTACGCGCGGCGCAGCGCGTCGACGGTCTCCGGGCCCGCCTCGTGCGCGACGGGGACCGGCGCGTGCGGGTCGGCGCCGACCGCGCCGAGCATCTCGGCGCGCACCTCGGACGCGTCGACGCCCGTTCCCGGGGTGGGGTCGGAGAGGATCTGGAGCAGCGCGGGCCGACGGACCACCTCGTCGCCGAGCGCGACCGTCGCTCCCAGCACCGCGAGCAGGCGGTCCCGCGACGTGGGCATCGTTGCCGACTCGCCGGTGCGCTCGAGCCGTCCCGCCCGCCGTTCGGCCCGCGGTGCCGGGGCGTGCAGGACGCCGGCGAGCAGGTCACGGAGCGAGGACTCGGCCGCGGTGGCCTCCGCGAGGCGGACGAGCTGCAGCAGCGCGAGGTCGGGATCGGCGGTCCCGCCGATCGCGTCGACGAGCTCGTCGTCGACGCTCCCGACGGTGCGCAGGAGGTCCTCGTCCTCCAGCAGCGACGCCGACCGGGTGAGGTCGGCGAAGCCGTGGCGGGCGAGCCGACCGGCGGCGGTGGACGGGCGGGCTGTTCCGGACCCGGAGCGCGTGGAGCGTCCGGTCGGCTCGGTGCTGTGCGTCATGGTGGGTGGGTGCGGGTACCGCGTGGCTCGGGCGAGCTCACAGGACCTGCAGGAACCTCTTCAGCTCGAACGGTGTCACCTGGGCGCGGTAGGCGTCCCACTCCAGGCGCTTGTTGCGCAGGACGAAGTCGAACACGTGCTCACCGAGGGTCTCGGCGACGAGCTCGGAGTGCTCCATGATCTGGATCGCGGCGTCGAGGGACTGCGGGAGCGGCTTGATGCCGAGCGCGCGGCGCTCGGCGTCCGTGAGCTCCCAGACGTCGTCCTCGGTCGCCTCGGGGAGCTCGTAGCCCTCCTCGATGCCCTTGAGGCCTGCGGCGAGGAGCACGGCGTACGCCAGGTACGGGTTCGCGGCCGAGTCGAGCGCGCGGTACTCCACGCGGCTCGAGTTGCCCTTGCCCGGCTTGTACATCGGCACGCGCACGAGCGCGGAACGGTTGTTGTGACCCCACGAGATGTAGCTCGGTGCCTCGGCGCCGCCCCACAACCGCTTGTACGAGTTCACGTACTGGTTGGTGATGGCCGTGATCTCCGCGGCGTGCACGAGCAGGCCCGCGATGAACTGGCGCGCCGTCTTGGACAGCTCGAACTGCGCGCCCGGCTCGTGGAACGCGTTGCGGTCGTCCTCGAAGAGCGACAGGTGCGTGTGCATGCCGGAACCCGGCTGGTCGGCCATCGGCTTGGGCATGAAGGAGGCGAACACCCCCTGCTCGAGCGCGACCTCCTTGACGACCGTGCGGAACGTCATGAGGTTGTCGGCCGTGGTCAGCGCGTCGGCGTAGCGCAGGTCGATCTCGTTCTGGCCCGGTCCGGCCTCGTGGTGGGAGAACTCCACCGAGATCCCCATCGACTCGAGCATCGTGATGGCGGCCCGGCGGAAGTCGTGCGTGCTGCCGCGCGCGAGGTGGTCGAAGTACCCACCCTGGTCGACCGGCACGAGGGGCGACTCGGCGTCGGCCGGCTGGTTGAACAGGTAGAACTCGACCTCGGGGTGCGTGTAGAAGGTGAAGCCCTTGTCGCTGGCCCGCGCGAGCGTGCGCTTGAGCACGTTGCGCGAGTCCGCGTGGGAGGGCTCGCCGTCGGGCGTGAGGATGTCGCAGAACATCCGTGCCGTCCCGTGCCGCTCACCGCGCCACGGCAGGACCTGGAACGTCGTCGGGTCGGGGCGCGCGATCATGTCCGCCTCGTAGACCCGCGTCAGCCCCTCGATCGAGCTCCCGTCGAAGCCGATGCCCTCGGAGAACGCCGACTCCAGCTCTGCGGGCGCGACCGCGACCGACTTCAGCATGCCGAGCACGTCGGTGAACCAGAGCCGGATGAAGCGGATGTCGCGCTCCTCGACCGTGCGAAGCACGAACTCCTGCTGCCTGTCCATGCGTACATCCTGCCTGATGTCTGTTTCCTTCGGGTGACAGGACCGCGATGCGGTCCACCGAGGCGTGTCGCTTAGGCTTGCGGCCATGGCTGAACTGCGCATCGCGCTGGCACAGGTCGACACGTGCGTCGGAGACCTCGAGGGTAACGCGGCCACCGTCCTCGCCTGGACACGCGACGCGGCCGCGGCGGGCGCGAGTCTCGTGGCCTTCCCGGAGATGACGCTCACCGGGTACCCGATCGAGGACCTGGCGCTGCGGGCGTCGTTCCGGCGAGCGGCCTGGGCGGCGGCCGCAGACGTCGCCGCGCAGCTCGAGTCCGAGGGCCTGGGGCACGTGACGGTGGTGCTGGGGACAGTCGGCACGGCCGACGCCGCGACCAGGCCGCGAGGTGCGGGCGCGGCCGAGCGGGAGGCCTCAGGGTCCCCGGGCGACCTGCCGACCAACCGCGCGGTGGTGATCTCCGGCGGCTCCGTCGTCGCCTCCTACGACAAGCACCACCTGCCCAACTACGGCGTCTTCGACGAGTTCCGCATCTTCGCCCCCGGCACGAGCCCGTGCGTGGTCGACGTCGAGGGCCGGCGCGTGGGCGTCGTGATCTGCGAGGACATCTGGCAGGACGGCGGCCCGGTCGCGCAGATGGCGGCCGAGGACGTCGACCTCCTGCTCGTGCTCAACGGCTCGCCCTTCGAGGAGGGCAAGGGACACGTGCGCACGGACCTCGCCGCGCGGCGCGCCCGCGAGACCGGGGCGCCGCTCGCGTACGTGAACCTCACGGGCGGCCAGGACGACCTCGTGTTCGACGGCGGGTCGTTCGTCACGGACGCGACCGGCACCGTGGTCGCCCGCTCGCCCCAGTTCGCCGAGCACCTGCTCGTGTGGGACCTCGCGGAGACCGGACCTGTTCCCGTGCCGGGCGCCGGACGCGCCCTCGCGCCGCTGCAGGACTCGGACGAGGAGGTCTACCGCGCCTGCGTCGCCGGTCTCGAGAGCTATGTCCGCAAGAACGGCTTCCGCAGCGTCGTCCTCGGCCTCTCCGGCGGCATCGACTCCGCCCTCGTGGCGGCGATGTCCGCCGACGCGGTCGGCGGACGCAACGTCGTCGGGGTCTCCATGCCCTCGCGCTACTCCTCGGAGCACTCGAAGGACGACGCGGCCGACGTCGCCGAGCGGATCGGCGCCGACTACCGGGTCCAGCCCATCGGGCCGATGGTCGACGCGTTCGAGAGCCAGATGGCGCTCGAGGGCGTGGCGGCGGAGAACCTCCAGGCGCGCGTGCGCGGCATGATCCTCATGGCGCTGTCCAACGCCGAGGGACACCTGGTGCTCGCCACGGGCAACAAGTCCGAGCTCGCCGTGGGCTACTCGACGATCTACGGCGACGCCGTCGGCGGGTACGCGCCGCTCAAGGACGTCGACAAGTCCCGGGTGTGGGCGCTGGCCCGCTGGCGCAACAACGCCGCGCTCGACGGCATCTTCGGCCCCGACCGGATCCCCCCGATCCCGGAGAGCTCGATCACCAAGCCCCCCTCGGCCGAGCTCCGCCCGGGCCAGGTGGACCAGGACTCACTGCCCCCGTACGACCTGCTCGACGAGGTCCTCGACGCCTACATCGAGCACGCCGAGGGCCGCGCCGAGCTGCTCGCGCGAGGATTCGACCCCGGCGTCGTCGACAAGGTCGTCAGCCTCGTCGACCGCGCGGAGTGGAAGCGCCGCCAGTACCCGCTCGGCCCGAAGGTCACCGCGCTCGCGTTCGGGCGCGACCGGCGCCTGCCGATCACGTCCCGCTGGCGCGAACCTCTCGACTGACCGGGGGCCTCGCGCCCTCCCCGCACCCGACCACCGAGCGACCACGACGCGAGTTCATTGGAGAACGAAGACCATGTCCGCACACCTGCCAGCGCACACCTCCTCCACCGGCGGCTCGCCCGCTCCCCGGCGTGTGCGCGTGCACCACCTGGCCGAGGCGAAGGCGCGCGGCGAGAAGCTCACCATGCTCACCGCCTACGACGCCGTGACAGCGCGCATCTTCGACGGCGCCGGCATCGACATGCTGCTGGTCGGCGACTCGATCGGGAACACGATGCACGGCCACGCGACCACTCTCCCCGTGACGGTCGACGACATGATCCCGGCGGCGCGGGGCGTCGCCCGCGCGACCCGGCGCGCCCTCGTCGTCGTCGACCTGCCGTTCGGCTCGTACGAGGCCGGGCCGGAGCAGGCGCTCGCGACCGGCGTCCGGATCCTCAAGGAGACCGGCGCGCACGCCGTGAAGATCGAGGGCGGCAAGCGGGTCGCCGCGCAGATCCGGGCCCTCACGGATGCCGGGATCCCCGTCGTCGGGCACCTGGGCTTCACCCCGCAGTCCGAGAACCTGCTCGGCGGCCCGCGCGTCCAGGGTCGTGGCGACGACGCCGCTGAGGTGCTCTCCGAGGACGCCGTCGCGGTGGCCGAGGCGGGCGCCGTGGCGCTCGTCCTCGAGATGGTGCCGGTCGAGGTCGCGGCCCGCGTGACCGAGATCCTGCGCATCCCGACGATCGGCATCGGCGCCGGGGTGCAGTGCGACGGGCAGGTCCTCGTGTGGACGGATCTCGCCGGCATGACCGAGTGGTCACCCCGGTTCGCGAAGCGGTTCGCCGAGATCGGGACGGCGCTCGGTCAGGCGGTGGCCGACTACGCCGCCGAGGTGCGCGACGGCTCCTTCCCGGACGACGACCACAGCTTCGCCCAGTAGCGGCGGAGCAGCTACGGCGTGACCGGCGCCCCCGTGGCCCAGCGCACCACGCCGGCGACGATCGCGTCCGCGTAGCGCTGGCGCCCGGCGGTGGACTCCATCACGGCGGCCTCCTCCGCGTTGCGCATCTCGCCGAGCTCGACGAGGACCGCGGGACGACGGGCGTGGTTGAGTGTCGCGAGGTCTCCACGGGAGGACAGCGCGGCGGCGAACACCGGGCTCGGCGGGAACCCGGCGTCCGCGAGCGCCTCGACGAGGTCCTCGGCCAGGCGCAGGCTCTCCGCCTCGTGCTGCGGGTCGCCCGGCGGGTCGGCCACGACGACGAAGAACCCTCGCAGCGAGGTGTCGGTGCTGCCGTTCGCGTGCACCGACACCACGAGGTCCGCGTCGTGGTCCTGGCCGACCGTCCCCCGCTCGTCCACGCACGGGCCGACCCCCGTGTCGTCGGCCCGCGTCCGCACGACGTCCGCGCCGAGCGCCTCCAGGCCCGCGGCCGCGCGCTCGCTCACGTCCCAGTTGAACGCGTGCTCAGGGTAGCCGGCGGCGGTCGACGCACCCACCGTGTTGCACGCCTTGGTGCCACCGCGCCCGTCCGGCACCAGCGCGTTGACGAGCGCCGGGTTGCGGCCGTTCGCGCCGTTGTGGCCCGGGTCGAGCGCGATGCGCACCCCTGCGAGGGGCGGCTCGGAGCGGTCGGTCACGACGTCCGACGTCGCCGCCCTCCGTGCGACGACCTCGTCAGGAACCGTGGTGAGCACGCTCTCGGAGGTCTCGGCGGTGTCGACGGCGTCCCGGCCCGACGGGTCGTCGGCGGGATCGCCGGAGCTGCCGACTGCCAGCGCGACGAGGAACGTCACGACACCCACGAGCAGCCCGGCGAGCAGGACGGCACCCCAGGTGGCCCATCGCCCGCGCTGCCCGCGCCGGTCACCCGAACCGGCGTGCGTCACTCCTCGCGCTCGCGGCGGTCTTCCTCGTCCCACGCCTCGCTGCGCTCCCGCGCGGTGGCGAGGGCGTTCTCCGCCGCCTCGCGCGTGGGGTAGGGGCCCATGCGGTGCGTCCACGAGGCGACGGGGCCCCTGGCCACCTCCCCCGTGCGGGTGTCGTAGTAGAAGTCCTCGGGCTCCCCGGGTTCGTCCGGGTCGACGTCGTGTGCGGAGTTCATCCCTCGATCCTCCCTCACCGGCGGCGCCGTGGCAGCCCCCGCCCGTAGACTGCTGGTCATGCCCGTCCAGGACACCGCCCGTCCCACCGCCACGGCGACGCGTCGCGGCCCGCTCGTCCCGGGGGTCGTCGGACCACCGCGCCAGGTCCCCGCCTCGATCCGCCGGCCCGAGTACGTGGGCCGCCCGGCCCCCGCACCGTTCACCGGTTCCGAGGTCAAGGACGCCGAGACCATCGAGCGCATCAGGACCGCGGGCAGGATCGCCGCGCAGGCGTTGGCCGAGGTCGGGCGTCATGTCGCGGTCGGGGTGACGACCGACGAGCTCGACCGCATCGGGCACGAGTTCCTCCTCGACCACGGCGCCTACCCCTCCACCCTCGGGTACCGGGGCTTCCCGAAGTCCCTGTGCACCTCGGTCAACGAGGTCGTCTGTCACGGCATCCCGGACTCGACCGAGCTCGTCGAGGGAGACCTCGTCAACGTCGACATCACCGCCTACCTCGACGGCGTGCACGGCGACAACAACGCGACGTTCGCCGTCGGCGAGGTCGACGAGGAGACCGCGCTCCTCATCGAGCGCACCCGGGAGTCCCTCGACCGGGCGATCCGGTCCGTCGCTCCCGGCCGGGAAGTGAACGTGATCGGTCGGGTCATCGAGAAGTACGCGCGCCGCTTCGGGTACGGGGTCGTGCGCGAGTACACGGGCCACGGGGTCGGCGAAGCGTTCCACTCGGGCCTCGTCATCCCCCACTACGACGCGGCACCGGACCACGCCACCGTCATCGAGCCCGGCATGGTGTTCACCATCGAGCCCATGCTCACGCTCGGCAGCGCCGGGTGGCGGACGTGGGACGACGGCTGGACGGTCGTCACCGAGGACGGTTCCCGCACGGCCCAGTTCGAGCACACGCTCGTCGTCACCGAGTCCGGAGCGGAGATCCTGACGCTGCCATGAACTCTCACAAGTCCCCTCGCACGAACACCCCTGACCATCCCCTCGCCTTCGGGATCGACATCGGCGGCAGCGGGATCAAGGGTGCGCCGGTCGACCTCGCCACGGGCGAGTTCGCCCAGGAGCGGCATCGGATCGCGACCCCGCAACCGTCGACGCCGCGCGCCGTCGCGGAGGTCGTGCACGAGCTCGTGGACGCTTACGACCTCCCGACCGAGGTGCCGATCGGCGTCGCGTTCCCTGCCCCGATCCATCACGGTGTCATCCGCTTCATCGCGAACCTCGACCAGTCGTGGACCGGTGTTGACCTCCCCGCGCTGCTGGCGCAGGAGACGGGCAGGCGTGTCGTGGGCATCAACGACGCCGACGCCGCCGGTGTCGGCGAGGTGCGCTACGGAGCAGCACGAGACGCGCAGGGCGTCGTCCTCGTCGCGACGCTCGGCACGGGCATCGGCAGTGCCCTCCTCGTCGACGGGACCATCGTGCCCAACACGGAGCTCGGCCACCTGGAGATCGACGGGTTCGACGCCGAGACCCGCGCCGCCGACTCGGCGCGCAGCCGTGAGGACCTGTCCTGGGAGGAGTGGGCCGGCCGGCTGCAGCGGTACTTCGGTGTCGTGGAGGACCTGCTCTCCCCCGACCTCATCGTCATCGGGGGCGGCGTGAGCAAGCACCACGAGAAGTTCCTGCCGCTGCTGCACCTCCGCGCGCCCGTCGTGCCCGCTACGCTGCGGAACGCCGCAGGGATCGTCGGAGCGGCGGCTCATGCAGCGGGCGGGTCGCAACTCGCCTGACGAGGCGGCGCTCGCCGGACCCGGTGGACCCTGCCGTCGCTCAGCCGGCCCGGGCCTGGGAGCGCTGGCCTGCGGACCGCGCGGGCACGTCACCGGTGGTCTGCGGGAAGATCCCGATCACACCGAGCATCTCGAGGACGTCGGTCACCACCGTCGGCGGGTTGCGCAGGACGACCTCGAGGCCTTCCTCGGTCCCGATCGTGTAGAACTGCACGAGGAAAGCGATTCCCGTGGAGTCCATGAAGGTGACCTTCGACGTGTCGATCACGACCGGAAGGTCTCGGTCCAACGCGTTCGCGAGCGCTGCGCTCGCCTCGCTGCGCAGGGCGACGTCGATCTCGCCCCACATGTCCACGACACTGGCGTCACACTGCTCGAGCAGCGTGATCCCGCCCGTCTCAGCACCCGTCATGCCTGCCACCGCCCCGATCCGTGTGCGACTCCGGCACCCACCAGGCTCAGCGACGATGGGCACCGCGGGAACGACTCGCCCGTTCAGACGTACCGCCCCCAGTGCTACCCCGGCGACCCGGACTCCCCGGTCGTGCGAGAGTGCGGCCCGCTACGTCCTGAGGTAGCACTCATCAGGGTACCCCAGGAAGAAGCCCAGGTGGGGTCTTTCAGGCCAAGCCTTTACCCGAACGCCTGACAGTGCTCCGAGGGCGGTAGAAGGTTGAAGATTCACTCACTATCTGGACACCTGTCCAGCGCCACCGGGGTCCCGACCCGCCGGACGGACGGGTGGGGACCCCGGTCTCGTCACCCGGTGTTCTGCAGTCCGGCGGCCACACCGTTGACCGTGAGCAGCAGCAGGTGCTGCACCTCGTCCTTCTGCTGCCCCTCGGCCCCGGCGCGCAGGCTCCGCAGCGCCCGGACCTGGAGGAGCGAGAGCGCGTCGACGTACGGGCTACGGAGCTGGACGGCGCGGCCGAGCACGCGGCGGTTCGCGAGCGGCCACGCGTTGCCGGTGATACGGAGGACCCAGTCCCGCGTCAGCCGCAGCTCCGTCAGCACGAGCTCGGCGAGGTCGTCCCGCTCGCCGAGGGCTAGGTACCGCTCGGCGATCCGCTCGTCCGTCTTCGCGAGGGACATCTCGACGTTGTCGATCAGCGTCGCGAAGAGTGGCCACTCCCGGTGCGCCTCACGAAGCTCCTCGAGGTCACCGAAGGCCGAGAGCGCGGTCCCCAGCCCGTACCAGCCCGCGAGGTTGATGCGCGCCTGGGACCAGGAGAACACCCACGGGATCGCCCGGAGGTCCTCGAGCGACTCGACGCTCAGCCCACGGCGCGCCGGCCGGGACCCGATCGGCAGCAGACCGACCTCCTCCAGAGGGGTGACCTGCGCGAACCACTGCGGGAAGCCGTCGGCGCGCACGAGCTCGTGGAACCGGTGCCGCGACGTCTCGTCGAGCTCCGCGGCGAGCCGACGGTAGCGCTCGGTCGCCTCGGCGTTGCGCCGCTCGGTCGTCGGCGCCGACGCGAGCAGCGTCGCCGCCGCGACCTGCTCGATGTGTCGCGAGGCGATCTCCGGGTCGCCGTAGCGGGCGAGGATGACCTCGCCCTGCTCGGTGAGCTTGAACCGGCCGTCGACCGAGCCCGGCGGCTGGGCCAGGACGGCACGGTTCGCGGGGCCACCACCACGGCCGAGGGCACCGCCGCGGCCGTGGAAGAGCGTGAGCGTGATGTCGTGGCGCTGTGCCCAGGCGGCGATCCGGCTCTGGGCACTGTGCAGCGCGAGTGTCGCCGAGACGGGGCCGACGTCCTTGGACGAATCGGAGTAGCCGAGCATCACCTCGACGCGGCGGCCGTTCTGCGCGAGCCGGTGCTGGACCTGGGGAAGCGTCAGCATGGACTCGAGGATGTCGACGCTGGCCTCGAGGTCCGCGAAGGTCTCGAACAGCGGGATCGCGTCGATGACGGGAGCCTCGGACGGCTCGGCGAACGCGAGCTCCGCGAGCTCGTACACGGCCGCGAGGTGCTCGGGCTTCTGGGTGAACGAGACGATGTAGCGGCGCGCGGCCCGGTGCCCGTAGCGCTGCTGCACGGAGCCGAGCGCCCGGAAGGTGTCGAGCACCTCTCGAGTCCGCTCGGAGAGCTCGCCGTGCACGCCCTTCTCGGCGATCTCGGCGAGGGCCGCGGCGTGCACCTGCGAGTGCTGGCGCACCTCGAGCTCGGCCAGGTGGAACCCGAAGGTCTCGACCTGCCACACCAGCTGCTGGACGTCGCCGTAGGCGGCACGCTGCGCACCGGCGGCGAGGAGGGAGTCCTGCACCACCCGCAGGTCCGCCTCGAGCTGCTCCGGGCCTACGTAGGCGAGGTCCGCGTCCCGGGCACGCGTGGCGGCGATCCGCTCGGCCACGACGAGCATCACCGCGCGGTGCGGCTCACCCGGCGACGCCGCCGCGGCCGCCACCGTCACTGCTTCCGAGAGCTGACGCTGACGCTGCCACAGGGCGCGCAGGCCGTCGGAGGCGGGGGTGCCCTCCTGGTCGAGCGTGAGCTGGCGACCGATGCGGCGCGTCTCGTGCTCGAGCGCGGCGAGCGCCCGCTCGGACGCGATCGCCGCGGCCTGCCGCGTCACCTCCGCCGTGACGTTCGGGTTGCCGTCCCGGTCCCCGCCGATCCACGTGCCCAGCGAGACGAACGGACGCACGAGGGGCTCCTCGCGGCCCGCCCGGTCCCCGAGCAGCCAGTCGTCCAACCGGCGGTACACCGCGGGGAAGACGTCGAAGAGCGTCGCGTCGAACACCCCGAGCGCGGTGCGCACCTCGTCCAGGGGCGACGGCTTCTGCTCCCGGACGGGGGCCGTCCGCCACATCGTGTCGATCTCGGCGATCAGCCGGCGGTCGTTCTCGGCGAGCGAGGTGCCACCGAGCCTGCGTCCGTCGCGCTCGTCGAGCAGGTTCGAGATGCGCCGCACCGCTCCCGAGACGGCGCGGCGCCGGGCCTCGGTGGGGTGTGCCGTGAGGACGGGGCGGAACTCGAGCGCACGCAGTCGGCGGAGCGCCTCCTCGTGCCCGACCTCGGCAGAGAGCTGCTCGAACGCCTCGGGCAGCGAGTCGTCCGGCGTGATCGCCCGCGTGGCGAACTCGGCCTCGCGCTCGCGCAGCACGCGTACCCGGTGGTACTCCTCGGCGAGGTTCGCGAGGTGGAAGTAGCAGGTGAAGGCGCGCGCGACCTGCTCGGCCCGCTCGAGGGACAGGCCCTCGACGAGCTGTTCGGCGGTGGCCAGTGCGTCGCTGCCGGGCTCGTCGTAGGCGCGGATGACGAGCTCACGGAGCTGCTCGACGTCGGCCAGCAGCTCTGGTCCGCCCGTCTCCCGCAGGACCGTGCCGAGCAGGCCTCCGAGGAGGCGGACGTCGTCGCGCAGCGGTCCGGGGACGTCGTGGCGGGCCAGGACGCGCCCGGAACCGTTCGGCGACTCGAGGGGGAGGTTGTCGTTCACGGGCACGAGCGTAGGGGAACCTGCCGGGGCGCCGCAGGGGTGTCCGACCGGTGACCGGCCCGACGAGCGCGCCACCTCGCGGGAGGTGCGGAGAAGCGCCGGGCGAAGGTGACGCAGGTCACCGCTCGTCATGACATGCTGGGCGGGCTGCAACGACGCAGCCACCCGGGCGCCGGCACCCGCGGCTCTCGGGCGCGAGCGACGAAGGAACCACCATGAGCGACCTGACCTACCAGTACATCGCCGTGGCGATCTACTTCGCCGGCATGCTGGTGATCGGTTGGTACGCCTTCCGGCAGACCAGCGACCTGGACGACTACATGCTCGCAGGCAGAGGCCTTCGGCCCGGTGTCGCGGCCCTCAGCGCGGGTGCCTCCGACATGTCCGGCTGGCTGCTGCTCGGCCTGCCTGGCGCCATCTACGTCGCAGGCCTCGTGGAGGCGTGGATCGCCATCGGACTGACGATCGGGGCGTGGCTCAACTGGAAGTTCGTCGCTCCCCGGCTCCGCGCCTACACGCAGGTCGCGAACAACTCGATCACGGTGCCGAGCTTCCTCGAGAACCGGCTCCGGGACAGGTCCCGGCTCCTGCGCGTCGTGTCGGGCGTCATCATCCTCGTCTTCTTCACGTTCTACGTGTCCTCCGGCATCGTCGCCGGCGGCGTGTTCTTCGAGGAGTCCTTCGGGTCGACATACCTCTTCGGCATGCTGCTCGTCGCTGGCGTGGTGCTCACGTACACCCTCTTCGGAGGCTTCCTCGGCGCCACCCTGACCGACGTCGCCCAGGGACTGCTGATGGCGGCCGCGCTCGTCGCGGTGCCGATCGTCGCGATCTTCTCGCTGGGCGGGTGGGGCGAGACCACGGCCGCGATCAGCGAGGTCGACCCGGACCGCCTGTCGCTGTTCGCCGGCGGCAGCATCGTCGGCATCATCTCGGCCGCGGCGTGGGGGCTTGGCTACCCCGGGCAGCCCCACATCATCGTGCGGTTCATGGCGCTGCGGTCGTCCGCGGACGCCAAGGCCGGGCGCCGGATCGGCATCGGCTGGATGATCCTGTGCAGCGCAGGAGCGATCCTCACCGGCCTCGTCGGGATCGGGTACTTCCAGCGCAGCGGCGAGACGCTCGCCAACCCCGAGACCGTGTTCCTGCGGCTCTCGCAGATCCTCTTCCACCCGTTCATCGCGGGACTGGTCCTCGCCGCCGTGCTCGCCGCGATCATGAGCACGATCTCGAGCCAGCTCATCGTGTGCTCCTCGGCGCTCGTCGAGGACCTGTACAAGATGGTCGCCAAGCGGTCCGCGACGCCCCGCCAACAAGTGGTCCTGGGGCGGCTCGGCGTCCTCGTGGTGGCGGTCGTCGCCAGCCTGCTGGCCCTCGACCCCGGTGGCACGATCCTGCAGCTCGTCGCCTTCGCCTGGGCCGGGTTCGGCGCGTCGTTCGGCCCGGCGGTCCTGCTGGCGCTCTTCTGGCGGAAGCTGTCGGCCACCGGCGCGCTCGCGGGCATGGTCGCCGGTGCGGTGACCGTGATCGTCTGGAACCTCACGGGCCTGAGCGACGTCATGTACGAGATCGTGCCCGGCTTCGTGGTGAACGTGATCGTCGCGGTCGTCGTGAGCACCTTCACCTACCGCCCCGACCCGGCGATCGAGCGGGAGTTCGACGAGGCGCGCGAGATGGCCGCCGCCTGACGTGGAGCCGAGCGCCCTGGTGTCAGGAGGCGCGCTCGGCGACCGCCGGACGGTGCGCCTCCACCAGCAGGGCGCGCAGCGCATCCGCGGGCAGCGCCCCTTGGATCCGTGAGGTAGCCCTCCGCGAGCGACCCGGGCTCCGTTGCGTACGCCGTCGTGCAGGCAGCCCTGGGGCATTGGCGGACGACCCGCGAGCGGGCGGGGACTGCGCGGGTCAGAGCTGCGCCCTGGCGCCAGGTATTGATGCTGACCGCCAGGGCGTCGTCACGGTGTGTGCAGCAGTCCCCTTTTCGCTTCTCGGGTCGACGGCGTGAGCCGGGAGTGCTTCACTCGAGAACATGGCGACTACGCGTGACGAGCGCAGAACAGCGCTGTTCGGCAACCGTTTCCTCACCGAGGAACCGCCCTCCAGGATGTTCCCGACCACCGGTATGAGTCCTACTGACACCATGCGGATGCTGGGCGAGGACCTGGCTCTCGAGGGCGACCCGATGCGCAACCTGGCGACCTTCGTCACGACCTGGATGGAGCCAGAGGCGCAACGGATCATCGCCGAGAACCTGCATCGCAACTTCATCGACCACGCCGAGTACCCGATCTCCGCGGAGATCGAGCAGCGATGCGTGCGGATGCTCGCCGACCTGTTCCACGCGCCCGGCGAGACCTCCGGGTGCCGCACCCAGGGGTCGTCAGAGGCGATCATGCTCGGCGCGCTCTCGCTGAAGTGGAAGTGGAAGGAGCGACGCAAAGCCGCCGGGCTTTCCGTCGAGAAGCCCAATCTCGTCTTCGGTGGCGACGTGCATGTGGTCTGGGAGAAGTTCTGCCGCTATTTCGACGTCGAGCCCCGAATCATCCCGCTGGCGGAAGACAAGTACACGATCGGCCCCGATGACGTGGGCCTCCATCTCGACGAGAACACGATCGGAGTCGCCGCCGTCCTCGGCACCACCTTCACCGGGCACATGGACGACATCGTCGGGATCAACCAGCTGCTCCTGGATGTAAAAGGCGACCGTGGGCTCGACATCCCGCTGCACGTCGACGGTGCCAGCGGGGGCTTTGTCTGGCCCTTCCTCTACCCCGACACGAAGTGGGACTTCCGGCTCGAGCAGGTGCGATCCATCAACGTCTCCGGCCACAAGTACGGTTTGGTCTACCCCGGAGTCGGCTGGCTGATCTTTCGCGAGGAGTCCGACCTCGCCCAGGACCTTGTCTTCTACGAGAACTACCTCGGCAAGACCGACGCGACGTTCACGCTCAACTTCTCCACCGGCGCGGCCATGGTGCTCGCCCAGTACTACAACTTCGTTCGCCTCGGCCGCGAGGGCTACACCTACGTGATGAGCCAGATGCAGCAGAACGCCCGGGTGCTGGCGGACAATCTGCGCGCCACAGGAAGGTTCGAAGTGATCGGCGACGATGCCGAGCAACTGCCGCTGGTCGCCTTCCGGCTCGCGGGGGACCACGTCGGGTACGACGAGTCCGACGTCGCCTGGCAGCTCTCGGCAGAACGCGGCTGGATGGTGCCGGCGTACACGCTCCCCCCGAACGCGGAGGGCGTGAAGATCTTGCGTGCGCTGGTCAAGGAGACGATGAGCCGAGCCCAGGTCGACCGATTGACCCAGGACATCGTGGATGCCTGCGAAACCCTTGACCTCAAAGGCGGCGCGCACCCCGCTGAGCGCAAACGGGCAAAGACCGGCACCGGCTACTGACGAACGCGCGTCATCTCCAGCCGTCGCCGCGAGCCGGATGTCCGCGAGTCCGAGGCGTCGCTGGGCAGTGTCGCCGAACGCGTCGGCTACGTCTCAGAGTTCGTTCGCCAAGGCTTTCAAGCGCGAGCATGGCCTGGCACCAGGACGGTATCGGCGACAGGCACGTCCGACAGCCAGGACCACCCGAGCCAACGACGGGACCTGACGGAAGCGCAGCTCCGCATGCTCCCGCTCCTGGATCCCAGTCGCTCGGGTCATGCCGGCCCATCGTCGGGCAGGGCGTGCATGCACCTCCGGCCCGGGGCGGCGACCCGGAGGCGGACGAGTCGGTCGGTACGCCGGGTTCTGTCCCCGCGCGCGGTCACCCCCGCGCGGGTGACGGTCATCCATCTACGACGTACGTTGCCGTACGCCTCCAGCGGTCTACCCGGGAGCTCGGGCGGGCCGCCCTCGAACGCTCCCTGTCTGACCTTGCTCCAGGTGGGGTTTACCGAGCCGGACCAGTCACCTGGTCCGCTGGTGGTCTCTTACACCACCGTTTCACCCTTACCGTGCGCGTCGAGACCGAAGCCTCGACCAGCACGGCGGTCTGTTCTCTGTGGCACTGTCCCGCGGGTCACCCCGGGTGGGCGTTACCCACCACCTTGCCCTTCGGAGCCCGGACGTTCCTCGGCGGCGCCGAGGCGCCGACGCGACCGTCTGACCGACTCGTCCGCAGGTCCCAGCCTACCCGGCCCGCGCCTCCACCTCCGACGGCGGTCCGCCGCTCGGGCGCCCAGGTCACACCGTCACGGGGTAGCTCAGCGCCAGCTCGTCGCCGCTCACGCCGCGTATGCCCCAGTTCTCCCGCCGCGTCTCGAGGATGACGATCTCGAGGTCGGCGGGAGCGAGCCCGAGGGCAGGAGCGACGTCGTCGTACATCGCCGCCACCAGTGCCCGCTTCGCGCGCTGCGTGCGGCCGGGGAAACAGACGATCTCGACGACGAGGTACGCCTCGCTGCGCTGCGGGACGACGAGGTCGCCCTCCTCGAGGAGGAGGAAGCGGTGGAAGCGCTTGTCCGGCGGGAGCTGCCAGGCGCCGACCAGGGCGGCGTGCACCGCGTCCGAGACCTCGAGGCGTCGTGCACCCCAGACCGTCCGAGAGCCGTAGATCTTCACCTGTGCCACGGACCTGAGCGTAACGGCCGACGCCGCGCACGAACAGGGGTGACGCACCCCACGTCGTAGGTCCCGCCCCGCCCGCGTCCCGGCCACGGCACGCGACCTACAGTGTCGGGGTGCTGCTGCTGCTCCCCCCGTCCGAGGGCAAGACGCCCGCGCCCGCCGGTGCCTCACCGGTCGACCTGGCGGCTCTCACCTCCCCGGGCCTGACCGCCCACCGTCGGGCGGTGCTCGACGCGCTGATCGCCGTGAGCGCCGCCGACGACGCGTACGTCACCCTGGGCGTCAGTCCCGGCCTGGCGGACGAGGTGCGGCGCAACACGGGGCTGCGGTCGGCGCCGAGCGCGCCGGCGGCGACCGTGTACACCGGGGTTCTCTACGCGGCTGCAGGCCTGGCGGACCTCGGGCCCGCCGCCGCACGGCGGGCGACGGACTCGGTCCGGATCGTCTCGGCGCTGTGGGGCGCGCTGTCCCCCGCCGACCGCATCCCTGCCTACCGGTTGTCGATGGCGACCAACCTGCCGGGGACCGGCCCCCTCGCGGCCTCGTGGCGCCCCCACCTCGCCGACGCGCTGGACGAGCGGGCGACGGACGACGTCGTCGTCGACTGCCGGTCGTCGACGTACGTCGCCGCGTGGCGACCCCCGCGCGGGTCGGCGTGGGTGAGCGTCCGGGTGCTTCGTGAGGTGGCGGGTCGGCGCAGCGTCGTCTCCCACCACGCGAAGCACACGCGGGGTGTGCTCGCGCGCCACCTGCTGCACCGCGAGCAGGAGGTACGCACCGCCGACGACCTCGTGTTCGCCGCCCGCGAGCTCGTCGGCGGCGAGCTCCTGGACGCGGACCTGCGGACCGGCCGCGGCGCGCAGGTGCTCGAGCTCGTCGTCGGCTGACGCGTCCGCGACCTCAGAGGTCGCTGGGGCAGCCGACCACGGTGGCCTCGGTGAGACCGTCCTCCCACCACCGCAGGATGCTCACGGAGCCCGGCGGGATCCGTAGGCCTGACCAGCGTTCCGGCGGCGCGTCCAGCGCCCGTCCGACGGCGGCCCGCACCTGCACGGCGTGCCCCACGACGACGACGGTGCGGCCCACGCCCTGCGCGACGAGGTCGCGCAGCCCGGCGACGACACGCTCCCCCACGTCGGCGACGGACTCACCGCCCGGCGCCCGGACGGTGCCCGTCATGAGGAACTGCTCCGGCTCACCGGGCCACCGCTCCGCGATCTGGTCGGAGGTGAGGCCCTCCCACCGGCCGAAGTCGACCTCGGCGAAGCGTGCGTCGGTCGTCACCGGAAGGCCGACGCGGCGGCCGACCGCGGCCGCCGTCTCCTGCGCGCGCACCATCGGCGAGGCGACGATCGCGCTGGGTCGCGGCAGGTCCGGCCACACCTCGCGGCCGATGCGGTGGACGAGGTCGGCGGCCTGCGCGGCCTGGATACGGCCCCGGGACGTGAGCGACGGACCGGGCACCGAGGAGCCCGAGTACGCACCCGCGACGGTCAGGGGTGTCTGCCCGTGCCGCACGAGGACGATCGTCAGCGGCTCGTGCCCGTCGAAGCGGACGCGGGCGCCGTGCGGGCGCGTGGTGGGGACGGGCTCCTGCTCGGCGGGCGGCCCGCCCGCGCTCTCGCGCCACAGGTCCCGCGCGATCTGCTCCCTGGTGTCCATCGCCTCGTTGGCCAGGGCGTCGGCCGCGGAGTTCTCCGCGCGCGGGATCCACGTGTAGTCGACCTGGGAGGACGGCAGCACCGCCGCGGCCTCCCGCGCCAGGCGGCGCATGTCCTCGTGCTTGATCTGCCAGCGGCCGGACATCTGCTCGACGACCAGCTTGGAGTCCATCCGGACCTGCACCCGGGCGTCCGGGTCGATCTCGGCCGCCGCCCGCAGGCCGGCGACAAGACCGGTGTACTCCGCGACGTTGTTGGTCGTCGTGCCGAGGAACCCGGCACGCTCGGCCAGCACCCTGCCCCCGAGCCCGTCGCGCACGAGCGCGCCGAAGCCGGCGGGCCCGGGGTTGCCGCGCGAGCCGCCGTCGGCCTCGACGACCAGGGTCGAGAACCGCTGCGCACCCACCGCGCTACTTCTCGAGACGGACGACGATGTGGCCGTAGTCCTCGAGCCGCACGACCTCGTCGGGCGCGGCCTCCGTGATGGCCGCGAGCTCGGCCGAGGCGAGGTCGACGTTCAGCCCGTCGAACGTCCGCCCGCGCAGCGAGACCACACCGCGCCCGCCGTTCTGGTCGCGCACGCGCTCGTACAGCGCGAGCAGTGGGGCGTCGAGCCCGTCGGTCACCGTCGCGCGCTCGGCGCGCACCGTGGCCAGCTCGCCGTCGACCTCTGCGAAGCGCGCGTCCCGCTGCGCCTCGACGTCGGCGCGTGCGGCGACCAGCTCCTGGTTCGCGGTCTCGAGGCGTGCGAGGGCCTCCTCGTGCGCCTCCAGGCGCTCCATGACGTCGAGCTCGATCTCCTCGAGCGCCGCCTGGCGCCGCGACAGCGACTCCAGCTCGGCGACGAGCGCCTGCGCGTCCTTGGCCCCGACCTGGCCGCCGTCCAGCCGCGACTGGTCGCGGGCGGCACGGTTGCGGACCTGCTCGACGTCGGCCTCGGCCTTCGTGAGCTCACGCCGCAGGTCGCTCACCGCGGTGCGCGACTGGACCAGCGAGCTGTGCAGGTCACTGATCTGCGCCTCGAGCTCGGTGATCCGGGCAAGCTCCGGCAGGTTGCGGCGGCGGTGCGCGAGCTGCTGCGCCCGGGTGTCGAGCGCCTGGACCTCCAGCAGCCGACGCTGGTCCTCGGGAGGTGCTGTGGCCACAGGTACGTTCCTTTCGATGCAGTTGTGCCGCGGGGCGGCCTCAGATCCGGGCGGTCCACGGGTCGGTGCTGCGGGTGCTGACCCGCGTCTCCACCCGGAGGTCAACCGTACCGGTCGACGCAGCAGCACCGGACCCGAGCCGGGCGACGAGGTCCTGCGCCGCGTAGGTCAACCACGACCACTCGCTCGCGAAGTGGGTGACGTCGACGACGAACGGCGTGCCCGACGGCCCGCGCTCGAACTCGGCCCGTTCGCGCAGCTCGGACACCGGGTGGTGGCGCAGGTCGGCGGTGACGTAGACGTCCGCGCCGCTCGACCGCACGGCGTCGAACAGCGAGTCGCCCGACCCGCCGACGACGGCCACGGTCTCGACGGTCGCATCGAGGTCGCCCGCCACCCGCACGCCCTGGGCGCTCGCGGGCAGCGCGCCCGCGACGTGCTCGGCGAAGGTGCGCAGCGACGTCGGGCGCTCCAGGCGGCCCACCCGGCCCGTGCCCGCCGCACCCTGCGGGTCGGCGTCGGCCGGGAGCGGGACGAGCGGAGCGCGGTGGGAAAGCCCGAGGGCGTCGGCGAGGGCGTCGGCCACACCGCGGCGCGCGGCGTCGGCGTTGGTGTGCGCGACGTAGAGCCCGCACCCGCCGCGGACGAGCCGGTGCACGAGGGCGCCCTTGAAGGTCGTCGCCGCGATCGAGTGCACGGGCTTGAGGAACAGCGGGTGGTGGGTGACCAGCAGGTCCGCGCCCCACTCGAGCGCCTCGTCGGCGACCGTGCTCACCGGGTCCACCGCGAAGAGCACCTTGCGCACGGGAGCGTGCGGGTCCCCCGCGACGAGCCCGACGGCGTCCCACCCCTCAGCGGTCGACGGCGGGTAGAGCTCCTCGAGCTCACGGACGACGGCACCGAGGGTCAGGGGATCGCTCACCACCGCAGCGTATCCGCCGTGGTCCGGCGCGTGCTCGGGCGGGGACGCTACTTGGCCCGGTCGTAGCTCTCGACGACCGCGACCGTCAGCGGGAAGTCCACGGGCAGGTCGCCGAAAAGGAGCCTGCCCGCCTCGGCGGCGGCCTCGCGGACCTGCACCGCGACCTCGGCGGCGTGCTCGGCGGGGGTGTGCACGATGAGTTCGTCGTGCAGGAAGAACACGAGGTGCGCCCGGTCGGTGAACGGCGCGGGGGCGCCGCCCGGCCGTGTCGCGGGTGGCAGCGCCCACAGCCGGGTGCGCAGCGAGGCCATCCAGCACAGCGCCCACTCCGCCGCGGTCCCCTGGACCACGAAGTTGCGGGTGAACCGGCCCCAGGCCCGGGTCTGGGCCCTCGCCGCGTCCTGGGCGTCCGGCGGCGCGTCGAGCCCGTAGGCCTCACCCTGCGCCTCCTGCCACGCCGACCCGGGACGGGGCGAGGTCCGTCCCAGACGGGTCGAGACGACTTCGCCGCGCTCCCCGGCGCGGGCCGCCTGCTCGACGAGCTCGAGCGCACGGGGGAACGCCCTCGCCAGCCGCGGCAGCATCCGACCGCTCTCGCCCGTCGTGCCGCCGTACATCGCGCCGAGCATCCCGAGCTTGGCCTGCTCGCGCGTCGCGACCGCGCCAGCGTCGACGATGCCCTGGTACAGGTCTCCGCCCCGGCCCGCCTCCGCCATCTGCAGGTCGCCCGCCATCCCCGCCAGGACACGCGGCTCGAGCTGTGCGGCGTCGGCCACCACGAACGTCCAGCCCGGGTCCGCGACCACGGCCGAGCGCACCTGGTGCGGAAGCTGGAGCGCGCCGCCGCCGTTGGCCGCCCAGCGACCCGTCACCACTCCCCCGACGACGTACTCGGGCCGGAAACGTCCGTCGGTGACCCACTGGTCGAGCCAGTTCCACCCGTTCGCCGTGAGCAGGCGGGACAGCTTCTTGTACTCCAGCAGCGGTGCGACGACCCGGTGGTCGAGCTTCTCCAGCTCCCACTGACGGGTGCTGCGCGCCCCGACGCCCGCGTACTGCAGCGCCCGCAGCAGGTCGGGGTGCGAGTCCGGGTTGAGGGCGGGCGACTCGAGGATCTCCCGGATCCGCACGGCGAGCTCCTCGAGCCGTGCCGGGCGCTCGCCCGGTCGCGGCCGGGGACCGAGGGTGGCGGCCAGCAACGCGTCGTGGACGTCGGCCCGCCACGGCAGACCCGCGTGGGTCAGCTCGGCGGCCACCAGCGCCCCGGCCGACTCGGCCGCGAGCAGCAGGCGCAGACGGCCCGGATCGGTCGACGCCGCGACCGCCGCGAGCTGCGCCCGCACCTCGTCGACGGGATCGAGCGCCGGCGCGGTTCGCGGGGCGGGCAGCAGGTCGAAGAGGGCCTCGACCCCGCCGGCGGGTGGGGGCGGCGCAGCGGGCACCGGGCGGAGCTCGTCCCACCCGCTCGGCGGTGCGGCCGCGTACGGGGTCGCGGCGGTCAGGCTCGAGCGCCGCAGGATCGCACGCGCGAGGCGCAGGTCGTGCGCCCGCTCGACGCGCCGGCCCGCCGCGAGCGCCTGCGGGTACCAGAGGTTGGTGTCGTCCCACACCCAGCGCGGCGCCGGGCCCGGCGCGCCACCAGCCTGTCCGGCGAGGTCGGGCCAGTGCGTCGCGGGGTGCGTCGTACCCACCGGACCGGACGGGTCGTCCGTCGCCGCGGCGTCGGGCACGAGGGTCCGCACGCGCACGGCGGAGGGGTCGGGCCGATCGACGACGAGCACGAGGCGAGTCTGCCGCACGCGACCCACACACGACGGCCACCGGACCCGACCTGGCCGCTGGTACTGTTCGCAGCGTCGGCAACGTGCGGACGATCAGGGAAGACGCCTCGTTGACCGCCCGGCCGCATGCGGCCCTGCCACGATCCCGTCGCCTCCTCTGAAGTACTCAGAGGAGCCCGTATGTCCCCGCTCGTCCCCGGATCCACTCCTTCGACCGCACCCGTCGTGGGCCCGCTCGCGGCGCTCCCCGTCGGGAGCACGGCCGTCGTGTACTGCGAGGGCCAGTTCGCCGAGCAGGACGGAAAGACCGCCAACGGGCTCGTCCGCCACTCCGAGCGGTACGAGATCCTCGCGGTGCTGGACAGCCGGCATGCCGGCGCGGACTCCGGCACGGTGCTCGACGGCCTCCCGAACGGCATCCCGGTCCTCTCCGACCTCGCCACCGCGATCCAGCACGCAGGGCGCGTACCGGACTACCTGATCTGCGGCGTGGCGCCCGCGGACGGGCTGCTGTCCGCGGAGCAGCGCGTGGTGCTCCTCGACGGGATCGCCCGCGGGATGCACATCATCAACGGGCTCCACGAGTTCCTCAACGACGACGTCGAGTTCGTCGCCGCGAGCCTGCTCGCCCGCGTGACGATCACGGACGTGCGCCGCCCGAAGGAGAAGAAGGACCTCCACCTCTTCTCGGGCCGCATCGACGGTGTCACGTGCCCTCGGATCGCCGTGCTGGGCACGGACGGCGCGATCGGCAAGCGGACTACCGCGACGCTGCTCGTGCAGGCGCTCACCGCCCGCGGCATCCGGGCCGTGATGGTCGGCACCGGCCAGACGACGCTCATCCAGGGCGGGAAGTACGGTGTCGCGCTCGACGCGCTCGTCCCGCAGTTCTGCTCCGGCGAGGTCGAGCACCAGGTCGTGACGGCGTTCGAGGAGGAGGACCCCGACGTCATCGTCGTCGAGGGCCAGGGCGCCCTGAGCCACCCCGCCTACCTCACCTCCGCGCACATCCTGCGCGGCAGCAGGCCCGAGGCCGTGATCGTGCAGCACGCCCCGCGCCGTACCGTGCTCGGCGACTTCCCCATGGTCGCGATGCCGACCGTCGCCTCCGAGGTCGCGCTCATCGAGGCCTTCGCCGACACGAAGGTCATCGGGATCACGGTCAACCACGAGGGCATGCACGGCGAGGAGATCGCCGACGCCGTCGACGAGATCGAGATCGAGCTCGGACTGCCCGCGACCGACCCGCTCACGCAGCCCCTCGACCGGCTCGTCGACATGGTCCTCGGCGCGCTGCCCGTGCTCGACGCGTCGCTCGCGTCGAGCGGACGGTGACCGCGCCCCGTCTCGAGATCGACCTCGCCGCCGTCGCGCACAACGCCCGCTCGCTCGTCGACCGGCTCGCGCCGCGCGGGATCCGGGTGACCGGTGTCTCCAAGGCGCTGCTCGGTGCGCCCGGGGTCGCGGGCGCCCTGCTGAGCGGCGGCGTGCTCGGTCTCGGCGATTCGCGCGTGGAGAACCTGGAGCGGCTGCGCGCCGGCGGGCTGCGCGACCCGCTGACCCTGATCCGCTCCCCCATGCTCAGCCAGGTCGCCCGCACCGTGCGGGTCGCCGGGTCGAGCCTGGTCACCGAGGCGGTCGTGCTCGACGCCCTCGGCGTGGCCGCCACCCGGCAGGGGCTCGTCCACGCCGTCGTCCTCATGGTCGAGCTCGGTGACCTGCGCGAGGGTGTGCCCGCCGACGAGGTCGCGGACCTCGCCCGCACGGTCGAGCACCGCACGGGTCTGCGGCTCGCCGGGATCGGCACCAACCTCGCGTGCCACAGCGGCGTCGTCCCCGACCAGCACAGCATGGACGAGCTCTCCCGCCTCGCCGAGAAGGTCGAGGCCGCGTGCGGGCACCCCCTGACGATCGTCTCCGGCGGGAACTCCGCCACCATCGACTGGGCGCTCAGCACCGCGGACGTGGGCCGGATCGACGAGCTGCGGCTCGGGGAGGCGATCCTGCTGGGCACCGAGCCCCTGCACCGCCGGGTGCTCGACGGGCTGCGCACCGACGCGTTCACCCTCGTCGCCGAGGTGATCGAGGCACGCCCCAAGCCGGCGCAGCCCTGGGGGGAGATCGCCCAGTCGGCGTTCGGTGCACCGCCCCGCAGGCCTGCGTCCGGCACGGTGAACCAGGTGATCGTCGCCCTCGGGCGCCAGGACACCGACCCGGACGGGCTGAGCCCACCCGACGGCGTCACCGTGCTCGGCACGAGCAGCGACCACCTCGTCCTCGACGTGGGCGACCACGACGTCTGCGTCGGCGACGAGATCTCGTTCGGTCTCGACTACGGCGCGCTGGTCCGCGCCGCGACGTCACCCTTCGTCACGTCGGTGGAGCACACTGCAGCGCTCTGAGCGCCTCCCTGCCCGGACCCCGACGACCGGTCGCCACGGAGCGAGCGGTCCAGGTCGAAGTGTCACACTCCGGGTCTCGGCGTGTCTTGAGGTGCCCGGCCCCGCACGCGGCCGAACCAGGGGGACCAGACAGATGAACGCGAAGCCCACGGTGGTCGTGCTCGGCGGCGGCTACGCCGGAACAGTCACGACGAGATCGCGGCCATCGTGGAGAAGTCCCCTGCCACGGCGCGCCAGTCCGCGCACCGTGCGCGCATGCACGTCCTCGCTCACCGCACCCGCTTCGCCCCCGTGAACCGCGAGCGGGCGAGGGCCGTGACCAGGCGATTCCTCGAGTCTGCAGCCACACCGGCGACCTGACGGCTCTCCTCGCCCCCGATGCCACCTGGATCAGCGACGGCGGTGGCAAGGTCAGTGCCGCCCGTCACCCGGTCGCCGGCGCCGATCGCGTGGCCCGCCTCGTGCTCGACCTGGTGCAGGGTGCTGCCGCGGGATTCACCGCCGAACCGGGGTTCCACAACGGATCCCCAGCTCTCGTTCTCCACCGCGGCGAGGTCTTGGACAGTATCGTCACGGTGGAGATCGACGACGGCCGGGTGGCGAACCTCTACGTCGTACGAAACCCGGACGAGCGACGAGACGTCCTGGGCACCAGAGCGATCTCGCACGTCGCGCAGCCGGGACCGGGACCGGGCGAGGATCTCCCGTGCCATGAGAAGAGGTGGGCCCGGAGGGACTCGAACCCCCGACATCCACGGTGTAAGCGTGGCGCTCTAACCAACTGAGCTACAGGCCCTGAAACGGCGGTGCACAGCCTACCGGGTCGTCGCGCCCCGGGTGGACGTTCGTCGACCGCGGCAGTGCCTCAGATCTGCGCCAGTGCGGCCCGGTACGCGTCGAGGTCACGACGCTGCCCGCGAGGGTTCACGACGGCCCAGCGCACGACGCCGTCGGGGTCGACGAGGAAGCTGCCACGCAGGGCGATGCCGTGGTCCTCGTCGAGCACCCCGTAGGCGCGGGCGACGTCGCCGTGCGGCCAGAAGTCCGAGAGCAGCTCGATACCGAGGCCCTCGTGCTCGGACCACGCCTTGAGGGAGAAGACGGCGTCGCAGGAGATCCCCAGCACCGTGACGCCCGCGCTCTCGAAGTCCTCGATGTTGTCGCGCAGCTCGCAGAGCTCGCCGGTGCACGTCGCGGAGAACGCGAAGGGGAAGAACACCAGGAGCACCGAGGTGCCCCGCAGGTCCGCGAGGTGCACGGGCGTCCCGTGCGTGTCGGGGAGCGTGAAGTCCGGTGCGGGGTCTCCCACACCCAGCACCGGTGCTCGCTGCGTCAGGGCGCTCATGCGTCCATGACCTGCAGGGTCGCCGTCAGCGTCCGCGACCGCGGTTGCCGAGCTTGGTCGCCGACCAGTCGGGGGCGATCGAGAACGTGCTCGTCGCGTGGAGACCCGCGGTCGTCGCCGCCTCCTGGATGTCGTTGTGCTCCACGTGCCCGCCGCGTCCCGGCTTGGGCGTGAAGAGCCAGATGCGTCCACCGTCGTCGAGCACGGTCTGGACGTCCACGAGCGTGTCGGTGAGGTCGCCGTCGTCCTCGCGCCACCACACGATCACCCCGTCGGTGACGTCGCCGTAGTCCTCGTCCACGAGCTCGCTGCCGACGTGCGCCTCGATCTCGGCCCGCAGGGCGTCGTCGACGTCGTCCCCCCAGCCGAACTCCTGAACTACATGGCCAGGGTCAAACCCCAGGCGGCCGGCACCCTGGGGGTCCGTGGTCGCTCCCACTTGTGTATCGTTCCCTTCCTCGTCGCGCATGGTGTCCTGACTGGCAAAGGTAGCCCACCGTACACGCGGCCGCCTTGGCAAGAGGGTGTCACGGACGGAGCCGGAACGCGTGCTCTGCCCGGCGTGGCGGCTCGTGTCGTACGACGTTCCGGGCTGTGTGTCATGGAGATCACGCCCTCTTGACCCCCCGTTGGTGTGACTTCCCCGCCAGATCAGAACAGAATGGGGAGACCACCCTGGTTCTGTGGAGTGCGCAGTCGCCACCAGCGGCCGCTCGCTCCACGTGCGGAGTGGCCCCGAGGTGAACGCTCACGGCCTACCGCGTCGTGAGAATCCGCTGACGCTCCGAACGAGATAAGAGGTTGCTGGTGGCTTCGTTTGACGAGACCGGACCGCTGATCAATGGTCTGCTCAGCCAGGTTCCGGACATCGACCCCGCCGAGACCGGCGAGTGGGTCGAGTCTCTGGATGGCCTGATCGACGACCGAGGGGGCCCGCGCGCCCGCTACGTCCTGCTCAACCTGCTCAAGCGCGCTCGGGAGCGCAACGTCGCCGTCCCGACGTCGGTGAACACGCCCTACGTGAACAGCATCGCCGTCCACGAGGAGCAGTACTTCCCCGGTGACGAGGCGCTCGAGCGCCGGTACCGTAGTTGGATCCGCTGGAACGCGGCCGTCATGGTCACGCGCGCGCAGCGGCCCGGCATCGGGGTCGGCGGGCACATCTCCTCCTACGCGTCGGTGGCGACGCTCTACGAGGTCGGGCTCAACCACTTCTTCCGCGGCAAGGACCACCCGGGCGGCGGAGACCAGATCTACTTCCAGGGCCACGCGTCACCGGGCGTGTACGCGCGGGCGTTCCTCGAGGGCCGCCTCTCGGCGCACCAGCTCGACGGGTTCCGGCAGGAGAAGTCGCACGCCGGGGGCGGGCTGCCCTCCTACCCGCACCCCCGGCTCATGCCGGACTTCTGGGAGTACCCCACGGTCTCCATGGGTCTCGGCCCCGCCAGTGCCATCTACCAGGCCTGGACGGACAAGTACCTGCACAACCGCGGTATCAAGGACACGAGCCAGCAGGACGTCTGGGCGTTCCTCGGTGACGGCGAGATGGACGAGCCCGAGTCGCGCGGCATGCTGCAGCTCGCCGCCCAGCAGGGCCTGGACAACCTCAACTTCGTCGTCAACTGCAACCTGCAGCGCCTGGACGGACCGGTCCGCGGCAACGGCAAGATCATCCAGGAGCTCGAGGCGTTCTTCCGCGGTGCGGGCTGGAACGTCATCAAGGTCATCTGGGGCCGCGAGTGGGACACCCTGCTCAACGCGGACAAGGACCGTGCGCTCGTCAACCTCATGAACGTCACTCCCGACGGCGACTTCCAGACCTACCGCGCCGAGTCCGGTGCGTTCATCCGCGAGCACTTCTTCGGTCGCGACCCGCGCACCAAGCAGCTCGTCGAGAACATGACGGACGACGACATCTGGAACCTCAAGCGCGGCGGGCACGACTACCGCAAGCTCTACGCGGCGTACTCCGCGGCCCGCGCCCACACGGGCCAGCCGACGGTCATCCTCGCGCACACCGTCAAGGGCTACGGCCTCGGCTCGACCTTCGCGGGCCGCAACGCGACGCACCAGATGAAGAAGGTCGGCCTCGCGGACCTCAAGACGCTGCGCGACTCGCTGCGGATCCCGATCACGGACGAGGAGCTCGACGCCAACCCGTACGAGCCGCCGTACTTCCACCCGGGCGAGGACGCCCCGGAGATCAGGTACATGCTCGACCGTCGCCGTCAGCTCGGCGGGTTCGTCCCGGAGCGGCGCTCGTCGCCGGCCGCGGTGACGCTCCCGGGCGACAAGACGTACGAGGTCCTCAAGAAGGGCTCGGGCAACCAGGAGATCGCCACCACGATGGCGTTCGTCCGCCTGCTCAAGGACCTCATCAAGGGCAAGGAGTTCGGCAAGCGCATCGTGCCGATCATCCCCGACGAGGCACGCACCTTCGGGCTGGACTCGATCTTCCCGTCGGCGAAGATCTTCAACACCCAGGGGCAGAACTACCTCGCCGTGGACCGCGAGCTCATGCTGAGCTACAAGGAGTCCGAGTCCGGGCAGATCATGCACACCGGCATCAACGAGGCCGGATCAGCGGCCGCGTTCCAGGCGGTCGGCACGTCCTACGCCACGCAGGGCGAGGTGATGGTCCCGTTCTACATCTTCTACTCGATGTTCGGGTTCCAGCGGACCGGCGACCAGTTCTGGGCCGCGGGCGACCAGCTGACCCGCGGGTTCATCATCGGCGCGACCGCGGGCCGCACCACCCTCACGGGTGAGGGCCTGCAGCACGCCGACGGCCACTCGCCGCTCCTCGCGGGCACCAACACGGCGATCGTCCAGTACGACCCCGCGTTCGGCTACGAGATCCGCCATATCGTGCGTGACGGGATCGAGCGCATGTACGGCGACGGCTCCGACCGCCGCGACCAGAACGTCATGTACTACCTCACGGTGTACAACGAGCCGATGGTCCAGCCGGCCGAGCCGGAGGACGTCGACGTCGAGGGCATCCTGCGTGGTATCCACCGCGTGTCGGTGTCCGACGCCGAGGGCCCCAAGGCGCAGATCCTCGCCTCGGGCGTGGGCGTGCCGTGGGCGATGGAGGCCCAGCAACTCCTCCGTGAGGACTGGGGCGTCGCGGCCGACGTGTGGAGCGTCACGAGCTGGAACGAGCTGCGTCGCGACGGTCTCGCGGCCGAGCAGCACGCGTTCCTCAACCCGGCCGACGAGCCGCGCGTGCCCTACGTGACGGCCAAGCTGCAGGGCGCAGAGGGGCCGTTCGTCGCGACGAGCGACTTCGACCACCTCGTCCCGGACCAGATCCGCCAGTGGGTGCCGGGCGACTACGCGGTGCTCGGTGCGGACGGCTTCGGCTTCTCCGACACGCGTGCCGCAGCCCGACGCCACTTCAAGATCGACGGCCCGTCCGTCGTCGTGCGGGTGCTCCAGCAGCTCGCCAAGCGCGGAGAGGTCGCGGCGGACGCCGCGGCCACGGCGATCGAGAAGTACCGCCTGATGGACGTCAACGCCGGGACCTCCGGCAACGCGGGCGGCGAGGCCTGACGGGCCGCTCCGCCGACACGACGGCGCCCGCTCACCGATCCGGTGAGCGGGCGCCGTCGTGTCGGGCGCTGGAGCCGGGCGGGCGGGTCGCCGCACGCGGCTCCTACGTGGTGGCCTTGCCCTGCTCGGCCTGCGCCACGGCGCGCTCGAGGTCGGGGGCCAGCTGCTCGACCGCCTTCGCGTCGGGGTGCAGGCGCATGGACTGCAGATGGTGGCGGGCTTCGAGGACCCGATCGGCGTCCAACGCCGCGAGGACGAGCTGTCGACCCGCCTCCGGGGAGTGCTCGCGGGCCCGCCAGTGCCCGACACCCAGGCCGAGCGCCTCGACGGGCAGCCCGACACCGCGCAGCACCTCGAGCGACTGCGTGAGCGCGTGGCCGGACGGGTCGCGCTCGGCGGCCGTCGAGAAGCGGCGTACGGCACCCTCGAGATCGTCGTCGAGCGAGAGCCGCCCGAGCTCGACGAGCGGGTACCACCCCTTGGGGTGCCCCGCGAGCTCCTCGGCGAGGGCCCACACGGCGAGGTCCGCCGCGCGCTGCTTCTCCTGCTCGTCGGGCGGCGCGGCCAGCGGGTCGTCGGACCCGTGGGACTCGGCCGCGCGCCGACGTACGATCTCGGCGAGCGCCTGGAAGGCCCGCTCGTTGTTGGGGTCGTCCACGAGCATCGCCCGCAGGGCGTCCTCGTGGACCGCGTCACCGCGCCGTTCCTGGGACGTGGGTCGGCGGACACCGACGGTCGACGCCGACGAGGGGCGTCGCATGAGCTGTCGCAGACGGGGCATCAGAGCCATGCACCGACCCTATCCGGTCCCGTCCACGCTCACGCGATGGCGCTGATCGGCGGACACCCTTTGTGGACTCTCCACAACGGGCGTGCGTATGCTCGGCGTCGTGACGACGACCGGCAGCTCGGACAACCTGCAGCGCGTCCGTGACGGCAGCGGCCTCCTCACGGCGGCCGCGCTCCGTCGGCTGGACGAGGACCTCGCGTGGTACCGCGAGCTGCCCGCGGAGGACCGGTCGTACGTCGGCCTCGTCGCCCAGTCGGGCATCACGGCGTTCGTCACCTGGTACGCGAACCCGCTCTCCCCTCCGCACGGCGTCAGCGAGATCTTCGCCGCGGCGCCCCCCGAGCTGACTCGGTCGATCTCCCTGCAGCACACCCTGCAGCTCGTGCGCATCGTGGTGGAGGTCGTCGAGGCCTACTCGGACCAGCTCGCGGTACCGGGCGGCGAACGCGACCTGCGCGAGGCGGTCCTGCGGTACTCGCGCGAGGTCGCGTTCTCGGCCGCCGAGGTGTATGCCAGGGCGGCGGAGGTCCGGGGCGCGTGGGACGCGCGCCTGGAGGCGCTCGTCGTGGACGCGCTGGTGCGAGGGGACACCGACGACTCGCTGAGCTCTCGCGTCTCCGCGCTGGGCTGGGGCGGTCGCGGCTCCGTGCTCGTGGTCGTCGGCACGACGGCGTCGCACCTCGACGAGGTCAAGACCGCGGAGCTGCGGCGCGCGACCCGCCGCGCGGCCGGTGACGCGCTCGTCGGGATCCACGGCAACCGGCTCGTCCTGGTGCTCGGCGGCGAGGGCGACCTGCAGGCCGCGGCCGCCTCGCTCCTGCCCCGGTTCGGACCAGGCCCGGTGGTCATCGGCCCGACCGTCTCCGACCTCGACGACGCGCCGCGCTCGGCGCAGGCCGCGCTCGCGGGGCTCGCGTCCGCCCGTGCGTGGCCGCAGGCGCCGCGCCCGGTCCTGGCGGACGACCTGCTGCCCGAGCGGGTCCTGACGGGCGACGCGACCGCGCGGCGCACCCTGGTCGCCCAGGCCTACCGGCCGCTCGCGGAGAGCACGGGCGCGATCCTCGAGACGCTGTCGGCCTACCTGGGGACGGGCCGCTCGCTCGAGGCAGCCGCCCGCACGCTGTACGTCCACCCGAACACCGTGCGCTACCGTCTGCGCAAGGTCTCCGAGATCACCGGCTGGGACCCTCTCGACGCCCGGGAGTCCTTCGTCCTGCAGATCGCCCTCGCGCTGGGGCAGCTCGCGACGCCGCGCTGAGAGCTCGTGCACGAGCCACCGCACCGTCCTTGTAGGGTCTGCACAAAGCGCTCCCACAACCTTGGTGCCCGTCGTGACGTCACGCGACGCGGGTGAGGCGGCACAGTTGACGGGTGCTCGCCGTCTTGTGCCCTGGACAGGGCTCCCAGTCCCCCGGAATGCTCAGCCCTTGGCTCGAGCTGCCCGGCGTCGCCGACCAGCTCGCCGCCTTCGGTGAGGCCGCCGACCTCGACCTGCGCGTGCACGGGACGGAGTCCGACGCGGACACGATCCGTGACACCGCGGTCGCGCAGCCGCTGATCGTCTCGGCGTCCCTCGTGGCGCTGCGCGCGATACTCGACGGCCGCGACGCGACCGAGGTCGCCGACGTCACCGCCGGGCACTCGGTCGGCGAGTTCGCCGCCGCCGCGGTGGCAGGCGTGTTCGACGACGCCGGCGCCGTCGCGCTCGTCGCGGCCCGGGCCCGGTTCATGGCGGAGGCCGCCGCCTCGACGCCGTCGGGCATGAGCGCCGTGCTGGGCGGTGACGCCGAGGAGGTCCTCGCCGCGATCGAGTCCGCGGGGCTGTGGCCCGCCAACGTCAACGGAGGCGGGCAGGTCGTCGCCGCCGGATCGCTCGACGGGCTCGCCGCCCTCGGGACCGAGCCCCCCACCAAGGCGCGCGTCATCGCGCTGCAGGTCGCCGGTGCGTTCCACACCCCGTACATGGAGTCGGCCCGTCAGGCGTTCGAGCCCGTCGCCACCACCTGGGCCGCTCAGGACCCGCGCCTGCCGTACCTGTCCAACGCGGACGGGCTCACGTACGCCGACGTCTCCGGCGCCACGAACGGATACGGCGCGGCGGCAGACGTCCTGGCGCGGCTCGCCGCACAGATCGCCGCTCCGGTCCGCTGGGACCTGTGCCAGGCCTCGCTCGCGGCGCTCGGCGTCACAGGTCTCCTGGAGCTCGCCCCCGGCGGCGTCCTCACCGGCCTCGCGCGGCGCGCGCTGCCCGGGGTGGAGACGGTCGCCGTGAAGACACCGGCAGACCTCGACAAGGCACGCGACCTGATCGCCCGGCACTCGGTGGCCGGCGGCGCACCCCGCACCGCGGAGACCCTCGCGTGAGCGGCGCGACCATCCGGCAGGCCACAGGCCCGGCCTACTCCCGCATCCTCGGCATCGGTGGTGTCCGCGGCGAGAACGTCGTGACGAACGACGACGTCGCCGGGCCCATCGACTCCTCCGACGAGTGGATCCGGCAGCGCACCGGGATCGTCACGCGCCGCCGCGCCGGTGCGCAGACCACGGTGCTCGACCTCTCCGAGGCAGCAGCCCGCAAGGCGCTCGACGCGGCGGGGCTCAGCGGCGACGACATCGACGCTGTGATCGTCTCGACCGTCACCTACTTCCACCAGACGCCGGCCGCCGCCGCCGTCCTGGCCGACCGGCTGGGTGCCACGCCTGCCGCCGCGTTCGACGTCTCGGCCGCGTGCGCCGGGTACACCTACGGCATCGCGCAGGCCGACGCGCTCGTCCGCTCGGGCACGGCCCGCCACGTCCTGGTCGTCGGCGCGGAGAAGATGAGCGACTTCATCGACCCGACCGACCGCAGCATCTCCTTCCTGCTCGGTGACGGCGCGGGCGCCGCGATCGTCGGCCCGTCCGACACCCCGGGCATCGGCCCGACGGTGTGGGGTTCCGACGGCGGCAAGGCGCAGGCGATCCGGCAGACCCACGCGTGGTCGGACCTGCGTGAGGATCCCGAGCTGGGCTGGCCGACACTGCGCCAGGACGGTCAGACCGTCTTCAAGTGGGCGAGCTTCCAGATGGCACCGATCGCGGCGAAGGCGATGGCCGAGGCCGGCGTCAGCCCGGGCGACATCGGCGCGTTCGTCCCGCACCAGGCGAACATGCGGATCATCGACCAGATGATCAAGCAGCTCGCCCTGCCCGACTCCGTCGCGGTCGCCCGTGACATCGCCGAGACCGGCAACACGTCGGCCGCGTCGATCCCGCTGGCGACCGAGCGGTTGCTCGCCGAGGGCCAGGTCGGCTCCGGCGATCTCGCCCTCCAGATCGGCTTCGGCGCGGGTCTGGTCTACGCGGCGCAGGTGATCGTCCTCCCGTAGGGGAGAATCACCCCTGAACGGACGGCGGGACACCACCCTCGGGTGTGGCGCACCCGCCGGACAGAAGTTCCCGAACAGCTCAACCGAACGGGCCGGGCAGCGTCCCGGACCAACATGAAGGAGAGACCCATGGCTTACACGGATCAGGAAGTTCTCGCCGGACTGGCGGAGATCGTCAGCGAGGAGACCGGCCTCCCGACGGACGCCGTCCTCCTCGAGAAGTCGTTCACCGACGACCTCGACATCGACTCCCTGTCGATGATGACGATCGTCACGCACGCTGAGGACAAGTTCGGCGTGCGCATCCCCGACGAGGACGTGAAGAACCTCACCACCGTCGGCGACGCCGTGACGTACATCACCGGCGCGCAGGCCTGAGTCATCGCCGGGCCCTCCTGAGGGCCCGCCCGGACGGGTCGGTGCCTGGCACCGACCCGTCCGACCCCCCCGAACCCCAGACCTCAGGGAGAAGCCATGTCCTCCGTTCCCGACGTCGTCGTCACCGGCCTCGGCGCCACCACGCCGCTCGGCGGGGACGTGGCGACCACCTGGGCCGCAGCCCTCGCCGGCGAGTCCGGCGCCCGCACCCTCGAGAACGACTGGGCCGAGACGTACGGCATCCCGGTGACGTTCGCCGCGCAGATCAAGGTCGCCCCGGACCAGGTGCTGGCGCGCCCCGAGCTCAAGCGGATGGACCCGTCGACGCAGTACGCGATGATCGCGACACGGGAGGCCTGGGCCGATGCCGGCAGCCCCGAGGTCGACGGCGAGCGGCTCGGCGCCGTGGTCTCCTCGGGGATCGGCGGCATCTGGACCACGCTCGACGGGTGGGACACCCTGCGCGAGCGCGGTGCCCGTCGCATGCTGCCCATGACGGTGCCGATGCTCATGCCCAACTCCCCCGTCGCGTACGTCTCCCTCGAGCTCGGTGCCCAGGCAGGCGCGCACGCGCTCGTCTCGGCCTGCGCATCGGGTGCCGAGGCCATCGGCTACGGCGTGGACATGATCCGCTCCGGTCGCGCCGACGTCGTCGTCGCCGGTGGTACCGAGGCCACGATCCACCCCATGCCCATGGCCGCGTTCGCCGCATCCCGCACGCTCTCGCTGCGCAACGACGACCCGCAGGGCGCCTCGCGACCCTACGACGTCCAACGGGACGGGTTCGTCCTGGGTGAGGGCGCCGGCGTCGTGGTCCTCGAGAGCGCGGAGCACGCTGCCGCCCGTGGCGCACGCGTCTATGCGCGGCTCGCGGGCGTCGGGCTGTCCGCCGACGCCTACCACATCACGTCCCCCGACCCCGAGGGGCGCGGCCAGGTCGCCGCGATGCGGCGGGCGCTCGCCGAGGCCGGTGTCGCGCACCACGACGTGGTGCACGTCAACGCGCACGCGACCTCGACGAAGGTCGGCGACCTCACCGAGACCCGGTCCATCCGGAGCGTCCTCGGCTCGGACACCGACCATGTCGCACTCTCCGCCACGAAGTCCATGACCGGCCACCTGCTCGGCGGCGCCGGCGCGCTCGAGACGATCTTCGCCGTCAAGGCCGTGCACGAGCGTCTCGCGCCGCCGACCATCAACGTCACCGAGCCCGACCCGGAGCTCGAGGTGCCGCTCGTCCGGGACACACCCCAGAAGCTGCCGGACGGCGACATCGCCGCCATCAACAACTCGTTCGGGTTCGGCGGACACAACGTCGCACTCGTCGTGACGAGCGCCTGAGGCGAGTCTCGACGACCTGCCCGAACACCCCAGGAGGGCCCGGCGATGCCGGGCCCTCCTGCCTTGCGTGGACCACGGCGAGTGGACAGCGGATGCCCGTATCCTGACATGGACAAACGTCCAGTTTGCCCAATCGTAACTGTCCGATTTACGGCTATATCTACTGAATCTATCGGGCATTTGGGTCTTCACATCTCCTGCACACACTTTTCACCCGTCATCGGGCTCCCCCCCGGTCGTGCGACTCACGGGACCTTCCTACCGTGCAGTACGTGACGTCCGGCTCTGGTCGGCGTCACACCCGTGTTCCCCGTGAAAGGACAAGGCTGTGACCCGAGCTCTGCACAGAAGACCTTCCGACCGACCACCGTCCCGGCTCAAGCGCAACGTCGCGCTCGTGACCGTCACCGGCGTCATCGGCGCCGCCGCGTTCGCGGCAGGTGCGGCGAACGCGGCCCCCACCGACGTCTCCGAGGCGGAGGGGACGTTCCTCGGCGGCGCGGTAGCCGGCGTCGACCTCGACAACCTCGCCGCGATCACCAACGCGTACGCGGAGAACCCGAGCGGGACCCACCCTGAGGACTCGCAACCGCTCGGTGCCGAGGTGCTGAACTCGCTCGGCGTCGAGATCTCCGGCGGGATCCAGCTCTTCGGGGAGAACGGCATCATCGAGCTGGGCGCCGTCAACCAGTTCGCCGTGGCGAACGACGACGGGTCGGCGGAAGCGGCATCCGGTGCAGTGACGAACGACGGCGGGATCGCGATCGGAGGCGACGGCGCACCGCTGTCCGACGCGTCCGTCAACCTGACGCCGCTCGTCGACCCTCTCTCGCTCGGCACGGTCTCCGAGCTCGGGCTCACGCTCGGCGCGCTCTCCGCGACGGCCGAGCACACCCCGCCGGCCGCAGCCACCGGCGACTACCAGATCGCCGGTGCTGACCTCCAGCTGACGAGCCCGCTCGTCAGCGAGGTGTACACCGAGCTGTCGACGCAGATCGGCGGTGTGCAGACGTCGCTCGACGGACTGAGCGCAGCGACGACGAGCGCGCTGAACGACCTCCTGAACGTCAATCTCCTCCTGGTGCGGACCCAGGGCGACGGCGTCCAGTTCACCGCACCTGACGTCACCGCGCTGCTTCCCGAAGGGTTCGTGGGCGACGGTGCGGTGCAGGTCAACCTCGAGACCGGACAGGTCATCGTCGACATCGAGCAGCTGCTCGCTGACGACCCGACCCTGCCGGATCTCAACGACCTCCCGGAGAACTACGAGATCCTCTCCGGCCCCGTGCTCGCGGCGATCTCCGACGCGATCACCTCGACGATCACCTCGATCGTCACGGACGTCACGACCGATGTCCGGGCCGCGGTCGAGACGGCGAGCCTGTCCGTCGACCTGAACCTCCAGGTCTTCTCCGTCGTCACGTGGCTCAACGTCGTCTCGCTGAGCCTCGATGCGCCGCTGTCGGCGATCAACGACGGCACCGCAAGCTTCTCCGTGGACGTCCTGGGTTCGACCGCTCTGGTCAACACCCTGCTGGCCACGCTGGGCTTCGGGACCGTGGACGACCTGGCGAGCGGGCTGCTCAACGCCGTGCTCGGCACCGTCGGGACGGTCTTCGACACCGTCGACGCGCTGGAGAGCACTCTCGATACCATCACGTCGGGCCTCGCCATCGACGTCGTCGGGCCCGTGCTGGACGTCCTGACGAACGTCGTCTCGCTCACCGGCAACGTGGTCGAGCGGCCTGGTGACCTCCCGCCGCACGACCCGTCGGGCACGGAGTCCTTCACCCAACGCGCCGTGACCCTCGCGCTGCTTCCCACGCTCGCTCCGCCGGCCGCCGAGGTGCACCTGGCCTCCGCGACCGTCCGCGGCTCAGAGGTCGCCGAGATCGACCCGGCCATCGCTGTCGACCCGGGGACGGTCGCTCCTGGTGACTCGACCACGGTCGACGGCACGGGATGGCCGCCGAACTCGACCGTCACGGTCGAGCTGCTCGACCCTGAGGGTGTGGTCGTCGCGACCGTCGAGGACGTTCCCACGGACGAGGAGGGGAACTTCACCACCCCGATCACCGTCCCGGGTGGCTCTGTCGACGGCGCGTACACCGTCGTCGCGAGCGATGACGACGGCAACACCGCCGAGGCCCCGCTGGCAGTCGAGGACGACGGCACGGAGGTCGACGGCACCGAGGTCGACGGCACCGAGGTCGACGGCACCGAGGTCGACGGCACCGAGGTCGACGGCACCGAGGTCGACGGCACCGAGGTCGACGGCACCGAGGTCGACGGCACCGAGGTCGACGGCACCGAGGTCGACGGCACCGAGGTCGACGGCACCGAGGTCGACGGCACCGAGGTCGACGGCCCCGGGGAGCCCGCGGAGCCTACCGTCACGGTCGACCCCGACACGGCACAGCCTGGAGACACGGTCACGGTGACCGGCGAGGGCTGGCCCGCGAACTCGACCGTCACGGTCGTGATCGAGGACGAGGACGGCAACGAGGTCCTGGTCGTCGAGAACGTCCCGACGGACTCCGAGGGCAACTTCAGCATCGACGTCGAGGTCCCCGACGACGCGACGGCCGGTGTGTACACCGTCTACGCGTTCGACGAGGAGAACGAGGCGTTCGACCTGCTGACGGTCACCGTCCCGAGCGTGGGCGACCGTGAGCTCACGTCGTCCGTGACCGAGCCGCGCCTCCAGCGCGGCGAGGTGCAGACCTTCATCGCGTCGGGCTTCGAGCCGGGTGAGATGGTCAGCGGACTCGTGGAGTCGAGTCACACCATCGCGCTGCCTGCCCAGGCGGCGAACGACGACGGCAGCGTGTCGTGGACGTTCGTGGTACCGGCGGGCTTCGAGCTGGGGACGCACACGGCGACCGCGACGAGCGACGAGGTCGGCGACTCGACCGCGTCGTCGTTCGAGGTCTACATGACGAGCACCGCCACCCCGGGTGGCGGCACGTCGACCGGTGGCACGTCGACCGGCGGCGGTTCGCTCGCTCGCACCGGTTCCGACTCGGCACCGATGATCCTCCTGGCCGCTCTCGGTCTCATCGCGGCGGGTACGGCTGTCCGCTACGGTGTGGGCCGGGCCCGCGCTACGCAGGGCTGATCGGGGGCCTTCGGGCTCCCCGTGACGTCTGATCATCACGGTCCGGTGCGGTCCCTGTCGGGGGCCGCACCGGACCGTCCATCCTCAGGAGCTGAGTTGGCGAACACCACGGGGTCACCGCAGGAGGTGGCCGCCACGCAGGTCCGCACGTGGCAGAAGGTGGTCGCGGGCGTGCTGTCGCTCGTCGTCGGTGCCCACCTCGCGGCGACGTTCCTGTGGATCGCGCCGAGCAACCCCGTGCGGCAGTCGGTCGCCGAACCGCTCACGACGTACATGCATCCCTTCTTCCAGCAGAACTGGTCCTTGTTCGCCCCGGCGCCGATCGCCGTCGGCCACTCGCTCGAGGTCCGGTCGTTCGACGCGGAGCTCGAGCCCACGGCCTGGACGGACGTCACCGCGCTCGAGATGACGAACCTGACGCACGAGGTGCTGCCATCGCGTGCCAGCAGGCCCACCCGCTTCCTCGCGGCGAGCGCCCGTGCGCAGTTCAACAGGCTGAGCGACGACGAGCTCGCCGCGCTCGGTGGGCACTACCACAGCGACGCGTGGCCGCGCCTGCGTGAGGCGATGCTCGCGGCCGAGGGGTCGTCGAGCACCCAACGGATCGACACGGTCCTCAGCTACGACCGGACGATGGCGGCGTACGCGACGGAGTTCGCGCGCGCGACGGCCGGCACGACCGGTGCGGAGCCGGTGTACGTGCAGTTCCGGGTGGTGCGTCAGCCGTCCCGCACGTTCGAGCGGCGCGACGGCGACCTGCCGGACCCGACGGTCTACACGTTCGGGCGGCGGCCGATGTACGAGTACGCCGACCAGGACTCCGAGAAGTTCCGCGAAGCGATCGAACGGTTCCAGTCATGACATCCTCCACCGTGGCCACGGTCCGCGACTACGTGTCCGAGCGGGTGGACGCCGGGCTGACGTGGGTGACGGCCGCCCGGCGCGCGACGTACGGGACGTCTCTGGTGCGGCTCGCGTTCGGCGTCGGGGCCGTCGTCTACCTGCTGGTGAACTTCCAGAACCGGCACTACCTGTGGGGCGACGCGGCCCGGTGGGTGAGCCCGCGCGACGCCAACGGCGGCTTCGGCTGGCCGTTCACCTTCTTCGCCGGTGGGTCGGGCGCGACCGAGCTCACCGTGAAGTACCTGCTGCTGTTCGTCGTCGCGTGCCTGTTCACCGTCGGGTGGCACACCCGGTGGATGGCTCCCGCGATGCTGCTGCTGTGGACGAGCCTGCTCGAGTCGAACCCGCTGACGGGTGACCAGAGCGACAACATCTTCCGCATCCTGCTGTTCTACTTCTGCTTCGCGGACATCGCGGGGCGCTGGTCCCTCGATGCCCGACGTCGGGCGCGGCGGCTCGCGACGTACGGCGCGCCGCGGCCGCTGGGCCGGCTCGGCTCCCCCACGCTCAACTCGCGGGTGAGCGAGGCGGGCACGCTGGTGCACAACTTCGCCGTCATCACCGCGGGTGCGCAGATCTGCATGATCTACGTCGCGTCGGGGCTGTACAAGGCGCAGGGTGCCCGCTGGCAGGACGGCACCGCGATCTTCTACCCGATGCAGCTCAGCCACTACCGCCCCTGGCCTGCGTTGAACGACCTGCTGGTGTCGAACTCTTTCATGGTCGCGGCCGTGACCTACTTCGCAGTGTTCATCCAGCTGTTCTTCCCGCTCCTGCTGCTGCGCCGCACGACACGGATCATCGCGATCGTCGGTGTCCTCGCGATGCACGCGGGGATCGGCTTGTTCATGGGGCTTCCCTTCTTCTCCCTGTTCATCATGGCGGGAGACTGCATCTTCGTGCGTGACTCGACCTTCCGGGGGATGGAGGAGCGGGTGCGCCAGAGGTTCGGCCGCGACCGGCGTCCGGCAGGCATGGCGGACGGCCCTACGGCACGTCGGACAGCGGCGCCCGAGACCGCCGGCTCGCGCGGTTGACCTGATTCGGCAGCGCCCCTTCCATTTCCCTCGCTTCGCGGCTAGCCTCGGTTGACCCGACGGCTCGACGGAGAGGCGACCGCGTGGAGAAGTCCCCTGCCCGACCCGTGCGCGCACGGGTCGCGATGGTCGTCGCGCTGGCCGTCGCGGGCTTCCACATGATCGGGACGTTCTTCTACACGGCACCCTCGACCCCCGCGACCGCGGAGGTCGGCGGCCCGTTCACCGCGCACATGCGCCCCTACTTCGGGCAGAGCTGGCGCATCTTCGCGCCCGACCCGCAGACGATCGACCTGCGGATCTGGGTCCGGGCGGCCTACGACTCGCCCACCGGCGAGCAGACCATGACCGACTGGGTGAACCTCAGCGAGGTCTTCAACGCCCAGGTGCACCACGCGGTGCTGCCGGCCCGCACCTGGCGGATCCCGGTGAGCCTGCACCGGTACCACTCCGGTGCGCTCGAGGACCTGTCCGACACCCAGCAGGCGGTCGCGTTCGCCGATCACACCGGCGCCGAGGGTCGCGAGGCGCTGCGCGACGCGCTGCTCGGGGCAGGCGCCAGCGTCTCGACCGTCGAGTCCTACCAGCGGGCGGAGGACGCGCTCTACGAGCTGGGCTCGAACGCCGCGTGGGTCCTCTGGCCGGACGTCGCGCCCGGCGCGGTCCAGATGAGCACGTCGACCCAGGGCGTGGTCCCGTTCAGCGAGCGCCACACCACCGGTGTGCAGCGCCCGGCAGAGTCGTTCGTCCGCCTCGGTTGGCGCGCCCCGCTCGAGAGCACAGCCGCCGAGCGCGCCGGCTTCGCGGAGGCCTTCGGCAGGTACGTGCCGTGAGCACCCGGCAGCAGGTGACGCACTCGCTGAGGGAGACGGTGCGAGCGGGCGAGTCATGGATGCTCGACTCGCGCAAGGCCTCCTACGGGGTGGCCGTCCTGCGGATCGGGTTCGGTGCGATCCTCGCGGTGCAGCTCGCGGTCACGTGGCCGGACCGGCACCTCGCCTGGGGTGCCGGGCGCAGCTTCGCGCAGGGCCGGGTCGACACCGACGACTTCCCCGCGGCCCTCGACGCCCTCTTCTCCGGCTCCTCCCCCGGGGTCCTGTTCGACCTGCAGTACCTCCTCCTGCTCGCGCTGGCCGTGGCGCTGATGCTGGGCTGGCGCGCACGCCTCGTCGTCCCGCTCGTCCTCGTCGGCTACGTGGCACTGGTGCGAACGAACCCGTTCATCGGGGACGGCGGTATGCAGCTCATGCGCATCGTCCTCGTCTACCTGCTCATCGCGGACACGTCGGGCCGCTGGTCGATCGACGCACGCCGGCGTGAACGTCGGCACCCCGGCGAGTCGCGGGCACGCCTGGGCTGGCCGGGCACGCTCCTGCACAACACCGCCGTGCTCCTCATCGCGTTCCAGATCTTCGTCGTCTACGTGGCGTCGGCGATGTACAAGATCCAGGGCGGGCTGTGGCAGCACGGCTCGGCGATCTACTACGTCTTCCAGCTCGACGAGTTCTCGACCTGGCCCGAGGTCACCGCCTGGCTGTCCGGGAGCGGCACGCTCATCACGGTCCTCACGTACAGCGCCGTGTTCGTCCAGCTCTTCTTCCCGTTCCTGCTGCTCAGACGCGGGACCCGCGTCGTCGCGCTGGTCGCGATCACGGGCATGCACCTGGGGATCGGCCTGCTCATGGGCCTCATGTACTTCTCGTTGACGATGATCGCCATCGACGCCATCTTCGTCCGCGACGTCACCTACGTCACCGTCTCGACCCGGGTGGCGAGATGGTGGCGGGAGCGACGTGCCCGACGTCGAGCGGGCATCTCACCTCCGGGCGCCGCCTCCGCGGCGGAGGAGCACCGCACGACGGTGCCCGCCGACGCGTGACGCGTCGGCGGGCACCGGGTGTATCAGGTCTGCTGTGGCCAGCCGTCGGTCGACCGTCGACAGACCGTCAACCGACCCGGTGCAGCCAGCGGACCGGTGCGCCGGCGCCGGCGTACCGGAACGGCTCGAGCTCGTCGTCCCACGCCTTGCCGAGCGCCAGGTGCAGGGCCTCGCGCATCGCTCGCGGGTCGTGCGCGTGCTCGAGCGCGACGCGAATCCGGTCCTCGGGGACGACGATGTTGCCGTGCACGTCCGTCGCCGCGTGGAAGATGCCGAGGTCGGGTGTGTGGGACCACCTCGCGCCGTCGGCGCCGTGACTCGCCTCCTCGGTCACCTCATACCGCAGGTGCGACCAGCCGCGCAGCCCGGACGCGATGCGTGCTCCCGTGCCCTGGGCACCCTGCCAGGAGTACTCGGCCCGGTAGAGGCCACGCGCTGCCGGCTGCTCGGTCCAGTCCAGCGAAACGCGCACGCCGAGGACGTTCCCGGCGGCCCACTCGAGATGCGGGCACAGGGCACGGGGCGCTGAGTGCACGTAAAGAACACCGCGGGTGATGGCACCAGCCATGTCTGCCTCCCTAGGTCGAGGTTTCGTCTTCCCCAACGTCCTCACCCAGGCGTGCTCAACGGCTGACCACCGCACGTGCGGCGTCCTTCGTGCATATCCTGCCCGACCTCGCGCCGGAACGCGAGGTGGAAGTTCTCCGGGCGTGGCGGCCCGCTCCTCAGAGCTGGGCGCGCAGCTCGCGCATCGCCTTCTTCCGGACGGCCCGGTCGAGCCGGTCGAGGTAGAGCAGACCGTCGAGGTGGTCGCACTCGTGCTGCAGGCACCGGGCCATCAGCTCCGTGCCCTCGACGACGACCGGCTTGCCCTCGAGGTCGATCCCCTCGACGCGGGCGTACCAGGCGCGCCGGGTCGGGTACCAGAGGCCGGGCACCGACAGGCAGCCCTCGTCACCGTCCTGCGTGTCCTCCGACAGCTCGACGATGCGCGGGTTGATGACGTACCCGATCTCGTCGTCGATGTTCCAGGAGAACGCCCTCAGGTTCACACCGATCTGGTTGGCGGCCAGGCCCGCCCGACCCTCGGCGTCGACCGTCTCCACGAGGTCCGCGACGAGCGAGCGGACCCGGTCGTCGATCGTCGTGATCTCGTCGCACGCGGTGCGCAGCACGGGGTCGGGGACGGTGCGGATCTCTCTCATCGCCATGCCCGCATTCTTCCATGCGGAGGGGACGTGCCCGGCGTCACGACGGTCCGTCGCCCCGACGCCGGGCACGCTCGCTCACGACCTCACATGCGGGCGTACCGTGCGCGGGCAAAGGAGTAGATGCCGTACGCGGCGAACCCGAGGCCCGTCGCCACGAGAAGCACGGCGCCGAAGGGCTGCTCGCCGATCGTCGCGAACGCCTCGTCGAGACCGCCGGCCTGCTCCGGGTCGCTCGTCACCGCGGCGACCACGAAGAGCGCCCCCAGGACACCCAGGGCGACACCCTTCGCCACGTACCCCACCTGCCCGAGGATCACGACGGCGCGACCGACCTGGCCGCCTGCGTTGCCCTGGAGGTCCTCGAGGAACTTCTTCTTCCACCCCTTGTACACGTGGTAGCCCCCGACACCGACGATGCCCAGGCCGACCGCACCGACGAGAACCTGCCCGGCCGGGTTCTGCATGACGGTCGCCGTCATGCTCTCCTCCTCGCCACCGCCACCGCCGCTACCCGTGGCGAAGCGCAGGGCGAGGAACCCCAGCGCGAGGTAGACGATCGCCTTGCCAGCCGCCTTGAGCCGGTCGACGGTCTCCCCCGTGCTCCCGGAGACGGCGACCGCGACCTGCCAGAGAGCGAGTGCCGCGAACGCCACGACGGCGAACCACAGCATCGCCGCTCCGCCCGGCGACTCGGCGATCGCCGACAGCGCGCCGCTCTGGCTCGCCGACTCCCCCGACGCACCGGTCCCCAGCCCCACCACGATCCACCCGAGCACGAGGTGCAGCACACCGCTGACCGCATATCCGCACCGCGCGAGGATCTCCAACCCACGGCTGTTCTTCGCCTGCCGTGCCGCACCCTGTCCGCTGTTCACCACCATGCTCCTCAGTCGCTCGAATCCTTCACTGTCTCTCCCCCGGCCGTGGCACGCACGTTCAGGTGCCGATCACGCAGGCTCGGGTAGCGTCCGACCGATGCGAGTTCCCGACACGCGGCCGAACCCGGCCCTGCGCGACCAGGTACCCGAACTGACCGCGGCGCTACCGCGCCTCGCGGTGCTCGACGCCCTCCGCTTCGTCGCGGCAGGCGCGGTGCTGTTCTACCACTTCACCGCCGTCGGGCACTCCTCCTGGGGTGCACCGACTCCCGAGGTGTTCCCGAACCTGCAGGCGACCACCGTCTACGGCTCGTTCGGGGTCCAGCTCTTCTTCGTCGTCAGCGGGTTCGTCATCCTCATGACCGCCTGGGGGCGGGACATCACCCGGTTCACCGTCTCCCGCGCGAGCCGGTTGTTCCCCGCCTACTGGGCATCGGTCCTGCTCACCCTCGTGCTGCTCGTCGTCGTCTCGCCCGGGCGCAAGTCCGTCGACGTCCCCGAGGCGGCCGCGAACCTCACGATGGTCCAGCGCGCGATCGGGCTCGGCGACGTCGAGTCCGTGTACTGGACGCTGTGGGCCGAGCTGCGGTTCTACGTCCTCGTCGGCGTCCTCGTCGCGATCGGCCTCACCCGCGGTCGCGTCATCGCGTTCATCGCGCTGTGGCCGGTCCTCGCGGCCGTCGCGAGCACCTCGGGCAACGAGCTCGTCTCGACCGTCCTCGTGGCGTCCGACGCGCCGCTGTTCGCGGGCGGCATGGCGCTGTACTGCCTCACGCGCGAACCCCGCTCACCCACGCTGTGGATGCTGCTGGGGCTCAACGTGCTGCTCGCGGCGGCCCACTCGGGCAGCATCCAGGCGACCCGCCTGGAGAACAGCACCGGCGTCGCGATCTCGGCCGGCGCGTACTGGACCGCGATCATCGTGTGCTTCGCGATCGTCGCGCTCGCCACGCTCACACCGCTCAACCGGATCTCGTGGAAGTGGCTCACCACGCTGGGGGCGCTGACCTACCCCCTCTACCTGGTGCACACCTCGTGGGGCCGCTGGGTCATCGAGTCGCTCTACCCGCACGTCACCGCCGCCGTGGCCCTCGCCGCCGCGGCCGGGGTCTCGCTGGTCCTGGCCTACGCCATCTACCGGTTCGTGGAGAGACCGCTCGGCCCGCGCATGCGCACCGCGCTCATGAAGGACCTGAGCGGGCGCACCAGCCACACCGAGCCCGCACACGCTGGTAGGCCAGGTGGGGCTTGAACCCACGACCGACGGATTATGAGTCCGCTGCTCTGACCGGCTGAGCTACTGGCCCTTCGGCGGACAAGACTACCGCCGCGGTCGCCCGCCGCTACCGTGGTGCCATGCCCTTGTTCCGCCACGGCCTCCCCGACGCCGTCCGCCGCTCGCTCGACCTGCCCGCGGGCGACAGCATCCTCACGTCGGCGGAGCTCGTCGACGGGTCCTGGGCGATCGCGTCCCGCGGTGCCCTGACGGTCGCCTCGGCGGACGCGGGAACCGCCGGCCCGGCGCGGACCCGGCCCTGGTACGACGTCGACCGCGCCGCGTTCGACCCGGAGACCACGACCATCACGATCGAGTGGGTGGACGCGGACACGACACTCCTGCCGCTGGCGAACGCGCGCCGCACGGCGCTCGCCCAGACCGTCCGCGAGCGCGTGCAGTCCTCCGTGGTCCTCGCGGAGACCCTGACGTTCCCCGGTGGGGGCAAGGCGAAGGTCGCGGTCCGTCGGGACGCACAGGGAGGTCTGTTCTCGCAGGTCGTCGCCCACCCGGGTCTCGACCTCGGCGATCCGTCGGTGATCGAGCGGATCGACCTCACGGAAGCACGGCTGCGCTCGGCGTCCGGACTACCCCTCTGAGGCTGCTAGAGTTTTCCCCGGCCCCACGGCACACGTCGTGACGGCCCGAACGATCCCGCGTAGCTCAGCTGGCAGAGCATCCGACTGTTAATCGGACGGTCGTAGGTTCAAGTCCTACCGCGGGAGCCGCTCACAGTGCAGGCCAGCGCCCTTCGGCGCTGGCCTGCGGCGCGTTGTGGGGGGCCGTGGTGCCCCGGGTCCGATCGAGGCCGTGGTGTGCGCCGGCCCAGCCGCAGTACGCTGTGCGTCCAGTCTGATCGCCAGGAGACCCATGGCAGCGAAGCAGCCCGCGATGTCGCCGTCCGACCTGCCGGTCGCGGACGTGCTCGACCGAGCCACCGGTCCGCGGCGCGCCGAGGCGGACGAGCTGCTCGCGCTCCTCGGCGAGGTCAGCGGCGAGCAGCCGGTCGTGTGGGCCGGCCGCATCATCGGGTTCGGGGAGCACGAGTACCGCTACGAGAGCGGGCACGGCGGCCGCGCTCCCCTGCTCGCGTTCGCGCCGGGCCCCGCGCAGCACACCATCTATCTCGTCAGCGACTTCTCGGAGCGCTGGCCCGAGCTCGTGGCCGCGCTCGGCAAGCACCGGGCGAGCAAGGTCTGCCTCTACCTCACGCGGTTGACGGGGGTGGACCGCAGCGCGCTGCGCACCCTGCTGGAGCGTTCGCTCGCCGAGACCTCGAGGTAGTCGTCCCGGCCGCTCAGGCGCTCTCCCGCAGGCGGCGGCGCTCCTGCTCGACCGCCAGCAGGGCGTGCCACGCCGTCTGGTAGGCCTCCGGGTCGGCTGCGGGGTCGAGGCGCTGCAGGCGGCTCTTGGCGTCGGCGACGCGGCGGGTCAGGCCGAGGTCGACGAGCGCCCGCACGACGCCGGCGACGTACGTGCCGACGACCTCCTCCCGGTCGGCCGGCATCGGCGCCACCGCGAGCTCGGTGATGATCGGCACCACGGTCTCGGGCGCCTGGTCGATCACCCGGTCGACCCACTGCCCGTCGGGGAGGGCTGCGGCCTCCCGGACGCCTCCCGCCGCACGGATCGCGGCGTGCACGGCGCGCCAGGCGGGCACGGCGAAGGCGTCCTGCCCGAGCTCGTCGAACGTGTCCGCCGGGACGAGGTTCGGGTGCTGGAGGGCGACGACCAGTCCCTGCCGCTCGAGCCGCGCCACCGGGTCGCGCGGGTCGGGCGTCGGGAACACGGGCCCGACGACGGGTGGGCCGACCTCCCCTGCTGACGGGCCGTCGTCGGGCACGGCGCGCGTCGGGCGGACCGGCGCTCCCGCGCTCTTGCCCGCGGCGGACACAGCACGCCGCACGGACTCGGCGTCCATCCCGATCCAGCCGGCGAGCATCCGGGCGTACTCCGGGCGCAGCGCCGTGTCCCGGATCCCGGCCACGACGGGCGCGGCCGCGCGCAGCGCCCCCACCCGGCCCTCGGCCGTGTCGAGGTCGAAGCTGTCGAGCGTCGTGCGGATGACGAACTCGAAGAGCGGCTGGCGCCCGTCCACGAGCGCCCGCACACCCTCCGGGCCGTGCGCCATGCGCAGCTCGCAGGGGTCCATCCCGCTCGGCTCGACCGCGACGAACGTCTGGGCGTAGAACCTCTGGTCCTCGCCGAACGCCCGCACGGCGGCCTTCTGCCCCGCGGCGTCGCCGTCGAACGTGAAGATCACCTCGCCACCGACCGACGCGCCCGACGCGAGCTGCATGCCGCCCCCGGCCGTCGTGTCGCCCAGGAGGCGGCGCACGATCCGGGCGTGGTCCGTGCCGAACGCGGTGCCGCAGGTCGCGACCGCCGTCGTCACGCCGGACAGGTGCGCCGCCATGACGTCGGTGTACCCCTCGACGACGACGACCCGCTTGGTCTTGGCGATCTCCCGCTTGGCGAGATCGATCCCGTAGAGGACGTGCGACTTCTTGTAGAGCGTCGTCTCGGGGGTGTTGAGGTACTTCGGCCCCTGGTCCTCCTCGTAGAGCTTGCGCGCGCCGAACCCGATGACCTCGCCCGTCACGTCCCGGATCGGCCACATGAGGCGACCCCGGAAGCGGTCGTAGCTGCCGCGCTGACCCTGGCTCATGAGGCCCGACGCCGTGAGCTCGGCCTCCGTGAAGCCTCGCCCCCGCAGGTGGCGCTGGAGGTTGTCCCACCCGGTGGGCGCGTACCCGACGCCGAAGTGCTCGGCGTCCGAGCGGTCGAAGCTGCGCTCTGCGAGGAACGCGCGGGCAGCGGCAGCGCCCGGGGCCATCAGCTGCTCCGAGAAGTACTGCCCGGCCACGCGGTGCGCCTCGAGGAGCCGCTGGCGCCGTCCCGGCTCCTCGGTGCGGCGCGGACCACCACCCTCCTCGTACCGGAGCTGAACCCCGGCGCGCTCCGCCAGGTACTCGACGGCCTCGGTGAAGCCGAGCCCGTCGATCTTCTGCACGAACGAGATGACGTCGCCGCCCTCGCCGCAGCCGAAGCAGTGCCACCGGCCCACCTGCGGGCGGACGTGGAAGGAGGGCGAGCGCTCGTCGTGGAAGGGGCACAGGCCCTTCATCGAGCCGACACCGGCGGACTTGAGCGTGACGTGCGCCGAGACGATCTCTTCGATCCGCGCACGGTCGCGCACCGCGTCGACGTCCTCGCGTCGGATCAGTCCAGCCACGGTGCCAGTCTAGGTCGCCGCGGAGCGGTCGACGTCGTCGTCCGCACGCGAGCTAGGCACGCGGTCGCACCATCTGCGCGTGCAGCTGGATCGCGGAGACGTCGGTGAGCGAGGCCACCTGGTCGATGACGACGCGCAGCCGGGCCGCGTCGTCGGAGGCGTCCTTCCAGTCCGCGGCGAACGGCTCCTCGAGGGACAGCGGCGCGCGGTCCGCGAGGACGTGCACGAGGTCGGCGACGACCTCGCGCTGGCGCTGGTAGAGCGGCTCCTGCTCGCGGGGTGCCATGACGTACGCGACCGCGATGCCCTTGAGCACGAGGATCTCGGCGAGCGTCGTGTCCGGGACGACGAGGCGGGCGGCGTACCGGGTCAGCGGCCCCTGGCCGTACTCCTCGCGCGTGGCCTGCTGCGCGGCGCCGCTGAAGCGCCCGATGAGCTGGCTCGTCGCGTCCTTGAGGGCCGCGAGCGCCCGCCGCGAGCCGTCGAATCCCGTCACGAGGTGCCCGGTGGACACGAGGCGGGAGATCGCGGCGTCCAGCGCGGCGGCGTCGTGGGCGCGCCCGTACCAGGAGTGCACCGCCTGCACGACCCGCGACCGCTCGGCCGGTTCACCGAGCAGCGCGAGGTCGATGCGCCCGCCGACCACGGCGTCCTCGACGTCGTGGACCGAGTAGGAGATGTCGTCGGCGAGGTCCATGACCTGCGCCTCGAGGCACTTGACGTCGACGGCGGCGCCCTCGCGCAGCCACTCGAAGACCGGGCGGTCGTCCTCGTAGACGCCGAACTTGTGGGTCGAGCGCCCGTCGGACGCCGGGGGGCCCTCGTCCGCGCCCCAGGGGTACTTGACGCTCGCGTCGAGGCTGGCGCGGGTGAGGTTGAGCCCGACAGGCTGGCCGTCGGCGGCGATCACCTTGGGCTCGAGGCGGGTCAGCAGCCGCAGCGTCTGGGCGTTGCCCTCGAACCCGCCGATGTCGACGGCGAGGTCCGCCAGGGCGCGCTCGCCGTTGTGCCCGAACGGCGGGTGGCCGAGGTCGTGGGCGAGGCACGCGGTGTCGACGACGTCGGGGTCGCAGCCGAGTGCCTTGCCGATCTCCCGGCCCACCTGGGCGACCTCGAGCGTGTGCGTGAGGCGGGTGCGCACGAAGTCGTCGCTGCCGGGGCCGAGCACCTGGGTCTTGGCGCCGAGGCGGCGCAGCGCGGAGCTGTGCACGATGCGGGCGCGGTCACGTTCGAAGGGCGTGCGGGCCTTGCTCTTGGGCGGCTCGGGGAACCATCGCTCCTGGTCCGTGCCGCTGTACCCGGGGGTCGGGTCGCTCGGGACTGCTCCAGCGGTGGGGTGCACGGGTCCACAGTAGTCAGTCCGTGCGGCGCCGGTCAGGCCACGCGCCAGACACCGACGGCCGGGCCGTCGCCGGAGAGCAACCACGCACCGTCGGGCAGGGACTCGTCGTCGGTGCGCGTCGGGGAGGTGGTGGGGACGGCGGGCAGGTCGAGGTGCAGATCAAGGTCGCCGTAGAGCCGCTCGGGAGCGGCCGCGTCCGGGCCGCCCACCAGTGCGGGGTGGAGCCGCACGCCGCGCCACGGGGCACGGGCGACCGCGACGAGGACGCGCTCGTCAGCGGTCTCGCGCAGGTAGACCAGGGCGTCGTCGTCCACGTGGACCCAACGCATGCCGCCGTCGCGCAGCGCACGCGACCCGCGCCGCAGGGCGACGAGCGAGCGGTACGTCTCGAAGGTCTGCTCGTCCCAGCGCTCCGGTTCGTCCCACGGCATGGTGGCGCGCGCGTGCTCGCCGTTGAGGCCGGTGAGCCCCACCTCGTCGCCCGCGAACATCACCGGCGTGCCGGGGTAGGTCACCAGGAGCGTCGCGGCGACCTCGACCAGCTCGTCCGAGCCGACGATCGAGCGCAGGCGCGGGGTGTCGTGCGAGCCGAGCATGTTCCACTGCCGCGCTGTCACGGACCACGGCAGGACGGCGTCGAAGTCCCGCATCGTCGCCACGACCTCGTGGCCGCCGCGGCGCGGGGTGGGGACCGGCAGGCCGAGGTACGGGACGGCCGAGTCCGCCGGGGACAGCCACGTCCACACCGGGCGCGTGAACGCCGAGTAGTTCATGTTGGCGTGCCACCCGTCGCCGTCGAGGTCGCCCGACGCGTCGTGGAAGTGCTCGCCGATCAGCACGGCGTCCGGGTCGATCTCCGCCATGGTCGTGCGGATCGTCCGCGCGATCTCGTGCGTGCGGTCCTCGGCGCCGTAGCGGCCCGTCATGTTGGCGACGTCGATGCGCCACCCGTCGAGGTCGAACGGCGCCCGCAGGTAGCGCCCGACGACGGAGCCCGGCCCCGCGATCATCCGCGCCGTGAGCTCGGGCGAGCCGTAGCGGAGCTTGGGCAGCGACGCGTGCTCGAGCCAGCCGACGTAGCCGGGGTCGCCGTCGGTCCAGTAGAAGAAGTCGCGCTCGGGCGCCTGCGGGTCGGCCAGCGCCCGCGTGAACCACTCGTGCCCCGCGCCTGTGTGGTTGGTGGTCAGGTCGCCGAGGAGGCGCATCCCGCGGTCGTGGACGGCGCGGGCGAGGGACGCGTAGGCTTCGTCGCCGCCCAGCAGCGGGTCGACGTGGTCGAACGTGCTCGCGTCGTACCGGTGGTTGGAACGGCCCGGGAAGACCGGGGTGAGGTACACGGTGCCGACCCCGAGCTCGGCCAGGTGGTCGAGGTGCTCCTCGATGCCGGCGAGGTCGCCGCCGTAGAGCTGCGTGCCGACGTCGGGCCCCGCGCCGTGCGGCTCGTCGCCCCAGACGGCCGGCCGCGCCCACGCAGGTGTCTCGCGCTCGTCGGCCGCGCCGGAGCGCGCGAACCGGTCGGGGAAGATCTGGTAGACGACGCCGTCGGCCATCCACGTCGGCGCGGGCGGGTGGACGGTCAGGCGAAAGTCCGCGGCGTCGGGCACGTCGCGCGTGTGCACCCCACGGCCGTTGAGCCAGAGGTACCCGCCCGGTACCTCGAGGAAGAACCGGTAGCTCGTCACCGGGTTGTGGACCAGCAGGTCGGCGACGAACCACCGCTCGTGCGCGTCCGCCGCGGCGCCCGGGTCCGTCGGCTCGGGCCGCGCCGGGCTGAGGCGGGGCTCACCGTCGCGGACCGTGCGCAACCACACGCTCCGGACCGGCAGGTCCGCCGGCACCCGCACGCGGACCGGGACCACGTCGCCGAGCTGCGGTGTCCCCGGCGGGACGTAGAGCTCGGAGCCGTCGTGGTGCGGGGACGGGCCCGCCGTGGGGACGCGCGCGGTGCTCATCCCTTGACGGACCCGGCCGTCAGGCCCGAGACGATGTACCGCTGCAGGAACAGGAACAGGAGGATGATCGGGATCGCGGCGAGCACGGCCCCGGCGGCGAACAGACCCCACGGTGCGTTGCGCTCGTCGGAGGCCCACTGGTAGAGCCCGACCGCGAGCGTGAACTTCTGCACGTCCTGGAGCACCACCTTCGCGATGATGAACTCACCGTAGGTCCCGACGAAGGACAGCAGTCCCACGACGGCGAGGATCGGTGCGACGAGCCGCAGGATGATCGTCCAGAAGATCTGCCCGTGGCTCGCGCCGTCGATCTTCGCGGCCTCGTCGATCTCGCGCGGCACCGTGTTGAAGAACCCGTACATGAGGAACGTGTTCACCCCGAGTGCGCCGCCGAGGTAGACCATGATCAGCGCGAGGTGGCTGTTGGTCCCCAGGACCGGGAAGACCTCCTTGAGGCTGAGCAGCAGCAGGAAGATCGCCACGACGGCCAGCATCTGCGGGAACATCTGGATCAGCAACAGGGCCGTCAGGGAGGCCCGGCGGCCGGAGAACCGGAAGCGGGAGAAGGCGTAGGCCGCGGCCGATCCCATGAGCACCGTCCCGATCGCGGTGACGGTGCAGACCAGCAGCGAGTTCCCCAGCCAGTAGCCGAAGTTCGTCCCGAACAGCTCGGTGTAGTTCGCCGGGTCGAGGGTGCGGAAGAGGTTGTTCGACCCCGTGAGCGTCCCGCCCGGGTTGAGCGAGGCGGAGAGCACGTACAGCAGCGGCAGGACGCAGTAGGCGATGACGACGACGCCCACGACGTGCCGCCACCCGACCTCGCGCCACCAGCGCCGACCGCGCAGCGTGACGTCCCGCACGGGCGGTGCGTCGTCGCCGCGGCCGGACACACCGCGGGCGAGGTCGGGCGAGGCCGTCGCGGCAGGCAGGTTCGCGGACATGGTCACAGCTCCTCGAGGGTGCGGGTCCGGCGGAAGCCGAGCCACGAGATGAGTCCGACGACGATGAAGATGAGGATCGACACCGCGCTCGCGAGACCGTACTGCTTCACGCCGCTCTCGAAGGCGACGGCGTAGACCATCGAGATGAGGATGTCCGTCGACCCGACGAGCAGCGGCGACCCGGTGAAGTTGGGACCACCCCCGGTGAGCATGTAGATCAGCGTGAAGTTGTTGAAGTTGAAGGCGAACGACGCGATGAGCAGCGGCGCCACCGAGATCATCAGCAGCGGCAGCGTCATCGACCGGAAGATCCGCAGCGGTCCGGCACCGTCGATGCGCGCCGACTCCACGACACTCGAGGGGATCGCCTGCAGCGCACCGGTCGCGATGAGGAACATGTACGGGAAGCCCAGCCAGAGGTTCACGCCGAGCACCGAGAGCTTCGCGAGCCAGGGGTCGGTGAGCCAGCCGATGTCGGCACCTCCGAGAAGCACCTCGTTGATGAAGCCGAAGCGCTCGTTGAGCATGCCCCGCCACACCAGCGCGGCGAGGAAACCCGGGAACGCGTACGGCAGGATCATCAGCGCGCGGTACAGCTTGAGCCCTCGCACCCGCGGATCGTTGAAGACGATCGCGAGGAACAGGCCGAGGAAGAAGGTCGTCGCCACCGACAAGAAGGCGAAAGCAAACGTCCAGGCGGTGATCTGCAGGAACGGCCCCGCGACGCGCGAGTCGGTGAACATCGCCGTGAAGTTCTCCATGCCGACCACGACGCGCCAGCCCGGCGTGAGGCGTTCACCGGTCGAGGAGACGAAGTTGCCCCGCTCGTCCGGCGCGTAGACCATCCCCGTCTCGGCGTGGGTGAAGGTGTCGCTCGCCTCGTCGTACTGCAGCACCGGGGAGTACACGTAGGCCACCGAGCCGTCCTGCGTGCGCAGACTGCCCTCGGCAGGGTCGTCGGAGATCGGCACCCGCATCGAGGTGATCTGGGAGGACTGGGCGGCGATCTCTGCGAACGACAGGACGTCGTAGCCCGGGAGGTCGGTCACGCGCCCGCCGTCGGCCGCGGCGCCGTCGACGGCGGACAGCGGCTCCTCGGGCGTCCCCACCTGGACGACACCGTCGCGCTCGACGGCGAAGGCCAGCTCGTCGTCGCGCTCCACGACGGTCACCGGAAAGCTCGGCGACCCGTCCAGGCGGCGCTCGTTCTGCGCGGAGATCGCGGAGATCGCGTCGGGCTTGGTCGAGTTGTGGCCGTCGCCGTAGTTCGTGAAGGCGACGTACCCCGTGTAGACCATGACGAAGATCTGGTAGACGAACAGCAGCAGCAGGCCCGGCACCAGATACTTGGCGGGCACCGCGCGGCGCGAGAAGTACACCCAGTTGACGACCACGAGGGCGACGACGAGGAAGGCGACGATCCCCCAGGAGCCGACCGCGCCGGCGGCGAGGATGCCGTAGAGGCCGAGCGCGTCCACCAGCATGACCAGCAGCAGCTTGGCGAGGAAGCCTGGCGAGACGTTGCGCGCGTGGGAGTCGCCGCGCCGGGCGATCAGGCCGCCACGGCCTCGTCCGCCGTCGCCGCCGGAGCGACGGGTCATCTCACCGGATCCCCGGCCAGGCGCGCTTCCGGGCGAGGTGCCGGTCGACGTGCCGGTCGACGTGGAGCCGGCCGTTCGTTGGTCACTCATGTCTTGCCTCCGACGGGCGCACCGGGCGCACGGATGGTTCACACGCACTGGGTCGTGCAGGGACAGGTCGTGCACGGCCCGACCTCGGTCCTTCCGAGGCCGGCCCGTGGGGGCGAAGGTCCGCCCGAGGGTCAGCCGTCGATGGCCGACTGGATGTTGTCGACCATCGTGGTCCATGCGGCAGCCGGGTCACTGGCCTGTCCGGAGATGATCTGGACCTCGGTCGTGCCCCAGAACTGCCACACCGAACCCATCTCGGGGATGGACGGCATGGGCGAGTCACCGGCGGCCTCGTTGAAGCCGGCGATGATCGGGTCGTCGATCGCGTCGGCGGACGCCGTGAGGGCCGGCACACGCCCACCGCTCTCGAACAGCGTGGTCTGCACCGCCTCGGTCCCGAGGAAGTTCACGACGAACTCGTTGGCGAGCACGGCGTTCTCGGTCTTCGCGCTGATGAACGCACCCTGGACACCCACGAACGGCTCGGCGGGCTCGCCACCGGCGCTCGGGACGGGCAGCACGGTGACGTCCATGTCCGCGGCGAGGAAGTCGGCGACGTACCAGGGGCCGGTCACGATGTACGGGGACTGACCGTCCAGGAAGGCCTGCTTGGCCTTGTCGCCGTCGATGGCGGTGTCGATGACCTTGTCCTCGCCGAGCTGGCCGAGGTATGCGGCGAACGCCTCGCCGTTCTCGCCGCCGAGACCCAGCTCGCTGGAGTACGAGCCGTCCGCGTTCTGCTCGAAGACCGGCGCACCGAACGAGGTCTGCAGCGGGTACATGTGGTACGCGTCGCCTTCGTCACCCTGCTGGATGAGGATCGGGTAGTCGGCGTCGATCTCGTCGTTCTGCGCCACGAGACCGTCGAACGTGTCGGGGGTCTCGGAGACGAGCTCGTTGTTGCGCACCAGGGCGATGTTCTCGATGGCGTACGGCGTGCCGTAGACCTGGCCGTCGTACGCGAACGCCGCGACCGACACGGGCGAGAACTCTCCCGCCTTGTCGCCGAGCTCGACCGGCTGGACGACGCCGTTGTTGACGAACTCACCGGTCCAGTCGTGCGCACCGATGACGACGTCGGGGCCCTCCCCGGTCGGCACCTGCTGGACGAACTCCGTGCGGATGTCGCCCGAGGCCTTCTGGACGAGCTCGACGTCGACGCCCTTCTCGTCCTTGAACTGGTCGACGAGCGGTGCGAACGAGTCGATACGAGTCTCGTCGACCCACACGACGAGCGACCCGGTCACCTCGGGCGCGGTCGTCTCGTCGTCGGTGGTGGTGGCGTCGCCCGCGGGCTCGGCGGACGCGCAGGCGGTCAGCGCGAGCGTCGTCCCGAGCGCCGCGGCAAGAAGGATGCTCCGTCGCATCTGAGTCACTCCAAGTAATCCGGTGCTGTAGCCGCGACCGGTTCACCACCGACCTTGGCCCTGATGGGACCGACCGTAGAGCGCCGACTGGCATTCTTGCAAGTCGTTGCGGTAACTTTCACGCAACGGTTTCAGGTAGTCGGAGAACGGCGCCGGATCACCGCAGTTCACGACTCACCCGCACCAAACCAGGACGAGGAGGTCCGGTGTCCCCTACGCTTCCCCACGTGCGCACCCGTCTCACTGATCTCGCCGAACAAGCCGGCGTCAGCACCGCGACGGTCTCGCGCGTCCTCAACGGGAAGGCCGGCGTCTCGAGCGAGACCCGGCAGGCGGTCCTCGCAGCGCTCGACCTGCTCGGGTACGAACGACCGGAAAAGCTCCGGAACCGCTCGGCCGGACTCGTGGGCCTCGTCGTCCCCGAGCTCACCAACCCCGTCTTCCCTGCCTTCGCCCAGACCATCGAGTCCCTGCTGTCGGAGCACGGCTACACGCCGCTGCTGTGCACGCAGTCGCCCGGCGGGACGACCGAGGACGAGTACGTCGAGATGCTGCTCGACCACGAGGTGGACGGCATCGTCTTCGTCTCCGGACTGCACGCCGACTCGCTCGCCGGTCGCGAGCGCTACGAGCGCCTGCGCAGCCGCGGGATGCCGATCGTTCTCGTGAACGGCTTCGCCGAGGGCATCGACGCGCCGTTCGTCTCGACCGACGACGTCGCCGCGATCGAGCTGTCGGTGCGCCACCTGGAGTCCCTGGGGCACCGCCGCATCGGCCTCGCGATCGGGCCGGACCGCTTCGTGCCCGCCCAGCGCAAGCAGGGCGCGTTCGCCGACGCCCTGCTGCGGCACGGGCTCGTCGAGGACCCGGCGTCCGCCGCGGACGAGCACACCGTCGTGACGCTGTTCTCCGTGGAGGGCGGCCAGGCGGCCGCGGTCGAGCTCCTCGACTCCGGTCACACCGCGATCATCTGCGGCTCGGACCTCATGGCGCTCGGGGCCATCCGGGCGGCGCGCTCGCGTGGCCTGGACGTCCCCGCCGACGTCTCGGTGCTGGGCTACGACGACTCCCCGCTCATCGCCTTCACCGACCCGCCCCTGACGACCGTCCGCCAGCCGGTGGCCGCCATGGCGCAGGCGGCGATCAGCGCACTGCTGACCGAGATCGGCGGCGCCCGCGCGCCGCGCACCGAGCTCCTGTTCCAGCCGGAGCTCATCGTCCGCGGGTCGACGGGTGCTGTCCCGCCGGCACGTTAGGCGCTTACACTCGAGAACGACGGGCTGAGCGACCCGAGGCGACCGTCGTGCCTCGAACAGTCGCGACCGGCGCTGCACACCGGCACGGCCCCCACCCGCACACCACACACCGAGGACCGACGTTCATGACTCGTATCGATTCGACACCGACCTCCGCGATGCTCGCGCCCACCCTCCTCCACGCCGGCCAGGCCGGCTCCGAGTGGTGGCGGGACGCCGTCATCTACCAGGTCTACCCGCGCTCGTTCGCGGACGGCGACGGCGACGGGATCGGCGACCTGGTCGGGATCACGAACCGCCTCCCCCACTTGCAAGCGCTCGGGGTCGATGCGGTGTGGCTCTCCCCCTTCTACCGCTCGCCGCAGAAGGACGCCGGCTACGACGTCGCCGACTACCGGGACGTCGACCCGCTGTTCGGCACGCTCGCCGACTTCGACGCCCTGCTCGCGGAGGCGCACGGCCGCGGCATCCGCGTGATCGTCGACCTCGTGCCCAACCACACGTCCGACCAGCACGTGTGGTTCCAGGCGGCGCTGCCCGCCGCGCCGGGGTCGCCCGAGCGCGGCCGCTACATCTTCCGGGACGGCCAGGGTTCCGACGGCGAGCTGCCGCCGAACAACTGGCAGTCGATCTTCGGCGGACCGGCCTGGACCCGCACGACGAACGACGACGGCACCCCCGGACAGTGGTACCTGCACCTGTTCGACTCCTCCCAGCCGGACCTCGACTGGGAGAACCCCGAGGTGCGCTCCGAGTTCGAGGACGTGCTGCGGTTCTGGCTCGACAAGGGCGTCGACGGCTTCCGGATCGACGTCGCGCACGGCATGATCAAGGCCCCCGGGTTGCCGGACTGGGACGGCACCGTCTCGATGGTCGAGGGCACCGAGGGTGGTGAGGTCGTCGACCTCGGCGCGCCCGAGGACGGCTCGACCGGCGCCGGCAACTCCGGCCCCATGTTCGACCAGGATGGCGTGCACGAGATCTACCGCGCCTGGCACCGCGTCCTCGCCGAGTACGACGGCGACCGCGCACTCGTCGCCGAGGCGTGGGTCGAGCCCCTGTCGCGTCTCGCTCGCTACGTGCGCCCCGACGAGATGCACCAGGCCTTCAACTTCTCGTTCCTCACCACGCCGTGGTCGGCCGCGCCGCTGCGCACCGTCATCGCCGCGTCGCTGCACGCCAACGACGAGGTCGGGGCGCCCACGACCTGGGTGCTGTCGAACCACGACGTCGTCCGCCACGCGTCCCGGCTCGGTCTGGCCGAGCCGGGCCTGCGGCCCAACGGGATCTTCGCCCACGAGGCGCAGCCGGACGAGGAGCTCGGCCTGCGCCGGGCCCGCGCCGCGAGCCTCCTGATGCTGGGCCTCCCGGGGAGCTCCTACCTGTACCAGGGCGAGGAGCTCGGGCTGCCTGAGCACACGTCCCTGCCGAACGACGTCCGGGAGGACCCCGCGTTCTTCCGCACCGGAGGCACCGAGGCGGGCCGCGACGGCTGCCGCGTGCCGATTCCCTGGGAGGCCGACGCCCCGGGCCTCGGCTTCGGCCCGACCGGGAAGACCTGGCTCCCGCAGCCGGAGGCCTACGCCCGCTACGCAGCGGACACCCAGCGCGGTGTCGCCGGCTCCACCTACGAGGTGTATCGCACGGCGCTCGCGACGCGTCGTGCCGAGCAGCTCGGCTCGGGGACGCTCGCCTGGGTCGAGGAGTACGCCACCTCCGCGGACGTCGTCGCACTCCGCAACCGCGAGGTCGTCGTGCTCGCCAACCTCGGGGACGAGCCCGTCACCCTCCCGCGCGGCGCCGAGGTGCTCCTCGCGTCGGGGCCGGTCATGACCGACCGCTCGGGCGACCCGCAGGTGCGCGTGCCGTCCGACACGACGGTCTGGCTGCGCGCACTCTGAGCCGCCCGTCCTGACGCGCGGACGACGGCCGGCTCCCGCCACTGCGGGAGCCGGCCGTCGTCGTGCACCGGTGCCGGTCTCGGCCGTGCCGGAGGCGCCTACCCGGTGATGCCGTAGTGCTCGCGGACGTCACCGACGTCCGGGACACCGTTGAAGCCGAGGCCCTGTCGAGGGTCGGCCAGCTCGGACCCGTCCTCGAGGTAGTAGTGCTGGGGCGTCGCCCAGACGTCCTTGATGTCCGGCTCGGCCGCGACGGCCCGCAGCACCTGCTCGACGGCGGACCGGGCCTCCTGCTCGTCGAGCGTCTCGAGATGGACACCGACGCGCTGCCAGCCGCCACCGAGCTGCTCGCTGCAGTCGACGTCGGTGGACGCCACGCCGTCGACCGCGAGGATCGCCCGCGAGTAGGGCTCGCCGCAGTCCCCCGAGGACGAGCACCCGCCCAGCGCGAGCGCCACGACGGGCGCGGCGAGCGCGAGCAGCGCCGCCGGCCACCGGCCCCGACGGGCCCGGTTCGATCCGGTCATGGTCAGTCCCTCCTGCCGACGGTGACGTCCACCGCGTTCGTGTTCTGCGCGGTCCCGCCGAGGAATCCCCGCTCGCGCAGCTGTTGTTCGTACGCCGCGAGCGCGGGGTCGGAGCTGTTCGCGATCGAGCTGCTGTACTCCTGGTGGGAGTGGTTGGTCACCGCGTCGTACCACGGGCCCGGGTTCGGCAGGGTCACCGTGCTGTGCTGCGGGCCCGACTGGTCCGAGAGGCTCGGAAGGCCCGGGAGGATCGGGAGCGCGGGCTGGGCCGGGTTCGGGACGTACAGGGCGTCCTCCATGTCGAGGCGCGGCACGACGTCCGTCGAGTGCTGGAGCTCGAGGACCGAGACCCGGGGGTCGACGTGCGCGCTGTCGATCGGCGAGCCGAACGTCACGGCGTTCGTCACGTTGTACCGCGAGACGAAGTCGGGGTCCGCCGTGAGGTCGGCGACCGTCATCCCGCCCTGGGAGTGCCCGACGAGCAGCACCTCCGCGCCTGGCGGAATGTCCGCGTTGCGCATCGCGAGCTCGACCGCCTGCGTCATCGTGGAGGTCCCCCCACCTGCGGTGACGAGGTTACCCGTGAGGTCCATAGGGTTCGCGCCCGCGGCCGGGGACCACGACTGTGTGCCAGGGACGCTCACGACCACCCGCGGCCCGCCCGGCCCGTCGACGGTCGTCACCCGCACGACGCCGTCGCCCGCGTTGTAGGCGTCGGTCACGCTGCCCGTGAGGTCGTCGAGGCTGCCCGGCACGCGGACGTCACCGTCGGGTACGGGGGATGGTGTCCCGGCGTACGGTTCGCCGTCGTCGAAGATGTTCGCCTCGTCGCCGGTCACGGTCGTCCACAGCGCTCCGCCCGTCGAGCCGAGGAGGAGGATCTGGGACGCGACGACCTCCGTGGTGCGCGGCCAGCGGCCGTCGAGGATCGAGCCGCCGGTCGCGTCCCAGAGCTGCCCGGCGGCGTCGCCCACGTTGAGCCAGTCGTCGGACGTCGCGTCCCACCAGTCGCCGACGCCGTCGAGGACGTCCTCGCCGCGATCACTCAGCCAGTCGAGCGCGTCGGCGCCGGCGCCCCACAGGTCCTCGCCCCGGTCCTGCAGCCAGTCGAGGGGGCCGCCTCCACCGTCCGCGCTCCCGTTGCCGGAGCCCGACGCGCCCGCGAAGGCGGACCCACCGGATCCGGCGTCGGTCGAGGCGGCCACCTGCTCCTCGACGTTGCGGCGCACCGTGCCCGCGGTACCCCGCAGCGCCATGCCGACGCGCACGAGCGAGGGCGCGAGCTCACCGCTCCAGCGCGCGCGGAAGTCCTCCATGTCCGGGCCCAGGCCGAACGGCAGCCCCATCCGCGCGTCGATCCGGGCACGAGCCGACTCGAGGTCATCGGCGGCCTGGTCCAGCGCGTCACCGAGCCCGCGGACCGCCGTGACGTCCATCCCCCACATGCCGGCGCTCACCGGTCATCGCTCCGGACGCCGTCCCTGGCGCCGTCGGCACCGCTCGTCGCGGGCGACGTCGCGTCGATCGCCCCGACGAGCGCCCAGCGCAGCTCGGCCGCGACCGCACCGGGCGCACGCTCGACGAGCTCCACCTCGGCGTCGCGCAGCTGCACGTCGAGGAGCCTGCCGCTCGCGACCGACCACCAGCGGGACCAGACGACGGTGGGTGCGCTCGGCGTCGGCCACGCCTCGACGACGACGACGAGCGACGCCTCCTCGTCCTCCGCGAGGGCGCGTGCAGCGGGTGGCAGTCCCGCGAGACCTTCGCCGGAGCGCAGCCTCTCGGCGTCCGCACGGCCCAGGACGGTCCGCGTCGACTCGCTCGACGCCCCGCCGGGGGCGGGCGGCGCCGTCAGCTGCTCGACCGGCGGAAGGAGCCGCCGCAGGGCCGGCCACAGGTCGTCGACCGTGACGAGCACGACGTCGACGTGGCCCGAGAGCTGCGTGACGTCGAGCTCGCGGGGGCCGGGTTCGCCGCGCACCGCGTCGTGGACCAGCAGGACCCGGTCGTCGACGAGCGACAGGCGGGTGGTCGCCGCGACCGGGCCGGCGGTCGCCCGCAGCGAGGCCCGGACCGGGGCGAGGAGGTGCTGCCCGAGCGCCGCGGCCCACGCCGCCGTGAGGCCCCCGGACCGGTCGGCGATCCCGAGCTCACGGAGCTCGGCGTCGACGTCCCCGTCCTGGCCTCCCGGGACCGCGGGCGTGTCGGCGCCGACGGTCTCGACGCCGTCGGCCTCGAGCCGTTCCTGGACGATCCGGACGGCGTGCGCCCACGCTCCCCGCGTCACCCGCAGTGCTCGCACCCTGACTCCTCGTGTCGTCCGTGGCCCGCGCCACCGTCCTGCTCGCGCAGGCTAGCAGCCGGCTCCGGCGCCGACGATGGGGAGCGCTCCCCGTCCGGTGCTCAACCGCCCGACACGCTCAGCTCCGCCTCGCGCAGCCGCTCGGAGTGCTCGACGTCGAGCTCGCGTGAGTCGAGCCAGCCGTACGGCAGGTGGGGCTTCTTGGGCGACCCCGCCCGACCCCGCTGACCCTCAGCGGCCTCTCCCGGGTAGGGCGCGTCGAGGTCGAGCGCGTCGAGCAGGCCGCGCAGCTCGCCAAGCGTCGAGACCATCGCGAGGGACCGGCGGGCGTCGCCCCCGACCGGGTAGCCCTTGAGGTACCAAGCCATGTGCTTGCGCAGGTCGCGCATGCCCTTCGGCTCATCGCCGTCGAAGTAGTCGATCATCAGCTCGCCGTGGCGGTAGATCGTCTCGGTGACCTCGCGCAGGCCGGGCCGCACACGCTCGGGCCGGCCGGCGAAGGCCGCGGCGAGGTCGGCGAACAACCAGGGGCGGCCCTGGCAGCCGCGTCCGACGACGACCCCGTCGCACCCGGTCTCGCGCACCATCCGGACGGCGTCCTCGGCGGACCAGATGTCGCCGTTGCCGAGGACGGGGACGTCCGTCACCGTCTCCTTGAGCCGCGCGATGGCGGACCAGTCGGCGGTGCCGGAGTAGTAGTCCGCGGCGGTGCGCGCGTGGAGCGCGACCGCCGCGACACCGAGGTCCTGCGCGACGAGCCCGGCCTCGAGGTAGGTGAGGTGGTCGTCGTCGATACCCTTGCGCATCTTGACGGTCACGGGCACGCCGTAAGGTCGCGCGGCCTCGACCGCGGCCCGCACGATCGACGCGAACAGGTCCCGCTTCCACGGGAGCGCGGAACCGCCGCCCCGACGGGTGACCTTGGGGACGGGGCAGCCGAAGTTGAGGTCGACGTGGTCGGCCCGGTCCTCCCCCGCGATGATCGACACGGCGGCCCCCACGGTCACCGGGTCGACGCCGTAGACCTGCGCCGAGCGCGGCGACTCGCCCTCGTCGAACGTCACGATGCGCAGGCTCTCGGGGTTGCGCTCCACGAGCGCTCGGCTCGTGACCATCTCCGCGACGTAGAGCCCGGCGCCGTGCTCGCGGCACAGGCGCCGGAAGGCCGCGTTGGTCACGCCGGCCATCGGTGCGAGGACGACGGGGGTCTCGACGACGTGGGGACCGATGCGCAGGGGCGGCAGGATGCGGCTGCCCGGGGCGGGGACGTCGTCGGACAGGGTGGTGCTGACGGAAGAGGCGGGGGATGTCACGTCACCCATTGTCACATCCCCGCGCGGGCGCCACCTGAGCATCGCGCACGCAGGGCGGCTCAGGTGCGGGTCCGGGGGTAGGTCAGCCGGCGCAGGAGCACCTCGAAGGGTCCGCGCAGACCCTGCCGCTCGAGCAGCACCGCGACCACGACCGTGACGAGCCACGCCCCCACGGCAAGGCCGTAGGCCGCGAGATAGCCCAGCCCGTCCCCCAGCCCCAGCCCCCACGGCGCGAGCACGGGCGCCAGGAGGATCGACTGCCCGAGGTAGCCCGTGAGCGACCGCGCGCCGAGCGCCGCGAGCGCGCCGGGGACCCCGCGACGGCCCCGGGCGTCCCACCGCCGGGCGAGGAGCGCGAAGCCGCACACGTAGCCCAGGCCGGCGTACATCCCGCCGAGGAGGGTGAGGTAGCCCGCCACGACGGCTACGCCCTCGCTCGGCCGCCACACCCCGAGCGCGATGAGCGCGACGGGCGTCGAGCTCACGAGGTTCATCACCAGCGCGCTCCAGAACACCCGCCGCAGACTCGGCACGTGCGCGGCGGGCCGTTCCAGCCACCCCGCACGCTGGACCAGGATCCCCACGATCACGAGGGGGAGGTAGGCCAGGAGGAGCAGCGCGAACGCGATGCCGGCGGCGCTGGCGATCAGTCCGTACGCCACGTTGGCAAGGTACTCCGACCCTGCCGCCTGCTCGCCGGCGAGGGTCGCGTCGTCCATCGACGCGCCCGAGCCGAGGAACGCCAGGATCGGCAGGGTGACCAGCACGACGACGGCGGAGGTCCCCCAGAGCCATGCGCGTAGCGCCGCGCTCGGCAGGAGCACCAGCGTCAGGGCGACGAGGCCCGTCGCGCCGTACGGGGCGAGGACGTCGCCCGCGAAGAGCAGCGCCGCGTGCAGGACGCCGAACGCGATCAGCCACAGGCTCCGCCGGGCGAGCAGGGCTCGGACGGCCGACGGCCCGAGTCCCCGCGCGGTCGCGCGTGAGGCCATCACCGCGATCCCGAAGCCGTAGAGGATCGCGAACATGGGGCGGGACCGCTCGGCCATCAGGAGCTGCTCGACGAACAGCGCGACCCGGTCGACGCTCCCGGCGTCCGCGATGTTCCCGTACACGTCCAGCGGACGTCCCCAGAGGTAGAACGAGACGTTCGCGACGGCGATGAAGCCCAGCATCGCGCCCCGCGCGACGTCGGGCGCGAGCGATCTCTCCGCGGGACTCAGGGGGGCCGAGATCACGGACACGCTCTCGCGACTCATGGCGCGAAGATATCGCATGGTGTGCGACTAGCTACACTGTGTGTCACACAGTATAGTGGTCATGTGATCGACGACGACGTGCTCTCCACGCACCTCCAAGAGCTCCGCCGCGGCACGGTCGTGCTCGCGAGCCTGCTCCTGCTGCGCAGGCCGGGCTACGGCTACGCGCTGCTCGAGGAGCTCGCGCGCACCGGCCTCGCCGTCGACGCCAACACGCTCTACCCGCTCCTGCGCCGGCTCGAGAAGCAGGGCCTGCTCACGAGCGAGTGGAGCACCGACGAGCCACGACCGCGCAAGTTCTACCGCACCAGCGTCGACGGAGCAGCGCTGGCCGAGACCCTGCGTCGCGAGTGGGCCGACCTGAGCACCGCGTTCGCCACCCTGGAGGACGGATCATGACCAGCACCCTCACCGACCGCTACGTGGCCGCGGTGCTCCGCACCGTCCCGGGCACACGGCGACCCGACATCGAGCGCGAGCTGCGCGCCTCGGTCGCCGACGCCGTCGACGACCTCGTCGCCGCAGAGCACGACCCCCAGGACGCCGAGATCCGGGCGCTGAGCGCGCTGGGCGACCCCGTCCGGCTCGCCGCGCAGTACACCGACAGGCCGCTCTACCTCATCGGGCCGGGGCTCTACCTCGACTACGTCCGGGTCGTCGGTGTGCTGCTCGCGACGGTCGCGCCCCTCCTGGCCGTCGGGGTCGGGATCCTGCGACACCTCGACGGCGCTGGCCCGGGCGACGTGCTGACGTCCGCGGCGCTGGGGGCGTGCGCCGGCGGGATCGTCGTCGTCGGTTGGGTGACGCTCGCCTTCGTCGTCGCCGAACGGTCGCCGGGTCTGCGCGCACGCCGCGCGCGGCCATGGTCCCCCGCGTCCCTGCCGCAGCTTCCCGGGACCAGGGTCGACGTCCCGGAGCTGCTCGGCGGTCTCGCGTTCCTCGTCCTGGGCACGTGCCTGCTCGTGGTCTTCCAGGTCTTCAGCCCCGTGCGGGACGCGGGCGGGGATCCCGTCGGTGTGCTCCAACCCGCCCTGTGGGACTCGGGCGCCCCGGTTCTCGTCCTGCTCTTCGCGCTCGCCCGTACCGCGTTCGACGTCGTGGGCTACACCGTGGGATGGACGACGGCGCACGCCGTGGCGAACACCGTGCTCAGCGTCCTGTTCGTGCCGGCCGTGGTGTGGCTCGTCCTCACCGGGCGCCTGCTGAACGACGAGTTCTTCCGCATCGTCGGCTGGCCGCACGCCACCGCTGTCCCGGGCGTCCTCACCTCGGTCCTCGTGGTGCTGGTCGTCCTCGTGGGTGCACGCGACACCGTCGACGGCTTCCGTCGGGCGCGCCGCACGTCGAGGCGCCACAGGTCCGAGCCGCTACCGCCCCCCTCGACACGCCGGTCGACGAGCACAGGAGAGATGTCATGAGAGCGATCGTCCAGCACGCGTACGGCACGCCCGACGTCCTACAGCTCACCGAGCTCGACGTCCCCGCCGTCGCGGACGACGAGGTCCTGGTCCGTGTGCATGCCGCCTCCCTCAACGCGGCCGACACCTACCTCACCTCGGGCACCCCCTACGTCGTGCGGCTGGCGTCGGGACCGCGCCGCCCGCGCACCGCCGTCCCGGGGCGGGACCTCGCGGGTGTCGTCGAGGCCGTCGGCACCAAGGTCACCGACCTCCGACCGGGGGACGCGGTGTACGGCGAGACCACGACCGGGACGCTCGCCGAGTACGCGCACGTCCCCGCCCGCCACCTGCTGCCGAAGCCGGCGGGCCTGACGTTCACCGAGGCCGCGGCCGTGCCGCTCGCCGCGAACACCGCCTTCCAGGGCCTCAGCGGACTGGCCGACGTCCAGCCGGGCCAGCGCGTGCTGGTCAACGGTGCGTCCGGTGGCGTCGGCACGTTCGCGGTCCAGGTCGCCGTCGCACTCGGTGCCCACGTCACCGGGGTGTGCAGCACGGCGAACGTCGACCTGGTGCGCTCGCTCGGCGCGGAGGACGTCGTCGACTACTCCCAGGAGGACTTCACCTCCGACCGCGAGCCGTACGACGTCGTGCTCGACCTCGTGGGCAACCGCTCGCTCGGCGACTGCCGGCGCGCGCTCACCGGCCGCGGGCTGCTCGTGCTCTCCTCGGGCGCCGGCGGGCGCGTCCTCGGACCGGCCGGGCGCATGCTCAGAGCGCTCGTGTGGTCACCGTTCGTCGGCCAGCGTCTGCGACCCCTCACGGTGGCCGTCGGTGCCGACCGGCTGCGCCCCGTGAGTGAGCTGGTCGACGCCGGGTCGCTCGCCCCCGTCGTCAGCCGCACCTACCCGCTCGCGGAGACCGCCGACGCGCTGCGTCACGTCGCCGGCGGGCATGCGCGCGGCAAGGTCGTCATCGAGATCTGAGGCACGCCCGCTCGCGCTTCCTGCACGCGCTGCCGGCACGAAAGAAGGGCTCGTGCCCGGCTCTCGCCGGGCACGAGCCCTTCTGCGGTCAGACGCCGAGCAGGTGGCTGCCCAGGTACTCGGTGACCTTGTCGAGCGCGACGCGCTCCTGGGACATCGAGTCCCGGTGCCGGACCGTGACCGCCTGGTCGTCGAGCGTGTCGAAGTCGACCGTGATGCACAGGGGTGTGCCGATCTCGTCCTGACGGCGGTAACGCCGGCCGATGGCACCGGCGTCGTCGAAGTCGACGTTCCAGTACTTGCGCAACTCGGTCGCGAGGTCCCGCGCCTTCGGCGACAGGGCCTCGTTGCGCGACAGCGGCAGGACCGCGGCCTTGACGGGCGCGAGGCGCGGGTCAAGCTTGAGCACCGTGCGCTTGTCCACCCCACCCTTGGCGTTCGGGGCCTCGTCCTCCGTGTACGCCTCGACGAGGAACGCCATCAGCGATCGGGTCAGGCCCGCGGCCGGCTCGATGACGTAGGGGACCCAGCGCTCGTTCTTGCCCTGGTCGAAGTACGACAGGTCTTTTCCGGAGTGCTCGGTGTGGGTCTTGAGGTCGAAGTCCGTGCGGTTCGCGATCCCCTCGAGCTCGCCCCACTCGGAGCCGGAGAAGCCGAAGCGGTACTCGATGTCGACCGTGCGGGTCGAGTAGTGCGACAGCTTCTCCTGCGGGTGCTCGTAGAGACGCAGGTTGTCGCGGTCGATGCCGAGGTCGACGTACCAGTCGGTGCGCGCGTCGATCCAGTACTGGTGCCACTCCTCGTCCGTGCCCGGCTCGACGAAGAACTCCATCTCCATCTGCTCGAACTCGCGCGTGCGGAAGATGAAGTTGCCCGGCGTGATCTCGTTGCGGAACGACTTGCCGATCTGCCCGATGCCGAAGGGCGGCTTCTTGCGGCTCGCGCCCATGACGTTGGCGAAGTTCACGAAGATGCCCTGCGCCGTCTCGGGGCGCAGGTAGTGCAGGCCCGACTCGTCCTCGACCGGGCCGAGGTGGGTCTTGAGCATCATGTTGAAGTCACGCGGCTCGGTCCACTGGCCGCGCGTGCCGCAGTTGGGGCACGCGATCTCGGCGAGGCCACCCTCGGGTGCGCGGCCCTTCTTCTCCTCGAACTCCTCGATCATCTGGTCCTCGCGGAACCGCTTGTGGCACGAGAGGCACTCGGTGAGCGGGTCCGTGAAGACCCCGACGTGGCCGGAGGCGACCCACACCTGGCGGGGCAGGATCACCGACGAGTCGAGGCCGACGACGTCGTCGCGGCTCGTGACCGTCGAGCGCCACCACTGCTTCTTGATGTTCTCCTTGAGCTCGGTGCCGAGCGGCCCGTAGTCCCACGCGGACCGGGTACCGCCGTAGATCTCGCCCGAGGGGAAGACGAACCCACGCCGCTTGGCGAGGGAGACGACGGCGTCGAGACGTGCGGTAGGTGACTGCGCTGCGCTGGCCACGGTGATCACTCCAAGCTCTTCCAGGACCCCGCACGTGGCTCGTGGGGGTGTGAGGGACTGCGTCGGTGCCCGTGCGGGCACCAGCGGACCAGCCTACAAGGAGGGGAGACACGACGGGCCGGACGCGCTAGTGTTAGCGGTTTTGACATCCATTCTCATCGGTTCCCATACTGGTGACATGACCCGACGTCTCGCCGCAGCCTCTGCTGCCGTCACGCTGCTCGCCGTCGCCGTGCTGACCGGCTGCTCCACGGACGACGGCACCGGCACCGGGACCGCGGCCGGTGCCGACGAGACCGCTGAGGCGTCCGGCGGCGACGTGCAGGTGCTCGCCTCCTTCTACCCCCTGCAGTACGTCGCCGAGCAGATCGGTGGCGACCGCGTGACCGTCTCCAACCTCACCCCGCCCGCCGCCGACCCGCACGACCTCGAGCTCGCCCCCGCCCAGGTCCGCGTCATCGGCGACGCCGACCTGGTCGTGTACCTCTCCGGCTTCCAGCCCGCCGTCGACGAGGCGATCGCCGCCCGCGAGCCCGCGCACGTCGTCGACGCCGCCGGCAGCGCCGGCCTCGAGGAGCGCAGCGAGGACACGCACTCCGACGACCACTCCGACGACCACGGGGACGACGAGCACGGCGACGACCACGACCACGACCACGACCACGGTGATGGTGACGACGAGCACGCCGAGGAGGTCCACGCGGACGAGGACGAGCACGACCACGGCGCCCTCGACCCGCACTTCTGGCTCGACCCGACGCGCCTGGCGGCCGTCGCGGACGAGGTCGCGACCGAGCTGACCGCCGTCGACCCGGACGGCGCCGAGGAGTACACCACCGCTGCGGCCGCTCTCGTCGAGGGCCTCACGGCGCTGGACGAGGAGTTCACCGAGGGCCTCGCCACCTGCGAGAGCCGCGTGCTCGTCACGTCCCACGAGGCGTTCGGGTACCTCGCCGACCGCTACGACCTCGAGCAGGTGGGCATCGCCGGCATCGACCCCGAGGGGGAGCCCGCGCCGGCCCGCCTGCGCGAGGTCGCCGACGTCATCCGGGCGAACGACGTGCAGACCATCTTCTTCGAGACGCTCGCCAGCCCGCGGGTCACCCAGGCGCTCGCCGACGACGTCGGCGTGGCGACCGACGTCCTCGACCCGCTCGAGGGCCTGACGGACCCCGCCGAGGACTACGTCGGTGTCATGCGAGGCAACCTGGAGGCGCTGCGCGACGGCCTGAGCTGTTCATGACCGCCAGCACCACGTCCGAGCCCTTGTCCCCCGCCATCGATGCACGCGGTGTGCACGTCCGGCTCGGCAACAGCGACATCCTGCGCGGCATCGACCTCACGGTGCGCCGCGGCGAGGTGGTCGCCCTCCTCGGGGCGAACGGCTCCGGCAAGTCGACGCTCGTGCGCGCGCTCGTCGGCATCGTCCCGCTCGCGGCAGGCTCCGTCCGGCTCCTCGGTACCGACCTCGGGCCCGACGTCCCGTGGGCCCGGCTCGGCTACGTACCCCAGCGCATCAGCGCCCAGGGCGGTGTCCCCTCCACCGCCGAGGAGGTCGTCGCGTCCGGCCTGCTGAGCGGCCGCCGCCTGCGCCTCCCGCGCGGCTGGCGCGAGCGCACGCACGCCGCGCTCGACCGCGTCGGGCTCGCCGACCGTGCCCGCCAGGCGGTGCAGGAGCTCTCCGGCGGCCAGCAGCAGCGGGTGCTCATCGCCCGCGCCCTGGTGCGCCGGCCCGAGCTGCTCATCCTCGACGAGCCCGTCGCCGGCGTCGACCACCCCAGCCAGGAGGCGTTCGCCGCGACCCTCACGACGCTCACCCGCGAGGGCCTGACCGTCCTCGTCGTCCTGCACGAGCTCGGTTCGCTCAGCCCGCTCATCGAGCGGTGCGTCGTGCTCCGCCACGGGCTCGTCGTGCACGACGGCGCTCCCCCGTCACCCGCGGGCGGGCACGCGGACGCCGGGCACGAGCACGTCCACCCCCACGAGGCCGAGGTCTCGCTCGCCGCGCGCGGCGGCGACATGGGCCTCACCGACACCGGGATGCTTCCATGAACGCCTTCGACGAGATCCTCGGCATGCTGGGCGACCCCCTGATGCAGCGCGCGCTGATCGCCGCGATCCTCGTGGGCGTGACCGCGCCCGTGATGGGCGTCTACCTCGTGCAGCGCCGCCTGTCGCTCCTCGGCGACGGGATCGGGCACGTGGCGCTCACGGGTGTGGCGCTCGGCTGGCTCGTCGGCAGCGCCATGGGACTGGCACCCACGGACGCGCTCGCGATCCCGGGCGCCGTCGTGGCGGCCGTCATCGGCGCGATCGTCATCGAGATCGTGCGCGAGCGCGGCCGGACGAGCGGAGACGTCGCGCTCGCGCTGCTCTTCTACGGCGGTATCGCCGGCGGTGTGCTGATCATCGGCCTGGCCGGCGGCAGCTCGGGAAACCTCGTCCAGTACCTCTTCGGTTCCATCTCGACGGTATCGAGCGCCGACCTGTGGCTGACGCTCGTGCTCGGGGCGATCATCCTCGCGGTCGGCGTGGGGCTCCGGACGGCGCTGTTCGCCGTGAGCAACGACGAGGAGTTCGCGCGGGCGTCCGGCCTGCCGGTACGCGTGCTGAACATCGCCGTCGCCGTCGTCGCCGCGCTGACCGTGACCGTCGCGATGCGGGTCGTCGGGCTGCTGCTCGTCAGCGCGCTGATGATCGTGCCCGTCGCCGTCGCGCAGCTCGTGACGACCTCGTTCCGGCGGACGATGTCCGTCGCCATGGTGATCGGCGTGAGCGTCTGCGTCGTCGGGCTCTCCATCACGTACTGGCACTATCTGTCGCCAGGTGCGACCATCGTGGTCCTCGCGATCGCGGTGTACGCCGTGGTCGCCCTGCTGCGACCGGTGATCGGGCGACGGCGCCCCCGACCGGCGCACGATCCCCACCCCGACATCCCCGACGACGTCCACGTGGAAGGTGGCACGACGTGCAACGCATGACCCGGCAGCGCGCCGCGGTGACCGAGGCCCTCGACGAGGTACCGGACTTCCGCAGCGCCCAGCAGCTCCACGAGATCCTCCGCACGCGGGGGGACGCGGTCGGCCTGGCCACCGTCTACCGCACGCTGCAGTCCTTGTCCGACGGCGGCGAGGTGGACGTCCTGCGCACCGAGGACGGGGAGAACCTCTACCGGCGCTGCGAGCGTCGTGAGCACCACCACCACCTGGTGTGCCGCTCGTGCGGCTCCACGGTGGAGATCGACGGGCCCACCGTCGAGGCCTGGGCGTCCCAGGTCGCGGAGGCGCACGGGTTCAGCGACATCCAGCACACCGTCGAGCTCTTCGGTGTGTGCGCGCAGTGCCGCGCGCGGCAGTCGGCCTGAGACGTGCCCGACTCGCTGGACGGCGCACCCTTCGGTGCGCTGTTCGCCTTCTTCTTCGCCGTCGTGTTCTTCCGGACGCAGGCGACGTACTGGGTCGCGCGACTGGTCACGGTCTGGACGCTCGACCGCACCCGGCCGGTGCGACCGTGGGTCGCCCGCGTCCACCGGTGGTTGTCGGGCGCCTCGGCCGCGCGGGGCGTCGAGACCATCCGGCGCTGGGGGCTGCTGGCCGTGCCGGCCTCGTTCCTGGCGACCGGCACCAAGACGGTCGTCAACGCCGCCGCCGGGATCGTGCGGATGCCGTTCGGGCGCTACCTGATGGCCATGCTCGTGGGCTGCACCCTGCACGCCACGATCTACGCCACCGTCGGCTGGGGTGTCTGGACCGCGGCGCTGGCCGCCGCGACCGGCTCGTGGTGGGGCGTCGTGCTCGTCGCGGCGGCGGTGGCGGTCCTCGTCGTGATCAGGCTCCGCCACTCCCGCCGCGAACAGGTCGCCGGGCGTCTGCCGACCGCGTAGCAGCAGCTACGGCGCCGGCCGCGCCTCGCCCGTCGGCACCTCCGTGGGGCCCGACTCCGGCGCGCCGACGCAGAAGACGTTGCCCTGGGGGTCCTCCAGCACGGCCCACCGGAACCCCGGTGCCGAGCGCTCCGTGACCAGGACCGCCCCGTCGGCCAGCAGGGCGGCCACGTCGCGCTCTCGGTCGGACGTCACGAGGTCGAGGTGCAGACGGTTCTTCCCGGGTGTCGGTCGCGTCACCCGTTGGAAGGAGAGCCCTGGAGTGGTGGACCCTTCCGCGGGGACGATCTGGACGAACGACCCGTCCGGCTCTGCCACGACCCGCCCACCGAGGTGGCGGGCCCACCACTCGGCGAGCGGGCGAGGGTCCGTCGCGTCGACGGTGATCATGTCGAACGAGAGTGCCATGCCACCAGCCTAGGAGGCGCCGCCCACGCTCCGCCCGTCGGCAGGAACCGGTGCGGCCGGTACCGCGTCGACCGCTCCCCCGTACCGGCGATCACGCCGCGCGTACTCCTCGACCGCCCGCCACAGCGACCGGCGGTCCACCTCGGGCCATGGCTCGGGCAGGAACACCATCTCGGCGTACGCGGACTGCCACAGCATGAAGTTCGACGTCCGCTGCTCCCCCGAGCTGCGCAGGAACAGGTCGACGTCCGGCAGGTCGGGCTCGTCGAGGTACTTCGCGACGGTCTTCTCCGTCACCTTGCGCGGGTCCAGGCGCCCGGCTGCCACCTCGCGCGCGATCGCCGCGGCCGCGTCCGCGATCTCCGCGCGCCCGCCGTAGTTGACGCACATCGTCAGCGTGCACGTGTCGTTGCCCCGGGTCATCTCCTCGGCGATCTCGAGCTCCTTGATCACCGACGTCCAGAGCCGCGGCCGTCGCCCGGCCCACCGCACCCGCACGCCCCAGCTGTTCATCTCGTCGCGGCGCCGCCGGATGACGTCCCGGTTGAACCCCATGAGGAAGCGCACCTCGTCGGGCGAGCGCTTCCAGTTCTCGGTGGAGAACGCGTACGCCGAGACGTGCGTGACGCCGATCTCGATCGCTCCCGCCACGACGTCGAGCAGCGCGGCCTCCCCCGCCTCGTGCCCTGCCGTGCGCGGGAGACCTCGCGCGTTCGCCCAGCGTCCGTTGCCGTCCATGACGATCGCCACGTGCCGGGGGACGAACTGGGCCGGGATGTTCGGCGCTGTCGCACCGGACGGGTGCGGGAACGGTGGGACCACCGACCGTGCCATCAGGCGCCCACCCCCGGCGCGCCGTCTCGCTCCACCATGCGCAGTGATCGCAACGTTCTCTCCAGGTGATATTGGCTGTACGCGGCCACGAGGCCGCTGGCTTCCTTGCGATGCCGCGCGTCCGAGGCGTCGGCGACCTCCCACTCCCCCGCGAGCAGGGCGGCGAGCAGGAGGAACGTCTGGGGCGCGGGCGCCGTCGACCCGGGCGGGCGGCAGCGCGAGCACACGGCGCCACCGAGGGCGACGGAAAAGGCATGGTGCGGCCCGGGCTCCCCGCAGCGCGAGCAGTCGGTGAAGCTCGGCGCCCAGCCGGCGACGGCGAGCGCGCGCAGCAGGTAGGAGTCCAGCACGAGGTTCGCGTCGTGCGCCCGGTCGGCCAGCGCCCGCAGCGCCCCGGCGAGCAGCCAGAACTGCTGCACGGTGGGTTCGCCCTCGGCCTCGACCAGCCGGTCGGCGGTCTCCAGCATCGCGGTGCCCGCGGTGTACAGCCCGTAGTCGCCGCAGATCACGCGAGCGTAGGGACCGACCGTCTCGACCTGCGTGACCGTGTCGAGAGAGCGACCGACGTGCAGCTGGACGTCGACGAGCATAAAGGGCTCGAGCCGGGCGCCGAAGCGTGACGAGGTCCGGCGCACCCCACGACCGACCCCGCGCACCTTGCCGTGCTCGCGGGTGAGGAACGTGATGATGCGGTCGGCCTCGCCCAGCTTCTGCGTGCGCAGCACGATCGCTTCGTCTCGGTAGAGGACCACGGGTCCATTGTCCGCCATCGCGCCGACACCTCGGTCGGCGCCACACCGGCACCGCCGGGTCGACGAAGGGGCCGCACCGTGACGGTGCGGCCCCTCCTGTCGACGGACTCAGACCGCGGCGCGCTCCGCCCGGTTCACGGCTGACACGATCGCCTTGAGCGACGCGGTGGTGATCGACGGGTCGATGCCGACGCCCCACAGCACGTCGTCGCCGACCTGGCACTCGACGTAGGCGGCCGCGTTCGCGTCGCCGCCCTCGGACAGGGCGTGCTCGGCGTAGTCCAGGACGCGGACGTCGACGCCGACCTTGGCGATCGCGTCGACGAACGCGGCCACCGGTCCGTTGCCGGAGCCCTCGAGCGTGATCGCCTCCCCGCGGTCGACGACGTCGACCGACAGCGTGTCCGGGCCGTCCTCGCTGGACACGGCGCGGGTGCCGCGCAGACGCAGGCGGCCCCACGGTTCGAGGTCGGCGCCGTCCTCGACCGGCAGGTACTCGTCCGAGAAGATCCGCCAGATGTCCTCGCCCGTGACCTCGGTGCCCCCGGTGTCAGTGACCTCCTGCACGGCGTGGGAGAACTCGATCTGCAGGCGGCGCGGCAGGTCCAGGTGCCGTTCGGTCTTCAGCAGGTAGGCGACACCGCCCTTGCCGGACTGGGAGTTCACCCGGATGACGGCCTCGTACGAGCGCCCGACGTCCTTGGGGTCGATCGGCAGGTACGGAACGCCCCACACGAGGTCGTCGATCGCGGCGCCGGCCGCCTCCGCCTTCGCGGACATGGCGTCGAAGCCCTTCTTGATGGCGTCCTGGTGGGATCCCGAGAAGGCCGTGAACACCAGGTCACCGGCGTACGGGTGCCGCTCAGGGACGCCCAGCTGGTTGCAGTGCTCGACGGTCCGGCGCACGTGGTCGATGTCGGAGAAGTCGATCTGCGGGTCGATCCCCTGGCTGAACAGGTTCATGCCGAGGGTCACCAGGCACACGTTGCCGGTACGCTCGCCGTTGCCGAACAGGCAGCCCTCGATGCGGTCCGCGCCGGCCTGGTAGCCGAGCTCGGCGGCCGCGACCGCGGTGCCGCGGTCGTTGTGCGGGTGCAGCGACAGCACGACGTTCTCGCGGTGGACGAGGTGACGGCTCATCCACTCGATCGAGTCGGCGTACACGTTCGGGGTGGCCATCTCCACGGTCGCCGGCAGGTTGATGATGACCTTGCGCTCCGGCGTGGGCTCGAAGACCTCGATCACCTCGTTGCAGATACGTACCGCGAACTCGAGCTCCGTCCCGGTGTAGGACTCGGGCGAGTACTCGTAGTAGACCGTCGTCTCCGGGACCGTCTCCTCGAACTTCCGGCACAGCTTGGCGCCCTCGAGCGCGATGTCGACGATGCCGTCGCGGTCGGTGCGGAACACCACCTCGCGCTGCAGCCGCGACGTGGAGTTGTACAGGTGCACGATCGCCTGCTTGGCGCCCTTGATCGACTCGTAGGTCCGTGCGATGAGGTGCTCACGGGCCTGGGTCAGGACCTGGATGACGACGTCGTCGGGGATGCGGTCCTCCTCGATGAGCATCCGCACGAAGTCGAAGTCGGTCTGCGAGGCGGACGGGAAGCCCACCTCGATCTCCTTGTAGCCCATCTCGACCAGCAGCTCGAACATCCGCAGCTTGCGCTCCGGGTTCATCGGCTCGATGAGCGCCTGGTTGCCGTCGCGCAGGTCGACGGCGCACCAGCGGGGGGCCTGCGTGATCCTCTTGTCCGGCCACGTGCGGTCCGGGAGGGACACGTCGAACTGCTGGTGGAACGGCTCATACTTGTGCACGGGCATGCCCGAGGGCTGCTGTTCCGTGGAGTGGGTGCGTCGCTGCGTGCTGTGCTGAGTCATGGGGTGTCCTTCTCGTCCTCGTCGTCGGTGCTGTCAGCCGGCACACCAGCCACCGCGACGAGGGACCGGCCTAGAGGGCCTCGTCGCGGCACCGAAGGAGGAGGGTCTGCGTCAGGTGCACAGACCCACTGTACCGCGCCCGTGCGGCCGGGTCGCGGGCGTCCGGCGGACGCACCACGACCCGCCCGCGCGCTACCGGCCGCGGGAGCGCAGCGCGGCGTCGACGGCCGGGTCGCCGAGGTTGCCGAGCCAGTCGAGCAGTGCCGGGTACGTCGACGGGTTCGCCGCGACCTGTGGGCGCAGGTGCGGGGCATCCTGGACGATCTGCGCGAGCACCTCGAGCGGTGTGCCCGGGTCGAGCGCCTGCGCGGCGGAGAAGCCCGCAGGCTGCGGCTCCTGCGGCTGCGGCTGGTACTGCGGCCCGGCCTGCTGGGGCTGGTACTGCGGCTGGTACTGCTGGGGCTGGTGCTGCGCGGGCTGGTGCTGCGCGGCAGCAGGCTCCTCGCTGTAGGCCGGCATGACCTGCGTCGCCGGGTCCTCGGACGGCGCCAGACCCGGGCGCGCCGCGTAGCCCGAGACCTCGGGCTGGACCGGTTGCGGCCCGGTGCCCTGGGGCGCGTACCCGGCCGGGGCGTAGCCCTGACCGGTCGGCGCGTGCTGAGGTGCCTGCGGGTCGTGCTGCTGCGGGGCGTAGCCGGACGGGTCGTTGCCGACCGGCGCGCCCTGGGGAGCCGGCTCAGGCTTGGGACGGACCGGCTTGGGCGCCGGAGGCTGCCAGACGTACGCGTTGCGCACCTGCTCGCCGACGGGCGGAAGGTTCTCCGCGAAGTGCGCCCTGACCTCTGGCGGCACCGTGAGCGCGAAGGCCGCCATGAGCGGCAGGCCGAACGCGATGAGGACGTGCTCCACGGCGGCGCCCGCGACCAGACCGTTGCCCTGGTCGGCGACCACCACGAGGAGCACCAGGCCGAGCAGCGCCGACAGGCCCGCCGCGCCGAGTGCGAGCACCCGACCGGCGACCGCGTCTCGCGAGAGCGCACGGCGCGCGACGAGCGCGACACCCGCGACGAGGAGACCGAAGACGAGGCTCAGCACGACGCCCACCCCGCGCGCACCCTCGACGAGGGCGAGGACGGCGACGACGGCCGCGTACCCGGCGACCACGAGGAGCAGGTCGAACGACCGGACGGCGACACCCGTCCACGCCTCGACCGCGGACCCGGACGCCGTCAGCCGGCGCACGGCCGGGGAGGCCGCGATCGCGGCGATGGCCGGGACGAGCACGAGGCCGAAGCGACCCTCGTGCAGGCTCTCGAAGCGGGGCAGGCTGTCGTCCCCCGAGCCGAGGACGAACGCGACCACGAGGATGATCCCGAGGCCGACGAGCACGAGCCGACCGCTCTCCGAGCGACGGACCACACCCAGCAGCGGGAGCCCGACCAGCGCGAGCACGAACACGGCGGACACGAGAGCGTAGAGCACGCCGGCGAAGCCGAGCGAGTCCCTCGTGAGGAACAGGACGAACGTCACCAGCACGGTGACGACGAGGAGCCCGCCGAGACCCAGCAGGGCGCGGGACCAGGTCCTCGAGACCGCGCCGTCGAGCTCCTGCGGACCGAGCTCCGCCTCGCGCGGCTGCGCGGCGAGCAAGGAGCCCGCGAGGCCGAGAGCGACACCGGTACCGACCCAGCCCCACTCGTTGGCGGTCCCGCCGTTGAGCCCGTCGAGCACGAGGTAGACCAAGGCGACGAGCACATAGGGCGCGTTCGCGAACAGCCGTGCGCGCCGTGTCGTATGGACCGTCCACGAGGCGGGCAGCGCACCGGTGCGGGCCAGGTAGGGCAGCGTCAGCGACAGCAGGGACAGGACCGTGACGAGGACGACCTCGATCTTGTCCGAGGACCGGTGCGCGATGTCCCAGGGCAGCGCGAGCGAGACCAGCAGCAGCACGGCGGCCACGCCGTCGCGCACGTAGTCGCCCACCGGGACTCCGGCGAACGGCGAGGTCTTCTCGACGGCCGGGTCGGCGCCCTCCCCCGGCTCCTGCTCGGGCGCCGACGTGGACGACGGCGCATCGCCGCTGGTCCGGACCCTCACCTGCCCGAGTGGCTGATCGGGTTGCTCGGAGGCGGAGGCCCCCTGCGGATCCTCGACCGCTCCGGACTCGTTCGTCATCGTGTGCACTCCCTACGCTGTCGCCGCCGGCGGGTGCTCGACCCACCGGTTCGTGGCCTGGGCGGCCCGGACCGTTTCTACCCGTTCATCACCGTCTGCTCAAGTGTCGCACCGGGACCACGCGCTGCGTGGCACGCCGCACCGCACGTCACGAGGCTCGCGAGGCTCACGAGAAGGAGCCTGCCCAGGTCGGGGTCGGGTCAGGGTCAGGGTCAGCCGAGGGCGACGAGGTCGTCCTCACGCAGGACCATGATCCGTCCGTCGGCAGCGAAGACGTGGAAGGCCCCGAGCGGCAGAGGAGCGCGCCACTGCACATAGCCCTGGCGCAGCGAGATCGACACCAGCTCGGGATCGACACCGCGCGTGCCGCTCGTGACGAAGACGGACTCGCCGTCCGTCAGCGGCAGCCACAGGGCCGACCGCTCGACCCGCACCGACCACGTCTGCTCACCCGTCCTGACGTCGACCGACCGCAGCACGGAGTCCGACTGGATGACGATCTGCCCGTCCAGCCGGAGCACGGCGTGGCTGCCCGAGCCCGTCAGCTCCCACAGCGTCGCACCCGTCGCAGCATCGACCCCCATCATGCCGCCGAAGGTGTTGGCGACGATCACCCCGGGTACCGACCCGTCCGTCAGGGGGGCCTCGAGCACCCGGCCGTTGACCTGGAACTCCGGCACGCCGTCCGCCCCGAAGACCGTGGCGACCCCGCGACCGTACTGGTTGCCCGCGTAGCGACCGTCGGGCAGCTCGACGACCGACCAGACGTCACCCACCTCCAGCGGGATGCCGTCGTGCGTGAACGTCGCCGCCAGGCCACGGCCAAGGACCGAGACCACCCCCCGCGACACGGCCAGGCTGACCCCGCCCACGAAATCGTCCTCCACGGCGGCACCTGCACCACGCTCGCGGGGCACCCGCTGCTCCCAGCGCGGTTCCCCGGTGCGTGCGTCCTCGCGGACGATCACCGCCGACGTACCCTCGACGTAGAGGCGGACCAAGTCGTGGCTCCCGGCGAGCGCCACCTCCTGGTCACGGACCCGGGCCGTCCGCGACCCCGTGCGCTCCCCGGTCGCCGGGTCGTACGTCGTCACCGTCAAGCGCTGGCCGTCGCTCGCGGTCAGGTCCGGGGAAATGCACACGATGAGGTCGTGAGGCTCGTCCCCGATCCGCGGCAGACAGGACGTGTCCTGCGGGAGCGGTTCGGAGGACCACTTCTCGCTGCCGTCCTCGGTGCCGTACGCGACGAGGTGGTCGTCCACGAGCACCATCGCGCCGTCGACCGGGATGATCCTCTGGTCCGAGTGTCGCTCGATCGTCCAGCTCGTCGCGGGCGGGGTGTGCAGCGGCCGCACCACACCCGGGATGGAGGCCGTGTCGACCACCCGCGCGTTCTCGACGACCGCCGTGAACACCACCGAGCCCGCGACGGCGACCACGGTCGCCGCCGTCGCCCACAGCACGCGTCCGCGATGGTGCCGGGAACGCGGGTGCGCGGGCGTCGCGGCTCGCGTTTCGGCACCCTCCGCCGCGGGTGGCGCTGTCGCCGCCGATGTCCGCGCCCCTGCGGACGGCACCGGGTCGTCGTCGAAGAGGGCATCGAACGAGCCGTCCAGCGGGACGTCGTACGGTTCACCGAACGGGTCGTCGTCCCGGTCGGCAGCGCGCGCGGAGAACTGCGCCCCACGGTCGCGACGTCGCCGAACCATGCGACAAGTCTAGTCGCGTGGCCGTGCCCGGTCAGATCCCGAGCTGGTACACGCCCCAGTAGGCCACGGTCACGAGGAGAAGGGTCGCGCCGACGATCGTCGACCAGTAGGTGAGGTGACCCACGACGCCCACGGCGGGACGAACGAGCACCGCCTGGTCTCGCACGTCGACGTGGCGCGGCCCGCGGGCGAGTGCCCGTCGGGTCGTGCGCAGCTCCGCGGAGCGGTTGACGATCATCGCCGCCGCGACGACGGTCACCAGACCCAGGGCACGAACGGCGATCCACCCCCCGTGGACCACCCACGCGTCGCGCTCGTACTCGAGCGCCAGCCGTGCCACGGACATGAGGTAGACCACCAGACCCACCATCGTCGCGACGGCCCCGGTACCGAGCACGACCAGCGGCCACCGCAGCCCGGGCGCGATCCGCGCGACCGGCGCGTCCCGCCGTCGGGCACGCCGCACCAGGCTCGACCCGGCCCACACCAGCGGACCCAGCACGAGAAGCCCGAGGCCCGCGACGACCAGCCCGATCACGAGGTCACCGTTGCCGAACCAGCGGGGCGCCGGGACGGGCGCGGCCAGGAACACCTGGTCGGGCTGCGCACCCGCGACCTGCGGCGAGGCCCCGGCGGTGTCCGGAAGACCCTGGACCCACGCCGAGAGGTCCCGCAGGAACTCGGGCACGAGCTGCCCGTCGATACGGATGCCGTGGTTGGCGCCGTCGTAGTAGCGCACGCTCACGTCGTCGTTGCCGTTCGACGCCACGTCGTCGATCACCTGGAGGGCACCCTGCTCGACAGGCATCGACGGGTCGCTGGTGCCGTACGCCATGAGGACAGGGCTGGAGAGCTCCCGCAGGAACGGGTCGACCTCGAAGTCGGCGTACTCGAAACCGCCGCCGGGCAGGACCATCCCGACGGCGCGGGGGATCGCGCGGAAGACGCTGCGAGGGACCCCGGTGTTGCGCAGGTACGAGTCGGCGGCGTAGGCGGCCTGCTGACGCGGTGGGACCACCGGGGCCGAGACGAGGATCGAGAAGGCGATCGTCGGGTCCTGGACCGCGAGGACGGGGACCACCCAGGTCCCCTCGGACTCGCCGTACAGCCCGACGCGGGCCGGGTCCACCAGCGGTCTCGACCGGAGGAGTTCCACCGAGTGCGCGTAGTCCACGGCCATCGACTCGTAGTCGCGGTACCTCGTCGAGTACGTGTCGAGCCGCTTCGACGGCACGAGCGTCACCACGCCGGCGCTGGCGAGCGCGCTCGCGGTCTGCGCGAACGCCTCGTGCGCCGTCCCCGTCCCCGCGCCGTGCAAGAAGACGACCCCCGGGCGGTCCCCGGGCGCGTCCACCGGTTCCCGGATGAGCGCGTCGACCGACGTCCCGTCGAGCTCGACCGTCGCCTCCACCTCACGCACCTGGTAGGTGCCGACCGCGTCGATCGCACCGGCGACCTGCCCACCGATCGTCGTGTCCGTCGTCTCCGGCGTCACGTGGTCGGCCACCGGGACGGGGTCCCACTGCGGACCCGCCAGGGCCCCGACGACGGCCAGCACGATCGCGAGTGCGGCGCTCGTCGCCGCGGTCCGGAAGATCATCGCGAAACCCTCGCTCCGCCCGTCAGAACCCGAGCCGACGCAGCTGCTTGGGGTCCCGCTGCCAGTCCTTGGCGACCTTCACGTGCAGGTCGAGGTACACGCGCGCTCCCAGCAGCGCCTCGATACCTCGCCGCGCCTCCGTCCCGACCTCGCGCAGCCGCGACCCGCCGCGACCGATGATGATGGCCTTCTGGCTGTCGCGCTCGACGAAGAGGTTGACCCGCACGTCGAGGAACGGCGCGCGGTCCTTCTGCCCGGCGTCCTGCTCGCGCGGGGTGATCTCGTCGACCACCACCGCGAGGGAGTGCGGCAGCTCGTCGCGCACACCCTCCAGCGCCGCCTCGCGCACGAGCTCGGCGACCATGACCGCCTCGGGCTCGTCCGTGAGCTCACCTCCGGGGTAGAGCTCCGGACCCGGCGGGAGGTGGCCGACGAGCACGTCCGCGAGCACGCCCACCTGGAAGCCGCCGGTCGCGGACACCGGGACGATGTCCGCCCACTCGCCGAGCCGGTCGACCGCGAGAAGATGCTTGGTGAGGGTCTCGCGGTCCACGAGGTCCGACTTGGTCACGACCGCGACGACCGGGGTGCCGCGCCGCCCGCGCGACAGGTCCGCGAGCTGGGCCGCGATGAACCGGTCGCCCGGGCCGACCTTCTGGTCCGCCGGGAGGCAGAAGGCGATGACGTCGACCTCGGTGAGCGTGTCCCGTACCAGGTCGTTGAGCCGCTCCCCGAGCAGCGTGCGTGGGCGATGCAGGCCCGGGGTGTCCACGAGGATGAGCTGCGCGTCCGGGCGGTGCACGATCCCGCGGATCGTGTGCCGGGTGGTCTGCGGTCGTCCGGAGGTGATCGCGACCTTCTGCCCGACCAACGCGTTGGTCAGGGTCGACTTCCCGGCGTTCGGGCGCCCGACGAAGCACGCGAACCCCGCCTTGTGCTCGGTGGGTGCGCCGTCATGGGTGTTCACGGATGGTCCTTCGTGGTGGTGGTCAGGATGATCGAGGTGATGATCGAGGAGCTGGTCAGGGAGTCATCGCCCGGCGAGGAAGGTGAGCAGGAGCTTGCGCTGCAGCGCGAACATCTCGCGTTCCTCCTCCGGCTCCGCGTGGTCGTAGCCGAGCAGGTGGAGGATGCCGTGCGTCGTGAGCAGGAGCATCTCCTCCGTGGTCGAGTGGCCGGCCGCCACGGCCTGCTGGGCGGCGACGTCCGGGCAGAGCACGACGTCTCCGAGCGTCCCGGCGGGGGCGAGCTCGCCGTCTCGCCCCGGGCGCAGCTCGTCCATCGGGAACGACAGGACGTCGGTCGGACCCGGCTCGTCCATCCACTGCACGTGCAGCTCGCTCATCACCTGCGTGTCGACGAACACGATCGAGAGCTCGCTCTGCGGGTGCACGAACATGGCGTCGAGCACGAACCGAGCGAGCGCCGCGAACTCCGCCTCGTCGACCTCGTACCCGGACTCGTTGTTGACCTCCACGCTCATGGGCGTGCCCTCCGTTCGCGCGGTCCCGCCGAGCGGGCTCCCCCACCGCCGCCCCGTCCGTCGCCGGAACCGGCGACGTCCCAGCGCGCGTAGGCGTCGATGATGTCGCTCACCAACCGGTGGCGGACCACGTCCGAGGACGACAGGCGGCAGAACTCCACGTCGTCGACCCCGGTCAGCACGTCCTCGATCACCCGCAGGCCCGACGTCGTCCCCCCGGGCAGGTCGACCTGGGTCACGTCACCCGTGATGACCATCTTCGAGGCGAAGCCGAGGCGCGTCAGGAACATCTTCATCTGCTCGGCCGAGGTGTTCTGCGCCTCGTCGAGGATGATGAACGCGTCGTTGAGCGTCCGGCCACGCATGTAGGCGAGCGGTGCGACCTCGATGGTCCCGGACTCGATGAGCTTCGGGATCGAGTCCGGGTCGATCATGTCGTGCAGGGCGTCGTACAGCGGGCGCAGGTACGGATCGATCTTCTCGGAGAGCGTGCCGGGCAGGAAGCCCAGCCGCTCACCCGCCTCCACCGCCGGGCGCGTGAGCACGATCCGGTTGACCTGCTTGGCCTGCAGCGCCTGCACGGCCTTGGCCATGGCCAGGTACGTCTTGCCGGTGCCCGCCGGCCCGATGCCGAACGTCACGGTGTTCGCGTCGATCGCGTCGACGTAGTGCTTCTGACCGACCGTCTTGGGCCGGATGGTGCGTCCGCGCGAGGACAGGATGTTGAACGTCAGTACCTCGGCGGGTCGCGCGGCCGTGGCCGCCGTGAGCATGGAGATGGAACGCGTCACGACGTCGGGCGTGAGCTGGGTGCCGGCCTCGACGACCTCGATGAGCTCGTCGAGGAGGCGAGAGGCGAGCGCCACCTCACCAGGGGCGCCGGCCACGGAGATCTCGTTGCCGCGGGCGTGCACGTCGACCGTGGGGAACCCCGCCTCGACGGCCCGCAGGACCGCGTCACCGCTGCCCAGGAGCCCGACCATGGGGACGTGCGGAGGGATCACGATGCGGTGCTCGACGCGCGCGACGCCGTGAGGAATGCCGCTCGGACGCTCGCCGTCCGCACGGGAGCTGTCGGGTGATGTCGATGTCATGAGCCGGCTTGCGCCGCGGCACTCCTTCGGTGGTCGGTCCTCTCCCGGGCCTCCGACGAGCGCGGGTCTGCTCCATCGTATCGACGCGGGGAGGGAGCCGCGGCGAATTTCAGGCGGGCGTCCAGCCGAGCTGGGTGCCGCCGAGCACGTGCCCGTGGACGTGGAAGACGCTCTGCCCGGCACGCGGTCCGGAGTTGAAGACCAGACGGAACTGGCCGTCCGCCTGCTCACCGGCCACCTCGTCGGCGAGGGCGACCACCTCGCCCAGCAGCTCGGGGTCGGCCGCGGCCAGCTGCGCGATGTCGCCGTGGTGTTCGCGCGGCACGACCAGGACGTGCAGGGGCGCCTTCGGGTCGATGTCGCGGAACGCGACGGCCCGTTCTGTCGAGGCCACGACGTCCGCCGGCAGCTCACCCGCCACGATGCGGCAGAAGAGGCACTCGGACGTGGTGTCACCGCTCGCGCTCGTCATGACCGCAGGCTATCGCTCTCGGGGTGCTCCCACCGTCCGAGGCGCTCGGCCAGCAGGGCGATCGCGACCGGCCCCGCCGTCGACGTCCGCAGCACGTGCGGGCCGAGGCGCGCGGCCACCGCCCCCGAGTCCGTCAGCGCATCGAGCTCGGTGCTGCTGATCCCGCCCTCGGGTCCCACCACGACGAGGAGCTCGACCGCCGGGTCGCCGCCGCCGGGCAGCTCCACGTCGGCGAGCGCCGTCGTCGCCTCCTCGTGCAGCACGATCGCGCGGCCGCCGCCGGCCACGACCGCCGCGACCCGCGCGGCGAGCCCGCGGCTGTCGATCGACGTCTCCACCTGCGGGAGCCTGGCACGACGGGCCTGCTTCGTCGCGGCGCGGACCGTGGCGAGCCACCGCTGACGTGACTTCGCCGCACGGTCCCCGCGCCAGACGACGATCGAGCGGTCGGCCTGCCACGGCACGATCGCGTCCGCACCCACCTCGGTGGCCGCCTCGATCGCCATCTCGTCCCGGTCGCCCTTGGCGAGCGCCTGGACCAGCGTGATGACGACGTCGGGCGCCGGTTCGCGGACCACCTCCTCGACACGGAGCAGGACCTCGCCCGCCGTCACCGACTCGATGACGCAGCGCAGACGCGTGCCCGCCCCGTCGACGACGTCGACGCGCTCGCCGGGCCCACGGCGCTGCACGACCCCCGCGTGCCGACCCTCGGTGCCGTCGAGGACGTAGGTCCCGCCTGCGGCGGTCTCGGCGAGGTCGCCCGACGACCCGTGCGGCTCGACGACGAAGACAGGTGCGCTCACTGCTGCCCTCTCCCGCTACCGGCCGGAGAGCTTGTCGCGCAGGCGCGTGAACACACCCGGGTGCGCGGCCGAGAGCCGCGGCTCCGGTCGCTCCTCGCCGCGCGCCGTCGCGAGGGAGCGCAGGAGCTGCTCCTGCTCCTCGTCCAGGGCGGTGGGCACGAGGACGTCGATGTGCACGTTGAGGTCACCGCGCCCCGTCGAGTGCAGGTGCCCGACACCGAGGTTCTTGAGCGTGACGATCTGACCGGGCTGCGTCCCGGGCCGCAGGTCGATCTCCTGGAGGCCGTCCAGCGTCTCGAGCTCGAGGACGGTCCCGAGCGCGGCGGCCGTCATCGGTACCTCGAGCGTGCAGTGCAGGTCGTCCCCGCGTCGCACGAACGTCTCGTGGTTGCGCTCGCGAATCTCGACGTACAGGTCACCGGCCGGGCCGCCGGCGGGGCCGACCTCGCCCTGCGAGGTCAGCTTGATCCGGGTGCCCGTGTCGACACCGGCGGGGACGTTGACCGTCAGCGTCCGGCGGCTGCGCACCCGACCCTCGCCCGAGCACTCGGCGCAGGGCTCGGGGATGACGGTGCCGAAGCCCTGGCAGGCGGCGCACGGCGCCGTCGTCATGACCTGGCCGAGGAAGGACCGCGCGACCCGCTGGACCATGCCGCGGCCGTTGCAGACCTCGCAGGTCCGGGGTGAGGTCCCGGGGCGGCAGCAGGTACCGCCGCACGTCCCGCAGACCACGGCCGTGTCGACCTGCATCTCTCGCTGCGCGCCGAAGGCCGCCTCCGCGAGGTCGATGTCCATCCGGACGAGCGCGTCCTGGCCGCGGCGGGCGCGCGGGATCGGCCCGCTCTGCGCCTGGCCACCGCCGAAGAAGGTCTCGAAGATGTCCTGGAAGCCGAACCCGCCGCCCATGCCGCCGCCCGCGCCACCGCCGGGGGCGGAGGGGTCGACGCCCATGTCGTACTGCTGCCGCTTGTCCGGGTTGGACAGCACCTCGTAGGCGCGGGAGACGTCCTTGAACCGGTCCTCGGCGGAGTCACCGGCCACGTCCGGGTGGAGCTCGCGCGCCAGCTTGCGGTACGCCTTCTTGATCTGGTCCTGGCTGGCGTCCCGGGGCACGCCCAGGACCTCGTAGTAGTCGCTCACAAGTCACTCTCTGCTAGCACACGTTGGCTCTTGGTCCGACAAGCCGGCAGACCGTCCGTACGACCGTCCGGCCCGCCGTCTGATGAGCCGGGTCCCGTCACCCGGTCCGCCTCTGGCACTCTCACGACGCGAGGATCCGCGACAGGTACCGCGCGACGGCTCGCACGGTCGCGATCGTGCCCGGGTAGTCCATCCGGGTGGGTCCGATCGACCCGATCAGGGCGACCGCGTCGCCGTCGCTACCGTATCCCGAGGTCACCACGGACGTCTCCACCAGCCGCTCGAGCTGCGTCTCGTGGCCGATCCGCACGCTCACCCCGGAGTCCGCCGCCATCTCGGTCAACAGCCCGAGGAGGACGACCTGTTCCTCGAGCGCCTCGAGGACGGGACGCAGGGCGTGCTCGAAACGCATGCCCGCCTGGGCGAGGTTGGCCGTCCCGGCCAGCACGATGCGCTCCTCGCTCTCCTCGGTCAGCGTCTCGGCGACGACCGCCGCGACGGCCCGGGCAACCTCGCGGTCCTCGGGTGACACGCTCTCCACGACCTCGCCGAACCCTCCCGCGAGCTCGGTGAGACGCTTGCCCGCGGCCGCGATGTTCAGCCGGGCGCGGAGCTCGGCGAGCGTCGCCTCGTCCGGGGCGGAGGAGAGCTCGAGGGTCCGCTGCTCGACGCGACCGGTGTCGGTGATGATCACGACGAGCAGGCGACGCTCCCCGACGGGCACGAGCTCGAGGTGGCGCAGGCCCGAGCGGCGCAGGGAGGGGTACTGGACGACCGCGACCTGCCCGGTGAGCTGGGCGATGAGCCGCCCCGCCCGGGCCACCACGTCGTCCAGGTCCACCGCCTGGTTGAGGAAGGTCTCGATCGCGCGCTTCTCCGGCGGGGTGAGCGCCTTGACGGTCGAGAGCCGGTCCACGAACATCCGGTAGCCCTTGTCCGTCGGGATCCGACCGGCGGACGTGTGCGGCTGCGCGATGTAGCCGCCGTCCTCGAGCGCCGCCATGTCGTTGCGGATCGTCGCCGGCGAGACACCGAGGTTGTGGCGCTCGGTCAGCACCCTCGATCCCACGGGCTCACGGGTCGCGACGTAGTCCTCGACGATGGCCCGCAGCACGTCGAGCCGGCGTTCCTCGCTCACGTCCACCTCCTGCGTCCGGTCGGCACTGTCGGATCGGCACTCTCGGGTACCGAGTGCCAATTCTACGCGCTCGGCGCCGCACCCCGTCCGTCGATCCGCGCGTGCTCGGGCTCGGGCCGCGCACGTCGCGCACGCAGGTCCACGAGCGCGACGACGAGCGCGACGCCGACAAGCGCGATCGTGACGAGCAGCGCGCTGCTCGTCGACGCGGCACCGCCCGCGCCCGCCGCCTTGCCGGCGTAGTACACCGAGAGCGCCGCGGAGATGCCGATCGCCGCGCCCACGCGCTGGCCCACCTGGAGCATGCTGCCCGCGACGCCCGCCCGCGCGACCGGCACCCGGGCGAGCGTCAGCGTCTGGTTCGGCGCGATGACGAGCCCGCTGCCGGCCCCCGTGACCAGCTGTGCCAGGGCGACGGACCAGCCGATCGTCGCGGGGTCGTCCCCCACCGCGCGCACGACGAGGTCGGTCGCGACGAGCCCCGCCAGGACCAGGACGAGCCCGACGACGACCAGCCGCCGCCCGTACCGCGCCACCCACCGTCCCGAGAGCCAGGAGGAGAGCCCGGACGCCAGGGCGAACGGCATCCCCACCAGACCCGCCTGCAACGGGGTGTACCCGACGTCGTTCTGCAGGAAGAGGGTCACCACGAGGAAGATCGCCGTGAACCCGGCGAAGTACGCCATCGCCAGGAGCGCACCTCGCCGGAACGCCGGGGAACCGAGGACGACCGGGTCGAGGACCGCGGCCCCCGTGCGCCGCTGGTACCCGCGCTCCCACAGCGCGACCAGCACGAGCACGAGCGCTGCGACCGCGAGCCACCACCAGCGCTGCGGGTCGTCGTCGACCCCGGTCGTCGTGACGAACGGGAGCATGACGGTCGCGGTCGCGAGCGCGAGGAGCGCGAGCCCGACCGTGTCGATCCGGCGCGGACGTTGCCGCGCGGACGGGTCGGGGTGCGCGCGCGGCACGTACCGCCACGCGAACGGCAGGAGGACCGCGATGATGGGCACGTTGATGCCGAAGACCCACCGCCACCCGTTCTCCGGTCCCGCGGCCGAGATGATCAGACCGCCGAGCAGCGGCCCCAGGGCGGTGGACACGCCGATCGTCGCGCCGAACAGCCCGAACGCCCGGCCGCGCTCCGCCCCGGCGAAGAGCTGCTGGATCAGCCCGACGACCTGCGGGTTGAGCAGCCCCGCGCTCGCGCCCTGCAGGACCCGCGCGAGCGCGAGCCACTCGTCGCTCGGCGCGAGCCCGGCGCCCAGGCTCGTCACGGCGAACCCGACGAGCCCGGCGACGAACAGCCGGCGCCGACCGCCCGCGTCCCCCAGCCGCCCCGCCGGGACCAGCACAAGACCGAAGGCCAGCGTGTACCCCGCCACGATGAGCTGCAGCTGGGCCGGGCCGGCGTCGAGGGACCGCTCGATGGACGGCATGGCGACGTTGACGATCGAGACGTCGAGCATCGTGACGAACCCGACCGTGAGGCAGACCGCCAGCACACGCCACCGGTGCGGGTCGGGCGCCTGCGCGACCCCGGCGTCCGCCGGCTCGGACCGCGGGGACCCTGTGGTGCTCACCGGACCAGGTCTACCACGCGACGTCGGGCCGCACGGTCTGGTCCGGCGGTCGGGGCTCACGGTCCGATCGCGCGGCACGCCCGCGTCGTACCGCCGGGCGGCGTGTCCGGCGTCCTAGGGTGTCGGCGTGACCTTCGACCGCTACGGCTCCGACGTCCTCTCCGGCCAGACGCCGCCCACCGCCCACCACCGCCGGCGCCCCGTCTCCCGTCCGCAGCCCGCGGAGGCAGGTCTCGTCGTCGAGGATGTGACGAGCGGATGGGTCGGCGCCGTGGTGCGGGTCGAGAAGTCGGGCGGGATGCACGTCGTCGTGCTCGAGGACCGGTCCGGACGCCGGCGCACCTTCCCGCTCGGCGCCGGGTTCTGGGTCGACGGCTCGCCCGTCCTGCTGACCCCGCCGGTCGCGCCGGCGACGCCCACGGCACCCGGTCGGACCGCGTCCGGTTCCCGCGCGGTCGCGGGCGCGCGGGCACGCGTCGCCCGCGGCAGCAGGATCTGGGTGGAGGGCAAGCACGACGCCGAGCTCGTGGAAAAGGTCTGGGGCGACGACCTGCGGGTCGAGGGCGTCGTGGTCGAGCTGCTCGACGGCGTCGACAACCTGGCGGAGGCGCTCGCCGAGTTCCGCCCGACGCCGGACCGCCGGGTCGGGGTCCTCGTCGACCACCTCGTGGCCGGGAGCAAGGAGAAGCGCCTGACCGACGAGGCGTTGCGCACCGTACGCCCCGGCACGGTGATGGTCCTCGGGCACCCGTACGTCGACGTCTGGCAGGCGGTCCGCCCCGAACGCGTCGGGCTGGACACGTGGCCCGTGATCGAGCGCGGCACCGAATGGAAGCGCGGCATCCTGCGCGAGCTCGGATGGCCCGCCGCCGAGCAGGCGGACGTCGCCCGGGGGTGGCAGCGGATCCTCCGCTCGGTGCGCAGCTACGCCGACCTCGAGCCCTCGCTCCTGGGCCGGGTCGAGGAGCTCATCGACTTCGTCACGGCGGACTGACCGGCCTCGTCACGGCGGGCCGACCGGCGCCCTCGCGATCTCGGGTGGGGGCTCACCAGCGCGCAGCAGCGCAGGTGCCGTGAGCCCCGCACCCGAGATCCGGTCGGTCAGACGGGCTGCTCGTTGATGAGCTTGCGGTAGACGTACGCCGTCGCGATCTGCGCGACCGGCAGCGCGACCAGCAGGCCGACCCCGCAGAGGAACGAGCCGATCGCCTGGGCGACGTAGACCGCCAGGAACAGGACGATGACCGTGCCGAGGTTCTTGTTGACGAGGGAGAAGCTCGCCTTGAACGCGTCCATCACCCCGAGGTTCTTGTCGATGACGAAGAACAGCGTGAACTGCGCGAAGAACGCGAAGATGATCCCGCCGATGATGGTGACGCTGAGGATCCCGACCGCCACGCCGATCGCCAGGGCCGCAAGGATCACGTTGCCCAGGTTGGGGAACTGGAAGAAGTCGCCGTACTGGATCTTGCGACCCTGGGTGATGAGCAGGGAGACGCGGATGATCGCGGCCTGCACGAGGAACCCGAGGATCGCGAAGATCCCGATGAAGAGGAACGAGCCGAAGCTGAACCCGAGCCCAGCGGCCGACGAGAGGTTCCCGTCAGCGTCGACCGTGGTGGCCGCCGTGCCGATGAGGATCGCGAAGAAGATCGCGCCGAGGACCGCGAGCGCCGCGACGTACGTCAGTGCACCGAGGATGATGACCCCGACGTTCTGGGTGAACTTGGTCCAGCCGTAGTTGAACGCGTCACCGATCTGGACCGTGCTGCCGACGGGCTGACCGTACGGCTGCGCGGGGGGCGGGTAGCCACCCTGCGCGGGCGGCGGGTAACCACCTGCCGGCGGGTATCCTCCCTGCGCCGGCGGGTAGCCACCCTGCGCAGGCGGTGGGTATCCGCCCTGGGCGGGCGGTGCGCCGTAGGGGGCCGGGTCCGACGGCTGCTCGGCGGGGGGCTCGCCCGCGGGCGTCTGGCCCGCCGACGGGTCCTGGGGCACGTACGGGTCGTTCTCGTCGCGCGGGGGTCCGCCCGCAGTGTTCTCGCTCATCAGGTTCCCTCACAGATCGACGATGCTTGAGGGCCGCGTCCTGAGCGCACCGGCACCGAACCCCTGCCCGCCTGCTGTGAACGAACGGTGATGGATCCGTGACGGTCGCGCGCGTGCACGGCCGGATCTACACCCTGTCGTGTCCTAGCGCCGAGCGCTAGAGGAAACGCCCAGGGAACTCGGATATCACCCGTATGTCCGAGCCGTGACGACCGTGCGGGTGGCCCGTCCGAGTGGCGCGGTGCACATCACGCCTCAGACCGTGCGGCGATCACGCGTCAGTGAGGTCCCGCACGACCGTGTCGGCCAGCAGCCGTCCGCGGAGCGTCAGCACGGCACGGCCCGTGACGGCCGCGCGGCCGTCGAGCAGCCCGCTCGCCACGAGCCCTGCGACCGCGCGGCGGCCCTGGGGCGTGAGCAGGCGCAGGTCCAGCCCTTCGCGCAGCCGCACGCCGAGCATGACCCGTTCGAGATGCCCCTCGTCGGCCGTGAGCTGCTCGCGCCCCGCCGCGGGGCTGTGCCCGGACTCGAGCAGCGACGCGTAGCGACGCGGGTGCTTGACGTTCCACCAGCGCACCCCCACCGGTGCCTCGTCCGGCATGGCGTCCGGTTTGGCGTCCGGCACCTCGAGCGGCACGTCCTGCGGCTCGCCCTGGGGCACGGACGCGTGCGCGGAGACGTAGGAGTGCGCGCCCGGGCCGACCCCCCACCAGTCGTCCCCGCGCCAGTAGGCGAGGTTGTGCCGGCAGCGGTCAGCCGGGGTGCGCGCCCAGTTGCTGACCTCGTACCACCCGAGCCCGGCGGCGGTGAGCAGCTCGTCCGCAAGTTCGTACTTGACCGCCTGGTCGTCGTCGCTCGGGAGCGCCAGCTCGCCCCGGCGGACCTGGGCGGCCATCCGCGTGCCGGGCTCGACCACGAGCGCGTACGCGGAGACGTGGTCGACGCTGGTCGCGAGCGCCGTCTCGAGGCTCGTGCGCCAGTCCTCGACCGACTCCCCCGGCGTGCCGTAGATGAGGTCGAGCGAGACGGCGAGCCCGGCGTCGCGCGCCCAGGACACGACGTCGGGGATCCGGCGAGGGTCGTGCGTGCGCTCGAGGGTCGCCAGGACGTGCGGTACGGCGGACTGCATACCGAAGGACACCCGTGTGAAGCCCGCCTCGGCGAGCCGGTGCAGCGTGGCGGGCGTGACCGAGTCGGGGTTCGCCTCGGTGGTGACCTCGGCGTCGTGGGCCAGCCCCCAGGTCGTGCGCACGCCGTCGAGCATCCGCGCCAGGTCGTCGGCGGGCAGGAGCGTCGGCGTCCCGCCGCCCACGAACACGGTCGAGACCTCGCGCGGTGGCAGACCCGCGGTACGCAGCACCCGGTCCGCGAGGTCGATCTCCCGCAGCGCGGTCTCGGCGTAGGCCGCCTGGCTGGCCCCGCCCCCGAGCTCCGCAGCGGTATAGGTGTTGAAGTCGCAGTAACCGCACCGCACGGAGCAGAACGGGACGTGCAGGTACACCCCGAAGCGCCGATCGGTGCGTGGCGCCCCGCTTCCGCCCACCCACGCGGGCAGCGCGCCGTCGTCGGGCACGGGCTCGCCGTCGGGCAGCGCCGGGCTCACGCCCGCCCCCTACCCGCTGAGTGCGTGGAGGTGGCGCGGTCGGAACGGTTCGAGACAGCCAATGTCATGCACTCAGCGCTTCTTGGCATCCTTGGCGTCCTTGCCGCCCGACGACCCCGCGGCCTCGGACGTCAGCGCGGCGATGAACGCCTCCTGGGGCACGTCCACGCGACCGATCGTCTTCATGCGCTTCTTGCCCTCCTTCTGCTTCTCCAGCAGCTTGCGCTTACGGCTGATGTCGCCGCCGTAGCACTTCGCGAGGACGTCCTTACGGATCGCGCGGATGGTCTCGCGAGCGATCACCCGGGCACCGACGGCCGCCTGGATGGGCACCTCGAACTGCTGGCGCGGGATGAGCTCCTTGAGCTTGCCCGTCATCATCACGCCGTAGGAGTACGCCTTGTCCTTGTGCACGATCGCGCTGAACGCGTCGACCTGCTCGCCCTGGAGCAGGATGTCGACCTTCACGAGGTCGGCGACCTGGTCGCCCGAGGTCTCGTAGTCGAGCGAGGCGTAGCCCCGCGTACGGGACTTGAGCTGGTCGAAGAAGTCGAAGACGATCTCCGCGAGCGGCAGCGTGTAGCGCATCTCGACACGCTCCTCGGACAGGTAGTCCATGCCGCCGAGCGTGCCGCGCTTCGTCTGGCACAGCTCCATGATCGCGCCGATGAACTCGCTCGGTGCGAGGACCGTGGCCTTGACCATCGGCTCACGGACCTCCTTGATCTTGCCGCCCGGGAACTCGCTCGGGTTCGTCACCGTGACGATCGTGCCGTCCTCGAGCGTCACGTCGTAGACGACGTTGGGCGCCGTGGAGATGAGCGCCAGGTCGAACTCGCGCTCGAGCCGCTCGCGCACGATCTCCAGGTGCAGCAGCCCGAGGAAGCCCACGCGGAAGCCGAAGCCGAGCGCGACGGACGTCTCCGGCTCGTAGTTGAGCGCGGCGTCGTTGAGCTTCAGCTTGTCGAGGGCGTCGCGCAGCACCGGGTAGTCCGAGCCGTCGATCGGGTACAGGCCCGAGAAGACCATGGGCTTGGGGTCGCTGTACCCGCCGAGGGCGATCTCCGCCGGCTTGGCCGCGTTCGTGACCGTGTCACCGACCTTGGACTGACGCACGTCCTTGACGCCCGTGATGAGGTACCCGACCTCGCCGACGCCCAGGCCCTTGGTGCGGATCGGTTCCGGGGACGTGACGCCGATCTCGAGCAGCTCGTGCGTCGCGCGCGTCGACATCATGACGATCTTCTCGCGCGGGTTGAGGTTGCCGTCGACGACGCGGACGTACGTCACGACGCCGCGGTAGGTGTCGTAGACCGAGTCGAAGATCATCGCGCGGGCCGGCGCGTCCGCGTCGCCGACGGGAGCGGGGACGACGTCGACGATCCGGTCGAGGAGCTCGGTCACGCCGGCACCCGTCTTGCCCGAGACCTTCAGGACGTCCGCCGGGTCGCCACCCACCAGCCCCGCGATCTCCTCGGCGTACTTCTCGGGCTGCGCCGCCGGCAGGTCGATCTTGTTGAGCACCGGGATGATCGCGAGCTCGTTCTCCATCGCGAGGTACAGGTTCGCGAGCGTCTGCGCCTCGATCCCCTGCGCGGCGTCGACGAGCAGCACCGCGCCCTCGCACGCGGCGAGCGAGCGCGAGACCTCGTAGGTGAAGTCGACGTGGCCCGGGGTGTCGATCATGTTCAGCGCGTACGGGACGTCGACGCCGTCCGGGTCGGCGACGGCCCACGGCATGCGCACGGCCTGCGACTTGATCGTGATGCCGCGCTCGCGCTCGATGTCCATGCGGTCGAGGTACTGGGCCCGTGCGGCCCGCTCGTCGACGACACCGGTGAGCTGCAGCATGCGGTCGGCGAGCGTCGACTTGCCGTGGTCGATGTGCGCGATGATGCAGAAGTTGCGCAGCAGCTCGGGCGGGGTGGCCGCCGGCTGGATGCGGGCACTCAGCGGGGCGGTGGGGATCGGGGACAAGCGGGTGCGCTCCTGGGTCGAGGTCAGTCACGGACGGTCGCAGCCCGCGCCACCTGACGGCACCCGGACACGAGGGTTCATTCTCCCACGACGGCGCTCGGGTGCCTCACCGCGTCCGGCCGCGCCCGCTCAGGCGATCCGGGTGATCTCCACCGCGACGTCCAGCGTGCTGCCCCCCGCACCGGCGTAGACGCCCTTGAGCGGCGCGACGTCCCGGTACTCCCGGCCCCGGCCGAGCACGACGTGGTCGCTGCCGGCGGCGCGCCGGTTGGTCGGGTCGAACCCGTACCAGCGCCCGACCCACCACTCGATCCAGGCGTGCGACTCCCCCTCGACGGTCTCGCCGGTCGCCGCGTCGGAGCGCGGGTGCAGGTAGCCGGACACGTACCGCGTCGGGATGCCCACGCTGCGCAGCGCGCCGATCGCGAGGTGCGCCATGTCCTGGCACACGCCCTTGCGCGACGCCCACGCCTCCCGGGCCGGGGTGTGCGCCGTCGTGACGCCCGGCACGTAGTCGAGCCGGTCGCGGACCTCGCGGCAGATCGCCTCGGCCGCCGGGTGCGGCTCGAGCCCGGCCGCGGCGTCGAGCGCGAGCGCCGCGACGTCGTCGGGCACCGAGGTGGTCGGTGTGTCGGTGAGGAACGCCGCGAACGCGTCGAGCGCCGTCTCGCCGCCCAGGTGCGACCAGGACGTCGAGCCGTCGGGCACCGGGGGCCGCGGCTCGGCGACCTCGACCGTGGCGTCCGCCACGATGCGCAGGCGGGTGTGCGGCTCGAGCACCTCGAAGGCCGTCACCTCCGTCCCCCAGTAGTCGACGTACCCGTGCGTCCACGTCGTCGGGTGCACCTGCACCGACGACGCTCGCACCCGCTGCGCCTGGCCGCTGAGCGGCGTCATCCGTGCCTCGTTGTACGACGCCGTGACCGGCCCCGCGTAGTCGAACGTGGTCGTGTGGACCACACGCAGGACGCTCACAACGCCTCACCCACCCAGGTCGTGACGGCGCCCGAGGGGAAGTACCGGGCCTTGATGGCGTCGCTGGCGCGCGAGCAGGCGAGCTGCACGCGCTCCATCGCGTCGGGCAGGTCGCTCAGCACGTCGCGCAGCGTCGCGTACTCGAGCGACGTGCGGACCATGCCCAGCTCGCGGCGTGCCTCGTCCGCGACGCCGTGGCGACCCTCGACGGGCTCGAGCTCGCGCAGGCACTGCTCCGCGTTCTCCAGCGCGTAGACGACCGAGCGGGGGAAGAGCCGGTCGAGCAGGAGGAAGCCCGCCGCCCGCTCGTCGGACGCCAGCCCGCTGTGCGCGCGCAGGAACGACTCGTACGCCCCGCACGAGCGCAGCAGCGTGGTCCAGCCGGGGCCGGCGTGCCCGAGGCGGGTCTGGGTCGTGATGAGCCGGGCCGTCATGTCGGCGCGCTCGATCGAGCGCCCGAGCATCATGAAGTGCCAGGTGGCGTCGCGGCTCGTCGCCGAGTCCATGAGCCCGGCGACGATCGCGGCGCGCTCACGCACCCAGGAGAAGTACTCGTGCGGCCGGGCCAGGCGGATCGTGCCCGAGACCTGGTTGCGCGTCGTGTTGAGGCACTCCCACAGCTCGGTCGAGACGATCTCGCGCGCCCGGCGCGCGTTCTCCCGCGCCGCGACGAGGGAGCCCGCGATCGAGGACGGGTTGACCTGGTCGTGCGCGAGGAGGCGCAGGACCATGCCGCGGTCCACGAGGCTGCCGTCGTCGGCCACGGGGTGGTCCATGACCGTCAGGAGCGACCGGCAGGCGAGGTCCTCCTCGGCCCAGGGGTCCTCCGAGAGCATCTGCACGTGGGTGTCGAGGATGCGTGCGGTGTCGTCGGCCCGCTCGACGTAGCGCCCGATCCAGAACAACGACTCGGCGATGCGGCTCAGCACGGGTCCACCTCCGTCGGCATCGCGGCGGCGACGCCCGTCGCGTCGTGGTGTTCCTGCTGCTGTTGCTGCTGTTGCTGCTGCTGGTGCGAGGCCCGGTCGTGGTCGGCCGGGTTGGTGGCGATCGGCACGCCCGGTGCGTCCCGGCTGCGGTCGACGCCGTCGGCCGACCACGTGCCGTCGCTCGCGCGGCCCAGCGCGTCGCCCGAGGGGCGGACGCGCCCGCCCAGGACCCACGTGTCCTTGGACCCGCCGCCCTGCGAGCTGTTCACGACGAGCTGCCCCTCGGGCAGCGCGACCCGCGTCAGGCCGCCCGGGAGCACCCACACGTCCTCGCCGTCGTTCACCGCGAACGGCCGCAGGTCGACGTGCCGCGGGCGGAACGCGCCGTCGACGAACGTCGGGGTGGTGGACAGCTGCACGACGGGCTGGGCGATCCACCCGCGCGGGTCGGCCTGCAGGCGCGCCCGCATCGCCGTGAGCTCGTCGCGGGACGCCGCCGGCCCGACGAGGATCCCCTTGCCACCCGAGCCGTCGACCGGCTTGACGACCAGCTCGTCCAGCCGGTCGAGCACCTCCGCGAGCGCGTCGGGCTCCTGCAGGCGCCAGGTGTCGACGTTCTCGATGAGCGGCTCCTCGGAGAGGTAGTACCGGATGAGGTCGGGCACGTAGGTGTAGACGAGCTTGTCGTCGGCGACCCCGTTGCCGACGGCGTTCGCGAGCGTCACGTGACCAAGGCGCGCGCACGTCATGAGGCCGGGCACCCCGAGGATCGAGTCCGCCCGGAACTGCACCGGGTCGAGGAACTCGTCGTCGACCCGGCGGTAGATGACGTCGACCCGGCGCCGCCCCTGCGTCGTGCGCATGTACACCCGCCCGCCGGCGCAGAACAGGTCGCGCCCCTCCACCAGCTCGACGCCCATGAGGCGCGCGAGCAGCGAGTGCTCGTAGTACGCCGAGTTGTAGACCCCGGGGGTCAGCACGACGACGGTCGGGTCCGGGACGCCCTCGGGTCCGGCGGCGAGCAGCGCGGCGAGCAGGCGACGCGGGTAGTCGATCACCGGCTGGACCCGCAGGCTCGAGAACAGCTCGGGGAAGGTCTGGACCATGGCCCGCCGGTTCGAGATGACGTAGCTCACCCCGCTCGGGACGCGCACGTTGTCCTCGAGGACACGGAAGCGCCCGTCCTCGTCACGGACCAGGTCGATGCCCGAGACATGGGCCCGCACGCCGTTCACCGGCTCGATGCCGTGCGCCTCGCGGTGGTAGTCCGGAGAGGACAGGACGAGCCGCTGGGGTACGACGCCGTCGGCCACGACCTGCTGGCGCCCGTAGACGTCCGCGAGGAACGCCTCGAGCGCCCGCACGCGCTGCGCCACGCCGGCGGAGATCGTCGCCCACTCGTCCGTCTCGAGGACGCGGGGGACGACGTCGAGCGGGAACGGACGCTCCTCGCCCGCGAAGTCGAACGTCACCCCCTGCGCGAGGTACGAGCGCGCGAGGGCCTCGGCGCGGGACGAGACCTCCGCCGACGTGAGGCTCGTCATCGTCGCGTGCACCCGTTCGTACGGGGGCCTCAGCTGTCCGCCGGCATCGAGCATCTCGTCGAACGCCCGGGACTGGGGATAGTCGTCGAAGAGGTCGGCCATGTCGCGGACCGTACCCTGGGGATGTCACCGGCGCGTGTCGAGGCGGTTACGCAGGCCCGCCGACGGCGCCGTTCCGAACTCCTCCTCGGCGGCGCCCGGAACGGGCCCGGGCGGTAGATTGACGCCTCGTGGCGACGAACCGATGGCTCTCCTTCCTCACCGACGCGGTGCGCGCGATCTCGCGTGAGCTCACCCGCGCCCCGCGCGGTGGCCGCACCGCCGCTCCCCCGCGGTCCGCGCCGCGTGCCGGGTCCGGCACCGTCTCGGCCTACCCCGGGGACTTCACCGGCACCGTGGCGGCCGAGTACGCGCCGCACCCCGACGGCGCACCCGACCCGGGCGAGATCGTGTGGACCTGGGTGCCGTTCGAGGAGGACCACAGCCGGGGCAAGGACCGACCGGTCCTGCTGGTCGGCCGGGACGGCCGCTGGCTGCTGGCTCTGATGCTCTCCAGCAAGGATCACACGCGCGACGCCGCCGACGAGGCCCGGTGGGGCCGCCGCTGGCTCGACATCGGTACCGGACCCTGGGACGGTCAGGGCCGTGAGTCGGAGGTCCGGCTCGACCGCGTGGTGCGGGTCGAGCCGCAGGCCGTCCGCCGAGAGGGCGCCGTGCTGCCGCGAGCACTCTTCGACGAGGTGGCCCGCGGTATCCGGTCGCCCTCCGGGCGCTGACGACCACCGCGACGCCGGGAGACAACGCCTGGCAGCGACACCTGGTAGTCTTGTTGGTCGCGTGTCCGCCCAGGTCGGCGGGCACAGTTCCAGCTCCTCTCCAACGGGTTCCCCACCTCACAGTCCCGGAGCTGGAATCGCCCTCTACGACCTATTCGATCGCTTCGGCGAACACACCAGAGAGTCCCACACGTGGCAAACATCAAGTCCCAGATCAAGCGCATCAAGACGAACGAGAAGGCGCGCCTGCGCAACAAGTCGGTGAAGTCGGAGCTCAAGACGCACGTCCGCCGCGTGCGCGAGGCCGTCTCCGCAGGCGACAAGGAGGCTGCGAGCAGCGCGCTCGTGGTCGCCGGGCGCAAGCTCGACAAGGCCGTCTCGAAGGGCGTCATCCACGCCAACCAGGCCGCGAACCGCAAGTCGGCTCTCGCGAAGGCCGTCAACGCTCTCTGAGCATGATGCGCGCGGCTCCGGCCGCGTGGTCTCACGCACGAGGCGCCGTCCCCTCCGGGATGGCGCCTCGTCGTCTGTCCGGGCTCGGCGTCTGTCCGGACTCAGCGCCCCTGGGACGCCGCGATCGTCAGGACCGCGCGCTCGACCGCGAAGACCGGGTCCCGACCCGCACCCTTGACCTCGGCGTCCGCCTGCGCGACCGCCGTGATCGCCGTCGCGAGGCCTTCCGGCGTCCACCCCGACAGCTCGCGACGAGCCCGGTCGATCTGCCAGGGCGCGAGCCCGAGGTCCTTGGCCGTCGCGCCACCACGTCCCCGCATGGCGGCGACCTTCGCGAGGGTGCGCAGCTTCACGGCGAGCGCCGCGACGACGGGAACGGGGTCGGCGCCCGTGGCCAGGGCGTGCCGCAGCAGCGCGACCGCCTCCCCGGAGCGTCCGGACAGCGCGGCGTCGGCGGCCCGGAACCCGGTCGCCTCGACCCGTCCGCCGTAGTAGCGGTCGACGACCTGCTCGTTGACGGTGCCCGTGGTGTCGGTCGCGAGCTGCGAGCAGGCCGACGCCAGCTCCCTGAGGTCGTTGCCGAGCGCCTCGACCAGGGCGCGCACGGCTCCCTGGTCGATGCGACGCCGGTACCGGGCGAACTCGGCGGAGACGAACGCCGCCTTGTCGGCGTCCTTCTTGATCGCGTCGCACGCCACGACGGGCGCACCCCCGGCCTTGATGGCGTCGAGCATCTTCTTGCCGCGGACGCCACCGCCGTGCACGACGACGAGCACCGTCTCCGGGTCGGCCACCGGCAGGTAGTCGAGCACGTCGAGGACGAGGGCCTCCGTCGCGGCCTCCGCCCCGCGCACCACGACGAGCTTCGGTTCGCCGAACAGCGACGGGCTCGCCGCGACCGTGAGCATGCCGGGCTGGTAGACGGCCGCGTCGATCTCCGACTTCTCGACCTCGGGGTCACGTTCGCGGGCCAGGGCGAGCAGGTTGTCCACGGCTCGCTCGGCGAGCAACGGCTCGGGACCCTGGACGAGCACGACCGGTGCGAGCTCCACGGTGCTCCAGGTGAGGGTGTGCTGCGAGCGCGAGGGAGCCGGTGCCATGGCGCCAAGCCTGCCACGTCCCACCGACTCCCCCGCACCCGCGGCGGCCGCCACCTCAGCCGCACCCCGCGACGCCGAGGCGAGCGTCGCGCGCGACGAGCGCGAACGTGCCGCACCGGTCCGTGCGCAGCACCGCGGCACCGACCTCCTCGTACAGCGCGAGGGTGTCGTCCGCGGGGTGACCGTAGGTGTTCTCGCCCGAGCTGACGACCGCGACCGCGGGTGCGAGGCGTCGCGCGAGGGTCGGCGACTGCACCCGCGACCCGTGGTGGGCGACCTTCACGACGTCGACGCCGGCGATGCCGCGGTCCTCGAGCACCCCCACGAGAGCGTCCTGACCGGCGTCCTCGAGGTCCCCGAGGGCCACGACGGTCAGCTCCCCGGTGTCCACGTGCACGACGACGCTCGCCTCGTTCGGACCCCAGGCACCGGGGGCGTGCTCCGGTCCCGCCCACAGCACGTCCCACGTCACCTGCCCGACGGCGTCCCGACGCCCGGGCACGGCGGCCTCCACGCGGACGTTCGCGTCCTCGAGGATCCGCAGGGTGCGGCTCGCACCGCTCTCCGGCTCCTCGAGCTCGGTCACGAGGGCGAGGTCGACGGTCCTGCCGTCGAGCACCGCGTCCAGGCCGCCGACGTGGTCGGCGTGGAAGTGCGTGAGCACCAGCAGGTCGAGGTGCCGCACGCCCAGCCGGTCGAGGCACTCACCGGCGTCCGTGGTGGGCGGGCCGACGTCGACCATCAGGGCGGCGGCCGCCCCGGTGCGCACCACGAGGGCGTCGCCCTGCCCGACGTCGCACGCCACCACCGTCCAGTCGGTCGGCACCCCGCCCGGCGCCGCGCCGCGAGTCCACTGCGGGCTCACCACGACGACGAGCAGCAGCACCACACCCGCCCCGACGGCTCCGAGAACGAGGCTGCGGACCGCGGGCGCGCCCGGGCGACGGCGTCGCCGGAGCCAGGTACCGACGTCGGGCCGGACGGCGGGAGGCTGCGGGGCGCGCAGCCCGACCCGTCGCAACAGCCACCGCCACCGCGCCGCGACGACGACACCCACCACGGTGAGCGCGGCGAGCAGTACCGCCCCGCCGGTCCCACCCGGCCACGGGACCTTCGCGCCCGGGAGGCCCGCGAAGAGCTCGGCGACCGCTGCGATCCACCACGTGAAGACGCTGGCCACCCACCCGAGCGCGCCCGCACCCGCCGGCCAGACGGGTGCCACGAGCGCCGCGAGCACACCCAGCACGGTCGCCGGGCCGAGCGCGGGCGCCGCGACGAGGTTGGCCGGGACGGCGTAGAGCGACACCGCCGGGTCGAGCAGGACGACGATCGGCGCGCACGCGAGTTGTGCCGCCACCGGGACCGCGAGGGCGTAGGCCGGCGCACGCCCGCACCACGGCTCCAGGCGCCGGGTGATCGGGCCGGTCCCGAGCACCAGGCCGGCCGTCGCCGCGGCCGACAGCGCGAACCCGAACGACCGCGCCAGCCACGGGTCGACCACGAGGAGCGCGATCACCGACGCCGCGAGCGCGGGCAACGACCGCGACGGGCGCCGCGCGAGGACCGCGACCAGCGCGACGGCGCCCATGCACGCCGCCCGCAGGACGCTCGGCTGCGGGTGCACCAGCGCGACGAAACCGATCATCGCCAGCCCTGTGGCCGCCACGCGCAGCGGGCGGGGGAACCGCAGCAGCACGCACAGCCCGGCGACAGTGGCGACCACGATCGCGAGATGGCTCCCGGACACCGCGGTGACGTGGGTCAGCGAGGTGACGATCATGGCGTCGTCCAGATCCTCCGGGAGCCGGGACGTGTCGCCGACCGCGACGCCCGGCACGAGGCCGCGGCCCTGGGGCGAGAGCCCGTCGGTGGCATCCAGCAGACCGGCGCGGATCGTGTTGATCACCCGGGTGCCCGGCCCGGGCTCCGCGACGAGGACGGGCGCGCCGGTCGTCCGTAGGAGTGCGACCGCCTCGCGGCCCGCCTCGCCGGGTTCCAGACGACCGCTCGCGCGGACCGTCGAGCCGTAGGCGACGTGCGCCCAGGAGGCGTCACCGACCACGGTGATCCCCGCTCCCGCGCCCGACGTCGCCCCGCGCGCCGTCACGCTCGTCGCCGCGAGGGTCACCCGGTAGCGGTCGACCTCGCCCGACCACGGGTTGCGCAGCGGGACGACGCTCGAGCGCACCACGCCGGTGACCTCGGCACTCGCCCCGGCGGCGGCGTGCTCGACGAGTCCTCCGCTCGTGCGCGTCTGCAGCTGGACGGCGCCGCTCAGCAGGATCGCGAGCACGCATGACACGACGAGGGCGAGCTGGGCGACGCCCTGGCCCGCGAGCGCCGGGCGGGGACCTCCGCGCGGCCGACGAGGACGAGTCCGTGCGGAGGTGCGTGCGCGGGCCCGTTCAGCGGCGGATGAGCGGTGGTACCGGACCAGGACGAGGGCCGCGATCGTCGCCCAGCAGACGGCGGCCACGGCGGCCGCCAGCACGACCTCCGCGGCCGGGCGTGCGACGAGCAGCCACGCGCACACCCAGGTCCCGACGGCGGCGGGCACGAGCCGCAGGTCGGTCGGCGGCCTCACACGCGCGCGAGGTCGCGGAGCCGATCGAGGATCGCCGGGCCGATGCCGCTGACCTCTCCGAGCTCCTCGACGGACGTGAACGGACCGTTGTCGGTCCGCCACTGCACGATCCGCTCGGACAGCACCGGTCCGACCCCGGGGAGCGCCTGCAGCGCCGTGGCGTCCGCGGTGTTGAGGTCGACCGACCCGCCCGCGGTTCCCGTCCCCGCACCACCGGTCGGGCCGGCGGCGGGCGCCGCGCCCTGCGCCACGGGCACGGGTGGCTCCTCGCCGGGTCGCGGGACGTAGACCTGCTCACCGTCCGTCACCACGCGCGCGAGGTTCACCGCCGAGAGGTCTGCATGCGACGTCGCACCGCCCGCCTCCGCGAGCGCATCGGCGACGCGGGACCCCTCGGCCAGCACGACCACCCCCGCGGACTCGACCTCCCCGACGACGTGCACGACGACGACCGCACCGGGCGAGCCCTGGGCCGAGGGGCCACCCGTCGGGCTCCCGGCAGCCGAGACGTCCGGCGCATCGCCCGTCACGACCGGCGGGTCGAGCTGCTCGTCGCCGGTCCGGTCGCCGGTGGCCGGCTCCTCCTCGCTGTCCGCGGTGCCGGACGACGCCCCGACGGCGCTCGCGGCCGAGAGGTCGGCGAGCGTCTCGACCTGCCCGTCACCGGAGGACCGGAGCAGGGCGACGGCCCCGGTCGCGACCGCGAGGACGAGCACCACGAGCCCCGCCACCAACGCACCCCGCAGGCTCGGTGCCCAGCGTCGCGCTCCGTGCTCGCCGAGCTCCTCGGCACCGGAGTGACGCGACGCGTGCCCGTTCGCCGCGGTGTAGGCCGCGGCCGCCGCACCGGAGCGTTCCCGGGCGACGTCGGCCAGCTCGGCGGCCTCGTGCTCCGTCTCGCTCTCCGCCGCTGACGTGGCCGGGACCGCTGCGGCACGACGGCCGCCCGCGACGGTCAGTCCCCCGCCGAGCGGGTCGGTGCGTCCCGTCTCGGCGAAGGACGACGGGTCCCGCGGCACCCACCGGGGAGGCGCGCCGGGTGGGACGGCGAGAACCGGTCGGCCGGACTGCCCGTGCGTCTCGCGCTGCTCGTGCGGGTCGTGCGGCTCGGTCGCGGACGTCGGGCCGCTCACGGGATCGAGGTGCCGGGCGCTGAGCGTCCGCAGCCGGCGGACGGCGTCGCGTCGAGGATCGGGTGTCGGGCTCACGTCGGCACCGTAGGGTGGCGACGGTCCCGCCCCGCGCGGAGCCGCACCGCGCTGTGGACGGCCGGGCGGCCACGAGCGGCTGTGCACGGCCAGGCCGGGCCGACCGCCGGTGCGGGCCCACGGGCAGGGGCGGGGGCCGAGCAGCGGACCTGTCAGGCGGCGGCCGCGCGCGCTCCCGCCACGACGACCGCGAGCACACCCGGACCCACGTGAGCGCCCAGGACGGCGCTCACGGGTGTGACGTCGACGTGGGCACCGGTCCGTTCGACGAGCCGGTCGGCCACGTCACGGGCGAGGGTGTCGTCCCCGAGGAAGTGCACGGCCAGCCGCGGCTCGGTGCGCCGGTCCGCGGAGGCGACCGCGACCTGGACGAGCCGATCGACCGCCGCGGCCCGCGTGCGGACCTTCTGGACCACCTCGATCTTGCCGTCGCGCACGGCGAGCAGCGGTCGGACCCCGAGGACGGTGCCGAGCGCGGCGGCTGCCGCGCTCAGGCGCCCACCGCGACGCAGGTGGTCGAGGGAGTCCACCATGAAGATCGCCCGGCTGGAGTCGGACACCTCGAGCGCCCGACGCGCGACGGCGTCCAGCCCGTGCCCCTGCGCGGCGAGCTCGCGGGCCGCGAGCACCGCCATGCCGAGACCCATCCCGACCGTGCGGGAGTCGATCACCCGCACGGGCACGGGCGCACCGCTCGCGGCGAGCGCGGCCGCGTGCACGGTGCCCGAGAGCTCCCCGGACAGGTGGATCGAGACGACGGCTCGGGCGCCCGCCGCCGCGGCCTCGGCGTAGGCGCGCTCGAACGCGGCGGGCGCGGGCTGCGACGTCGACAGGTGCTGACCGCGCTCGAGGCGCTCGGCCACGTCGTCCGCCGTGAGGTCGACCCCTTCGAGGAACGCCTCGTCGCCGGCCAGCACGTGCAGCGGCACCACCGTGACGCCACCGAGGACGTGCGCGGGCAGGTCGGTGGGCAAGGACGCGGTCGAGTCGGTGACGACGTGGACGACCCGCGGGTCTGTGGTTGTCATGGCCGCGCCACCATACGGCGCACCGCGCACCGCGCGCATCTCCCCGGTGCGCTCGACCGCGCGGGCACCTACGATCCGAAGATGTCCGACGACGCCGCGTCACCTCCCGGGGCACCTCCTGGATCACCGTCCGGGCCATCCGCGTCCGCACCCGATCTCGCGGCACTGCGCGCCGAGGCGGCGCAGGCCGCCGCCGAGGCCGCCGAGGCGAGAGCCGCCGCGGCGCAGGCCGCGCTCGAGGCCGCGGAGGCCACCGCGGCGCGGACGACCACGTCCGCGCCGGTCGCCGCGCCACCCACGGACGCACCGCCGTCGGGCACGACCGATCTGGAAGGCTACGCGGCGCAGGTCGCGGCGGGGTACACCACGAAGGGCGGTGTGCTCGCCCTCGGGGCGCTGCTCGAGGGTGAGGTCGGCGACGAGCCCGTGCCGCGGGCCGACGTCCAGGTCGGGTTCGCCCTGTCCATGCTCAACCGGCACGGCCTGGTCGCCGGCGCCACCGGGACGGGCAAGACCAAGACGTTGCAGGGCATGGCCGAGGGCCTGTCGGACGCCGGTGTGCCCGTGTTCCTCGCGGACATCAAGGGCGACCTGACGGGCCTGGCGGTGCCCGGCGAGGCCAACGACAAGATCCTCGAGCGCACGCGCAGCATCGGGCAGGAGTGGGCGGCGACCACGTACCCCGTCGAGTTCTACTCGCTGGGCGGACTCGGGGCGGGGGTGCCGATCCGGACGACCGTGACCGACTTCGGGCCGCTGCTGCTCGCCAAGGTCCTCGGCCTCAACGCGACGCAGGAGTCGAGCCTCGGGCTGATCTTCCACTGGGCCGACACCCAGGGGCTGGCGCTGCTCGACCTCAAGGACCTGCAGTCGACCATCGCGTACCTCACCTCCGACGAGGGCAAGGCCGAGCTCAAGGGCATCGGCGGTCTGTCCGCCGCGACGGCAGGGGTGATCCTGCGGGAGATCGTCACACTCCAGGCGCAGGGCGCGGACGTGTTCTTCGGTGAGCCCGCCTTCGACTCGGCCGACCTGCTGCGGCAGGGACCGGACGGCAAGGGGCTGATCTCGGCGCTCGAGCTGCCGGCCGTGCAGGACCGCCCGGCGCTCTTCTCGACGTTCCTCATGTGGCTGCTCGCCGACCTCTACCAGGACCTGCCGGAGGTCGGGGACGTCGAGGCCCCGCGGCTCGTCTTCTTCTTCGACGAGGCGCACCTGCTGTTCGCCGACGCGTCCAAGGAGTTCCTGCAGCAGGTCGTGCAGACGGTGCGGTTGATCCGCTCCAAGGGTGTCGGGGTGTTCTTCGTGACGCAGAGCCCCAAGGACGTGCCGGCCGACGTCCTGGCGCAGCTGGGCAACCGCGTCCAGCACGCGCTGCGCGCCTTCACGCCGGACGACGCCGCCGCCCTGCGTGCGGCCGTCCGGACGTTCCCGCACTCGCCGTACGACCTCGAGCGTCTGCTGCAGTCCCTCGGCACCGGCGAGGCCGTCGTCACGGTCCTCACCGAGAAGGGAGTACCGACGCCCGTCGCCTGGACCCGCGTGCGTGCCCCGCAGTCCTCGATGGAGGTCGCCGGCCCGGGAGTCGTCGACCGGATCGTCGCGTCCTCTCCCCTGCTCCCCCGCTACGGCGAGGCGATCGACAACGAGTCGGCCTACGAGCTGCTCCAGGTCCGTGTCCAGCAGCAGGCCGCCGAGGCCGCCGCAGCGACGGCGGCGGCGGAGCAGGCCAAGGCGGACGACGCCGCGGCGAAGGCCGCCGCCAAGGCCGCCGCCAAGGCCGCCGAGCAGCAGGCCAAGAAGGAGGCCGCCGAGCTCGAGAAGATGCGGGCGACGCTCGAACGGGACGCCGCGAAGGCGCAGACGCCGACCCGCTCGTCCGGCACGGCGCGATCGCCGCTGGACGACTTCCTCCGTTCGGCGAGCACCACCCTCGGCCGCGAGCTCACCCGGACGATCTTCGGCACCCGCAAACGCTGAGCCCCTTCGCTGAGTGCGAGAATCTGGCGACTCTGTATCGGTTCAGTCGCGCAACGACCCCGCACTCAGCGGGAGGTTGTCCACAGGGCCGGGCCGGATCGCCCATCGGGGTGCGCTGAGAGGGATCCTCGGTCTCCATGGGAGACGATCAGGCCGGCGCGCACGAGCAGCTGCTCGCGCCGTTCTCGGTCTGGGACGGCCGCGCCGCCGGGCTCAGCCGGTCCGCGCTGCGCAGCCGCACCTTCGAGGCGCCGTTCCACGGGGTCCGCGTGCCTGCCGGGTACGTCCGGTCGACGGCCGACCTCTGCCGTGCCGCCGCGACGGTCCTGCCGCCGGGTGCCGCGTTCAGCCACGTCACCGCCCTGCGCCTGCACGGCATCGAGGTCCCGTGGCGTCTCGCGGGTGACGACCGGATCCACGTGGTCACGCGGGAGCGCCGGCTCCGGCCCCAACGTGCCGACGTGGTCGCGCACTTCTGCGGTCAGCGAGCCCTGGACGTCACGACGGCGGGTTCGCTCCCGGTGACGTCACCGGCACAGACGCTGCTCCACCTGTCGAACACGCTCTCGCTGGAGGACGTCGTCGTGCTGGCCGACTGCATGACCCGACGCCGGCGACCCGCGACGACGCTGGCGGCGCTCCGCGACCTGGTCGGCGCGACGCACAAGATGCGAGGGCTCGTGCGGTGCCGGGAGGCTCTCGACCTCGCGGTCGAGGGCACCGACTCGAGCCTGGAGACCCGGACCAGGCTGCTGCTCCTCGACGCCGGGCTCCCCTGCCCCCGGGTCAACGTCGCGGCGTACGACGACGTCGGACGATTCCTCGCGCTGCCCGACCTGTCCTACCCGGAGCTGCGGATCGCGATCGAGTACGACGGCGACGTGCACCGCAGCGACCCGGCGACGTGGCGCCGCGACGTCGAGCGACGCCAGCGGCTCGAGGACGCCGGGTGGCTCATCATCACCGCGACGGCCGACGACGTCCTGCGGCACCCGGGCCGGCTCGTGCACCGCGTCCGGCGGGCGAGGGCCCGCCGCGGGGCGCTCGGAACACCGTGAGTGCATGAAGAGGGCGGGCTCGAATCGGTTCAGGCCCGCCGTCTTGATGCACTCGGCGTCGAGGGGTCAGGACGGGACGACGTTCACCAGCTTGGGGGCACGCACGATCACGGTGCGGATCCCCCGGCCGTCCAGCGCACGCACGACGTTCGGCTCGGCGAGCGCGAGCTCACGCAGCTCGTCGTCCCCGATGCCCGGCGCGACCTCGAGGCGACCCCGCACCTTGCCCTGGACCTGGACCACGCAGGTCACGGTGTCCTCGACGAGGTACGCGGGGTCGGCCACGGGGAACGGCTCGTGCGCGAGCGACGCGTCGTGCCCGAGCCGCGACCACAGCTCCTCCGCGATGTGCGGGGCGATCGGCGCCGTCATGAGCACCAGCGGCTCGACGGCCTCGCGCGGCACCCGGCCCAGGCCCGTGAGGTGGTTGTTGAGCGTGATGAGCTTGGCGATCGCCGTGTTCGCCCGCATGTGCTCCATCTCCTGGCGCACGTCGGCGATCGTGCGGTGCACCGCCCGCAGCGTCGCACGGTCCGCCGGCTCGTCGACGACGACCGTCTCGCCCGTCTCCTCGCTCACGACGTTGCGCCACAGCCGCTGCAGGAAGCGCTGCGAGCCGACGACGGCACGCGTCTCCCACGGGCGCGACAGGTCGAGCGGGCCCATGGCCATCTCGTAGACCCGGAACGTGTCGGCACCGTAGGCGTCGTACATGTCGTCGGGTGTCACGGCGTTCTTCAGCGACTTGCCGATCTTGCCGTACTCCCGCGCGACGACCTCGCCGTTCCAGCGGAACACGGGCTCGCCGTCCTCGCCGGCCTCCTCGACGACCTCGGCCGCGGGCACGTACTGACCGCGCGCGTCGGTGTACGCGTACGCCTGGATGTAGCCCTGGTTGAAGAGCTTGCCGAACGGCTCGATGCTGCTCACGTGCCCGAGGTCCAGCAGCACCTTGTGCCAGAACCGCGCGTACAGCAGGTGCAGGACGGCGTGCTCGACGCCGCCCACGTACAGGTCGACACCGCCCGCACGCCCGGCGGTCGCGTTGTGATCCGGCCCGAGCCAGTACTTCTCGAGCTCCGGGTCGACCAGCCGGGCCGAGTCGGTCGGGTCGAGGTAGCGCAGGTAGTACCAGCACGACCCCGCCCAGTTGGGCATGGTGTTGGTGTCGCGCCGGTAGGTCCGCGGGCCGTCGCCGAGGTCGAGCGTGACGTTCACCCAGTCCTCGTTGCGGCCGAGCGGCGCCTCCGGGGAGGAGTGCGCGTCGTCGGGCTCGAACGTGCGCGGCGAGTAGTCCGGCACGTCGGGCAGGTTCACCGGCAGCAGGGAGTCGGGCAGCGCGACGGGCTGGTCGTTCTCGTCCCAGACGATCGGGAAGGGCTCGCCCCAGTACCGCTGGCGGCTGAAGAGCCAGTCCCGGAGCCGGTACGTGACGGTCCCGGTGCCGAGACCGCGCTCGGCGAGCCAGGCCACGATGGTCCGCTTGGCGGTCTCGACGTCGAGGCCGTCGAGCGAGACGTCCGGTCCGCTCGAGTTCACGATGGCGCCGTCGCCCGTCCACGCGCCGCCCTCGAAACCCTCGGGGGGTGCGACCGTGTGCACGATCGGCAGGCCGAACGCCTCGGCGAACGCGTGGTCGCGCTCGTCACCGCCGGGCACCGCCATGATGGCGCCCGTGCCGTAGCCCATGAGGACGTAGTCCGCCGTGAACACCGGGATCGTCGCGCCGTTGACGGGGTTGACCGCCAGGTGACCCGTGAACACACCCGTCTTCTTGCCCGCGTCGGCCTGGCGCTCGACCGCGGTCTTGCTCGCGGCCTCGCGGCGGTAGGCGGCGACGGCCTCGACCGGCGAGGAGTGACCGCCCGTCCAGGCGCTGCTCGTGCCGTCGGGCCAGTGCGCGGGGACCTCGTCGAGCAGCGGGTGCTCCGGGGACACCACCATGAAGGTCGCACCGAAGAGCGTGTCGGGGCGTGTCGTGAAGACCTCGATCTCCGTGCCCGCCGTGGTGGCGACGTCGTTCGCGCCGTCGGCCGTGCCGAGCACGGCGAAGCGCACCGAGGCGCCCTCGCTGCGGCCGATCCAGTTGCGCTGCATCGACTTGACCTTCTCGGGCCAGTCGATGAGGTCGAGGTCGTCCGTCAGGCGGTCGGCGTAGGCGGTGATGCGCATCTTCCACTGGCGCAGGCTGCGCTGGAAGACCGGATAGTTGCCGCGCTCGGAGCGACCGTCCGCGGTCACCTCCTCGTTCGCGAGGACCGTGCCGAGCCCGGGGGCCCAGTTGACCGGGGACTCGTCGACGTACGCGAGACGCTGCGGGTCGATGATCGCGCGTCGCCGGACGTCCGAGAGCGACGACCAGGTGGTGCCGGCGGGCTCGCCGGGGACGGGTCGGGCCCCGCTGGCGTACTCGGCCTCGAGCTCCGCGATGGGGCGGGCCCGGCCGGTGCCGCCGTCCGGTCGGGGCGCGGCGTCGTCGTACCAGGAGTCGAAGATCTGCAGGAAGATCCACTGGGTCCAGCGCACGTAGTCGGGGTCGATCGTGGCGAAGGAACGGCGCGAGTCGTGCGCGAGCCCCAGCCGGCGCAGCTGGCGACGCATGTTGATGATGTTCGCCTCGGTCGTCACCCGGGGGTGCTGGCCGGTCTGGACCGCGTACTGCTCGGCCGGCAGGCCGAACGCGTCGTACCCGAGGGCGTGCAGCACGTTGTCGCCGCACATGCGCCGGTAGCGCCCGACGACGTCGGTGGCGATGTACCCGAGCGGGTGCCCGACGTGCAGCCCGGCGCCCGAGGGGTACGGGAACATGTCCATGATGAAGTACGGGCTCGCGCCCTCGGCGGTGCGCCCCTGACCGTCGGTCAGGCGACCCGTGGGGTTCGCGGCGTAGAACGTCCCGCGCTCCTCCCAGCGGTCCTGCCACCGGAGCTCGATCTCGCGAGCGAGCGCCGGGGTGTACCGGTGGGCCGGCTCGGCCGGTGAGGTGGAGACGGGGGCAGGGGCGTCGGAGGTCGCAGGCGTACTCACGGCACCGAGTTTACCGGCCGCAGCGTAGGCACCCGCGCGCCGCCGGCGCCCGAGAGCCGTCACGAGCCGGACGTCAGAAGCTGGACACGATGTCGGCGCCCATCACGGCGACGACCCACACGAGCAGCGCGACGTAGAGCAGCGCGAGAACGAGGTGCCGGTTGGCGACGGCGGCCCGGCGCAGACCTTCGCCGGCCGGGAGGTAGCCGTGCTGGAGCGCGTGCACGACCTGGTACCAGAACAGCGGGATCATCGCGGCCCACACGACCATGCAGTACGGGCACAGGGCGCCGAGCGCGTAGAGGCTGGTCCAGACGAGGAACACGACGAGCCCGGTCGCCACCGTCGTGGCACCCAGCAGGGCGAGCCAGTACCAGCGCGGCAGCCGGGCCCCGGCGAGGAGCACGACGCCGGTGGTCACCACCACCGGAAAGGCCGCCACCCCGATCACCGGGTTGGGGAAGCCGAGGAGCGAGCCCTGCCACGAGTCCATCGCCGCGCCGCAGTCGATGAAGACGTTCAGCGTGCACGACGCGACGTGGTCGGGGTCGAGGAGCTTGAGGAACCGCTCGATCACGAGCGCCAGCGACCCGGCGAACCCGACGGCGCCGAGCACGACGAGCAGCCATCCCGTCGTCCGGGGCGACAGGCCGGGGGTCCCGGTCGCAGGCTCCCCCGCGAGCGCCCCGTCGTCGCTCTGCTCCGCGGCCTCGACGCCCCCGTCGTGGGGGCGGGTGCTGCTCGTGCTCACGGGCACTCCTCGGCTCGGGGCGTGCTCGGTCACGCCGTCGCCCTAACGTACCGCCGCGCGCTGGGTGTCCGCTGTGTGCGCGGCGTCCGGTGTGTGCGGCTCGTCCGCCGTGGCGGCGCGCGGGACCTCGTGGCGGCCGAAGACCACGAGGACGAGCAGACCTGCGACGGTGAGCCCGACCCCGGTCCACGCCGGGGCGAGGTAGCCCCACCCGGCCGCGATGACGAGTCCACCGAGGAACGCCCCGCTCGCGTTGCCGACGTTGAGCGCGGAGTGGCACAGCGCGGCGCCGAGCGACGGCGCCGCGGGCGAGAGGTCCATGAGCCGCGTCTGGAGGGCGAGCCCGAGGACCTGCGACGTCACACCGAGCAGGAACAGCGCACCCACCGCCGGGACGGGGTGCTGACCGGTCAGCGCGAAGAGGACGAGAGACGCGAGGGTGCTGCCGAAGCCGAGGTACACCGTCCGCATGACGTCACGGTCCGCGAGCCGCCCGCCGAGCACCGTCCCGACGGTCATCCCGACCCCGAAGACCGCGAGGACGAGCGGCACCGCACCGGCGGCGAGACCGGTGACCTCGGTGACCGTCGGTGCGACGTAGGAGTAGACGGCGAACATGCCGCCGAACCCGATCGCGGCGGCGACGAACCCGATCCACAGTGGTGCGTTGCGCAGCGCCGCGAGCTCACGCCGGACGCTCGCGCTCGCCGCTCCCTCGTCCCCGGTCCGCGCCGGGATCAGCGTCCAGAGCGCGGCCACGGTGGCGAACCCCAGGACGCCGACGAGCAGGAAGGCGGCGCGCCAGCCGAGCTGCTGACCGGCATAGGTGGACAACGGCACGCCGATGACGTTGGCGACGGTGAGGCCGGTCATCATCATCGCGACCGCCTGCCCGCGCCGGGCAGGACCGACGACCGCGGTCCCCACCACCGCCCCCACACCGAAGAAGGCCCCGTGCGGCAGGCCGGCGAGGAACCGCCCGGCGACGAGCCACTCGAGGCTGGGAGCGGCGGCGGAGAGCACGTTGCCGAGCGTGTAGGCGGTCATGAGCAGCACGAGCAGACGCTTGCGCGGGACCCGCGCGGCGAGCACCGTGAGCAGGGGGGCACCGACGACCACACCGACCGCGTAGGCGGTGATGGCGTGCCCGGCAGCCGGGATGGACACGTCGAGGTTCGTGGCGATGTCCGGGAGCAGGCCCATGGTGGCGAACTCGGTGGTCCCGATCGTGAAGCCGCCGAGCGCGAGCGCGAGGAGCGGGAGGGCTGGCGTACGCCGGGTCGCGGGAGCTGCCGCAGGGCCCGAGGGCAGGTCGGACGGTGGTGCGGAGTCGACGGTCATGACGGTCCCCCGGAGGTCTCGAATCGATTCGACAGGAGCGTCGGCGACAACGACGACGAAGTGGTGTGCAGACGGACAGTCTAGGGGCGGTCGAGCGGAAGGACCCACACGTGGTCGGCAGCGGCGAGACCGAGCTGGACGGGCCCCGCCCCGGCGCCGGAACCGCCAGCTGCGTCGGACCCGGTCCCGGACCGTGGCTCGGGCTCGGGCCCCGCCCACTCGATCGTCATGGTGCCGGCGTACTCCCGACGCTCGTGGACGGTCACGGTCGCGTCGAGCCCGAGGCCGAGCTCCGCCACGTACCGCAGGACGTCCGGGTCGGCGTCCGAGATACGCGCCACGACCGCCCGCGCACCGGCCTCGAGGTCCGCGAGCGGGACCGCCGCCGGTCGGACGACCTCGCCCGTGGCGCTCGGGATCGGGTCGCCGTGCGGGTCCCGCACCGGGTGCCCCAGCCGCGCGTCGATCCGGTCGACCAGCAGGTCGGAGACGGCGTGCTCGAGCACCTCCGCCTCGTCGTGCACCTCGTCCCAGCCGTACCCGAGCTCGGAGACGAGATAGGTCTCGAGCAGCCGGTGACGGCGCACCATCGCGAGGGCGTGGGAACGACCCAGGTCGGTGAGCTCGACCGCGCCGTAGCGCGCGTGCTCGAGCAGACCCTGCGCGCTCAGCCGCCGGACGGTCTCGGAGACCGTCGAGGCGCCGACACCGACGCGTTCCGCGATGAGCTTCGTCGTGACGGGCTCGTCCGACCACTCCTGAGCGGCCCAGACGACCTTGAGGTAGTCCTGGGCCACGGGCGTCAGGTCAGCGGGGCGATCCACGGCGTTCACTGTAGATCACCTCGCGTCACGGGCCGGAAGGGGTCTCGTCGTCCGTCGGCGCAGGGCCCCGTTCCAAGGCCTCCGTCGGCTCCAGGTTGAGCAGCATCTCGACGGTCCCCTCCTCGCTCACCCGCACGAACTCCAGGTCCGGGACCGAGACGCCGAAGTCGGCGAAGCGGACCGGGATCGCCCCGCTCACCTGGACGCCCGCCCCCGACCGCTGCGCCTCGAGGGCGACCGTGACCGGTTGCGTCGTGTCCCTGATCGTCAGCGCGCCCGCGGCCTCGAGCGCGACGGGCTCGCGCTGGTCGGGCAGCTCGCTGAGGTCGACCGGATCGGTGAGGGTGAAGACCGCTGTCGGATAGATGTCCGTCTCGAGCAGTCCCTGGAAGTACTCGTCCCTCGCGCCCGAGTCGGTCTCGAGCGACGCCACGTCGACGACCACCTCGGCGAACCGCATCTGCGTGTCCTCGACGATCATCGAGCCGGTCACGTCCTGCGTCCGCCCGACGACCGTCGCCTCCTGGCCCGAGAGGACCTCGTCGACGCGGTACCCCGCCGCGGAACCCTCCGCCACGGTCCAGAAGCCCTCGACGTCGAGCGGCCCGGGCTCGGGCGCCGCCGTGGGTGCCACGCTCTCGCCCGGGGTCTGCAGTCCGAGGGGCGCCGGCGCGCTGCCCTGCGAGAGCCGGGCGTAGACGTACGGGCCGCCGAACACGATGGCCAGCGCGAGGACGACCGCCACGACGATCCACGTCCGACCCCGACTCATGCGGAGCTTCCCGCGCCGTCGGGCGGGCGACCACGACTCGGCGTCGGTCATCCGTCGCCCTCGTCGCTCTCGACGCCCTCGCTGCCCTCGTTGCCCTCGTTGCCCTCGTTGCCTTCGTCGCCCGCGGGCTCGGGCGACCCGTCGTCCGACGCGGGGGCCTCCTCGTCCGCGGGAAGCTCGGCATCTCCGGCAGGCTCCTCGGCTCCGTCCGCCGGCGTCTCGGCGGTGCTCGCGCCCGGTTCGAGGGGCGGGGGAAAACCGAGCCGCGGCCCCACCCGCGCGGACCCGTCCGGGTCGATCTCGACGAGCTGCCAGTCGACGATGCGCCGCTCGAGAGGATCGAACCGCAGCACCGTCATCTCGGCTGTCCCCCGCAGCGGACCCACCGTCGGCTGGTTCGCCGCCGCTCCGGCGGTCGAGGCGCTGATGTAGAGGACCCCCGAGCCCACCCGCTCGGGGCCCGCGCGGCGGTGTGTGTGCCCGGAGATCTGCACCGGCACGCAGCCGGATGCCAACGTCTCGTCGCCCGCGCGGGGGGTGTGCACCAGGAGGATGTCGGCGGGGTCCGAGGCGTCGCACGCGGTCTCGGCGAGGCGCTCCGCCTGCTCGGTCGGAGTCTCCTCGCGCGCGACCCGGGACCCGGAACCCACCCGAGTCTCGAGCGCGTCCCGATCACCGAGGATCCGCACGCCCTCCAGCTCGAGGATCGTGCCGTCGAGCACCCGCACGCCCGCGCTGCGCTCCTGGTCGGACGTCACCTGGCTGTCGTGGTTGCCGTCCGCGACCACCATCGTCGCGCCGCTCGGGACGGCTGACGCGAAGGAGTTCACGCAGAAGGACTCCACCGCCGTGCCGTTGACGGTGGTGTCGCCACCGTTGAGCAGAATCGACGCGCCCGAGCGCTCCGCGACCGTCCGGATGAGCGGGGTCATGCCGGTGTTGCAGTGCAGGTCGGAGATGAGCAGGAGCGTGACGAGCTCGTCCTCCGGGGTGCGGGGCTGCGGCGTCTCCTCCGGTGCGGGCTCCTCCTGCGCGGCGTCCTCCTCCGCTGACTCGTCCGTCTCGCCGACCTCCGCCGCCGGCGCCTGGGCGACGTCACCCGTCGACTCACCGGTCTGGCTCTCTGCCTCGTCGGTCGGCTCGTCCGTCGACGCCTCGGGCGGCTCTGAGGGTGCCGTGAGCCGTTGGATGGAGGCGCGCCGGTCCCAGGCGGCCGCGAGGTTCGCGTCGGCCTGGTCGTAGAAGTCGGTGTTCTCCTGGTAGAGGCCGACCAGCTGGCCGCCGTAGGTGTCGACCACGCCGGCGAGGCGCCCGGTGATCCGGGCTCCGTCGAGGGGGGTCCCGGCGAAGACGGGTGACGTGGGCCGGGAGACCTGCTGCGGCACCCCGGCCGAGCTCGACGACAGCGAGCCCACGACGAGCGCCACGAGCACCACCGCGGCCGTGATCTCCCACGTCCGCGGGGCGAGCACCCGGGCGAGCTCGCCCCGACGAGGCCGCCCGAGCAGCACGTAGACGCCCGCACCGGTGAGCAGCACGACGCCGAGAGCAAGACCGGTGCGCTGCAGGGCGTCGGTCACGAGCGCCCGGCCGACGTGCTCGACGGTCTCCTGCGGCCCGCTGAAGAACTGCAGGTAGCCGTCCAGGTCCCGCGAGAGCGCCTCCAGGGTGTCGGCCTGGCCGACCGCCGTGAGGTCCGCGGGGATCTCGCTCACCGTCACGTGCGCACCGAGGTTCGCCGGGAGCGGCGAGTCGATCTCGAGACTCCCGAGCGGGCCGAGGTCGACGACCACCATCGCGTCCGTCGACACCTCGTAGCGGGCCTCGTGCGGTCCGAGGCTGAGGTCCGCGGTGGCGGTGGAGACACCCCAGACGAGACAGACCACGAGTGCGGCGAGGGAGGCGAGGGCGTAGCGGATCCAGCGAGGCGGCGTCAGTCGTGCTCGGTTCATCGGGCTACACCCTTCCCGATCCGAGCGTACGACGCCACCTGCGTTCACCCTGCGTTCGCCGCTCCGACGCCCGCCGCGTCCAGGTTCAGGCCTGGGCGCGGCGCAGCGTCACGAGCGCGAGCCCTGCCGCGACGAGCATGAGCGCCACGCCGATCCAGGAGGTCGCTCCTACCCCGCTGCCGAAAGCGGTGTGCGCGGACTCCAGGAGTGCCTCGGCCTGAGCGGCCGGCAGCGTGTCCGCGACCCGGGTCGCGGCGCCGAGCGTCTCGGCCGCCGCCGCGGCCTCGGGCGCGCCGACCCCCTCCGGGACGACCACGTTACGGTGGTACGACGCGGTGAGGATGCTGCCCAGGACCGCGGTGCCGAGCACCGCGCCGACCTCGTAGGCCGTCTCGGAGATGGCTGACGCCGCACCGGACTTGTCGGCAGGGACGGACGCGAGGATGAGGTCGTTGGACACCGTCTCGGCCGCGCCCACGCCCAGCGCGAGCACGACGAACGCACCCATGAGGACCGGCAGCGTGCTCGCCCCGGCCGTCAGGGCGACGACGGCGTAGCCTGCCGCGGAGCACAGCAGCGCGACGGCGACGACGTGGGACGGGGCGACCCGGCGGACCACCCGCACGACGGTGAGGCCGGCGACGATCATCGCCAGGAGCCCGGGGAGCAGGGCGAGCCCGGCCCGCATCGGGCTGAGGCCGAGGACGAGCTGGACGTCCTGGGAGACGAAGAACAGGAAGCCCACCAGGGAGAAGACGGAGAGCAGGTTGACGAGCACGGCGCCGCTGAACGTCCACCGCGTGAAGAGGTGCACGTCGAGCATGGGGTCGGGGCGGGAGAGCTGCCGGCGCACGAACGCGTAGCCGGCGAGCAGCCCGAGGAGGACGGCAGCCACGCCCACCGCTCCGAGACCGGACTTCGCGAGCGTCTTGATCCCGAAGACGATCGGCGCCATGGTGGCCATCGACAGCAGGACCGAGACGACGTCGACCCGGCCGGGGTTCGCGTCGCGCGACTCCGGCACGAAGACCGGCGCGAGGACGAGCAGGAGCACGAGCACGGGCACGGCGATGAGGAACACCGATCCCCACCAGTAGTGCTCGAGCAGGAAGCCGCCGACGATCGGTCCGAGAGCGGCACCGCCCGCGAACGCCGAGGCCCACACGGCGATCGCCAGACGCCGCTCCTCGCGGTCGGTGAAGACGTTGCGCAGCAGCGACAGGGTGGAGGGCATGAGCATCGCCCCGAAGAACCCGAGACCGGCCCGCGAGAGGATGAGCGCCTCGGCGCTCGGCGCGTAGGCCGCGACGACCGACACCGCGGCGAAGCCCACGGCTCCGAGGAGCAGGAGCCGACGTCGGCCGACCCGGTCCGCGAAGGACCCCATGGCCACGAGCAGCCCGGCGAGCACGAGCGGGTAGATGTCGATGATCCACAGCAGCTGGGTGCCGGTCGGGTCGAGCGACTCCGAGATCTGGGGCAGGGCGAAGCTGAGGACGGTGTTGTCGATGGAGACGAGCAGCACGGGCAGCATGAGCACGGCGAGCGCGATCCAGCGGCGCGAGGCGGGCTGACCGGGAGCTGCTGCGGTGGTGCGGGCGGGCTCTGCGCCCGGCACGGCCTTCGTCCGAGGGGACTGGTCGACAGTCACGACGGCGTTCCTTTCACGATCTCGGACGGCGGGGGCGAACGCGGTGGCATCGAACTTCCTACCGTCCAGACGGTATAGTAACCGTCCGGACGGTACACTTTCAACGTGCCCCCACCTCCCGCTGCGCGCACCAAGGTGCTGCAGGCCTTCGCCGCCCTGCTCGTCGAGCACGGAGAGCGCGCCGCGACGCTCGATGCCGTCGCGGACCGCGCGGGGGTCTCCAAGGGCGGGCTGCTCTACCACTTCGGGTCCAAGGACGCGCTCGTCGACGGCCTGGCCGAGCACCTGCGAGCCCTGACGGCGGCCGACGTCGACGCGATGCGCGCCGCCCCCGCGGGGCCCGTCGACTACCTGATCCGGACCTCCACGCAGGTCGACACGGAGTTCGAGCTCGTCTACCTCGCGGTCTCGCGCCTCGCGCAAGGGGCGTACCCCCACGCCCGCGCGGCGCTGGACGGCGCGCACGACGCGTGGACGGCGACCGTGCTCGAGGTCGTCGCAGACCCGGTGCTCGCCCGCGCGATCGTCCTCATGAGCGACGGCCTGTACGCCCACGCGGCCCTCAGCGGCGAGCGACCCGGGGACGACCTGACGAGCCGGCGGATGGGGGTCGACGACCTGCTCGCGCTCATCGACGAGATGATCGCGCTGCGGGCCCCTCGGGCGACCGAGGGCTGAGACGACGAAAGGTGCCGGCCGCCCCCAGTCGGCGACCGACACCTCTCCTTCCCGCACACCTCATGCGGAAACCTGCGCCTCCCGACCCAGTACGGGCTGGCGCAGGAGCTCGTCGCGAGGCCCCGCTCTCCCGACACGCGTCGGGGCCGTGGCGCCCACCGGGACAGTCTTGCCGGTGTTCGCCGAGTTCGCCAGGCCGACGCGCCCGACGTCCTGGCTGCTCCGCGTCATCCGACGGCGGGAGGGAGGAAGTCCTCGGCGACCACGTCCCAGTCGGTGCTCCCCGGACGTCGGGTCGCCGCACGGGCCGACGCCGCACGCACCAGCTCGGCGAGCCCCGGGTCGATCTCCACCTCGCGGCTCGACGCGACGATCTTCTCGAGGAACGCCAGGCACATGTCCAAGCGTGCCTGGCCGGTGTCGTAGCTCCGCGTCTCGACCGACGCCGTCAGGTCCGGCAGGGTGCCACCGAGCGTGCTGACGATGCCCTGCGCGTACGGGAGGAAGCGGCCGGGCTCGACCCCGTGCGCGCCGGCGAGCGCGGTGGCGTGCAGGAACGCGTACATGCCGGCGAAGTAGATGTCGAGCATCGCCAGGTCGACTGCGGGCGGCACGGCGTGGTCGTCACCCACGACGTCGCTCGTGCCCCCCAGCGCGTCGACGAGCGCCCCGACCTCGCCGACGTCGCTCGCGGACCCCGCATAGATCACGAAGCACTGCTCCGTGCCGACCATGGGTGTCGGCACCATCACCGCCCCGGTGACGTAGCGGGCACCGAGCTCGGCCGCACGGGCCGCCGACGCGACGGCCTCTGCCGGCGTCCCCGTGGAGACGTTGACGATCACCCGGTCCGCGAGGGCGGGCGCGAGCTGCTCGACCACGCCGCGGCTCGCGGTGTGGTCACGGACGCAGACGACCACGAGGTCGGCGTCGTCCAGCGCCGCGAGGGGCGAGTCCGCCACCGAGACGGCGCTGTCGCGCTCGACGCCCAGCTCGTCGAGGGGCCTCGCGGTGCGGTTCCAGACCACGACCTGGTGGCCCGCGGCCGCGAGGGCCCTGGCGATCGCCGTGCCCATCGCCCCGAGCCCGAGGACGGCGATCGTCCGGCCAGCAGGTCGTGGGGTGGCCGGTCTGGTGGTGGTGGTCGGTCGCGAGGTGGTGGACGGGGTGAGGTTCTCGGTCATGATCATCATGCTGGATCCCTGCACGGGGCAGGTCCAGTACGCACAATGAAGTGCGGACGCACCTCGGGGTAAGGAGAGGGTCGATGGTCGACCAGGACCAGCAGTGCGGCGTCAACGTCGTGTTCGAGCTCGTCGGATCGAAGTGGAAGCCCACGATCCTGTGGTGCCTGGACACGGGCGTCCACCGCTTCGCCGAGCTGCGACGCGCCGTCGGCGGCATCTCGGAGAAGGTCCTCGCCGACCAGCTGCGCGAGCTGGAGCGCGACGGGCTCGTCGTCCGGACGGCCGGCGAGGGGTTTCCCCTCAGGGTGGACTACCGGCTCAGCGCACAGGGGGCCGAGCTCAACGAGCTGCTCGACCCCCTCGCGGCGTGGGGCCACCGGATCGGCCGGACCGTGCAGGCCCGCGAGGCGTAGGCCTCGACGACGGGTGTCAGCGTGCGGAACCGTCGGTACCGGCCGGCACGGAGTCACCGTCGAACGCGGCCCGCAGCGCCGGCATGTCCAGCTTGATCTGTCCCATCATCACCGCCATCATCCGGCCGACGGCCTCGGCGTCCTCGCTCTGTGAGAGCTCGAGGAACTCGACCGGCACGATCTGCCAGGACAGGCCGAACCGGTCCTTGAGCCAGCCGCACTGGACCTCGCTCCCCCCGTCGGCCGTGAGCGCCGCCCAGTACCGGTCGACCTCGGCCTGGTCGTCGCACTCGACGATGAACGAGACCGCCTCGGTGAAGGGGAACGTCGCGCTCGGCGAGCCGTTGATCGCGTTGAGCCTGTTCCCGGCGAGCGTGAAGTCGGCGGCGACGAGCGTGCCGTCCGGCATCCGGAGCACCGGACCCACGGTGGAGTCCGGGAAGATCGAGGGGTAGTACTCGAGAGCCTCCTCGAGGTTGCCGTCGAACCAGAGACTGGGGGTGATCGCACGCATCGTCGCTCCTCACGTCGTGGGCACCGGGTGCGCCCTCTGTGAGGTGGACGCCCGTCGCGCGCGGAACTCATCGGCAGCTCATCGATTCAGGCGGAGCTCTTCTTGCGAGCGCTCCCGGTAGAGGCCTTCTTCGCCGTCGTGCCCTTCTTCGGGCCTGCCTTCTCCGGTGCTGCCTTCTTCGGGCCGGCCTTCGCGCTCTTCGACGACTCGACGCTGCGGCGCAGCGCCTCCATCAGGTCGATGACCTCGGCGTCCTTCGACTCCCCGGGCTCCTCCCCGAAGGTCTCGGCCGTGTCGAGCGCCTCACCCTGCTCGATCTTCGCCTCGATGAGCTGGCGGAGCTGCACCTGATAGTCGTCGGCGTAGTCCTCGGGCGTGAAGTCGGACTCGAAGCTCGCGACCAGCTGGGACGACATCGCCAGCTCCTTCGCGGTGATCCTCGCCGGCTCGTCGAGGGAGGGGAAGGCGGCCTCGCGCACCTCGTCCGCCCACAGGAGGGTCTGGATCACGAGGACGTCGTCGCGCACCCGCAGCGCGGCGAGGCGTGTGCGCTGGCGCAGCGCGAACTTCACGATCGCCGTGCGGTCCGTCTCCTCGAGCGTACGCCGCATGAGGACGTACGCCTTGTTGGACGACGAGTCGGGCTCCAGGTAGTAGCTCCGGTCGAGCAGGAGCTGGTCGATCTGGTCGTTCGGCACGAACTCGACGACCTCGATCTCGCGGCTGCGCTCGGCCGGCAGGGCGTCGAAGTCGTCCTTCGTGAGGACGACCGTGCGTTCGCCGTCGTCGAAGGCCTTGTCGATGTGCTCGTACGGCACGACCTTGCCGCACACCTCGCACCGGCGTTGGTAGCGGATCCGCCCACCGTCGGCGTCGTGCACCTGGTGCAGCGACACGTCGTGGTCCTCGGTCGCGCTGTACACCTTGACGGGCACGTTGACGAGACCGAACGTGATGGCACCCTTCCAGATCGCCCTCATGCGTCCATGGTGGCGCGTGCGCCGTCCGCCCGCGAGCGGTCGGCGGCGCGGACGCCCGGGAAGCGTCACCATGGGGGGATGGTCGGCACACGGTACGAGTTCACCGCGGAGCTGTGGCGGTGGCAGGCGCGCACCGCGGCGTGGGTGTTCCTCGCGCTCCCGCAGGACGTGAGCGACGAGATCGCCGAGCTCCCGCTGCCGCCCGCGGGCTTCGGGTCGGTCAAGGTCGAGGTGACCCTCGGCAGCTCCCGCTGGACGACGTCGGTGTTCCCCGACGCGGGCCGCAAGACCTACGTGCTGCCCGTCAAGGCGTCGGTTCGCCGCACAGAAGGTGTCGAGGTGGGCGACGTGGTGCGGGTCGGCGTCGAGACGATCGGATGAGCAGTCCGGCTCCCGGGGCCAGCCGGTCAGCCGTCGCGTCGGCGGTCGTGGAACACCTCGTCCGTGACCTGCGCGGTGCGGATGAACGTCTCGATCGCCTCGCGCGTCGCGAGGGTGTCTGCACCCGAGGGGCCGGTCTCGGCACCGCCGTCGAGGTCGCGCACCTCGTCGTGGATGCGTTCCATGGTGGTGTCGAGGGTGGCGGCGACGTCGGCCGCGAGCTTGAGGGCGTCGGTCAGGTGCCGTGGCACCTCCCGCTCGTACTTGTAGTAGATCTTGTGCTCGAGACTGGCCCAGAAGTCCATCGCGATCGTGCGGAGCTGGATCTCGACGACGACGTCCTCGACCCGGTCGGAGAGGAACACCGGCACCTGCACGATGAGGTGCAGGCTCTTGTACCCGTTGCCCTTGGGGTGCGCGATGTAGTCCCGCTCCTCGAGGACCGTGAGGTCTCGCTGGCCCACGAGCATGTCCCGCACCCGGTAGATGTCGGACACGAAGCTGCACGTCACCCGGACGCCCGCGATGTCGAACATCTGCGCGCGCACGCCCTCGGGCGTCAGGGGCACCCCCTTGCGGCGCGCTTTGGCGAGGATCGACTCGAGGGACTTCAGGCGTGAGCCGGCGTGCTCGATCGGGTTGTACTCGTGGATGTGACGGAACTCGTCGCGCAGCACGGTGATCTTCGTCATCACCTCGTCGATGCCGAACTTGTAGGTCATCATCAGCCGACGGAAGTCCCGGACGAGCGGCGCCACCTCGCCCGCCAGACGAGGGTCCTTCCCCAGGCCCTCGAGGACGGCGGCGCGAACACCTGCCAGGTCGCCCGCCTCCGGCGTGGTCGTGCCGCTCATGCTGTCGCGCTCATCGGATCGTGCTCACCGTCTCGCCTCGCCTCGCCCGCACGGTCGCGGGCGGCCGCGTTCCGCGGCCCTGCACTGTCCCACGCACGGGAGTCCGCAGAAGTTCCCGCCCGGCGGATGAACCGCGGCACACCTCAGCCGAGGACGCCCTGGTGCAGCGCACGCAGCACCGCCTTGGTGCGGTCGCGTGCGCCGAGCTTGAGCAGCACGGTCGACACGTGGTTCTTCACGGTCCCCTCGGCGAGGTAGAGGGCCTCGGCGATCTCACGGTTGGTGCACCCTTCCGCGACGAGCCGCAGGACCTCGAGCTCACGCTCGGTGAGCTCCTGCACGACGACGTCCTCGCTGTCGGGGAGGGCCGCTGCGCCCGAGCGGATCGCCCGCAGCAGACGATCGGTGACGGACGGCTGGACGAGCGTCCCCCCACCGGCCAGGGTCCGCACCGCACCCGTGAGCCGCTCGAGCGTCACGTCCTTGAGCAGGTAGCCGCGAGCCCCCGCCCGCAGCGCCTGGAGGACGAGCTCGTCGTCGTCGAACGTCGTGAGCACGAGGACGGGGATCTCGATCCCGGCTTCCCGCAGCGCCCGTAGCGTCCAGAGGCCGTCGTGGCGGGGCATGCGCAGGTCGAGCAGCACGACGTCAGGGGTGTGCTCGCGGGTCGCCGCGAGCGCGGCCATGCCGTCGTCCGCCTCGCCCACGACCTCGATGTCGTCCGCGATCTCCAGGAGGCTGCGGATCCCCTGGCGCACGAGGGTCTGGTCGTCGACCAGCAGCACCCGGACCCGGCGGGTCACCGGGCACCTCCGCGCGCGAGCGCGGGCGTGGTCGCCGGTGCGAGCGCGACCTCCACACGGAAGCCGTCCGACCCGTCGAAGTCCACGGTGCCCCCGAGCGCCCCGATCCGTTCGGCGATGCCGCGCAGCCCGTTGCCGTGGTGCACGGGCTCCGCGCCGCGCCCGTCGTCGCGCGCGGTGAGGCGGAGGCCGCCCCCAGGGTCGGCGTCGACCTCGACCCGCAGCACGTCCGCCCCGGCGTGCCGGATCGTGTTCGTCACGACCTCCTGGACGACCCGCACGAGGGTGACCGTCTGCTCCTCGTCGGCCGCGACGTCGTCGGCGATGGTCAGCTCGATGCGCGGCGCAGGCACGTCGCGCACGATCGCCCCGAGCGACTCGGTCAGCTCGGGTGCCCGGCGACGCAGCTCGCCGACGGTCTCGCGGACGTCGCCGAGGAGGTCCCGGGCGACCGACTTCGCGCGCTCGACGTGCTCGCGCGAGCGTTCGCCGTCACGGTGCGTCGCGGTCTCGAGCTCGAGGGTCAGGACGGTGAGCTGGTGCCCGAGGACGTCGTGGAGCTCGCGGGCGATGCGCAAGCGCTCGTCGGTCCGGGACGCCTCGTCGCGGAGCACCGCGGCCGCCCGCAGCTCGACGTGCGCCTCGGCGAGCTCCTGGCGCATCGTCCGCTCGCGGGTCAGCGCGAGGGTCGACGAGACGCTCGCGACCTGGAGGAAGAGGTAGAGCCCGGCCATGAGCGCGACCTCGGGGAGTCCGCCGTCGCCGCCGTAGGCGACCAGGATCACCACGGTGTTCACCGCGATCGTCGCGTAGCTGACGCGCACCGGCACCACGTAGGTGCTCATGGCCGCGACGACGACGAGCAGGATCGGCAGCCACCCGGCGCCCGGCGCCAGGACGACGAGCGTCCCGACGAGCAGGACCTGCGCCCCGTAGACGGTGTACAGCACCGCGGTGCGCAGCGCCTCGCTCATGAGCAGCACCGCCGTCGCGACGAGGAAGGCGACGAACAGGGCGACCCACAGGGCCGTCGGCACGAGCAGCGCGCCCGGCGGGGCAGCGACCGGCACGATCGTGCCGACCGCGAGGACGACCACGAGCATGGCAAGCCCGCCCCAGACCTCCGGATCACGTCGCACACCACCACCTTACGGAGGTGGTCGGTGCGTGCACGGGTGCCGGAAGTCATGGGCACGACGGATGACCGTCGGCACACGCGCGCGCAGCACCCGCGCTCGTAGCGTCGGTCGCGTCGCTCGCGGAGGACCCGCGCGAGCAGCCCGCACGAGGAGGAGGACGTATGCACGCCGTCGAGGCGCACGACCTGCACAAGCGCTACCGGACCCGGTCGGGTGAGATGGTCGCGGTCGACGCCGTGAGCCTGACCGCTCACGAGGGGGAGATCCTCGGGATCCTCGGGCGCAACGGTGCGGGCAAGACGACCACGGTGGAGATGATCGCGGGGATCCGCTCCCCCGACGCCGGGAGGGTGCGCGTCCTCGGCCTCGACCCGCAGCGCGACCGCGCGGCGGTGCGTCAGGTCCTGGGGGTGCAGCTGCAGTCCGGGTCCCTGCACGGAGCCCTGACGGTGCAGGAGATCGCACGCCTGTTCCGCACCTTCTACGCCACGGGCGCCGACCCCGACGAGCTGGTCACGACGGTCGGGCTCGACGACCAGCGTGACGTGCGGTACGAGAAGCTCTCGGGTGGCCAGCAGCAGCGCCTGGCGATCGTGCTGGCCCTCCTCGGGGCGCCGCGCGTGGTGATCCTCGACGAGCTGACGACCGGGCTCGACCCGCAGAGCCGCCGGCAGATCTGGTCGCTCGTCGAGGGCATGCGGGCCGACGGCGTCACGGTGATCCTCGTCTCCCACCTCATGGAGGAGGTCGAGCGGCTGTGCGACCGGGTCACCGTGCTCGACGCCGGGCGGGTGGTCGCGCACGACACGCCCGCCGGGCTCGTCGCGTCCACCGGGCTCGCGCAGCGCGTCCGCTTCCGCGTCCACGAACCGATCCCCGCAGGGGTCCTCGACCGGGTCCCCGGTCTCGAGGCCGTCGACGTCGCCGGGGAGCAGGTCACGGTCTCCGGCTCGGGCGAGCTGCTGCAGGAGGTGAGCACGGCGCTCGTGCACGCGGGCGTCGTGGCGACCGAGACCCGCCTCGAGCGCGCGACCCTCGACGACGCGTTCCTCGCCCTGACCGGTACCCCGCTCGAGCACCAGGAGGCCACCTCATGACCACCACCGCTCCCGCCGACGTGGCGCGGACCCACCGACCCGGTCCCCACGCGTGGGCGGCCCTCGTCGCCGCCGAGTCCAGGATGGTCGTGCGCGACACCGCCGGCCTGGTCGTCCCCCTCGGTCTGCCGCTGCTCATCCTCGTCATGTACGGGATCGGCCAGGCCGAGGACGAGACGATCGCCGGGACCGGTGGGCGGACGGTGTTCGACCTGTACGTCCTGCCGCTCGTGCTGACGATCGTCATCGCTACGATCGGCGTGGTCAACATGCCGAGCTTCCTGTCCTCCTACCGGCGCTCGGGCGTCCTGCGCCGCCTGTCCGTCACGCCGGCGTCCCCGGCGATGGTGCTCGTCGCGCAGGTCGTGGTCAGCGCGCTGCAGACGGTCGTGGGGATCACGCTCGCCCTGGTGGTCGCGACGACCGCGTTCGGTGCGCACCTGCCCGCCCGCCCGTGGCAGGCGCTCGGTGTGCTCGTCCTGGCGGCGGCCGCGATGTATGCCGTCGGCATGGTCGTCGCGGCCGTCGCCCCCACGCCGAACTCGTCGCTCGCGATCGGGCTCGTGCTGTTCTTCGCGTTCGGTGCGACCGGAGGGATGTTCGGCGGCACCCAGAACCTTCCCGCCGCCGTCCAGACCGTGGGCGAGGCGCTCCCGTTCGGTGCCGCCGTCCAGGCGGTCGGCGCGGCGTGGGTGGGCCGACCCGTCGAGGTGAGCCACGTCGTCGCGCTCGTCGCCGCGGTCGTGGTGGGCGGGCTGATCTCCGCGCGCAACTTCCGCTGGGACTGATCCGCGGGTGCGGGCACGGCGCGCGACCGCGACGATGAGGCATGGCCACCGACCGGTCCGCGAGCCAGACCGTGAGCGTCGACGGGCACCGTCTGACGCTGACGAACCTCGACAAGGTCCTCTACCCCGCGACGGGCACGACGAAGGCTGACGTGCTCGCCTACCTCGCCGCCGTCGCCGAGGTGCTCGTCCCGCACGCGGCGAACCGTCCGGCCACCCGCAAGCGGTGGCCGGACGGCGTCACCGGGCAGATGTTCTTCCAGAAGAACCTCGACGCCGGCACCCCGTCCTGGGTGCGCCGCCGCAGCATCGAGCACTCCACGCGCACGAGCGACTACCCGCTCGTCAACGACCTCGCGACGCTCACGTGGCTCGGGCAGGTCGCCGCCCTGGAGATCCACGTGCCGCAGTGGCAGTTCGGCCGCACGGGGGTACGCAAGAACCCGGACCGGCTCGTCCTCGACCTCGACCCGGGACCCGGCGCCGGGCTCGCGCAGTGCGCCCAGGTCGCCCGGCTCGCGCGCGACGTCCTCACCGGGATGGGTCTCGAGCCGATGCCCGTGACGAGCGGGTCCAAGGGCATCCACCTCTACGCCCCGCTCGACGGCGCGCAGGACTCCGACGCGGTCTCGGCGGTCGCGAAGGAGCTCGCCCGGCACCTGGAGTCCGAGCACCCCGACCTCGTCGTGAGCGACATGAAGAAGTCGCTGCGCGGGGGCAAGGTGCTCGTGGACTGGAGCCAGAACAACGGTGCCAAGACGACCATCGCCCCCTACTCGCTGCGCGGGCGCGACCGGCCCACCGTCGCCGCGCCGCGCACCTGGGACGAGCTCGACGACCCCGACCTCGGCCAGCTGGAGGCCGACGAGGTGGTCGAGCGGGTGCGCACGCTCGGCGACCCGCTGGCCGCGGTGGCCACCGGCCGGCTGGCCGCGCTCGAACCCACCCCCGGCCGGATGGCGACGTTCGAGGCCAAGGGCGCCGCGGCGTCGGGCACCGACCGGCTCGCGACCTACCGCTCGATGCGGGACGCCGCCAAGACCCCCGAGCCCGTGCCGGCGGCGGCGCCGCCCAGCTCGACGGGCAACAGCTTCGTCATCCAGGAGCACCACGCACGCCGGCTGCACTGGGACTTCCGCCTCGAGCACGACGGCGTGCTCGTCAGCTGGGCGCTGCCCAAGGGCGAACCCACCGACCCGCGCACGAACCACCTCGCCGTCCAGACGGAGGACCACCCGCTCGCGTACGGCTCGTTCGAGGGCACCATCCCGGCCGGGGAGTACGGCGCGGGCGAGGTGACCATCTGGGACGCAGGGACCTACGAGCTGGAGAAGTGGCGCGACGGCGAGGAGGTCATCGTCACGCTGCACGGCGAGCGGCACGGGACCCGGCGCCTCGCGCTCATCCACACCGGCGGGCGCGGCGGGGGCGACGAGAACTCCTGGCTCATCCACCTCATGGCCCCGGCCGGGGAACCCGCCGGCGGCCACCACGAGCAGGCAGACGAGCCCGCCGGTCACCACGAGCCGGCCGACGAGCCGAGCGGGACGCCGACCCGGGTACGGGAGGTCTGGCGGCCGATGCTCGCGAGCGCCGGCACCGCCCTCGACGTCGGCGCGGCCGGCGACCCCGGCGAGCACGAGCAGGACGAGTGGGCCTTCGAGATGAAGTGGGACGGGTTCCGGGCGATCGCCGAGGTCGCGGGCGGCCGCGTCCGGCTCCTCAGCCGCAGCGGCAACGACATGACGGCCACCTACCCCGAGCTGCAGGCGCTCGCGGGCACGGTCGCGGACGGGTCGGAGCCCGTGGTGCTCGACGGGGAGATCGTCGCGCTCGACGCGCGCGGCCGCCCGAGCTTCCGCCGCCTGCAGCAGCGGGCGAACCTCACGAAGGCCGGCGACGTGGCGGCCGCCCGGTCCAAGGTCGCGGTCGACCTCATGCTCTTCGACGTGCTGGAGACCGCCGGCCGGTCGCTCGCCCGGCGCCCCTACGACGAGCGACGCGCCCTGCTCGAGCAGATCGTGCAGCCGGTGGCGCCCGTGCACGTCCCGCCGGTGTTCGAGGGCGACCTGGAGGCGGCCATGAGCACGAGCAGGCGGCTCGGCCTGGAGGGGGTCGTGGCCAAGCGCCGCGACGGCACGTACGTGGCCGGGAAGAGGTCGCGCACCTGGATCAAGCTCAAGCACTCGTTCGCCCAGGAGGTCGTCGTCGTGGGCTGGCGGCCTGGTCACGGCGACCGCGCCCACCTGGTCGGGTCGCTGCTGCTCGCGGTGCCCGACGACGGCGGGCTGCGGTACGTGGGGCGGGTGGGCTCGGGCTTCACGGATGCCGAACGGAGGGACCTCGCGACGACCCTGGCGCGCTCCGCGCGAGCCACCTCCCCCGCGACCGGTGTCCCGGCAGCCGACGCGTCCGACGCGCGGTGGGTGACGGCGGACCGTGTCGCGGAGGTCGTGCACGCGGACTGGACGGGCCCGGGCCCGGGCGGTGGCGAGGGCAAGCTCCGGCACGCCGTGTGGCGGGGGTGGCGGCCGGACAAGGCGCCGCAGGACGTCGTGGTGGGTCTGCGATGAGTTTCGGCGCGGCCGCCGGTCTACCCGACGAGAACGCCCCCTGGACCGACCGAGGAGACCGACATGACCACCCAGATCTTCGTCAACCTGCCCGTGGCCGACCTGGAGAAGGCCAAGGACTTCTACACCCGGCTCGGGTACACCGTCAACGAGCAGTTCACCGACGAGAACGCGTCCGCGATCGTCATCAGCGACGCCATCCACGTCATGCTGCTGACCCGCGACTTCTTCTCGCAGTTCACGGGCAAGGACCTCGCTGACACGGCGACCACGGTCGCGGTCATCAACGCGCTGAGCGTCGACAGCCGCGAGGCCGTCGACGCGCTCGTCGACCTGGCCGTGGCGGCAGGCGGCTCCGAGACACGTACCGCGCAGGACGAGGGCTGGATGTACTCCCGCGCGTTCGCGGACCCCGACGGTCACCAGTGGGAGTCCCTCTACATGGACGCGAGCGCCGCCGAGGGCTGAGCCCGCTCGGAATGCGGCGGGCGGCACGGCGGTTGGCGCCTGTATGCGAGCCATCACCTACTCCCGCTTCGGCGGCCCCGACGTCCTGGAGCTCTCCGAGCTCCCCACCCCCAAGGTCGGGCCGGACTCCGTCCTCGTGCGTGTCCGGGCGGCGAGCGTGAACCCCGTGGACTGGAAGGTCCGCCAGGGGTACCTCGACGCCGTGACCGACTCGGTCTTCCCCGTGATCCCCGGATGGGACGTCGCGGGCGTGGTCGAGCAGGTCGGCCTCGACACCCCGGAGCTCGAGGTCGGTGACGAGGTCTTCGGGTACGTGCGCAAGGACGTCATCGGCGGCGCCGTCTCCGGCGGGACGTTCGCCGAGCTCGTCGCCGCCCCGGTGCGCACCCTCGCGAAGAAGCCGGCGTCGTGGTCGTTCGAGGAGGCCGCGGCGGCACCGCTCACCGCGCTCACCGCCTACCAGTCGATCCGGCGCGCGGGCGTGCGGTCCGGGGACACGGTACTCGTCCACGCGGCCGCGGGCGGCGTCGGGTCGTTCGCCGTGCAGATCGCGCGCACGCTCGGCGCCCACGTCATCGGCACGGCGTCGGAGCCCAACCACGAGTACCTGCGGTCGCTCGGTGCGCAGCCGGTCACCTACGGTGACGGCCTGGCAGGCCGCGTCCGGGCCCTGGCTCCGGACGGGGTGGACGTCGTGCTCGACTACGTGGGGGGCGACGCGCTCGCCATCACGGGCGAGGTGCTGCGCGACGGCGGGACCGTCGCGTCGATCGCGGACCCGGCGGCCCGCGACGAGCTGGGCGGGCACTACGTCTGGGTCCGCCCCGACACCGCGGACCTCACCGAGATCGCCCGGCTGGCCGACGCGGGCGTGCTGCGCTCCGAGGTGGCCGAGGTCCTCGACCTGGCCGACGCCGCCCGCGCGCACGAGCTCAGCCAGTCCGGCCACGTGCGGGGCAAGATCGTGGTCCGCGTCTGATCCGGGCCCGGGCAGGACGTGGGTGCCGGGTCGCCGTCAGCGGCTGAGATGCTGGGGCCATGCCCCGACTGATCCTCCTCAACGGCGCGCCCGGCACGGGCAAGTCCACGCTCGCCCACCTGTACGCGCAGCGGCACCCGCTGTGCCTCGCCCTGGACCTCGACGTCCTGCGGGGCATGATCGGTGGCTGGTTGGACCGGCCCGTCGAGGCGGGGACGCTCGCGCGGGACGCCGCGATCGGCGTCGTGCGCGGGCACCTGCGGGCGGGGCACGACGTGATCGTGCCCCAGTTCCTCGGGCGCCCGGACTTCGTCCTGCGCCTCGCGGAGGTCGCCGACGAGGTCGGTGCGCCCTTCGTGGAGGTCGCGCTGCTCGCCGACGCCCACGACGTGCGTGCACGGTTCGCGAGCCGCACCGCGCCGGGCGTCGTCCAGCCCCATCCCACGCACCTGGATGCGGCAGCGCTGCTCGAGCGCAGCGGCGGCCTGGAGGCGCTGGGGAGCATGCAGGCCGGGCTGCTCGACGTCGTCGCGTCGCGACCCGCGACCCGGACGATCGACGTCGTCGAGGGCGAGGTCGAGCGCGCGTACGCCGCCCTGGTCGACCACGTCGAGGCCCTGGGCTGAGAGAGCGACGCCGCTCGTCCCCGGGTCGCCCTAGGTGGGCGTCCGCTGCGGGTTGCGGATCCCCGCCCAGCTGACGAGGCCGCCGACCACGAGCAGCGCCGCGGTGACCACGAGCGCGCGGTGGAACCCCTCGACGTCGAGCCGCGGGCCGATGATCAGTCCCGCGAAGGCGATGACCACCAGCCCGGCTACGCGGGAGACGGCGTTGTTGACCGCGGACCCGATACCGGCGTCCTGCGGCCGCACGGCACCGAGGATCGTGGCCGTCGAGGGGGCGACCGTGACCGCCAGGCCCAGCCCGAAGAGCAGCACGCCGGGCAGGATCTGGGTCAGGTACGACGCCTGCGCGGTCGCCGTGAGCATGAGCAGGAACCCGCACCCGCCGAGGACCGGACCGAGCGTCATGAACAGTCGCGGACCGTACCGGCCGGCGAGGGTGCCGAACGTCGTCGAGAGCGCCAGGAGCAGGAGCGTCACCGGCAGCAGGGCGAGCCCGGCCGCGGTCGCGCTGTAGCCCGCGACCTGCTGGACGAACAGCGTCACGACGAACATGCCGAAGTAGAGGGCGCCGTAGATCGCCGCGGTCGCGACGTTTCCCCAGACGAAGTTGCGGCGCTCGAAGAGCGCGAGCGGCAGCATCGGGTCAGGTGCGCGGCGCTCCCAGACACCGAACGCGACGAGCGCCGCCAGTCCGACCACGAGGGGACCCCAGACCACCGGGCTCGCCCACCCGAAGCGACCCTGCTCGATGAGGGCGAACACCGTCCCGGCGAGCCCGACCGCCGCGAGCATCGCGCCCCGCACGTCGATGGTGCGGCCGCCGAGCCGCTCCCCCTCGGCGACCCCGCGCAGCAGCCACAGGGTCGCGGCGACGGGCAGCACGTTGATGCCGAAGACCCACCGCCACGACAGCGTGTCGACGAAGACCCCGCCCAGCAGCGGCCCGATGATCGATGCCGTCCCGGTCCAGGCCGTCCAGATCCCGATCGCCCGGCCCTGCGCGGCACCCGTGAACGCCGAGACGATCATCGCGAGCGAGCTCGGGACGAGCAGCGCGCCCGCGACCCCCTGCAGTGCCCGGGCCACGATCAGCGCGGCCCCGGTGGGGGCCAGCGCGCAGAGCACCGACGTGACGCCGAACCCGACGAGGCCCCACCACAGCACGCGCCGGCGTCCGTAGACGTCGGAGACGGACCCTGCCACGAGGATCAGCGCACCGAGGGTGATGAGGTAGGCGTCGACGACCCACTGCTGCAGGCCCAGGACCTGGTCGGGGTCCGTCGCGAGCTCGGCCGAGATCGCGGGCAGCGCGACGTTCACCACCGAGCCGTCCAGGAACGACACGAAGGACGCGAGGATCGCGACCACGAGCACCCGGCGCCTGACGTCCACGACCCCACGCTAGACCTCACCACGCGGATGGGTGCGGATGGGTAGGGTCACGGTGTGCACCCGCCGACCGGACCGCGGTCGCGACGATCCCGAGGAGCGCGATGATCCCCAGGAGCCCTGCGGCCCCTACCCCGTCCCTGCGCGAGCGCCTGCGCGGTGCTGCACGCCTCGGTGCCGACCTCCCCGCGTTCGACCCGCGCACCGCGCCCCGGACCCCCACCCGGCTCTTCCTCACCTGGCTGGACGACGCGATCGACGCGGGTGTCGTGCTCCCGCACGCCGCGACGCTGTCCACCGCGGACTCCCGTGGGCAGGTGGACGCACGGACCCTCCTGCTCAAGGACGTCGCACCGGACGTGTGGTTCTTCGCGACGCACCGCGACAGCCCCAAGGGCCGCGACCTGGCGGAGAACCCGCGGGCCGCGATGACGTTCTTCTGGCGGGAGCTGGGCCGCCAGGTCCGGCTGACGGGTCCCGTCGCGGTACAGGACCCGGAGGCAGGGGCCGCGGACTTCCTCGCGCGCCCCGAGGGCTCGCGCGCCGAGACGCTCGTGGCGCACCAGAGCGAGCCGCTCGCGTCGCTCGAGGAGTACCGGGACGCCTACGACGCGGCGCTCGGCCGGGTCCGGGCCGAGCCGGGCACCGTCGCCGAGACGTGGACGTCGTACGCGCTCGTGCCGACGTCCGTGGAGTTCTGGGCGGCGACCGGCCCGCACGGTCAGGTCCGGCTGCGCTACTCGTCCGGGACCGACCCGCACGCCCGGACCTGGCGCAAGAGCCTCCTGTACCCGTGAGATGCCGGGCGGAGCGCCCCTGAGGACCAAGGTCCCGCCCGGATGTGACGCACGCCCGTGACGGAAAGCACATCATGTGCACAACTTCACAAGCGTACGATCGACGGGTGGCGAACAACGAGAACTCGGGCGACCGGATCGACGTAGCGCTCATCGGCGGAGGCATCATGAGTGCCACCCTCGGTGCACTCCTCCAGCTCCTGGAGCCCACCTGGACGGTGCGGATCTACGAGCGGCTGGGTGCCGTGGCGCAGGAGTCCTCCAACCCCTGGAACAACGCCGGCACAGGGCACGCGGCCCTCTGCGAGCTGAACTACACGCCGCAGAAGCCCGACGGCTCGATCGACATCACCAAGGCGGTGGCGATCAACGAGCAGTTCGAGGCGTCGCGCGAGTTCTGGCACCACCTCCTGACGACCGGCGCTCTCCCCGAGCCCGCGAGCTTCATCAGCCACACCCCGCACATGACGTTCGTGCGCGGCGCGGCCAACGTCGAGTACCTGCGGCGCCGGTTCGACACGCTCAGCGCGCACCCGCTGTTCAGCGAGCTCGAGTACACCGACGACCCGGCCGTCATCGCCGAGTGGGCGCCGCTGCTGGTCGCCGAGCGCGACCCGGACGAGCCCGTGGCCGCGACGCGGGCGACGAGCGGGACGGACGTCGACTTCGGCGCCCTGACGACCCAGCTCGTCGACCACCTCGTCGCGAACGGCACCCAGCTCTACCTCGAGCACGAGGTCCGCTCGTTGAAGCAGCGCAAGGACGGGTCCTGGCGGATCTCCGTCAAGGACCGTTCCTGGAACGCGCAGGACGCCCGTCACACCGTCGACGCGCGCTTCGTGTTCGTCGGTGCGGGCGGCGGGGCGCTGCCCCTGCTGCAGAAGGCGGGCATCCCGGAGGCCAAGGGCTACGGCGGGTTCCCCATCAGCGGCGAGTTCCTGCGCACCGACGACCCCGAGCTGGTCGCCGCGCACCACGCGAAGGTCTACGGCAAGGCCGACGTCGGGTCGCCCCCCATGTCGGTGCCCCACCTCGACACCCGTGTCGTGGACGGCAAGACCTACCTGATGTTCGGCCCGTACGCCGGGTTCAGCCCGAAGTTCCTCAAGAAGGGCTCGCTGCTCGACCTCGTCGCGTCGCTCCGGGTGAACAACATCGGCTCCATGCTCGGCGCCGGGCTGAAGAACCTGGACCTCACGCAGTACCTCGTCGGTCAGCTCGCGGCCCGTCCCGAGACCAAGTTCGCGGCGCTGCAGGGCTTTGTGCCCACCGCGCACCCGAAGCACTGGGAGAAGATCACCGCCGGCCAGCGGGTGCAGGTGATCAAGAAGGACGCGCAGGGTCGCGGTGTGCTCGAGTTCGGCACCGAGCTCATCACGTCGGCCGACGGCACGATCGCCGGTCTGCTCGGTGCCTCCCCGGGTGCCTCGACCGCCGTGACCGCGATGATCGACGTGCTCGAGCGCTGCTTCCCGGACCGGTTCACCGGCTGGCAGCGCGAGATCGCCACGATGATCCCGAGCCTCGGCCAGGCGCAGTGGGCCGCGTCCGAGCTCGACGGTCTCGACCAGCTCGCGGACGGCACGGTCGCCTCGCACGCCTGACGGCCCGCCCAGGCGGGCCGAGGTCGGCACTGATCCTTCGTCGGTCCTTCACGTGCCGCAGGGCTCACCCCGTAGACTCGACACCATCTTCTCGACGAGCGCACGCTCACACCCGCGGCTGGGAAGTCGTCACCGACCCCCTGCGAGGAACGTATGAGCACTGCTGCCGTCCAGCCCGGATTCCGGGCCACCACGCCGCGGCGCGGCGACGGATCGACCGTCACGAGCACCTACACCGCGCTGTCGCGCACCGTGCGCGACGCCGGCCTGCTGCACCGCACGCACGGGTACTACGCGTGGACGCTCGGGATCCTGACCCTGGCGCTCGGTGGCGCCGTCGCGGGCTTCGTCCTGCTGGGCGACTCGTGGTTCCAGCTCCTGATCGCCGGAGCCCTGGGGCTGCTCTTCACGCAGTTCGCGTTCGTCGCCCACGAGGCGTCCCACCGGCAGGTCCTCGAGTCCGGCCCCGCGAACGACCGCATGGGTCGTGTGCTCGCCAACGGCGTCGTCGGCATCAGCTACTCGTGGTGGATGACCAAGCACAACCGGCACCACGCCAACCCGAACCGGATCGGCAAGGACCCGGACATCGAGATCGACACGATCTCGTTCCTCGAGCAGGACGCGGCCCAGCAGAAGGGCTTCCTCGCCCTCGTCACGCGCTACCAGGGATGGCTCTTCTTCCCGCTGCTGACCCTCGAGGGACTGAACCTGCACTACATCTCGATCAGGTCGCTGCTGTCCTCCCCGCGCAGCGCCGCGCGGACCGGGGAGATCGTGACCATCGCGCTGCGGCTGTCGATCTACGCCGCCCTCGTCTTCTGGGCGCTGCCCCTCGGCATGGCCTTCGCCTTCCTCGGTGTGCAGCTCGCCGTGTTCGGTGTCTACATGGGCGCGTCCTTCGCCCCGAACCACAAGGGCATGGCGATCATCCCCGCCGACAGCAAGCTCGACTTCCTGTCCAAGCAGGTCCTCACCTCGCGCAACATCACTGGCGGACGTGTGATGAACGTGCTCATGGGCGGGCTCAACTACCAGATCGAGCACCACCTGTTCCCGAGCATGCCGCGCCCGCACCTCGCCCGTGCGCGCGAGATCGTCCGGGAGCACTGCGCCACGATCGGGCTGCCGTACACCGAGACCAACATCATCGCGTCCTACGGGATCGTGGTGCGCTACCTCAACCGGGTCGGGCTCTCCGCCCGCGACCCGTTCGACTGCCCGATGTTCCACCAGCTCCGCAAGACCTGAGCGCTCAGCCCGCGGCGGCACGCCCCTCGCGCCAGTAGCCGACGAAGTCGATGCTCTGCTTCGGCACGCCACGGTCGTTCACCAGGTGCCGCCGCGCACCGGTCGCGAGCGCCGACTCCCCGACCGCGTACGCGTAGACAGGACCCGACGGCAGCTCGGCCGTGACGAGCGTCGCGAGCGCCAGCGCACCCGGTGTGGCGTCGTCGGCGCCCGCCCCGTGGTGAGACCTCGCGAGCCAGCGCACCTCGACCCCGGGCGGTGTGCGGAACTCCTGGGCGTCCGCGAGGTCGGGGACCTCGACGAGCGCGAGGCCGCGGGCGTCGTCGGGCAGCGACTCGCAGATCCCAGCGACCGCCGGGAGCCCCGTCTCGTCGGCGACGAGGAGGGTCCAGTCGTGCGGCGCGCGAGGGTTGTAGCCGATGCCCTGGTCGAGGATCCCGACGCGGTCCCCGGGCCGCGACCGGAGCGCGAACCTCGACGCCGGTCCGGTCTCCCCGTGGGCGACGAAGTCGATGTCGAGCTCGCCCGCCTCGGGCCGCAGCGCGCGGACGGTGTAGTTGCGCACGTGCGGACGGCGCGCCTTCGGTGTCGCGAGGTACTGCACGTACCAGAGTCCGGACGAGCTGGTCGGCAGCCGCAGGGCATCCTGCCCCTCGCGCGGCAGGAAGAGCCGGAACCACTGGTCGAAGCCCATCGGGGCGATGCGTCCGACACCCTCTCCGCCCACGGTCACCCGGACGACGTGGGGGCTCACGCGCTGCGACGCGACGACCTCGGCGGTGACCACGTGGGCCTCGGCCGGGCGGACGAGCTGGTGGTTGGGCATGACGTGTGGTCTCCTCGCCGACCGGCACGGCGCCAGCCTCAGGCAGGTAAGGCTAACCTCATGCCTGGACGGTGTCGACGTGCGCAACGCCACACCGCGGGCACCCCTCCCCACGGCGGCGCGGCGGCGAGCGGCGGCGATACTCGTGGGGTGGAGCTCCCCGTCGCCTGGTCGATCGTCCTGCTCGTCACCGCCGCCTGGAACCTGCTGGTGTGGCCGAGGTTCCTCGGCCGGATCGCCAAGGACCCGCGCGCACGCGACGCCGACGGCAGGCCCACGCGGTTCCTCACCGTGCACGTCGTCATCATCGGCGTCTCGCTCCTCCTCGCCCTCGCCGTCGGTGCCCTCGGGGCGATCACGCTCGCCTGAGCCCGGCGAGCCGGTCCGGGTTCCGGAAGACGTAGACGCGCGCGATCCGGTCGCCGTCGAGCACCATGGCCGCACCCATGACGACCCGGTCGCCGTCCCACCACACACCGCCGAGCTCACCATTGATCCCCGTGGGCTCGAAGCGCAGCGCCGTCGTCTCGGGCTTCGCCGCGAACCCCACCAGCGCGCGCGAGACCTTGTCGGCACCGCTGATCGGCCGCAGGGCGGCCTTCGCCTTGCCACCGCCGTCCGAGACGAAGACGACGTCCGGGGCCAGGACCTCGACGAGCGTGCCGACGTCCCCCGTCACGCAGGCCTCGAGGAAGCGGCGGGTGACCTCCTCCGGTTCGACGTCCGCGGGGGCGAAGCGGGGCCGTCGCGCCCTGACGTGCTCGCGCGCCCGATGCGCGATCTGGCGCACGCCGTCGACGCGCCGGTCGAGCGTGTCGGCGATCTCCGCGTACCCCACCCCGAAGACCTCGTGCAGCACGAACACGGCCCGCTCGGTCGGCGACAGGGTCTCCAGCACCACGAGGAGCGCGATCGAGACGTCCTCGGCCTGCTCGAGCGGCGCCGCGGCGTCCGGGGCGGTGAGCATCGGGTCGGGCAACCAGGGCCCGACGTACGTCTCACGACGCGACCTCAGCGTCCGCAGGCGGTTGAGCGCGAGCCGCGTCGTGACCCGCACCAGGTAGGCGCGCGCGTCTCGCACGTCGTCGCGGTCGGCGGCCGACCACCGCAGCCACACCTCCTGGACGACGTCCTCCGCGTCCTGCGCCGAGCCGAGCATCTCGTAGGCGACCGTGAACAGCAGCCGGCGGTGCTCGACGAACGGTCCGACAGGTCCGGCAGAGTGGTCGGCGGCGTCGCCCCGGTGGTCGCTCACCCCTGCAGGTTCTCCTGCCCGTCGCCGCCTGTCGACCCGGTACCGCGCCCGGCGAGGCTCCCCGCGGGCGGGATCTCGCAGCGGTCGCTGAAGCCCTGGCTCGTGAGGCCGAGCGCGGCGTTGACCCGGCTGCGGTAGTTCTCCTGCGCGACGATCGCGGTGAGCTCGACGAACGCCGCGTCGCCGAGGTCGTCGCGCAACGCGTCCGCGAGCTCGTCGGTCACGGTGGGCGGGGTCGCCGTCATCGCCTCCGCGTACTCCAGGACGAGGCGCTCACGGGGCGAGTACGCGCCCGCCTCGCGCCAGCGCGGCACGTCGTGCAGCTTCGCCGGGTCGGTGTCCTGGTGCTCCGACTCCCAGTACCCGAAGTCGACGCACCACGAGCAGCCGATCGCCACGGCGCTCGCCATGACCGCGAGCGACGTCAGCCCCGGGTCGAGCGCCTTCCAGCGGCCCACGCCCAGCTCGGTGAGCGCGTAGGTCCTGGTGACCGCTGCGTGGTGCCCGACGGCGCGCAGCGGCTCGAGCACGTCGCCGTACCGTCGGCGGGAGTACGTCGCGAGCACACGGTTGAGGATCGTGCGGGGCGGGTCGAGCGAGATGCGGGCCATGGTGCCTCCTCGGGTCATGGTCTTGGGTCACGGTCACGGCCGTGGGCATGCCGGTGACATGGAGACACGCGTCGACGACGCCGTGTGACACCCGGGCGAGGCCTCGTGGTGTGATCCCGGGCACAGCCCCGGCCCCGCGTGCTCACCTCGGCCGTTCGTTGCCCCGCCGGTAGTTGCCCGTCGCCCGCGCGAGGAGCTGTTGCGTCGCCATCTCGTCCCCGGCTGCACGCTCGAGCAGGGCGACGAGCCGGCCGGCCGCACCACCTGCCACCGTCACGACCACCCGTCCACCACGCGCGATCCGGACGCGCCCGTCCTTCGTCACGTGGTGGTCGAACGGGTCCGGGAAGTCTGCCGCGTCGTCGGTCCCGGTCATCTGCTCGTCCGTCCCATCCGAGCAGGCTAGGGCGACCGCGACGTCAGCCGCCAGGGGAATCCCGGTCGTGCGCGGCGGCCGCCGCTCGGCGGGTGGTGAGGTTCGCGTGCTCGGAGTAGCGCGGCACCCACCGCAGCAGGGCGCCTGCCGACCCGACCCCGAGGCCGGCGGTGACCCAGATGCCCGCGGCGATCGACCCGAGGGCGATCCCGCCCGAGAGGACCAGCGGGCCGAGAGCGTCACCGGTGTCCTGGAACAGGCGCCAGATCCCGAGGAACGTCGGGCGCACGTCCGGTGGGGCGACGTCGGACCCGAGGGTCATGATGATCCCCGAGCCCATGCCGTTGCCGAGCCCGAGGAGCGCGGCGACCACCGCCACCGACGCGACCGAGTGCGCGAACGGCAGGGCCGCGAGCGCGGCCGCCATGGTGAGCATCGACGGGACCGCGATCCACAGCCGACCGAACCGGTCCATGACCTTGCCCGCCGGGTAGAACAGCAGCATGTCCAGCGCGCCCGAGAGCCCGAAGAGCAGCGACGTGACCTCGGGGTCGAACCCCTGGTACTCGCCCCACAGCGGCAGCACGGTCTGCCGTGCGCCCCGCACCGCGCTCACGAGCAGCACCGCGACGCCGAGGGTGCAGAACAGGCGACGGTGCTCGCGCGCCACGCGCGCGACGCTCGTGCGAGGAGCGTCCCGGCCGCCGCGGTCCCGGGTCCACCGTGGCGTCGGCGAGCGGGGTTCGTCCTGCACGACGGCAAGGATCGCCACGACCGCGAGCGACGCCACCGCGCCGAGCCAGTAGGCGCCGCGCAACGAGGTCGCGGCGATGACGGCCGCGCCCGCGAACGGGCCGAGGAAGAGCCCGATCCGGTGGACCCCGGCCAGCGTCGACAGGACCCGCGCCCGCCGCAGCGGTGGGGTGATCTCGGTGAGGTACGCGTGCCGGGCGAGGTTGAACACCGCCGACGAGCTGCCCAGGGCGAGCACGCCGAGCCCGAGGCCCCACAGGCTCGCCGTGGTCGCGATGGTCACGAAGGCGGCGACCGCGATCCCGCCCGCGAGGAGCATCGCCCGCCGGTCCCCGAGCCGCGCGGCGAGCGCTCCCGCGGGCAGGTCGGTGAGGATCTTGCCGATCGGCAGCAGCGCCATGATGAGGCCGGCGACGGTCAGCGACGCACCGCGGCCCGTCGCCGTCACGGCGACGACCGGCAGCATGGCGCCGATACCGATCTCGAAGACGAGGGTCGGGACGAACGCTCCGAGCACGACGGGGCGCAGCGGGAAGAGCGGCGCGGCGTCGCTCCGGGGCGAGGAAGTGTTCATCGGGCAACCATTCTGCCCGGTCCGTGGCCGCGCGAGGACGCACCCGTGCCTCGGGTCGACCGGCGTGCGGGCGCTATGCGTCCGGTGCGGGCGCTGCGGTGACCGGCTGCCGGAGGATGGTGCGCTGCTTCTCGGGTGCGACCTTGCGGAGGTCGCTGAGGTAGATCTCGTGGTGCGTGCCCGTCGGCGCCAGCCCCTGCCCGGGGATGATCTCCCGGTGCAGCCGCTCGAGCACGGGGCCCTCGTCCTCGAAGGTCCCGACGTGCAGCGTCTGCACGCACCGGCCCTCGGACAGCGCCTCGAGGCGGACGTCGTCCAGGCGCGCCGGCGCACGCTTCGTGCGCACCTGCTCGACGGCGGACGTGACCCGGTCCGCGTCGATCCAGTCCGGGACCATGAGCATCACCGTCCAGTCCCACTGCGACTTGTCCCGTGCGGTCGTGAACGCGTCCATGTCCGCCGCCCACCACAGACCCTCCAGCGGCGGGACGACATAGTCCCGGTCGAGCTCACGCCGGCTGGCGAACTTCAGCGTGTATGCCACCGGGTAGAGCGCGGCCAGCGCGTCGGCGAAGGCCACCGAGGTGTTCGGGTCACCGTGGCCGTCGACCATCAGGTAGCGCAGGTCCGGCACGTCGACGACCCGGAACTGACCACGCCGCGCGCGGTACGGGTCGAAGGTCTTCTTGAAGTCGATCGCGTTCGTCATCGTTCCCCTGGAGTCGCTCACCGACGGGACGGCCGTTCATCAGCGTAGGGCAGCGCGTGACGCAGGGCACCGGAAGGGTTCGGCTGCCGCGCACGTCCCCGGGGTGTTGCGCCCACCGTTTCGGGAGCATCATGAGGAGCGTCGGAGCGGACGGCATCTCGCGAAGGAGCGCAAGGCATGGAGCTGTCAGGGCGGGCGCACGCCGCGCGCGACGCGATCGAGCCCGTCACGTCCTTCTTCGTCTCGTTGCGCGCGATGGACGGGCGCCACGACGTCGTCGACCTGACGTTCGGCGACCCGCACGAGATGCCGCTGCCCGCGCTCGTCGACGCGCTGCGGGCGAACCTCGAGCCACGCGCCGAGGACTGGTTCGCCTACAAGACCAGCCTCGCCCCGGCCCGGGAGACGATCGCCACCGGCCTGCAGGGCGAGCTCGGCCTCCCCTTCGAGCCGGACGACATCGCCATGACCCAGGGTGCGTTCGGCGCCATCGCGCTCGCATTCCGGCTGGTCGCCGACGCCGGCGACGAGGTCGTGATCCCCGAGCCGGGCTGGTTCTACGCCCCGATGCTCCGTGCGGCCGACCTCGTCCCGGTCAACGCGCCGCTCGCCGCGGACACCTTCGACCTGGACGTCGAGGCGGTCGTCCGGGCGATCACGCCCCGGACGCGCATCGTCGTCGTGAACTCGCCCGCGAACCCCACCGGCCGCGTCTACGCCGAGGGCAGGCTGGCCGAGCTCGCGAGGGCACTCGAGGAGGCGTCGGCGCGCAACGGTCGGCGGGTCTGGTTGCTGTCCGACGAGCCGTACCGGCGCATCCGGTTCGACGGCGTCGGCTTCACGAGCCCGGCCGCCTGCTACCCGTGGACCCTGATCGACTACAGCTACGGGAAGGTCCTCCTCGCTCCCGGCCAGCGCCTCGGCTACCTCGCGCTCTCGCCCCTGATCCCCCGGGCAGAGCGCGCCGAGCTGCGCGACGCCCTGCTCCCGCTGCAGCTGGGACTGGGATGGGGCTTCCCCGACGCCCTCATGCAGTACGCGGTGCCCGCCCTGGAGGCCGTCTCGATCGACCTCGTCGAGCTCGAGCGGCGACGGGACCTCATGGTGCAGGCGCTCGGCGCGGCGGGATACTCGGTCACCGTGCCCGAGGGCACGTTCTACCTGTGGGCCGCCGCACCGGGCGGCGACGCGGTCACCTTCGTGGCGGAGCTGGCCGATCGCGGTGTGTTCGTGCTGCCCGGGACCGTGTTCGACCGTCCCGCCCACTTCCGGATCAGCCTGACCGCCACCACCGCCATGCTCGAGCGAGCGCTGCCCGCCCTGCGTGACCTCGGTGCACTCTGAGATTCCGCCGGTGACAGCGGCCCCTGGCACACTGGCGGCCATGACGCTCCCGGACGCCGCCCCGACCGTGACCGCTCTCGACGTGCTGCGCGACGTCTTCGGCTACGACTCGTTCCGCGGCGACCAGCAGGAGATCATCGAGACGGTGACAGGCGGCGGCGACGCTCTCGTGCTCATGCCGACCGGCGGCGGCAAGTCGCTCTGCTACCAGGTCCCGGCACTCGTCCGGCGCGGCACCGGCGTCGTGATCTCGCCCCTCATCGCCCTCATGCAGGACCAGGTGGACGCCCTGGACGCGCTCGGCGTCCGGGCCGGCTTCCTGAACTCCACGCAGAACCCGGACGAGCGGCGCGCCGTGGAGCACGCCTACCGGTCGGGCGAGCTCGACCTGCTGTACCTCGCGCCGGAGCGGCTCGGCGTCGAGTCCACCGCCCGGCTGCTCGACCAGGGCACGATCGCGCTGTTCGCGATCGACGAGGCGCACTGCGTGTCCCAGTGGGGCCACGACTTCCGCCCCGACTACCTGCGGCTCGGCGAGCTGGCCGAGCGCTGGCCCGGCGTCCCGCGCATCGCGCTGACCGCCACCGCGACCCAGCACACCCGCGAGGAGATCGCGACCCGCCTGGGCCTGGCAGAGGCCCGGCACTTCGTCGCCAGCTTCGACCGGCCCAACATCACCTACCGGATCGCCCCCAAGGACAACCCGGGCAGACAGCTGCTGAACCTGCTGCGCACCGAGCACCCGGGCGACGCCGGGATCGTGTACTGCCTGTCCCGTGCGTCGGTGGAGAAGACCGCCCAGCAGCTGACCGACCAGGGCATCCGCGCCCTGCCGTACCACGCGGGCCTGCCCGCGCACGTACGCTCGGCCAACCAGTCGAGGTTCCTGCGCGAGGACGGCGTGATCATGGTGGCGACCATCGCGTTCGGCATGGGCATCGACAAGCCCGACGTCCGGTTCGTCGCGCACCTCGACCTGCCCAAGTCGGTCGAGGGCTACTACCAGGAGACCGGCCGCGCGGGCCGGGACGGCCTGCCGTCCACGGCGTGGCTCGCCTACGGGCTGGCCGACGTCGTCCAGCAGCGCAAGATGATCGCCGATTCCGACGGTGACCCCGCCCACCGCCGTCGGCTCTCGTCCCACCTCGACGCGATGCTCGCGCTGTGCGAGACGGTCGAGTGCCGCCGAGCCCAGCTCCTGCGCTACTTCGGCCAGGACCACCCCGGCGGCTGCGGCGCCTGCGACACCTGCGCGAACCCACCCGAGGCCTGGGACGGCACCATCGCCGCCCAGAAGCTCCTGTCGGCCGTGTACCGGCTCGACCGCGAGCACGACCAGCGCTTCGGCGTCGGGCACGTGGTCGACATCCTGCAGGGGAAGTCCACACCCAAGGTCACCCAGTGGGGGCACGACAGCCTCACCGTGTTCGGCGTCGGCGACGACCTGTCCGACGGCGAGTGGCGGTCCGTCGCTCGCCAGCTCCTCGCCCAGGGACTGCTGGAGGTGGACTCGAACCACGGCACGCTGCTGCTCACGGCAGCCAGCGCGGAGGTCCTGGGCCGTCGCCGCGAGGTACGGCTGCGCCGCGACCCGCGGCCCCAGGGTGGCGGCCGGAAGCCCGCACGCGCCAGCGGGGCCGCCTCGGAGGCGGTCACGCTGTCGGACGCCGACCAGGAGGTCTTCGAGCTGCTCCGCGCCTGGCGGGCGTCGACCGCCAAGGAGCAGGGCGTGCCGGCCTACGTGGTCTTCCACGACGCGACGCTGCGCGCCGTGGCCACCGGACGACCGACGGACCTGGATGAGCTGAGCCAGATCAGCGGCGTCGGCCAGGCCAAGCTGGACCGCTACGGCGACGGGATCCTGGCGGCCCTGCGCCCCTCGCCCTGAGCCGTCTCTGCATGCCACACAACCCCTCGCGGCGCACCCTTCCCGCTGCCGCCCTAGAAGACGAGCCCGTGCCGCTCCACCAGCGGCATCGTCGCCTCGAAGTCCACCTCGCCGCCATACTCGGCCGCGAGGGCGGGAAGCGTCTCGGGCGAGTACTCCCCACCGGGCTCAGCGAGTCGGCGGAACATCGCCTCGATGCCACCAGGAACGATGATCTCCAGCACACGGAGCTCGTCGTCACCCGCGTTCCAGAAGGTGTGCCAGCGCCCCCGCGGCTTGACGACGAGATCGCCCGACGAAGCCGTGATCTCGACACCCTCCTCGACCACTCCGAGCGTGCCGCTCAGCACGAAGGTGTACTCGTCCTCGCGGCTGTGCCGGTGCACGGGGGCGGCCAGCACCTTCGGCCCCAGCACATGCTCGACGAGCGCAAGACGGCCGCCCGATCCCGCGCTCTCGATGAGGAACCTGTCGAGAAGCCCGGGCTCGCCCGTGACATCGCCTTCGCCCGCGCGGACGACCTGCGGGCCGACTGGAGCCGCCATACCGCCCGATGGTACGCCCGTGGCATCCACGGCGGTACCCTCGGCGAGATGCGCGGACGTGCCGAGGACGTCTGCACTCCCCGCCCCACCCTGATGGCCGGTTCGAGTGCCCGACTGGTTCACGGGACGCAGCACGACGGCCCCAGCGCTGCGGTCCCTGAGAAGCCTTCGACGGCCGGTTCCGTCAAGCGGTCGGTTCGACAGCCGCGTCCGCAGGCATGTCCGGCGTCGTCGACGCGTCGACGCCCTTGCTGGCCGCACGCTTGCGCTCACGGGAGTGGTGCCGGTACTGGCTCGGCGTCTGGCGGCGACTTCGGTAGAAGGCGCGGGCGAAGGCTCGCGGAGAGGCATAGCCCACGGCCCGCGCGATCATGCCGACAGGCTCGTCCGTGTCTCGTAGCCGGGACGCGGCGAGATCCATCCGCCAACCGGTCAGGTAGGAGCCCGGCGTGGTCCCCATCGCGCCGGTGAAGTGTCGGGTCAGGCTGGCTCGGGAAACTCCGATCTCCGCAGCCAGCGAGCCCGTCGTCCAGTCGCGGTGCGGCTCGCGGTGCATCAGGCTCACCGCGTCGCGAGCGATCGGGTCTAGTCGCGCATCGAGCACGGCAGGGTCTGCGTCGTCGGGCCGTCGCGCGAGCACGGCTCTGATGAGTTGCACGAGAAGGAGGTCGACCAAGCTGTTGACGGCGGCTGTCGTGCCGACCTGCGGCTGAGCGAGCTCGGCGTCGATCAACTGGCTGATGGCGACGAGCCCGGGGTTCTCCTGTGCGCTGAGATGGAGAGGCGCGGAGAGCGCGAGAAGTGCCGGGGTGCTGACCTCGGCGTCATGCGTGTAGTGCAAGGTCAGCAGTCGGCTCTGCGTGGGCGGATGGCCGACGTGCATCGGCCGTCCGCTACGGCGAGCGTGTGTGGCGGTCGCGTGGTTGCAGGGGGCGAGGGTCAGTCCCGGGCAGGCGGCGAGGCTGTGCTCGACGTCCGGCGGAAGCCACAGGACGTCGCCCGTCCGCAGCGCTCGGGGCGCCTCCTCCGGTACGGCGACCCAGGCCTGACCGGAGATCACGACGTGGAGTGTTGCGTGTGGCGAGATGCCCGCCTGGACGCCCCACGCACCGCCGACCTCGACGCGGACGCCCGTCGAGTCCCGGGCACCCGACAACCGGATGGTGTCGACGAGCTCGCTCACTCTGTCCGGCTCCCTCGGCTCGAGCACCTGGACCATGACACCCACCTCCTGGCTGCGTCAGGCATCGTTGTACGCCGTCTCACCGAGCTGTCCCGGCCGCACCGCGGCCGGGACAGCCGCAAGACACCCTAGAGGGCCAGCGCACGGAACGGGTCGCTACCGTCCCAGTCCCGACTGGCGTCTCGGATCATGCCGAAGAACGCCTCGAAGTCGGATGTCCTGTGATGCACCTCCACATGGTGGCCGAAGAGGTGCGAGGCATCGTGGTAGGACGTGTGCATGGTCCCGAAGCGTGCCTGCATGTAGGACGGCGCGCCCTGTTGTTCGAGAGAGTCGACGACCAGGTCCCAGTCCTCGACGGCCCAGGCGATGTGATGGAGCGCCGGGGTCCGGAGCGTCGCCAGGTTCTCGCTGACCGGTCGCGGTGCCGAGTCGTGCACCACCATGAACTCGACGCGTGTGTCACCGAGCTGTCCGATGGCGCTCGAGTGGTCAAAGGTCGCGGGTGCGCCACCGCTCGTCACCTCGCCGAGCTGCACGTGCTCGCTGTAGAAGAACGGACCGGCCCCCGTGGTCCGCACCGCGGCCGTCACCGCAGCCTCGAGGTCGTCGACGACGTAGCCGACGTGGTGCACCTCGCGCAACAAGACCGTGCCGGACGGCCTGACAGAAGGAATGGACATTGCTCGCTGCTCCGGTTCATCGATCGGATCTGACTCGTCGACACTAGGTTTCGCCGTGTGCTCCATCCGGCTCGAGAGGGCGCAGATCGGCTCAGATCCGGGGCCGATCGCCTCTGCGAGCATGGCTCCATTCACGAACCTGTCGTTGGAACACCGTCACGCGTCTGGCCCACGCCTGTGAGAGCGGGCTCAGATCTGTCCGCTGACTGCCCGCACGGCGAAGCCGTCCAATGCGTCGGCGACCAACTCGGGCTCCTCCTCGGCAACATAGTGGCCGGCACCGTCGAGGCTTACCGTCGTGAGGTCGGAGGCGATCGGTTCCAGCCCGTGCGGAAGCTCATGTGATCCCGAGGCCGCGCCGACAACGGCAAGGACGGGAATCGGGATCCGGGCTGTGGAGAGCTCGCGGTTGCGGGCAGCGTTCTCCGGCACCGCCCGGTAGTACTCCAGCATGCCGCGTAGCGACGTGGGGCGGGAGTAGCTTCGGACGTACTCATCGATGTCCGCATCGGAGAAGGTGGCTCGCCAGTTCAGCGCGCTGCGCTGGAGGAACCACAGCACGATCTCGCGTTCGTGCCCGGTGAAGAGCAGCTCGGGCAGCTCAGGGACGCGCTGGAAGATGAAGTGCCAGCCTCCATAGCCGCCGGTATCGTCCAGGCTCAAGTTCACGCCTGCGATGTTGCCGTCGAGCAACGCGACCCCGGCGAGGCGGTCGCCAAGACGGTAGGCAGCAGAGAAGCCGACCCAGGCTCCGACATCGTGGCCGGCAAAGACCGTCCGCTCGACCCTGAGATCATCGAGCAGGTCACCGACGATCCCCGCCGTCGCCCAGCTGTCATAGCCGGCCGAGGAGGGGCCGGAGTCGCCCTGCCCCGGCAGATCGATGGCGATCACCCTGTGCCGCTCGGCAAGAAGGGGCATCACCCGCCGCCACGCATACCAGCTCTGCGGAAAGCCTGCCGCGAGCACGATCGTCGGTCTGCCATCCTGCGGTCCGGCCTCTACCAGATGCCAGCGCTGTGCCCCGACACGGATCTCTCGATGGCGGAACGAGCTGTCTCGACGAGTCACCATGCTCGTCGTAACGACGGTCGTGTTCGGCGTGTTCCGGTCGAGAGCTCGCGACGCTCAGCAAGGACGGCACGGACCGAGTGCTGCCGGCCGGCGATCTCCCCCAGGCACCACAGGCCGCACCGTGACCCGGGCAGCCGGGTCTCGATCGCGAGGCTCGACCACGCCACCGGTCACATCCTGGCGACAACACCGTCGACCCCACCCGCACCTACTGACGCAACAACGAACGAGAGCCCGGCCGATGGCCGGGCTCTCAGAGAGAAACGATGACGTGAGACATCTCTCAACGATGTCCTGCGTCATCACATGGGTGGAGCTGAGGGGACTCGAACCCCTGACCCCCTGCATGCCATGCAGGTGCGCTACCAGCTGCGCCACAGCCCCGCGAACCATTGCTGGTCCACGCTCCCCGGGCGGTTTCCCGCCCTGCGGAGCGTCGCTAGTCTACGCAGAAACCGGCTCCAAGTTCCAATCCGGTCCGGCGTTCCACTCGTCGAGCGGGAACCCGGCGCCCACGTTGTGCGCGACCACCCGCCACGCCGGCTCCGCGGAGGGTCCCGAGCGGTGCAGGTGCGACCAGTGGACATTGTGCAGACCGGAGATCCCGCGCCAGCGCGCCGGGTCGAGACCCAGGAGCGCCGTGATGGCGAGCGTGATCGCGGCACCGTGCGAGACGACGACGAGCGTGTCGTCCGTGCCCAGCTCCTGCGCGTGCTCGGTGACGGCCTCGACCATACGGGCCGCGACGTCGACCTTGAGCTCCGCCCCGGCCCGGGTCGGCTCCTCGCCGCGACGCCACGCGGCGTACTCCTCGGGCCAGCGCTCGGCAAGCTCGGCGCCTGTCAGGCCCTCCCACTCGCCGAAGCCGCGCTCGCGCAGCCGGGCGTCCGGGACGACGTCGACGCCCGTGGCACGGGCGTAGTACGCCGCCGTCGCGTGCGCACGGGAGAGGTCCGAGGCGACGATGCGCGCCGGGCGGTGCGCGCTGCGCAGGGCGTTCGCCCCTTGCTCGGCCTGCCACTCCCCCACACCGTCCAGCGGGATGTCGACCTGGCCCTGCAGCCGCATCGCGGCGTTGTACGCCGTGCGCCCGTGCCGCAGCAGGACGATGGTGCCAGCGCTCACGCGGTGGGGTCCTGCGAGAGGTGGATGGCACCGTCGTCGCCCGTGGCGGGCTGGCCGTCGGAGTCGTCCACCGCACCGGAGCCACCGCGCGCGTCCTCGGGCAGCTCGATGAGCGGGCAGTCCTTCCAGAGCCGCTCGAGGGCGTAGTAGACGCGGTCCTCGGCGTGCTGGACATGGACGACGATGTCGCCGAAGTCGAGCAGGACCCACCGCGCCTCCGCCTTGCCCTCTCGGCGAATCGGCTTGGCACCGACCTTGTGGAGCTCCTCCTCGACGGCGTCCACGATCGCGGAGACCTGGCGTTCGTTGGTCCCCGAAGCGATGAGGAACACGTCGGTGAGGACGAGCTGCTCGCTGACGTCGAGCGCGATGATCTCCTCGGCCTTGCGGTCCGAGGCGGCGCGAGCCGCGATCACGGCCAGATCGACAGCCTGTTGCGTAGCGGTCACGACACTCCGTTCGTTCGTCCCTGCCTCAACGGCCGAGATCGGGTGGTCCGGCCGCGAGGCCGGAAGATGCGAGGACGGCCTGGACCGGTCCGAGCGCGTAGGTGGGGTCCTCCCGCAGGACGAGCTCCCAGATGAGAAGTCCGAGCACGAACGCGACCGCGACGAGGATCAGGTAGTGCAACCACGTGTAGGCGTGGTTCGGCGGTTCGTCGTCGTAGTCGTCCTCGTCGTCGTAGCCGTCGTCCTGGGCACCGCGAACGCTCGGGAAGAGGCTGTCCGCCGGGGGGCCCGCGGGCGCCGGGCCGGTGGGACGCTGCTCGCGCGCCGGCGCGGGCGCCGCGCCGGCGCCGGTCGTGATGGACGCCCATGGCAGGTCGGCCGGGGCGGGCGCGGGCTCAGGCGCCTGGCTCGGCGAGCGGGAGGGGCCGGTGGACCACGGTGAGGTGACCTCGGCCGGCGAAGGCGCCGTCGATGCCTGGGGTGCGGCCTGCCAGGCCGTCGTCTGCTGGGTGGACGTCTGCTGGGTGGACGTCCGCTGCGCGGACGTCGCGGCGAAGGCCGACGAGCGCTGCGCGCCCTGCGGCGCCTGGCCCGAGGGCGCGTCCGGCGGGCTCGTCGGAGGGAAGCCCGTGGGTGCGGAGGCCGTGCGAGAAAGCGGCACACCACCTGCCGCGCCGGGGGGCGGAGCCTGCGGCGGTGCCTGGCGGACGCGCGGCTGCTCGGGTGGGGCCGCAGCGGGTCGCTGACCGTACTGCGAGGACGCGGGCGAGGGGGCCGGACGTGCGCTCTGGCGCACCGGAGCGGCTGACCCGCCCGGTGCGGGCGGGCGGATGGCGACGCGCTCGGCCGTCTCCTGGATCGGGGTCAGGCGACCGGTCTCGTCGAGCCGGCGCATCCCGCCCGACGCGGCGGGCGGGCGGACGACGGAACCGGTGGAACCGCTCGGGTACCCGGGAGACGCGGACGGCGCGGACTCGCGCAGCGTGCGCCGCGAGGGCGGCGGGCCGCTCGGCGCGGGGCTGGGCTGCGCCGCGCCGTAGGCGCCACCACCCGTGGACGGGCCGGGACCGGCCGGGCCGGTCGGGACGCCGCCCTCCTGGGCCGCCCGCTGGGCAGCGGCCGCCGCCTCGCGCTCGCGGATCTCGCGCCGCGTCAACGGACGGACGGGATGCATGTTGCTCCCCTGCTGATCACTCATCCTGCTGACCTCGATACAGACCGTGCTTGGCGATGTACTGGACGACGCCGTCCGGCACCAGGTACCAGACCGGCTGACCGGCTTCCGCACGGCGGCGGCAGTCGGTCGAGGAGATCGCGAGCGCCGGGACCTCGAGCGTGCTCACGGCACCTGGCGGTAGGACGTCGACGTTCAGCTGGTGCTCCGGACGGGAGACTGCCACGAAGTGTGCCATCTTCCACAGCTCGTCAGCATCCTTCCAGGTCAGGATCTGCTCGATCGCGTCCGCGCCGGTGATGAAGAAGAGCTCGGCCTCGGGTCGCAACCGGCGCAGGTCGCGCAACGTGTCGACCGTGTAGGTCAGGCCGGGCCGGTCGATGTCGACGCGGCTCACCGTGAAGCGGGGGTTGGACGCCGTCGCGATCACCGTCATGAGGTACCGGTGCTCTGGCGGCGTGACGTGCGTGTGCTGCTTGAAGCTCGGTTTGCCCGTCGGGACGAACACGACCTCGTCGAGGTCGAACCGCGCAGCGGCCTCGCTCGCCGCCACCAGGTGCCCGTGGTGGATGGGGTCGAACGTCCCGCCCATCACCCCGAGGCGAGGCGTGCTCGACGACATCGGTTGCGTGGTCCCGGCGGTCGTCAGTGCCGGGTGCCGACGCTGCGGAAGGCGTACGTCACGAGCAGCATGGCCACGAGCCCACCGAACCCGAGCAGCCCGAACGCGACGGGTGAGATCGGCAGGTGCGCAGCGGCCTCGGCACCTTCTTGAGCGGCCTGCACGACGGCTGCAACCACGACGTCCTCCTAGACGATCGGCTCTTCTCCTGACGACCGGCGGGGGCCGGTCGCCGACTAGTCTCTCACGAACCGTTGGAAGCCTGGTCCGGCAAGTCTCAGGTATTTCTGGTATAGGCGATCAGTCGATCCGCGCCGCACGGTGATGTTCCGGGCGACGGTTCCGGGTGACGGTTCCCGTCGGCCGACGACCCGTGTCACGGACGGACGTGACCGTCCCCGTGCACGACCCACTTGGTCGTCGTCAGCTCACCGAGGCCCATCGGCCCACGGGCGTGGAGCTTCTGCGTCGAGATGCCGATCTCGGCGCCGAGGCCGAGCTGGCCGCCGTCGGTGAAACGGGTCGACGCGTTGACCATGATCGCCGCCGAGTCGAGCTCCGCGACGAACCGCTCCGAGGAGACCAGGTCGCGCGTGACGATCGCCTCCGTGTGCCCCGAGGTCCAGGTGCGGATGTGCTCGAGCGCCTCGTCGAGGTCGGGTACCACGCGCACCGCGATCTCCGCGGCCAGGTACTCGGTGGCCCAGTCCTCGTCCGTGGCGGGCAGCACCTCGAGGTCGGCCGGTGCGAGGTCCGCGGTCCGGGCGTCGCCGTGCACGACGACGCCCGCGCGCGCGAGGGCCGCGAGCGCGTCCGGGAGGAAGCCGTCCGCGGCGTCGGCGTGCACGAGCAGCGTCTCCGCGGCGTTGCACACCCCCACGCGCTGCGTCTTGGCGTTGAGCAGGATCTCGAGCGCCATCGTCGGGTCGGCGGAGGCGTCGACGTAGACGTGGCAGTTGCCCACACCCGTCTCGATCACGGGCACCGTCGACTCCTGCAGGACGGTCCGGATGAGGTCGGCACCACCCCGCGGGACGAGCACGTCGACCAGGCCCCGGGCGTGCATCAGCGCGACCGCCCCCGGCCGGCCGTGACGGTCGATCGACTGGACCAGGTCCGCAGGCAGCCCCTGGGCCTCGAGCGCGCGGGCGAGCACGGCCACGATGACCTCGTTGGAGCTCGCCGCGGCCGACCCGCCGCGCAGGATCACGGCGTTGCCGCTCTTGAGCGCGAGGCCTGCGGCGTCCACCGTCACGTTGGGCCGGGCCTCGTAGATCATTCCGACGACGCCCATGGGCACGCGCAGCTGCCGCATCCGCAGCCCGTTCGGGAGGGTCGAGCCGCGCACGACCTCACCGACCGGGTCGGGCAGCGCGGCCAGCTCGCGCAGGGCGTCGGCGATGACGCCGATCCGCTCAGGCGTCAGGGTGAGGCGGTCGAGGAGCCCGGCGGAGGTGCCGGCCGCCCGGCCACGCTCGACGTCGACGGCGTTGGCCGCGACGATCTCCGCGCTCGCCGCGACGAGCGCGTCCGCGAGGGCGTGCAGGGCCGCGTCCTTCGTCGCGCGCGTCGCGGTGGCCAGCACGCGGGAGGCCACCTTCGCTCGGCGCGCGGTCTCCCGGACCTGCTCGGAGACGTCCGCGGACGTGGGCGCGGGCGCCGGCGACGTCCCCGTCGCGCTCGTCCCCGCAGCAGTCGTCCGGTCAGGTGTGAGAGTCATCTCGCCAGCCTAACCGCGCCGCCGCGGATCGTGAACGGGCGTCCGCCAGGCGTCTACCGGGTCCGACGCCGTACGAGCACGAGGTCGTCGCGGTGCACGACCTCGCGGTCGTACCCCTCCCCGAGCTCGTCGCGCAGGTCGTGCGTCGAGCGCCCGAGGAGACCGGGCACCTCCGACGCGTCGAACGCCACGAGGCCGCGGGCCACGACCCGACCGTCGGTCCCCACGAGCTCGACCGGGTCCCCCGCCTCGAAGTCCCCCTCGACGGCGGTGATCCCGGCCGGGAGGAGCGAGGCCCGGCCGCCCAGGACCGCGGCGACCGCGCCGTCGTCGAGCACCAGCCGGCCCCGGGTCCGGGCGGCGTGCGCCAGCCACAGCCGACGACGCGAGGTGCGCTTGCCGGTCGCGGCGAACCAGGTGCCGACGGGCTCGCCGGCGAGCGCCCCCGCGGCGTGGCCCGCCTTCGTCAGCACGACCGGGATGCCCGAGGCCGTCGCGATCGACACCGACTCGAGCTTGGTGAGCATGCCGCCCGTGCCGACGGCGCTCCCCCGCCCGGTCACCTCGATGCCCTCGATGTCGGCCGGGGACCGGACCTCGCGGATCTGCCGCGTGCCGGGACGGGACGGGGGCCCGTCGTAGAGACCGTCGACGTCGGTGAGCAGGACCATCGCGTCGGCCCGCACGAGGTGGGAGACCAGGGCGGCGAGCCGGTCGTTGTCGCCGAAGCGCAGCTCGTCGGTCGCGACCGCGTCGTTCTCGTTGACCAGGGGCACCACCCCGAGGTCGAGCAGGCGCTCGAGCGAGCGCTGGGCGTTGCGGTAGTGCCCGCGCCGCACCGTGTCCTCGGCGGTGAGGAGCACCTGGCCGACGCGGATGCCGTACCGCGCGAACGCCTCGGTGTAGCGCGCGACGAGCATCCCCTGCCCGATCGACGCCGTCGCCTGCGCGGTCGCGAGGTCGCGGGGCCGTGCGCTGAGGCCCAGCGGGCCGATGCCCGCCGCGATGGCCCCGGACGTCACCAGCACCACCTGGCCACCCGCGGCGTGCCGTGCCGCGATGACGTCGGCCAGCGCGCGCAGGGCGTCCAGCGCGAGGTGGCCGTCGGGGCCGGTGAGGGACGAGGAGCCGATCTTGACGACCACACGATGGGCGGTCGGGAGCTGGGAGCGGTCGGCGAGCGGGTTCACCGCACCATCATGGCGGTCGACGCCGCGCGTGCGCTCCCGATTTCACCTGTCAGACCGGGACCACCTGCATGGCGGCCCCGGTCCGTCCGGTGATCAGTCCTCGTTCGGGTCCGTCCACGTGCCGGCCTTGCGCTCGGTCCAGAGCTCGGCGCGCGCCTCGGCCTTGGCGTCCATGCGCTCGGTGTACTCCCGGCGCTTGTCCGAGCGCGTCGGACGCTGGCTCTCGTCGAGCCGCAGGTCCGTGCCGCGGGGGCCGCCCAGCAGCTCCGAGCCGGTCAGGAGCGTGGGCTCCCAGTCGAAGACGACCGCGTTCTTGTCGGTCCCGATGCGCACCTCGTCACCGGCCACCGCACCCGTCTTGAACAGGCGCTCCTCGACACCGAGGCGTGCGAGCCGGTCCGCGAGGTAGCCCACGGCCTCGTCGTTCGAGAAGTCCGTCTGGCGGACCCAGCGCTCGGGCTTGGAACCGCGGACCTGGAAGTAGTACCCGCCCTCGCCCGACTTCTTGCGCTCGACGGTGAACCCCGCGTCGTCGACGGCGCGCGGCCGCAGCACGACCCGCGTCGGCTCGGGAGCGGGCGCCTCGCGGCGCGACCTCTCCACCATCTCGGCCAGCGCGAACGTCAACGGACGCAGACCCTCGTGGCTCGCCGCGGAGATCTCGAAGACCTGCAGGCCGCGTGCCTCGAGCTCCGGACGCACCATCTCGGCGAGCTCCCGCGCCTCGGGGACGTCGACCTTGTTGAGCACCACGAGCCGGGGCCGCTCGGTCAGCGGCAGGCGACCGCCCTCGATCGTCAGGTCACCGGAGTAGGCGGCGAGCTCGGCCTCGATGATGTCGAGGTCGCTGATCGGGTCGCGCCCGGGCTCGAGCGTCGCGCAGTCCAGCACGTGCACGATCACGGCCGTGCGCTCGATGTGGCGCAGGAACTCGAGGCCGAGACCCTTGCCCTCGCTCGCGCCGGGGATGAGCCCCGGGACGTCGGCCACCGTGAACCGGGCCGACCCGGCCTGCACGACACCGAGGTTCGGCACGAGCGTCGTGAACGGGTAGTCGGCGATCTTCGGCCGCGCCGCGGAGATCGAGGCGACGAGCGAGGACTTGCCCGCGCTCGGGTAGCCGACGAGCGCGACGTCCGCGATCGTCTTCAGCTCGAGGACGACCTCGGCCTCCTCGCCCGGCTCGCCGAGCAGCGCGAACCCGGGGGCCTTGCGACGCTTGGAGGACAGCGCGGCGTTGCCGAGCCCGCCGCGGCCACCGGCCGCGATGACGTACTCGGCCCCGGCGCCGACGAGGTCGGCCAGGATGGTGCCGTCGGGGTCCTTGACGACGGTGCCGTCGGGCACCGTGAGGACCAGGTCGCCGCCGGCGGCGCCGTCCCGGTCGTCACCCATGCCCTGGCTGCCCGACGCCGCGTGGCGGTGGGGCGAGTGGTGGTACTCGAGCAGCGTGGTCGTCTGGGGGTCGACGACGAGCTTGACGGTGCCCCCGTCACCCCCGTTGCCGCCGTCGGGGCCCGCGAGGGGCTTGAACTTCTCCCGGCGGATGGAGGCACAACCGTTGCCACCGTCCCCGCCGGAGGCGTGCAGGACGACTCGATCGACGAACGTGGCCATGGTTGATCCTCTCGAAGGTGCTGCTCTCGGGGTTCGCCGCGGACGGGACCCCGAGCCGTAGACAGCGGGAGGGGCGCACCGCGTCGGTGCGCCCCTCCCGGTCAAGCTGTGCGTGTGAGGCTCAGGCCTCGGCGGCGACGATGTCGATGACCTTGCGGCCTCGGCGCGTGCCGAACTGGACGGCACCGGCCGTCAGGGCGAACAGGGTGTCGTCGCCACCGCGACCGACGTTGTTGCCCGGGTGGAAGTGCGTGCCGCGCTGGCGGACGATGATCTCGCCGGCGCCCACGACCTGGCCGCCGAAGCGCTTCACACCGAGGCGCTGGGCGTTGGAGTCACGACCGTTGCGCGAGGAGCTCGCGCCCTTCTTGTGTGCCATGTCGAACCTGCTTTCGTGCTGAGGAAGTACGGGGGGGTCCAGCTGCGACGGCGCTCACCGGAACCGGGAGACCGTCGAGGGAGTCACTTGATGCCGGTGACCTTCAGGCGGGTCAGCTTCTGACGGTGACCCTGGCGCTTGCGGTAGCCGGTCTTGTTCTTGAACTTGAGGATCGTGATCTTCGGACCCTTCTCGTCCCGGACGACCTCGGCGGTGACCTTGACCTTCGCGAGCTTCGCCGCGTCGGTGGTCACCTTCTCCCCGTCCACCAGCAGGAGAGCGGGCAGCTCGACGGACTGGCCGGCGTCAGCCGACAGACGGTCGACGACGACGATATCGCCGACGGACACCTTCTCCTGGCGGCCACCGGCCTTGACGATCGCGTACACCACGTTGTTGCTCATCTCTCTTAGTCTGCGGCGTGCTCGTCATGGCTGACCGTCTTGGGGGTACTCGGTACGCCGCAGCGTGCGAGTGCGACCAGTCCATGGGCACACGGGATCAGCGCGCATCCAAGCGCACCGACGCTCAAGGTTACGGACTGCGGGGCCGCAGGTCAAACAGGGCTCGTGGCTCGCGCAGCGGCTCAGTCGAGGACGAACGTGACCTCGAGCGCGACCTGCCACGCGACGATGTGCCCGTCACGCACCTCGACCTTCTGGTCCTTGACCCAGGCGCCGCTCACGTTGCGCAGCGTCGAGCTCGCCCGCTCGACCCCGATGCGCACGGCGTCCTCGAAGCTCGTCTCGGAGCGCGCGCTGATGTTCGTGATCCGTGCGACCGTCCCGCTCATGTCGACCTCCACGTTGACGTGCGACCGCCCCGTTGCGGACGCACACAGACGAGCATGCCCGCCCCCGGCGCACCTCGCCACCGCTCGACATAGGCTCGCGGTAGGCCCGGGACAGGATCGAGACAGCATCAGCACGACCGGACGGAGGCGACCATGGCGCAGGGCCGGGACGCACCCGTGGACGACGCCGTGGCCCGCGCGATGACCGCGCTCGACCGGCGCAGGTTCCTGCCGCCCGACCAACGGCCCCACGCGCACGAGGACCGCCCGCTGGCCATCGGCCACGAGCAGACGAGCTCCCAGCCGTCGACGGTCGCCGCGATGCTGCGGCTCCTCGCGGTACCTCCGGGCGCCCGCGTCCTCGACGTGGGCGCGGGCTCCGGGTGGACGACGGCGCTGCTCGCCCGCCTCGTCGGCCCCACCGGGAGCGTGCTGGGCCTCGAGCGGCACCGCGACCTGGCCCGCTGGGGCGCGGCCAACCTCTCGACGACCGGGATGCCGTGGGCAGCGATCGAGCTCGCCGACGAGGGGACGTTGGGGCGTCCGGTCGTCGGCGGCTACGACCGGGTCCTCGTGTCCGCCGCCGCGACGGAGCTGCCCGAGGCGCTCCTGGAGCAGCTCGCCGTCGGCGGCCGGATGGTGATCCCGGTCCGGCACACCATGCTCCTCGTCGAACGGGACCGGGCCGGCGTGCGCACGAGCGAGCACGGATCGTACTCGTTCGTGCCGCTCGTCACCACGTCTCCGACGCGAGACGCAGGCGCTCCTCCAGACCGGCGACGACCACGTCGACCCCGAACGTGAAGCGGTCCGTGGAGTCCTCTCCGGCCGCGGCGGCCCGTGCACTACCGGCCGACTGCTCCTCGATCGCGAAGCCGAGCACGTAGCTGAGCAGCGTCCCCCACGCCCGGGTCGCGTCCTCGGTCGAGAACCCCGCCGCGGTGAGGATCTCGAGCGGTTCCGCGATCGCCTCCCGGAGACGGTCGCCCGAGACGGTCGCCCCGCTGAACACCCGCGCCCCGTCACGACGCCCGAGCAGCATGGCCCGCACGTTCGCCGCGGACTCGCGCACGCACTCCTGCCAGGGCTCGCCCGCCGCGGTCGCCTCGTCCCAGGCCGCGCCCTCGATGAGGTCGCGGAGCATGGTCGTCGCCATCTCGGCGAGCAGGTCGGCCTTGCTCGCGAAGTGCCAGTAGAGCGCGGGGGCCTTCACACCGAGGTCGTCGGCCAGCCGGCGCAGCGTGAGCCCGTCGAGGCCGACCTCGTCGAGGAGCGCGAGCGCACCCCGCACGACGCGCTCGCGGTCGAGCCGCGCTGCCGCTCGTGGTGCCGTGCCTGCTCCCACACCCTGCTCCCGTCCGTCGGAGGATCTCGGCGAGCACCCTCCGGCGCCGCCCCGGCCTTGACACCTTAACAATGTTCGGCAACTCTGTCGTGGTCCGACCTGAACACCGTTAAGGAGATCGCCGTGCGCGTCCTGCTCATCGTCAACCACCCGTACGAGGGCAGCTTCAGCCGCGCTCTGGCCACCGCCGCCGCACGCGGCGCGGTCGCCGCCGGCCACGAGGTCGACGTCATCGACCTCGACGTGGACGGGTTCGACCCGGTCATGCGCCGCGACGACCTGGGAGCCTGGCGCGACCAGCGCTCGCTCGACCCGCTCGTCGCCGAGTACCAGGAACGGCTCTTCGCGGCCGACCACGTCGTGATGGTCTTCCCCGTGTGGTGGGAGGTCATGCCGGCGCTCACCAAGGGGTTCTTCGACAAGGTCCTCGTGCCCGGGACGACGTACACCGAGAACTCGATCGGGGCGCTCGTCGGCCGGTTCCACCACCTGCGGGGCGTCACGGTCGTCACGACCATGACCACACCGGGACCGGTCTACCGGTGGTGGTTCGGCAGCACCGTCCACAAGGCCGTCGTGCGCGGGGTGTTCCGCAAGCTCAGGGTCCGCCGGGTCCGCTGGGTGAACCACGCCCGGGTCGCCCAGGTGTCCCCCGAACGGCGCGCCGCGTGGCTGGCGTCGCTCGAGAGCCGGATGCACCGGCTCCCCCGGTCGAGCCGTCAGCCCGTGGGGGTGCCGGTTCCACGACGCCAGGGCGCGTCCGCGAGGTGAACCCGGCACCGCGCCTGGTAGGACTCCGCCCCGCCGACGTGCTCCGCCGCCGTCCGCAGGGCGTCGGCGGCGGGCGCCTCGAGCCGCACGTGGAACGCGGCGTCCGCGCCGCACACCCCGCACACCGCCGTCAGGCGATCCACCCGTTCGGCGAGCGCCCCGAGCTCCGAGACCGGTGCGAACGGCCGCGCGTCGAAGGTCACGTCGAGACCGGCGACCACGACGACGCAGCCCCGGTCGGCGAGCCGGCCCACGACGTCGAGCAGCCCCGGACCGAAGAACTGCGCCTCGTCGATCGCGACGAGCTCGACGTCGGCCCCGACGACGTCCTCGATCCGGGCCGCGTCGGTCACGGCACGCGACGGGATGTCCAGGCCGGAGTGCGAGGAGACGCGCCCGGCGCCCCGGCGGGTGTCGAGGGTGTGGCTCACGACCTCGACCGTGCGACCGGCGATGCGCGCGCGCCGCACCCGGCGCATCAGCTCCTCGGACTTCCCGGCGAACATCGGGCCGGCGATGACCTCGACGTGCCCGCGGGGCGGCTCGCCGGGCCGTGTCTCGGCACGGCGGCTCACGGCGTGCTCGCCTCCCACTCGCGACGGAGCACGCCCATGACGACCGCGTCGTGGCGCACGCCGTCGACGACCCGCGCGTCGCGGAACCGGGCCTCCTCGACGAAGCCCAGCGCACGACCGACCGCGAGCATCGGACCGTTGCCCGACCACGTCGCGAAGTCCAGCCGCACCCAGTCCGTCACGGAGAACAGGTAGGTGGTCCACAGCGCGAGCGCCTCACGCCCGACCCCGTGCCCCCGGACGGCGGGGTCGTAGACGCCGATGCCCATCCGCGCCCAGGACGTCTCGCGGGACTCCCAGTACCAGGACACGGTGCCCACGAGGCGGTCGTCGACGTCGGCCACGACCGCTCGGCCCGGCGGCAGCCCGGTCGAGCGGTCGCCACGAGTGGAGTCGGGGAGCCCGGCGACGTGGGCGTCGGCCTCGGCGTCCGTCGGCACCGGGTAGTACGGACCGTCCCACCGGTGCCACTCGTGCTCGGGGCGCAACCACTCCCGGTACGCGGAGACGTCCCGCGGGCGCCAGCCACGGAGCCGGGCTCGTCGCCCGACTCCGTAGACCGGCACGCCCGGGGACGTCGCCTCGGTGTGCTGGACCGTCACACGCCCTCGCGGACGTCCTGGCCCTCTACCGCGTCAGCCACGACCACCATCTCGTCCGCGCCTTCGGCGTCTCCTTTGGCCGGCTCGGCGGCCTCCTCGGGCTCGGGCTCAGGCTCAGGTACGGCGGCGACCTGTGCGTCCTGGTCCTCGGTGTGCTCCGGGTCGACGTGCGCCTGCTCGGCCTCGCCGTGCTCGTCGTGCTCGGGGTGCTCGTGCGCGTGGGCCGCCGCCGCCGCGATCGTCGCGAGCGTCGCCTTGACCGCCTCACGCGCCTCGGAGGAGACCTCCGGCAGGACCGGGACGACGGCCGCGGCCGGCGCGGACGCGTCCTTCGCCCCGCCGCGCTTGCGCCGGGCGCGTCCCCGCGACCCGTCGCCGTCGCCCGCCTCGGGCTGGCCGCCAGCCTGGTGGCCACCGCCACCACCGTTGCCGGCGCTGCTGCCCGACTTCTCGATCGGGGCGTCGTGCACGACGAAGCCTCGACCGTTGCAGTGGTCGCACGTCTCGCTGAACGCCTCGACGAGGCCCTGCCCGACCCGCTTGCGGGTCATCTGCACGAGCCCGAGGGACGTCACCTCGGCGACCTGGTGCTTCGTCCGGTCACGGCCGAGGCACTCGACGAGCCGGCGCAGCACGAGGTCACGGTTGGACTCGAGGACCATGTCGATGAAGTCGATGACGATGATGCCGCCGATGTCCCGCAGCCGAAGCTGGCGGACGATCTCCTCGGCCGCCTCCAGGTTGTTGCGCGTCACCGTCTCCTCGAGCGTGCCGCCCGTGCCCGTGAACTTGCCGGTGTTGACGTCGACGACCGTCATGGCCTCGGTCCGGTCGATGACGAGCGAACCACCCGAGGGCAGCCAGACCTTGCGGTCCATCCCCTTGGCGAGCTGCTCGTCGACCCGGTGCTCGGCGAAGACGTCCTTCTCGGAGGTCCAGCGGCTCACCCGTTCGCGCAGGTCCGGCGCAAGCTCCTCGACGTACGAGGAGATCTCGCCCCACGCGCCGTCGCCCTGGACGACCAACGACGAGAAGTCGTCGTTGAAGATGTCGCGCACGACCCGGATCGCGAGGTCCGGCTCGCCCTGGAGCAGCGCCGGGGCGTGCGTCGAGCTCTTGGCAGCCTTCTCGGTGATCGACTCCCACTGGTGGCGCAGGCGCTCGACGTCGGCCCGCAGCTCGTCCTCGCTCGCACCCTCGGCCGCGGTGCGCACGATGACGCCCGCGCCGTCGGGCACGACCTCCTTGAGGATCTTCTTGAGCCGCGCCCGCTCGGTGTCCGGCAGCTTGCGGGAGATGCCCGTCATCCCGCCACCGGGCACGAAGACCAGGTACCGACCGGCGAGCGTGACCTGCGACGTGAGGCGCGCGCCCTTGTGCCCGATCGGGTCCTTGGTGACCTGCACGAGCACGGAGTCGCCCGACTTCAGGGCCTGCTCGATGCGGCGCGGCTGGCCCTCGAGCCCTGCGGCGTCCCAGTTGACCTCGCCGGCGTAGAGGACCGCGTTGCGGCCCTTGCCGACGTCGATGAACGCGGCTTCCATCGAGGGCAGGACGTTCTGGACGCGACCGAGGTAGACGTTGCCCGCCATCGAGACCTGCGACTGCTGGGAGACGTAGTGCTCGACGAGGACACCGTCCTCGAGCACGGCGATCTGCGTGCGGCCACCGCGCTCACGCACGACCATCGACCGTTCGACGGACTCCCGGCGGGCGAGGAACTCGGCCTCGGTGATGATCTGACGGCGGCGACCGGCGTCACGCCCCTCACGGCGACGCTGGCGCTTCGCCTCGAGACGGGTCGAGCCCTTGAGCGCGGTGACCTCGTCGGACGAGGTGCGCTCGCGGGACGACCGTCCACGCGCCGGCGACGTGCTCTCGCCGCCCTCGCTGCGACCACCGCGGCGGCGACGCCGCCGACGGCGGCTCGAGCTGCCGTCGCCGCCCTCGTCGCTGTCGTCGGACTCGTCCTGCTCGGTGGCACCGGGCTCCGGCGCGGTCGCGTCGTCGCCGTCCACGACCTCGCCGGACCGCTCGGTCGGACGGTCCCCGCCGTTGTTGTCGTCGTCGGAGCCGCCCTCGCCACCCTGGCGGTTGCGGCGCCCGCGGCCTCCGCGGCGGCGACGACGACGCGGCGCGCCGCCCGGCTCACCGTCGTCCTCGTCGTCGAGACCCTCGGCGCCGTCGGCGTCCTCGTCGAAGTCCTCCGGGGCGAAGGCCTCGTCGGCGAGGTCGACGCCGTCCGCGACGAGCTCCGTCTCGAGGCGCTCCACCGCCTCGATGGCCGCCAGCTCGTCCTCGGAGAAGATCGCGGCGACCGCGTCCCGCGCCCGGTTGGGGGCGTCTGCCGCCGTGTCGCCGGAGGAGTCGTCCGATCGTGCGGTGCTCTTCTGCGCGGGCGCCGTGGCTCGCGTCGACGCCTCGGGCTCGACGGTCTTCGGCGGACCGGCCGGCGACTGCGCGCGGCGCGAGCGCCGCGGCGCCGCGGTGGCGTCGGGTGCCTGGAAGAGCAGCGCCGTCGTCGCAGGACGGGATGCGGGCGCAGCGTCGGCGGGGGCCGCCTGCGCCGGCACCTGGACGGTCGACTCCTGCTGCGACGCAGGCTCGGCCGGCTCGTTCGCGGACTTCTCGCTCGCGGCCGTGTCCTGCTCGACCGCAGGGGCCGACGTGGTGGCCGACGTCGCGCGGCGGCGTCGACGGGCAGGCGCCTTCTCGGCAGGCGCCTCGGCCGCGGGGGCCTCCGCCTCGGTCGCCACTGCGGCCGGTGCGGCCGGTGCGGACGCGGCCGTACCCGACTCGTCAGCGCTCGGCACCTCGGTGCCCTGCGCCTCGGCGGCCGGCGCCTTCTTCGTCCGGGAGGTCTTCTTCGCCGGAGCCTTGGTCACCGACGCCTTGCGGCGGCGGGTCGTCGTCTCGGCGGGTGCGTCGGACGCGGGCTCGTCGGGAGTGCTCGTGGGGTCCGTCGACTGCTCGGTGGCCGGTGCCTGCTCGGCGGGGACAGCCTGCTCGACCGCGTCCTGCGCGTTCGGTGCCGCGCTCGCGCGGCGACCGCTGCGACGGCGGGGTGCGCGGGCCTCGGGCTCGGCCGTTCCCAGCAGGGTGTCGGCGTCGGGCACGGTCACCGTACGGGGCGCGGAGGCCGGCTCGTCGGCACCGGCGCGCAGGCCGAACTCCGACAGGACGTCCAACGACTCGGCCGGCACCGACCGGGTCGTGCTCCTGCGGGACCGGCGGGCGCGCCCGGTCCCGGTCTCCGGGGTCTCCGCCACGTCGGCGGGCACGTCGGCGGGCACGTCGAGGGGCGCTGCGGCCGCCTTCTTCGTCGGCGGGGTGGCCGGCGCGACGTCAGTGGTCACGGCGGGCGCGGCAGCGTCCGCGCCGTCGGCCGGTGCGGCGTCGGCCGCCGGGGTAGCGGTGGTCCGGGTGACACGACGTGAGGCGCGCTTCTTCGGCGCGGCGGGTGCCTCGGCGGGCTCGGCGGGCGCGCTCGTCGGCGTGCTCTGCTCGGTCGGTGTCGAGGCGGCCTCGGTCGTGGCGGCTACGGTGCTCCCGGTCTCGGGGGCTGCCGCTCGCGGTGCGGCGGCGCTGCGGGTGGCCCGCCGGCGGGGGGTCTTCTTCGCCGTCGTCGGCTCGGCGGGTGCGCCGCTCGAGTCGGTGGATGAGGCGGGAGTGGTCTCGGACGTCACGCGTCGTGCTCCTGGTACCCCGAGGTCCGCTCCCACATCGGGCGGACCGCCGGGCGGTCGGTCGCCGCTCGGGACGAGCGCACCTGAGCGCGTCGCCCCCGCGACGGAAGTCGTCGGTGGCGGCTGGCGGCAAGGGCGGGCGGCGGGGGCGCCAGGCCGTCCGGGCCATTCGTCCCGGGCGGCGGCGCTCCGCGAGCCGCTGACCGCGGTTGCTGCGAGCACGTAATCGTGGGGTGGGCGATGTGGCTCCCTCCCTGCTGCGGCAAGTATCGCACGAGACGGACCAAGGACCCCCCAGAGGGCACCCGACACGCACACCGCGACGGGCCGCAGGCACCGCCCTCGACGCCCGGTCGGGAGGGTCCCGACCGGTGACCACGAGGACCTCGGGCCCGCGGAGCCGGGACCTAGGTCCCGCTTGTGAAGATCCTCACAAGGCGCGCTCTGACAGGCGTCTTGGGTTCCCCAGCGGCCCTGGATGCGGCACATTGGACCTGACGCCGGGTCAGCACGCCCCCGGCTTCGCCACGCCCCCTCATCGGCTCACCCTCAGGAGCGTTCGTGGACGTCCTCGATCTCGCACGGTGGCAGTTCGCCATCACCACCGTCTACCACTTCATCTTCGTGCCGCTGACGATCGGGCTCGCGCCCCTCGTCGCGATCATGCAGACGGCGTGGGTGCGCACCGGCAACGAGCGCTGGCTCAAGCTCACGAAGTTCTTCGGCAAGCTCTTCCTCATCAACTTCGCCCTGGGCGTCGTGACCGGGATCGTCCAGGAGTTCCAGTTCGGCATGAACTGGAGCGAGTACTCGCGCTTCGTCGGCGACGTCTTCGGCGCACCGCTGGCGATGGAGGCCCTCGCGGCCTTCTTCGTCGAGTCGACGTTCCTGGGCCTGTGGATCTTCGGGTGGGACCGGCTCAACAAGAAGGTGCACCTCGCGTGCATCTGGGCCGTCGCGATCGCGGTGAACCTCTCGGCGTACTTCATCCTCGCGGCGAACTCGTGGATGCAGCACCCGGTCGGCACGATCTACAACCCCGAGACGGGCCGTGCGGAGATGGTCGACGTCTGGGCCGTGATCACCAACATCACCGTCCTGGCGGCGTTCCCGCACACCGTGGCTGCCGCGTTCCTCACCGCCGGGACGTTCGTCGCCGGCATCGGCGCCTGGTGGATGGTGCGGCTCGTACGGACCCGGCGCCCCGAGAACGTGACCCTCGCCCGCGAGGTCTACCGGCCCGCCGTCGTCCTCGGCATGGTCACGATGCTCGTCTCCGGCGTGGGTATCGCCGCGAGCGGCGACTGGCAGGCCAAGCTGATGTTCGAGCAGCAGCCCATGAAGATGGCCGCGGCCGAGGCGCTCTGCGACGGGACGGAGGGCGGCGCACCGTTCTCGCTGCTCACCATCGGCGACCTGTCGAACAGCTGCGAGGGCGTCCACCACATCCTCGAGATCCCCGGGCTCACGTCCTACCTCGCCAAGAGCGACTTCAACGCGCCCCTGCCCGGTGTCAACGACATCCAGGAGGAGTACACCGAACGCTACGGCGACCTGACCGCGGCCGGCGAACCGGTCGACTACTCGCCGAACCTCGCGCTGACCTACTGGAGCTTCCGCCTGATGATCGGCCTCGGAATCGGCAGCGCGGCGCTGGCGGTCATGGCGCTGTGGCTCACGCGCAAGGGCCGGGTCACGGACAACGTGTGGTTCTCCCGCGTCGCGCTCGTCGCGATCCCGACGCCGTTCCTCGCCTCGGCGTTCGGCTGGATCTTCACCGAGACGGGCCGCCAGCCCTGGGTCGTCGTCCCCAACCCCACGGGGGTCGACGCCGTGCGGCTGCTCACCGAGCGAGGCGTCTCCACCGTGGTGGGCCCCACGACCGTGCTCGTGTCGATGATCGCCTTCACGCTCCTGTACGGGGTGCTCGCGGCCGTCTGGTTCAAGCTCATCCACCGCTACGCCGTCGAGGGCGTCCCCGAGGTCGTCCACGACGACTCGCCGGAGGCCCGCGCCGACGACGAGGACGACGCGGACCGGCCGCTGTCCTTCGCCTACTGACACCCCGACCTGCTCGACACGACTGGAGATCTCAGACACATGGAGCTCACGACCGTCTGGTTCCTGCTCATCGCCGTGCTGTGGGCCGGGTACCTCGTCCTCGAAGGTTTCGACTTCGGCGTCGGGATGCTGCTGCCGGTGCTGTCCCGGGACCGGGACCCCCGCGCGAAGGACACCAAGCGCCGCCTCACCATCAACACCATCGGCCCGGTCTGGGACGGCAACGAGGTGTGGCTCATCACGGCGGGAGGTGCGACGTTCGCCGCGTTCCCCGAGTGGTACGCCACCCTCTTCTCCGGGTTCTACCTGCCGCTCCTGCTCATCCTGCTCGCGCTCATCGTGCGGGGTGTCGCCTTCGAGTACCGGGGCAAGATCAACGACCCGGTGTGGGCACGCCGCTGCGACCAGGGCATCATCCTCGGATCCTGGATCCCGGCGGTCCTGTGGGGGGTCGCGTTCGCGAACCTCGTGCGCGGCGTCGAGCTCGACGCCGACCACCAGTTCGTCGGCGGCTTCTTCTCCCTGCTGAGCCCGTTCGCCCTCCTCGGTGGCGCGGTGACGCTCCTGCTCTTCCTCCTGCACGGCGCCGTGTTCCTCGCGCTCAAGACCGACGGCGAGACCCGGGCCGAGGCCCGCCGCCTCGCCGGGTACTTCGCGGTCGCCGCGCTCGTGGTGGCGGGCAGCTGGGCCGTGTGGGCCCAGGTCGCCTACTCGGTCACCTGGACCTGGGCCGCCGTCGTCGTCGCGGCGGCGAGCCTCGTGGGTGTGATCCTCACCAACGCGCGAGGCCGTGAGGGGTGGGCGTTCACGCTCTCCGCCACCGCGATCCTCGCCGCCGTCGTGCTGATCTTCGGCTCCATGTACCCCGACGTCATGCCCGCGACCGACCCGGCGAACTCGCTGACGATCGACAACGCGTCCTCCACCACCTACACCCTGACGGTGATGACGTGGGTCGCCGTGATCCTCGTCCCCGTCGTCCTCGCCTACCAGTCGTGGACCTACTGGGTCTTCCGGCGTCGGCTCTCGACGAAGGACATCCCCGCTCCCATCGGCCTGTCGCTGCGCAAGCTCCGCGACGCGGCGTTCGGCGGTCCCTCGTCCGGCAGCGCCACGTCGATCGACCTCACGGTCGACGAGACCCGCCGCGACGACGCGCTGGACGACCCGGCCACCCGGCGCGGCGGTGGCGGGTGAAGCCGCTCGACCCCCGCCTGCTGCGGCAGGCGCGCGCCGCGCGCGGGTACGTCGTCCTCACGGCGGCACTCGGCTTCGTCACCGCCGCGCTCGTCGTCGCTCAGGCGCTGACGATCGCGGCGGTGCTCGCCCCGGCCATCCAGGGCACCCTCGACACGTCCCGCGCCGCGCCCCTGCTCGCCGTGCTCGCCGCCCTCGTCGCCGCCCGCGCCGTCACGGCCTGGGCGCAGGAGCGCTTCGCCCTGCGCGCCTCCGCACGGACCGTCGCCGAGCTCCGCGAGCAGGTCGTCACCCACGCCGTCGCCCTCGGGCCCCGGTGGCTCGCCACCGGCCGCGGCCCCGCGGTCGCGACGCTCGCGACCCGCGGCCTCGACGCCCTCGAGCCCTACCTCGTGCGCTACCTGCCGCAGCTGCTCCTCGCCGCGACCGTCACCCCGGCCGCTCTCGCCGTCGTGCTCGGCCTCGACTGGATCTCCGCGGTCGTCATCGCCGTGACGATCCCCCTCGTGCCGATCTTCATGATCCTCGTCGGGCAGCTCACGGCCGGGACCTCGGAGCGACGCCTCGTCGTCATGCAACGGCTCGGCGCACAGGTGCTCGACCTCCTCGCCGGACTGCCCACCCTGCGGGCCTTCGGCCGCGAACGCGGCCCCGAGAAGCGGGTGCGCGAGCTCGGCGAGGCGAACCGCAAGGCCACCATGGGGACGCTGCGCGTCGCGTTCCTCTCGGGCATGGTCCTCGAGCTGCTCACGACCCTGTCCGTCGCGGTCGTCGCGGTCGGCGTGGGCCTGCGCCTCGTCTACGGCGACGTCGGGCTCGAGCCCGCCATCGCCGTGCTCGTCCTCGCCCCCGAGGTGTACCTGCCCCTGCGGCAGGTCGGGCAGCACTTCCACGCCTCCACCGACGGCATCGCCGCGGCGCAGCAGGCGTTCGACGTGCTCGACGAGCCGGTCCGGCCCCGCGGGACGGTCCCTGCCCCCGCGCTCGCGGGCGCCACGATCACCCTCGACGACGTGAGCGTGCGCGCCGGCGACCGTGACGTCCTCGCGCCCGCCGGTCTCACCGCGACGCTAGGACGCGCCGCCGGTGGCCGCGGGTCCGTCGTCGCCCTGACCGGACCGAGCGGAGCGGGCAAGACGACGGCGGCCCTGGTCCTGCTCGGCCTGGTCGCCCCCGACGCCGGCCGGGTCGTCATCACGACCCCGGCGGGCGAGCGCCACGACCTGGCAGACCTCGACCCGGCGACGTGGTGGTCACAGATCGCCTGGGTCCCCCAGCGCCCCACCCTCTCCCCCGGCACGGTCCGCGACGCGGTGCTCGACGGCGTCGGGCAGGTCACGGGCGAAGCCCTCGCCCGCGCCGCGCGCATCACCGGGCTCGACCACGTGGTCGCCGGCCTCCCGCAGGGCTGGGACACACCCGTCGGCCTCGGTGGCGTCGGGCTCAGCGTCGGCCAGCGCCAGCGCGTCGCCCTCGCGAGCGCCCTGCTCGGCGACCCCGCCGCCGTGCCCCTCGTCGTCCTCGACGAGCCCACCGCGCACCTCGACGCCCACGACGAGGAGGCCGTGCTCGACGCCGTGCGCACCTGGCGCGACCAGGGCCGCACCGTCGTCGTGGTCGCCCATCGCGCGAGCCTTGTGGCGCTCGCGGACACCGTCGTGACGGTGACCTCAGCAGTCGAGGCGACGTCAGGCGTCGACACAGGGTCAGCCGCAGACGCGCGGGACCGGGTGGAGGTGCGCTCATGAGCGCGTCCGCCGGTCGGCTGCGCGACCGTCTCGCCGCCGACCCGCTCTGGCGTGCTGTCCGTCTGCTCGACGTGCGCTGGGGCCGCACCGTGAAGGCCGTCGTGCTCGGGTCGCTCGCGCTCGGCAGCTCGGTCGCGCTCGCCGCCGTCGCCGCGTGGCTCATCGCCCGCGCCTCGCAGATGCCGCCCGTGCTGACGCTCGGTGTCGCGGTCGTGTCCGTCCGGGCGTTCGGGATCTCCCGTGGCATCTTCCGCTACCTCGAACGGCTTGCGTCCCACGACGTCGCGCTGCGCGGCATGGCCGTCCTGCGGGCCAACCTCTACGCCGCGCTCGCCGCCGGGCGCCCGGGCACCGTCGTCGCGCTCCGGCGCGGCGACCTGCTCGCACGGGTCGGGGCGGACGTCGACGCGGTGGGGGACGTCGTCGTGCGTGCGCTCATCCCCGCGGGCGTCGCGGTGGTCGTCGGCACGGGGTCGGTCGTGCTGCTCACGGCGTTCCTCCCGGCCGCTGGTCTGGCCCTCGCCGCGTGCCTGGTCGTCGCGGCGGTGGTGGGCCCCTGGTTGTCCGCCCGGGCCGCCCGCACGATCGAGGTGCGCGGCGCGGCCGCGCGCGCCGACATGACCTCGGCCTGCCTCGACCTCCTCGAGAACGCCGGCCCGCTCGCGGTCTCCGGACGGCTCGAGACCCGCACGGCCGCGCTGCGCGCCGCCGACCGCGAGTTCGCCGCCGCGAACGACGACGGCGCCCGCACCGCAGGTCTCTCCGCCGGGCTCGTCGCCGGGGCCACCGGGACGGCGGTTCTCGCCGCGCTCCTGCTCGGGCTGCCCGCGATCACCGCCGGGACGCTCACCGCGACGGAGCTGTCCGTCGTCGTGCTCACCCCGCTCGCCGTGTTCGAGGTCGCCACCGTCCTGCCCGCGGCGGCCGTGCAGCTGCGCCGGTCCCGGATCGCCGCCCAGCGCATCATGGCGATGCTCGACGGCGCCGAGCCCGCTGCCGACGACGCTCCCGTGGCGGACAGCGCCCCCGTGGGCTCGACCGTCCACGGCGGCGGCACGGCAGAGGGCACCGCGCCCGTCGCCCGGCTCGACGGGGTGGCGTGCGGCTGGGGCAGGGACCCGGCCGTGACCGGGATCGATCTCGTGCTGCGGCCCGGGCGCGCCGTCGGCGTCGTCGGACCCTCCGGCATCGGGAAGTCCACGCTGCTCATGACCGCAGCGGGTCTTGTGCCGACGCAGGCCGGAACCGTCACGCTGGACGGCGTGGCCGTCGACGACGTCCCGGGTGACGAACTCGCCCGACAGGTCGTCTTCGTCGCCGAGGACGGGCATGTCTTCGACACCACCGTGCTCGAGAACCTCCGGGTCGCCCGGGGGGACGTGACACCAGAGGAAGCGCGTGAGGCGCTCGCCGACGTCGGCCTCGTCGGCTGGCTCGACGCCCTGCCCGACGGTCTGGGCACGACCCTGGGACCGGACGCGACGACCGTCTCCGGCGGCGAGCGCCGTCGTCTCCTCGTCGCGCGGGCGCTGCTGGCCCCGGCACCGCTGCTGCTCGTCGACGAACCGGCCGAGCACCTCGACGCGGCCACCGCGGACGCGCTCGTCGCCCGGCTCGTCGAGGTGTGCCGCTCGCGGGGACGCGGTCTGCTCCTCGCGACCCACCGGCTCAGCGCGCTGGTCGGCGTCGACGAGGTGCTCGTGCTCGCGCAGCCCGCGGACGGCGGACCGGCGGCGGTCGTCGCCCGCGGCCCGCACACCGACCTGGTGCGCGACGTCGAGGCCTACCGCTGGGCGCTCGACCGCGAGCAGAGCGGGGTGCAGGTGACCTGAGGCGACCGGCCGCCGCGATAGCGTCGGAGCCGTGAAGATCCTCGTCCCCCGCACCTTCCCTCTCGACCTCGACCTCATGCCCGAGGACGAGGTGGCCGCCTACGACGTGTCGGCACCGTTCGCGGACGACGACGCCGACGCCGAGGTGCTCGTCGTCTGGGGCAACACGCCGGAGAACCTCGCCGACGCGGCCGCGCGCCTGACCCGGCTGCGATGGGTGCAGACGCTGGCCGCCGGGCCGGACGCCGTGCTCGGTGCGGGGTTCGGCCCGCAGGTGCTCGTGACCTCCGGACGCTCGCTGCACGACGCCACCGTCACCGAGCACACGCTCGCGCTGGTCCTGGCGGCCGTGCGCCGGCTCGACCTGCTCGGGGCGGCCCAGCGCGAGCGGCGCTGGGACACGACTCTCAACCGCGCCCAGGCGGACCCCACGACCGCGCAGCGGTACACGCTCGCCGGCGCGCACGTCGTGATCTGGGGCTTCGGGTCGATCGCCGGCCGGCTCGCGCCGCTGCTGTCCGCGCTCGGTGCCCGGGTCACGGGCGTCGCGAACAGCGCGGGCGAGCGTCACGGCGTCCCGGTCGTCACCCGCACCGACCTGCCCGCCGTCCTCGCCGACGCCGACCTGCTCGTGTCCCTGCTCCCGGCGCTGCCGTCGACCCGGCACGCCCTGGACGCCGAGGTCATCGGTCTGCTGCCGTCGCACGCGTGGTTCGTCAACGTCGGCCGCGGTGCGACCGTGGACGAGACCGCGCTCGGCGACGCCCTGCGCGACGGTCGGCTCGGCGGCGCCGCGCTCGACGTCACCGAGACCGAGCCCCTGCCCGCCGACTCCCCGCTGTGGGACGCACCGAACCTCGTCCTCACACCGCACGTGGCGGGCAACCGTCCACGCGGCGCCGCGGCGTTGGTGAACGACAACCTCGCCGCACTCCGCTCCGGCCGCGAGCTGCGCAACGTCGTCCCCCGCTGAGTGCATGGAAGCGGCGCGGTCAGAACGATTCGACCGCGCCGTTCTCCCGCACTCAGCGGCAGGGTGCTACCAGCGGCCGGCGCGGGGCCGGCGTTGGCAGGTGGGGCACGTGAACGACGAGCGGTTCATGAACTCGTCGCGCCGCACGAGCGACCCGCAGCGCGGGCATGGCTGCCCCTCCTGGCCGTAGACGGCGAGCGAGCGCGAGAAGTACCCGGAGCGGCCGTTGACGTTGACGTACAGGGCGTCGAAGCTCGTGCCTCCCTGGGCCAGGGCCTCGCGCATGACCTCCTCCGCGGCGTCGAGCACCTGCCGGGCCTGCGCGGCGCGCAGGGTGTCGGTCGCGCGCGCGTAGTGCAGCCCTGCACGCCACAGCGCCTCGTCGGCGTAGATGTTCCCGATCCCCGACACGAGGCGCTGGTCGAGCAACGCACGCTTGATCCCGGTGCGCCGGGCGCGGATCGCCCGCACGACGGCGTCCCGGTCGAGCGCGGGGTCGAGCAGGTCGCGGGCGATGTGCACCGCGGGGGCCGGCACCGTGGCGAAGGGCGAGCCCTGCCCCCCGGACGCACCGTCCGGCGTCGGGACCAGGTCGGTCACCGACAGGTGGCCGAACGTCCTCTGGTCGACGAAGTCCAGCGCGACCGGCTCTGCCCCGACGTCCAGGAGCAGGCGCACCCGCAGGTGTGACGACCGGACGTCGAGCTGCTCCCCGGACCGCACGAGCAGCTGCCCGGACATCCCGAGGTGCGCCATCATCGCCGCCGCCGGGCCGGGTGCCTGAGTGTCGCCACCACCGGGCTCGCCGAGCGGGAGCCAGAGGAACTTGCCGCGGCGGGCCGCGGCGACCAGGCGACGGCCGACGAGCTGGCCGCGGAAGGCGCTCGCGCCGCCGTCGTGCCGCCGGATGCTGTAGTCCCGCAGGACCTCGACGTCCCGCACGACGCCACCCACGGCGTGCCGCACGAGACCGTCCCGGACGGTCTCGACCTCCGGGAGCTCAGGCACCCGGCTTCTCGGCCTGGTCGGCGGGAGCGTCGTGGGCGGGTGCCGCTGCGGCAGACTCCTCGCGCAGCGCGCGGTAGGCCCGCTCGGCCGCCTGCTGCTCGGCGTACTTCTTCGCCGTGCCCGTGCCCGTGCCGTACACACGACCGCCCAGGTGGATCGACGAGGTGAACATCCGGGCGTGGTCCGGGCCGGACGCCTCGTTGGAGTAGGACGGCGCACCGAGCCCGGCGGCCGCGGCGGCCTCCTGCAGGGAGGTCTTCCAGTCCAGGCCCGCACCCAGGTCGGCGGCGACGGCGAGCGTCGGGTCGACGAGCCGGTGCACGAGCCCGCGGGTGATCTCCAGGCCGTGGCTGAGGTAGGTCGCGCCGATGAGCGCCTCGACCGTGTCGGAGAGGATCGAGTCCTTGTCGAACCCGCGGGTGCGCACCTCCCCCTTGCCGAGCAGCACGTAGCGACCCAGCCCGAGGGTCCGGGCGATCGCGGCCAGCGCCTTCTGCGAGACGGTCGCGGCCCGCATCTTCGCGAGCTCACCCTCCGAGAGGTCAGGGTGACGCCGGTACAGCGCCTCGGTGACCACCAGCCCGAGCACCGTGTCGCCGAGGAACTCGAGGCGTTCGTTCGTCGGGATGCCACCGTTCTCGTGCGCGAACGAGCGGTGCGTCAACGACAGCACAAGAAGCTCGGGGTCCAGATGGACCCCGAGCTTCTTGAGAAGACCGGCCGGCGATGCCGAGGACGCTGACGGTCCCGAGGACGACGAAGTCACTGTCGGCGATGCCGGATCGAGCCGCAGGCTCAGCCTGCGTGCTCGGTGCGCAGCGCCTCGGCGTACTGGCGACCCTTGTAGGTACCGCACGTCGGGCACGCCGCGTGCGACAGCTTGTCAGCCTTGCACTGCGGGCAGGTGGTGAGGTTCGCGGCGGTGGTCTTCCACTGCGAACGACGCGCACGGGTGTTGCTGCGCGACATCTTGCGCTTCGGAACAGCCACGGCTAGCTCTCTTTCGTCTCGTCGGACACGCTCGAATCGTCGAGCATGCTCTTCAGCGCCGACCACCGGGGGTCGACAAGTTCGTGCGTGTGCTCCGGGTCGTCCGCGAGCCGCGCTCCGCACTCGGAGCACAGACCGGGGCAGTCCGGCTGGCACACCGGTTGAAATGGTAGTGCAGTGACCACCGAATCCCGTAGCGCGGGCTCGACGTCGGCCAGGTCGCCGTCGAGCTCGTAGACCTCTTCCTCGTCGTCGCCGGACTCCTCCGCGGCCTTGGCGCGCTCCGGGTAGGCGAACAGCTCCTGGATGTCGACGACGACGTCTGCCGTCACCGCGTCCAGGCACCGCACGCACTCACCGACCGCGCCACCACGGATCTCTCCGGAGACGAGGACGCCCTCCATCACGGCCTCGAACCGCAGGTCCAGGTCGAGGTCCGTGCCTTCGGGGATGCCGATCACGACGGTACCGAGGTCTGCCGGGGCGTCGACGGTGCGCTGCACCCGCATCATCGAACCGGGACGTCGACCGAGCTCGTGCGTGTCGAGCACGAGCGGCGAACGAGGGTCGAGAGTGATGAGGTGCTCCGCGGGGTGTCAGGGCGGACGACGGTCGGCCCGGGTGTCGAGGTCTCGGCGTGCACGACGGCGCCCAGGGGGCGGCGACGTGCTGGCCACGGCCCGCGCCGTGTTCGGCAGGACCAACGGACAATCCTACGGCATGTGCAGCACCGTCCCAAACGACCCCGGGCCCGACGTCGCGTTCGTCACATCGCGCGCTCAGTCGCGCTCGGTCGTGCCGTCCAGGCGCTCCGCGAGCTTGGCCCGGCCGGCCTGCACCTGCGCCATGACCTTGCCCAGATCGACCTCGAACTCGGCGAGCCGACGGTCGCAGTAGTCGTCCGCGTCCACGCGGAGCTCCGTGGCGGTGCGCTGGGCGTCATCCACGATCTCGTGGGCGCGGGACTGCGCCTGCGCGACGACCTGCTCCGCCTGCACGAGCTCGATCGCCCGGGCACGGGCGGTCGTGAGGATCTCCTCCGCCTGCCGGTGGGAGTCCTCCAGCACCCGGTCCGCCTCCGCGAGCACCTCGTCGGCGTGCGCGAGCTGCTCCGGCAGGGCATCGCGCAGCTCGTCGATCAGCGCGAGGGCGTCCGACCTGTTCACCAGCACCGACGCAGACATCGGCATGGCCCGCGCCGACTCCACGAGGTGGGTCAGGTCGTCGAGGATGGTGTGCAGGCCGGCCTCGACCTCCTGCTCCTCGCCCCCGGCTCCCGGCTCGTTCCCGCTCGTCCCGACCGCGCTCATCGTCCTGCCCCTTCCGTGGTCCCACGATCGATGTCCGCTCGCGCCCCGTCGTTCACGACGCCGCGGGCCGCGAGCGCCGCGTGCACCGCAGGCGCGACGCCCGGCGGGACGAGGTCCTCGATCGGCCCGCCGAACCGGGCGACGTCCTTGACGAGCGAGGACGCCACGTGAGCGAGCCGCGGGTCGCCCGGCACGAAGACGGTCTCGACGCCCGCGAGGTGCCGGTTCATGAGCGCCATCGGCAGCTCGGCGTCGAAGTCGGCGCCGCCGCGCAGGCCCTTGACGACCGCGACGGCACCTACCTCGCGGCAGAAGTCCATGAGGAGGCCGGGCACGATCTCGACCCGGACGTCGGCGAGGCCGGGGCTGCGGGCCAGCGCGGCCCGGGCCAGCTCGACCCGGCGCGGGGCGTCGAGGAGGACGTTCTTCGAGGAGTTCTGCGCGACCCCGACGACGACCTCGTCGAACATCGAGCGGGCGCGCCGGACGATGTCGAGGTGGCCGAGCGTGATCGGGTCGAACGATCCGGGACAGACGGCGGTGCTCACGGTCGTCACGGTAGTACACAGGGCCTGTCTCGCAGGGCGCCCCGGGTGCGGGCGCGTCGTCGCCCGGGCGAGGATGGCGTCATGGACTCCGCCCGTCTGCCCGTCGTCCCGCTGACCTCGACGCACGATCTCACCGCGCTGCACCGGGACGTGCTCAGCCCGTCGTTCCCGCCCGCGGAGCTCGTGCACCTCGACGACTTCCTGGGAGGCCACGCGACGGGCCGGTCCCGCAGCGTCGGGGTCGTGTCCGACGGCGCGGTCGTGGCGGGCGCCGTCGGGTCCTGGTCGGCGACCTCGGGGGTCCTGCTCCTGGAGTACCTGGCCATCGCTCCCGGTCACCGGGGCGGGGGCATCGGCTCGAGGCTCCTCACGGCGGCGCTCGACGAGTGGCAGGCGACGCTGGACCCCGTGCTGGTCCTCGCGGAGGTCGAGCACCCCGGTCACCACGACGCGAGCGAGGCGCACGGCGACCCGTCGGCCCGCCTACGCTTCTACGCGCGGCACGGCGCGCGGGTGCTGCCCGTCCCGTACTTCCAGCCCGGCAACGCCCCGGGCGCCCCGCGGGTGCCTGCGCTGCTGCTCATGGTGCTGCGCTCCGCGGAGCCGGAGGCCTCGAGCGTCCCGGCAGGCCCGGTGCGGGTCTTCCTCGAGGAGCTCCTGGTGGCGGCCGAGGGAGTGGTGGCCGACGACGAGGCCACCCGTGCTCTCCTCGACGCCGTGTCAGGCGACCGGGTGGAGCTGGTGGAGCCCGCGGACCTCGACCGTGCACGCGTACCCGTCGCCGAGCTCGACGCCGCCACCGCGCACGCGCCTCAGACGGCCTGGGCAGGCTCCCCGGACCCGTCCGCCACTGATCCGGGCGCCTCGGCCTCGACCGGTCCCGCGTAGTAGACAGCAGCCTCCCCGTAGTCCTTGCGGACCAACAGCTCCCACGTCCCCGGCCACACCGGCGCGGGGCTGCGCGTCGAGCGCTCCACCACGACGACGGCGTCCGGCAGCAGGGCGCCAGGCCTCGCGAGCTGGTCGAGGACCACCGCGAGGGCGTCCTCGCCCAGGTCGTAGGGCGGGTCCAGGAGCACGAGGTCCCACGGGAGGTCCGGCGGGACCTGGACGTAACGCTCCGCCTTGTCCTGGACGACCTCGACACCGGGCAGGTCGAGCGCGCGTGCGTTCGACCGGCACACCTGGGCCGCGACGCGCGCAGCCTCGACCAGCACCACGTGCCGGGCCCCGCGGCTCGCCGCCTCCAGCCCGAGCGCCCCGGTACCGGCGTACAGGTCGAGGACGCGCGCGCCCGCGACCACCCCGTAGTGCTCGAGGCGGGAGAAGATCGCCTCCCGGGCGCGGTCGCTCGTCGGGCGGGTGCCCCTCGGCGGAACCTGCAGGGTCCGCCCGCCGGCCGTACCGGCCACGATCCGTGTCACGGACCCAGCCTAGGCACGTTCGAGGAACTCCTCACGCTCCGGGTCGAGCGCCTCCGCGATCGCCGCGCGCAGCGCCGGGTGGTCGGCGAGCTCCGGGTCGGTCCCGACGACCTGCGCCGCGTCGGCGCGGGCCTGCTCGATGAGGGTGGCGTCCTTGACGACGCGCAACAGGCGCAGGGAGCTGGTCCGCCCCGACTGGGCGGCGCCGAGCACGTCGCCCTCGCTGCGCAGGCTCAGGTCGACGGCCGCGAGCTCGAACCCGTCGGTCGTGGCGGCCAGCGTCTCCACCCGGACCGCGGCCGGGGTGCCGGGTGCCGCCGTCGAGACCAGCAGGCACAGCCCCGGCGCGCTCCCGCGCCCCACGCGGCCCCGCAGCTGGTGGAGCTGGGACAGGCCGAACCGCTCGGAGTCGTAGACGACCATGACGGTCGCCTCCGGCACGTCGACCCCGACCTCGATCACGGTCGTCGAGACGAGGACCTGGACGGTGCCCGCCGCGAAGTCGGCCATCATCCGCTCCTTGTCCGCCGGCGCCATCTGCCCGTGCAGCACACCGATCGCCAGCCCGGAGAGGCGGGGGTTCGACGCGAGCTCCTCGGCGACCTCCAGGACGGCGCGCAGCGGCGCGCGCTCGGACGTCTCCTCGAGCTCGAGGAACTCCGGGACCTCGTCGAACTCGGGGTCCGCTGCCCGGGCCGGACGGCTCGTGGCGTCCGGGTCGTCGGGGTGGATCCGCGGGCACACGACGTAGGCGCGGTGGCCGGCGTCGACCTCCTCGCGGACCCGCGCCCAGGTGCGGTCCATCCAGGCGGGCTTGTCGGCGGGGACGACGTGGGTCGTGATCCCGGCACGCCCCGCAGGGATCTCGGTGAGGGTGGAGGTCTCCAGGTCGCCGAAGACCGTCATCGCGACCGTCCGGGGGATCGGTGTGGCCGTCATGACGAGCAGGTGCGGGCTGGTGCGCGCCTTGGCCCGCAGCGCGTCGCGCTGCTCCACGCCGAACCGGTGCTGCTCGTCGACCACGACCAGACCCAGGTCGGCGAACTGCACGTGCTCACCGAGCAGCGCGTGCGTGCCGACGACGATCCCGGCGGCCCCGCTCGCGGCGTCCAGAAGCGCCTCCTTGCGGGCCGCGGCCCCGAGGGAACCCGTCAGGAGCGCCACCCGCGTGCCGTGCTCGGCACCGCCCAGCAGCCCTCCGTCGGCGAGCGGGCCGAGGAGCGCCCGTAACGTCCGGGCGTGCTGCGCGGCGAGGACCTCGGTCGGGGCAAGGAGCGCAGCCTGGCCGCCGGCATCGACGACCTGGAGCATCGCGCGCAGCGCGACCACCGTCTTGCCCGAACCCACCTCGCCCTGCAGCAGGCGCTGCATGGGCCGCGGCTGCGCGAGCTCGGCCGAGATCTCCTCCCCCACCTCGCGCTGACCGGACGTCAGCGTGAACGGCAGCCCGGCGTCGAAGTCGGCGAGGAGGCTGGGTCTGTGGGTCGGCCGGTCGGCCTGCGGGTCCGCCGGCAGGAGCGGGCGTGCCGTGGCCTCGTGCGCCATCGCGCGGGCACGGCGCTGCGCGAGCGCCGACTGCAGGACGAAGGCCTCCTCGTACCGCAGCCGGTGCTGACCGCGCCGCCACTGCCGCTCGTCGAACGGTTCGTGCACGTCGCGCAGCGCCTCGAGCCGACCCGGCAGCCGGCGCTCCGTGCGAACCTCGGCCGGCACCGGGTCGGGGACCTCCGCGGGCTGCAACGGGTCCAGCACGGTGCGGACCGACGACTGGATCTTCCAGCTCGGTGTGCTCGCGCTCGCCGGGTAGATCGGGATCGGACGGCTCGCCTCGACGATCGCGCTGTCCTCGTCGTCGACGTCCACACCGATGAGCTTGTAGTCCGGGTGCGTCAGCTGCCGCGTGCCCTGGTAGGCGCTGACCACCCCCGTGAACATCCCCATGGTGCCCGGCACGAGCCGCTGCTCGTGCGGCGCGAGGGCTCGCGGGTGCTTGCCGAAGAACGTCAGGGACAGCTCGTGCGTGCCGTCGGTCACGACCGCCTGCAGGAGCGCACCCTGGCGGTTGCGCATGGAGCGGACCGTCGCCCGCGCGACCTGCGCGATGACCGTGACGTGCTCACCGATCGCCGGCCCGGCGAGGTCCGTGAGCCGGCCCGGGTCGCCGTACCTGCGGGGGTAGTGGCGCAGGAGGTCCCCGGTGGTGCGCAGCCCGAGCTTCTCGAGCGGCTTCGAGCTGCGCGTGCCCAGCACCTTCGTCAGCGGCTCCGCGAGCCGGTCCGGCGCGTCCTCGGTGCTCACTCGACCCCCAGCTCGATCAGCGCCTCGTCGCGTCCCGACGACAGCACCACGACCTCGATCCCGGGCACACGGCTGCGCGCGATCCCGGCCACGATCTCCACCACCGCCGGATCCACCGCCAGCCCCGGCAGCACCGTCAGCACCTCCGGGGCGTCCGACAGCAGGTCGTCGAGCACCGAGAGCACGGCCTCGCCGTCCGGTGTCACGCGCGCGGCACGCACCTGGGCCAGCGCCCGCACCATCGCGGCCTGGTGCCCGTCCTCCGCGAGCTGGGCGCCGGCCAGCGCCGCGACCACGTGCAGGTCGGTCGGCGCGTCGAGCACGTCGACCTCGACGCCCCCGAGCGCGTCCCGGTCGGTGGCGACGCGCCGGGCGACCTCGGCGACGTCCACGCCACCGGGCAGGACCACCACCCGGGCGGTACCCGCGTCGACGACGACGCGGCGCACCTCGGCCGACGCGGGGGCGCGGCCGCCGTCGGCCGTCACGAGCACGACCGCACCGCTGCGCGCCAGATCGGGCACGAGCCCGGGCGCCGACGTGACCGCCACGACACCCAGCCCCTCCCCGAACGTCGTCGGCACACCGTGGTCCGAGGCACCGGCCACGGGGGTGCCGTGCTCGTGCGCGAGGCCGGGGAGGTGACGGACGCACACCTGCCGCAGCCGCGCGCGCCCGACCGCCGCGCGCCGACCGACGTCGATCGCCTGGGCCGGGTGGTCGGTGTGCACGTGCGCCTGCCACGCCCCCGTGCCGGGTGCGCCGCCCGCTCCGCCCACCACGACGACGGACTCCCCGAGCTGCTGGAGACCGTCCCGCACGAGCGCGGCGAGGTCGGCCCCGGGCTCACCGTGCGCACCGCGCTCCGACTCCTCGAGGACGAACATCACCTCGAACTCGCCGTCGACGAGCTCCGGACGTCCTGCGAGGTCGGGACGGGAGTCCGGAAGGGAATCGCGCAGAGGACCGGGCGTGGTCGAGTCGCGGGCACCGGCAGACATGACCCGCATCGTGCCCTCAGCCTCCGACACCGCCGCCGGGTCGACGGCCGCCCGCAACGCGTCGAGCACCAGCACGAGCCCGAACGCCCCAGCGTCCAGCACCCCTGCCCGGGCCAGCACGTCCAGCTCGCGCGGACTGCGCCGCAGCGCGGCCAGCGCCCCGTCGCACGCCGCGGTCAGCACGACGAGCACGCTGACGCCGTCCGCGCTCTGGAGCGCATCAGCACCAGACGTCGCGGCCACCGCTGCGTCAGACGCCGCGGCCGCCGAGGTGAGGATCGTGCCCGGCACCGGGTCTGCGACGGCTCGGGACGCCGCCTCGGACGCCGAGCGCAGCGCACGCACCACGACGGGCGCACCGAGCACGACCTCCCGGTCGACCGGCACCGCGGTGCCCGGCTCGTCGCTCGCGGCAGCAGCCAGACCGCGCAGGTACTCACTGAGGATCACCCCGGAGTTCCCCCGCGCGCCGAGCAGCGCACCACGCGCCAGCGCGCGCAACAGCTCGACCACACCCGCGTCGTCGTGCAGGTCGTCGACCGCTCGCCGCCCCTCGAGCAGGGTGAGGTACATGTTGGTGCCCGTGTCGGCGTCCGCGACGGGAAAGACGTTCGCACGGTCGATCTCCCGCCGAGCACGCCCGAGGACGTCGACGGCTCGTCGGACCCACAGCCGCACGGTGGCGGGATCGATGACGTCGGACGGTCCGGTCACGTCAGGGGGACTCCTTGGTCGGCGGCTCGGGCAGGTGCCGACCACCGTAGTGCGCACGGCGGTCAGCGGCCCGGCGCGCACCGCCCGACAGCGGCTGGACGACGTGCGGACGGAGCCTCACTTGAGGCCGGGCCTCCCCATCGGCTACTCTATCGAGGTTGCCTGTACGTCATCGGCAACAGGGCAGGTCAGCACACGCGCTGACCGTCGCCCGATACCCACAGACCATTTCATACGTCCCGCTGCCATGCCGCGGGCCGTGCACGACGATCAGGAGAAACCGTGGCTGCCAACTGCGACGTCTGCGGCAAGGGCCCGGGCTTCGGGCACAGCATCTCGCACTCTCACATCCGCACGAAGCGTCGCTGGAACCCGAACATCCAGCGCGTGCGCGCTGTGGTCTCGGGCACGCCCAAGCGTCTCAACGTGTGCACCTCGTGCCTCAAGGCCGGCAAGGTCACACGCCACGCCTGAGCCGCTCAGCTCTGACGACGGAACGCCCGCCGGGGATCTCCTGGCGGGCGTTCCGTCGTCGTACCCCCGTTCGCCCCCAGCCCCACATTGCGGAGATCTCCTGAAGATCGGGACAAACGTGTTTGGCGTTCCGTGAGGTCGGTGGCACGCTTTCACCATGGCGACGGAACTCAGCGAGGTCACGATCCGGACGGCGACACCCCGGGACGCGGCGGTGATCGCCCAGGTGCACATCGCCTCGTGGCGTGGTGCCTACGCGGGCATCGTCCCTGACGAGTACCTCGCCTCTCTGGACGTCGACCAGCGTGAAGAGCTCTGGGCCAAGATCCTCTCGGGCGGCGAGGGGTCGCTCTGGGTCGCCGAGGCTGACGGCCGGGCCCTCGGGTTCGCGAACCTGGGTCCGTCACGTGACGAGGACGCCGAGGACGGCGACCTCGAGATCTACGCGATCTACCTCGACCCGGAGGCCTGGGGACGCGGCGTGGCCCGTGACCTCATGCGGACCATGCTCGGCGAAGTCCCCCCGGGCACCCCGGTCTCGCTGTGGGTGCTGGCCGACAACGAACGCGCGAAGCACTTCTACCGCCGCCACGGCTTCCAGCCCGACGGTGTCGAGCGCCGCGAGGACATCGGCGGCAAGGACCTCACCGAGGTCCGCTTCCGGCGCCCCTGAGTCACGTCCCGGACCGACCGGCGCACGGGCTCGCCCGCGTCAGGTCCCGAAGTGGTCCCACCCTGTCCCGTGCGCCGTCGGGGCGGCCCCGTCGACCAGCACGCGCTCGCTGACGCTCCCGGTGCCCGGCGGCTCCAGTACACGCCCGACGGCGCGGAATCCCTCGGGCAGCGGCACACCGGGCGGGAACGTGGCGAGCATCCCGTGGTCCTCGCCGCCGGTCAGGACCCAGTCGACCACGAGCGGGCGCACCGCTGCGTGCTCGTCCTCCGACGTCAGCCGCGCGGCGGCTACGGTCAGCCGCCCGGTGTCCTCCCCGAGCGCGCCCGAGTCGACGTCGAGCAGCACGCCGCTCGCGCGGGCGAGCCGTGTGCCGTCGCGCAGGAACCCGTCCGAGACGTCCATCATCGCGGTCGCGCCCGCGACCGCCGCTGACGGGCCCGCGCGCAGCGGCGGGTCCGGTCGCAGGTAGGCGTCGACGAGCTCGGGGTCGAGGTCGGGCAGGTCCGCGTCGAGCAGCGCCAGCCCCGCCGCCGAGCGGCCCAGGTGCCCGGCGTGGGCGAGGACGTCACCGGGCCGGGCGCCCGAGCGCAGCACGGGCTCCCGTCCTTCGAGGTCGCCGTGCACCGTCACGGCGACGACCACCTGGACACCGCCGGAGAGGTCGCCGCCCACCACGGCCGCGCCGCTGGGCGCACAGGCCGCGGCGAGCCCGCGCGCCAGCTGCGTCACCCACTCGACCTCGAGGTCGCCCGGCATCACCAGCGACACGACGAGGGACGTCGGCCGCGCGCCCATGGCCGCGATGTCCGCGAGGTTCTGCATCGCGGCACGCCATCCGACGTCGTACCCCGTCGACCAGCGCGAGCGGAAGTGGCGGTCCTCGACGAGCACGTCGGTCGAGACGACGAAGCGTCCGTCGGGCGCCCGGACCACGGCGCTGTCGTCGCCCGGCCCGACGAGCGTCGCTGCGCCGTCGGGCAGGAGGGGGAAGATCGTGGCGAGGAGATCCTCCTCGGCGGTCCCGCGGATCAGTCGCTCGTCGCCCGGTGGTCTCACGGCGCCACCCTAGTCGCTGCGGGCGGCTACGGTGGTCGCGTGCTCGACGACCACCGGACCCCACGCCCCTCCTCCGCACGCCCGGCGCGCCGGACGGCAGCCGCCGTCGTGACGCTCGCGCTGACCGCCCTCGTGGGGGCGTGCACCCCGACCATCGGCGTGCCGGTGGCGGCGGACGCCGCGGACCCGCTGTGCGCGAGGGTCGTCCTCTCGCTCCCGGACGAGCTCGGCGACGCTCCCGGGCTGGCCAAGCTGCGGACCAACAGCCAGGCGACCGTGGCGTGGGGCGAGCCGGGCGCCGCGGTGACGCTGCGCTGCGGAGTCGAGCCACCCGGACCGAACACGTCGTGCCAGGCGGTCGAGAGCGGTTCGGGGACGGTCGACTGGATCGTCCTGACCGACGAGGCGGGTACGTGGACGTTCGTCACCTACGGCCGGGACCCGGCCGTCGAGGTGCAGGTGCCGCCCGCCGTCGCCGAGAACCGCTCGACGTCGTTCGTCGCCGACATCAACGAGGCCGTGCTGGCCGTCCCGCAGGAGCGCGCCTGCACGTGAGCACCACAGCGCCCACGACGGGCGGGCGTCAGCGCAGGCCGGTTGGCCGCTCGAGGGCGAGCCGGATCAGCTCGTCGATGAGCTCCGGGTAGGGCAGGCCGGACGCCTGCCACATGCGCGGATACATGGAGAACGGCGTGAACCCGGGCATGGTGTTGATCTCGTTGACGACGACCTGGCCGTCGGTCGTGACGAACACGTCCACCCGGGAGAGCCCTTCGGCGCCGACCGCCTCGAACGTGCGCACCGCGAGCTCACGCACCTCGTCGATGACGTCCTGCGGCAGGTCCGCGGGGCAGGAGAGCTGCACGCCGGCCTCGTCGAGGTACTTCGCCTCGAAGTCGTAGAAGCCGTGCTTGTCGTCGGTGACGACGATCTCGCCGGGCAGCGACGCACGAGCCCGCGCGCCACCGCGGCCGCCGAGCACGGCGCACTCGATCTCACGGCCGAAGACCCCGGCCTCGACGACGATCTTCGGGTCGTGGCGGGCCGCCTCGGCGATGGCCGCGGGCAGGTCCGCGAGGTCGTCGACCTTCGTGATCCCGAGGCTCGACCCGGCCCGCGCCGGCTTGACGAACACGGGCAGGCCGAGCGACTCGACGGTCTGGGTCCACGCCTGCGGGTTGCGCTCCCACTCCCCCGGCCGGATCACGGTGTACGGCGCGATGGGCAGCCCCTGGCCCGCGAGGACCAGCTTCATGAAGTGCTTGTCCATGCCCACCGCCGAGGCGAGCACACCCGCGCCGACGTAGCGCACGTCGGCGAGCTCGAGCATGCCCTGGAGCGTGCCGTCCTCACCGAACGGGCCGTGCAGCAGCGGGAAGACGACGTCGACCTCGCCGAGCTCACGGGGGAGCTCCCCTGGCTCCAGGACGCGCAGCTCACGCTGACCCGTCGCGAGCGGGAGGATGACCTCGCCGCCTGTGGCCGTGACCTCGGGCAACCGGCCGCCGGAGATCTCCCAGCGCTCGGGCTCGTCGGCCGCGAGGACCCACTGGCCGGTGCGGGTGATGCCGACGGGCACGACGTCGTACTTCTCGCGGTCGATGGCGCGCAGCACCCCCGCCGCGGTGGCGGCGGAGATGGCGTGCTCACCCGAGCGCCCACCGAACAGCAGGAGGACACGGGGCTTGCGGGCAGCGGCGGACGCGGCGGGCTGCGGAATCTGGCTGGACATCGCGGACGACCCTACCGGAACGAGGCCCTGTCACCGCGCCGACGAGCCTCGCACCTCCGGGCGCCCACGACCCCCGCACTCCTTCTCTTGACAGCGGGAAAGCCCTTTCCATACCCTCGGGAGGCGTGCACACCGACGTGCACAGGACACACCCGAGAAGTACCCGCAGAGCCGTGTCCGGGCAGCAGCACCAGTGGTCGTGGCAGCAACACCCGACGACAAGGAGCAGACGATGACGTCAGCGCACTCGGCCCGACGGAGAAAGGTGGGCCTGGCAGCCGCTCTCGCGGCCGCACTCGGTGTCACCCTCCTCGGACCACCGGCGGCCGCAGAATCGGCCGATGAAGGATTCACCGAGATCCTCAGCTTCGAGAGCTACGCACGCACCGCGCTCAGCGGGCAGGACGGATGGACGGCCTCGGGCGCGGCCCAGGTCGTCGCCGACCCGCTCAACGCGAACAACCAGGTCCTGGAGATGGTCGGGGGCGGCCAGAGGGCCTACCGCGCCGTCCCGGAGATCGCCGACGGCGACACCGGCACGCTCTTCTTCCGCTTCCTGCGGACGGGCAGCGTCGACACGTCGTTCGGCCTCACCGACGTCGACGCGCCGTCCGACTACCCGCACAGCCGCGCCTACGTCAACAACCAGAACACCGATGTCATGCTCGTCCGCGACGGCGGGGCGTTCAAGCCCGCCGGGGTGTGGTCGCGCGACACCTGGCAGTGCGTGTGGATCGTCGCCGACAACGCGGCCGACGAGGTCGCGGTCTACAGCCAGGGCGGCCCGTACGAGGAGATCACCCGCCTGCCCGAGGGGACCGTGGAGCAGTTCGGCTTCCGCCAGGCCGTCAACGGTGCCCTCGACCGGTTCTTCTGGATCAACGGCGCGAGCAGCGCCGGGCGCCTCATGCTCGACGACGTCGCCGTGGACGTGGCCGCCGAGAACCTCGCCGTCCCGACCGGGAACCCCGCCGACTGCGCCGCCGGCGGCACCCAGCCGGACGCACCGCTGGTCAACCCGCTGCCCGATCCCACCCCGTCGACCCTCGGCATCGAGGTGACCGAGCTCGCCCAGCTGCCGGCGTCGCAGACCACGCCCGCGGCTCAGGACCAGCGCCTCGTGCGCCACAACCGCATCACGCACCTCGACGAGGTGCCCGACGGCTCGGGGCGGCTGATGGTCCCCGACAACAACGAGATCCTCTACCTGGTCGACAAGGACACGGGCGAGCACGTGCCCTACCTCAACGTCCGGGACGTCTTCATCGACAACTATCACAACAGCGCTGGCCTGGGGACCGGGCTCGGATCCGCCGAGTTCCATCCCGAGTTCGCCGAGAACGGGCGGTTCTACACGGTGCACACCGAAGCCGGGAGCGCGCTCACCGGGGACACCCCGGACTTCCCCGGGTACGGCAACACGGCGTTCCACAGCGTCGTCACCGAGTGGACCGCGACCGACCCCGCCGCCGAGGTCTTCGAGGGCACGCACCGCGAGGTCCTGCGGGTGCCGTTCGCCGGGCGGGTGCACACGGTGCAGCAGATCGCCTTCAACCCCACCGTCGAGGCCGGTGACGCCGACTACGGCAACCTGTACGTCCTGGTCGGCGACGGCGGCAACGGCGTCGGCAACGGCAACCCGCAGAACCTTGCGACACCGCAGGGGAAGATCTTCCGGATCGACCCCCTGGGTGACGACAGCGCGAACGGTGAGTACGGCATCCCTGCCGACAACCCGTTCCTCGACGAGCCCGGCGCGCTGCCCGAGATCTACGCCGTCGGCATGCGGGACCCCCACCGCATCAGCTGGGACACCGGTGGCGACCACACGATGTACATGGGGCACATCGGCGAGTGGCAGATCGAGTCCGTCTACGCGGTGGAGGCCGGAGACAACTTCGGCTGGTCCGAGCGGGAGGGTCCGTTCCGGGCGGAGAACCGGCAGATCTACCCCCTGCCGGCCGACGATGCCGAGAATGGCTTCACCTATCCCGTGGCGGCGTACGACCACAACCGCGACCCCGGACAGACGGGTGACGCGGGCGTCGCGCTCAACGGCGGGTTCGTCTATCGCGGGGAGATCCCCGAGCTCGAGGGCAGGTACCTGTTCACCGACCTGGTGCGCGGGTGGGTGCTCTCCGCCGACTCGGACGAGATGGTCCGCGGCGACGGCGACCCCGACGACCTCGCGCCGATCGAGCAGCTGCGGGTCTTCCACGACGGTCAGGAGACGTCGTTCCAGCAGCTCGTCGGCGACTCCCGGGTGGACCTGCGGTTCGGGGCCGACGCGTCGGGCGAGCTCTACCTGGTCGCCAAGGCGAACGGGAAGATCTGGAAGGTCACCGGGGCCCGGCACGTCGGCGCGTCGTCGCCGGTCGCGCTCCCGGAGCTCGCGCCGCACCTCGTCGCGCACTACGACTTCGACCACCCGGTCGAGGGCGATCCGACCCGGGAGGCGGACCAGGGCTGGTCCGGCACCCCGATCGAGCTCGTCAACGGCGGGGTCGAGATGCGGGTCGTGGACCGCGCCTACCCCGGTGCGGGTGAGGCGCTGCAGACGCAGCAGATGAGCCCGCGCACGGTGTCGAACGACGACTGGAAGGCGGGCGTCTACGACCCCGACGGCGTCGACTCGCTCGGCGCGTTCGCGGACACCGACGAGATCTCGGTCATGGGGTGGTTCAAGCCGACCGGCGAGCTCCCCGCCCTGAACTCCGGGACGGCGAACCCGGACGACCGGTACGGCGCGATCGGGCTGGCCGGGGTCCTCACGGGCACCTCGGACGGGCACGCGGTGCGCGCGCTCCTCGAGGTCATCACGGTCGGCGGGGAGCTCAAGCTCGTCGCGCTGGGCCGTCGGGTGGACGGCGCCGGGTCGTGGACGTTCGCAGCGGACCTGCCGTGGGACGAGATCCTCGAGCGAGGTCGCTGGGTCCACCTGGCCGCGACGTTCGACTTCGCGGGCGGCGAGATGCGGCTGTTCATGAACGGTGAGGAGCTCGAGGGCGAGTACACGTCCTCGGCGAACCCCTGGGGCTCGGGCTCGACGTCCCCGACAGATCCGGCCGGCATCAAGATCGGCGGGAGCTACCCGCAGAACACGCGCGAGTCCAACCCCTTCACCGGACGCATGGACGACCTCATGTTCCTCGACGTCGCACCGACGCCCGAGCAGGTCGCCGCGCAGTACGCGCTGTTCGGTGCCGAGCCGCCAGCACCGCCCGCACCGCCGTCCTGCGTCCCGGCGGGTGAGCAGATCACGGACGTCATGGGTGCGGAGAGCTGGACACCGCGGACGCCCGCCAAGTGGCAGTTCCCCGGGGACGAGATCGTCCTCGCGGAGGCCGGGACCAACCCGAACGACGGGATCCGCCGTCCGTTCGAGTACGCCGTCCTGACGGAGGGGCCTGAGCTCGGGTCGTTCGAGCTCGAGGCCGAGGTCCGGCTCGATACGCCCGCGTCCGTGAACAACCGGGACGTCATCGTCGTGTTCGGGTGGCAGTCGGACACGGAGTACTACTACGCCCACCTCTCCCAGGACAACACGATCTACGCCCACAACGGCATCTTCAAGGTCGACGGTGCCGACCGGGAGCGGATCGACGACCAGTGGGACGGAACGGTCGGCGCTCCGCCGGCCGTCACGGACGAGGAGTGGCACGACGTGCGCGTCGTCCGTTGTGCGGACAGCGGCGACGTCGCCGTCTACGTCGACGGGCTCGACACCCCGCTCCTCACGGCGAACGACACGACCTTCACCGAGGGTCGCGTCGGCTTCGGCTCGTTCGACAACGTCGGCCGCCTCCGCGACCTCGTGGTCACCACGGCCGACGACGAGCCCGCCGGGCCGACCGTGGACGTCGCGGCGACCCCCAGGTGCCTCGCAGGGAAGGCCTACGTGGCGGTCTCGGCGACGAACACGTCGGACGTGCCGACCGACGTGACCTTGTCGACGCCGCACGGCTCCCGCACCGTGCAGGACGTCGCACCCGGCCGCGTCGTGTACCAGGCGTTCGCCGTCCGTGCGCAGTCCGTGGAGGCCGGGACGGTCACCGTGACCGCGTCCGCGACCGTCGAGGGTGTGGAGGTGACGTCCGAGACAGTGGTGGAGCATGGCGCGCTGACCTGCGAATAGGACCGCGGCGACGAGCCAGGGGGTGGGCGGTCGGACCGCTCACCCCCTCGCTCGTCGGGCCGTCCGGTCGTCAGTCCCGGCCGCGCGGAGGTGCGGTCGAGTCACGGACGACGAGCACGTGGCCCGTCGAACGGCGCCGCGGACGGGCCGACGGCGGCCGCAACGCCATCTCGAGGGCGACCGCGCCGATCTCGCTCATCGGCAGGCGGACCGTGGTGAGCGCGGGTGCAAGGTCTTGGGCCACCTGGATGTCGTCGAACCCGGTGACCGAGACCTCCTGCGGCACCGGGGTGCCCCGCTCCCGCAGGATCGAGAGCACCCCCGTCGCCATCGCGTCGTTGAGCGCGAGGATCGCGGTCGTCCCTGGGTGCTCGTCCAGCAGCCGGCGCGCCGCGTCCCGGCCACCCTCTCGGGTGAAGGGCGCGTGCACGACCGGCAGTCCGTCGGGGTCGAGCCCGTGCCCCGCAGCGGCGGTGCGGATTCCTGCGAGCCGGTCGACGATCGTGGTCAGGTGCGCGGGGCCTGCGGCCACCGCGAGGCGCCGGTGCCCGAGCTCGAGCAGGTGCCGCGTGAGGCTCTCCCCCGCGGCCTCGTTGTCCGTCAGGACGGCGTCGCACCGCAGGTGGTGCCGGCCGACGACGACGACACGGCCGCCGGACTCCTGGAACGCCGCGAGCTCGCGCCCGGCCTCTTCCTCCATCGATGGCTCGACGTAGCCGGACCCGGCCACGACGATCGCGCCGACCCGGTGGGCCCGCAGGAGGCGGATCTGCGCCACCTCCGCGGCGGGGTCGCGCTCGGTGTGGCTGATCTGCACGCTCCACCCGTGCTCACCCGCCACGCGCACGACGCCGCTCGCGATCTCGGCGAAGTAGGGGTCCCCGATCTCGTAGACGATGAGGCCCGCGACCGACGTCCTCCCGCCGGCGAGCGTGCGAGCGTGGAGGTTCGCGACATAGCCCAGCTGCGCCGCGACCTCGCGCACGTGGGCGGCGACCTCCTCGGACACGCCGACGCTGCCCGAGAGCGAACGCGACGCCGTGGCGAGGGAGACGCCGGCGCTCTCCGCCACGTCCACGAGGCGCGGTGCGATCCGCTCCGCTGCGGGACGACTCACTCGACGCACATCCGCTCCGCTCGTCCGGGCTCAGCCCATTCTCCGGACACCATCGTCCGAGTGCGATGCTTGCCACATCCACCTGGTCAGCGTACTGTAGCGAAAGCGCTTACGAAAGCGCTTCCGTACATCGGAGTACGGGCGAGGTCTTCACTACGACGAGGTAGGGAGAGTCAGTCCCATGTCCCCACGGTTGTCCCCACGCACTGCCCGCCGACGCGCGTTCGCCGTCGTCGCCGGTCTGTCCACCGCGGCCCTGGTACTCACCGCGTGCTCCGGCGAGGAAGGGGGCGGTGGTGACGGGTCGGACGACCCGATCGTCGTCGGCATCTCGCTCCCCCTCACGGGCGACTTCTCCGAGCCCGGCAAGGGGGTGCAGCGCGGCTACGAGGCCTGGGCGCAGTTCATCAACGAGGACGGCGGCCTTCTCGGCCGCCAGGTGGAGCTGAAGATCCTCGACGACCAGTCCAACGCGGACCGCGTCGTGCAGGACTACGAGGCGCTCATCGCCCAGGACGAGGTGGACCTCGTCTTCGGCCCCTTCTCGACGCGGCTCGTGGTGCCGAGCGCCCGGGTCGCCGAGGAGTACGGCATGCTCTTCGTCGAGCCGGCCGGCGCCGCGAACGAGGTGTTCGAGCAGGGCTTCGAGAACCTCTTCTACGCGGCTCCGGCCGTCGCGGACGACCACTACAACTACCTCGCGGAGCACATCCTCGCCATGCCCGAGGACGAGCGCCCGCAGACGGTGGCGGTCGCGGCCATGGACGACCCGTTCGCCCAGGGCACCGCGTACGGCCTGCGCGACAAGCTCGCCGACGGCGGGCTCGAGATCGTGGTCGACGAGGTGTACCCGCCCAACACCACCGACTTCTCGTCGATCGCCGCGAAGATCGACGACTCCGACGCCGACATGGTCATCGGCGGCACGCAGTACCAGGACGCGGTCAACCTCATCGTGTCGCTGCAGCAGCTCGACTACCAGCCGCAGCTCGCGGCGTTCTCGACCGCTCCCACCAACCCGGAGTTCGCCTCGGCCATCGGCGCGAAGACGGAGGGCATCCTGTCCCCCACCGGCTACACCGAGAACGCGGGCTGGCCGTCGAACGTCGACTTCGTCGAGCGCTACACCGCGCTGCACGGCAACGCGCCCGGTGAGGACGAGGCCAACGCGTTCACGACCGGACAGGTCGTCGCGGCCGCGGTCGAGGCGGTCGGGTGCGCCGAGCAGGGCGACTGCCAGCAGGAGCTCGTCGACTGGCTGCGGACCAACGAGGTCGAGACCGTCGTCGGACCGCTGTCGTGGGACGAGACCGGCAAGCCCCAGGGCGCGCACCTCATCCAGCAGTACGTCGACGGAGCGATCCAGATCGTCCTGCCCGAGGACGCGATGGAAGCCGAGCTCGTGCACCCGAAGCCGGAGTGGTGATCGGCTCGTGACAGGGACTCTCCTCTTCCAGAGCCTCGTGCTCGGCGTGCTGCTGGGAGGGCTCTACGCCCTCCTGGCAGCGGGCCTCACCCTGTACTTCGGGGTGATGCGCGTGGTGATGATCGCCCACTCGGCGTTCCTCATCCTCGCCGCGTACCTCGCGTGGTTCTTCCACCAGCAGACGGGGATGGATCCGCTGCTCTCGCTCGTCATCACCGTGCCGCTGTTCTTCCTGGTCGGCGTGGGCATGCAGCGCCTGCTCATCACGCGCCTGCGTCCGGCGACCCTGACGATGATGTCGGTCCTCCTGACCTTCGCGGTCGCCCTGTTCATCGAGGGCATGATCGGCTTCGTCTGGAGCGGCACGCAGCGGCGTATCCAGCTCCCGTACTCGGGCGCGAGCATCGAGTTCTTCGGTGCTCGCATCGCCGTCGTCAAGCTGGTCGCGTTCGCGCTCGCCGCCCTCGCGCTCGCCGGGCTCTACCTCCTCATGAAGCACAGCCGGTTCGGCCAGGCGCTGCGGGCCACGATCCAGCACCGCGAGGCGGCGCAGCTCGTCGGGATCAAGACCGATCGGGTCGCGGGCTTCGGTTTCGGTCTGGGACTGGCCACGGCGGCCATCGGCGGGACCGCGCTGTCGCTCGACGCGACGATCTACCCGTCGCTCCACTGGCACTGGATCGGGCCGCTCATGGCGATCATCGTCGTGGGCGGACTGGGCTCCATCCCGGGGGCGGCGATCGCCGCGATGGTCCTCGGGATCGGCCAGAGCCTTCTCCAGGTACCGCTCGGCACGACGTGGGCGCAGACCATCTTCTACGTCGCTCTCTTCGCGACCTTGATGCTGCGGCCCCAGGGATTCTTCGGAGGTCGCCTTGCGCAACGCTTCTGACACGCGCCTCCCGGCGACCACGCCCGCGGGCTCGGAGGAGGGCGGCACGACCCGGTCCGCTCGCTGGAGCCGCGGACGCGTCGCCCGCGTCGCGGCGCTCGTCGTGTGCGCCGTCCTGGTCCTGTCCTTCCCGTCGATGGCGCCCAACGCCTACATCCTGTCGGCAGGAATCGTCGTCGCGAGCTACGCCTGCACCGCGACCGCCTGGAACTTCATGGGTGGTTTCACGGGCTACGTCTCGCTCGGGCACGCAGCGTTCTTCGGCCTGGGTGCCTACGGCACCGGCATCCTCATCCGCGACCTCGGGCTCCCGAGCTTCGTCGCGTGGCTCCTCGCCGGCGTCCTCGTCCTGCTCGTGACGATCCCGCTCGGCATCGCGGCGCTGCGCGTTCGTGGTGCGTCGTTCGTCATCGTGTCGATCTCGTTCGTGCTGATCCTGCTGCTCGTGTTCCAGGCCTGGGGATCGTTCACCGGCGGGTCCGACGGCCTCGTCGTCCCCCGACCCTTCCCCGACCTGCTGCGGCCCGAGCACCACCGCGTGTTCTTCTACCTCTTCACCGCGCTGCTCGCGGTCATGCTGCTCGCCTGGTGGCTGATCGACCGGTCACGCTTCGGCACGGGGCTCAAGGCCGTGCGCGAGGACGAGGACAAGGCGCAGGCTCTCGGAGTGCCGACGCGCAACTACAAGCTCGTCGCGTACGTCGTCTCGGCGACGTTCACGGCTCTCGCCGGAGGGATGTACGCCCTGTGGTTCGGCGACCTCGACCCGATCTTCCAGTTCTCCATCATGCTCGGCTCCTACATGGTGCTGATGGCGCTCTTCGGCGGGGTCCGGCACCTCTACGGACCGCTGCTCGGCGCGGTGGTCGTCGGCGTCGGCCTCGAGTACTTCAAGCTCGAGTTCGGCGACACCCAGCTCCACCTCGTCGCGACGGCGCTGCTCCTGGGTCTGGTCGTGCTCTTCATGCCGGACGGGATCATCCCCGCGGCCAAGGCGCTCGCCAAGCGCTTCGGTCCGCAGGACTCCTCGATCCGGGAGATCTCGGCCGCCGAGCTGCAGGAGCGCAACCTCACGGCGAGCGGCACCCCGAGCAGCACCCCGAGCGGCACGACCACCGGCAGGACCGTCGCCGACGACGAGGGAGAGGACGAACGATGACCACGACGACGCAGCAGGCACGGAGCCTCGAGACCGTCGGGCTCAGGAAGTCGTTCGGCGGCGTCCACGCCGTCCAGGACGCGACGGTCACCTTTCAGCCGGGACGGATCAACGCCGTCATCGGTCCGAACGGCTCCGGCAAGACGACCTTCTTCAACTGCGTCACCGGGATGATCAAGCCCGACTCCGGGACCGTGACCTACCGCGGCGAGACGATCACGCGCAAGGCACCGCACCGGATCGCCCGGGCGGGGATCGGGCGCAGCTTCCAGCTCTGCCGCGTCTTCCCCCGCATGACGGTCCTGGAGAACCTGCTCGTCGCCGTCCGGCGGACGGGCGTCGTGGAGCTCTTGGCCGGCGCGCGCAACCCCGAGGAGATCGACAGGGCACGGGCGCTGCTCGTCCGTGTCGGCATCGACCACCTCGAGGACACGGAGGCCCGGAACCTGTCCTACGGGCAGCAAAAACTCCTCGAGCTCGCGGGCGTGCTCATGGCCGACCCCGACACGATCATGCTCGACGAGCCGGCCGGCGGGGTGAACCCGGCTCTCATCGGGCGCATCGCGACGCTCGTGCAAGAGCTCAACGCCGAGGGCAAGACCTTCATCGTCGTCGAGCACAACATGGAGCTGGTCATGAGCCTGTCCCACCACGTCATCGTGTTCGACCGGGGCCGCCCCATCGCCGAGGGCTCCCCCGACGTCGTGCAGACCGACCCACGAGTCCTGGAGGCCTACCTTGGTGTCTGACCCGACGTCGTCCCCCGAGCCCGAGTTCCTCCTCGAGCTCAACGACATCCAGGCCGGCTACGGACGCGCCGCGATGGTCCTGCGGGGCCTGACGATCAAGGTGCCGCCCGCCACGGTGGTCTGCCTCGTCGGCCCGAACGGGGCCGGCAAGTCGACCGTGCTCAAGGTCGCGAGCGGGCTCCTCGCGCCCCGCTCGGGCCGGATCGTGGTGAACGGCGCCGACGTCACCGGGCAGGGCCCGCAGGAGATGCTCACCTCCGGCCTGGCGCACGTGCTCCAGGGGCACAGCGTCTTCCGCGAGATGTCGGTCGCCGAGAACGTCCTCCTCGGTGCCTACACGCTCCGCGACAAGGCGCTGATCGCCGAGCGCGTCGAGTTCGTGCAGAGCCTGTTCCCGATCGTCGGGGAGCGGTGGAAGCAGCTCGCGGGCCTGCTGTCCGGCGGGCAGCAGAAGCAGGTCGAGTTCGCGCGCTCGCTCATGGTCAGCCCGCGGGTCGTCCTGCTCGACGAGCCGTCGATGGGGCTCGACCCGAAGACGACGGCCACCGTGTTCGAGCAGGTCGTGCGCATGCGCGAGGCCGGCGTCGCGGTGCTGCTCGTCGAGCAGAACGCCCGCCGGGCGCTCGAGACCGCGGACATCGGGTGCGTCCTCGACCTCGGGTGCGTGCACATCACCGGTCCGGCGCCCGAGCTGCTCGCCGACCCGCAGCTCTCCGAGCTCTACCTCGGCGGTCGTCCCGCCGAGCGCGCGCCGTCGACGGACGGGTGATCGCGCCGGGCTGACCGCGCGGTGGACGTACGGTGGACGTCGGACGGGCAGACCGCTCGTCCGACGTCCACGCCCGTCCCCTCCCGCGAAGGACCGCGATGCCCAGCACCGTCCCCTCCAGCCCGGACCGCCGCCTCCTCGACGACGACCTGCTCGCAGCCGTCCGCTCGCGGGCGGCCGGCTACGACCGCGACAACGCCTGGTTCGCGGAGGACATGGCGGACCTGACGGCCGCCGGGTACCTGGGCGCCCTCGTCCCGGAGTCGTTCGGCGGCGCCGGGCTCGGGTTGCGCGAGACCACGCGGGAGCAGGCACGCCTCGCGGGCGCGGCTCCCGCCACGGCCCTCGCCGTCAACATGCACCACGTGTGGACGGGGGTCGCCCGGTACCTGCACGAGCGCGGGGACTCGTCGCTCGACTGGCTGCTCGAGGAGGCGGGGCGGGGCGAGGTCTTCGGCTTCGGGTACAGCGAGCCCGGCAACGACCTCGTCCTGCTGGGCTCGCGCACCGAGGCGCGGCCCGACGGCGCGGGCGGGTACACGTTCCACGGACGGAAGATCTTCACGTCCAACTCCCCCGGCTGGACGCGCCTCGGCATCCTCGGCCTCGACGCCGTGTCCGACGACGGCCCGCACCTCGTGCACGCGTTCGTCACCCGGTCCGGTGGCGGGTTCGAGATCCTCGACGACTGGGACACCCTCGGGATGCGGGCGAGCCAGAGCCGCACGACGCTCCTCGACGGGGCGCACGCCCCTGCCGAGCGGGTCGTGCGCAGGCTTCCCGTCGGGCCCAGCACGGACCCCCTCGTGCTCGCCATCTTCACCTCGTTCGAGATCCTCCTGGCCTCGGTCTACACGGGCATCGCCCAGCGGGCGCTGGAGCTCGCCGTCGAGGCGGCGCACCGCAGGACGTCGCTGAAGCACGACGGCCGCAGCCTCGCGCAGGACCCGGACATCCGGTGGCGCGTCGCGGCGGCCGGTATCGCGCTCGACGGGATCGTGCCGCAGATCGACCGGCTCGCCCGCGATGTCGACGACCTGGTGGACCACGGGTCGGGCTGGTTCCGATCGGCAGCCGGCCTCAAGGTGCGGGCGACGGAGACCGCGCGGGACGTCGTCGACCAGGCGGTGCGTGTCTCGGGTGGTTCGACGTACTTCGCGTCGTCGGAGCTGGGTCGCCTCTCCCGGGACGTGCTGGCCGGGATCTTCCACCCGTCGGACGCGGAGTCGGCACACTCGACCGTTGCGACGTCGCTGCTGGGTCCGGTGGAGTGACCGACGCTCCCGCCCGCCAGACGGTCGCCCGAGGCACTCGTCGGCCGCTGCGGCGTACGCTCCCTCCATGACGTCCAGCCACCCCCCGCACGGTCCGGCGGCCCTCCGGCCGGAGACGCTCGCGGTCGCCGCAGGCCGCCCGGAGCGCACGCAGGGCGCGCCGGTCAACCCGCCCCTCGTGCTCTCCTCGACCTACGTGTCGCAGGGCGTGCAGCAACCCGGCGAGATGCTGTACACCCGCATGGACACCGAGACGTGGCACCCCTTCGAGGAGGCGCTCGCCGCGCTGGAGGGCGCCGGCGAGCCCGCCGTCGCGTTCGGCTCCGGCATGGCGGCGATCGCGGCGGCCCTGTCGTCGGTGCCCGCGGGCGGGACCGTCGTCCTGCCCCGGCACGCGTACCAGGTGACCCTCGGGTTCGTCGACGACCTCACCCGGCGCGCGGGCGTGACCGTGCGCCGGGTGGACGTCGCCGACACCGACCAGGTCGTCGCCGCGCTCGACGGTGCCTCCTTGCTGCTGGTCGAGTCCCCGACCAACCCCATGCTCGAGGTCGCGGACCTTCCTGCCCTGCTCACTGCCGCACGGGAGCGGGACGTGCTCAGCGTCGTGGACAACACCTTCGCCACCCCGCTGGGCCAGCAGCCGCTCGCCCACGGGGCCGACGTCGTCGTGCACTCGGTCACCAAGTACCTCGCCGGCCACTCCGACGTCGTCCTCGGTGCCGCGGTGACCGACTCCCCCGAGATCGCGGCGCGGCTGCGCGCCTACCGGACGCTCCACGGCTCGGTCCCCGGGCCGTTCGAGGTGTGGCTCGCTCTCCGCGGGCTCCGCACGCTCGCCCTGCGCGTCGAGCGGTCCCAGGCGAACGCCGCCGAGCTCGCGCACCGCCTCGCCGCGCACCCCGGTGTCGCCGAGGTGCGCCACCCCAGCCTCCCGGACGACCCCGGGCACGAGCGAGCCGCGCGCCTGATGCACGGCTTCGGGTCCATCCTCGGGCTGCGCCCGCATGGTGGACCCGCGGCCGCCGACGCGCTCGTGGCGGCCGTACGCCTGTGGGTCCCCGCGACGAGCCTCGGGGGCGTCGAGTCGAGTCTCGAGCGGCGACGTCGGTTCGCCACCGAGTCGCTCACCGTACCCGAGGACCTGCTGCGGCTGTCCGTGGGCATCGAGTCCGTCGAGGACCTGTGGTCGGATCTCGAACAGGCCCTGGACGGCTTGCGCACGTAGCATCGGTGGACCGGCGTCGCGCCGGCCCTGTCGTCGAACCGGAGGATCACGTGAGCCGCTCAGGACTCCCACGGCGCCAGCAGCCCGACACCCGCGGGTCGACCCGGCGCCCCGGCACCGCCGGGGTGGCGATCACCGTCGCCGCGCTTCTGACGGCGGCGGCCTGCGCGGGCGGGGACGGACCCGCCGACGGTGCGGTCACGAGCACTGGCGAGAGTTCGCCGACCGAGGCGACCACGACACCGAGCGACGACGAGACCAGCACGGAACCGACGGCCGACTCACCGGACGACGCGACAGACGACGGCACGGACGAGCTCGCCCCCGCGCCGGTCCCGTTCCCGGCCGACGCCTCGCCCGACACGCAGGACCCCTCGAGCGACGCGATGCTCACCGTGACGGACATCCGCCTCGGGTACCACGACGACTTCGAGCGGGTCGTCTTCGAGCTCGGCGGCACCGGTACACCTGGGTGGCGCGTCGAGTACGTCGACGAGCCGGCCGACGACGGCACGGGGTCCCCGGTGGAGGTCGACGGTGACGCGTTCCTGCAGGTGATGATCTCCGGCTCGGCCTACCCGATGGACAGCGGGGTCGAGGAGTACGCCGGCGAGAACCCGCTCCGGTCGGACGAGCTCGACGAGATCGAAGAGGTCCTGCTCCGCGGTGTGTTCGAGGGCTACACCCAGGCGTTCATCGGGGTCGACGACGACGACCGGCCGGCGTTCCGCGTGTTCGCCCTCGAGGACCCCGTACGCGTGGTGGTCGACGTGCGCGACGACTGACCGGGGTCCAGCCCGTCCGCAGGGCTCAGTGGTCGACGGACACGCCCTCCGACTTCTGGGGCCGTGACAGCAGCCCGCGTGCCATGTCGTCGACCGGCATGCCCTCGTGGAGCACCGCGACCACACCGGCAGTGATGGGCATGTCGACGCCGGCCTTCTGCCCCAGCTCGAGCACCGACCGGCAGGACTTGACACCCTCGGCCGTCCCGCCGGTCGCGGCGACGGCCTCCTCCAGCGTCATGCCCTGGCCGATGTGCTTGCCGAGGGTGTGGTTGCGCGACAACGGCGACGAGCACGTCGCGACGAGGTCGCCCATCCCGGCGAGGCCGGAGAAGGTCGCGGAGTCCGCGCCGAGCGACAGCCCGAGGCGGGTGATCTCCACCAGGCCCCGGGTGATGACGGTCGCCGTCGTGTTGTACCCGAACCCCCGGCCCTGGGCGATGCCCACCGCCAGGGCGATGACGTTCTTCACAGCACCGCACAGCTCGACCCCGACGACGTCGGCGTTCGTGTAGGGACGGAAGTACGGCGTCGAGCAAGCGCGCGCGACGAACCGCGCGGTCGCCTCGTCGCTGCAGGAGACCACGGTCGCGGTCGGCTGCCTGTCGGCGATCTCGCGCGCGAGGTTGGGGCCGGAGACGACCGCGACCCGGTCGGCCGGCAGGTCGAGCGCCTCCGCCACGACCTCGCTCATGCGCCGGTCGGTGCTGAGCTCGACGCCCTTCATGAGGGAGACGGCGACGGCTCCGGGCGCGACGTGCGACCGCAGGCCCTCGAGCGTCGTCCGGGCGACCTGGGACGGGATCGCGACGACGACGAGCTGTGCGCCCGCGAGCGCCTCGGCGGCGTCCGTCGTCCCCGTGATCCTGGCCGGGAGCTCGACGCCGGGCAGGTACTTCTCGTTACGGTGCTGCGAGGTGACCTGGTCCGCGACCTCCTGGTCGCGTCCCCACAGGCGGACCGTGCAGCCGGCGTCGGCGAGGACCGCCGCGAAGGTCGTCCCCCAGCTGCCCGAGCCGAGCACGGCCGCGGTGATCGGTGCGGCGTCGGGCTGCGCGGACTCGGGCTGCGCGGGCTCGGGCTGCGCGGACTCCGTCGCGCTCATGATCGGCCCTCCGAGCCGGGGTGCTTGCGCACGTCGTAGCGCTCGGCGGGAGCCTTCTCGCCGCGGATCTCCTCGAGCAGGACCGTGACGGCGTCCATGACCCGGTCGGTGGCCTCGCGCAGCGTCGCGGTGTCCAGCGGGCGGTCGTACAGGTCGGAGAGGTCCACGGGCGGGCCCGCGTGCACGGCGATCTTCTTCGGCGGGATCGGCTTGAAGAGCTTCTTGTACCGGCCCAGGAGGTCCTGCGCGCCCCACTGGGCGATGGGGACGACCGGCGCGCGCGAGACCAGCGCCAGCCGCGCCACCCCGGTCTTGCCCATCATGGGCCACAGGTCGGGCTCACGGGTGAGCGTGCCCTCGGGGAAGACCGCGACGCACTCCCCCGCCTCGAGCTGGGCGACCGCGTCCGCGAGGGACGAGGCCGCGGCCGTCGTGGACCGGTGCACCGGGATCATGCCGGTCTGCGTGAGCAGCCAGCCGAGGCCCGGCACCTTCCACAGCGACGACTTCGCGAGGATCTTCGGCGCGCGCCCGTTGTCGTAGAGGAAGTGCGCGAACGTCAGGGGGTCGATGTTCGTCATGTGGTTCGCCGCGGCGATGTAGCCACCGGTGGCGGGCAGGTTCTGGGTGCCCTGCCAGTCACGACGGGTGATGGCGAACAGGATCGGACGCAGGACGAACGCGACGCCGCGGTAGACGCGGCTGGTGGGGTGAGCTGTCGGCACGGACACCGAGCCTACCGGTCAGATCCACCCGTGCCGGCGCGCGATGTGCACGGCCTCGTGCCGGTTGGCCGCGCCGAGCTTCGCCGCCGCCGACGACAGGTAGTTGCGGACCGTGCCCGGCGCGAGCGACGCGCGCGTCGCGATCTCCTCGACGGGCGCGCCGCCGGCGGCGAGCTCGAGGACGTCGGACTCACGAGCCGTCAGCGGGCTGGCACCCGCCGCGATCGCCTCGGCGGCGAGCTCCGGGTCGACGTACCGGCCGCCGTCGTGCACCTGCCGGACGACGTCCGCGAGGACGCGCGAGGAGACCGTCTTCGGCAGGAACGCGCGGACCCCTGCCTCGAGCGATCGCTTGAGGTACCCGGGCCGGCCGTGGCTCGTGACGATCACCACGGCGCACGACGGCAGCTCGGTGGCGAGCGCCTCGGCGACCTGCACCCCGTCCAGGCCGGGCATCTGGAGGTCGAGGACCGCGACGTCGGGCGTGTGCTTGCGCGCCGCGGCGACGGCCTCGATCCCGGAGGCCGCCTGCGCGACTACCTCGATGTCGTCCTCCAGCGCCAGGAGCGAGGCGACGGCGTCACGGATGAGGTTCTCGTCGTCGGCGAGCAGGATGCGGATCACGCGTGGGTGCCTTTCTCGAGGGCAGAAGGAGCGTAGGTAGGGGTCGGTGCGCGGTCGGGCACCCGGGCGACGAGACCGAACCGCTCGTCCTCGTACCAGGTCGTCAGCTCGCCGCGGACACCGGCGAGGCGTTCGGAGAGCCCGACGAGGCCGGACCCACGTCCCGGCGGCGAGGTCACGCCGTCGTTGACGATCTCGAGGACCGCACCGTCGGCGTCGCGGCGCAGCTCGACGCGGCAGGTCGCCGCGGCCGAGTGGCGCACGACGTTCGTCACCCCCTCGCGGACCACCCAGGCGAGGGCCTCCTGGGCCTCCTTGCCGACCTGGACGTCCTCGCCCGTCACCGTGGTGTCGATCCCGGCCGAGCGGAGGACGGAGCGTGCGCCGGCGAGCTCGGCGGCGAGGTCCGCGCTGCGGTAGCCCGCGACGACCGACCGCACCTCGCGCAGCGCCTCCTGCGCGATCTGACGGACCTCGAGCATCTGCTCCTCCGCGCCGGGACGGCCGCGGGCGGTGAGCTCTGCCGCGAGCTCGCTCTTGACCGCGACGACGGACAGGGTGCGACCGAACACGTCGTGCAGGTCACGGGAGAAACGCAGGCGTTCCTCGGCCACGGCGAGCCGGGCGTGCAGGACGCGGGTGCGCTCCTGCTCCCAGACGACGCCGTCCATCCAGATCGAGGCGCGGTAGGACAGGAAGGCACCGAAGCACACGATCATCAGGGCGAACCCTTGACCAGTGGCGACCCCGACGGCCGTACCGTCCTGCCGGTCGGCCCCGAGAAGGTGGACCCCCGCGACCAGGCCCCCGATCCCGACGGCGCCGACCGTCAGCCAGCGGAACGCGAGCAAGGGTGCGCAGGCGGCGACCGTGAACCCTGCGAAGACGAGGGTGAGCACGACCCGGGTGTTGCCGTCGACGTAGGCGGCGTCCTGGCCCGGGTACGTCAGGGTGCTCAGCACGATGCCCAGCACGCCGAGTGCGACCGCCGCCCCCAGGACCCACCTCTTGGCGGAGGGCCCCCCGAGGAACTGTGTGATACCCGAGCGCAGGAGGCCGATGCACGCCACGGTGTGCACGAGGGCGACGATCAGGAGCGGCCCGAGAAGGGCCGGCCGCGAGGGCTCGGGCTCGGCCAGGCCCACGACCCACAGCACGAGGAACACCTCGCACGCGGACAGCACGTAGAGCGACCAGCGGGTGTAGGCGTCGAACCGCTCCGGGTCCGAGCTGCGCTGCCACACGCCGAAGATGTTGCCGGGAACTCTCACGTCCACCACCTTGTCACGGCTCCGGTGCCGGCGGCACCGGCGACGCCCCTGGCCCGACCTCGTCCGCCTCGCCACGTCAGCGTCGCGGCTCCCAGCTCATGTACCGCCCGGCGAGCCAGGCCCCGGCCAGGCACCACGCGGCGAGCACGGCGAGCGGCGCCGCGCCGGCGGCGAAGGACTCGACGAAGGAGTACGTCGCGCCGTCGGGACCCACACCCGTCAGTCCCGTCCCGAGGAGCTCGGCGACGGCGTGCAGCGGAGTGAGCTGCGCGATCACCTGCACCGGGTCGGGGAGCACGTCGAGCGGCAAGGTCACCCCGGAGAACAGCAGGGCCACGGCCATGATCGGCAGGGTCGAGAGCTGCGCCGACTCGAGCGTCCTGGTGAAGGCGGTGCTGGCCGCGGCGAGCGTGGTGAACACGAAGGTCCCGCCGAGGAGGGCGACGAGCACGAGGACGAGGTTCGTCGGGACGTCCAGCCCGATCCACAGCGCGACGGCCGCGCCGCCGAGCACGAGCTGGCCGAGCAGGGTCACCACGGCGGGCGTCGCCGCGCCGGCGAGGATCTCGGCGTCGGTAACCTGTCCCGTCCGCAGCCGCTTGAGGACGAGCTCCTCGCGCCTGGCGACGTACGCGCTGGCCAGGTTGTAGTAGACGACGAACATCAGGGCGAAGCAGGCGAGCGAGACCAGCGCGAGCGCCCCGACGGAGGCGCCCGGGTCCGCGGCGGCCAAGGCCTCGAAGGTCCCGGTCACGTGGAGGAACGCGACCATGGCGGGTGCGAGCGCGAGGCCGTTGAACAGCGCCGTGCGGTTGCGCAGCAGCAGCCGGGTCTCGGCCCGCACGAGCGAGCCGGTGCGGCGGAGCCGCGCCCGCAGCCCGTCCGGGCGGGTGCGCGACGCGGGACCGGTGGCAGCGCGGGGGGCGGGGCTGGTCGGTGGTTCGGTGGCGAGGGTGGTCATGCTGCGGCCTCCTGACGGGTGTGGCCTGCGGCCGGGTGGTCGGCGGTACCGTCGGTGGGGTGGTCGGTGAGGTGGTCGGCGGCGATCGTGAGGAACGCCTGCTCGAGGGACGCCGGCCGCGCCTCGAGGCCGGTGAGGGCGACGTCGTGCTCGGTCGCCCAGGCCAGCAGCGTCGCGAGGGTGGGCTGCAGCGCGCGCGTGGGGATCACGAGGCGCCCGGCGTCCACCCGGGTGGGAGCGACGACGTCGGGCAGCGAGGGCAGGTCGTCCGGCCGCACGGCCGCGGCGTCGAGGTAGACGTGCGCAGGCTCGGAGCCGACGATCTCGGCGACGGTCCCCTCGCGCACGATCCGGCCGCCGTGCATGATCGCGAGCCGGTCCGCGAGCCGCTCCGCCTCCTCCAGGTAGTGGGTGGTCAGGACGACGGTCGTGCCCTCGTCGAGCAGCGAGCTGACGAGCTCCCACACGGACCGGCGGCTCTCCGGGTCGAGCCCGGTGGTGGGTTCGTCGAGGAACAGGACCTCGGGCCGACCGAGGAGGGCCAGCGCGAGGTCGAGGCGCCGGCGCTCACCACCCGAGAGCGACTTCACGGCGACGGACGAGCGGCCGCGCAGGTCCACCAGGTCGAGCGCCTCGGCGACCGGTCGGGACTCCTGCAGCGTGCCCGCCCACATCCGGGCGGTCTCCTCGGTCGTGAGATCCGACGGGAAGCCCGCCTCCTGCAGCATGATGCCGATGCGCGGACGCACGAGGGACCGACGGCGGTAGGGGTCCTGGCCGAAGACGTGCACCGTGCCGTCGCTCGGCCGGGCGAGGCCCTCGACGACCTCGAGGAGCGAGGTCTTCCCGGCGCCGTTCGTGCCGAGCAGCGCGAAGAGCTCGCCGCGGCGCACGTGCAGGTCGACGCCGCGCACGGCCTCGAACTCGGGGCGGGCGCCGGTGCGCGAGCCGTAGCGGCGACGCACCGCGTGCACGTCGATGATCGTCTCGTGGTCGAGCGCCGACCCAGGTGAGGTGTCCATGGAGGTGTCCATGCCTCCAGCCTGCCGCCGCTCTCGGGCGAGCGGCAGTGCGCGCCGTCACCGGTCGCGTACACGCCGTCACCGGCATGGCGTGACAGATGTCACGCCACGCCCGGTGAGGTCAGGACCTCCCGGCGTCCCGGCTGACGTCCGCGCCGAGGGCGACGAGCTTGTCCTGGAAGTTCTCGTAGCCACGGTCGATGAGGCTGATGCCCCGCACCGTGGAGGTGCCCTTCGCCGCGAGCGCGGCGATGAGGTGCGAGAAGCCCCCGCGCAGGTCGGGGACCTCGATGTCGGCGGCCGAGAGGGGCGTGGGACCGGAGACGACGACCGAGTGGTGGAAGTTGCGCTGGCCGAACCGGCAGTCGCGCCCGCCCAGGCACTCCTTGTACACCTGGATGGTCGCGCCCATGCCGCGCAGCGCGTCGGTAAAGCCGAAGCGGTTCTCGTAGACCGTCTCGTGGACGATCGACAGGCCCTTCGCCTGCGTGAGCGCCACGACGAGCGGCTGCTGCCAGTCCGTCATAAAACCGGGGTGCACGTCGGTCTCGAGCACGATGGGGTCGAGGTCGCCGCCCGGGTGCCAGAACCGGATGCCGTCGTCCTGCACGTCGAAGCGCCCGCCGACCTTGCGGAAGGTGTTGAGGAAGGTCATCATCTCGGGCTGCGTCGCACCCTTGACGGTGACGTCACCGCCTGTCGCGAGCGCCGCGGACGCCCACGACGCCGCTTCGATGCGGTCGCCGAGCGCGGTGTGCGTGTACCCCTCGAGGCGGTCGACGCCTTCGATGCGGATCACGCGGTCCGTGTCCACGGAGATGATCGCGCCCATCTTCTGCAGGACGGCGATGAGGTCCATGATCTCGGGCTCGATCGCCGCGTTCGACAGCTCGGTGATGCCCTCGGCCCGCACGGCCGTGAGGAGGAGCTGCTCGGTCGCGCCGACCGAGGGGTACGGCAGGGAGATCTTGGTGCCGTGCAGGCGCCGCGGGGCGCGGATGTGGATGCCGCCCTCACGCTTGTCCACCACGGCACCGAACTGCCGCAAGATGTCCAGGTGGTAGTTGATCGGCCGGTCGCCGATGCGGCAGCCACCCAGGTCGGGGATGAACGCCTCGCCGAGCCGGTGCAGCAGCGGCCCGCAGAACAGGATCGGGATACGCGACGAGCCGGCGTGGGCGTCGATGTCGGCGACGTGCGCGGACTCGACGTTGCTCGGGTCCAGGTCGAGGATCCCCGCGTCGGGATCCGACTTCACCGCGACCCCGTGCAGCTCGAGCAGGCCCGTCACGACACCGACGTCGCGGATCTGCGGCACGTTGCGCAGCACGCTCGGCGACTCACCCAGCAACGACGCCACCATCGCCTTGGAGACGAAGTTCTTGGCGCCGCGCACCGTGATGGTCCCGTTCAGCGGGTTTCCCCCGCCCACGTACAGCAGATCGTTCATCAGCTCTGATAGCCCTCTCGACAGCGGGTAGTCCCTGGGCCCGCGAGCGGGCCCCGTGCGCCAGAACGGAGCACCAAGCGATTATTCACCCCGCGCGCTCCCGATGCAGCCATGCCCGTGGAGGTCCGGTGGAGGAACCGTCACCGTGACCACCACCCTCGCCCCGCAGGCCGGGCGCGCGCAACCCCCGTCAGGACGACGGCGCCTCGTGGCCGGCGACGTAGCGGTCGATCTCGGCGAGGTACTCCGCGCGCTCCGCGTCCCCCAGCCACGACGCCTCGAACGAGTTCGCGGCGAGCGTCACGACCTCCTCGGTCGTCAGCCCTGCCGCCTCGACGAGCGCCACGTAGTTGTCCGCGACGTAGCCGCCGAAGTAGGCGGGGTCGTCGGAGTTCACCGTGACCCGCACGCCCGAGCGCAGGAGCGCGGCGATCTCCGTCGCCTTCATCTCGTCGGTGACGAACGAGTTCGAGACCGGGCAGCACGTCAGCCCGAGGCCGCGCTCGCGCACGACGTCGACGAGCGCCGGGTCCTCCACGACGTTCGTCCCGTGGTCCACGCGGTCCACCCCGATGCGGTCGAGCACGGTGCGGATGTTGTCGATGCTCCCCTCCTGGTCGATGTCGCAGTGCATCGTCAGGCGGTAGCCGAGCTCGCGCGCCCGGGCGAACACGCCCGCGAACTTCTCCGGCGGGTTGCCGCGCTCGTCCGAGTCGAGCCCGACCCCGAGGATGCGGTCGGCGAACGGCACCGACGCCTCGAGCGTCTCCGCGGCGCTCTCCGCCGACATGTCGCGCAGGAAGCACAGGATGAGGTGCGCGTCGACCCCGTGCTTCGTCGGCGCCTCGGCGGCCGCGCGGTGGTACCCCGTGACGACCGCCTCGAACGGCACCCCGCGCGACGTGTGGGCCTGCGGGTCGAAGAACATCTCGACATGCCGGACGCCGTCCGCCGCTGCCCGCGCGAGGTAGGCGTCCGCGAGCTCGTAGAAGTCGTCCGCCGTCTGCAGGACCTCCATCGCCGGGTAGTACACGGCGAGGAAGCTCGCGAGCGAGTCGAACGCGTACGTCGCGCGGATCTCCTCGACCGTCGACTGGCCGATGTCGATCCCGTTGCGCTCGGCGAGTCGCAGCTTGAGCTCGGGCTCGAGCGTCCCTTCGAGGTGCAGGTGCAACTCGGCCTTCGGCAGGCCGGTGATGAACTCGCGCGTGGGCGTGGCAGGCAGGGTCATGGGTCTCCTTGTCGGGTCCGGTCATCGCTGTCCCACCATCGTCTCTCAGCCCCGAGTCGAAGCACACGGGACCTCCCGTCGAACCGTAACCGCGAAGAAGAGACGAACGACAGCACGGCACGTCACGGGAGCACCTCAGAGCACCCAGTCGACCTTGCCCTCCATCGGGCCGCCGCAGGCCTCGGTGCCGCCGACGCTGACCCAGGTGACATCGACCGCGGTGCGAGCCACCACGTCCTCGTCCTCGCCGAGCGCGCGGAGCTCGATCGGGTTCGGCGGGTAGAAGAGCGTGATGATCCAGGTGTCGCCGTCCCGCGACGTCGGGATCACAGGCACCGTCACGTCGGACCCCGTCGAAAGGGTCGGTTGCCAGTGCTCGCCGTCGCGCACCTGGAGCCGTGCCACCTCGGCGGTGTCTCCCGAGAGGGCCACTTCAAGGAGGCTGGAGTAGCCGATCGCCGGACAGTCGCGTCCCGGTAGCGGTAGGCGCGGCCCGAGGGTCGCGGCGACGACGAGAAGACCGACGACGCCGAGAGCAGCCAGTTCGGCCCAGGGTGGCGGACGAAGGCTCCGGGAAGCCGCAGGCTCCGAGCCGTCAGCTGCGTCACGCCTCATGGCCGCCGGACCCGCCTGCGATGGAGAGGTCCTGCGCCCAAGTCCGCGCGATCGGCTGCCACACGAGTCCGCGAGCCCGGCCACCCAGAACGGGGTCGGCGAGACGCGGCGAGACGAGTCAGGAAGCCCTCCAGCGCGTACAGCGCCAGGTACTCCGCTGGGTCACGGCCCTGCACCTTGGCAAGGGTGCGCAAGTCGTCGTACGCACGACCTGCCGGCGTCTCGCGTGACGAGTTCGGACTCACAGCAGCACCTGGAGCGCCCCGCGGATCGCGGTGACGGTCCGCGGAAAGTGTCCCGCCGTGCGGAGCAGCTCGGCAGGCGAGCTGTTCGGACGCCGGACCCAACGACGCAGTGCCTGGTTGGCCTGGTCGATGTCCTCGAGATGCGCGATCCGGAACGCGTCCACGATGGTCCGTTCGGCTGAGTAGACCCACAGGTCAGGGTGCTCACTCATCGTGATGCGGCCGATCTCGAACGTCGCCGGCCCGAAGGCGTGCCAGATCACGTGCTCAAAGCCCGCGGGGAACCTCGTACCGCGCGGCAACGCGATGTCGGTGGCACGAGGGATCTCGTCGCTCAGCCCGTGGTGCACCAGTGCACTGGTGAGGCACATCGTCGCGGCGGGCTTGACCGCCGTCGCGCCCGCCAGTGACGCCATGGCAGGGTCCAGCTCTCCGGGCCGGATGTACACACCGCGCCCGATCCGCTCCAGCTCGCCGGCCTGGGCCATGCGGTATACCTCGTCCTTGCGCAACCCCGCTGCGCGTGCCGCTTCGAGCGTCAGTACCGACATCCCGCCACCTCCTAACTGTCTACAGGAAGCCTAGACCTGTAGACGGTGAGAAGCCAGGACAACCTGTCGACGGGTCGCTCGGCGGCCCGCTCGAGCGCACCTCACCACCGATCCCCTTCAGCACGCTGACCTGCGCCAGATGTCCGCGGGCCCCAGACAGCAAGAAGCCCGGACCGGCGGAGTTCCGCGGGTCCGGGCCTCTGACCAGGCTGTCCGCCATGTGGCGGACGAGATGTCGGCTAGAAGTTGATCATGTGCCCGGTGAGGCCGTGGATGGCTTCCTGGAGCGCCTCGGACAGCGTCGGGTGGGTGTGGACGTTGCGGGCGAGCTCGAAGGCGGTGAGGTCCCACTTCTGCGCGAGGGTGAGCTCGGGCAGGAGCTCGGAGGCGTCGGGGCCGATGAGGTGGCCGCCGAGGAGCTCGCCGTGCGTGGCGTCGGCGACGAGCTTGACGAACCCGGTGGGGTCGCCGAGTCCGTGCGCCTTGCCGTTCGCGGTGAAGGGGAACGTGGACACCTTGACGTCGAAGCCCTCGTCGCGGGCCTGGGCCTCGGTGAGGCCGAAGCTCGCGACCTGCGGCTGGCAGAACGTCGCCCGCGGCATCATGCGGTAGTCGCCGAGGGTCATGGTCTCGGCGCCGCCGATGGTCTCGGCGGCGACGACGCCCTGGGCCTCGGCGACGTGCGCCAGCATGAGCTTCGCGGTGACGTCGCCGATGGCGTAGATGTGCTCGACGTTCGTGCGCATGACGTCGTCGATGGCGATCGCCCCGCGCTCGGTGAGCTCGACGCCGGTGTTCTCGAGGCCGAAGCCCTCGACGTTCGGGGCGAACCCGACGGCCATGAGCACCTTGTCGACCTCGAGCGTGGCGCCGGAGCCGTCCTTGCCCGTGTAGGTGACCGTCACGGAGCCGCCGGCGGCGGTGTTGTCGGTGACCGACTCGACCTTCGTCGAGGTGAGGATCGGCACGCCGAGCTTCTTGTACTGCTTGGTGATCTCCTTGGAGACGTCCACGTCCTCGTTCGGCAGCGCGCGGTCGAGGTACTCGATGATCGTCACGTCGACGCCGTAGTTCTTCAGCACGTAGGCGAACTCCATGCCGATGGCACCGGCGCCGACGATGGCCATGGACCGCGGCAGGTCGCGGGTGAGGATCTGCTTCTCGTACGTGACGACGTTCTCGCTGAGCTCGACACCGGGCAGGAGCCGGACGGCGGAGCCCGTCGCGATGATGGCGTTGTCGAAGGTGACCTCGTCGGTCGACCCGTCGGCCAGCGCGACGTCGAGCGTGTGCGCGTCACGGAAGGTCCCGCGGCCGTCGTACTCGGTGATCTTATTTTTCTTCATGAGGAAGTGCACGCCCTTGACGCGTCCCTCGGCGACCTGGCGCGAGCGGTCGAACGCGGCGCCGAAGTCGAAGCTCACATTCCCGCTGATGCCGAAGGTCTTCGCGTCGTGGGTGAACAGGTGCGAGAGCTCGGCGTTGCGCAGGAGCGCCTTGGACGGGATGCACCCGACGTTGAGGCACACACCACCCCAGTACTTCTCCTCGATCACAGCGACCGAGAGCCCGAGCTGGGCCGCGCGGATCGCGGCCACGTAGCCTCCAGGACCTGCTCCGAGCACGACGACGTCATAGTGGGCTGCCATGTCGGCCAGCCTACGACGGACCGCGAGCCCGCGAGGCGTGATCCTCGTCGCACGCCCAGCGGCGCGGGCGCGCGAGGGCCTCCGGGAGCCGCGTGCGTACATCCCCGCGCGCCGCGTTCACCTGGGTCTGCGTGACGAAGAGCGCCGTGCTGAGGTCCGCGCCCGTGAGATCGGCGTCTCGCAGGTCGGTCCCGAGCAGGTCCGCCCGCCGGAGGTCGGCGCCACGCAGGTCCGCTCCCATGAGCCACGCCCCCCGCAGGTCCGCCCCGCGCAGGTCCGCCCCCGCCAGCCGCGCTCCGGCGAGGTCGGCGCGCCGGTGGTCGCGCCGTCCGGCACCGCGTGCCCGACGGCGCTCGCCCGCCCGGGCGAGACGGCTCGTCTCCGCGAGGAGCTCGCCCGTGCGGGCGCGCCACGGGGTCACGTCGAGGTCGACGAGGGTCTCGGGCGCGCCGCCCGCGAGGTCGTCGACCGTGGTGCACAGCGCCTCGAGCTCGGCCTGCAGCGACGCCGTGTCCGGGAGGGTGAGCGCCTCGGTGAGGTACCAGAGCAGCTCGTGGAGCTGGCGGACGACCGGGAGCACGGCGAACATCGTGGCGGACGTCTCCGGGCGCTCGCGCCAGCTCGCCCCGCCGAAGGTCTCCTGGGAGATGCGCTGGCCCGCGCCGAAGCAGTCGTACGTGTCGCAGCCCGCGTAGCCCTCGGGCCGCAGGCGGGCGTGGATCGAGCACCGGAAGCCGGTGTCCAGGTGGACGCACGGGTCGCCGGCCTCCTTGTCGACCGGGAAGTCGGCGGAGACGCGGAAGGTCAGCGCCACGCAGCACAGGGCGAAGCAGCTCGAGCAGTCCGCCCGCAGGTGGTCGCGGCCGGCACCGCGTGCCGCGCTCCGGGAGGGAGGTGTCGTACGCACCGCACCAGTAGACCCCGGCGCCCACGCGCACGGCCATCTCATTCAACCGCGGGTTGCGTCGTGCAGCTGACCACCGCACGCGGAGCGACGTCGTGCGGCGACGGATACGATGTCGCGGCCGCATCTCGACACGACCCGGACCCGCCCGCGGCGCCACGGGCCCACGGACGGAGACCTCATGGCCGGCGGACTCGCTGCCCTGCTGGACGACATCGCGGCGTTCGCCAGGCTCGCTGCCGCCTCCGTCGACGACATCGGTGCGGCGGCCGGGCGCGCGAGCGTCAAGGCGACGGGTGTCGTCATCGACGACACGGCCGTCACGCCGCGCTACGTCGAAGGGCTGGCCGCGAAGCGCGAGCTGCCGATCATCCGGCGGATCGCGACGGGGTCGCTGCGGAACAAGCTGCTCTTCATCCTCCCCGCGGCGCTGCTGCTCAGCCAGTTCCTCCCGTGGCTGCTCACCCCGCTCCTCATGCTCGGCGGGACGTACCTCGCCTTCGAGGGCGCCGAGAAGCTGTGGGAGATGGTGTCCGGCAAGCACCACGAGGCTGTCGACGACGCGGCCGCGAAGAAGGCCGTCGACGAGGACAAGGTCGTGTCGGGTGCCGTCCGCACCGACTTCATCCTCAGCGCCGAGATCATGGTCATCGCGCTCAACGAGGTCGCGGACGAGGGCTTCTGGGCCCGCGCGATCATCCTCGTCGTCGTCGCGTTCCTCATCACGGCGGTGGTCTACGGGATCGTCGCGCTCATCGTGAAGATGGACGACATCGGGCTGCACCTCGCGCGCCGCCGCACCGGCTGGGTCCAGTCCTTCGGCCGGGGCCTCGTCCGGGCGATGCCGCGTGTCATGTCCGTCATCTCGACCGTCGGGATCGTCGCCATGCTCTGGGTGGGCGGCCACATCCTCCTGCAGGGCACGTACGACCTCGGGTGGCACGCGCCGTACGACCTGCTGCACGTGCTCGAGGACGCCGTCCACGGCGTGCCGGGCGTGGGCGGGTTCCTCGCGTGGCTCGTCGACACCCTGGGCTCCGCGATCGTCGGCGTCGTCGTCGGCGCCGTCGTGGTCGCCGTGATGCACGTGGTCCCGCGCCGCAGCACGCAGCACCACTGAGCGGGTCTCCTTCAGGGCTCTCGGCGGGCGTCGGTGGGTGTGGGTAGCGTCCCGAGCATGAGCGCACAGGGCATCAAGGTCGGGATCGTCGGGAGCTTCGGCACCGTGACCGAGGTGGTCGACATGGCGGTCGCGGCGGAGGAGCACGGCTGGGACGGGTTCTTCTCCTGGGACGGCATGAGCATCATGGGCGTCGACACGTTCGACCCCTGGGCCGTGCTCGCCGCCGCGGCCGTGCGGACCGCGCGGATCACGCTGGGCGCGATGGTGTTCGCGCTCCCCCGGCGCAAACCCTGGGAGGTCGTACGGCAGTCCGTCACGGTCGACCACCTGTCGGGCGGGCGCCTCGTCCTCCCGGTGGGCGTCGGCGTGCTCGACGACGGCGGCTTCTCGGCCGTCCCCGGCGAGCCGCAGGCGCTGCGTGACCGGGCCGCACAGCTCGACGACACCCTCGCGTTCCTCGACCGCGCCTGGACCGGCGAGCCGTTCGCGTTCTCCGGCAGGCGCTTCGAGACGAGCGAGATGCACTTCCTCCCGCGCCCGGTCGAGCGCCCGGTCGTCGGGCGGCGGATCCCCGTCTGGCCCGTCGGTGTGTGGGACGCCGAGCGTCCGCCCGTACGGTCGCTCGACCGCACGCTGCGCCACGAGGGCATCGTCCTGCAGCTCAAGGGCGACCGCGGCACCGACGTCCCCGAGCCCGCCGGCGTCGCCGCCCTCGTCTCCTGGCTCACCACCCGCCGCACCGAGCTGGGGCTTGAGGACCGGCCGTTCGACGTCGTCCTCCAGGGCGAGCTCCCCACGGACCGCTCCGCGGCGCAGGACCAGCTCGCCGGGCTCGCCGACGCCGGTGCGACCTGGTGGGTCGAGTCCCGCTGGAACCCTGAGACCGCGACCCCGCAGGGCCTCCTCGACGCGATCAGCCAGGGCCCGACCCGCACCTGAACGCAGCGAGGGGCGGGCCCCGCGGACGGATGACCCGTCGTCACCTCCGCAGGACCCGCCCCGGGCCACGATCACCGCAAGAAGATCACACCGGCCGAGCAGCCTCGATGTCGACCTTGGGCAGCGTCTTCGCCGGCAGGGTCTTGGGGCGCCAGCTCGCGCGGGTCGCCTCGAACGACGTGATGTCCCCCTCGTGCTGGAGGGTCAGGCCGATGTCGTCGAGCCCTTCCATGAGCCGCCAGCGGGTGTAGTCGTCGACCTGGAAGCGCACGACGACGTCGTCCGCGATCGCGGTGCGGTCGACGAGGTTCACGGTGACCTCGGTGCCCGGCCTGGTCTCGAGGACCTTCCACAGCAGCTCGATGTCCTCCTGCGCGACCGCGCCGGCGACCAGGCCCTGCTTGCCGGAGTTCCCGCGGAAGATGTCCGCGAAGCGCGAGGCCAGGACGACCTTGAAGCCGTAGTCCTTGAGCGCCCAGACGGCGTGCTCGCGTGAGGAGCCGGTCCCGAAGTCGGGGCCCGCCACGAGCACGGAGCCCGAGGAGTAGGCGGGCTGGTTCAGGACGAACTCGGGGTCGCCGCGCCACGCCGCGAACAGCGCGTCCTCGAAGCCCGTGCGCGTCACGCGCTTGAGGTAGACGGCAGGGATGATCTGGTCGGTGTCGACGTTGCTCCGCCGCAGCGGCACACCGACGCCCGTGTGGGTGGTGAACTTCTCCATGAGTGCTCTCGTTCCTTGTTCGGGTGGCGTCCGGGTGCGGCGATCAGACCTGCAGGAGCACGCGCGGGTCGAGCGGCGCGAGCGGTGTGCCGTCGAACGACGTGAGGTCGACGTCGTCGGGCAGGTCCAGGTCGGCGAGCGAGGAGAGCGTTCCTCGGATCGCGGTGGCGGCCGCGACGAGCGGGGACACCAGGTGGGTGCGTCCGCCCTTGCCCTGGCGACCCTCGAAGTTGCGGTTGGACGTGGAGGCCGAGCGCTCGCCGGGGGCGAGCTGGTCCGGGTTCATGCCGAGGCACATCGAGCACCCGGCGTTGCGCCACTCCGCGCCGAAGTCGAGGAAGATCTTGTCGAGCCCCTCGGCCTCGGCCTGCAGGCGGACGCGGGCGGAGGCCGGCACGACCAGGACGCGCAGCGAGTCGGCCTTCTTGCGGCCCTCGAGCACCTTCGCGACCGAGCGCAGGTCCTCGATGCGACCGTTGGTGCACGAGCCGATGAAGACCGTGTCGATCGCGATCTCCCGCAGCGGCTGGCCCGGCGTCAGCCCCATGTACTCGATGGCCCGCTCCGCGGCGACCCGCTCGTTCTCGTCCGCGATCTCCGCAGGGACGGGGACGCTCGCCGACAGCGGCAGGCCCTGCCCGGGGTTGGTCCCCCACGTGATGAACGGCTCGAGGTCCGCAGCCGCGAGGACGACCTCTTCGTCGAACGTGGCGTCGTCGTCCGAGCGCAGCGTCTTCCAGTACTCGACGGCGGCGTCCCAGTCGGCGCCCTCGGGTGCGTGCGGGCGACCCTTGAGGTACTCGAAGGTGGTCTCGTCGGGCGCGATCATGCCGGCGCGAGCCCCGGCCTCGATCGACATGTTGCAGATCGTCATGCGCGCTTCCATCGACAGCCTGCGGATGGCGTCGCCGCGGTACTCCAGCACGTAGCCCTGGCCACCACCGGTGCCGATCTTCGCGATGATCGCGAGGATGATGTCCTTGCTCGTCGCGCCCGGGGGCAGCTCGCCGTCGACCGTGATCGCCATGGTCTTGAACGGGGCGAGCGGCAGCGTCTGGGTCGCGAGGACGTGCTCGACCTCGGAGGTCCCGATGCCGAACGCGAGCGCTCCGAACGCGCCGTGCGTCGACGTGTGCGAGTCGCCGCAGACGACCGTGAGGCCCGGCATCGTCAGGCCGAGCTGCGGGCCGACCTGGTGGACGATGCCCTGGTCGGCGTCGCCGAGGGAGTGGATGCGCACGCCGAACTCCCGGGCGTTGTTGCGCAGCGTGTCGATCTGGGTCCGGCTCGTGAGGTCGGCGATCGGCAGGTCGATGTCGAGGGTGGGGGTGTTGTGGTCCTCGGTGGCGATGGTGAGGTCGGGCCGACGGACCTGGCGACCGGCGAGCCGCAGGCCCTCGAAGGCCTGGGGGCTGGTCACCTCGTGGATGAGGTGCAGATCGATGTAGAGGAGATCGGGGGACCCGTCGGTGCCTCGTCGCACCAGGTGCGCGTCCCAGACCTTCTCTGCCAGCGTGCCGGCCATGTTGGTATCTCCTGCCTGTGTCCTGCGGTGGCGACCCTGTGGGGGGACCAGGGTGACCTCGGGTCCTCGTGGGGCTGACATCGGGTGAATTGTGGGTGCTGCTCGAAGAATGCGCCGACTCGCCGTCCTCGCTGACTTGCATCTCACTGTGCGAGACGGCAATATCGACCTATGGACAATTCTAGCGGAGTCGGCGTGCTGGACAAGGCGGCGTCCGTCCTGGGCGCCCTGGAGTCCGGTCCGGCCACCCTCGCGCAGCTCGTGACGGCCACCGGACTCGCCCGCCCGACGGCGCATCGGCTCGCCGTCGCCCTCGAGCACCATCGCATGGTCGCACGGGACATGCAGGGTCGGTTCGTCCTCGGGCCCCGCCTCAACGAGCTCGCCACGGCGGCCGGCGAGGACAGGCTCCTGGCGGCCGCCAACCCGGTGCTCACGGCGCTGCGCGACCACACCGGCGAGAGCGCGCAGCTCTACCGGCGCCAGGGCGACCACCGCATCTGCGTGGCCGCGGCCGAGCGACCGGTCGGCCTGCGCGACTCCATCCCCGTCGGGGCCACCCTCACGATGCACGCCGGGTCCGCGGCGCAGATCCTGCTCGCGTGGGAGGAGCCCGACCGCCTGCACCGCGGGCTGCGGGAGGCCGTCTTCACGGCCACGATCCTCTCGGGCGTCCGACGGCGCGGCTGGGCGCAGTCCGTCTCCGAGCGCGAGCTCGGGGTCGCCTCGGTCTCGGCACCCGTCCGCGGACCCTCCGGTCGGATCGTGGCTGCGGTCTCGATCTCCGGGCCGGTCGAGCGCCTGACCCGGCAGCCGGGACGCCTGCACTCGGGCTCCGTCGTCGCCGCCGCCAACCGCCTCACCGAGGTGCTGCGCCGCGCCGGCGAGTGATCCGGACAGATCAGGCAGAATCAGCCTCATCCGCACCGGAACGCGCTATGCTCCGACGGCGCGCCTTCGGACGCGGTCGGTGCGGCGCTGCCACAATGGCTCGGATCGCCGGACGTCGTCCAGCACGCCTGCGGTGCACCGACGTGCACGGCAGAACGTGATCGAAGCCCCGAGACCTGCGAGGAGTCCCGATGCCCGCCAAGGCGAAGACGATCTTGATGTGGCTCCTGATCGGATTCCTGCTGTACGCCATCATCACGAGCCCGGACCGGGCCGCCGACATCCTGCAAGGCGTCTGGGACGTCATCATCTCGGCCTTCCGCAGCATCGGACAGTTCTTCACCAACCTCATCGAGTGAGCCGGCGGTGCAGCCCAGCCTGAAGGTGAGCAGCCGGATCCTCGACCGGTACATCCTGATCGACGAGAGGATCGTCGTCGCCGCTCGCCACCACTGGGGCAAGCTCATCGAACCGATCGCCACGGTCGTCGTCTCCGCGATCCTCCTGGCACTGCTGGCCGGGGCCCTCGCGCCCGCCATGGGCGCCGGTGCCCAGATGGTCTGGTGGCTGTGGGTACCCGTCCTCGCGCGCACCGGCTGGAAGCTGCTCGAATGGCGCAACGAATGGTTCGTCACGACGAACCGGCGCATGATCCTCACCTACGGGCTCATCACGCACAAGGTCGCGATGATGCCGTTGGGCAAGGTCACCGACATGAACTACTCGCGGTCCATCCTGGGCCGCGTCCTCGGGTACGGACAGTTCATCCTCGAGTCCGCCGGCCAGGACCAGGCGATGCGGCAGATCGACTGGGTGAAGAACCCAGACGTCACCTACCGGCAGATCTGCGACACCCTCTTCGGCCCCTCCGGTCACGACCCGGACGACGACCGGCCCGACGGCGAGGACGAGGACGAGGCCCCGCCGCCCCCTCTGTGGCCCGGTGAGTCACCGGCCCCCGTCCCGCCGCCCCCGCCGTTCTCCCCGGTACCGGCGCCACCGGCAGGCTCGTCGATGTGGTCGGCGCCACCGGTGCCGCCGCCTCCCCACCGCGCCGGCGAGGGCCCTCACCGGACCCCCGAGCAGCAGACGCAACCGCTGCGCGTCGTGCCCCGGGAAGACCTGGACGAGGTGGACCGTGGTTGGGAGATCTCCGCCGAGGACCGGGCGACGTTCGTCAGCCTCCACCCGCCACGGGACGCCGCTCCCCCGCGGGACCTGCCACCGACGATCCCTCCGCCGCCGCCCCCGGCGCGGTGACGTACCGCACACGACGACAGCTCACAGCAGCTCTCCGGCATGACAAAAGGCCCGGACATCATGTCCAGGCCTTTGTGCGATGTACCCCCAGCGGGATTCGAACCCGCGCTACCGCCGTGAGAGGGCGGCGTCCTAGGCCGCTAGACGATGGGGGCCAGGGACTCGTCACCCGAGGGCGACGGACCGTGCGATCACGCCAGGCCCGCAACGGGCTCGTCGTGCTCGTACCCCCAGCGGGATTTGAACCCGCGCTACCGCCGTGAGAGGGCGGCGTCCTAGGCCGCTAGACGATGGGGGCCTATGGTCGACGACCGCGAGGGCCGTCGTGCCGATGAGAACTCTAGCGCATCTCCGCTGCGGTGTGACCGCTACGGAACGCCGGTGCTCTGCGCTGGGGTACCAGGACTCGAACCTAGACTAAGTGGACCAGAACCACTCGTGCTGCCAATTACACCATACCCCAAGGGGGTACGACCTTCCCCGCGCACCCCGTTCTGGACGGGGCGTTTGTGGAGGTCTTACCGGCGGTGAACATTACCGGAGGAACCGCCGTGGGACCAAATGCGCCCGTTCGCGGCAGGACGCGGTCGACGGCGCCGCCGAACTCTGGCACCGTCTGAACATGACGAGCAGCACGCCACCGCTCCCCCCCGAACGACCGGACGCCGCCTCCCGCACGGACCGGGCCGCCTCGTTCGACAAGGGTGCCGACGTCTATCGCGCGACCCGCCCGACGTACCCCGACGCGGCCGTCGACTGGCTCCTGCCGAGCGGGGCACGCCAGGTGCTCGACCTGGCGGCCGGCACGGGCAAGCTCACCGAACGGCTCGTCGCCCGCGGGCTCGACGTCGTGGCCGTCGAGCCGTCGGACGCCATGCGGACCGAGCTCTCCCGCGCGGTCCCCGCGGCACGCACGCTCGCCGGGACGGCCGACGCGCTCCCCCTCCCGGACGCGAGCGTCGACGCCGTCCTCGTGGCGCAGGCGTGGCACTGGTTCACGCCGTCCACCGCCCTGCCGGAGATTGCCCGGGTGCTGCGGCCAGGCGGCCGACTCGGACTGGTGTGGAACGTCCGGGACAACGAGGTCGACTGGGTCGGCCGGTACACCGAGATCATCCACCGGGGGGACGCCCTCGACCCCAGCTACCGCGTGCCGATCCTCGACCACCGGTTCACCCCGGCCGAGCACACGACCGTGCCCTGGGCCGACCGCGTCGGCACCCGTTCCCTGCGCGCCCTCGCCGCGTCGCGCAGCTACCTGCTCACCCTGCCGGAGGCGCGGCGCGACGAGCTGCTCGACGAGGTCGACGAGCTCGCCCACGCGCACCCGGACCTCGCGGGACGCGACGAGGTCGACCTGCCCTACCGCGCCGAGTGCTGGCGCGCCGACCTCGCGGAGGCGGGGTGAGCATGGGCGTGACGGGCGCTCCGGCCACGGCACCGCGGCCGGAACCGGTCTCGGGCGACGACGTGCGGACGGCGGCCGCGTGGCTCGCCGAGATCCTCACCGCCGTCGACCCCGGCGACGCCTCGGCCTTCGACGTGCCGGCCGGTCCGGTGCGCTGGACGTGCTGGGCTACCGCCGAGCACGTGATCGACGACCTCCTCGCCTACGCCCTCCAGCTCGCCGGGCTCCCCCACCTGGGCTACCTCCCCCTCTGCGGCCCGCGGGGCGAGGACGAGGTCGCCCACGTCCCTCGCGAGGCCGGTGCCACCGGCCTCGCCGAGGTCCTCACGGCCGGGGCGGAGCTGCTCGCGACGCAGGTCGAGGCGCGGCCGACGCACGTGCGGGCGTTCCACCCCTACGGCCTGTCCGACCCCGAGGGCTTCGCGGCCATGGGCGCCATCGAGGTGCTGGTCCACGGCCAGGACATCGCTCTCGGCCTCACCGGCGAACGCCCGTCGTTCCCGCCGGGCCTCGCGGCGCGCGTCGTCGCACGGCTGTTCCCCGAGGCGCCCGACGGCCCCGCCGACGACGTGCTCGTGTGGTGCACGGGGCGGGGCACGCTCCCCGGGCTCCCGCGCCAGACCCGCTGGCGCTGGGACTCCACGGTCCGCGCCTGAGCGCCGACGACCTCACCCGGTGAGGAGCAGCACGGCGCCCAGCGAGACACCGCTGACGACGACGGCCGACGCCGCGCCGAGCACCAGGGCCCGACGCCCGGTGCGGACCAGGTGCGGGACGTCGACGCCGAGCCCCATGGCGAACATGGCCGCCGTGAACAGCACGGTCGTCACGGTCGCGCTCGCCTCGACCCACCCGGCAGGCACGACACCGAGGCTCGCCACCACGACGGCCGCGAGGAAGCCCACGACGAACAGAGGCACGGGCGAGACCCGCCGTGCGACCGGCCCGGTCTCGGTGTCGGCACGCGCGCTGCGTGCCGCGGCGAACCCGGCGACGGTCACGATCGGCGCGAGGAGGACGACGCGGGCGAGCTTGCTCACGGTCGCCGTGGCCAGCGCGACCGCCGACACGGTCCCCGCGGCCGTGACGACCTGCGCGACCTCCTGGACGCTCGCCCCGATCCACAACCCGGTCTGCTCGGCGTCGAGCCCCACGAGACCCGCCAGCCACGGCAGGACGACGATCGCGAGCGACCCGTAGACCGTGACCAGGGCGAGCGCGGTCGCGGCGGGCGACGCGTCGTCGGGCTCTCGGCGGTCCAAAACGCCCCGCATCGCGGAGATGGCGGCCGCGCCGCAGACGGAGAACCCCGTCGCGACGAGCAGCACGGTCGCGCGCGGAAGGCGCAACCAGCGACCGACGGCGCACGTCGCACCGAACGTGACGGCGACCGTGACGGCGACGACCGTCAGGCCGCGCCACCCGAGACCCAGCACCTGCGGGACGGAGAGCTGCAGCCCCAAGAGAACGACCCCCGCCCGCAGCACGTGCGTCGCGACCCAGCGGGCCCCGGCGTCGAGCGGGGCAGCACCGGGGCGAGCGGTACCGCGCGGCCGACCGGCCGACGAGCGGGTCGACGCACCCCGGACGGACCCGACAACGGACCCGGCGACGAGCGCGATCACCAGGGGCGAGACGCCGGGCAGCAGACGGGCGGCGAGGAGCACGCCGACGGTCGCGAGGACGCACAGCGCGATCCCGGCCGGCGTCCCGCGCCTGCTGGGGGCCGCGGCGGCGCGCGCCGGTGCGGCGGTGCGCACGAGGGTGCCGGGGGGCGGGGTCATGCTGCCAGCCTCCCCGGTCCGGGGGCCGGCCAGAAGGCCGGATGCGGCACCGAACCATAGGATGAGGCTATGGCTCAGCCGTCGCGTACCGCCCGGGCGCCGCTCGGACTGCTCGAGGTGCTCGTCGCGACGGACTCGCACGGCTCGATCAGCGCCGCGGCCCGCTCCCTCGGGCTCACCCAGCCGAGCGCCTCGGCCGGGCTGCGCCGCCTGGAACGGCACCTCGGCCTCGAGCTCGTGACCCGCACGCCCCGCGGTGCGGTCCTCACCGAGACAGGGCGGGCGACGGCGACGTGGGCCCGCGAGGTGATCGAGGCGTCCGACCGCCTCGAGACGTCGGCCGCGGCCCTGCGGGAGGCGCCGGACGAGCGTGTCCGCCTCGCGGCGAGCCTGACGATCGCCGAGTACCTCGCGCCGCGGTGGCTCGCCACGCTCGCCCTCTCCGGGCCGCAGCACCGTGCGCCCGACGTCGAGCTCCTCGTCCGCAACTCGCAGGCGGTCATGGACCTCGTCCTGGCCGGCGACGCCGAGCTCGGGTTCGTCGAGAGCTCGAGCCTGCGGCGCGGGCTGCGCAGCCGCACGCTCGCCCACGACGAGCTGGTCGCGGTCGTCGGTCCCGCCCACCCGTGGGCGACCCGACGGCGCCGGTCCGTGACGGTGGACGAGCTCGTCGCGAGCGACCTGGTGGTCCGGGAGTCCGGCTCGGGCACCCGCGAGATCCTCGAGAAGGCCCTCCTGACGGCCGGGACGGCCCTCCCCGGGCACCTGGCCCACCTCGGGTCGACGGCGGCGCTCAAGACGGCCGTGCAGTACGCGGGCGCCGTGTCGGTGCTGTCGCGCCTCACCGTCGCCGACGACCTCGCGCGGGGCACGCTCGTCGCGGTGCCCGTCCCCGGCCTCGACCTGGCCCGCCGGCTGCGCATGGTGTGGAAGGACGGGACGGACCTGTCCGCCGCCGCGCGGCGCATCGCCGCGGTCGCCACGTCGTCGGCAGGTCAGGCGGGTCAGCCCACCGGCTGACCTGATGTCTCAGGCGGTAGCCAACTGCCCGATGTCTCAGGCGGTAGCCGACAGCCCGAGCACGCCCGGCAGCTCGGCGAGCGAGCCGATGACGGGCACGCCCGACGCCCGGGCCGCGAGCGGGTCCTCCGGGTGCGGTCCGCCGCGACGGGCGCCGGGACGGTCGAGCCACACCCCGACGAGGCCGGCACCGCGGGCGCCGAGCGCGTCGACGTCGAGCTCGTCGCCGACGTACGCCGTGCGCTCGGGCGGGGTCCCGAGCCGGCGGCACGCCTCGAGGAACACCCGCGGGTCGGGCTTGCCGACGCCGAGCGTGTCGACCCCGACCAGCAGCGGGACGTGCCCGAGCCCGGCGCTCTTCAGCTTGCGGGTCTGCAGCTCGGTCGCGGCGTTGGACAACGAGCCGACCCGGACGCCCGCGACGGCGAGGTCGGCGAGCACCTGCGCTGCGTCGTCGTGCGCGGTCCACGACGCCTCGAAGGCACCCCAGAACACGGACAACCACGCGGCGTAGCCGTCGTCGTCGAGCGTCGCGCCGCCGAACGCGTCCTGCAGCTCGTTCGCCCGGCGCATCCGTTGCGTGTCGTACCCGAGCTCGCCGCGCGTGTAGGCGCGGTAGTGCCCGTTCGGGTCGGCGCGCCAGAGCGCCAGGGCCTCGCCGTAGCGGTCGGGCGGGAGGTCCGGGAGGTGCACCCGGGCCACGGCGTCGATCGCGGCCGCGAAGGCCGCCTGCGTGTCGACGAGGGTGTCGTCGATGTCGAAGAGCACCCCCTCGACGGGCGGTGGGGCGAGCGTCACAGGGAGTCCCGCAGGCTCGTCAGACGCGCGAGCGTCGAGCCCTTCCCGAGGATCTCCATCGACTCGAAGAGTGGCGGCGACACGCGTCGACCCGTCAGGGCGACACGCAGCGGGGTGAACGCGAACCGCGGCTTGACGCCCATGCCCTCGACGATCGCGGCGCGCAGCACCTCCTGGATCGGCTCGGCGGCGAACTGCTCGAGCGCGTCGAGGCTCTCGACGGCGGCCGTGAGGATCTCCTTCGCGTCGTCGCGCAGCGCACCGCGCGCGTCGTCCTCGACGACGACGTCCGCGTCCGCCACGAACAGGAAGCCGAGCATGCCCTGGGCCTCGCCGAGCAGGACCATCCGCTCCTGCACGAGGGGCGCACCGGCGTCGAGCAGGCCGCGGTCCCGGGCGTCGAGGTCGGCGTAGGAGTCCGCGGGGACGAACCCGCCGGCGTGCAGGTACGGCACGAGGCGGTCGCGGAAGTCGTCCGGGGCGAGCAGGCGCACGTGCGTGGCGTTGATGGCCTCGGCCTTCTTCAGGTCGAAGCGTGCCGGGTTCGGGATGACGTCGTGCACGTCGAACGCCTCGATCATCTCCGTCACCGAGAAGATGTCGTTGTCCGGGGAGATCGACCAGCCGAGCAGCGCCAGGTAGTTGAGCAGACCCTCCGGCGTGAAGCCGCGCTCGCGGTGCAGGAAGAGGTTGGACTCCGGGTCGCGCTTGGAGAGCTTCTTGTTGCCCTCCCCCATGACGTACGGCAGGTGGCCGAACTCCGGCATGACCTGCGCCACGCCGAGCTCGAGGAGCGCGCGGTAGAGCGCGACCTGGCGCGGGGTCGAGGAGAGCAGGTCCTCGCCGCGCAGCACGTGGGTGATCCCCATGAGGGCGTCGTCGACGGGGTTGACGAGCGTGTACAGCGGCTGACCGTTCGCCCGGACGATGACGAAGTCCGGCACGGAGCCGGCGGCGAAGGTGATCTCGCCGCGCACGAGGTCGGTGAACGTCACGTCCTCGTCGGGCATCCGCAGACGCAGGACGGGCTCGCGCCCCTCGGCGCGGAAGCGGGCCTTCTGCTCCTCGGTCAGGGTGCGGTCGAAGCCGTCGTAGCCCATGGCCTTCGGGCGGCCCGCGGCGACGTTGCGCGCCTCGGTCTCCTCCGGCGTGGAGAACGACTCGTAGGCGTAGCCGCCCTCCACCAGCCTCGCGACGACGTCGGTGTACAGGTCCGTGCGCTGCGACTGCCGGTACGGCTCGTGCGGGCCGCCGACCTCGACGCCCTCGTCCCAGTCGAGGCCGAGCCAGCGCAGCGCGTCGAGGAGCTGGTCGTAGCTCTCCTGCGAGTCGCGCGCGGCGTCGGTGTCCTCGATGCGGAACACGAACGTGCCGCCCGTGTGCCGGGCGTAGGCCCAGTTGAACAGCGCGGTGCGGATCAGACCGACGTGCGGGGTGCCGGTCGGGGACGGGCAGAAGCGGACACGGACGGGCGAGGTGCCGGGAGCGGGGATCACGGCACCAGGGTATCGGCGTCGCGCATCCGCCCCGTGCCCGGCACAATCTCCGGTATGAGCCCCCCTGCGCAGCCCAGCATGCGACCGACCGGCGCGGGAGAGCTGATCACCGACACGCTCGACGTGGTGCACGACCGGTTCAGCGCGTCGGAGGGCGGCGAGCTGGCGTCGTACATCCCCGAGCTCGCGACGGCCGACCCGGGCCTGTTCGGCATCGCGGTCGCTTCCGTGACGGGGAACGTCTACGTCTCCGGGGACGCCGACGTACCGTTCACGATCCAGTCGCTGTCGAAGCCGTTCGTCTTCGCCCTCGCGCTGCGCGACCTGGGGCTGGAGGAGGTGCTCGTCCGCGTCGGGGCGGAGCCGAGCGGCGAGGGCTTCAGCTCGATCCGCCTCGAGCCGGGCACCGGCCGGCCGCCGAACCCCATGGTCAACGCGGGCGCCATCGTCACGACGTCGCTCGTCGACGCGCCCGACGAGGCCGCGCGCTTCGAGCGCATCCGCGCCGAGCTCGGGGCGTTCGCCGGCCGGGAGCTCGACGTCGATGAGCGGGTCTACGCGTCCGAGGCCGCGACCGGCGACCGCAACCGCGCGATCGCCTACCTCATGCACGGCGCGGGGTCGTTGCAGGCCGACGTCGAGGGCACGCTCGGCACCTACTTCCGCCAGTGCTCGGTGCTCGTCACCGCGCGCGACCTCGCCGTCATGGCGGCGACCCTCGCGAACGGCGGCGTGAACCCCGTCACGGGCGTCGAGGTCGTCGAGGAGCACGTCGCGGAGCGGGTCCTGGCCGTCATGGCGACGTGCGGCATGTACGACTACGCGGGCGAGTGGCTGCTGCGCGCCGGGCTGCCGGCCAAGAGCGGCGTCTCGGGCGGTCTGGTGTGCGCGGGCGTCGGCCAGTTCGGGCTGGGCCTGTTCAGCCCGCCCCTCGACGCGCGCGGCAACAGCGTGCGCTCCGTGGCCGCCGCGCAGGAGATCTCCCGCCGGTTCGACCTGCATCTGATGCACCGTCCCGACCGGGACGTCTCGGCCCTGTACCGCTCGACCCGGGTGGACCGGCTGCGGCAGCTCGCGCACCGTACGCCCGGCCAGCGGCGCCGGCTGCGCGACCTCGGCTCGGCGATCTCCGTGCGGGCGGTCCAGGGTTCGGTGGAGTTCGCGGCGGCCGAGTCGATCCTGCGGTCCGTCGACGAGCTGCCCTCGCCGCTGCCGGACGGCGAGTGCTGGCTGATCCTCGACCTGTCACGCGCCTCGCGCGTCATCAGCCTCGGCGCACAGCTCCTCGGCGGGCTCGTGGAGCGGCTGCAGTCGCAGCGGGTCCACGTGGTGGTGGTGGACCCGTTCGAGCGAGGGCTCGTCACGGGGGTCGAGCACCGGACGACCACCTTCGAGGACGCCCAGCGCTGGTGCGAGGACCAGCTGCTCGCGACGGCCTGAACCGGCGTCAGTCCCGCCGGACGACCGGGTTGCTCAGCACGCCCAGGCCCTCGACCTCGCACTCGACCCGGTCGCCCGCCTCGATCGCGCCGACCCCGGCGGGCGTGCCCGTGAGGATGACGTCGCCGGGCAGCAGGGTGAACGCCTCGGAGATGTACGAGACCAGGTACGGGATGTCGAAGACCATGTCCCGGGTGCGGCCGTCCTGGCGCAGCTCGCCGTTGACCCGGCTGCGCACGGCGACGTCCTCGGGGTCGAGATCGGTGTCGATCCACGGCCCCAGCGGGCACGCGGAGTCGAAGCCCTTCGCGCGGGCCCACTGCCCGTCGGTGCGCTGGGCGTCGCGCGCGGTCACGTCGTTCGCGACCGTGTAGCCGAGGATGTACGACGCCGCGGCCTGCGGGGACACGTCCTTCGCGAGCCGGCCGATGACGACCGCGAGCTCGGCCTCGTAGCTGGCCTCGCGCGTGAAGCCGGGCAGCACGATCGGGTCGTCCGGGCCGACGACCGAGGTGTTGGGCTTGAAGAAGACCAGCGGGCGCGAGGGCACCTCGCCGCCCATCTCCTCGGCGTGCGCGGCGTAGTTCTTGCCCACGGCGACGATCTTGGAACGCGGGATGACCGGCGCGAGGAGCCGGACGCCGTCGCCCAGCTCGAGCCGCTCACCCGTCGGTGCGACGGGCATGTACAGCGGGTCCCCGTTGAGGACCGCGAGGTAGGTGGTTCCCGCCTCCTCCTGCACGAGGCCGTAGCGGGGGTCGTCTCCGGTGGTGAATCTGGCGATGCGCACGGGTTCAGCGTACCGGCGCCCCGGACCCGGGCACGCCCGGACGCGCGCCCTCAGACCCGGGCGAGGACCTCGCCGTGCAGCAGCGCGAACCAGCCGTCGGGCTCCTCGGCCCAGCGCAGCCAGTCCTGGGCGAGCAGCTCGAGGGCGACGTCGTCCGCGAGCGCCGACTCCTGCGCCTGGACGGCGAAGTTCGACGCCACACAGCGCTCGGCCCACAGTGCTCCCCACCAGGCACGGTCCTCGGGCGTCGCGTAGCACCACACGCCCGCCGAGGGCACGATCCCGGCCGGGTCGAACCCGGCCTCCTGGACCCAGGAGAACAGGCGGCGGCCGGCGTCGGCCTCGTACCCGTAGGCGTGGGTGACCTCGTGGTAGAGGGTGTTCCACTCGGTCAGACCGGCGGACTCGGGGTACCAGGTCATCGCGGCGTAGTCGGCGTCGCGCACGGCGACGAGGCCGCCGGGCCGGGCGACGCGCTTGAGCTCGCGCAGCGCGGCGACGGGGTCGGAGAGGTGCTGGAGGAGCTGGTGGGCGAAGACGACGTCGAACGAGGCGTCGGCGAACGGGAGCTCGTAGGCGTTGGCCTGCTGGAACGAGAGGTTCTGCGCGCCGCGCTCGGCGGCGAGCTCGCGCGCGCTGGTGAGCACCGCGGCCGAGGCGTCGACACCGACGACCCGGCCCTGGGGCAGGCGCTCGGCCAGGTCGACCGTGACGGTCGCCGGTCCGCAGCCCACGTCGAGGAGCGTCATGTCGGTCCGCAGGTGCGGCAGCAGGAACCCGGCGGAGTTCTCGGCGGTGCGCCAGCGGTGCGACCGGAGCACCGACTCGTGGTGCCCGTGGGTGTACGACTCGGACTCCTTGCGGGGGTTGCTCCCCGTGGCCCCGGTGGGGGCGTCGGGGGACGCGACGTCGCGCGGGTGGGTATCCGTCATACCCGCACCGTAGATCTCCCGCGGGGCGTTCTCGACCCCGTTCTCACATCATGGGCGCGCCCGCGCGCTCCGCGGGACCGCGCGGGCGCGCGCCGTCGTGCACCGGGGCCCGCCGGGGCGCACAATCGCCCCCATGACCTCACCCTCCGGCGAGCCGACCACCACGCCCGGCCGGGCACCCGCGGGCAGGCACCTCGAGCGGCTCCTGGGGGGCCCGGGTCGCGTGGCGGGGGTCGACGTCGCGCGCGGGATCGCCGTGCTCGGGATGTTCACCGCGCACGTGGGCTTCACCTCGGACGACCTCGGCGAGCTGTCCGGCTGGTTGTCGGTGTCGCACGGGCGGTCGTCGATCCTCTTCGCCCTCGTCGCGGGCGTCTCCCTCGCGCTCGTCTCGGGCCGTGAGAAGCCGCTCGTGGGCCTGCCCGCGCTGCAGGTCCGCACCCGCCTCCTCGTGCGCTCGGCGCTGCTGCTGGGTCTGGTGGCGCTGCTCGACCTGCTGGGCACGCGTGTCCTGCTCATCCTCGGCTTCTACGCCGCGTACTTCGTGCTGGCGCTTCCGTTCCTGCGGTGGTCACCGCGTCGGCTGCTCGGGCTCGCGGTCGCGCTGGGCGTCGTCGGGCCGCTCGTGACGTACTGGGGCGCCGAGGCGCTCGCCCGGTGGGGGCTGCGGCTGCCGCGCGACGGCTCGGGCGCGGTGACGGACTTCCTCGTCACGGGGCACTACCCGGCGGCGGTGTGGATGGCGTACGTGCTCGCCGGCATGGCGATCGGCCGCTGCGACCTCACCTCGCCCGTGCTGCGCTCGGTCCTCCTCACGGGCGGCCTGACCCTCGGGGTGGCGTGCACCGCCCTGTCGACGGCGATCGTGGGCTCGCTGGGCGGGGCCGACGACATCGAGCTGCGGGCAGCGGGCGCCTCCAGCCTGGGCTCGCCCCGGTCGTGGTCGGACCCCTGGCCGACGCCCGACTACCTCTGGCTCGCCGGCCCGCACACCGACACGAGCCTCGAGGTGTTCGGCTCCGGCGGGTTCGCGGTGGCGGTCCTGGGGCTGTGCCTGTTCGTCGGACGCCTCGGGTCACGGGTGCTCGCACCGGTCGCGGCCGTCGGCGCCATGGCCCTGACCGTGTACTCGCTGCAGATCGTCGTCATCTGGCGGTGGGGACCGCAGGCGCACGACCAGCTGACGAACACCCCGCTGCTGTGGCTGGTCGTCGCGTCGCTGGCGTTCGCCACCGTGTGGCGGTGGGCGCTGGGGCGCGGCCCGATCGAACGGCTCTTCGCAGAGGTCGCCGCCCGCGCGTCGTCGCTCGGCGGCGCCGAGCCCGCACCACGGGTGGGGAGCGGCACGGGCGCGTCGTAGGGTCGGCCCATGACGACGAACGCCCCGTCCGGCTCCTCCTCCACCACGACCTCCGGCCAGCCCGCGGACACGTCCCCCGCGCTGCGCCGGCTCGGTCGCTCCGGCCTGGCGGTCTCCGCCGTCGGCCTCGGGTGCAACAACCTGGGCCGGTCGAAGACCGCGACCGAGACCCTCGAGGGCACCCGCGCGCTCATCGACGCCGCGATCGAGGCCGGGGTGACGTTCTTCGACACCGCCGACGCGTACGGCGCCCGCCCGGGCCTGTCGGAGGAGCTCCTCGGCCAGGCGCTGGAAGGGCGGCGCGACGACGTCGTGGTGGCGACGAAGTTCGGGATGCCGATGCGGGGGGCCAACGGCGCGGACTTCCGGGCGCGCGGGTCCCGGCGCTACGTCGTGCGCGCGGTCGAGAGCTCGCTGCGCCGGCTGCGGACCGAGTGGATCGACCTGTACCAGTACCACACGCCCGACGGACTGACCCCGGTCGACGAGACGCTCTCGGCGCTCGACGACCTGGTGCGCTCGGGCAAGGTCCGCTACGTCGGGCACTCGAACCGTGCGGGCTGGCAGATCGCCGACGCCGAGCACACCGCACGCGCGCACGGCAGCGTGCGGTTCGTCTCGGCGCAGAACCAGTACAACCTCATCGACCGGGCGGCCGAGCTCGAGGTCCTGCCCGCCGCGCAGGCCTACGACCTGGGTGTCCTGCCGTACTTCCCGCTCGCGAACGGTCTGCTGACGGGCAAGTACGCGCACGGCGCGCGGCCCGACGACGGCCGGCTCGTCACGTCCAAGCCGCACCTCCTCGACACCGCGCCCTGGGAGGCGCTCGCCCGCCTGCACGCGTTCTGCGAGGTCCGGGAGATCACCGAGCTGCAGGTCGCGTTCGGGTGGCTCCTGGCCCAGCCCCAGGTCTCCAGCGTCATCGCGGGCGCGACGAAGCCCGAGCAGGTGCGGCAGAACGCGGCCGCCGCCGCGTGGGTGCCCTCCGCGCAGGACCTCGCCGAGCTCGACGACATCTTCCCGCCAGCCAGCAAGATCGCCCCGTTCTGACCCGCCCCCTCCCCCTCTCCCTCCCACCACGCTTCCGCCGAGCATGCGGTGGGCGACCGCTCCCGGACGCTGACGGTCGCCGAGCGCATGGTCGGCGGGCGGCATCGGCATGGTGAGGCCTACCGTGGTGCCATGGCCACGTGGGACGACGTCGGACGGGCAGCGCTCGTGCTCCCGGGCGCCTCGCAGAAGGCTCCGCACGAGTGGGCCGTGCACGGCAAGGTCTTCGTCTGGGAGCGACCGCTGCGGCGCCGCGACCTCGACGAGCTCGGTGCCGCCGCACCCGACGGCCCGGTCGTCGCGTTCTACGTCGCCGACGAAGGGGAGAAGCTCGCCCTCGTCGGCGACGACTCCGGGGTCTTCTTCACCACGACACACTTCGTCGGCTACCCCGTGGTCCTCGCCCGCCTCGACGACCTCCCCGTCCCCGAGCTCGGCGACCTCGTGCGGGACGGCTGGCTCGCCCGTGCGCCGACGCGGCTCGCAGCGACCTACCTCGCCGCGACGGACGGTCCACAGACCGAGTAGCGCTGGTCGATACCGCTGGTCAACGCCTCGTCCGCGGGCGGGACCTACCCTGGAGGGGTGCCCCTGACCACCGCTCCCCTCGACGCGCCGACGTCCGGACCACCCGGACTCACCCCGCGCGCCGCCGACCGGACCGCCGACGCCGTCCTTCCCGCCGGCCGCTGGCAGGCGGTGGCCGCTGCCCACGCGGCGCGGGCGGACGAGCGCACCGCCGGGTGGCGTGAGCGCAAGGCGCGTGGGGCGACGCACGCCATCGAGGACTTCCTCTTCACCTACTACCCCACCCGCCCGGCGCAGCTGCGCCGCTGGCACCCCGGCCCGGGGGTCGTGCTGGCGCCTCCGCCACCGGGACGGCCTGACGACCAGCACACCGCGTACGCCGAGCGCGCGGCCTGGCGGTGGACCGCGAGCACGCCGCACGGCATCACCCTCGACACGCGCGCGTTCCTCGCCGACCGCGGCGAGACGGTCGACTACGTCCTGGACCTGCTCGAGCGCACGGCGGGCCGGCCGGCACAGTTCGGGTGCTTCGGGCTGCACGAGTGGGCGATGGTCTACCGCGACCGGGAGCACGGCCGTGACCAGCGCCACCCGCTGCCGCTGCGGCTCGGCCACGCGGGCACCGACGAGGTCGTCGACTCCCACCCGGTGCGCTGCACGCACTTCGACGCGTTCCGCTTCTTCACCCCGCAGGCGACCGGTCTCAACCGGCTGCAGCCGACGCGTGCGACCCAGCCCGAGCTCGAGCAGCCGGGCTGCCTGCACGCCACGATGGACCTGTACAAGTGGGCGCTCAAGCTCTCCCCCGCAGTCCCGGGCGACCTCCTGCTGGACTGCTTCGACCTGGCGCGCGACGTGCGGGTGGTCGACATGCAGGCGAGCCCCTACGACGTCTCAGCGTACGGGCTCGCCCCGATCGCGATCGAGACGGCCGAGGGCAAGACCGCGTACGTCCGCGCGCAGCGCGAGTTCACCGACCGGGGGGCGGTCCTGCGCAGCCGGCTCGGCGCCGTGTGCTCGGCGCTCGTCGCACGACGCACCGCCCTGTGAGCAGGGTGCCGCTGGCGGCGATCCCGACCGGTCACGTCCCGGTACCCGACGCCGTGGCGTCGCTCGCGGGCGACGGGCACGTGACCCCCGTGTGGCGCAACGAGCTCGGCGGGCTGACGTTCCGCGTCGAACCCGCGGCATCCGACGGGTCCGGCCCGACGCGGTACGTGAAGTGGGTCCCGGCGGGCACCCCCGAGATCGACCTGCGCGCGGAGGCCGGGCGCCTCGCCTGGGCGGGCGAGCACGTGCGCGTCCCGCGCGTCCTCGACGTGGGCGGCGACCCGGACGCGACCTGGCTGGTCACCGCCGCGATCGAGGCGCGCTCCGCCGTCGACCCGCGCTGGGTGGCCGACCCTGCCACCGCCGCGGCCGCCGTCGGGCAGGGCCTGCGCGTGCTGCACGACGCCGCACCCGCCGACGCCTGCCCGTACACCTGGAGCGCCGAGGACCGCGCCGCCCGGGCGCGCGCGGCGTGCCGCCGGCGACGGCGGCCCCGAGCGCTGGTCCGACGAGCACGCACGGCTGGGTGCCGACGAGGCGTATGCCCGGATCGGTGACCCGCCACCCGTCGACCGCCTCGTGGTGTGCCACGGGGACGCCTGCGTCCCCAACACGCTGCTGCACGACGACGGCACGTTCGCCGCGCACGTGGACCTGGGCTCGCTCGGGGTCGCCGACCGGTGGGCCGATCTCGCCGTGGCCGCCTGGAGCACCGAGTGGAACTACGGGCCCGGGTACGACGGGATCGTCTACGCCGCCTACGGCGTCGCGCCGGACCCCGAGCGGATCGCGTACTACCGGCTGCTGTGGGACCTCGGCTGAGGCGAGTGCGCCTCGCCGAGGTCCCGCCGCGTCAGACAGGCGTGCGCGCGTCCTCCGCCTGCGGCGCCCACACGTCGCCCGGCAGCTCGCCGGGCAGGTAGGGGTTGCCGCTCCCGACGAAGCGGTCGTCGCGCCCCTCCTTGCGCATGACCTCGAAGTCCTTCAGCGCACCGAAGGCCCAGCGGCCCAGGAGCATGATCGCGACGAGGTTGACCATCGCCATGCCCGCCATCGCCACGTCCGCGAGCGCCCACACCGCGTTGAGCTCGAGCAGGGACCCGATCCCGACCGCCGCGAGGACGAGGGTGCGCAGCGCGGTCAGCGCACGCCCCCGGATGCCGAGGTAGGCGAGGTTGACGTCGGCGTACGAGTAGTTGCCGAGGATGGACGAGAACGCGAACACGAAGATCAGGAGCGTCATGGGCAGGGTCGTCCATGTGCCGAGCTGTGCCGAGACGGACGCGAGGGTTAGCGCCGCGCCCTCGGCGACCGGCTCGACCCCCGGCTCGTAGACGCCGGAGATGAGCACGATGAACGCGGTCGCGGAGCACACGAGCATCGTGTCGACGAACACGCCGATGGACTGGATGAGTCCCTGCTTGGCGGGGTGGGAGGTCGTCGCGGTCGCGGCGATGTTCGGGGCGCTGCCCATGCCGGCCTCGTTGGAGAACAGGCCGCGCTTCACACCGTTGAGCATCGCGGCGAGGATGCCGCCCGTCGTGCCGGCGAGCGCCTCGTCGAGGCCGAACGCGCCGGCGAAGATCTGGCCGATCACGGTGGGGATCTCGCCGACGTTGAGCGCGATGACGACGAGCGCGAGGAGGATGTACAGGCCCGCCATGACGGGCAGGATGATCTCGGCGACCTTCGCGACCCGGCGCACGCCGCCGTAGAGCACGGGTGCCGCGAGGATCATGAGGAAGACCGCCATCCACCCCTGGTTGACCGAGTACGACGTCGAGAACGTCGTGGCGATCGTGTTGGCCTGCACCATGTTGAACGCGAAGCCGAAGGCGAAGATCAGCAGGAGGGCGAAGACGACGCCCCAGCGACGCGATCCCAGGCCGCGCTGGATGTAGTAGGCGGGCCCGCCGCGGTAGGAGCCGTCCGCCGCGCGGACCTTGAACATCTGCGCGAGCGTCGCCTCGATGAAGGCCGTCGCCATCCCGACCGCGGCCACGACCCACATCCAGAAGATCGCGCCGGGCCCGCCCAGGACGAGCGCGATCGCGACACCCGCGATGTTGCCCGTGCCGACGCGCGACGCGAGCCCGACGCAGAAGGCCTGGAAGGAGGAGATCCCCTCCCCCGCGCCGGAGCGGGAGCTGCCGACCGCCTTGATCATGGCCGGGAACATCCGGACCTGCACGAACCGCGAGCGGATCGTGAAGTACAGGCCCGCGCCGATCAGGAGGTAGACGAGCACGTAGGTGTAGAGGCCGTCGCTCAGCCAGTTGATCGCGTCCTCGATGGGTCCCATCGCCGGCTCCTTCGTCGCGCCCTCGTGCTGTCGCCGTCGCCGGCCTTGAAGGAGAACGTAGAGGAGCCGGCCGGGTACCGCCAGGCCGGAAGCCGGACCTGGGATGATGGACCGTGATGAGCACCACGACCGGGACCGCCGCCTCCCTCCTCGCCCACGTCCCCGCGCCGACGGGTTCCGACCCCGACCCCGACGCCCTCTACGAGGGGTTCTCGACGTGGGCCACCGAGCAGGGTCTCGAGCTCTACCCGCACCAGAGCGAGGCCGTCATCGAGCTCGTCACGGGCTCGCACGTGATCCTCTCGACGCCGACGGGGTCGGGCAAGTCGCTGGTGGCGATCGGTGCGCAGTTCGCGGCGCTCGCCGCCCACCGCGCCGGCCGCGGGGGGCGGACGTACTACACGGCGCCGCTCAAGGCGCTCGTGAGCGAGAAGTTCTTCGCGCTCGTGGCCGCGTTCGGCTCGAAGAACGTCGGCATGATGACGGGCGACTCCGCGGTGAACCCGGACGCCCCGATCATCTGCTGCACGGCCGAGATCCTCGCGAACATCGCGCTGCGCGACGGCGGCACCCGGGCCGGTGAGGACGCCGTCGCCCAGGTGGTCATGGACGAGTTCCACTTCTACGCCGACCCGCAGCGCGGCTGGGCGTGGCAGGTGCCGCTCCTGGAGCTGCCGAACACCCAGTTCCTGCTGATGTCCGCGACCCTCGGCGACACGACGATGTTCGAGGAGGACCTCGAGCGGCGCAGCGGCCGGCCCGTCGCGGTGGTGAGCAGCGCGCAGCGGCCGGTGCCGCTGCACTTCAGCTACGTCGTCGAACCGCTCACGGAGGTCATCGAGGAGCTGGTCACGACGCACCGCGCCCCGGTGTACGTCGTGCACTTCACGCAGAAGGACGCCGTCGAGCGGGCGCAGGCGATGCTGAGCATGAACGTCGCGACGCGCGCCGAGAAGGACGCGATCGTCGCTGAGCTGGGCGACTTCCACTTCGGCACGGGCTTCGGCAAGACGCTCAGCAAGTTCCTTCGCCACGGGGTCGGCGTGCACCACGCGGGCATGCTGCCCAAGTACCGCCGCGTCGTCGAGCGCCTCACCCAGGCCGGTCTGCTCAAGGTGGTCTGCGGGACGGACACCCTCGGTGTGGGGATCAACGTCCCGATCCGCACAGTCCTGCTCACGAGCCTCGTGAAGTACGACGGCGAGCGCATGCGCCACCTCACGGCGCGCGAGTTCCACCAGATCTCCGGCCGGGCCGGGCGCGCGGGGTACGACACCGTCGGCGAGGTCCTCGTCATGGCGCCCGAGCACGTCATCGAGAACCGCAAGCAGCTCGCCAAGGCGGGCGACGACCCGAAGAAGCTCAAGAAGATCGTCCGCAAGAAGGCGCCGCAGGGCTCGGTCAACTGGACGGACGCCACGTACGAGCGCCTGCGCGACGCCGACCCCGAGCCGCTGACGAGCCACTTCACCGTGAACCACGCCATGGTCCTCAACGTCCTCGCCCGCTCGGGGCGCGGCGAGGACCCCGTCGCGGCGATGCGCCACCTGCTCACCGCGAACCACGACACCGACGGCCAGCGCGAGCAGCACGTGCGCCAGGTCTTCCGGATCTACCGGTCGCTGCGCATCGCCGGGATCGTGGAGAAGACCCGCGAGGCCGACCCTGCCGCACCCGGCGGCTTCCGTCCGGGGGTGCGCCTGACCGTGGACCTCCCCCGCGACTTCGCGCTCAACCAGCCGCTGTCGCCGTTCGCCCTGGCCGCCCTCGACCTGCTGGACGTCGAGAGCGCGACGCACGCGACCGACGTCGTCTCCGTCATCGAGGCCACCCTCTCCGACCCGCGCCAGGTCCTCATGGCCCAGCAGAACAAGGCCCGCGGCGAGGCCGTCGCCGCGATGAAGGCCGAGGGGTACGAGTACGAGGAGCGGATGGAGGTGCTGGAGGGCGTCACGTGGCCGCGGCCGCTCGCCGACGTGCTCGAACCCGCGTTCGTGCTCTACAAGCGCACGAACCCGTGGGTCGCGGACGCCGAGCTCTCCCCCAAGTCCGTCGTCCGGGACATGGTCGAGCGGGCCATGACATTCTCCGAGTTCGTCTCGGTCTACGGGCTCGAGCGGACCGAGGGCGTCGTCCTGCGCTACCTCGCCGACGCATACCGGGCGATGCGGCAGACCGTCTCCGAGGAGCACCGCACCGAGGAGGTCCACGAGATCACCGAGTGGCTGGGCGAGCTGGTGCGCGGGACCGACTCGTCGCTGCTGGACGAGTGGGAGCGCCTGGCGCACCCGGTCGACGACGACGCGGACGACGAGACCGGCGACGGGCCGCTGTCGGGCGCGGGCGCCGAGGCGCCCGTCCGGCCTGTCACCGGCAACCCGCGCTCCTTCCGCCGCCTCGTGCGCAACGCCCTGTTCCGGCGTGTCGAGCTCGCCGCGCGGGAGGACTACGCGGCCCTCGCCGCGCTCGACGGCGCGGCCGGCTGGGACGCCGACGCGTGGGGCGACGCGCTCGACCCGCTGTTCGACGCCCAGGGCGACGACGCGATCGGCATCGGGCCCGACGCCCGCTCGTCCGCGCTCGTGCAGGTCGTCGAGTCCGGCACGGCGCCGGGCGGGCACGAGGTCGCGCCCGGCACCTGGTTCGTCCGGCAGGTGCTCGACGACCCGGCCGGCGACCACGACTGGGCCATCACCGCCGTCGTCGACCTGGCGGCGAGCGACGAGGCCGGGGCGGCCGTCGTCACGGTGGTCGGCGTCGGGCCGATGTGACGGTGCGTGCCAGGTGACACGTCCCCTTCGGTGAGCGTCCTCGTCACAGCCCCGTGAGGCCGCGCACCAGGGTCGCGGTGCCGCCGACGTAGGCGAGGACGACGAGCACGGTGCGCATCGTGCGGACGGACAGGTACGGCGCGAGGCGGTCGCCCGCGACGATCCCGACCAGGCAGGCGGCGCCCAGCAGCACCCACACCGTCGTCGGCAGGGACGGGAGCGCGGCGGGAGTCAGGAGCAGCTTGGCGACCACCGACGCGGACGCGACCGTGACGAAGTACGGCTGGATCGTCGCCGCGAACGAGCGCGGGTCCCACCGGGACGCGACCGCGTACACCGCGACGGCCGGTCCGCCGGTCCCCGCGGCGACGCTCATCGCGCCGCTCAGGAGACCGGCGGTGATGCCGGCCCCGGGCCCCTGCGCGCTCGGCGCCCGGCCGGCGAGCAGCGAGACAGTCATCCCGAGGACCACCAGCGCGCCGACGACGACCTCCGTCCCCGCGGTCGGCAGCTCGTCGAGGACGAGTGCCCCGAGCGCAACCCCGACCAGGGCCGGCGGCGCGAGGAGCGCGTAGCGCCGCCAGTCGATCCCGCGGCGCAACCGCCAGCAGATGACGAGCGAGCTGAGCGCGCCGCAGACGTTGACGAGCAGGACCCCCGGCAGCGGGCCGAGGAGGAGCACGACGAAGGGTCCGACGACGAGCGCGAAGCCCATGCCCGTGAGGCGTTGCAGGGCGGCGCCGAGCAGGACGAGGGCGAGCAGCAGGATGACCATGGCCCCACCACGGTAGGCGAGCCACCGCCCCGCGCCCGCCGTGCGGCACAATCGCCTCGTGGCCAAGAAGCAGAAGACGGGCGCGCACGCCGGGACCCCCGCCGTCGTCGCCCTCACCGCGGCCGGGGTCCCGCACACCCTGCACCCCTACGAGCACGACCCGACGTCCGAGGTCGGCTACGGCCTGGAGGCCGCCGCCGCGATCGGCGTCGAGCCGGCCCAGGTCTTCAAGACGCTCGTCGCGAGCGTCGAGGGGAACCTCGTGGTGGGGATCGTCCCGGTCGACCGGATGCTCGACCTCAAGGCGCTCGCGCAGGCGGTCGGGGCGAAGAAGGCGACCCTGGCCGACCAGGCTGCCGCTGAGCGCGCCACGGGGTACGTCGTCGGCGGGATCTCACCGCTCGGCCAGCGCCAGCGCCTGCGGACGGTGCTCGACGCCTCGGCGGGCGACCACGACGTCGTCTACGTCTCGGGCGGGCGGCGCGGGCTCGACGTCGGGCTCGCCCCCGCCGACCTCGTCCGCCTCACCGGCGCGGTCACGGCCCCCGTCGCCCGCCCCACGAGAGAGAACCCCGAGCGCGAGGTAGAACCCCGGTCGCCGAGGTAGAACTCCAGTGGCGCACTGGAGTTCTACCTCGGCGACTGAGGTTCTGTCTCGCGCCACAGGGGTTCCACCCCGGCCACCCGGGGCCTAGCGCGTCGGCACGATCTCCTTGCCCAGGGGGAGCAGCGAGATCGGGATCATCTTGAGGTTCGCGATGCCGAGCGGGATGCCGATGATCGAGACGAACAGCGGGATCGCCGTGATCACGTGCCCGATCGCCAGCCAGATGCCCGCCACGATCACCCAGATGACGTTCCCGATCGTGGAGAACGCCCCGGCGCGCGGCTTGTCGACGACGGTGCGGCCGAACGGCCACAGCGCGTACCCCGCGATGCGGAACGACGCGATCCCGAACGGGATGGTGACGATCAGCACGCAGCAGATGATCCCCGCCACGACGTAGCCGAGCGCGAGCCAGATCCCGGCGAAGACCAACCAGATGACGTTGAGGATCGTGTTCATGGACCCATTGTCCCGTGTCCCGTGACGGTCCCGTCGCGCGACCGGCCACCTAGACTTGCGCCGTGCCCTCCCCCGACCAGTCCAGCGAGATCGCGGAGCGCTACGCGGCCGTGCGTGACCGAGTTCACACGGGCGCCCGGGCGGCCGGGCGTGACCCCGCCGAGATCCGGGTCCTCGTGGCCACCAAGACGCAGGACGCCGCGGCCGTGCGGGCCGTGGTCGCCGCCGGTGCGACGCTGATCGGCGAGAACCGCGTCCAGGAGCTCATCGCGAAGGCCCCGGACCTCGAGGACCTCGTCCCCTCCGGGGTCGAGGTGCACATGATCGGTCATCTGCAGCGCAACAAGGTGAACCAGGTTCTCGCCACGGCAGGCACCGTCGAGACGGTCGACTCCCTCGCGCTCGCCCGCGCCCTGTCGGACCGCTGTGCGCGCGCCGGTCGTGTCCTGGACGTGATGGTGCAGGTCAACGTGTCGGGCGAGCCGTCGAAGTCCGGCGTCCTGCCCGACGACGCGGCTCACCTCGCGTGCGACGTGGCGGCCCTCGACGGCGTGCGCCTCGTGGGGTTCATGACGATCGGCGCCAACTCCCGCGACACCGCGCTGGTCCGTGCGGGCTTCGCCCGGTTGCGCCGTGTCCGCGACGACGTGCTCGCCTCCGGTGCCCCCGGGACGGGCTCCGCGACGGAGCTGTCGATGGGGATGAGCGGCGACCTGGAGCTGGCCGTGGCCGAGGGCGCGACCATCGTCCGTGTCGGCACCGCCGTGTTCGGCGCGCGGCCGACTTGACCTGCTGTTGACCTGATGACGCCCTCGGTCGACTTCGCATCTATGGAGGACCTCGGTACAGTAGAACGTCCCGTGCCGGACGTCCCCAGATCTTCACGGGCGCACTCGCCCCCGTCGGCGTGCGCCCACGGGTGACCCGAGCCGGACCGCGGTCCATCCACCATGAGCTGCGGGCAGTCACGTCCTGAACCCCTGGGACGTCGCTGCGAACCCGTCGACGACAGGACATCGATGACGAGCACGACCACCCTGCTGGCAGACCCGGCGCTGGAGCACCTCGAGCGCCACTCGACCCCGCGGACGCTGCTGCGTCCGGCGACGGAGGACGACCTCCCCCGCCTCGTCGAGCTGAACGACGCAGCCGTCCCGGCCGTCCCCGTGACACCGGTCGACGAGATGCGCGCGCTGGTGGACGTGGCGTCCCTCGCCGTCGTCGCGGCCGACACGGCCGACCCCGACGAGCCCCTGGGCTTCCTGCTCGCCCTCGACCCCGGTGCGGGGTACTCGAGCGAGAACTACGACTGGTTCGAGGAGCGTGGCCTCGACCACCTCTACGTCGACCGCATCGTCATCGGCGAGGGTGCGCGCGACCGGGGTGTGGGGCGCCAGCTCTACCGCACCGTGTTCGACGCCGCCCGCACGGCACAGCGCGACGTCGTCACGTGCGAGGTCAACCTCGACCCGCCGAACCACGGGTCGCTGCGTTTCCACGACCGGCTCGGGTTCGCCCAGCACGGCCAGCAGCTCACCAAGAGCGGGACCGTGCTCGTCGCCAAGCTCGCCGCCAGCGTGGCCTGAGCCAAGCTCGCCGCCAGCGTGGCCTGACCCTCTCCTGGTCCCGCCGGCCGCCTCTCAGGCCCGGCCGAGCACCCCGAGCGCCGACCGCACACCCGGCACGCCGTTGCCCTGCAGGGCACGGCGTGCCGTCCGCGCGTCGACCGACGCGAGACCCATGACGAGCGCGACGTGCACCTCGCCGTCGGCGTCGTGCAGCACCGCCTCGCAGGCCGCGCTGTCCAGGCCCGTGGCCTGGACCAGCATCCGCACGATCCGCGCACGCAGCTTCTGGTTGGTGGCGCGCACGTCGATCATGAGGTTCGAGTAGGTCTTCCCGAGCCGGATCATCGTCGCGGTCGAGAAGGTGTTGAGCACGAGCTTCTGCGCCGTCGCCGCCTTCATGCGCGTCGATCCGGTGACGACCTCCGGCCCTGTGTCGAGCAGGATCGCGACGTCGACGCGGTCGGCGAGCGGCGCCGTCGGGTTCGCGCTCACCAGGACGGTCCGCGCCCCGCGTTCCCGCGCCAGGTCGAGCGCACCGCGCACGTACGGCGTGCGCCCGCTGGCGGCGAGCCCCACGACGACGTCGTGTGCGGTGACATCCGCGACGTCGGACCGGCCCAGCTCGACGTCGTCCTCGGCGCCCTCGACCGCGAGCATCATCGCGCCGACCCCGCCCGCGAGGTGCGCGACGAACCACTCGTCGCCGACCCCGTAGGTGGGCAGGAGCTCGACGGCGTCGAGCACACCGAGGCGCCCGGAGGTGCCCGAGCCGACGTAGTGCACCCGGCCGCCGCTGCTCAGCGACGCCACGGCGAGGTCGACGGCCTGCGTGATGCGGTCGCGCTCACGACGGACGGCGTCGGCGACGGTCGCGTCCTCGTCGGTGATGAGGCGCACGACGTCGGCGGTCGGCAGCAGGTCGACGTCGGTCGTACGGGGGTTGCGCTCCTCGGTGGGCGACGTGAACCGCAGCACGTCCTGCCAGTCGTCCCCCGGTGCGTGCGTCGCAGGGGTGCGGGTGTGCGTCATCGGCGAGGTCCCTTCTGGGCCGGCTGCGGCTGGAGCGCGCCGGGATCGTTGGTGAGCACCAGTCGGCGCACGGGGGTCGACAGCGCGGGCCACGGCACCGGCGTCGGGGGTGTGAGGGAGCCGAGCACCACGGGGCGCCGGGCACCGGTGGCGCGACGGCGCTGCTCCCCCGGCGCGGTGCCGGGGACACCGTGCGCCGAGAGGTACCCGAGGAGCGCGAAGAGGTAGGCCTCCTTGCCGTCGACGGGCAGCCCGAGCCGGTCGGCGGTCAGCAGCTCGCACGACGGGTCGACCAGCTCGCGCAGGTGGACCCGCAGCCGGTCGAGCAGCACGGGGTTGTACGCACCGCCGCCCGAGACGACGACGCGGCGCACGGGGCGCCCCGCGAGCGCGCGGGCGACCGTCACCGCGGTGAGCTCGGTGAGGGTGGCCACGAGGTCGGGGCCGGTGAGCCCGGGGCGCACGGAGGCGAGGAGGGACGCCACGTACTGGGCGTCGAAGAGCTCGCGTCCGGTCGACTTGGGCGCGGGCGCCGCGTAGTAGGGGTCCGCCAGGAGCGCGTCGAGCGCGACGGCGTCCACGGTGCCGCGGGCGGCGAGCGCGCCGTCGCGGTCGTAGTGCTCGCGCCCGTCCGTGAGCCGGGTCACGGCGAGGTCGATGAGGCAGTTCCCGGGGCCGGTGTCCCACCCCATGACGGGGTCGTCGGTGTGCCCCACGAGCGTGACGTTGGCGATCCCCCCGATGTTGAGCGCGGCGCTGTGCGGCGCGAGGCTCCGCGACCCCGTCCCGCCGGTCCGCTCCGTGCCGAGCCACAGCGCGTCGAGGATGGACACGAGCGGCGCACCCTGCCCGCCCGCGGCGATGTCGGCGACCCGGAAGTCGTTGATGACGGGCCGCTTGACCCGCTCGGCGATCCACGCGGCGTTCCCGAGCTGCAGTGTCCCGCGCGCCCGCGCGCCCACGACCCAGTGGTAGAGGGTCTGGCCGTGCGACGCGACGAGGTCGACGTCGCCGCCCGCGACGTCGTCGATCGCCCGCCGTGCCGCCTTGCCGAGCTCCTGCCCGATGAGCGTGTCGAGCTGCGCGACCTCACCCATGCCGAGGGTCGCGGGCGGCAGAGCCTTGAGGATGCGCTCGCGCAGCGCGGCCGGCCAGGGATACTCGGTGTGACCACGCGGCCGCATGCGCAGCACACCGTCGTCGCCCGTCTGGAACTCGGCCGCGGCCACGTCGATCGCGTCGACCGACGTTCCGGACGACAGCCCGAGGACGATCATGCGCCCGCCTCCGTGCCCGCGCCACGGCGCAGCAGATCGACCGCGGCGCGGGCGTTCGCACGCCCCGTGCCGCAGGCGACGACGACGCTCGGCCCGTCGTCGGCCACGGGGAACCACTGGTCGACCGCACCCGGGAACCCGGTGTGCAGGACGACGAGGTCGGGACGTGCCACGAGCAGCGCGTCGAGCCGGTGACGCTCGGCCGAGCCGGCCAGCGGCTCGCGGGTCAGGACGACGAGCGGACGGTGCGATCCCGACACGGCCTCGAGGGTCGCGGCCCACTGCGCGTCGTCGGCCGGGCGGTGGTGCTCCGCCCCGGCGAACACCTCGTCGACCGCGCGCTGCACGTGCTGGGCGGTGCGGCCGGCCGCGTGGTCGAACCGCAGGCGCAGGTCGACGACCTCGGGAGCGGACGTGAGCGGCATCGGCACGGGTCCGTGCCGACGCACCGCACGGACCGCCGCGCGCGCGCCGACGCGCTCGAGGTCGGCGAGGGCGTCGAGCGCGGCGTCCGCGGAGCAGCGGGTCCCCGCCTCCTCGCGGAACGCCCGGATCGTCGCGACGGCGCGTGCCGTCCGGTCGGCGGAGGCCCGCAACCGGTCGAGACCGACGCGGCCCTCCTCGACGGCCGCGACCAGAGCGCTCTGCGCCTGCCGGAAGAGCGCCTCGTCGTCGCGACCGACGGTCGTCCCGAGGCACAGCAGGTCGGCGCCGGCCTCCACCGCGCGCACGGCGATCTCCCCGATGCCGTGACCGCCGTCCGGGGCGTCCTCGCCGTACGTCTGGACGGCTCCCATGTCGAGCGCGTCGGTGATGACCGGGCCCTCGAAGCCCAGCTCCCGCGCGAGCGCGGTCACGGCCGGCTCGAGCGAGGAGGGGGCGGGCCCGAGCGCCGGGACGAGCAGGTGCGCCGTCATGACGGCGTCGAGGCGCTCGCCTGAGGCGTCCGGGGCGCCGAACGCGTGCACGAACGGCGGCAGGTCACGGCGTCGCAGCTCGTCCAGGGAGGCGTCGACGACGGGGAGGTCGAGGTGCGAGTCGACGTCGGTCGCCCCGTGCCCGGGGAAGTGCTTGCCGCAGGCGCCGGCTCCCCCACGGTGCATCCCGCGCACGAGGGCCGCACCGTGCCGGGTGACCACCTCGGGGTCCGCGCCGAACGACCGCACCCCGATGACGGGGTTGTCCGGGTCGGAGTTGACGTCGAGGGCGGGAGCCAGGTCCAGGTCGATACCGGTCGCGGCGAGGAGTCGCCCCAGCGCGGTCCCCACCTCCTCGGTGAGCTCGGGGTCGTCGACGACCCCGAGCGCCGCGTTGCCGGGGATGCTCGAGCCGGTGACCGCCTCGAGCCGGGAGACGTCGCCGCCCTCCTCGTCGATCGCGACCAGGAGGTCGGCGGACACCTCGTGCAGGCGAGCCGAGAGCCGGGCGGTCGTCGCTACGTCGGGCGTGTTGTGGCCGAAGTACACGACGCCCGCCAGCCCGTCGCGGCAGGCCTCCACGAGCCAGGCCGGGAGCTCGGTGGTGCCCGTGAACCCGGGCAGCAGCACGCCGTTGACGGCGCGCACGACGGCGGTCATCGGCGCACCGCGCAGGTGCGGGTCGTCGCTGTGCTCGGTCGGTGCATGGGATCTCCTCGGTCCTCTCCCGCGCTGCGGGACCGCCCTGTCGTGCGCAGGCGTCGCCCGGCGGGAGCGCCCGCCTGAAAGTAACTTACCTCAGAGTGTACTGACATGACGATAAGTTCCAGGCGCAGGTGCCACTGCTTGCCGGTGAGCGATGCCACACCGGGAGGAGGTCGGTCGGGAGGCGGTCGGCGAGCGCCGACTACGGGACGCGGGCGGTCCACTCCGGCGTCGAGAACTTGGCACGGGCGAGCTCCTCGGCGAGCGTCCGCTCCTCGGGGGTGACCTTGCCCTCGATCGTGTCGTACCGTCCGCGGAAGTGCTCCTTGAACGCCTCGATGACGGCCTCGCGCGTCATGCCGGTCTGCGAGCGCAGCGGGTCGACCCGCTTGTTCGCGCTCTTCGTGCCCTTGTCGGACAGCTTCTCGCGACCGATCCGCAGCACGTCGGTCATCTTGTCGGCGTCGATGTCGTACGCCATCGTCACGTGGTGAAGCACCCCACCGCCGCGCAGGCGCTTCTGCGCGGCGCCCGCGATCTTGCCGGCGGGCGAGGCGATGTCGTTGAGCGGCTTGTACGTCGCCTCGATGCCGACGTCGGCCAGCGCCCCCAGCACCCAGTCGTCGAGGAACGCGTACGAACGCTCGAAGCTCAACCCCTCGACGAGCGAGGCAGGCACGTACAGCGAGTAGGTGATCGTGTTGCCCGGCTCGACGAACATCGCGCCTCCGCCCGAGATGCGCCGCACCACGGTGATGCCGTGCCGCTCGGCGGCCTCGACGTCGACCTCGTTGCGCAGCGACTGGAACGAGCCGATGATCACCGCCGGGCCGCCCCACTCCCAGATGCGCAGGGTCGGGCCGCGCCGTCCGGCGTCGAGCTCCTCCGTGAGCACCTGGTCCAGGGCGAGGTGCATCGCCGGGCTCTCGGCACCCTCGTGGAGGATCTCGAACGTGTGGTCACCCCAGCCGCTCGCGTGACCCAGCGCGCGCCGCACGGCGATCGCCACCGCCTCCGGCGTGAAACCCACGAGCGTGACGCCGTCGCCGAGCGCGGCCTCGACCGTGTGGGTGAGCTGGGCGACCGTCGACGACTCCCCCATGCCCGTCAGAGCACGGTCGATGTCCTCCAGCGCCTCGTCGGGCTCGAGGAAGAAGTCACCGCTCACCGCGACACGGGCGAGCCGACCTTCCTCGACCGCGAGGTCGACCGCGACGAGCTTGCCACCAGGAACCTTGTACTCTCCGCGCACGCCCCCAGCGTAAGCGCTGGGGGCGTGCTCCGGGACTGTGCCAGGTCCGTCGGGGGCGGCGCGGGTCAGCGCGGGTCGACGCCCGCGTGGATGAGGCCGTAGATCGCGGAGTCGGTGAGGGCCTCCCACGAGGCTTCCAGGAGGTTCGGCCCGACGCCCACGGTCGACCACGAGCGCTGCCCGTCGGTGGTCTCGATGAGCACGCGCGTGATCGCGTCCGTGCCGTGCATCGTGTCGAGGATGCGCACCTTGAAGTCGATGAGCTCGAACGCCTCGATCTCCGGGTACACCCGGGTGAGCGCGAGGCGCAGGGCGTGGTCGAGCGCGTTCACCGGGCCGTTGCCCTCGCCGGTGCTGACGATGCGCTCGCCGCCGGCGTGCAGCTTGACGGTCGCCTCGGCGGTGGCCTCGACGCCCCGAGACCCCGCCCGCTCCACGATCGTGCGCCAGCTCTCCACCCGGAAGTACGCCGGCAGCTCGCTGTCCAGCTCGGAGCGCAGCAGCAGCTCGAACGACGCGTCCGCCGCGTCGTAGGTGTACCCGTGCGCCTCGGCGTCCTTGACCCGGTGCGTCACGCGCGTGAGCAGGTCGGCCTGCCCCGTGAGGTCGAAGCCGAGCTCGCGCCCCTTGAGCTCGATCGAGGCCCGCCCCGCCATGTCGGAGATGAGCATGCGCATGTCGTTGCCGACCCGCGTGGGGTCGATGTGCTGGTAGAGGTCCGGGTCGACCTTGATCGCGCTCGCGTGCAGCCCGCCCTTGTGGGCGAACGCGCTCGCCCCCACGTAGGGCTGACGACCGTACGGGGAGATGTTCGTGATCTCGCTGATCGCGTGCGCGATCCGCGTGGCCTCCTCCAGACCACCGCCCGCGAGCAGGGTGCGGCCGTGCTTGAGCTCCAGGTTCGCGACGACCGTGATGAGGTCGGCGTTGCCCGTCCGCTCGCCGTAGCCGTTGACCGTGCCCTGGACGTGCGCGGCACCGGCCGCCACGGCCGCCAGGGAGTTGGCGACGGCGCAGCCCGAGTCGTTGTGCGCGTGCATGCCGAGCAGCTGGTCGCGCGCCGCTGCGTCGGACCCGTCGGTGGACCCGAGGGCGGTGCGCAGCTCGGTGACGATCTCGCCGACCCACTCCGGCAGCATGCCGCCGTTGGTGTCGCACAGCGTGACGACCTCGGCACCTGCCGCGAACGCGGCTTCCACGGCCGACCGCGTGTAGGCGGTGTCGTAGCGGTACCCGTCGAAGAAGTGCTCGGCGTCGAGCACGACGCGCCGGCCTTCCCCGACGAGGAACGAGACGGTGTCGGTGATCATCGCGAGGTTCTCGGCACCCGTGGTGCGCAGAGCCCGCTCGACGTGCCGGATGTCGGACTTCGCGACGAGCGTCACCACGGGCGCCTCGGAATCGAGGAGCGCGCGGACCTGCGGGTCCTCCCACGCACGGACCCCGGCCTTGCGGGTCGCGCCGAACGCCGCGAGCACGGCGTTCTTCAGCTCCAGCTCCTTGGCCGCGCGGGCGAAGAACTCCGTGTCCTTGGGGATCGCTCCCGGCCACCCGCCCTCGATGAAGCCGACCCCCAGGTCGTCGAGCAGCGGCGCGATGGCCAGCTTGTCCGCGACGGACAGGTTCATGCCCTCCTGCTGCGCGCCGTCGCGCAGGGTCGTGTCGTAGACGTGGAACGGTGCCGGCTTGTGCTGGTGGTTCATCGTGCGCTCTCTTCGACTGCGGTCGTCGGGTCCGGGCGTTCGCCCGAGGTCTTTCCCACTCTAGGCGCGGCTCACGGTGCGGCGGTCGTGCCGCCGCGGGTCGCGCCCCGGTCCCAGCCACGCCGGGCGGTCGCTCTCGTGAAGCTCGAGCCCGGCGCGTGCGCTGCCGGGCGGAGGTGGTGCCCAGCAACAAAAAAACCCCCCGAGGGTGCGGGAGGTCTAGCGCGTTCGGTGTGTGTACCGGACGCGCTACTCGATAATGAGCTGGGAGACGAGGTGTGTCACAGGACACATGCAAGCACAGGATCCGCAAGGATGGAGAGATGTCCACGGACTGAACAGCGCCCCGACAGGTGAGGAGCCATCATCATGAGCGACCCGAACTACCCGCAGCGCGGTCAGGTCCCTCCCGGGAACAACCCCGGCAACGTCCCCCCGGGCGGGCAGCCGCCCGCCGTCCCGCCCCGCCGAGCCAACGACCCCAACGGCGACTTCCCCGTCTCCCCTGACGCCGGCAGCCCCTACGACCCGCGCCTGAGCGTGGAGGCCGGACGGTTCTGGGCGGGAGCCGCGGCGACGGCGCTCGTGGCCGCGCTCATCGGCCTCATCGCCGTCATCATCTTCGAACGGATCTTCTCGGTGGGACTCGTCCCACCGCCGGACCTCTTCTCGACCGGCTCGGACCAGGCCACCTACGCGATCGACGCGGCCATCCTCGCGATCCTGGCGGCGGGGCTGCTGCACGTCCTGATCCTCTCGACGCCGCGCCCGCGGGCGTTCTTCGGCTGGATCATGGCGCTGGTCATCATCGTCCTGGCGGTCCTGCCGTTCGCCTGGACCTCGGACACCGTGGTGGCCGCGCTGTCGGGCCTGGTGAACCTGCTGATCGGCGTGGCGATCTGGTCGCTGCTCGCCGGTGTCGCGGGCCGCACCATCATCCGCCGACCCGCCCGCACGACTCCCTGACCCACCAAGACCCACCGAACGCTGCCCACAGCGGTGTTCCGTGGCCTTCAGGCGAGGCGGCGCAGCCAGCCGTGGCGGTCGGCCGCGCGTCCCGTCTGGATGTCCGTGAGCTCGCCGCGGACGGCCATCGTCAGCTCACCCGCGCCTCCGCCGGAGATCGTGTGGTCGAAGCTCGACCCGGCCAGACGCCCGATCGGGGTGACCACCGCGGCCGTGCCGCACGCGAAGACCTCGGTCACGGACCCGTCCTCGATGCCCGCGAGCAGCTCGTCGAGCGGGATCCGTCGCTCGACGACGGTGTGCCCGCGGTCGGAGAGCAGCTGGATGATCGACGACCGCGTGACGCCCTCGAGGATCGACCCCGTGAGCTCGGGCGTCTCGACCGAGCCGTCGGACTTCACGACGAACACGTTCATGCCGCCCAGCTCTTCGAGGAGGGTGCCCGTCGACGCGTCGAGGAAGCACACCTGCTCGCAGCCGTGCTCCTGGGCACGCACCTGCGGCAGCAGGCTGGAGGCGTAGTTCCCGCCGCACTTCGCGGCGCCCGTGCCGCCGGCACCCGCCCGGCTGAACTCTCGCTCCACCCAGATGGAGACGGGCTTCACGCCGCCCGCGAAGTACGGGCCGACGGGTGAGGCGATGACGAGGTACTCGGCCTCGAGCGAGGGCCGCACACCGAGGAACGGCTCCGAGGCGTACATGAACGGACGCAGGTAGAGGCTCGCCTCCTCGCCGCTCGGGACCCACTCGACGTCGGTCCGCACGAGCGCGGTGATGGACCCGATGAAGTCCTCCACGCTGAGCGACGGCAGGGCGAGCCGGTGCGCCGAGCGCGCGAACCGGGCCGCGTTCGCCTCGGGGCGGAACGTCCACACCGATCCGTCCTCGTGACGGTAGGCCTTGAGACCCTCGAAGATCTCCTGGGCGTAGTGCAGGACGGCGGTGGCCGGGTCGAGCTGGAGCGGACCGTACCGCTCGATGCGGCGGTCCTTCCACCCGTCCTGGGCGGACCAGCTGATCCGGGCCATGTGGTCCGTGAAGACGGTGCCGAACTTCGGTGCGGCGATCGCCGCCTGCCGCTCCTCGGCGGAGGCGGGGGCGTCGGAGGGCCGGATGTCGAAGAGGCCGACGAGGTCCTCGGACGCGGACGGGCTGTGCTGCGCTGCAAGCGGGCTGTTCATGACGATGGGGCCTTTCACCTGGCGACCCTGGCGGTTTCCACGCCTAGTTTTCCACGTCCCGGGAGGAGATGGGACGTCCGGGCGCGTCGCCGTCAGCGATCTGGTCTGCTGGACGCGGTGAAGACGACCGAGGAACCGCGGCTACCGGCCGTCGCCGGCACCCGTCGTGGGGCCGGCGACGGTCAGCCGGCGACGCGAGCGGCGAGCTCGCGACCCACCTCGGCCGTCGACCGTACTCGCCCACCACGCTCGGCGAGGTCGGCCGCGACGGCCGCCTCGACGCGAGCCGACTCCTCCGCCAGACCCAGGTGGTCGAGCAGCATGGCGACGGACAGCACCGTCGCCGTGGGGTCGGCCTTGCCCTGGCCCGCGATGTCGGGCGCCGAGCCGTGCACGGGCTCGAACATCGACGGCGCGGTGCGGTCCGGGTTGATGTTGGCCGAGGCCGCCAGCCCGATCCCGCCCGTGATGGCCGCGGCCTGGTCGGTGAGGATGTCGCCGAACAGGTTGTCCGTGACGATCACGTCGAAGCGTGACGGGTTCGTCGTGAGGAAGATCGTCGCGGCGTCGACGTGCAGGTAGTCGGTGGTGACGTCGGGGAACTCGGCGTTCACGGCCTCCACGGTGCGGCGCCACAGGTGCCCGGCGTGCACGAGCACGTTGTGCTTGTGCACGAGCGTCAGGTGCCGACGGGGCCGCGACTGCGCACGCGCGAAGGCGTCGCGCACGACGCGCTCGACGCCGAACGCGGTGTTCAGCGAGACCTCGGTCGCGATCTCGTGCGGCGTGCCGGTGCGCAGCGAACCGCCGTTGCCGACGTAAGGGCCCTCGGTGCCCTCGCGCACGACGACGAAGTCGATCTCGCCCGGGTTCGCGAGGGGCGACGTCACCCCGGGGTAGAGCTTGCCCGGACGCAGGTTCACGTAGTGGTCGAGCGCGAAGCGCAGCTTGAGCAGGAGCCCGCGCTCCAGGACGCCGGACGGCACCGTCGGGTCGCCGATGGCCCCGAGGAGGATCGCGTCGTGGGTGCGGATCGCGGCAAGGTCCTCGTCCGTGAGGGTCTCGCCCGTCGCGTGCCAACGGCGCGCGCCCAGATCGAACGGTGTCGTGGAGACCTTCACGTCGGTCCCGGAGAGCACGGCCTCCAGGACGGCGAGGCCCTGCTCGACGACCTCGGTCCCGATGCCGTCTCCGGCCACGACTGCCAGATCGATGTTGCGCGTCATGCGTCGACACTACGACCGTTCGCCACACTTCGGGACGGGGATCTCACACCTCGGACGACACCTCCGTGCGCGCGTCGTCCGAAGCGCGGACGTGGCGCCTGGGCCGCGCCCGATGGTGCATAATTCTTAAGAATCTTAACTAAGATGTTGCCGTCCGGTTCCAGCCGCCCACGGCCGTTCGAAGGGTGCCCGCCATGCAGACGACCGCACTCCACGTCCCCGGCACCCCCGGGCTCCTGCGGTCCATCAACGACCGCGCCGCGCTCGAGCTGCTCCTCGAGACGGGCCCGATGACACGCGCACAGATCGGTGACCGGACGGGCGTCTCACGCCCGACCGCCTCGCAGATCGTCGCCCGGCTCGAGCAGGCCGGCCTCATCGAGACCACCGGCGCCGTCCAAGGCGCCCGCGGCCCCCACGCCGTGATGTACGCCGCGCGGGCCGACGTGATGCTGGGCCTCGCGCTCGACGTCGTGCCCACCGGTGTGCACGCGAGCCTCGTCGACGCGTTCGGCACCGTCCTCGCCGACGTCACGCTGCCCGCCTCCGAGGAGCGTAGCGCCGTCGTCGACGTCCACACCGCCCTGTCCGCCGTCACGGACGCCTCCGGCATGCCCGCCGCACGCGTCGGCACCGCGGTCGTGGGCGTACAGGCCGCCGCCGACCCCCGCAGCGGCGACCTCGCCCTCGTGGGCGACCTGCCCGGCTGGCCACGCCAGTCCGTGCGCAGCATCCTCGAGGCCTCGCTGGGATTCGGGTTCCGCATCGAGAACGACGTCAACCTCGCCGCGATCGCCGAGCGGGACGCCGGCCGGGACGAGCCGACGTTCTCCCTGCTGTGGATGGGCGACGGCGTCGGGCTCGGTTCCCTCATCGACGGCGCGGTGCACCACGGCTCGACCGGCGCGGCCGGCGAGATCGGCTACCTCGCCGTCCCGGCGTCGGACATCGACAACTCCCAGAACGTCCAGGACCTCGTCGGCGGGCTGCGCGTCGCCGAGGTGGCCCGCACCGTCGGGGTCCCCGGCGACACCCTCGCCGCGCACCTCGCCGCCGTCACCACCGACCCCGACGCCCCCTCCAGCGTCGCGTTCGTCGAGGACCTCGCCCGGCGTGCCGCGGTCGCGATCCAGCCCGTCGTGGCCGTCCTGCAGCCCCACGTCGTCGTCCTCGGCGGACCGACCGGGCGCGCCGGCGGGGACCGCCTCGCCGCGGCGACGACCGCCGTGCTCGAGCAGACCGAGCAGGCACCCGTGCGCGTGCTCGCCAGCGCCGTACCGGACCACGCCGTCCTGCGGGGCGCACGGTCCGTCGTCGCCGCCGAGGTGCGGGCACTGCTCCTGCAGAGCGTCACCCGCTCCGTGCCCGACGCCGGAACAGCCCCCGCGACGTCAGGTCACCACCGGGTCGGCACGACCGCCACCCGGTCCACCGTCTCGGGGTAGCTCCTCTTCGCTGTGCCCCGGGGGGCGGTGGCCGTCGCAGGGGACGGCGGTCACCACCCGCCCCCACCGCAGATCCCTACCGCAGGTGCAGCGGCCCAGGCCTCACCGCGGGTACAGAAGCTCAAACCGCTCGCACACGACCGGCATATCGTCCGCCGGCTCACGGCCCACCAACGTCCTCGCGAAGTACTCGTGATGCTCGGCCCGCCACTCCTCGAGCGACCCGCCGCCCTCGCCCTCCGCAGCCGCGAAGTCGGCACCGACCTGGTCGAACGGCACGACCTCGACAGACGCCGTGCGGATCAGCGCCCGCGGGTGACCCGCGCCGTCGAGCAGGATCGCCAGCTCGCCCGGGACCGGGACCGGTGCCCCGTCGCCGTACTCCCACTGCGCCGACGACGTCGCCGTCTTCGCCCCGCTCAGGACGGCAGCAAGCAGCCGGTCCGCGAGCTGCGGTTCGTCACCGAACGACCACGCCGGCGGCGGGACCCGCGAGGCCGCGGACCCACCCGTCACGACGTCGACCTTCCCCAGGCCCGCCCGCCCCCGCGCGACCTCCCAGAACTCGAGGATCTCTGCGGCCAGCGGGTCGTCGTCGCCGGGAAGGTCGGGCTGCGGCTCGTCGTGGCTCATGGCACACATCTTGTCGCACGGCACCCGCAAGAACCACACGACTCACCAGAAAGCGCCCGATAGGCACCGAATCCTCCGTACACGACAGTGGGCGGGTCGGGCCAACCGGCCCGCCCCGCCCACGTCCATCGTCGCTCTGCCTACGTCAGCGTCCGGCGCTGCCCTCGGTACTCCCGGTCGGGCAGACACCTCCCGCCGACTCCGGCAAGAGCTCCTTCGTCGCCCTGCCTACGTCAGCGTCCGGCGCTGCCCTCGGTACTCCCGGTCGGGCAGACACCTCCCGCCGACTCCGGCAAGAGCTCCTTCGTCGCTCTGCCTACGTCAGCGTCCGGCGCTGCCCTCGGTGTAGTCGGAGTCCGACGGCTTCACCCACGCGAACATCTTGCGCAGCTCGCGGCCCGTGGCCTCGATCGGGTGCGACTCGCCCTTGGCGCGCAGCTCCTTGAACTCCGGCGCGCCGGCGTCCTGGTCGTTGATGAAGCGCTCCGCGAACGCACCGTTCTGGATGTCGGAGAGAACGGCCTTCATGTTCTCCTTGACGCTCGGGTCGATCACGCGCGGGCCGGAGACGTAGTCGCCGTACTCGGCGGTGTCGGAGACCGACCAGCGCTGCTTGGCGATGCCGCCCTCGACCATGAGGTCGACGATGAGCTTGAGCTCGTGCAGCACCTCGAAGTACGCGACCTCGGGCTGGTAGCCCGCCTCGGTCAGCGTCTCGAAGCCGTACTGGACGAGCTGCGAGGCGCCACCGCACAGGACGGCCTGCTCACCGAACAGGTCGGTCTCGGTCTCCTCGGTGAACGTCGTCTTGATGCCGGCGGCGCGCAGGCCACCGATCGCCTTGGCGTAGGACAGGGCGAGCTCCCAGGCGGCACCCGAGGCGTCCTGCTCGACGGCGACGATGACGGGGACGCCACGGCCGTCCGTGTACTCGCGGCGCACCAGGTGACCCGGGCCCTTGGGCGCGACCATGACGACGTCGTGACCGGCCTCGGGCTTGATGTAGCCGAAGCGGATGTTGAAGCCGTGCCCGAACACGAGCGCGGCGCCCTCGTTGAGGTTCGGCGCGATCTCGTCGCGGTACACGTGACGCTGCACCTGGTCCGGGGCGAGGATGACGACGACGCTCGCCTCCTTGACGGCGTCCGCGACGGACAGCACGCGCAGGCCCTCGTTCTCCGCCTTGGCGCGTGACGCCGAGCCCTCGCGCAGGCCGACGCGCACGTCGACACCGGAGTCGCGCAGGTTCAGCGCGTGCGCGTGGCCCTGGCTCCCGTAGCCGATGACGGCAACCTTGCGGCCAGAGATGATGGACAGGTCGGCGTCGTCGTCGTAGAACAGCTCAGCCACGGTGGATCTCCTTGTGTAGGGGGTGATGCGTAACGGGTTCAGGCAGACCGGGCGATGCGTTCGAGCGCCCGGTCGGTGATGGAGCGGGAGCCACGGCCGATGGCCACGGTTCCCGACTTGACGATCTCGCGGACGCCGTAGGGCTCGAGCGCGCCGAGGAGCGCCGCGAGCTTGTCCGGGTTCCCGGTGGCCTCGATGGTCACGGCGTCGGGGACGACGTCGACCACCTTGGCGCGGAAGAGCTCGACGACCTCGAGGACACCGGTCCGGTTCGCGCCGTCGGCACGCACCTTGACGAGCATCAGCTCCCGCTGGACGGAGGCGCCCGCGTCGAGCTCGACGATCTTGATCACGTTGACCAGCTTGTTGAGCTGCTTGGTGACCTGCTCGAGCGGGTTCTGCTCGACGTCGACCACGACGGTGATCCGGGAGATCTCCTCGTGCTCGGTCGGCCCCACGGCGAGGGAGTGGATGTTGAAGGCGCGACGGGCGAACAGCCCCGCGACGCGGGTCAGCACGCCGGGCTTGTTCTCCACGAGGACGGAGAGGGTGTGACGGCTCATGTTCGTGCTCTCTCTCAGTCTTCGCGTTCCCACGCGGGCGAGATCCCGCGGGCGTACTGGATGTCGTCGTTGCTCACGCCGGCCGCGACCATCGGCCACACCATGGCGTCGCGGGAGACGTTGAAGTCGATGACGACCGGGCGGTCGTCGATCTCCATGGCGCGGTGGATCGCGGCGTCGATCTCGTCGGCGCGCTCCACCCGGATGCCCTCGCACCCATAGGCGTCGGCGAGCTTGACGAAGTCCGGGACGCGCCGGGTGCCGTGACCGGTGTGCAGGTCGGTGTTCGAGTACCGCGACTCGTAGAACAGCGTCTGCCACTGGCGGACCATGCCGAGCGACGAGTTGTTGATCAGCGCGACCTTGATGGGGATCTCGTTGATCGTGCAGGTCGCGAGCTCCTGGTTGGTCATCTGGAAGCAGCCGTCACCGTCGATCGCCCACACGGTCTTGTCCGGCTGGCCGACCTTCGCACCCATCGCGGCCGGGATCGAGTAGCCCATGGTGCCGAGACCACCGGAGTTGAGCCACGTCTTCGGGTGCTCGTAGCGGATGAACTGCGCGGCCCACATCTGGTGCTGGCCGACGCCCGCGACGTAGATGGAGTCCGGTCCGGAGATCTGCCCGAGCCGCGAGATGACGTGCTGCGGGGCGAGGTGCCCGTCGTCGGGCTCGGAGTACCCGAGCGGGTACGTCTCGCGCCAGTCGTCGATCTGGTGCCACCACGCACCGAGGTCCGGCTTGCCCTGCACCGAGTGCTCGCGCTCGAGCTCGGGCAGCAGGTCGGCGAGGACCTCCTTGAGGTCACCCACGATCGGGACGTCGACCTCGCGGTTCTTGCCGATCTCGGCCGGGTCGATGTCCGCGTGCACGATCGTCGCGTGCGGCGCGAAGCTCGAGAGCTTGCCCGTCACGCGGTCGTCGAAGCGTGCCCCGAGGGAGATGATGAGGTCGGCCTTCTGCAGCGCGGCGACCGCCGGCACGGTGCCGTGCATCCCGGGCATCCCGAGGTTCTGCGGGTGCGAGTCGGGCAGGGCGCCGCGCGCCATGAGGGTCGTGACGGCCGGCGCGCCGGACGCGTCGACGAGACGCCGCAGCTCCTCGCTCGCGTTCGCGCGGATCGTGCCGCCACCCACGTACAGCACCGGGCGCCGGGCCGTCGCGAGCAGCCGCGCGGCCTCCTTGATCTGCTTCGAGTGCGGCTTGGTCACCGGGTGGTACCCGGGCAGCTGCATCTCCTGGGGCCAGGAGAAGGAGGTGCGCGACTGCATGGCCGACTTCGCGATGTCGACGAGCACCGGACCGGGACGACCGGTCTGGGCGATGTGGAACGCCTCGGCGATGACGCGAGGGATCTCGTCGGGGTCGGTGACGAGGAAGTTGTGCTTGGTGATCGGCAGGGTGATGCCGACGATGTCCGCCTCCTGGAAGGCGTCGGTGCCGATCGCCGAGGCTCCGACCTGGCCCGTGATCGCCACGAGGGGGATCGAGTCCATGTTGGCGTCCGCGATGGGGGTGACGAGGTTCGTCGCGCCCGGGCCCGACGTCGCCATGGTCACCCCGACGCGGCCCGTCGCGTGGGCGTAGCCCGACGCCGCGTGCCCACCGCCCTGCTCGTGCCGCACGAGGATGTGCCGGAGCCGGGTGGAGTCCATGAGCGGGTCGTACGTCGGCAGGATGGCGCCGCCGGGGATCCCGAAGACCACCTCGACGCCGGCTTCCTCGAGCGACCGGACGATCGACTGCGCACCCGTGACGTCCTCGGCCGGGACCGTGGGGCCGGCGGAGCGGACGGACGAGACGGCACGACGGCCGTCGGTGCGCGGCGCGACGTTCGCGGGTGTCGGTGCCGGCTTGGACGCGGCGATCGGCGACGGAGCGCTCGGCCTCGGCGGTGCCGGCTGGGGGCCCTGGACCATCGGAATCTCCTGTGTTGAGGGCTATCGGTACGACGAGCTGGTCTGGCGGTGGTGCGTCGGTGCACTGGTGGTGCTCCGGTGGGTGCGGCCGGGGTGTGGCCGCCGAGCGGTGCTCAGTGGTGGTGGCATGAAAAAACCCCTCGTTCCCGGGTGAGGGCTTTTCGAGGGGTGAGCGCGCTGACGAGACCTGGGAGCTTGGCCTCAGCCGGCGCGCTCAGGAAGTACTACGAGAATGATCGTCTGCACGCTGTGCACACTACGCCCTTCCCCCAGCGATGTCATCCGTCGAGCCTGGCGTCTCATCCCTTGGTACCGGGCCCGTCACCAGCCCTCGGCGCCCTCCGTCGACGTCGCGCGCGGCTCGACCCCGAGGACGTCGTGGAGCACCCGCAGGTCGTAGGTGCGTTCTGACGCCAGGTGGCTGATGGCGTACCGGGTCAGTCGCGGGGCGCTCGTCCGCCTGGCGGCACGAGCCACCACCTCGAGCGCTCCGGCGAGGACGCGGCCGGGTCGTGCCGGGATCCCGACGACCCGCACCTGCCCGTGCCCACGACGGTCCAGGAGGTCGACCAGGACGTCGCGCAGCACGACCGGCTCGGCGTCGGCGACGTTCGCGACGAGCGCCTCGCCGGGTGGCACGTCCACCGTCGTCGCCGCCCGGACGGCACGGACGAGGGTGTCGACGTGGGTGAGGTGCTGCAGCACCCGGCCGTCGCCGACGATGACGAGGTTCCGCCCGCGCACGGCACCCTCGATGCGCGGCAGCAGCGTGGTGTCGCCCGGTCCGTAGACCGCGTGCGGGCGCAGCACCACGATCGGGCCTCGACCGTGGTCCGCGCGCCGCGCGTCCTCCTGCAGGTACCGCTCGGCCGCCGCCTTGGACCGACCGTAGGCGTTGAGGTACCTGCCCACCGGCGCGTCGACCTCACGCCCGCGCACGGTCGGTCGGTACGGGTCGTAGACGCTGCCGGACGACACGTGCACCAGCCGCGCGCCCGGGAACGTCTCCCGCACCGCACGGGTGCCGGCGACGTTGACCGCGTGCGCCACCTGCTCGGTGCACCAGTCGGAGACCGTCGCCCCGGCGTGCACCACGGTGTCGACGTCCGGCGGGTCGGCGAGCGCGCCGTCGGTGAGGTCCCAGGGCCGGAAGCGCGCTCCGGCGATGCGGGGATCGCGCCGGGAGAACACGTGGACCTCGTGCCCCTGCCGGACTGCGTCGCGGGCGACCGCACCACCGACGAAGCCCGACGCACCGGTCACGGCGAGGCGCATCAGCGCACGACCCCGTCGAGGAGCCCGCTCCCCCGCACCGCGTCCGCGAGCGCCCCCCGGTCGGGTTTGCGGCTCCGCCCGCCGAGCGGGAGGTGGTCGGCGTGCAGGACGACGTCGGGCAACGCCCCGTGGTCGAGGACGTCGGCGAGGCGCGTGCGCACGTCCCGGACGAGGGGGTGGTCGTCGGTGAGCACGACGGCGCGGGGCCGGCTCGTGCCGTCGTCGTCCGCGATCGGGGCGGCGGTCCGGTCCGACGTGAGGACGAGAGCGACGCGCTCGTCGCCGTCGTCGCGCGGCACCCCGACGAGGACGGCCTCCCCCACCCCGGGCAGTGCGGCGACGCGGGGCTCGAAGAGGCCGGGGTAGATGTTCACCGTGCCGCGGATGATCATGTCGCGGGTGCGTCCGACGAGCAGGATCCGGCCATCGGCGTCGATCTGCGCCAGGTCGCCGGTGCGGTGCTCGTCGATCGCGCCCTCGGGCACGCGGCCGCGCCGCGTGAGGTCGGCGAGGTAGCCGGTCATGAGCGAGGGTCCGCCGAGCACGAGCTCGCCGGTGGGCCCGGGGCCGTCGATGCGCGCGGTCACGCCGGGCAGCGGTCGTCCGACGAGGTCGCCGTCCCCGGTGTGCTCGAGCTTCTCGGTGGCCTCGACGACGGCGACGGGCAGGATCTCCGTCATGCCGTAGACCGCCACCCACCGCGTCCGGGGAAGGACGCGCCGTGCCCGGTCGAGCAGCGTCCGGGTCACGGGTGCTCCCCCGACGAGCGCGACGCGCGGCCCGGCCGCGGGCACCCGGCCGGACTCGACCGCGTCGAGCAGGGCGGTCACGTCGGCGGGGACGAGGTAGGTGCCGGCGGACCGGCCGGCCTGCACCGCGAACGCCACCACGTCCCGTGCCGGCGGGTCGGCGGGGACGGACCACACGGCGCCGGCCAGCAGCGCGGGGATGCCCAGCAGCATCTGGTCGGTGTGCACCGTCTCGCCCGGCTGCGCCGCGAACACCCCGCGGAGCAGGTCGCACCCGGCCCCGAGCGAGCCGGCGGAGTGCACCACGGCCTTGGGATCCGACGTCGTGCCCGACGTGAAGACCACCAGGGCCTCGTCGCCGGGCTCGCCCGGCGCCAGGGTGGCGTCCGGTGTGGGCGCCGACCGGGCGCCGCGCGCGAGGGTGCGCGCGGAGACCGCGCCTCGCGGGACACCTGGCAGCCGGCGTCCGGAGTGGACGTGCCGCAGCGGGAGGCCCGCGTAGTCGGGCAGGAGCAGGCCGCGCGAGCGGGCGAGGCGCCGCAGCGGTCCGCGGGAGACCGCGTAGAGCAGCGCCTCGGTGATCGCCCACGTCGGGGCGGCGGCCGCGACGCGGGCGGCGAACAGCTCGGGGGTCGAGCCCGGGTCGACGAAGACGACGGTCGCGCGGGCGCGCAGGACCGCGAGCGCGAGTACCACTCCCTCGGGTCGGGGTCGCACGGAGAACAGCACCCGGTCGCCGGGCGCGAGACCACGGGCGCGCAGCGCCGCGGTGGTCGCCTCGACCCGCCGGGCGAGCTCGCCGTACGTCAGCTCGTCGCGCAGGCGGGGCTCGCGCCCGGTGCGTGGGCGGGACCAGCGGCGCAGGGCCACGGCCCCGGCGTCGGGGTGCCCGGGTGCGCCGCGCGCGAGGATCCAGGTCAGCAGGTGGGCAGGGCTCGGCTCGCCGGACCGGTCCGGTCCGGTCATCGCGGACCGGCCGCAGCGCCGGCAGCGAGCTCCAGGGACCGGTACGCCGGGATGAGCACACCGCGCGCCACCGCCCGGTCGGTGACCTCGAGGGCGCGCCCGGCTCGCGCGACGGGCGCCAGGGCGTCGAGGACGGCGTCGACCTGCGCCATGGCGAGCGGCATGCCGAGGCAGAAGTGCGGCCCGGCACCGAACCACAGGTGGCGCACGGCCGGGCTCGTCGGTGTGTCGGGGTCGAAGGGTCCGGCGTCCCGGCAGCACGAGATGGTCGCGATGACAACCCGGTCCCCCGCCCGCACGCGCACCGTGCCGACGTGCGCGTCGGCCCGCACCGAGCGCAGCATGGCGGGGGTGGGCGCGGTGATGCGCAGCGCCTCCTCGACGGCGCGCCCGCGCAGCGCGGCGTCACCCGTCAGCAGCCGGTCGAGCCAGCCGGTGTCGGCCGCGAGCGCCACGAGCCGTGGGACGAACGACTGGATCGTCTCGGTGCCGGTGAGGACGAACGCCCCGACCGCGCCCATCGCCTCGGTCTCCGTGAGCCCGAGGCCACGCATCCGCCCGGGCACGGTCGACTCGTCGCCGTCTCGGTACGCAGCGCGGGCAGGTTCGCTGAGCCGAGCGAGGACGGCCCGGGCGTGGCGCACCTGGGCGGGGGTCAGGCTCCGTCGGTGCAGCCGGACCAGGCCGACGACGGACTGCGCCGCCGTCATCGCCTCGCGCACGGCGGCGTCGGTCGGCGGCAGGCCGGTCATGGCGCAGATGACGGTGCCCGCCATGGCGGCGGTCTGCGCGACGAGGTCGACATGCCGACCGGCGAGGAGCCGAGGGGCGAGGTCGTCGAGGACGGCGCCGACCGTGGCGCCCGTGAGCTCGCGCACGGCACGGGGCGTGAAGAGCCCCGACAGGGCGCGGCGCAGGTTCGCGTGGTCGGCACCCTCCATGTTGAGCAGCACCGACGGGCCGAGGACGGGCGTCCACAGCTCGGCCGGCGACCCCGGGCCGACCTTGGTGAAGCGCTCGGTGTCGAGCAGGACCTCGCGGGCGGTGGCGGCGTCGGACACCACGACCCCGAGCCCAGGCACCCGGACGACCGGCCCGAGCCGACGCATCCCGCGGATCGCCGGGTAGACGACGGGGTGGGCCGCGCGCTGCACGCGCTCCTCCCAGACCATCGCGCGCCGCAGCCCCTGCGCCGCGTCCGACGGGACGTGCCCGCCCGGCCGGGTCGCCGTCGTCGTCCCCGTCACCGGATGTCCACGACGTCGGGGCGGTAGCGGTGGTCCGCGTACCAGCCGAGTGTGCGGACCAGTCCCCACGCGTGCGCGCGCCGGGCGGAGGCGTGCACCACGACCTCGCGGTGCGCGCCGTAGCGGGTGGTGAGCCGGCGCACCGCGTTGACGAGGGCACGGTCCTCGTGGAGGTCCTCGATCGCGGTGCGGGGGAACCCGCCGGCCTGCTCGTACAGGTCCGCGGTGATCGCCATGTTGCAGCCGGGCGCCATGACGTAGGGCCCCCGGTAGGCGGGGTCCTGGTTGCCCGGGCGGAAGCGACCGAACGTGCTCGCCACGACGACCGCACCGGACAGCACGGAGCGCTGCAGCCGCGAAACCGGGCGGTCGTCGGTCCGGGCGACCAGCCGGCCGGCGACGAGGTCGTGACCCGTCGCGAACGCGGCACGCACCCGGCGCGTCCAGTCCGGGGTGGGCAGGCAGTCGGCGTCGGTCCGCGCGAGGTGGGTCGCGCCTGCGGCGATCGCGGCCCGCATCCCGGTGTCGGCTGCCGCACCCGTGCCCTTCTGGGACTCGTGCACCACCTGCCAGCGGTCCATGCCCCACGCGCGGGCCGACGCCGTCACGACGTCCGCGGTGCCGTCCGAGGACCCGTTGTCCACCACCACGAGGTCGAAGTCCCCGTCCTCCTGGTCGCGCAGGGCCGAAAGCGTCGCGCCGATGCCGTGCGCCTCGTCGCGCGCCGGCACGACGACCGCGAGCCTCACGGGCGCGGGGGCCGGGGTCACAGGCGCACCACCATCGCGCCGATGCTGATGCCGCCGGCCAGGCCGACCAGCACGACGACGTCCCCCGGACCGACACGGCCCGTCTCGAGCGCGGTCGCGAGCTGCAGCGGCAGGGTCGCGGAGGCGACGTTGCCGTGCTCGGCGACCGTGACGATGGTCCTCCCCGACGGCAGTCCCAGGGCGTCGTGCACGTCGTCGAGGTACGCGAGCGCGACCTGGTGGACGGCGACGAGCGCGACGTCGTCCCACGTCATCCCCGCCCGGGCGAGGGCATCGAGGATCACGTCGGGGCCCAGCGCGAGGAACGCCTCGCGCAGCCGGGAGCCGTCGATCTCGAAGTACGTGCGGTCGACGTCGCGCGGGTGCGCCGTCCCGCCCCCGGGCAGCATGCCCACGTCCCAGTGGCTCGACTCCGCGCCGAACGCGCTCGCGAGGATGCCCCGGGGCCCGCCCTCGGCCTGCTGGTCGCCCGCCGTGGCACGCCGGACGAGCACGGCCGCACCGGCGTCGGACATCGTGTACCCGGGCGCGGACAGCACGTACGTCGCGCGGTCCGGCACGTCCCAGCGCACCGCCCGCGAGGGCGCTTCCCCGCACGCCACGAGGATCGTCGCGTAGCGTCCCGTCGCGACGAGCGCCTCGGCGACCTCGAGCGCGTTGAGGACCGAGTTGCAGGCGTTCTTGACGTCCATCACCGGGGCGCGCACGCCGAGCTTCGCCGCGACGATGTGGCACGTCGCGGGCTCGACCATGTCCTGGCTGGCGGACGCGAAGATCAGGAGGTCCACGTCCGTCGGGGCGAGGCCCTGCGCGGCGAGCAGCTTGGCCGCGGCGGCGACCGCGAGGTCGGAGGCGTCCCAGTCCGCCGGCAGCACGTGCACCTGACGGACCCCCGTGAGGCGCGAGACCATCGGGACGCGCGGGACCGCTCCGGGGCTCCGCTGCGCGAGCGCGCGCTCCGCCGCCGCGACGTCGCGCACGTCCTCGGGCAGGTGGACGCCGACGGCGCTCAGCACGGCGCGGGTGGGGGTGACGCCCGGGGCGAGGGGCCCGGCGTCGGAGGTCGTGGACACTCGCGACAGCGTATCGACAGGTACCGCGGCACGACGCCGTGTCCCGCGGGTGAGATTCGGCGCCGACGGTCTGCCGTCACCCGCGATGCACCACACTGGGTCCGTGCCGTCCCTCACCACCTCCCACGAGCTGCGCGTGCTGTGGCGCGCCCGGCCCGCGATGGCCGCCGTCCTGCTCGCCGGCCACGCGGCCGCCGGTCCCCGCCGCGCACGCAGGGGCGCGTCGGGAACGCGGGCACGGCAGGGTGGGCTCCGCAAGGTCCCGGGTCTCGGCTGGGTGAGCGCCGACCCCGTCGTCGCGCGCACGGTGCTCACCGACCACCGGCACTTCACGATCGTCGGCGAGGGCGGCGTCGGGCACCTGTGGGCGCAGATCCTCGGCGACTGGGTGCTCGACCTGTTCGACGGCCCCGGCCACCACGACCTGCGCACCCGCTCGCGCGAGCTCTTCACGGAGTCGAGCGCGGCCGCCCTCGTGTCCGGGGCGTGGTCGGACCAGCTCGTCGCCGCGCGCGGGACGTTGCGCGACGGCGGGACGGTGGACGTGGCGCGCCTCGCGACCGTCCTCGTGGGGCGGATGATGATCTCGCTGCTGGGCATCCCCACCGCCGGCCCACCCACCGACGACGACGCCGCCCGGGCCTTCGCGACCGGGGAACGGCTCGCGTCGATCGCCCTGGGCAGCGCCGGCTCGACGTACCTGAGCGGCGAGCAGGTGGCCGCGGCACGCGAGATCGTGGCCGAGCTGACCAGCGGGGTGCCCGACGGGTGGCGTTCCGCGCCGCCCGACACCCTGCTCGGCCGCTGCCGCGAGCTCGGCCTCGGGCTCGACGAGACGACCGGACTCGCGAGCCTGCTCATGGTCGCGGGCACCGAGACCTCGGCCTCGGCCATGTCCCGCACCGCCGCCCTGCTGGTCGACACCGGCGAGCAGCACCGCCTCCTCGCCCGGATGTCCGCCGAGCGCGCAGACCCGCGCCCGCGCGCCCCGGGCGAGCCCGACGCCGTCGAGAACGTCGTGCGCGAAGGGCTGCGGGTGACCAGCCCTGCCTCCGTCATCGGGCGAGGAGTGGCTGCCGACGTCGAGGTCGCCGGCCGCACGCTGCGTGCCGGTGAACGGATCATGCTCCTCACGTGGAGCGCGAACGCCGGTGCCGGACCCTTCCGCGCGGACCGGCCGTACGTGCGCGAGACCCGGCAGCTGTGGTTCGGCGCCGGTCGCCACCTGTGCCTCGGCGCCGCGCTCGCACGCGCCGAGATCGCCGCCCTCCTGCACGCGCTGTGGGACGACGGCGCGCCGCTGCGGGTCGTCGACCGCCGGGCGAAGTCGAACGTCCTCGTGCCCGGCTACGAGCGACTCGTGCTCACCCGGGCGTGACGGGCGACGCGTCGCGGCACGCCGGGCACGCGCGACCTCTGGCCGTCCCCGAGCGAAGCCCTTGGCTCGAACCATGTGGAGACGCGACGGGCCGAAGCCGCTGGACGAGGTCGACCGCTGGATCAACGAGTGCCACCCGGACGACGAACGGCGCCTGACCGACGTCGCGCACCAGTACGTGGGGCGTCCCGCCGCCGAGGTCCGGGCGGCCCTCGTCGCCGCAGGCGTCCACGCCCCGGCGACCGTCCTCGGCGGCATCGCGACCCGGATCTCCGTCCGTCAGCGGGCGACCGGCACGCGGTTCCGCGTGCGCACCGTCGACCGGGACTGACCTGTGCAGCGAGAGTGCTGAGCAGGTCTCGGCGATGACTCGAGAACGTCGTGACCTGTAGGCCCGTCGGCGTCCGATTCGGGAATCCTCTAGTCTCTCGGGACACGTCTGCCCGATTGGAGCGATATGAACCTGCCGCCTCGTCTGTCCGCCACCGCCATGTTCTGGTGGGGCGTCTCGCTGCTGCTCGCGGGTGCGCTGTTCGACCAGATCCTGCTCGGCAGCCACGGACTCTGGAGCTGGGTCGGGAGCACAGGCCTGCTGGACGCGATGTTCCGGGTCGCATCGCACCTCGGGACGATCGCCTTCCACCTGGGGATCGCGACGATCGTCGGGTCGCTCGTGGTCCGCGCGCTCCAGGGTGAGCGCGGGGGCGGCACGACCGCTCACTAGGCAGTCGAGTCGGAAGGGCGTCCGCGGCGGGGCGGTCAGCCGCGCGCCTGCCAGGTGCAGACGCACGCCTCGTTGCCCTCGGCGTCGGCGAGCACCCAGAACGCCGGGGCCCGCCGGTCGGAGACGAGGTGCCCACCCGCCGCGATCGCGGCGGTGACCCTCGCCTCGGCCTGGTCGTGCGGGACGCAGACGTCGACGTGGATGCGGTTGCGCTGCGGGCGCGGGGCGTCCATCTGCTGGAACCAGAACGCCGGGCCGTGCCCGAGCGGGTCCGTCACCGCGGGCGCCGGGCCGCCCCCGCCCTTCTCCTCGGTGTAGCCGAGCACGGCGCGCCAGAACGGCTGCACGGCCGAGCCGACGAGCGCGTCGATCGCGATCTCCGTCTCCTGCACCCCCGACGGGTCGGCGAGGATGTCCAGCTCGCGTGCCGCGGCCGAGACGAGCCGGGCGAGCTCGACGTCGCGGGTGCTCAGCCCGCCGACGTCGTGCGAGGTGAGCCGCACCTCGACCGTGCCGTAGCGCAGGTCCACGTCCGGGTGGTGGTTCGCCGCCTCGGCGAGCTCACCGATCGCCTCGATGAGCTCGACCCCGGCCGTGAACGACCCCGTGCGGAACACGGTGCGGGCCGAGCTCAGGACGACACGCCAGTCCTCGATCCCGTCGCTGGCGTGGAACTCGTGCGCGCTGATGGTGCCGTCGCTCATCGTGACCTCTCCTCGGACCGCTCTGTCGCAGGGACGCCCCCGGGCGCGGAGCGCGAGCCGCTCGTCCCGCACCCTCGCGTTCACCCTAGCGAGCACGTCCCCCGCTCGCCTCGTGCGGGCGGGGCCGGAGGCCTACTCCAGGATCGCGCCGCGCGAGGCCGACTGCACGAGCTTCGCGTACTTGGCGAGCACCCCGCGCGTGTAGGTCGGCGGCAGAGGTGCCCACCCGGCCTTGCGGGCCTCCAGCTCGGCCGGGTCCACGAGCACGTCGAGCGTCTTGTTCGCGACGTCGAGGCGGATCGGGTCGCCGTCCCGCACGAACGCGATGGGGCCGCCGTCGACGGCCTCGGGGGCGACGTGGCCCACGCACAGGCCCGTCGTGCCGCCCGAGAAGCGCCCGTCCGTGAGGAGCAGGACGCTCTTGCCGAGGCCCGCCCCCTTGATGGCACCGGTGATCGCGAGCATCTCCCGCATACCGGGGCCGCCCTTGGGGCCCTCGTAGCGGATGACCACGACGTCGCCGTCGGTGATCGTGCCGTCCTCGAGGGCGTCGAGCGCGGCGCGCTCACGCTCGAAGACGCGCGCCGTCCCGGAGAAGACGTCGTCGTCGAAGCCCGCGGACTTCACGACGGCGCCCTCGGGCGCGAGCGACCCGTGCAGGATCGTGATCCCGCCGGTGTGGTGGATCGGGTTGTCGAGGGCGCGCAGGATCTTGCCGTCCGGGTCGGGCGGCGCGATGTCGGCCAGGTTCTCGGCGACCGTCTTGCCGGTCACCGTGAGGCAGTCACCGTGCAGCAGCCCGGCGTCGAGCAGCGCCTTCATGACCACCGGGACACCACCGATGCGGTCGACGTCGTTCATGACGTAGCGGCCGAACGGCTTGAGGTCCCCGAGGTGCGGCACGCGGGAGGCGACGCGGTCGAAGTCGGCGAGCGTGAGGTCGACCTCGGCCTCGTGCGCGATCGCGAGCAGGTGCAGCACGGCGTTCGTCGACCCGCCGAAGGCCATGACGACGGCGATCGCGTTCTCGAACGCCTCCTTCGTCATGATGTCCCGGGCGGTGATCCCGCGCCGCAGCATCTCGACGACTGCCTCGCCGGACTGGTGGGCGAAGTTGTCGCGACGGCGGTCGGCCGACGGCGGGGCGGCCGAACCCGGGAGCGACATCCCCATGGCCTCGGCCACGGACGCCATGGTGTTCGCGGTGTACATCCCGCCGCAGGCGCCCTCGCCCGGGCAGATGGCCCGCTCGATGCGGTCGACGTCCTCGCGGCTCATGAGCCCGCGCGAGCACGCACCGACGGCCTCGAACGCGTCGATGATCGTCACGTCCTTCTCCGTGCCGTCCTCGAGCTTGACCCAGCCCGGCATGATCGAGCCCGCGTAGAGGAAGACCGACGCCAGGTCGAGCCGCGCCGCCGCCATGAGCATGCCGGGCAGCGACTTGTCGCAGCCCGCGAGGAGCACCGAGCCGTCGAGCCGCTCGGCCTGCATGACCGTCTCGACGGAGTCCGCGATGACGTCGCGGGAGACCAGTGAGAAGTGCATGCCCTCGTGGCCCATCGAGATGCCGTCGGACACGGAGATCGTGCCGAACTCCAGCGGGTACCCCCCGCCCGCGTGGACACCGCCCTTGACGGCCTTCGCGAGCCGGTCGAGGGACAGGTTGCAGGGCGTGATCTCGTTCCACGAGCTGGCGACGCCGATCTGCGGCTTGACCCAGTCGTCGTCGCCCATCCCGACGGCGCGCAGCATGCCGCGCGAGGCCGTCGCCTCCAGACCGTCGGTCACCTTGCGAGAACGTGGCTTGATGTCGGGTACGGCGTCGGTGCTGGTCATGGGTCGAGTCTAGGTCGCTCGGTCAACGACGACGCTGGATGAGGGACACGTCACGCACGGCCCCGCGGTCCGCGGAGGTCGCCATCGCGGCGTACGCCTGCAGCGCCGGGGACACGTAGCGGTCGCGGTCGACGGGCTGCCACGGGTTCTCGGACGCCTCCATCTTGGCGCGTCGCTCGGCGAGCACCTCGTCGGGGACGTTGAGCCGGATGAGCCGGGTGTCGACGTCGATCTCGATCTCGTCACCGTCCTCGACGAGGGCGATGACGCCGCCGGCCGCGGCCTCGGGCGAGACGTGGCCGACGGAGATGCCGCTCGACCCGCCGGAGAACCGGCCGTCGGTGATGAGCGCGCACACCTTGCCGAGCCCACGACCCTTGATGAACGACGTCGGGTAGAGCATCTCCTGCATGCCCGGCCCGCCCGCGGGGCCCTCGTAGCGCACGACGACGACGTGCCCTGGCTCGACCTGCTTGGTGAGGATCTTCTCGACGGCCTCGTCCTGCGACTCGCACACGAGCGCCCGGCCGACGAAGTGGAACACGTCCGGGTCGACGCCCGCGGTCTTGAACACGGCACCGTCCTCGGCCAGGTTCCCGCGCAGCACGGCGAGGCCGCCCTCGACGGTGTACGCGTGCTCGAGGTCGCGGATGCAGCCCTCCGCGGCGTCGGTGTCGAGGTGGTCCCACCGGTTCGACGTCGAGAACGCCTGCGTGGTCCGGACCCCGCCGGGCGCGGCGTGGAACAGCTCGACGGCGCGCTCGGTCGCCTTGCCGCCGCGCACGTCCCAGTCGTCGAGCCACGCACGCAGCGTCGGCGTGTGCACGGAGGTGACGTCGTGGTCGAGCAGGCCGGCGCGGTCGAGCTCGCCGAGCAGGGCGGGGATGCCGCCGGCGCGGTGCACGTCCTCCATGTGGAACCGCGGGTGGTTCGGTGCGACCTTGGACAGGCACGGGACGGCGCGGCTGATCCGCTCGATGTCGGTGAGGTCGAAGTCGATCTCCCCCTCCTGGGCGGCGGCGAGGACGTGCAGCACCGTGTTCGTCGACCCGCCCATCGCGACGTCGAGCGCCATCGCGTTGGTGAACGCCGCCCGGTTCGCGATGGAGCGCGGCGCGGCGGTGTCGTCCTCCTCGTCGTAGTACCGGCGGGCGAGGTCCACGATGGTCCGGCCGGCCTCGAGGAAGAGCTCGCGGCGGGCGGCGTGCGTCGCGAGGGTCGACCCGTTGCCGGGCAGCGACAGCCCGAGCGCCTCGGTGAGGCAGTTCATCGAGTTCGCGGTGAACATCCCGGAGCACGAGCCGCACGTGGGGCACGCGTTCTCCTCGACCTGGGCGAGGGCCGCGTCGCTGACCGCGTCGTCCGCCGCGTAGTTGATCGCGTTGACGAGGTTCAGGGGTGTGGAGGCGACGCCGTCGGCCACGACGGCCTTGCCCGCCTCCATGGGGCCGCCCGAGACGAAGATCACCGGGATGTTGAGCCGCAGCGCGGCGTTGAGCATGCCCGGGGTGATCTTGTCGCAGTTGGAGATGCACACGATGGCGTCGGCACAGTGCGCGTTGACCATGTACTCGACGGAGTCGGCGATGAGGTCGCGGCTCGGCAGCGAGTAGAGCATCCCGGCGTGGCCCATCGCGATGCCGTCGTCGACGGCGATGGTGTTGAACTCCTTGGAGACGCCGCCCGCCTCACGGATCGCGGAGGCGACGAGGTCGCCCATGTCCTTGAGGTGCACGTGACCCGGGACGAACTGCGTGTACGAGTTCGCGATCGCGATGATCGGCTTGCCGAAGTCCTCCGAGCCCATGCCGGTCGCGCGCCAGAGCGCACGCGCTCCGGACATGTTGCGACCGTGGGTGGACGTCCGAGAGCGCAGGGGACGGCTCATGTCAGCTCCTTCGAGTGGTGCGGCACCGCGGCCGAGCGGCGCCCGGCCACTGTACGACCGGCGGGAACGGCCCGGGCGGTGCCGTCCGCCCTGTGGTCGAGCGCGTGGGAGCGCGACCTCCTTACCCGCACACGTACGCGGTCCCCGGTACGGGTATTCCCCACAATCACGACGAAAGGGTTGAACGACCCGGACCCAGGTGGGACGTTGTGCCGACCGACGCGCGGCGTCGGACTCCCCCCAGACATTCCCGAGAAGGGCACACCATGACCGCGCCTGCCACCGAGACATCCGACGCGACATCCGACGCGACATCCACCGGCACCCCGGCCGGCACACCGAACGGCACACCGAACGGCACAGCGCCCGGGGCCACCCGGCGGTCCGGTGAGGTCGCGACCGGCGGCCGCACCCAGCACGACGTCGTCACGACCCCCGCCGCGCGCCGCGCCCTGGCCCTCGCCCGGGTCGGCGTCGCGCTCGTCTTCCTGTGGCCGTTCCTCGACAAGCTCCTCGGGCTCGGGTACGCGACCGCACCCGAGAACGCCTGGGTCCGCGGCGGGGAACCGACCCAGGGCTACCTGCAGCACGGCGCGGGCGGTCCGTTCGCGCCGACCTTCGCGGCGATCGCCGGCCCGGTCACCGACTGGCTCTTCATGGTCGGGCTCGCCGCGGTGGGCGTCGCGCTGCTGCTAGGCATCGGTGTGCGCGTGGCCGCGGTCGCGGGCTCGCTGCTCATGGCGCTGCTGTGGGTCGCCGGGTGGCCGCTCGCGGCCGGTTCCACCAACCCCGTGGTGGACTCCCACGTCGTCGTCATCCTCCTGCTCGCGGTCCTCGCCCTGACCTTCGCCGGGGAGACGTGGGGGCTCGGACGGCGGTGGGCACGCCTGCCTCTGGTGCGCCGGCTCCCCTGGCTCCGCTGATACGTCGGCGAGCGCGCCGGCGGGGCGCGTCTATGGGCACGCCCGGATACCGTGTCGAGATGACGTCGATCCACTGGTTCCGCCGTGACCTGCGCCTGTCCGACAACCCCGCTCTCGCCGCCGCCGTGGCCGAGGCGCGGGACGCGGGCAGCGACGTCGTCGGGCTCTACGTCCTGGACCCGCGCCTGTGGGAGTCAGCGGGCGCTCCGCGTCGTGCCTACCTCGCCCGCAGCCTCCGGGCGCTCGAGGAGGCGACCGGTGGCCGGCTCGTCGTGCGGCACGGCGACCCGCGGGAGATCGTGCCGCAGGTCGCGCGCGAGGTCGGGGCCGGCGTGGTGCACGTCGCGGCGAGCTACGAGCCCTACGGGGCGCGCCGTGACCGGGAGGTCGAGCAGGCCCTGCCCGACGTCGGCGCCCACCTCGAGCGCACCGGCTCGCCGTACGCGGTGGCGCCCGGGCGGGTGCGGAACAAGCAGGGCGACCCGTTCCAGGTGTTCACCCCCTTCCGCAACGCGTGGCTCGAGCACGGCTGGCGCGCCCCGGTACCGCGCCCGCGCGAGGTCCCCTGGGCCGACGTCCGCTCGGACGGGGTCCCGGACGACCCCGGCACCGACGCCGGGCTGCCGGCTGCCGGCGAGCTCGCGGCGCGCCGGCGCTGGCGCGAGTTCCTCACCGACCACCTCGCGGGCTACGCGAGCGAGCGCGACCGCCCGGACCGCCCCGCGACGTCGGGCATGTCGATCCCGCTCAAGTGGGGCGAGGTGCACCCGCGGACGCTGCTCGCGGACCTGCGCGAGGCCCTCGACGACGGCGCGCCGTCGGACGACGTGACGACGTTCCGCTCCGAGCTCGCCTGGCGCGAGTTCCACGCCGACGTGCTCCACCACCACCCGGGCGCGGCGCGCCGTTCGCTGCGCGACGTCGTGCCCGAGGACGCATGGGCGAGCGGGTCCACCGAGGACGAGTACCTGGCGGCGTGGGCGGCGGGCCGCACGGGGTACCCGATGGTCGACGCGGGCATGCGCCAGCTCCTCGCCGAGGGCTGGATGCACAACCGGGTGCGGATGGTCGTGGCGTCGTTCCTCGTCAAGGACCTGCACGTGCGCTGGCAGCGCGGCGCCGACCACTTCATGGCGCACCTGGCCGACGGGGACGTGTCGCAGAACCAGCTGAACTGGCAGTGGGTGGCCGGCACGGGACGTGACGCGGCGCCGTACTTCCGCATCTTCAACCCGGTGACCCAGGGCAAGAAGTTCGACCCGGACGGCACGTACGTCCGGCGCTGGGTCCCCGAGCTGCGCGACGTCCCGGGCAGGGCCGTGCACGAGCCGTGGGCACTCGACCGGCCACCCGCCGACTACCCCGAGCAGATCGTGGACCACGGCGTCGAGCGCAAGGTGTCGCTGGACGACTTCGAACGCGGCAAGCGCGCCTGACCCGCAGCGGTCACCCGCAGCGCTCAGCCGGCCACGGCGGGCGGCGGGGCCTCGTGCGGGACGAGTGCGCGGTGCGCCTCCGGCAGCGCGGCCCACCAGCGTCGTCGCGCCGCCACGAGGTCCTCGGGCGAGAGGTCGCCCCACACGCGCAGCCGCGACAGCCCGCCGTCGGGGTACACGTCCAGGCGCAGGTGCGTCGCGGGCGGCGCGTCCGCGACGACGTACCGGTGGCGGGTGTCCGCGAGCACGTCGGTGCGGGGCAGCACGTCCACCCAGGTGCCCGACGGCGCCCCCGCGGTCAGGTCGTCGCCCTCCCCCGGGTGCGTCCCGGCGTCGTGCACCGCGAGGCGCACCGCGCCCGGCGCGTTGCCTACGAAGTACGTCGTGTCGACCTCCACGTGCCGCACCGTCCCGCGCTGCGCGAGCGCGAACACGGCGACGTCGTTGCCCGGCCCGCGCCGACGCGCGTTCTCCCAGCCCTGACCCATGTGGGCGGCGCGGCCCGGCATGATGAGGTTCGCCGGCGAGGAGTAGAACGCGTCGGACGTCTCGACGAGCCGGCCCCCGTTCTCCGCCGCGGCGAGATCGATCGTGCCGACCAGGAAGCGCGGGTCGGCGACGACCTCGCCGTGCACCCGCAGCCGCGCGACGCCGCCGTCGGGGTAGATCGTCAGGCGCACGTGCGTCCAGCGGGTCCGGTCGTCCACCTCGTAGGCGTTCGGCGAGTCGCCCTGGGCTTCCTGGCGCTCCACGATCGTGGTCCAGGGTGCGGCGAGCAGCTCCTCGGTCGACGGGTAGCCCTCGACCGACGTCGCCTCGACCGAGACGTACGGCGGGTAGTTCCCGCGGAACCACGCCGTGTCGACGACGACTCCGTGCACGATCCCCGCGGCGCCCAGCCGCACGATCGCCGCGTCCCGGTCGCCGCCGTCGCGCCGCCGCCGGGTCTCCCAGCCGTCGTAGACCTTCCCCTTGTGCCCGAACACCGTCGGGTCGAACACCGACGGGCCGGGCGTGATGAGGTTCTCCCGCTGCGCGAAGAGCTCGTCGCTCGCCCACACGACGCTGCCCCCGAGCGCGCGGGACGCGAGGTCGGGCAGGGCGAGGAAGCGCGCGGCGGGGACGGCGTCGGCGTGCGGTGCGGTCATCAGGAGAGTCCTCTCGTCAGTAGCCGTCCGGCGGGTCGGGTGAGGTCGACCTCGTGACCGCGCAGGAAGGTGGTCATCACGACGCCCGCGAGCGCGCGGTCCGCGTACGGCGTGATGGGGTTCTTGTGGTGCAGGCGCGCCGGGTCGACCACGAACGCCGCGTCCGGCTCGAAGACGACGAGGTCCGCGTCGTGCCCGACGGCGATCGCGCCCTTGCGCGTGAGGCCCGCGAGCGCCGCGGGCCGGGCGGACATCCACTCGACGACGCGCGCGAGCGGCACACCGCGGGTGCGGGCGGCCGTCCAGACGATCGACAGGCCGAGCTGCAGGGACGAGACCCCGCCCCACGCGATCCCGAAGTCGCCCGTGTCGAACGCCTTGAGGTCGGCGGTCGACGGCGAGTGGTCGGAGACGACGGCGTCGATGGTGCCGTCGAGCAGCCCTTCCCAGAGGAGCTCGCGGTTGTCGGCCTCGCGGATCGGTGGGCAGCACTTGAACTGCGTCGCCCCGTCCGGGACCTCCTCCGCGGCGAGCGCCAGGTAGTGCGGGCACGTCTCGACCGTCAGGCGGACCCCGTCGCGCTTGGCGGAGCGGATCATCGGCAGCGCGTCGGAGCTCGACAGGTGCAGGACGTGGGCGCGGGCGCCGGTGCGTCGCGCGCGTTCGACGACCTCGGCGACGGCGAGGTTCTCCGCGCCGCGCGGCCGTGACGCGAGGAACGCCGCGTAGTCCTCGCCGTGGGGGCTGGGGGCGTGGTCGATCGCCCGCGAGTCCTCGGCGTGCACGATCATCAGCCCGTCGAACTCCGCGAGGATCCTCAGGTCGACCTCGAGGTCGTCGGGTTCGAGGAAGCCGAACTCCTCGACGCCGGAGTGCAGCAGGAAGCACTTGAAGCCGAAGACGCCCGCGTCCCACAGCGCGCGCAGCTCGCCGGCATTGCCCGGCACAGCCCCGCCCCAGAACCCGACGTCGACGAAGACCTGGTCCTGCGCCGCGCTCCGCTTGAGCTGCAGCGCCTGCACGTCGGTCGTGGGCGGGACGGAGTTGAGCGGCATGTCGACGATCGTCGTGACCCCGCCCGCGGCGGCGGCCCGCGTCGCCGAGGCGAAGCCCTCCCAGTGCGTACGACCCGGCTCGTTGACGTGGACGTGTGTGTCGACCAGCCCGGGGATCAGCACCTGGTCGCCCGTCAGCTCGACGACCCGCTCGCCGACGAGCCCCGCGCCCAGGGGCTCGATCGTCCGGATCATCCCGTCCGCGATCCCCACCTCGCGCGGCTGGAACCCGGACGCGACGAGCACCCGCTCACCGCGCACCACGAGGTCGAGGTCGGGCCTGTCCGTCGGCTGGTTCACCGGACACCTCCCGTGCTGCGCAGCGCGGCAAGGTGCGCGCGGTCCAGGCCGCTGCCCGCGCGGGTCTCGGTCTCGGTGAGCGCGCCGCAGTCGATCCCCCGCAGCACGAACCATGCCAGGGCGCGTGCGGTGGCCGGTTCGTCGAGGACCCCGCCGGGTTCCAGGCGGGTGTAGGCCGCCAACCGGCGCAGCGCGTCGACGCTCCCCCGCCGGTAGAACGCGTACGTCGCGGCGAACCGGCTCGGGAGCTGGGCCGGGTGCAGGTCCCATCCCTGGTAGAAGCCGCGTTCGAGCGCGCGCCGCACGAGCCTCCCGTGCAGGGCCCACGCCGCGTCGACGGCCGCGGGCTCACCCACGGGCAGGACATTCGTCGACCCGTCGGACACGCGGACCCTGGTCCCGGCGGCCGCGAGCTGCATGATCGCCTTGGCGTGGTCTGCGGCCGGGTGGTCGGCGGACTGGTGCTCGGCCGCGATCCCGAGCGAGGCGCTGTAGTCGTACGTGCCGTAGTGCAGCCCGACGACGCGCCCGGCGCCCGCGTGCACCATCAGGGCGACGGTCGCCCGGCCGTCGGCGCCGAGCACGGCCTGCGGGGTCTCGACCTGGACCTCGAAGCGCAACAGTCCCGTCGCCAGACCGTGCGCCTGCTCGAGCCGCTCGCACACCGTGGCCATGGCCTCGACCTGCGCGACGGACTGGACCTTCGCCAGCGTGACGACGAAGCCGTCCGGCAGCCCGTCCCGGGAGCCGCCGGAGGCACCCGCGCGAGCGGCGACGAGCTCGGCGAGGAAGAGGTCGAGCGTCCGGATCCCGCGCCGGCGGGTCGCTCGCTCGAACGCCTTGATGCGGAGCCCGACGAAGGCCGGGGCGGCGCCGCGCTCCTCGGCGGCGGCAAGCTCACGCGCAGCGGCGCGGGTGTCGGCGTCCTCGGTCGCGTCCGCGCGCCGGCCGTACCCGTCCTCGAGGTCGATCCGCAGGTCCTCGATCGGCTCGACCTCGAGCTTCGCGTCGACGAGCCGGGCGACGTGCTCGGCGAGCTCGCCGGACAGCCCGTGCACGCGGGCGAGATGCTCCGACCCGCCCGCGGCGGCGAGCGTCGCGCGGGCCTCGTCGCCCCACTGCGCGACGAGCCCGCGGTGGAAGCGGTCGGCCGGGACGTACACGGTGTGCACGGGCTGGCGGGTGCCGTCGTCGCCCGGGTACTGCTGCTCCAGCGCGTCGTCGCTCGGCCCGAGCCGGTCGTCGAGCAGGGCGAGGAGGTCCTCCCCGAGGACCGGCCCGGGGTCGTCGGGACTCACCGCCCGCCCTCCGCGCGCTCCGCGGCGACCACGGACTCGTACGCCGGGAGCGTGAGGAAGTCGACGTAGTCGTCGCCGAGGGCGATCTCGATCACGAGCTCGGCCGCGCGGGAGTAGGAGCCCACGTCGTACGCCTCGTGCCCGACGTCGTCCCGCAGCCGGGCGGTCTCCTCGCCGAGGAGCGCGCGCACGAGGTCCGCCGTGACGGTCTCGCCCGCACGGTCGCCCGCGGTGAACCGCGCGCCGCTGCGCACCCACTGCCAGACCTGCGAGCGCGAGATCTCGGCCGTCGCGGCGTCCTCCATGAGGTTGTGGATCGCGACCGCACCGTTCCCGTCGAGCCACGCCGCGACGTAGGCGACCGACACGTAGAGGTTGCCGCGCAGCCCCTCCTCGGTGACGTCGCCCGTGGCCGACGAGGCGTCGAGGAGCTGGGCGGCGGTGACCGAGACGTCGTCGCGGCGCCGGTCCACCTGGTTCGGCCGGTCGCCGAGCACGTCGTCGAACACCTCGCGGCACACCGGCACGAGGTCGGGGTGCGCGACCCACGACCCGTCGAAGCCGTCGTGGGCCTCCCGCTGCTTGTCGGCGCGCACCTTCTCGAACGCCCGCGCCGTGACCTCCGGCTCGCGACGGTTCGGGATGACCGCGGCCATGCCGCCCATCGCGAACGCGCCGCGACGGTGGCACGTGGAGACCAGCAGGTCGGTGTACGCGCGCATGAACGGCGCCGTCATGGTGATCGCGCCCCGGTCGGGCAGCGTGAACGAGGGCCCGGAGTCACGGAAGTACTTGATGACGGAGAACAGGTAATCCCACCGGCCGGCGTTGAGGCCGGACGCGTGCTCGCGCAGCTCGTAGAGGATCTCCTCCATCTCGAACGCCGCCGGGATGGTCTCGACGAGCACCGTGGCCCGCACCGACCCGTGCGGGATCCCCAACGCCTCCTGCGCGTGGGTGAACACGTCGTTCCACAGGCGGGCCTCGAGGTGGGACTCCATCTTGGGCAGGTAGTAGTACGGGCCGGACCCGCGCGCGAGCAGCTCTGCGGCGTTGTGGAAGAAGTGCAGGCCGAAGTCGACGAGCGCGCCGACGGCGGGCGCGTCGTCGACGTGCACGTGCAGCTCGTCGAGGTGCCAGCCGCGCGGGCGGACGACCATCACGGCGAGCGGGGCGTCGGTGCGCAGGGCGTACGTCTTGTCGCCGTCGGCGCCGCGCTGGGTGAACGCCAGCGTGCGCCGGGTGGCATCCCGGAGCACGACCTGCCCGCCCACGACGTTGCGCCAGTGCGGTGTGGAGGCGTCCTCGAGGTCGGCGAGCCAGACCTTCGCGCCCGAGTTGAGGGCGTTGATCGCCATCTTCGGCGTCGGCGGACCCGTGATCTCCACCCGCCGGTCCTGCAGGTCGGCCGGCGCCGGCGCGACCGACCACTCGGCGTCCCGGACGGCGGCCGTGCCGGGCAGGAAGTCGAGCGTCCCGGTCCGGGCGACCTCCTCCCGGCGGGCCGCGCGCGCGGCGAGCAGCTCGTCACGGCGCGCCCCGAAGCGACGCTGCAGCTCACCGACGAAGGCGAGCGCCTCGGGCGTGAGGACCTCCTCGGAACGGTCGACCGTAGGGGCCTCGATGATCTGCGTCGTTCCCGACATGCTGGTCCTTCCTCGTGCTCGACGTGTCGTACTGTTTCCGTGATACGGAATGATGGTCGGTCGACGCGTTCCCCTGCGCACAGCCGCGACCGGACGACCATCCGCTCGACGACGAGAGGCACGCACCATGACCGAGAGCGAGGAGCCGCCCCGGCGGACCGGGACGGCCGCAGGGAACGTCCAGTCCGTCGACCGGGCGATCGACCTGCTCGAGCTGCTCGCCGACGCCGGCGGGCAGGCGACGCTCAGCGAGCTCGCCGAGGCCGCGCGGCTGCCGCTGCCCACGATCCACCGGCTCCTGCGCACGCTCCTCGGACGCGGGTACGTCCGCCAGACGCCGTCGCGCCGTTACACCCTGGGTCCCCGGCTGATCCGGCTCGGCGAGAGCGCCGGCCGGCAGCTCGGTGCCGGCGCCCGGCCGCACCTCGAGCAGCTCGCCGACCGGCTCGGCGAGTCCGCGAACCTCGCCATGATCGACCGCGACATGGTCGTGTACGTCGCCCAGGCGTCCTCCCGGCACGCGATGCGGACGTTCACGGAGGTCGGACGCCGGGTCTTCCCCCACAGCACCGGCGTGGGCAAGGCGGTGCTCGCCCAGCTCCCCGACAGCACGGTCCGCGAGATCGTCGCCCGCACCGGGATGCCACCGGCGACCAGCGCGACCATCACCGACGTCGACGACCTGCTCGTCGAGCTCCACCGGACCCGTGAGCGGGGGTACGCGATCGACGACGGCGAGCAGGAGCTCGGGGTGCGCTGCTTCGCCGTGGGTGTCCCGGACGCCCCGACCCCGACCGCGCTCTCCGTCTCCGGACCCACGACCCGCGTGAGCGTCGAGTTCGGCGAGTCCGCCGTCCCGATCCTGCACGAGGCCGCCCGCGTCCTCGCGCGCGAGCTCGTCACGACCTGACCCGCCCGCACGCAGCGGCCGGGTCCGGTGCGTGCGGGGGGTCCGGTGGGTTCCGTGGTGTCGGTCGGCTCCCGTGCCCATGGTGCGCCTCAGCAGAACCCCGCCACCGTGCTCCACGCCCGGGGCTCGGGCTGCGCGTCCGCCCGCCGGACCGTGGCCTCGATGAGGCCGTAGGGCCGGTCGGCCGCGAAGAAGACCTCGTTCGGGTTGTCCAGCCCGAACGGCGTGAGGTCCACGAGGAAGTGGTGCTTGTTCGGCATCGAGAACGCGATCTCCGCGATGCCGGGGTGCACCTGCAGCGCGCTCTCGCCCATCGCGTAGAGGGTCTGCTGGAGCGCCAGGGAGTGGGTCGTCGCGAACGTCTCGAGCAGCGTCGCCCGCACCGCGGCGAACGTTCCGTCGAAGTCGAACGACTCCGGGTCGATGCCCGCGTACCGCCACCGGGCCGTCACCGAGGTCGCGAGGATGCGGTCCGACGTCTCCGGCAGGGTCGTGTAGCGGTCGCGCGGGAAGCCGTGGAACTCGGACCCGGTCGACTTGAGGACCACGAGGTCCGTCAGCCCCGAGACGACGAACACCTCGTCGCCCGCGCGCTGGACGACCGTCGTCCGGGTCTCACCGCCGGACCGCACGAACGAGTGGTCGTGCTCCCCCGCGGAGGTGTCGATGCGGTCCCAGGTGTACTGCTCGACCTCCCACCGACCGCCGGTGATCCACTCGAAGCCGTCCGTGAAGTGCGCGCCCAGCCGCAGCGCGAACTGCTCGATCGACCCGATGCCGTCCCGGGCGAGGGCGTAGATCGTGTTCTTCTGGGTGTCGGTCGCCACGCAGTGCGCGTTGTCCCCGAGGGTGTGGACGTCCTCGAGGTCGCCGCGCAGCTGGGAGCTGACGTTGAGGTCGGTGATCTCGTGCCGGGGTGTGGAGCGGTCGACACGGACGAGGCGGACCTCCGCCTTGCCGTACTGGTTGTCCCCGAGGACGACCGCGGTGCGCGCTGCGGGCTCGGACATGGTCAGCTCCCTCGGTAGGTGGAGTAGGCGAACGGGCTGAGCAGGACGGGGACGTGGAAGTGCTGCGGCTGCCCGTCCGGGGCGTCGACCAGACGGAAGACGACCACGACCTCCGGGTAGAACGACTCGGTGCCCCGGCCGTCGAAGTAGTCCCCCGTCGCGAGGACCAGCCGGTACACACCCTCGGCCAGCCGCTCCGGGCCGAGCTGCCCGACCCTCCCGTCGGCGTCGGTCACGCCCGTGGCGATCACCGACGGGCCGCTCACCGACGTGGCGGTCGCGCCGTCCGTGGCCCCCGCCTCCTCGAGACGGACCTGCACACCCTCGGCGGGGGCACCCCGGGACGTGTCGAGAACATGGGTGGTGACGTGACTTCTCATGCGTCCAGCATCCTCTCCAACCGCAGGACCGCGATCTCTCGCAGGTTGCGCGCGGCGACCTGGATCTCCTCGTGGGGTGCGTGACCCAGGCGCTCGTCGAGGGCGGCGAGGATCTCGTGGGCGTCCCGGCCCGCGGCGCGCACGAGGAAGACGTATCCGAACCGTTCCTCGTACGCGCGGTTGCCCTCGGCCAGCCGGCGAGCGACGTCCGCGTCGTCGGGGTCCACGCCGGACTGCTCGGAGCGCGACAAGGCGGCCTCGGCGCCCGGGGCCACGGGTCGCTCCCCGATCCGGGGGTGCGCTGCCAGTGCCCGATCGATCTCCGCGCGACTCCACGGCTCGGCAGCACGCTCGGCGACGGCGAGGACGGCGGACCGGTCCGCGTACGGCCGTCCGGCGAGGATCTCGTCGGCCCAACGCTCCACCGGGACGCACGCGAGCAGGAGCGGCCGGGCCGCGGCAGCAGGAGCGGCGTTGAAGGCAGCCAGGCTCGTCCGGTGATCCTCCACCCGTACCTCCTGTTTCCGCATGTCGGAATGAACTTTCCGTGTGGTGAATTAGCCCATGGTGTCGTTGGTGCTGTCAAGAGGTAGCACGGCACGGCGATCTCCGCAGATCGCCCGCAGGCACGACGAAGCCCGCACGGGGTGGGGCACGACGCTCGCTCGCGTCGTGCCCCACCCCGTGCGGGCTTCGGTCATCGTCCGTCAGGTTCCCGCGCGGAACTCGTCCTCGAGGATGCTCATGACGACCGCGTCGGCCCAGCCGTCACCGTCGCGGAACGCGTCCCGCAGGCGGCCCTCCTCACGGAAGCCGAGCGACTCGTAGAGCATCCGCGCCCGAGGGTTGATGCTCAGGACGTCCAGGCTCACACGGTGCAGCTCCAGCCCGCCGTCGAACGCGAACCGCAGCACCTCGTAGATCGCCTCCCGGCCGTACCCGCGGCCGCGGTAGTTCGGCAGGAGCACGAGGCGCAGGTTCGCCGAGCGGGCGTGCTCGTCGATCTCGTTGAGGACGATCTCCCCGATGAGCTCGTCGCTCACCGGCTGACCGTCCCGCACCGCACCGGCCGTGATCGCCCAGTCGTAGCGACCCGGACGGTCGGCGACCGTCCGGGCCCACTCCTCGACCTGCTCGCGGGTGAAGTCCGCGGTCGTCCCGGTCAGGCGCATCGCCTCCGGGTCCTGCAACGACTCCCACAGGCGATCGGCGTCACGCTCCTCGATCGGACGCAGCCGCACCATCTCGCCGTGCACGACGGGCCCCCGGGTCACCGGCCCACCACCCGGTGGGTCGCCGGTGCCGTCACTCGCACTCAGCCGATCCGTTCGATGACGAGCGCCCGCACGCGCCCGGCGTCGGCCTGACCGCGGGTGGCCTTCATGACCGCACCGATGATGGCGCCCACCGGTCCGAGGTTGCCCCCACGGACCTTCTCCACGATGTCGGGCTGCGCGGCGAGCGCGTCGTCGATCGCGGCGAGGAGCGCACCGTCGTCGGACACGACCTCCAGGCCCCGGGCGACCACGACCTGCTCCGGGTCACCCTCTCCCGCCAGGACGCCCTCGAGCACCTGCCGGGCGAGCTTGTCGTTGATCCGGCCCGAGTCCACGAGGCCCTGGAGCTGCGCGATCTGCTCGGGGGTCACCGACATCGCGGCGAGCTCGGTGTCGGTCTGCTTCGCACGACGTGCGAGCTCGCCCATCCACCACTTGCGCGCACCTGCGGGGCTCGTACCGGCCGTGACCGTCGCCTCGATGAGGTCGAGAGCGCCGGCGTTCACGACGTCCCGCATCTCCGCGTCCGCGTAGCCCCACTCCTGCTGCAGCCGACGACGACGCGCCACCGGCAGCTCGGGGAGGCTCGCCTTGATCGAGGCGACCCAGTCGCGGCTCGGAGCGACGGGGACGAGGTCGGGCTCAGGGAAGTACCGGTAGTCCTCCGCATCCGACTTCACGCGACCGGGCGTCGTGATGCCCGTGTCCTCGTGCCAGTGCCGGGTCTCCTGCGTCACGGTGCCGGCGGCGTCGAGCACGGCGGCCTGGCGCGAGACCTCGTAGCGCACGGCGCGCTCGACCGAGCGGAACGAGTTGACGTTCTTCGTCTCCGTGCGCGTGCCGAGCGGGGACTCCGGGGTGGGCCGGAGCGAGAGGTTCACGTCCGCACGGACGTTGCCGCGCTCCATCCGCGCCTCGGAGACGTCGAGCGCCCGGAAGATGTCACGCAGGGTCTGCACGTACGCACGCGCGACCTCGGGGGCTCGCTCGCCAGCACCCGTGATGGGACGGGTGACGATCTCCACCAGCGGGATCCCGGCCCGGTTGTAGTCGACGAGCGAGTACTCGGCGCCGTGGATGCGGCCGGTCGCACCGCCGACGTGCGTGTTCTTCCCGGCGTCCTCCTCCATGTGCGCGCGCTCGATCTCGACACGGTGGACCGTGCCATCCTCGAGCTCGACGTCGATCCACCCGTCGAAGGCGATCGGCTCGTCGTACTGCGACGTCTGGAAGTTCTTCGGCACGTCCGGGTAGAAGTAGTTCTTGCGCGCGAACCGGCAGCTCTCGGCGATCTCGCAGTTCAGCGCGAGCCCGATCCGGATCGCGTACTCGACGGCCTTGCCGTTGACGACGGGCAGGGCGCCAGGGAGCCCCAGCGAGACCGGGGTGACCTGCGTGTTGGGCTCACCACCGAACTCCACCTCGGCCGCGCAGAACATCTTGGTCAGGGTGCCGAGCTCGACGTGCACCTCGATCCCGATCACCGGGTCGTACCGGCGGACGGCCTCGTCGTAGTCGACGAGGTCCACCTGGGTCTGCGTGCTCATCGCGACACCTCCAGCTCCGGGGCACGGTCGAGCAGCGGCCCGCCCCACGTGTTCTCCAGCGCGGCCTCGAGCGCAGCGCCCACCCGGTACAGACGGTCGTCCGCCTTCACCGGGGCGAGGATCTGGAACCCGACCGGCAGTCCGTCGTCGGACAACCCGTTCGGCAGGGACATCCCCGGGACTCCCGCGAGGTTCGCCGGGATGGTCGCGACGTCGTTGAGGTACATCGCCAAGGGGTCGTCGAGCTTCTCCCCGAACCGGAACGCCGTGGTCGGCGCGGTGGGCGAGACCAGAACGTCAGCCTGGGCGAACGCGGCGTCGAAGTCCCGCTGGATGAGTGTGCGGACCTTCTGGGCGCTGCCGTAGTAGGCGTCGTAGTAGCCGGCGGAGAGCGCGTACGTGCCGAGGATGATGCGCCGCTTCACCTCGTCGCCGAACCCCTGACCGCGGGTGGCAGCCATGACGCGCTCCGCGGTGACCGGGCCGTCCTCGGGCTCGACCCGCAGGCCGAACCGCATCCCGTCGAACTTGGCGAGGTTGCTGGACGCCTCGCTCGGCATGATGAGGTAGTAGGCACCGAGCGCGTACCGGAAGTGCGGGCAGGAGACCTCGATGACCTCGGCGCCCAGTCCCTGGAGCACCTCGAGGGACTCGGCGAAGCGTGCGCTGACCCCCGCCTGGTAGCCCTCGCCGTTGAGCTCGGTGACGACGCCGATCCGCAGACCGCGCAGGTCGCCTGCCGCACCCTGACGGGCAGCGTCCACCAGCAGCGGCAGCGGCTCGTTGATCGAGGTGGAGTCGCGGGGGTCATGACCGCCGATGAGCTCGTGCAGGAGAGCCGCGTCGAGCACGGTCCGGGTGACCGGGCCGGCCTGGTCGAGCGACGACGCCATCGCGATGAGCCCGTAGCGCGACACCCCTCCGTACGTCGGCTTGACGCCCACCGTGCCGGTGACGGCTCCCGGCTGACGGATTGACCCGCCGGTGTCCGTACCGATCGCGAGCGGGGCCTCGTACGCGGCGACCGCGGCGGCCGAGCCACCGCCGGACCCACCGGGGATCCGCCCGAGGTCCCAGGGGTTGCTGGTGTTCCCGTAGGCGGAGTGCTCCGTCGAGGAGCCCATCGCGAACTCGTCCATGTTGGTCTTGCCGAGGATCGGCAGGCCTGCGGCACGGAGCCGCTCGACGAGCGTGGCGTCGTACGGCGGTACCCAGCCCTCGAGGATCTTGGAGCCCGCGGTCGTGGGGATGCCCTTGGTCACGACGACGTCCTTGACGGCGATCGGGACCCCGGCCAGCGGGTGGAGGTCTTCGCCTGCCGCACGGCGGGCGTCGACGTCTCTCGCCGTCGCGAGGGCGTCCTCACCGCTGACGTGGAGGAAGGCGTGCACCGCTCCGTCGACGTCGGCGACCCGGTCGAGGTGCGCCTGTGTCGCGTCGACGCTGCTCACGTCGCCGGTGACGAGGTGCGCGGCGAGGTCCGCGGCCGAGAGCCGCGTGAGGTCGTCCGTCATCAGTCCTCCCCGAGGATCTGCGGCACGCTGAACCGGCCGTCTTCGCTCGCCGGGGCGCCGGCGAGGACGTCGGCGACCGGGAGTGCGGGCGTGGGGACGTCGTCTCGGAAGACGTTCGTCAGCGGGAGCGGGTGGCTGGTGGCCGGGACGTCGGGGGTGGCGACCTCGCTGACCTGCGCGATGGCGTCGACGATCACGTCGAGCTCGCCCGCCAGGCGGTCGACCTCATCGGGCCTCAGGTCGATGCGAGCAAGCACGGCGACGCGCGCGACCTCGTCACGGGAGATGGTGGACATGGGCCACAGTCTAGTGGCCCGACCCCCCCGACCGGAGACCGGCCAGCCCCGGAGATGGCCGGCGCACGAGCGGCTGGGGCTATACCTCGCGGGCGTGTGGGGGTATGCCAAAGGCCCACCCCGGTGGGGTGGGCCTTTGGTGAATGGGTGTTCGGCGGCGTCCTACTCTCCCACCCCGTCTCCAGGGCAGTACCATCGGCGCTGAAGGGCTTAGCTTCCGG
>NZ_JAOXSR010000006.1 GCF_026163685.1 Oerskovia flava
ACGACAACCCCGACTCCCGATGCCGACGCACCAGCTCGTCATACACCCGCAACGGGCTCGACCCCGTCGCCAGACCCAGCACCGCATCCGGCTTCGACCGCACCAACGACTCCACCGCATCAGCAGCCAGCACCGCCAGCTCCTGCGCAGGAGCGATGACGACCTCCATCAGACGATCTCCTTCGTGTGCTCATGACGGACCACTGCGACGTCGCCCGTCTCGACCGACCGGTAGGCCGCGTCGATCACCGCGAGCGTCGCTCGCGCCTCCTCGATGCCGTAGTCGGGCCGTCCGCCCGCCAGGACCGCGCCGACCACGTGGCGCAGGTACGCCTGCGCGGCGACCTGCCCGGCGTCGGCGGCGATCGTCGTCCGCCCGGCGGGGCCGAACCGCGCGACCGCGGGGACGTCGTCGTCACCGACCGCGTGCCCGTGCGAGCCGAGCAGCCGCACGGACGACGTGGTCGCCGTGCCGCCGGGGGCGTACGGGACGCGGCCGAGCGTGATCGTCGCGGTGACGCCACGCTCCAGCTCGAGCGTGACGACCGCGGTGTCCTCGACGCCCGCGGCGCGGTGCGGCTCGAGGAAGAGCGAGCCGACGAACGCGTGCACCTCGACCGCGCGCAGACCGGTGAGGTAGTGCGCCGCGTCCGCGCAGTAGCCCAGGAAGTTGAGCAGCTCGCCGCCGCCCGACAGCGCCGGGTCCACGACCAGCTCCGGCCGCTCGACCGACGTCGCGAGGTGCGCACCCGACGCGAAGAGCTCCAGGTCGAGGTGGCGCGGCAGGCCCACGTGCCCGGCGTCGACCCACGCGCGCAGCCGGCGCAGCGCGGGTGCGTGCGTCCGGTTCACGACCGCGCAGGTGCGGCCGGTCCGGGCGGCCACCTCCGCGAGGCGGTCGGCGTCCGCGAGCGTCGTCGCGACGGGCTTGTCCACCAGCACGTCGTGCCCCGCCTCGAGGAGGGTCGCCGCGAGGCGGGCGTGGCGCGTCGGCTCGGCGCACACCGCCACCAGGTCCACCGGGGCGTCGAGCGCCCGGGCGACGGACGCGACGTCGTCCACCTCGGCGTACCGCACACCGGCGTGGTCGGCCGCGGCCCGCGAGTCCTCGCGGACCCACGCGGGCGCCGACGACTCCTCGACCACCCCGACGACCTCCACCCGCTCGTCGGCCGCGAGGAGGCGCAGGTAGTCCGCCGCGTGCCGCACGGCGGAGGCGACGGCGACGCGCAGGACGACGCTCATGCAACCACCGCCGCGCCGACTGCGGCACCCCGGTCGTCGGCTCCCCGGTCGTCGGCGCCCCGGTCGTACCCGGGGACGTCGCGGACCCGCTCACGGCGTCCGGAGAGCAGCGACCGCTGCGCGGCGAGGGCGGTCGCGAGGGCGGCGCGCACCTGCGCCGTGGTGACGAGCGGTGCCGCGTCGCCGCGCACGACGTCGAGCCAGTGCGCGAGCTGGGTGCGCAGCGCGCCGTCGACGGACGGCGGTGGGGCGGTGGCGGCGTCGGAGTGCAGGCCGTCCTCCTCGGCGGTCGTGTGCGCGAGGGTGCCCTCGGTGCCGACCAGGACGACGCGGCGCAGCAGGTCGCCTCGGCGCTGCAGGGCGTAGCAGAGCTCGAGCGTCGCCAGCGCGCCGGAGGCGGTGCGGAGCTGGACGTGGAACGAGTCGGGCGAGTCCATGTCGGGCGAGAAGGTGCGGAAGCCCCGGGCGAAGACCTCGGCGGGCTCGTCGTCGAGCAACCAGGTCGCGAGGTCCATGATGTGGGTGCCGTTGTGCACCGGGTGCCCGCCGGAGAGCTCGGGGTCGAGCTGCCAGCCGCGCCAGCCGCCCGGCCACGCGTGCCCGGTGTACCAGGAGACGTGCGCGAGGCGCGGGGTCCCGATCTCGCCGCGCCTCGACGCGGCGGCGAGCGCCGCGACCGCCGGCTGGAACCGGACGGTCTGCCCGACGACGAGGCTCGTGCCGTGCGTGGCGCGCACCATCGCGTCGAGCTGGGGCAGCGACAGCGCCGCGGGCTTCTCGACCTGCACGTGTCGCCCGGCCTCGCCCGCGGCGACGGTGTCGCGCGCATGGGTGGGGGTGGCGGTGACGACGTCGACGGCGACGGCCCGGTCGTCCGCGAGCGCCTCGGCGAGGTCGGTCGTCGCGCGCGCTCCCGGTGTCAGCGCGGCGAAGTCTCGGGCCCTGCGGAGGTCGTGCCCGACGACCCAGCGCACGTCGGCGCCCGGAAGGGTGGCGAGGGCTGTCAGGTGCTCGCGGGCGAAGGCGCCGGTGCCGACGAGGGTGATGCCGACGGGGTCGTGCGGGGGCGTCACGCGGTCGTCACCTCGAGGGCGCGGTCGATGGGTTCGTAGTGGGAGACGACGGCGGCGCGGAACGCCTCGACGTCCCCGGCCTCGGCGGCGGTGAGCATGGCGCCGTGCGCGCGGGCGGTCTGGTCGAGGTCGGCGGCGACGGAGATCCCGAGCTTGGGGACGACGGCGGTGTGCACGTCCCAGAAGGCGGCGACGAGCTGGCCGACGAGGGAGTTGTCGAGCCGGGCGAGCAGGCCGGTGTGGAACGCGCGATCCTGCTTGGGGAAGGTCAGGCCGTCGCCGGCGGCGGCGACCATCTCGTCCACGAGGGAGTGGAGGTCAGGGTTGGACGTCCCGGCGAGGCTGGCGACGATGCGTTCGGCCATGGCGAGGTCGAGTGCCTGGCGGACCTCGACGACGTCCCGCAGGGCGCGCAGGTCGTCGCCAGGGCTGAGGACACCACGGAAGACGAGCGCCTCGACGAGCGCGTCGAGGGACATGTCGCCGACGAACGTGCCGTGCCCGTGGCGGACCTCGACGATGTCGAGGGTCGACAGGGTGCGGATCGCCTCGCGGACGCTCGAGCGGGAGACGCCGAGGTGCTCGCAGAGCTCGGCCTCGGTGGGCAGCGGGTCGCCCGGCCGCAGGCCCTCGCCGAGGATGAAGTCCTTGATCCGGTCGGCGGTGGTCGTCCGCCGGGGCGAACCCGCCGCCCCGGCCCGGGACGTGTCGAGGGTGGTAAAGCTCCTACGCCGTGCGGTTGCCATCTTGACCCCTTCGCTTTCTGCTCCTAGTGTCATGCTACACAACGTCAGACATCAGACATCATCTGTCATGACCTTCCCGTCGAGTCACCACTGTCAGGAGAACCAATGAGGCTTCACGTCAGTACACCTCCCCGGCGCCGAGGTACGGCCCTCGTGGCCATGGCCGTCGTCGGAGTCCTCGGCCTCACCGCCTGCTCGGGCGGCACCGCCGAGGACGACACCGCGCAGGGCACCGACGCCCCGGGCGAGATCGATCCGGACGCCGTCATCGAGGCCGGCATCTCCTACTCCCTCTCCGGTGGGTTCGACCCGATGATCACCACCGGTGCCGTGACAGTAGCGGCCAACTGGCACGTGTTCGAGGGACTCACCGAGCTGGACCCCGCGACGCGCGAGGTCCACGCGGCCCTGGGCGCCGAACTTCCGCGGGAGATCGATGAGACGACCTACGAGGTGGACCTGCGCGAGGGCGCGGTCTTCCACGACGGCACACCCGTCACCACGGACGACGTGGTCTACAGCTTCGAGCGCGTCCTCGACCCCGCCAGCGAGTCCCTCTACGCCGGGTTCATCGACTTCGTCGAGGGCGTCGAGGCGGTCGACGAGGACACCGTCTCCGTCTCGCTGAAGTACCCCTTCAGCCTCGTGCCCGAGCGGCTCTCGGTCGTCAAGATCGTGCCCGAGGCGCTCGTGGAGTCCGACTACGAGGCGTTCAACGCGCTGCCCGTCGGCACGGGACCGTTCGCGATGACCCAGGCCACGCCCGACGACAAGATCACGTTCGAGCGCTTCGACGAGTACTCCGGCCCGCGCCCCGCACAGGCCGCCGGACTCGTGTGGAACCTGCTCTCCGACCCCGCGGCCCGCGTCACCGCGATGAGCTCGGGCACGGTCTCCGCCATCGAGGACGTGCCCTACATCGACGTCCCGACCCTCGAGGGCAGCGCCGACGTCGAGTCGGTGCAGTCGTTCGGCACGCTCTTCATGATGTTCAACACCCAGGAGGCGCCGTTCGACGACGTCCGGGTGCGCCAGGCGTTCTTCTACGCCCTCGACATGGAGAACATGATCAACGTCGGGCTGCTCGGCAACGGCGCACCGGCCCGCGGGTTCCTGCCCTCGAGCCACCCGAACTTCAACGAGGCCTCGACGGTCTACGACTACGACCCCGACATGGCCCGCGACCTGCTCGCGGAGGCGGGCGTCGAGGACCTCTCGATCACCCTCCTGACGACCGACACGGGCTGGGTCGGCGACATCGCCCCGCTCATCAAGGAGAACCTCGACGCGATCGGTGTGGACACGACGCTCGACATCGGCCAGTCCGGCGGCCAGTACACCAAGGTGGACGCCGGCGACCTGCAGGTCATGGTCGCCCCCGGTGACCCGTCGGTCTTCGGCAACGACCCCGACCTGCTGATGCGCTGGTGGTACGGCGACAACGTGTGGTCGCAGTCCCGCTACCGCTGGAACGAGACCCCCGAGTTCGCGCAGCTCCAGGAGCTGCTCGACGGCGCGGTCCGCACCTCCGGCGACGAGCAGCAGGAGCTGTGGAACGAGTCGTTCGACCTCGTCTCCGAGCAGGTCCCGCTCTACCCGCTGCTGCACCGTCAGCTCCCGACCGCGTGGGACTCCGACGGCCTGGTCGGCTTCCAGCCGCTGCCCGTGACCGGCCTGTCGTTCCTCGACGTCGGCGCCCGCCAGTAGCCCGCTCCGGGGTCCCGTGCCGTGAACCGGCACGGGACCCCGGCCGACGGCGCTCCCCCGCGAGCGCCACCCTCGGAACGGAAGTCCCCCATGCATGAGTCCATCATCAGCGACGGAGGTACCACGTGAGCGCGCTCCTGCGGCTCGTCGGACGCCGTCTGCTGCAGCTTCCCGTGATGATCCTCGGCATCACGTTCCTCGTCTTCCTCGTGATGTCCTTCTCGCCGGCGGACCCCGCGATCCAGGCGCTCGGCGAGGGCGCGTCCCTCGAGGCGCGCGAGGCCTACCGTGCCGCGAACGGTCTCGACGACCCGCTGCTCGTGCGGTACGTCGCGTTCCTCGCCGGGCTGGTCCAGGGTGACCTCGGGACCTTCAGCGCCCGGCAGACACCCGTCGTCGACGAGGTCGCCCGCGCGCTGCCCATCACGCTCCAGCTCACCTTCCTGGGTCTGATCATCGGCGTCGTCGGCGCGCTGCTGCTCGGCGTGACCGCGGCGCTGTTCCGCGACCGCTGGCCGGACAAGGCGATCCGCGTCGTCTCGGTCGCCTCGCTCGCCACCCCGTCGTTCTGGCTCGCGGTGCTGCTCATCCAGGCGGTCACGCTCGGCCTCGGCTGGCTGCCGGCCAGCGGCCCGTTGCCCGACCCGTCGACCGACCTCGGCGGCTACCTCGCGCGGATGGCGCTGCCCGCGTTCGCGCTCGGTGTGCCCGTCGTCGGGCAGCTCACCCGGGTGGTACGTACCGCGATGGTCGAGGAGCTCGACAAGGACTACGTGCGGACCGCCGTCGGGGCAGGGGTGCCGCGCCACGTCGTCGTCGGGCGCAACGTCCTGCGCAACGCGCTCATCACGCCCATCACCGTCCTCGGGCTGCGCGTCGGGTACCTCATCGGCGGGGCCGTGATCATCGAGGTCATCTTCGCCCTGCCCGGCATGGGCACCCTCATCCTCAACGGCGTCACGAACAACGAACCGAACCTCGTGCAAGGAGTGACGCTCACCGTGGCCCTCGCCTTCGTGCTCATCAACATCGTGGTCGACATGCTCTACGTGCTCGTCAACCCCCGGATCAGGACGGTGTGACGTGCGACGTCTGCTCACCGAACGACTCTCCCGCCCCGGGCTGCGCCTCGCGGCCCTACCTCTCGGCTCGCGGCTCGCGCTCGCCTTCGTGGCGCTCGTCGCGCTCGCGGCGGTCTTCGCCCCGCTGCTGACCACGCACGACCCGCTGGCCTCGGGAACGCCCGTCCAGCCGCCCGGCGCCGACGCCTGGTTCGGCACGGACCGGCAGGGCCGGGACATCTTCTCGCGCCTGCTCTACGGCGCCCGGTACTCGCTCGTCATCGGGCTCGGCGCGACGGCGGTCGCACTCGTGGCCGCGGCCGTGCTCGGCTCGATCGCCGCGACCGCGAGCAAGGCCGTCTCCGAGACGCTCATGCGGGTGCTCGACATCGTCATGTCCTTCCCAGGAATCGCGCTGGCCGCCGTGTTCGTCTCCGTGTTCGGCCGGTCGCTGCCCGTGCTCGTGCTGACGATCGCGTTCCTCTACACCCCGCAGCTCACACGCGTCGTCCGGGCGAACATCCTCGACCAGTACGGCGAGGACTACGTCGCCGCGACCCGCGTCATGGGCGCTCGCACCTGGTGGATCCTCGCCAAGCACGTGGCCCGCAACTGCGCGGCACCCGTCCTGGTGTTCACGACCGTGCTCGTCGCCGACGCCATCATCTTCGAGGCGTCCCTGTCGTTCATCCAGGCCGGCGTCCCCGACCCGGAACCGTCGTGGGGCAACGTCATCGCGGCCGGCCGCGACCTCGTCATGGGCGGGTACTGGTGGGCGACGTTCTTCCCCGGCCTCGCGATCATGCTCACGGTGCTGTGCCTCAACGTGCTCTCCGAGGGCATGACCGACGCGATGGTCGCGGCTCCGCGCACACGCCGCAGCCCTGCGGCCGCGCGCGCCGCGACGGCGCAGGCTGCGCGGCCCGCGGAGGTCGACGAGCCCGTCGAGGACGTGGTGCCGGACATCGCGCCGGTGGTCACGCCGGCCGAGCCCGTGGTCCCGCTCGTCCAGCGGCTCGCCGAGCTGCGGGCGGTGGAGACCGCACGGACCGACCGTCCGACCTACACGGGCGACGACGCGCCGCTGCTCGAGGTCCAGAACCTCAGCATCCGGTTCCCCGAGCGCCACGGGGACGTCGCCGTCGTCGACGACGTGTCCTTCACGGTGCGTCCGGGCGAGACGATGGCCCTGGTCGGCGAGTCCGGCTGCGGCAAGTCGATCACGTCGCTCGCGATCATGGGCCTGCTCGACCGCTCCGCCGACGTCAGCGGACGGATCCTCTACAAGGGCCGGGACCTGCTGACCATGTCCGCCCGGGACCGCGCCGCGCTGCGCGGCACCGAGACCGCCATGATCTACCAGGACGCGCTGAGCTCGCTCAACCCGTCGATGCTGGTGCGAGCGCAGATGAAGCAGCTCACGCGCCGCGGCGGGACCCGCACCGCCGAGGACCTGCTCGAGCTCGTGGGGCTCGACCCTCGGCGCACGCTCTCGAGCTACCCGCACGAGCTCTCCGGCGGCCAGCGCCAGCGGGTGCTCATCGCGATGGCCCTCACACGGGACCCCAGCCTCGTGATCGCCGACGAACCGACGACGGCGCTCGACGTCACCGTGCAGGCGCAGGTCGTGGACCTGCTCGACGACCTGCGTTCGACACTCGGCTTCGCCATGGTCTTCGTGAGCCACGACCTCGCGCTCGTCGCGCAGCTCGCACACCGGATCACCGTCATGTACGCGGGGCAGGTCGTCGAGCAGGCTCCGACGAGCGAGCTGCTCGCCGACCCCCGCCACGAGTACACGCGCGGGCTCCTCGGCGCGGTCCTGTCGATCGAGTCGCGGGCCGCCCGGCTGCACCAGATCCCGGGCACGGTGCCCTCGCCCCGGGACTTCCCCGCGGGCGACCGCTTCGCGCCCCGGTCCTCTCGACCCGGCGCCGGGCTCGACGTGCGGCCCGTGCTGCACGCCGTGCCCGGGACCGAGCACTACTACGCCGCGCCTCCGCTGGACGCGCCGCTGCACACCCTGGGAGGAGTCCGATGAGCGCGACCCCCGTACCGGCGCAGGACGCCGCGGGACCCGTCGTCGAGCTGCGCGACGTCTGCGTGGACTTCCGCTCCCGCACCGGATCTGTGTTCCGCACGCAGCGGGTGCGCGCGGTCGAGCACGTCAGCATCGAGGTCCACCGCGGCCGGACGCTCGGGATCGTCGGGGAGTCCGGCAGCGGCAAGACGACCATGGCGAAGGTGCTCGTCGGTCTGCAGGAGCCGACCTCGGGCGAGATCCGCTTCGACGGCGAAGCCGTCACGCGCTACACCGCCGCGGTCCGCCGCCGGGTCGGGCGCGTCGTGTCCGTCGTCTTCCAGGACCCGGCGACCGCCCTCAACGCGCGCATGCGCATCGGCGAGGCGCTGCGGGACCCGCTCGACGTGCACGGCGTCGGCACACCCGCGCAGCGCACCGCCCGGGTCCGCGAGCTGCTGCACCTCGTCGGCCTCCCGGACTCCGCCCTCGAGGCGATGCCCGGGCAGCTCTCGGGCGGTCAGCGCCAGCGCGTCGCGATCGCCCGGGCGCTCTCGCTCGGGCCCGAGGTCGTCGTCGCCGACGAGCCCACCTCTGCGCTCGACGTCTCCGTGCGTGCCCAGATCCTCAACCTCCTCGCCGACCTCAAGACCGAGCTGAACCTCGGGATGGTCTTCATCTCCCACGACATCCAGACCGTCCGGCACGTGTCCGACGAGATCGTCGTCATGCGCCGAGGACAGATCGTCGAGCAGGGGCCCGCGGCGCGGGTCTTCGACGACCCGCACGACGAGTACACCCGCACGCTGCTCGCCGCAGCGCCCGCACTCCTGTGAAGAACCCCGAAACGGAGCACCACGTGACCATCTTTCGCGGCATCGTCCCGCCGATCCTCACCCCCCTGACCACCGACGGGGAGGTCGACACGGCCTCCCTCGTCCGCCTCACGCGGCACCTGCTCGACGCGGGCGTGCACGGGCTGTTCGTGCTCGGCTCGACCGGCGAGGTCGCCTACCTCACGGACACCCAGCGCGAGCTCGTCGTCCGCACCGTCGCCGAGACCACCGCCGGGCGCGTCCCGGTCCTCGCGGGCGCGATCGAGCTGACGTCGGCGCGCGTCGTGGCGCAGGCCCGCGCCGCCGTCGCGGCGGGTGCGGACGCGGTCGTCGCCACCGCGCCGGTCTACGCGATCAACGACGTCGACGAGATCGAGCAGCACCTGCGGACGGTCGCCGCGGCAGTCGACGTCCCGCTCCTCGCCTACGACATCCCGGTGCGCGTGCGCACCAAGCTCCCGCTCGAGATGCTGGTGCGGCTCGGCCGCGAAGGTGTCCTCGCGGGCGTCAAGGACTCCTCGGGCGACGACGTCGGCTTCCGCCGCCTCGTCGCGGCCAACGCCGCCGCGGGCTCGCCGCTGGCGCTGTTCACGGGGCACGAGGTCGTCGTCGACGGCATGCTGCTGCTGGGCGCCGACGGGGTCGTGCCGGGACTCGGGAACGTCGACGCCGCCGGGTACGTGCGGCTGTGGGACCTCGCCGACGCCGGCAAGTGGGACGAGGCCCGCCGTGAGCAGGACCGCCTCGCCGCGCTGTTCGAGATCGTCTTCCAGGCCGGTGGCCGCTCGGGCGACGCCGCCGGGGTCGGCGCCTTCAAGGTCGCCGTCCACGCCCAGGGCCTCGTCGACACCGCCACCATGGCCCACCCCGTGGCGCCGCTCGACGCCCCGGTCGTCGGACGCATCGAGACGATCGTGCGGGAGGCCGGGCTTGCGTGAGGCGCGCCCGACCGGGCCGGGGCGCGGGTCCGTCGTCGGCGTCGACCTCGGAGGCACCAAGATCGCCGCCGCCCGGGTCGACGCCGACGGCGCGTGCGGACCGGTCCGCACGCGGCCCACTCCCGCCCGGCGGGGGCCGGGCGCGGTGCTCGACGCCGTCGCGGACGCCGTGCGGGAGGTCGTCGACGAGTCCGGGGGCGGGTTGCGCGCGCTCGGGCTCGGTACGGCCGGCGTCGTCGACGTCGGCCGCGGCGTCGTGGTGTCCGCGACCGACACGCTGCCCGGCTGGGCCGGGACCGACCTGGTCGCGGCGCTCCGGCACCGCCTCGGCGGCCTCGTCCCCGTGGCGGGCGGGCCGCTGGCCGTGCACGCCGAGAACGACGTCGACGCGCACGCGGCCGGCGAGGCCTGGCTCGGTGCGGCGGCGGGCGCGAGCAGCGCCCTGCTGGTCGCCGTCGGGACGGGCGTCGGCGGGGCCGTCGTGCTCGACGGGCGCCCCCTGCGCGGCGCGCACCACCTCGCCGGGGAGATGGGGCACGTGCCCGTCCCCGGGGCAGAGGGGCTGCGGTGCTCCTGCGGGCGGACCGGCCACCTGGAGGCCGTCGCCGCAGGGCCCGCGATCCACCGCCGCTACCTCGCCCTCGGCGGGGCGACGTCCAGCCCCGACGCCCGGGACGTCGTCGCCCGTGCGGACCAGGGCGACGCGCTCGCGGTGCGCGTCGTGCGCGCGGCCGGGGCCGCCGTCGGGCGAGCCGTGGCCGGCGTCGCGACCGTGCTCGACCCCGAGGTCGTCGTCGTGGGTGGTGGGCTCGCCCGGGCGGGCGACCTGTGGTGGGCCGCCCTCGAGGGCGCGCTCCGGGCCGAGGTCGTCGACGTGCTCGCCGGGCTGCCCGTCCGGCCTGCAAGGCTGGGCGCCAGCGCCGCGATCGTCGGAGCGGCGCGCGGCGCCTGGGAGCACACCGCACGGACAGCCGGACGGAGAGCCTCATGACCACCCCACCCCTCGACCGCCCCGGCGTGCTCGACACGATCCGCGGCGGCCTGATCGTCTCGTGCCAGGCCTACCCCGGTGAGCCCTTGCGCGACCCCCGCACCATGACGCAGATGGCGCTCGCCGCGGTCGCGGGCGGTGCCGCGGCCGTCCGCGCCCAGGGCCTCGCCGACATCGTGGGGATCGTCGCGGCGGTCGACGTCCCCGTCGTCGGCCTGTGGAAAGACGGGCACGACGGCGTCTTCATCACCCCGACGCTCGACCACGCCCTCGCCGTCGCGCAGGCAGGAGCGCACGTCGTCGCCCTCGACGGGACACGGCGACCCCGGCCCGACGGGCTCGACCTCGCGACCACGGTCGCGAGGCTGCGCGAGGAGGCCGACGTGCTCGTCATGGCCGACTGCGGCTCCCTCGACGACGCGCTCGCCGCCCAGTCCGCCGGCGTCGACCTCCTCGGCACGACGCTCGCCGGCTACACCGGCGAGCGCCCGCGGACCGCCGGTCCGGACCTCGAGCTCGTCGACCAGATGGTCGCCACCTGCTCGCTGCCGGTCGTCGTCGAGGGCCGGGTGCACACCCCCGCCCAGGCGGCCGCGGCGATGGCGCACGGGGCGTTCAGCGTGTGCGTCGGCACCGCCATCACCCACCCGACCACCCTCACGACCTGGTTCACCGACGCGATCGGGACCGAGACAGCGGCGGAGCCGCCTGCTTGACCCTGTCCCGAGGACAGCCTTTCTACTAGACCACGAGCCGTCTCCAGCCACGCGCTGACGCATCGCCGTGTTCCGACCTGGGAGGGGCTCTCCGTCCGAGGGCAGGAGTCAAGAGTGCAGAGCGAGCAGCAACGTCCGCGTCCGACCGGCGCGACCAGGGCGGGCTCCGGAGGCGGTGTGCTGCGCTTCTGGGTCCCCCTCGTGCTCGTGTCGGTGGCCGCCCTCGTCCTCACCTGGCTCAACCGGAGCCCGTGGTGGGGCTGGGCGCTCGTGGTGGCGCTGCTCGTGGTGGCCGGGGCAGTCGTGCACCGTCGACCCCGCGGGAGCGGCCTGCGCCAGACCGTGGTGTGGCTCGTCGTCGGGGCGGTCGTGTGCGCCACGGCCGTGCTCGCCTACCCGCCCCCGCAGACCCGGGCCGCGGGCGGTGCCGAGCCGCAGGCCTCCGAGACCGTCTCCACGCAGCAGGGTCCGGTGCAAGGGGTTCTCAACGACAGCCGCACGGTGGAGATCTTCGCGGGCATCCCGTACGCACAGGCCCCGGTGGGAGACCTGCGCTGGCGCCCGCCCTTGCCGCCCGCGCCGCGCGACGGGTTGCTCGTCGCCGACACCTTCTCCCCGGTGCCCGTCCAAGGAACGTCCAGGTTCCTGACCCGGGCCCTCTCCCAGGTGGTCGACGTGCCCCTGGAGAAGACGCTGCTCAACCCGTTCCCGGTGAGCGAGGACAGCCTCTCCCTCAACGTCTGGCGCAGCACGAGACCCGCGTCGCCACAGCTCCCGGTCCTCGTCTACATCCCGGGCGGAGGCTTCGCGACCGGCTCCGGCGCGCTGCCGTTGTACGACGGTGAGTCGCTCGCCTCTCGCGGCGGGATGATCACGGTCACCATCAACTACCGGCTGGGTGTGCTCGGCTTCCTCTCGCACCCCGGCCTCGCGGCGGAGTCCCCGGACGACGCCTCGGGGAACTACGGGATCCTGGACCAGATCGCCGCCCTGGAGTGGGTGCGCGACAACATCGCGGCGTTCGGCGGCGACCCCGACCGGGTGACGGTCGCCGGCGAGTCGGCCGGTGGTGAGAGCGTCTGCCTCCTGGGCGCGACGCCGCTCGCAGCGGGCCTCGTGGACGGCATCATCGGCGGCAGCGGTGCGTGCATGGGCACGGCGGGCGACACCGGGGACGGTGACCAGTTCGACACCCGCGAGGCAGCGGAGGACGCCGGTCGCCGACTGAGCGAGGAGCTGGGCGGCGCCACGGTCGAGGAGATGCGCGCGCTGCCCGTCGACCGCGTCGTGGACGCGGCGGAGTCGCTCGGCAGCCACTGGCGTCCGTCCGTCGACGGCCACGTGCTGAGCAGGGCACCGGCGGAGATCTACGCCTCCGGAGACCAGCTGGACGTGCCGATCCTCGTCGGCAGCAACGCGCACGAGGCGTCGCTCGCGCTGGCCGCCCCGCCCGACACCGACGTCGACGCGTACCTCGCGTCGGTCCGGGAGGAGCACGGCGACGACACGGAGCGGTTCCTCGACCTGTACCCCGGCCGCACGGAGGAGGAGGTGCTCGACTCCCTCCTGCAGGCCCAGACCGACAAGGTCATGACCCGCGCCATGCGACGCTGGGCACTCCTGCAGACGCAGACGGGCACGTCCGACGCCTACCTCTACTTCTTCTCGCACGTCCCGCCCGAGAAGGGCCTCGAGAAGTTCGGCGCGTACCACGGCGCCGAGGTGGCGTACGCCTACGACAACCTCGGCGCGGACAGCGCCGCCGACTACACCGAGGCCGACTACCGGCTCCGCGACCAGATGAGCGGGTACTGGACGAACTTCGTCCGGACCGGCGACCCGGGCTCAGCGGGCCTGCCGCGGTGGCCGACGGTCGAGCAGGCGCCCGACCACGTCATGGAGTTCGACGCCGGCGCGGGGATGGCGCACCGTCCGCGTCCGGACGCCGTCGACTACTGGATGGACGTCGACGGACCGATCCCCTGACCGCCAGGCGTGAGGTGCACGACGTCGCCGCGCCAGCTGCGCCGCAACCACCGGTCGTGGGAGGCGACGACGACCGCACCGGGCCACGACTCGATGGCCTCGAGGAGCTCGGTCGCAAGGGTGAGCGAGAAGTGGTTGGTCGGCTCGTCGAGCAGCAGGACGTCGGGCGTCTGGGACAGGAGCATCGCCAGGACCACGCGGCGGCGCTGACCGACGGACAGGTCGGCCAGGGGTCGGCCGAGGTCCCGCGGGGCGACGAGCCCGTGCGCGTCGACGTCGCGCCCGCCGTCCGCGCCACGGTCACCCTGCACCAGCGTGAGGATCTCCCGCGGGGTGCGCGCCTCGTCACCGAGGTGAACGTCCTGCTCCAGCAGCGCCACCACGGCCCCCCGTGCCCGTCCCACCACCCCGGCGCTCGGGCGGACGTCGCCCGCGAGCGCGTGCAGCAGCGTCGACTTGCCCGTCCCGTTCCCGCCGGTCACCAGCAGCCGGGCGCCCCGGGCGACCGCGATCGACGGCGCCCCCGCGGCCGGCAGATCGAGCCGGACGGCCTCGCCGTCCCCGTGCACGACGACGTCCCGCGCCCACAGCACGAGCCCACCCGGGTCGTCGGGAGCCCAGCGGGCGGGCGGCGGGGCGAGGCGCATCGGTACCGGCGGGCGACGGACCTGCACGCGCTCGAGCGTCGCGAGCCGCCGCTGGGCGTCGCGCACCCGACGCGAGACCTGACCCTCGACCCGGTCCCCGCGCCGGCCGAACGCCATCTTGTTGCCGTCCCGGATCGGTCGGTCGTGACCGACCTGGCGGGCGGTCGTCGCGACGGTGCGGCGCAGGTCGCGCAGCTCTGCCTGCTCGACGGCGAATCGCTCCTCCCAGCGTCCCCGCTCGACCCGCTTGGCCACGAGGTAGTCGCTGTAGCTCCCGCCGTACAGCATCGCGCCGCCCGGGTCGAGATCGACGATCTCGGTGCACACCTCGTCGAGGAACACCCGGTCGTGGCTGGCGAGGAGGACCGCCCCCGGCAGCGCTCGCAGCGCGGTCGCGAGGTAGTCGGCGGCATCGTCGTCGAGGTGGTTCGTCGGTTCGTCGAGGAGCAGGGCTCCCGGCTGGCGGATCAGCAGCGCCGCCAGGCCCACCCGGCTGCGCTGGCCACCCGACAGCCGCCCGAGCGGCCTGCGCTCGGAGCCCACGAGGCCGAGGCCCGCGAGGGTGCGGGCGGCGCGCGCGTCCGCGTCCCACACGTCGGCGAGCTCGGCGCGCAGGAGGGCGTGGTCGTACGTGGCGGCGCCCGGCAACGCACCGTCCGTGGTGGAGGCGCCGTGCGGCGGCTGACCAGTCCCGGCGAGCGCCACCGCCGATGCCTCGAGCTCGGCCTCGAGCCTGCGGACCCCCGCGAGGGCGTCGTCGACGACGTCGCCGACGGTCCAGGTCGACGGGTACGGCAGCTCCTGGTGCAGGTGGCCGACGTCGTCCGGGATCTCGACCGTCCCCGCGTCCGGATCCTCGAGCCCGGCGAGTAGACGCAGGAGCGTCGACTTGCCCGCCCCGTTCTCCCCGACCAGGCCGGTGCGGTGGCCGGGGTCGACGGCGAGGGTCACGTCCCGCAGGACGGCGCGACCGTCGTAGGACTTCGCCAGGTCCTGCGCGCGGAGCACCGGGGTGCGGCGCGCGGACGAGGAGTGGTGAGGGGAAGGGTGTGCAGAGGTCATGGGGCTCACCTGCCAGGTGGCACGCGGCAGCGCGTGCGGTCGAACGGACGGTCCGGGGCAGGTCAGATCCACATGGTGACGACCGTACGGGGCGCGCGCAGGCTCCGTCACGGGAATTTCTCGGTGCCGGCACCGATGCCGATCAGGGGGTAGCGGCGTCCTCGTCCGACTCGTCGTCGGACTCCTCGGTCCGGGCGTTGGAGTCGTCCGACGTCGTGGCGGACTCCGGCTCCTGCGACGGCGGGGGCTCCGAGTCCGGCGGGTCGGTGGGCTGAGGGGCAGGATCAGGCGGCTCAGGCGTCGTCGGCTCGGGCTCGGTCGGTGTCGGCTCGGGCGGCTTGGTGGGCTCGGGCGGCTTGGTGGGCTCGGGCGGCTTCGTCGGCTCGGGCGGCTTCGTCGGCTCGGTCGGCTTCGTCGGCTCGGTCGGCTTGGTGGGCTCGGGCGGCTTCGTCGGCTCGGTCGGCTTGGTGGGCTTCGTCGGCTTGTCCGAGTCAGGCTTCGGCTTCGGGTTCGGCGTGGTGGGCTCGCTCGGCTTCGCCGAGGGCTTGCCGGTCTTGCTGTCGGACGAGCCGGTCGAGGTCCGCCCCGGTGTCTTCGTCATGGAGCCACCGTCACCTGCACCAGGCTCCTGTACCGACGTCCCCGATCCAGAGCCACCAGAACCGCCGGTCGCTCCGCCCTCGGCGGGGGTGTACCGGCTCGGCATCGAGCCGGCGCCGAAGAACTCGAAGTGCCACGGCTCGGGCTTGGACCCGGTGAGCCGCGCCCACGCCGGGTTGTCCCAGCCGTAGTCGGGCCCGTGCACACGCAGCCAGATGTACTCGGCGGAGCGGCCGGACGGGATCGGCCCACCGAGGTCCACGGCGAGGCCCCAGCCGTGGTTCGAGGTGCCCGGGACCGCGGCGAGGTGCGGCTTGGCCGCACGGACCGCGACCTGCGCCTCGTACGACCGGTACGAGTCGGTCATGGGGAGCGAATACCCGAAGCGCTTCTCGAACTCGACGGCGAGAGCGTTGAGCCGTTCCGCAGCGTCGCACCGCAGCGCGTGCCCGGGCGCGAAGTCGAGCGGGCACAGCGCCGACGCGGGGATCCGCCCGTTCTCGTACCCGGAGAGGTCGTGAGAGTAGCGGTCGACGACCTCAGCGAGACGTTCCGCGAGGTCCCCGTCGCCGGACGAGGTGGCGGTGCGCAGCACGCCGTCGGCCGGGACCACGAGGGCGGGGCTGAGCGCCGACGACGGGTCGATGAGGTTCGCCAGCCGCGTCGCGGCGGCCAGCACCTCGTCGAGGGTCACCTCGCCGTGGTCGTGCCCGTCCTCCGCCTCGGTGTCGATCCCGAGGCGGTCCAGCACGCTCAGGTCGAGATCGGGGATCTCCTCGAACGCGGGCTCCTCCTCGGGCGCTTCACCCGACAGCTCGCTCTCCGTGCCACCCTCAGCGCCCTCCGTGCCGTCGGCGGTCGGTGCCGTGTCGTCCTCGGCCTCGTCCGGGGCCTCGTCGTCCCGCGCGGTCTCGTCCGTCGGGTCGGTGGCACCGTCAGCAGTGTCGGCGGACGCCGCGTCGTCGGTGGCCGGCCCGGCGGCCGGTTCGCCGTCCTCGGGCGACTCGTCGGTCGTCCGAGGGGCGAGGGTGGTCGGTGTCTCGTCGGGCACGATGCCGGACAGGTCCTCCAGGTCCGGCCCGGTGGGGACGTCCTTCTCGTGGCCCGCCGCGAACGGCGCCTGCTCGCCGTCATCCGTCTCGTCGACGTGCTCGTCGTGCTCGGCGTCCGGTGCGGCGAGCTGCGCGAGGTAGGTCGCCAGGAGCATGCCCAGCTCGGCGCGGGCCTGCTCGACGGGTGCCGTCAGCGGGGGTGTGGTGTCCGGGGTGAGGGCGTCCGCACGGTCGAGGACGGCCAGCACACGACCGAGCTGCGTCGCGTCGTCGACCTCCTCGTGCGAGACGAGCTGGACGACCGGAGTCTGGGAGACCTCCACCTGCTGGGCTCGAGGTGTCTCGCGCAGCCCGAACGCCTCGGGCTGGGTGAGGACGGCACCGGTCCCGAGTGCGAGGACGGTGCCGAGCACACCGGTGGCGACGGCGGTTGCGGCGCGCAGCGCGGTGGGTCGTTGGGCCCGATCCTGCCCGCGACTACCCACGAACCCACTCCACTCGTCGTTCGGGTACCGATTGCCGGTCCCCGAGATGTCGAAGCGTCCCGATGCGCTCCAGTGCGCACAGCAACCATTCCAGGGTGCGGGAAGTCGTCGCGGAGCACCACCCCCTCCCGGGAAGTCGAGGAGGTGAACTCTGCATCCCGGGCCTGGCCCGATGTGCCGTATCCGCACATTACACGCACGTTCACCACGCAGCATCGGCGGTTCTCACCCTCTGGTCGGGCACCCGCACGCGGCACAATGACGGCATGAGCCCACGTCGCACCGCTCCTCGCCCCCGTACCGCCTCCCGCGTGGGCCGTCCCCTCGCCGCGCTGGGAGCGTCGAGCGTGCTGCTGCTCGGTCTCGGTGCGTGCTCCGACGGCTCGGTGACGATCCCGGAGATCACGCTGTCGAGCGAGTCGCTCGAGCAGCTCGCCGACGACGCCCGCGCCCAGGCCCAGACCATCGGGGACGACGTCCGCTCGCTCACCTCCCGGCTCGACTCGCTGTCCGGCTCGTTGCCCGACGACGCGCGGGAGCGTGTCGAGGAGGCCGTCACCGCGGCGCAGTCCGCCGCCGAGGAGGCCCGGGCCGCGCTGGAGGACGTCTCCGGCAGCACCGGCGAGGCGCGCGAGCAGGCGGAGGAGCGCGTCGCGGAGGCCGAGGTCCGGCTGGACGACGCCTCCCAGCAGCTCCAGGACGCGACGTCCGGGCTGAGCGACGTGGACGCGTCGCTCGACGCGGCCCTCGACGCGCTGCGCGACCGCGTCGAGGAGCTGCGCGCGGACCTGGACGACGCCACGTCCTGACGGGCGATGGCAGGCTGGGGTGATGTCGTCCGAGACCACGCCCCCGACGCCGCCTGACACGCAGCCCAGGAGCAACCCCGTCGACGAGACGCTCGCGCTCGCCGGGGTGGCGCTGGGCGCCGCGCTGGCGGAGCCGCGGGAGCTCGGCGGGTCGGCCCGCTCGCTCGTGCTCCGCTGCCGCGTCGTCGCCGGCCTGTCCCACGACGGCGTCGCCGCGAGCGACCGTCTCGACACGACGCGCGCCAGCGCGCACGCGCCCGGCACCACCGTGATCGTCAAGCGGTTCGGCGGCGCGCAGGCGTTCGTCAGCGAGTTCGCCCGGGAGGCGGCCGGCCTCGCCGTGCTCGATCGGACACCCGTGCTGCTGGCGGTGGACGTCGAGCACCGCCTCGTCGTCATGAGCGACCTCGGGTCCGGGCCGACGCTCGCCGACCTCCTCCTCGCGGGCACGGAGACGGGCGAGGAAGACGCCGCGCCGGCCGTGCGCGCAGGGGTCCGGGAGGCCGCGCGCGAGGGAGCGCGCACCTGGGCGGCTGCGCTCGGCGACCTCGTCGGTGCTTCCACGGCCCACGTCGCCCGCTTCGACGAGGCGCTGGCGTCCTTCGGCGGTACCGTCGACTGGGACCTCCGCACCACCGTGGCGGCCGGGGTCGACCGGCTGGTGGCCGCCGTCGACGGGGTGGCCCGCGAGCCCGGGCTCGCTGCCGGACTTGCTGCTGAGCTCGACGAGATGGCGACCCTGGGCGACCGGGGCCACGCCGACGTCGTCTCCCCGTCCGACACGTGCCCCGACAACGCGGTGCGCACCGCCACCGGCTGGGCGTTCCTCGACCTCGAGGGGTCGAGCGTGCACCACGCCGCGCTCGACGCCGCCTACGCCGCCCTGCCGTTCGCGACCTGCTGGTGCGTGCTGGACCCGCCGCCCGGGTTCACCGACGACCTGCTGACCGCGTTCACCACCGCGCTGGGCCACCACCGGCCCGACGTCGTCGAAGAACCCGGATGGTCGAGCGCGGTCGACGCGGCGTGCGGCGCGTACGTCCTCGCGTGCAGCGGATGGCTGTTCGACGGCGCGCTCGAAGGCAGGCCGCGCGTCGGCCCCGCGGGTGTCCCCTCGCCGTCCTACCGCCAGCTCCTGGCGAGCCGGTGGCGCTGGGGCGCGGACCGCCTCGGCGCCACGCTGCCGCACACGGCGACGCTCCTCGCCGAGGCCGCCGCCTGGGCCGACCGCGCCTGGGGCGACGACGCCCGGGGCCAGGGCGGATACCCCGCGCTGGACGGCGACGGCTGACCCTCCCCGACCGGCTTCCCCGACCGAGGACGAAGGTCCCTGCGGTCGGCGACCTTCGCCCGGCCTTCACAGCTCCTCCACCCTGGTGAAGTGGTACCAGGAGCCGGGACGTCCGAAGTCCCGGTCGACGAGAGGAACCACCATGAAGGGGACCATGGAGAGGGGCGCCACGACGCCACTCCCACCGAGCTCATCCACCGACGTGGCGACGCCGAGCCTCGCAGCTCGCGCCAGCACCGCCACCCAGGTCGTCCTGGGAGTCCTGCGGATCGCGCTGGGCTTCTACTTCCTGTGGGCCTTCCTCGACAAGACGTTCGGCCTCGGCTTCGCGACACCGGCCGAGCGCGCCTGGGTCGAGGGCGCCAGCCCCACGACCGGCTACCTCAGCGGCGTCGAGGGACCGTTCGCCGGCCTCTTCAACGGCATGGCGGGCGCCGCCTGGGCCGACTGGCTGTTCATGATCGGCCTCCTCGGCATCGGGCTCGCCCTCATCCTGGGCATCGGGATGCGGATCGCCGCCGTCTCCGGGGCGCTGCTGCTGGTCTTCATGTTCCTGGCCTCGCTCCCGCTGACCACGAACCCGATCATCGACAGCCACATCACCGAGGCCATCACGATCATCGCCCTGGCCATGATCGGCGCGGGTGACACGCTCGGGCTCGGCAAGCAGTGGAAGAAGCTGCCGATCGTGCAGAAGAACCCCTGGCTCGTCTGACGACGACATGAACCAGAGGGCGGGTGGCGGCGAGTCCACCCGCCCTCTTCGTCGTGCCACCACACGTGCCACCACTCGTGCCAGACTTCACCGGGTGAGCGAGAACCTGCCGTCCGACGTCGTGCACCGGGTCCTGGACGCCGTGGTCGCCGTGTCCTCCGACCTCGACCTCGACACCGTCCTCGAGCGCATCGTCGACAGCGCGATGGACCTCACCGGCGCCCGGTACGGGGCGCTCGGCGTCACGGACGGCCCCCGCCTCGTGCGGTTCGTGCCCCGCGGGCTCGACGACGACGAGGTCGCCGCGATCGAGCACTGGCCCCGGGGCGAGGGACTGCTCGGGGAGCTCATCCACGCACCGCACCCCCTGCGGGTCGACGAGATCGGCGACGACCACCGCTCCTCCGGCTTCCCCGCCGGCCACCCGCCCATGCACACGTTCCTCGGCGTCCCCGTCCGCGTGCGCGACGCGGTCTACGGCAACCTCTACCTCACCGACAAGCGCGGCGGGGCGTCGTTCACCGACGACGACGAGTCGGCCGTGACGGCGCTCGCGGCGGCCGCGGGCGTCGCCGTCGACAACGCCCGCCTCTACGCCGACGCCACCCGCCGCGGCCTGCTCGAGGACCGCGACCGCATCGCCCGCGACCTGCACGACCTCGTCATCCAGCGGCTCTTCGCCTCCGCGATGTCCCTCATGAGCATCCAGGGCCTCGTGACGGACCCGACGGCGCGCGGCCGGATCGAGGAGACCGTCACCGACCTCGACGACACGATCCGCCAGATCCGGTCCACGATCTTCGCCCTGCACACCGCGGCCGACCCGGCCGCGCCGTCGCTGGACGACCGTGTCCGCTCCGCGGTGGACGCCGCCGTGCGCACCCTCGGTTTCACCCCCGACGTCACGGTCGAGGCGGACCCTGCCGCCCAGGTGCCGGCCGACGTCGCCGACCAGGTCGTCGCGGTCCTCGGCGAGGCGCTGACGAACGTCGCCCGGCACGCGCTGGCGGGCTCCACCGTCGTGCACCTGGCCGTCACACCCGCCGAGGTGGCGCTCACCGTCACCGACGACGGCGTCGGGATCCGCCCGGACGGACGCCGCAGCGGGCTGCGCAACCTGGCGGTCCGCGCCCAGGACCTGGGCGGGGAGTTCACGCTGGAGGCCGCGCGCGCGGACGCGCAGGACCGGCCGGGCACGAGGCTCAGCTGGCGAGTGCCCGTACGCCGATCCGTCGACCCGAGATCATCTCGGGCCGGATGACGATGACGTGGTCGTGCGGCCCCGGGGCGAACGGGTGCAGCGGCAGGTCCAGCAGGCGGGCCCGCTCGTCGGGGTCGAGGACCTCCCGGGCCTGACCGACGATCACCACCGACCAGCCGGAGGCGAGCCGCTCGTCGAACTCGTCGACCTCGAACGCGACGATCGCGCCGCGCGCGGCCGCCGCGAGCTTCGAGCCCTCGCCGGTACGGATCACCACGTCGTCACCGTCGACCGCGAAGTTCACCGGCATGATCGCCGGCAGCGCACGGTCGGTGTAGACGATGCGGCCGACGGGCACGGAGCGCAGCAGCACGAAGCACTCGGCGGTCGAGACGTGCTCCAGACCGGCCGTGTCGAGATGACGAGGCGTCTCCATCTGCCCATCCTCCCCGAGGGCACCCCACCGTGCGAGGGTCGAAGGTCCCTGGCTACGGCGTGGCGGTGGGCTCCCCGCCCTCGCGACCGGCCTGCGGCTCGGTGCGCATCTCCGTCGCGAGCACCGCAACCTGCGTGCGGCGCTGGAGGCCAAGAGTCGCGAGCACGTGCGAGACGTAGTTCTTCACCGTCTTCTCCGCGAGGAACAGCCGCTCGCCGATCTGCCGGTTGGTGAGGCCCTCGCCGATCAGGCCGACGATCTGCCGCTCCTGCGGGGACAGTCCCTCCAGCCGGTCGGGCTGCTCGGTCGCCGCGTTGCGCATCCGCTCCAGCACACGCGCCGTGCTCGCCGGGTCGAGCAGGGAACCCCCGCCGGCGACCGTGCGGACCGCACCGACGAGGTCAGAGCCATGGATCTGCTTGAGGACGTACCCCGCGGCTCCCGCGAGGACAGCCTGGAACAGGGCCTCGTCGTCGGCGAACGACGTGAGCATCAGGCAGGCGACGTCGGGCAGCTCGGACCGGATCTCGCGGCAGACCTCCACCCCGGAGCCGTCCGGCAGGCGTACGTCGAGGATCGCGACGTCGGGGCGCACCGCCTTGATGCGCCCGAGCGCAGACTGCGCGGTGCCCGCCTCGCCGACCACCTCGATGTCGCCCGACGCCTCCAGGAGCGCCGCGACGCCACGTCGCACCACCTCGTGGTCGTCGAGGAGGAACACACGGATCGGCGAGTCGGTCATAGGGAGAACTTATGCGACCGCGACCGGCTGCGCGACGACCTGTCCGGGACCAAGGTCCCGGCGAGGTGAGGACCTCGCGCCGCAGCGTCGCACCGTCGGGCAGCGATAGACAGGGATCAGGAGTCGCGACGACGCGGGTTCGAAGGGCTCCGGAGGAGTGATGACGATGTCCACCGACCGCAGCCCCCTCGGCGCCCCGACGATCCTGGTCGGCGTCGACGGGTCCCCCACCGGCTCCGCCGCCCTCACGTGGGCAGCGCGCGAGGCCGCCTCCCGCGACGGCTCGCTGCACGTGCTGCACGTCGGGGAGATCCCCATGGTGAGCTCACCGTTCGCGGGCGTCGCCTACGTCCCGCCGCTCGAGGAGATCGCCGACTACGGCGCGCAGGTGCTCGAGGCCGCCGGTGACTGCGTCGCGCGCACCGCACCGGGCGTCCCCGTGCGGACCTCGATGCGCACGGGCAGCCCGTCCGAGGTCCTGCTCGACGCCGCGCGCGACGCGGACCTCGTCGTCGTCGGCACCCGCGGGCTGGGCGCGGTCGCGTCGATCGCCCTCGGGTCCGTCAGCGGACGCCTCGCCACCCGCGTCACGACCCCGCTCGTCGTCGTGCCGCGCGGCCGTGGTGGCCTGTGCACCCCTGACGCGCCGGGCGGCGAGCACGTGGTCGTCGGGGTCGACGGGTCCCCCGCCGCCGACGTCGCCCTGCGGTTCGCCCTCGACGAGGCCGCCCGTCGCCGGACGCGGCTCGTCGTCGTGACCGCCTTCCGGTCGGACGTCGGCCCGGCGTGGACCACGAACCCGTTGTTCGGCGGTGACGCGGCCCGCGCAGCGCACGACGCCGCCGAGGCCGTCGCGATGGACGCGCTCGCTCGGGTCCGCACGGGGGCCCACGCCGCCGCGACGGTCGACGTCGTCGTCCGGGACGGTCAGCCCGCCCAGCTCCTGCAGGAGGTCGGCAAGGACGCGGTGCTCACCGTCGTCGGCGCCCGCGGGCGAGGAGACGTGCGCAAGCTCATGCTCGGCTCCGTCAGCCAGAAGGTGCTGCACGACGCACGCCACCCCGTCGTCGTCGTGCACGCCGGCACCCGCGGGGTCGTGAGCGACGCCGCCTGACCCCCTCAGCGCAGGCGACTGAACGCCTCGGCCTTTCTCACCTCGCCGGCGACGATGATCGTGTCGTCGGCGGCGAGCACGGACTCGTTGCTCGCGTAGGTCCACCGCCCGCCGAGCGGGCGGATCGCGACCACCGTGACGTCGTGCTGGGGGCGCAGGTCCGACGCGCCGAGCGGGACCCCGACGAACTTGCGCGGCGGGCTGGTCTTGATCATGACGAACCCGTCGTCGAACTCCACGAAGTCCAGCATCGACCCGCGCACCAGGTGGGCGACACGCTTGCCCATGTCGTGCTCGGGATAGATGACGTGGTGCACCCCGAGCTGCTCGAGGATCTGGCCGTGCGCGTCGCTGATCGCCTTCGCCCAGATCCGCCCCGTGCCGTAGCTCAGCAGGTGCGAGGTGGTGAGGATGCTCGCCTCCAGGTCGGACCCGATCCCGACGACCACACGGTCGAACTCGGGGACGGAGAGCTGACGCAGCACGTCGTCCTTGGTCGAGTCGGCGCGTGCGACGTGGGTGAGGACGCCGTTGTGCGCCTGCACGATCTCCTCGTCGACGTCGACCCCCAGGACCTCGGTCCCGGACGTGGCGAGCTCGATCGCGAGGGCGCTGCCGAAACGGCCGAGGCCGATCACGGCGACCGAGTCGGCGTCCGCCAGGCGCTCGGTGCTGCGGGAGAACCAGGGTGTCCTAGCCAATGATCGGCCTTTCCTTGGGGAGCTCGAACAACCTGCGGCGGCGCCGCAGGACGAGCGCGGTGGCGAGCGTGATGGGACCGAGCCGGCCCATGAACATGAGGACGACGAGGATGAGCTGGGCGGCGGGCGGCAGGTCCGCCGTGATGCCGGTGGACAGGCCCACGGTCGCGAACGCCGAGATCACCTCGAAGAGCGTCCGGTCCAGGCCGAACCCCTCGATCGTCATGAGCACCATCGTGGAACCGACGACGGCGGCGAGCGCGAGGAGCGCGACCGCGATGGCCTGGCGGTGGGTCGAGCGCGGCAGCCGCTTGCCGAGGACGTTGACCGCGACCTCGCCGCGCACCTCGGTGTAGATGATGAAGAACAGCACGGCGAGGGTCGTCACCTTGATGCCGCCGGCCGTGCCCGCCGGACCACCGCCGATGAACATGAGGATGTCGGTACCGAACCACGTGACCTCGTGCATGGCGCTCGTGTCGACGCTGTTGAAGCCTGCGGTCCGGGTCATGACGGACTGCACGAACCCCGCGAGCAGCTTCCCGCCGAGGCTGAGCGTGCCGAGCGTCGCGGCGTTCTCCCACTCCGTGGCCAGGAAGAAGACGGTCCCGAGGGCGAGGAGGACGCCCGTCACGAGCAGCACGACGCGCGTGTTCATCGTCCAGTGCAGCGGGCGGCCGAGCTCGCGGCGCAGCTCCATGAGGACAGGGAACCCGAGGCCGCCGAGGATCACGGCCGCGCAGATCGGCAGGCAGATCCACGGGTCGGCGACGAAGCCCATGAGGCTGTCGGAGAACAGCGCGAAGCCCGCGTTGTTGAAGCCGGAGACCGCGTGGAAGACGGCGAGCCACAGCGCGTGCAGCGGGTGCTCGCCGTAGCCGATGGTCCACCGCAGCCACAGCGCGAGCGCCACGACGGCCTCGATGATCAGCGCGGTCCGCACCACGCCGAACAGCAGCCGGCGCACGTCGCCCATGCCGACCGTGCTCGCACCGACGGTCCGGGCCTCCGCGGTGGCGGACAGCCGCGAGCGCATCCCGAGCCGGCGGACGACGACGAGGCCGAGAGTGGTCGCGAACGTCATGACGCCGAGCCCGCCGATCTGGATGAGCGCGACGATGACCCCCTGACCGAACGGGGTCCACGCGGAGGCGGTGTCGACGACGACGAGCCCGGTGACGCAGATCGCCGACGCCGCCGTGAAGAGCGCGACCAGCGGGGTGGCCCCGCCGGGGCCTGGGCTGGCGATGGGTAGCAGGAGCAGACCGCTGCCGATGAGCAGAGCGGTGAAGAAGGCCAGCACGATGATCTGTGCCGGGTGCAGTGCCCGGCCGAACCGCGCGGATGCCGAGACCGAACGCGACGATGTCACGAGGTGCGAGCGTACGCCTGCTACCCCCCTCGTGCCGAGCAGACGGGTCGTTGAAGTCCGGGCGGCGCCGCGCTAGATTGTTCGGTGTGCCGAACTTTTCTGTCCGGATGTCCGGATCTGCCCGCCGGACCGGTGCCGGTGCCGCCGTGCTCGCCGCCGTCGCGCTCGCCCTGAGCGCCTGCACGGGCGGTGCTGAGGGTGCCGGTCCGGACGCTGCCGGGACGCCGGGCGAGGACGACCGTCCGGTCGTCCTCACGACGTTCACCGTCCTCGCGGACATGGCCCAGAACGTCGCGGGCGAGCACCTGCGCGTCGAGTCCATCACCAAGGTCGGCGCGGAGATCCACGGCTACGAGCCGACACCCGGTGACGTCCGGCGCGCGACCGACGCCGATCTCGTCCTCGACAACGGGCTCGGCCTCGAGGTGTGGTTCGCGCGCTTCGTCGACGGCCTCGACGTGCCGCACGTCGTCGTCAGCGAGGGCGTCGAGGTCATCCCCATCAGCGACGTCGACGGTGGCGCCTACCACGGCCTCGCCAACCCGCACGCCTGGATGTCGCCGCTCAACGCCCAGGTCTACGTGGAGAACATGGCGGACGCGTTCGCCGACCTCGACCCCGCGCACGGCGAGGACTACCGCGCCAACGCCGACGCCTACGCCGCCGAGCTGCAGGCCGTCCACGACGACCTCGTCACCCGGCTCGAGGCCGTGCCGGCGGAGCAACGGGCGCTCGTCACGTGCGAGGGCGCCTTCTCCTACCTCGCCCGGGACGCGGGGCTCACCGAGCACTACATCTGGGCGGTGAACGCCGAGCAGCAGGCCACCCCCCGGCAGGTCGCCCGCGTCATCGACGCCGTGCGGGACGACGACGTGCCCGCCGTGTTCTGCGAGTCGACCGTCTCCGACCGGCCCATGCAGCAGGTCGTCGCCGCGAGCGAGGCGACCTTCGGCGGTGTGCTCTACGTCGACTCGCTCTCGGAGCCCGACGGCCCCGTCCCCACCTACCTCGACCTCGTGCGGCACGACGCCACGACCATCGCCGAGGCGCTGACGGGCGGTGCGGACCGGTGAGCGCGAGCCCCGTCCCCGCCGTGCAGGTGACGGACCTGACCGTGCACTACGGCGACGTGCGTGCGCTCGACCGGGCGACGCTGCGTATCGGCCACGGCACCGTGTGCGGACTGGTCGGGATGAACGGCTCCGGCAAGTCCACGCTCTTCAAGGCCGTCATGGGCATGATCCGCCCCGACGAGGGAACCGTGCTGGTCGACGGCGCCGCCCCCGCCCGCGCCCGCCGCGCCCAGACGATCGGGTACGTGCCGCAGAGCGAGGACGTCGACTGGGCGTTCCCGCTGAGCGTGCGCGACGTCGTCATGACGGGCCGCTACGGCTACCAGGGCTTCACCCGCCGACCGCGGCCGGCGGACCGCGAGGCCGTCGCGCACGCGCTCGAACGGGTCGAGCTCACCGACCTCGCCGACCGGCAGATCGGCGCGCTGTCCGGCGGTCAGCGCAAGCGGGCGTTCGTCGCCCGCGGCCTCGCGCAGGACGCCACGATCCTCCTCCTCGACGAGCCGTTCGCCGGTGTCGACAAGCGCACCGAGGCCACGCTCACCACGCTCCTGCGCGAGCTCGCCGCCGACGGGCGGACCGTCGTCGTCTCCACGCACGACCTGCACGCGCTCCCGGACCTCGCCGACGAGGCCGTGCTGTTCCTCCACCGGGTCCTGCTGCACGACACCCCGGACGTGGTGCTGCGCCCCGACAACCTCGCGCTCGCCTTCGGTCTCGACGTGCTGGGCGGGCGCAGCCAGCAGGGCGGTCAGGGTGCCCGCGGGGACCGGGAGGCGTCGTGAACCCCGTCGACCTGCTCCTGGGGCCCCTCACCTACGACTTCATGCAGAACGCGCTGGCCGTCACGGTCACCGCGGCGATCGTGTGCGGCGTCCTGTCGTGCTGGCTCGTGCTCATCGGCTGGTCCCTCATGGGTGACGCGGTCTCCCACGCGGTGCTGCCCGGCGTCGTGCTCGCGTACGTCGTGGGCGCGCCGTTCGCGCTCGGCGCGCTGGTGTTCGGCCTGCTCGCCGTGACGCTCATCGGCGTCGTGCGGGACACCAGCCGCGTCAAGGAGGACGCCGCGATCGGGGTGGTGTTCACGACGCTGTTCGCGCTCGGCCTCGTCCTCATCTCCGTGACGCCGAGCCAGACCGACCTCAGCCACATCCTCTTCGGGAACCTGCTGGGGGTGAGCCTCGCCGACCTCGTGCAGGTGCTGGTGCTCGGCGTGATCACGTTCGGGATCCTCGTGCTCAAGCGCCGCGACCTCACCCTGTACGCGTTCGACCCGACGCACGCCCACGCGATCGGGCTCTCCCCGCGCCGCCTGGGCGCTCTGCTGCTCGGGCTGCTCGCACTGACGGTCGTCGTCGCGCTGCAGGCCGTCGGCGTCATCCTCGTCGTGGCGCTGCTCATCATTCCCGGCGCCACCGCGTACCTGCTCACGGACCGGTTCGCGCGGATGCTGTGGATCTCCCCCCTCGTCGCGGCCGCCGCCGCGGTGACCGGCATCTACCTGTCGTACTACCTCGACACGTCGTCGGGCGGCATGGTGGTGCTCACGATGGGCGCGGTGTTCGCCGTCGTCTACCTGTTCAGCCCGCGGCACGGGCTGGTCGCCTCCCGCGTCGCCCGTGCCCGACGTCGGCGGCTCGCCCTGCGCTGAGCCCTCACCACCCGCCGTGCCGGCGCCCGTGCCCAGGATCACCACAAGTTCACCTCTTGTTCTCGGCGAAATCCCAGGTTGAGCAGGCAGACTCTTCCCCATGACGTCGACGAGGACATCAGGAACGGCACGGTTCGCCGCTGCGGGCCTGCTCGCGCTCGGGATGATGCTGCCGCTCAGCGCGACCGCCACCGCGACCCCCGAGGTCCGGCAGCTCCTGGCCGACGCCCAGGTCCAGACCGAGACCATCAACACCGACCTCGACCGGGTCGAGCACCAGCTCCCCGAGATCCCCGCACTGCTCCGCCACGACATCACCGACGCCGTCGAGTCCGTGCACGCCGCGACCGACGAGGCACGCGCCGCGCTCGACGAGGCCGCGGACCCGCTGAGCGACGGCCGCGCCGCCGTCGCCCTCGCCGACGCGCAGGTCGCGCTCGACGCCGCATCGGCCCAGCTCCGCTACGTCACGGACCTCGCCGCCGGGCACGGCGAGGACGTCACCGCCAGCCTCCTGCGGCTCCAGGCCCACATCGACGAGCTGCGCGGCGAGACGAGCCGCGCGGGCGTCTGAGACGGGACACGACTCGTCGAACACGACTGAGCAGAACTTCTATCGCGCCGGCGACCCCGTCGTCCAGGGTCCGGGGTTCCCGCGTCCTGGTCGTCGTGAGACGCAGCGCGGGCTGCGGCGACCACAACGCCCAGCCGCCCGTGCTGACCACCGGGTACTCGTGGAGGCCGGGCGCCTGCACGGAGCCGACCCGGTCCGTCCCGTCATGAGCCCGCCCCGACGCCCGCACCCCACTGCGCACCGTCGAGCGGTGCCTCCGGGTCGAGGTTGACGACCCCACGGCGCCAGTAGCCGCGCAGCTCGAGCCGGTCGGCGTCCGCACCGGCGCGCAGCAGGTCGCGGCGGACTCCAGCGAGGTCGGTCGCCTCACCCGCACCGACGACGACCTCGTCGGCGTCGAGCGGGACGAGCGCGCGCACCGCGTCGACGAGCTGCCCGGGACCGTCCGTGCGGTAGAGGATCTCGACGACCGCACGACCGAGCTCGTCCTCGACGAACGCCTCGTCGACGTCGTCGCCGATCTCGACGATCGCCTGCACGGGGACGTCAGGCCGGACGGCCGCGACCCACCGTGCCAGCGCGGGGAGACCCGTCTCGTCACCGACGAGCGTCAGGCGCCCGATCCCGTCGGGCACACCGCGACTCGTCGTCGGGCCGACGAGGACCACCTCGTCCCCCACCGCGGCCCGCGCGGCCCACGCCGACGCCGGGCCCTCCTCGCCGCCGAGGGCGTCCCCGTGGAGCACCCAGTCGATGTCGACCTCCGCGACGCCGTCTGCCGTGCGCGTCGCCCTGACCGTCATCTCCCGCGAGATCGAGACCTGCCCCGCGGGACGCTGCAGCGCGCCGTCGGCAGTGAGCCTCGGCGGGTGCAGGATCCCTGTCGCAGGGTCCGGGAGGAACACCCTGACGTGGTCGTCGGGACCAGGCGATCGCAGCGCGGACAGAGTCGTCGCGCCGGCTGCGTCACCATCGGCACCGGACCCGGCGTCAGCCGCACCCCGGAACGTGATGCGGCGCAACGCCGCGGACGTCTCCGCGACGGCATGGACGCGCACGCGGCGCGGGAGCAGGTCGAGCTGGGTGACTGGTCGGCGGAGCACGGCTCGATTCCACCACGACCTCGCTCCGGACGTGGTGTCGCGCGGCAGGACGAGCCGCACGGGCGTCTGGGGCCGATGATGGGACGGTGCCCTGTCCTTCACGCCACCGCTCCCGTCGGCCCCGGCCGCACCTGACCGGCCTGATCAAACCGCACGTGGCGCTCCCTGCCCTGGGGCGCGCCGACCGGGCGGCCAACGCCTGGACCAACCGCCTCGCGCTCGGCACCGTCGCCGACACCGCCCTCGTGCGGCTGTCCGCCGCGGCGGACCGCGGCGTGCTCTGGGCGGGCGTCGCGGCGGGGGTGGCACTGACCGGGCGCCGCGGACGGGACGCCGCGTTCCGTGGCTACGGTTCCTTGCTCGCCGCGAGCGCCCTGGCGAACCTCGTCGGCAAGACCGTGTTCGGTGGTCAGCGCCCGGCGCTCGACCCCTTGCCGCTGTGGCGACGGGTCGGTCGTCCGCCCACCTCCCCGTCCTTCCCGTCGGGGCACTCGGCGTCGGCGGCGGCGTTCGTGACGGGCGTGGCGATCGAGTGGCCGACGCTCGGCCTGGCGCTCGCGCCGCTCGCGGGCGGGGTCGTGTACTCGCGACTGCACACCGGCTCGCACTGGCTCTCCGACGTCGTGTCCGGTGCGGCGCTCGGCACCGGCGTCGCACTCGCGGGGTGGGCGCTGCTCCCGCGGGGCCCGGGCACGGTGCCCGACGTCCCGGCCGGCCCGCTCGCCGACGTGCCTGCCCTGGCGGACGGAGACGGCCTGTTCGTCGTCGTGAACTCGGCTGCGGGCTCGGGTCGCCTGTTCGGCGAGAATCCGCTGACCGCGATCCGCACCGGTCTGCCGCGTGCGCAGGTTCACGTCCTCACCGACGGTGACGACCTCCCGGCGCTCTACGGCCGGGCGGCGGAGCGCGGTGCCCGGGCCTTCGGGATCAGCGGGGGCGACGGCACAGTCTCCACCGCCGCCGCTGCGGCGCGGGCCCACGACCTGCCGCTCGCGGTCTTCCCGGGCGGCACCCTCAACCACTTCGCGAAGGCGGCAGACCTGACGTCGATGGCCGCGACGGTCGCGGCGGTGCGGTCGGGCGCCGGCGTGGTGATCGACGTCGCCGACCTCGTGGTCGACGAGCACGGGGCCCGCACCGAGCGGACCGTCCTCAACACCTTCTCCGTCGGGGTGTACCCCGAGCTGGTCACCGAGCGGGAGAAGCACGAGCACCGGCTCGGCAAGTGGCCTGCCGCCGTGTGGGCCGCGGCGCGCGTGCTCCCGCGGGCGCGGCCGGTCCGGCTCGAGGTGGACGGGCGCACCGACGACTACCTGTCGCTCTTCGCCGGCATCAACCGCTACTACCCCCAGAGCCTCGCCCCCGTGGAACGGCTGCGGCTCGACGACGGGGTGCTCGACGTCCGGACCGCGACCGCCCAGCGTCGCGGTAGCCGGGTGCGCACCTTCCTCGAGGTCGCCGCCGGCGACCGCGGGTCACGACTCGCCCGGGCGCTGCCGCCGGTCCGGGAGCACCTCGTGGTGCGGGCCACCACGACGCCCGGGTTCGACCTGCGCGTCGAGGGTCGTCGGGAGGCCGATCGAGAGACCCACCCGGAGCCCGGTGACGAGGGCCGGCCGCAGGTGGTGCTCGCCCACGACGGCGAGACGCTGGTGCTGGACGGGGACGCGTCGGGCACGGCGGTCCGGCTGACGATGCAGCCCCGGGCCCTGCGGATCTACGCCCCGACCGACCCCACGGCGGGCTGAGCGTGCGACGCGCCGTGCACGAGGCAGATCGCGGTGCTCTGCGCGTCGGCGGTGCGGATCGGCGCCCCGCACGGTCCCCCCGGCCGGGGCGCCGTAGGCCTGGGCGAGAGAGCTCCGAGCACCAGCACGCGTGGCGCGAGCGCCGCGAGGACGCCTGCGCGCGACCGTGACCACCGAGAGGTCCAGGTCGGCCACCGGCTGCCGGTCGAGCCTCCGGACCACGGCTCGGTCCGGAGCGCTCCGCTCCAGCGCGTACCTCGGCGTCCATCGTGCGCCCGTTCTCGGCGAGTCGTGCGGCCAGGTGGCCGGACGCGCTCACGGGCCGCCGGGGCTCTCCGCCCTGCTCGCCGACACAGGCTCGTGGTCCTGGTCAGCCGCGTAGGCCGCGAAGACCTCCGCCGAAGATCCGCCGGTGCGGAGGTAGGCACCGTCGAGCAGTTCGGCGAAGCGGTCCAGGGTCCACCGCAACGACCTGGCGGACCGGCGAACCTCCGGGTCGGTCGAAAGGGCTGCCACCTCCACGAGGTTCGCGCCCACACCCACCGCCGCTGGCAGTGCTTCGGACGGGTCCGCGTCGCGGAAGTAGTAGGTCTCGCCGTAGTGCCCGAGCTGTACGTGCACCCGCGAGAAGTCCGCGACAAGGCCGTCGAGCGTCGAGACACGCAGCGCACCCCCGCCGTCCCCGGGGTCCTCGGACGTCCCGTGCTGAGCCTGGGTGTACGCGGTCAACCGACGTGCCAGCGCGCGGCGCTGCGTGAGGGCGGGAGCGACCTGCAGCACCCACGACACGGAGGCGCTGAGCAGGGCGAACCCGACGACGGCCTGGAGCGCCGTGCAGATCCGCGTCCAGCCGGTGGTGGGCGCGATGTCTCCGAGACCGAGCGTCGACAGCCCGACCATGGAGACGTAGACCGTCGCCACCATGCGCTCCCAGACGTCCGTCGGGACGGCGCCCGTGGAGTCCTCGAACGCGTCGGGCATGTGGGGCCAGAAGACGAACGACCAGCCGACGATGACCCCCGTCACCCAGGCGACGACGACGACGGCGAGCACCATCGGGCCGGCGAGGTCGAGCAGGAGCCGCCGCAGCCTCGACCGCTGCGGGAGACGGTGCACCGCCCACCAGGTCGCGCGGCCCACCACACCGCTCAGGCGACCCTCCCCGGCCGGGTGCCACAGCGTGTGGAACACGTCGCGGAGCACGAGCACGATGACAGCGGCTCCCACCAACGACAGCACGACGTCCATCACGTTCCTCACCCTCGGAGTGCACCCACCGTAGACATGCCACGCACGCCACGCGCGGTCGCGCTGACGGTCGACCCCGCGGCGGGCTGAGCGCGCCGAGAACGCGCCTCCTCGCCGTCGAGCCCGTGGTTGATGTCGCCTCAAGCCCGTTTCCGTCATCAACCTCGTGTTCGGCGGGGGTGGGGGAGAATTTACTTGCGTGCGCTTGAGAGAATGGACCGTCGTGAGTACCGAACCGCAGCCTGACGCGCGCCCTCCCCGCCGGGACGGCGCCACCGACGGCACCCCGCGGACGCCTCGACGCCGACGCGGTGGGCAGCGCACGGGACAGGGCGGGGGTCGGGGACAGGGGTCGCGCACGCCGTCGGGTACGCGTCAGGTGAGCACGGCTCAGCTCGAGAAGGCCGCGGAGGCGCGCGCGACGGTCACCGTCCCGCCGATCGTCTACCCCGAGCAGCTCCCGGTCAGCGCTCGCCGCGAGGACATCTCCGCGGCGATCCGTGACCACCAGGTCGTCGTCGTCGCGGGCGAGACGGGCTCGGGCAAGACGACGCAGCTGCCGAAGATCGCGCTCGACCTGGGCCGCGGCCGGGCAGGGCAGATCGGTCACACGCAGCCACGCCGGATCGCCGCCCGGACGGTCGCCGAGCGCATCGCCGAGGAGCTGCAGGTGCCGCTGGGTGGCGTCGTGGGCTACCAGGTCCGGTTCACCGACACGTCGAGCGAGGACACGCTCGTCAAGGTCATGACGGACGGCATCCTGCTCGCGCAGATCCAGCGCGACCCGCAGCTCCTCGCCTACGACACGATCATCATCGACGAGGCGCACGAGCGGTCGCTCAACATCGACTTCCTCCTCGGCTACCTCACCCGCCTGCTGCCGCAGCGCCCGGACCTCAAGGTCGTCATCACGTCGGCGACGATCGACTCGACGCGGTTCGCCCAGCACTTCTCGCCCGCACGGCTCGCGGAGCTCGGCGGTGCGCCGGGGTACGTCGTCGACGCGCTGCCCGACGAGGCGCCGGTCATCGAGGTCACGGGCCGCACCTACCCGGTGGAGATCCGCTACCGCCCGCTGAGTCCCGACCAGGGCGAGGACGAGCGCGCGGGCGGGCGCGCGGCGTCGAGCAGGTCGGGCGGCAAGGCCTCCCAGGACAAGGACCTCATGGCGGGGATCGTCGAGGCCGCGGACGAGCTGATGACCGAGGGGCCGGGCGACATCCTCGTGTTCCTCTCGGGCGAGCGCGAGATCCACGACGCCGCGGACGCCCTCGAGGGGCACCTCAAGGAGCGCGTGCGGGACCCGAAGCACCCGCAGCGCGTCGAGATCCTCCCGCTGTTCGCGCGGCTGTCGTCGGCCGAGCAGCACCGGGTGTTCCAGCAGCACACGGCGCGGCGCATCGTGCTGGCCACGAACGTCGCCGAGACGTCCTTGACGGTCCCGGGCATCCACTACGTGATCGACCCGGGCACGGCCCGCATCTCGCGGTACTCGAAGGCGACGAAGGTCCAGCGTCTGCCCATCGAGCCGGTGTCGCAGGCGAGCGCGAACCAGCGGTCGGGACGCTCGGGGCGTGTCGCGGACGGCGTCGCGATCCGGCTGTACGCGGAGGCGGACTTCGAGTCCCGCCCGGAGTTCACCGAGCCGGAGATCCTGCGCACGTCGCTCGCGTCCGTGCTGCTGCAGATGATCTCGGTCGGGGTGGTGTCCTCGCCCGACGACGTCGCGCGCTTCCCGTTCGTCGAGCCCCCGGACACTCGCGCGATCCGCGACGGCGTGCAGCTCCTCACCGAGCTCGGCGCCCTCGAGACGGTGGGCCGGGCGGGTGCGGACGGGACGGTCACGCGCCTCACCGAGACCGGGCGCGTCCTCGCCCAGCTCCCCATGGACCCGCGCCTCGCCCGGATGATCTGGGAGGGCTCGCGGCTGCAGGTCGCGCGCGAGGTCGCGATCATCGCGGCCGTCCTGTCCATCCAGGACCCGCGCGAGCGCCCCGCCGAGTTCCGCGCCCAGGCCGACCAGCTCCACGCACGCTTCGCCGACCCGCGCTCGGACTTCCTCACCTACCTCAACCTGTGGGAGTACGTGCGCGAGCAGCAGCACGAGCTCTCGTCGAGCGCGTTCCGGCGCCTGTGCAAGGCGGAGTACATCAACTTCCTGCGCGTGCGCGAGTGGCAGGACGTCGTCGCGCAGCTCCGCGACATGGGCAGGCCGCTCGGCATCGACATGTCCTACCGGCCGCGCGCGCGCGGCGAGGTCCGCACCGACGAGCGCGCCGAGCCGGCCGCCCCGGAGACCGCCGAGGCCGACCACCGTCAGAGCTGGGACGGCGACACGATCCACCGCGCCCTGCTCGCGGGGCTGCTGTCGCAGATCGGTATGCAGGAGTCGGGGGACGTCAAGGCGTCGTCGGTCGCGCACCTCAAGGGTGCGGCGCGCGAGCAGGCGATCCGCCGGGCGAAGAAGCAGGCCCGCAACGAGTACCTCGGCGCGCGCGGGGCGCGGTTCGCGATCTTCCCCGGCTCGCCGCTGTCGAAGAAGCCCCCGGTGTGGATCATGGCCGGGGAGCTCGTCGAGACGAGCCGCCTGTGGGCGCGCGACGTCGCCCGCATCCAGCCCGAGTGGGCGGAGGACCTCGCGGGGTCGCTCGCCCGGCGCACGTACTCCGAGCCGCACTGGTCGAGCAAGCAGGGTGCCGCGATCGCGCACGAGAAGGTCCTGCTCTACGGGGTGCCGATCGTCGCCGACCGCAAGGTCCTCTTCGCCAAGGTCGACCCCGAGGGCGCCCGCGAGCTGTTCATCCGCCACGCCCTCGTCCAGGGCGAGTGGACGACGCACCACCAGTTCTTCCACGAGAACCGCCGCCTCCTCGAGGAGGCCGAGGAGATCGAGGCGCGCTCGCGCCAGCGCGGGCTCGTCGTCGACGACGACGTGCTGTTCGCGTTCTACGACGAGCGGCTGCCCGACGACGTCGTCTCGGCCCGGCACTTCGACCAGTGGTGGAAGGGCGCGCGGCGCCGCGAGCCGGACCTGCTGACGTTCACGCTCGCGCAGCTCGTGCCCGACGCCGAGGCCGTGGACACCTCGCAGTTCCCCGAGCAGTGGGTCCAGGGCGACCTCAGCCTGCCGCTGACCTACCAGTTCCAGCCTGGTACAGAAGCAGACGGCGTGACGGTACACATCCCGGTGTCGGTGCTGAACCGCGTCGTCCCCGACGGCTTCGACTGGATGGTGCCGGGCCTGCTCGACGAGCTCGCGACCGCCACGATCCGGTCGCTGCCCAAGCCCGTGCGCGTCCAGCTCGTGCCCGCGCCGGACGTCGCCCGCGACGTCGTCGCCTGGCTGCGCGAGCACACCCCCGCCTGGGAGGACATGACCCGCGCCGGCGACATGGCCGAGCCCTTCCGCACCGCGTTCTCACGCGCCGTGCGGGCGCTGCGGGACGTCGTCGTGCCCGACGACGCGTGGGGACCCGAGCAGGAGGCGCGCCTCGCGAACCACCTGCGCATGACGTTCCGCGTCGAGGACACGCGCGGCCGTGGCGGCGTCGTCGTGCTCGACGAGTCGAAGGACCTGATCGCGCTCCAGCGACGCCTCGCCGCGCAGAACCAGGCCGCCGTGCGCGCCGCGGTCAAGGGCGCCGTCGGACAGGCGCTGCGGGAGGCGGCCGAGGCGTCTCCCGCGCAGGCCGCGACCACCGCACCAGCCGCACTGGCCGCATCAGCCGCACCCACCACGGGGACCGGCGGCCCCGTGCCCGCCGCACCGGCGGCGCCCGCTCCGGCGTCGGGCCCTCCCCCGGCACCGGCGATCGCCGAACGGGCCGCCCTGACGACCTGGCCGGACGACCTGCCGGACGGAGCGCTGCCGGACGTCGTGCAGACCGACGCCGGGGGCGGCGTGCTCGTGCGCGGGTACCCGGCGCTCGTCGAGGAACGCGACGCGAAGGGTATGCCGAACGTGGCGCTGCGCGTGCTGGCCGACGCGCGGCTGCGCGACGACGCCCACGCGCGCGGCGTGCGCCGGCTGCTGCTCGGCGAGACCGCGCTGGCGCCGGGCCGGATCACGAGCCGCTGGAACGGGTCGCAGTCGCTCACGCTCGCGGCGAGCCCCTACCGCAACACCGCGGCGCTGGTCGCGGATCTGCAGCTCGCGGCCGTCATCGCCCTGACCTCCGGCGGGAGCGACCCGGCCGGCGGGACCTCCGAGCGTACGACGCTGCCCGACGCCCGCACGATCCGGGACGCCGCCGCCTACACGAGCGCGCGAGACCTCGTCCGGGAGCGCCTGGAAGACCAGGTGCACCAGGTCGTCGGCCACGTCGTCGCGGTGCTCACGGCCGCGCGCACCCTCGACGGGGAGATCCGCGCGGCGAACAGCCTCGCCCTGCTCAACACGCTGACCGACCTCCGGGACCAGGTCGCCGGTCTCGTCCACGACGGCTTCGTGTCGGCCACCCCGCCCGAGCGGCTGCCGCACCTGACGCGGTACGTGCGGGCGGCGTCGTACCGGCTGGAGAAGGCGACGACGAACCCGAACCGGGACGCCGAGCTCGCGTGGCGCGTGCACGACGTCGAGGAGGCCGCGGCCAAGGCCAGGGCAGCGTGGGCCGCCGGGCCGCCCGACCCGGCGCGGGCCGCCGAGCTCGCCGAGGTCCGGTGGATGATCGAGGAGTTCCGTGTGTCGTTGTTCGCGCAGCAGCTCGGCACGCAGGGTTCCGTCAGCGAGAAGCGGATCCGGAAGGTGCTCGCTCCCGGCGGCTGGTGAGTCGGCGCGGACCCCGACACGCCGCGTCTCGCCGGGACAAAACCGCGCGACTGCTCTTGACTGTCCCCACGGGGAAACGAGGGCGTCCGGCGGCGACCTCCCGCCGGGCCGTGGCAGGGGGACTGTTCCATGGAACGAGTGATGGTGACGGGGTACGGGGCGGTGACGCCGGTCGGCGGGACCGCCGAGCGGACGTGGGCGGCGCTGCTGCGGGGAGACTCGGGCATCGAGGCCGTGAAGGACGAGTGGGCGCACGACCTCCCGGTCCGCATGGCGGCCCGCGTGGACGACGCGTTCGCCGACGAGCTGTCCGTGCGTGAGCTCCGGCGGCTGGACCGGGCCGAACAGCTCGCGCTCGTCGCGGGGCGTGAGGCGTGGGCGTCGGCTGGGAGACCGGACGTCGACCCGACGCGGGTCGCGGTCGTCGTCGGGACGGCGGTCGGCGGCATCGCGACGACGGTCGAGCAGAGCCAGGTGCTCCAGACGGCGGGGGCTCGACGCGTCTCCCCGCACGCCATCACGATGCTCATGGCGAACGGGCCCGCCGCGTGGCTGTCGATCGACCTCGGGGCGCAGGGCGGCGCCCGCACACCGGTCAGCGCCTGCGCGGCCGGGTCGGAGGCGATCGCGATGGGTCGCGAGCTCATCCGCGCGGACGTGGCCGACGTCGTCGTGTGCGGGGGCACGGAGGCGCCGGTCGTGCCGTTCGCGTTCGCGTCGTTCGCGCGGGCCCGCGCGATGTCGACCCGCAACGACGAGCCCCTGCGCGCGTCGCGCCCGTTCGACGCGGACCGCGACGGGTTCGTCCTCGGGGAGGGCGCGACGCTGCTCGTGCTCGAGCGCGAGGACCACGCCCGGGCCCGGGGGGCCACGCTGCACGGGGCGATCTCCGGCGCCGCGGTGACGTCCGACGCGTACGACATCGTCGGCGGGGAGCCGCGCAACCAGGCCCGCACGATCACCACCGCGCTGCGCGCCGCGGGCCTGACGCCCGCCGACGTGGGGCTGGTCCACGCGCACGCGACGTCGACGCCGGCCGGGGACCGCACCGAGGCGCTCGCCATCTCCACCGCGCTCCCGGACCTCCCGCCGGTCACGTCCACCAAGTCCTCGACCGGTCACCTGCTCGGCGCGTCCGGCGCCCTCGGCACCCTCGTGGCGGTCCTCGCCCTGCGGGACGGCCAGGTGCCGCCGACGCTGAACGTCGACCGCCAGGACCCGGAGATCGGCCTGGACGTCGTGCAGGACCGCGCCCACGGCACGACGGCGGAGCATGCCGTGGTCAACGCGTTCGGCTTCGGGGGGCACAGCGCGTCGGTGGTGGTCTCGCGCGCCTGAGCCGAGGATGGGTCCATGGGACCCGACCTCAGCGCCCGGCAGGGCGACATCACGACCGCGACGACGGACGCGATCGTCAACGCGGCGAACTCGTCGCTGCTCGGCGGCGGCGGGGTGGACGGCGCGATCCACGCGGCCGCAGGGCCCGGGCTCCTCGACGCGTGCCGGGAGCTGCGGCGCACCACCCTCCCCGACGGGCTCGGCGTCGGGGACGCCGTCGTCACGCCCGGCTTCGACCTGCCGGCGCGGTGGGTCGTGCACACCGTCGGCCCGAACCGCCACCGCGGCGAGCGCGACCCCCGGCTGCTCGCGTCCTGCTTCACCCGCTCGCTCGACGAGGCGGCGCGCGTCGGCGCGACGTCCGCGTCGTTCCCCGCCGTCAGCGCGGGCGTCTACGGGTGGGACGCACGCGAGGTCGCGGAGGTCGCCGTCACGGCGGTGCGGTCGTGGGACGGGTCAGGCGTGGACTCGGTGCAGTTCGTCCTCTTCTCCCCCGCCGTGCTCGCCGCGTTCCGCGCTGCGCTCGACGGATCGTGACGCCGGTGGAGAGCTCAGAGACCGGACGACGGTGTCGTGAGCCGCCATACTGAGCCATGGACTGCCGCCTCGAAGCCGCTGCGTTCGACATCGCATCGTCTGCCGGCTGGTACTCAGCCATCGCCGGGCTGCTCGCCGGTTTCGCACTGCTGGCCATCCTGCTGCCGCTCGACCACGAGGCCGACACCTCGGAAGACCCCCACCTGGCCGACTCGGTGGTCATCTTCACCTGTGCGTTCTTCACCCTGCTGATCCTCGCCTTCAACTACGGCGTTCTGTCCGGACGGACGGGCGCGGGGCCCGCGGCCGGGGTGGCGGCCCACGAGCAGCTGCTCAACGGTGCCGTGTTCGGCCTGGCCACACTGTTGCTGCTGTTCGGTCTGCGGGCTGTGCTCCGCAGCTACGGCACCAACGCCACAGTCTTCGAGTCGGCCAGGACGGTGATCCTCGTGGCCACGGCGACGCTCGGCCCCCTCGTGTCTCTGGCCCTGCAGTTCTCGAACGCGCTCGATCTCGAGCACTACCGGGTCGGCCTGGAGACCAGCACGGGCTGCGGCACCGACGGACTGCCGTCGGGTGTGTGGATCAACCTCGCCATCACCGCCGTCGCAGCCGTCGCAGTCCTCGTCGTCGCGCTCGTGCGGAAGCGACTTCCCCACAGTCTCACCGCGGTCACCACCGTCGCCAAGGTCACCCTCGGCCTGGCGGTGGTGGTCACCGTGTGGACCGCGGTGGTCGTGCCGCTGCTGCCCCTCGACGTCATCACCAGCTCCGTCTTCGAGCACCTCACCCTGGCGGCCACCGGGGTTGCCACCGTGATCGTCGCCGTCGCGGCGTGGACCGCCCGCTGATCGATCGAGCCGGTCAGGCCAGGGTCGATCTCGGCCTCCGACGTCGTCGGCATAGACGGGCCGGCAGCATCGGCGCGACTACCCGCGGGCGGCGAAGCGGTCCGGGGAGAAGCCGGTGAGGTCGACAGCCGGGGTGTCGCCCACCGCGAGCGCCGCGACAGCGTCGCCGACGGCGGACGCGTGCTTGAAGCCGTGCCCGGAGCACGCGGCGGCGAGCACGACGCGGGGGTAGGCGGCGGGCACACCGATCGAGAAGGAGTGGTCGGGGGTCATGGTGATCATGCAGCCCTCGGCGGTGACGGCCTGCGGGTCGAGGCCGGGCAGCCGCCGGGCGACCCAGCGGGCGACGGGCTCCCACTCGTCGGGGGTGGCGTCGAGCGGGTTGCGGGACGGGTGCCCGACGACGGGTCCCGGCAGGTCGTGCAGGCCCACCTTGACGCCGTGCCCCTCGAGCGCGGGCGCTCCCCACGCGAGGTGGCCGTCGCTCTCGTGGATGAAGACGGGAAACCGGTCGGGGTCGAAGCCGGCGCCGGCGCCGGTGCCAGAGCCCGACGGAGCGTCCCGTTCCCCGAACCAGGTGAGCACCACCCGGCGCACCTCGGTGGGGACGGTGAGCCGGGGCAGGAGGTCGGTGGCCCAGGCGCCGGCGGCGACCACGAGGCGTTCGACCCGGGTCTCCTCGTCGCCCTGCGGGCCGCTGGTGCGGACGGTGACCCCGGCGTCGTCGGGCTCGATCGCGACGACGCGCGCACCGGTGCGGACCTCGGCGCCGAGCGCGCGGGCCACGTCGACCGCGGCGCGGATCGCGGCCTCGGACCGCACGACGCCGGTGCCGGGGTCGACGAGCCCGACGGTGCCGTCGTCGACGACGTGCTGGGGGAAGCGGCGGCGCAGATCGTCGGTGTCGAACAGCTCGTGCGGCAGCCCGTGCGCACGCACGGCGTCGAGCGTGGAGGTGACCATGGCGCCGTCGGGCCGGCCCATGAAGATGCCGCCGGTGAGGGTGAGGAGCTCGCGGCCCGACGCGGACTCGAGCTCGCGCCACAGGTCGCGGGCGTGCAGTGCCAGGCCGACGTACTCAGGACCCTCGACGAGCGCGGTGCGGAACAGCCGCGTGTGCCCGTGGGACGACCCGTGGGCGTGGCCCGGGGTGTGCTGCTCGAACCCCACGACGCTCGCCCCGCGGGCCGCCGCCCTCCACAGGGCGGAACTGCCCGCAGCGCCGAGCCCCACCACACCGATCTGCGCGTCCGTCACGGGACCAGTGTCCCAGGGTCACGTCCGGGCCGGGTCAGGGGTCTCCCCGATACCGAGCGGGCCACGGACGTCGTAGCGTCGAGGTATGAGCGCACCCACCTTGTCCCGTCCCCGCCGCGGCCGTGTCATCGCCGGAGTGTGCGCGGGCCTCGCCCGTCGCTTCGGCTGGAGCCCGACCGTCGTGCGTGTCGTCGCCGTCGCGTCGATCCTGCTGCCCGGCCCGCAGGTCATCGCCTACATCGTGCTGTGGATCATCATGCCCAGCGACGACTGAGCCGCCGGACCGGCCGACCTCAGGGCTGCCGGTCGAAGACCGTGCGTCGAGCAGGCCGACTGCGCCCTCGGGTCGGTCGGACCCGCAGGGCGCCACCGAATCGTATCGGGTCATGTCTCGCGAGCGGATCGGCGCTCTACTTCTCGAACAGCCGGGCACCGAACCAGTCGAACCGTGGACGCCAGCCGTGGTTGCGGAGCAGGGTGAGTACCGGGACCTTCGCGTCGGAGGGTCGGATCGACACCGCACCCTCCCACGAGGTCCGCGTCTCCCCCGAGCTCGCCACGTGCACCTGGCCGTCAGCACCCTCGGCGATCGTCATGTTGAGACGACCAGACGTCTTGCCACGGTGCCACTTCCAGCTCGCCCGCGAGGACGCCCCTCCGGGACCGACGACGGTGCGGGAGTCCGCCGTGCCGGAGTACTCGACGAAGGTGTACCGGGACCGCTCCGGATCGAGGTCGACCTCCATGCGCCAGGCGTAGGCGACCTTGCCCCTGACGAACAGGGTCTGCCAACGCATCTCCTCGGACTTCCACCGCACCTCGAGCCGCACGCGGCCGTCGGTGCCCCGCTGCGCCTCGAGCAGATAGGGAAGGCCGTCGGAGTTCAGTGCGAGCAGCTCACCGACCACCCGGTCGACGGACGACGGCGCGCCCGGGGTCGCGACAGCGACGTCCACCACCTCGGCCACCTCCCGGCGTTCCGCCAGCGCCAGCGCCCCACGCCTCACCATCCACACGACACGAGCGACCACCACGACGAAGAACGCCGCGATGATCGTGACGCCGAGAGCGACCCGGCCCGAGAGGATCGCCCACACGCCGAGAGGGATGATCACGTAGGCCGAGAAGAAGATCACCCGGCGGCTGATCACGGCGAAGCGATTAGCTCCGGCCGGTGAGCTGGTCTGCGCGCCCGCCTCGCTCATCGGCCGACCAGAGCGATGCTGTCCTGGATGGCGCGCACGGCGGGCCAGACGTCCGGCGCCTGCGGTCCGGCACACGTCCCGGTGAAGTCCTCGCTCGGATAAGAGACGGTAGTCATGTGTCCATCCAATCAGTCGGCGCCATGCCCGGTCACCACCATCCACCGGTGATGCCGTCGACGTCAGAGATTGCCAAGACCGTGTCGGCCGGCGACCACTCCAGCGAGACGTCGAACCCGGCGCCGATGCCCAGTGCCGCGCCCAGGATCCACCTGTCCGACGCCCTGGGCGGCAGTCTGCTCACCCGTCGAGGGCAATCAGCACGGACTCGCGCTGGTCGACAACACCTGCATCCAGGACGCGCTGGCCGCGTACCGGATCGATCTCGAGAGCCCTGGCCCGACGCGCCCTGCGACCTGCAGGTGGCAGCGGGTTAGGCCGAGCGCGCCGTCAGCCTGTCGACGACGTCGGCCGCTCCGCGGGACGCGAGCGCCTCGCGCGCGGCGGTGTACGCGGAGACGAGGCGCTCGTCCTGGCCGAGGTCGCCGAACGTCGGCGCGAAGGACAGCAGCGCGCCCGGCTCCTGCGCCTCCCGGCGGACCGCCGCGCGCAGGGCGTCGGCGTGCTGGTCGGGCACCGGGTCCTCGGCTGGTTCGAGCCGCAGGCTCCAGGCCGCGATCACCAGGACGCAGCAGTCGGTCGGGCCGCCGGTGCGCAGCTGTTCCCGCAGCACCGGCACGAGGAACTTGGGCAGCCGCTCGGACGCGTCGACGACCTGACGGTCGAGCGTGTCTCCCACGGCGTCGCTGCGGAACCGGGCCAGGAGCTGGTCGCAGTAGGCCTCGAGGTCCGTCCCCGGCACCTGCCCGAGGGTGGGGATCGCCTCCGTCGACCAGTACCGGCGGAGGAACCCCGCGAGCGTCTCGTCCCGGGACGCCTCGTGCACCCAGGAGAACCCGGCCAGCAGGCCGAGGTGCCCCAACGCCTGGTGCGCGGCGTTCAGCAGGCGGAGCTTCATCCGCTCGAAGGGCTCGACGTCGTCGACGAGCTCGACCCCGACCGCACCGAGGTCGGGCCGACCGAGCGTGAACGTGTCCTCGAGCACCCACTGCTGGAAGCTCTCGGACGTCACCGCCCACCGGTCCTCCAGCCCGACGAGCTCGGCGGCCCGCGCACGGGACCGCTCGGTGGGCACGGGCGTGATCCGGTCGACCATCGAGGACGGGAACGCGACCTCGGCCTCGATCCACCGCGCGAGGTCGGCGTCGAAGGCGCGCGCGAACGATGTCAGGGCCGTCCTCGCGACGTGCCCGTTGCCCTGGATGTTGTCGCAGGAGACCACGGTGAAGGGCGGGGTACCGGCGTCCCGTCGCGCGCGCAGCGCGAGGACGAGGTGGCCGAGCGCGCTCGTCGGCTCGACGCCGGCGGGGAGGTACTCGAGGTCGGCGAGGGTGGCCGGGTCCCGGGGGGAGAACAGCCCGGTCGAGTCGTCGACGCCGTAGCCGCCCTCGGTCACCGTCATCGTGACGATCCGGGTCGTCGGCGCCCGCAGCACCCGCTGGACGGCCGACTGGTCCGCCGGTCCGTAGAGGTACCGCACGACGGCCCCGACCACGCGCGCCGTCTCGGCGCCGTCGGGGTCGACGGTCACGTGCGTGTAGAGCCCGTCCTGCGCGGCCGCCACGGCGGCGGCCGCGGCGTCGCCGGGGAGCAGGCCGACCCCGCAGATGCCCCAGTCCGGGTCACCAGCGGCGAGGACGTCGTCGACGTACCGCGCCTGGTGCGCGCGGTGGAACCCTCCGACGCCGAGGTGGACGATCCCCACCCGGACCGCGTCGCGGTCGTAGCGGGGGGTGGCGACGCCCTCCCTCGCCTGGTCGACGGTGCGTGCTCCGAGCCGGGTCATGACAGATCCTCCGGGTGCGGGTGACGTGCGGACGCGGTGCGGTCACCGGGTGGTGCCAGGCGGACGACGAGGTCGGCGCGGGCGCGGGTCGCAGCCACCACGTCGGCGTTCGACTCGTCGACGGTGCGCACCCAGTCCCGGGCGGCGTCCTCGTCGTGCCCGTAGGAGACGCGGCGGGCCGTGAGCCGCTCGACCCGCTCGGACGCGGGCAGGTCGAGGTACCAGACCGTGTCCAGCCGGCCGCGCACCCGTTCCCACCCGCCGGCGTCCCCGAGCAGGTAGTTCCCCTCGGTCACCACGAGCGGGACGCCCGACGGGACGGGCACCGCCCCGGCCACCGACGCCTCGAGCCTACGGTCGAACCGCGGGGCGTAGACGACGTCCTCGTCGTTGCGGCGCAGCCGGTCGAGCAGCGCCACGTACCCGGCGACGTCGAACGTGTCCGGCGCACCCTTGCGGGCGAGCCGCCCGGTCGCGGCGAGCACCTCGTCGGCGAGGTGGAAGGCGTCCATGCCGACGACGGCGACGTCGGCACCGAGGACGCGGACCAGCTCGTCGCAGAGCGTCGACTTGCCGGCACCCGGCGCTCCGACGACCCCCAGCAGGCTGCGCCCACCTCGCGCCACCAGCGCGGCCGCACGCTCGACGAGGCGCTCGACCGGCTCGACCCGCACGAGGTCGGCGGACGTCGTCTCCTCCATCGCAGTTCCTCCCGCTCCTGGTTCCCGACAGGACGCCGGACCAACCGCTCCCCCGGACGCTAGGCCTCTATGTCACCGGTGTCAAGAGATTGCATGACACCGGTGACATGCGCCGGATTCTGTGGCACGATCGGCCTCCAGGACACGACGGAGGGATGGGGACCATGAACGGACTCGACGGCAGGACGGTGCTCGTGACGGGCGCCGGTGGCGGGATCGGCGGCGCCATCGTCCGCGACCTGGTGGCAGCCGGTGCGGACGTGGTGGCCAGCGGTCGCGACGACGCAGCGGTCGCCCAGATCACCGCGGAGACCGGGTGCCGGTCGCTGACCTTCGACGTCACCTCCGAGGACGAGGTCGCAGCGGCGCTCGACGGGTTCGACCTCTGGGGCGTCGTCGCCTGCCACGGGTTCGGCGGGGAGATCGCCACACCGATGGAGACGGACATGGACGTCTTCGACAAGGTCATCGCCGTCAACACGCGCGGCACGCTCCTCGTGACCAAGTACGCCTCCCGGACCATGATCCGGCTCGGGCAGGGCGGCTCGATCGTCAACGTCTCCAGCCAGGCGTCGCTCGTCGCGCTGCCGAACCACGTGTCGTACGGGGCGTCCAAGGCCGCCGTCGACTCGATCACCCGGGTCAGCGCGCTCGAGCTCGGACCGCACGGCATCCGCGTCAACTCGGTCCACCCGACCGTCGTCATGACGGAGATGTCGGAGTTCTACTGGGGCCGGCCCGACATCGGCGAGCCGTTCCTCGAGCAGATGCCGCTCGGCCGGTGGGCGACGCAGGAGGAGGTCTCGGCCCCGGTCGTCTTCCTCCTGGGCGACGGCGCGTCGATGATCACCGGCGCCCACCTCCCGGTGGACGGCGGATACACCTGCCGGTGAGCCCGCCGGGAGGCCGGGGTGCGAGGATGTCCCCCGTGGTGAGCATGCGGGACGTGGCTCGCGAGGCCGGTGTGTCGGTGAAGACCGTCTCGCGCGTCCACAACGACGACCCGCACGTCTCCGCCGAGACCCGCGAGCGCGTCGAGGAGGCGATCAGCCGGCTCGGCTACCTGCCGAACACGCTCGCGACCACCTTCCGGGACGGCCGCTCCGCCGTCGTCGGCGTCGTCGTCCCCAGCATCGAGGACCCGTACTTCGCCGCGATCGTCCACCAGGTCGACCGGACCGCCGCCCTGCACGGCATGCTGACGATCGTCGCGGGCACCGGTGCGGACCCGGTCGAGGAGCGCGAACGCGTCGAGACGCTCCTGAGCCGGCGGCTGAGCGGCCTGGTGCTGGCGCCCGTGTCCGAGGACCAGTCATACCTGACGCCGTGGGCAGGCTCCACCCCCCTGGTGCTCGTCGACCGCCAGCCGACCCGGCTCACGGCGGACTCCTTCACGACGGACGACGCCGGCGGTGCGGCCGTGCTCACCGAGCACCTCCTCTCCCACGGCCACCGCCGGATCGCGTTCCTCGGCGACACCCCGCGGCTCTCGACCACCGCCGACCGCCTGGCCGGCTACCTCCGCGCGCTCGCGGACGCCGGGGTGGACGCACGCCCCGACCTCGTGGCCATGGCCGACGACGACCCCGGGGGTGTGGACGGCGTGCTCGACGCCCTCACGGCGCTCGACGCCCCACCGACCGCCCTGGTCAGCTCCAACGCCCGGTGCACGCAGGCTCTCGCGCCGCGCCTCCGGACGCTCGGGCTGGCGGTGGTCTCGTTCGGCGACTTCCCGCTGTCCGACGCCCTGGTCCCCTCCGTCACGGTCCTCGACCAGCAGCCCCGCCTCGTCGGCGAGCTCGCCGCCGCGCGGGTGATCGACCGGCACGCGCACCCCGGCCGACGGTTCCGGCGTCGGACGACGGTGCCGGCCGTCCTCGTCGAGCGCGACTCGTGCCGGGGCGAGGCCCCCGGCACGAGTCGCTGAGCTCTCCTCGGAGAGGTGCGGTCAGGCAGCGGCGACGGCGACGGCCGTGACGGCCTCGCGCAGCTCGCGGAGCCGGGGCTGCGAGAACGTCGTCAGGCGCTCCTCGCGCTCCTCCGTCGTCATCCCCAGGCTGTCCTTCCAGAGCGACCGGCCCGCCATGGCTCCCGCCGCGCCGTGCGCGACCGCCGTGCGGACCTGGCCGATGAACGTGGCGTGGTCGACGCCCGCGGACAGGACGGCCCACGGGACGCCGTCGGCGGCGGCGGTCACCGCGGCACAGGCCTCCGGGCTGCCCGGGTAGGGCAGCTTGAGGACCTTGGCACCGCACGCGACCGACAGGGCGGCCGCGTCGGCGACCAGGGTCGGGAAGGCGGCGGCGTACTCCTCCTCGGTCTCGCCCTCGAGCCGGTAGGTGAGGATCTCCACGATGAGGAGCAGGCCCTCGTCCGCGCACGCCCGCACGAGGTCGCGGATCTCCTGGGCGACGCGCGACCCGGCGTCCTGCCGGTCGGTGCGCACGTACCAGAGCATCTTGGCGACGGCCCCGCCGAGGTCCCGGACCGTGCGGGGCGTGACGCCGTCGACGTGGCGGGTGTACCGCAGCCCGTCGACGGTCTCGAAGCCCGAGGCGTCCATCCCGACGACGAGCGCGGTGTCCCGGCCCAGGACGCCGTCGTCGACGATCTGGGGCAGCGCGACCTCCGGGTCGAGGAGGATGGCCGGTGCGTGGTTGCCGAGGTAGGTCACGAGGTCGGCCTTGGCGTCGGCGAGCTGCTCGGCGCTGATCGCCGCGGGACCGTCGGGGTTCCCCATCACGGCCTTCATGCCGTTGCGCTGGTCCGCGGCCACGATGAGCATCGCGCCGTCGGGCGTGCAGATCGTCGACAGGGCACGTCGTTCGAGGGTGGTGAGCTGGTTCATCGTCATCTCCTGGTTCGGGTGGTCAGTCGGTGAGCTCGGCGGCACGGGCCGCGAGCAGGTGTGCGGCGAAGCCCGCCGCGCCGTGGGCGGTGTCCTGGGTCCGGGAGGAGACCCGGACCCCAGGGAGCACCGCGGCTCGCGCCGTGCGGACGGACTCCATGCCCGCCCATCCGCCGGTGAGAAGGGTCGACGTCGCCGGCGGGAGCTCGCGGTCCATGACCTCCACCAGGCGCCGGATCTCGTCGTTGCCGTGCTGGAGCACGGCGAGGAAGGCCTCCGCCGGGGTGACGCCGTCGGCGCGCACGGTCAGTCCGAGGACGCCGTCGTCGTTCCGCGCACCCGTCACGTCGACCGCGCCGGGTGCGAGGGCGGAACCTGCTCCGAGCCGGACGACCTGCTCGTCGAGCTCGGCGCGCCGAGCGGCGTCGTCGATCCCGAAGAGCTGGAGCGAACGGCGCATGAGGAGACCGGTCTTCACCCCGGCGACGAGGACGTGCTGCCCGGGCACGACGTGGTGCACACAGTTGACGAGCGCGCCGGCAAGCCGCCGCCGGACGTCGGCGGTCAGGGGCCCGTCGACCACGCGCAGCAGCACCTCGGCCGTGCCCATCGAGACGTGGTAGGCGTCGGCGACGAGGCCGCCGGAGACCGCCGACACCAGGTGGTCGTGCCCGGCCACGGTGAGCGATGCGCCCTGGAACATCTCCGGGACGCGGGCTCCGGCCATCTCGCCCAGCGGGGTTCCCGCCTCGACGAGCTCGGGCAGGAAGCCCGGACCGACGCCGAGCAGGTCGAGGGCCTCGCCCCACGGCGCACCGGTGTCCTGGTCGAGGAGACCCGTGCGCGAGGTGAGGGACAGCTCGCCGACGAGCCGGCCCCCGAGGACGTGCGCGAGGTACTCGGGGAGGTTCGCCCACCGTGACCCGGCCAGCGGGACACCGCTGTCACGCAGGTACAAGAGCTTGGCGAGGGTGACCTGGACGCCCCACGGGAGTCCCGTGCGGCCGGCGAACCGCGCCCGGAACCCGTCGGGGAGCGCGGCGACCTGCGGCTCCCCGCGGGGGTCGAACCACGCGATGCCCGGGCTGAGGACGGTGCCGTCCCCGGCGATCACGAAGCCCGTCTCGCCCATCCCCGCCACCGCGACGGACGCGACCCGCGGGGACTCCAGGCCCACGTCGTGGACGAGCGCGTCGGCCACGTCCGCGAGCAGGGCCTCGACCGTCGCCACGAGGTCGTCGGCGAGCATGTCGGTCGTGCCCGCCGGTCCGCCGACCCACGGGGTCGGGCGCTGCCTGACCAACAGGGTCCGGCCGTCCCTGTCGGTGACGAGGATCTTGATGCCGGTGCTGCCGAGATCGAGCCCGGCGACCAGTTCGTGCACGAAGGTCAGCTCCTTTCAGGGGGCGCTCGTGGCGCTGCGCGGGCAGGGCCGAGCACGCCGCCCTGCTCCACGGCAGGGCGGCGGCCGGTGCGGTCGGTCGTCAGCAGGTCGAGGCGTAGAGCGCTGCCTGACCCTCCTCGGTGGCGAGGTCGTCGACCGTGAGGATCGAGAAGCCGGTCTGGATCCTGCTCTCGGTGGACTCGCCACGGATCGCGGCGACCGCCTGCTCGACGCCCTGGTAGCCGATGTCGAAGGGCTGCTGGGCGATGATCGCCTGGACGGTGCCGTCCTCCAGCGCCTCGACCTGGGCCGGGCCGGCGTCGAACCCGACGACCTGGACCTCACCCGCGACACCGGCCTGCTCGATGCCGGTCGCGGCACCCTCGGCGCTGAACAGGTTCGTGGCGAAGACCGCCTTGAGGTCGGGGTAGCGCTGCAGGGTCGAGGTGACGATGTCCGCAGCGCGAGCCGGCTGGTTCTGCGCGTACTGGACCCCGACGTACTCGAAGTTCGGGTCGGCGGCAGCCGCCTCCTCGAACCCCTTGACCCGGTCGTCGGAGGTCGAGATACCGGGCTGGTTGTCGATGACGAGGACCTGACCGCCGTCGGGCACCAGGGCGGCGATCGCCTCGAAGGCCGCGGCACCGCCGCCGACGTTGTCGGACGCGATCTCCGAGACGGCGATGGACGGGTCCTCGAGGGTCGTGTCGACGAGGACCACCTTGCTGTTCTCGGCCGCGTCGGCGAGGGGTCGCTGCAGGGCGCTGACGTCGTTCGGCGCGATGAGGATCGCGTCAGGCTTGGTCGCCGTGACGGACGACACGATGGGCTGCTGGAGCGCCGGGTCCCACTTCTGCGGTCCCTGGACGCTCACCTCGATCCCGCCGAGCTCCTCGGCGGCAGCGAGGACGCCGCACTCCATCGAGATGTAGAAGTTGTCGCCGATGACCCCCTGGATGAAGGCGAGGTCGATCGAGTCGGAGTCCGAGCCGGCCGGCTCGGAGACGGACGCGGCGTCGGAGTCGGAGGCGCAGGCGCCGAGCACCAGGAGCAGTGCGGTGGCGGCGGCGGGCAGGACGATCTTCTGGGGACGCATCTATGAGTCCTTTCGGTGGTGGGTGAACAAGCGGAAGAATCTGCGGGGCCTGGAACCGCCTCGGACCGCCCGGGCCCGACGGACCTGGTCGGCGTAGACGGCCAGGATGAGGAAGGCACCGACGACCACCTGCTGCCAGTACGGCTCGACACCGAGGATGACGAAGCCGTTGCGGAGCGTGGCAGGGATCAGCAGCCCGACGACGGTGCCGAAGACGGTCCCGATGCCGCCGAACAGGCTGGTGCCGCCGATGACGACGCCGGCGATGACGTCGAGGTTCGTCAGGCTGTGCCCGGCGATGGTGGTGGAGCGGAAGAACGTGAGGTTGAGCAGGCCCGCGAGCCCGGCGAGCAGGCCGGCGAGCGCGTACACCTTGATGAGCTGGCGCTCGACGTTGATCCCGACGCGGCGGCATCCCTCGGCGTTGGAGCCGACCGCCGAGGTGTGCAGGCCGAAGCGGGTGCGGCGCAGGAGCACGATGCCGAAGACGACGACGCACGCGGCGACGATCACGAGCCCAGGGACGCCGAAGACGTCTCCGAACCCGATGGTGTCCACCAGCACGTCCGGCACCGCACGACGGTCGATGCCACCGGTGAGGACCTGAGCCAGACCGAGCGCGGCACCGAAGGTACCGAGCGTCACGATCATCGGCGGGACCTTCGCCTTGGCGACGAAGAAGCCGTTGAGCAGGCCCCAGCACAGACCGGAGAGCAGGGCGACCCCGATACCGACCACGGCCGACGACCAGCCCTGGCCGTCCCCGACGAGACCCATTGACATCGATGACACAACACCGCTGAAAACGAGGACCGAGCCCATCGAGAGGTCGATCCCGCCGGTGACGATGATGAAGGTGGTCCCGACGCCCAGCACCGCGAGGATGGAGACGCTGATCGCGATGTTGCGGAAGTTGTTGGAGTCGAAGAACGCCTCGGGGCTCAGGACGCTGAAGAGCACGACGATCCCGAGCCAGACCAGGACGATCTGCATGGCCTGGGCCTTGAGCCCTGACGCGAGCCGTGCGGTGAAGGGCACCTGGTTCGCGGTCGACGCGGGCGCCGGCCTGACGGATGTCTGGACCATCACGCGGCCTCCTTGCCGTCGAGGGCACCGGTCATGGCGCCCACAAGTTCTTCGACGCTGCTCTGCGCCGCCTCGTACACCGCGACCCGGCGACCCTGCCGCATGACGTGGACGCGGTCGGACACCTCCAGCACGTGCGGCATCGAGTGACTGATGAGGACGACGGCGATGCCGCGGTCCCGGATGCGCCGGATGAGGTCGAGGACACCGCGCGTCTGCACGACACCCAGGGCAGCCGTGGGCTCGTCGAGGAAGATCACGTTCTGCGCCCACGCCGCGGCGCGAGCGACGGCGATCGCCTGACGCTGGCCACCCGACATGCCGCCGACCGGCCCGGTGTAGTTGCGCACCGTCGCCCCGAGGTCCTCGAAGGCCTGCCGTCCGTCGGCGCGCATGGCAGACCGCTCCATAAAGCCGAGCTTGCCGAGGATGCCCGGCTTCATGCGCTCGCGGCCCAGGTACATGTTCTGGATCGGGTCGAGATGGTTGGCGAGCGCGAGGTCCTGGAAGACCGTCTCGACCCCCCGACGTCGTGCGTCCGTCGGGCTGCTGAGCACGGTCGCCTCGCCGTCGAAGCGCAGCTCACCGGAGTCCGGTTGCTCCACCCCGGCGAGGATCCGGACGAGCGTCGACTTGCCCGCACCGTTGTCGCCGATGATCGAGCAGACCTCACCGGGACGGACGTCGAAGCTGGCACCCTGCAACGCCTGCACCGAGCCGTAGCTGCGGACGATGTCGCGTGCCTCGTAGACAGGCTGCGTGTTCATGCGAGCACCGTCCCTCGTCGGGCGCGGGGTCCGGTCGGACCACGCCACCGTGCTGCGGGAGTCATGCTTCCTCCTAGGTTTCTCGTCGTCGAGTCCATCAGGTCGTGCGCGGGGTCAGGGGCGTAGCTCGCCCGAACCTCGGGGGATGAGCCGGGCGGGGACCGTCACGATGGGGTCGTCGAGCGTGCGGGTCGGGTCGGCGAGGCTCGCCAGCATCGCCTCGGCCGCGGCCGCCCCGACCGCCGTCGGCGAGTGGTCGATCACGGTGATCGCCGGCGACAGGCTCTCGGCCATGTCGAAGTCGCCGATGGCGACCACGGCGAGCCCCGTCCGGCCGTACTGCCGGACGGCCGGGACGACCCCGAGGGAGAGCCGCGTGTTCGTCGAGATCACCGCGGTCGGCGGCTCGTCGAGGTCCATGAGCTCGGTGATGGCCCGCACCACGTCGGACCGGTCGTCGCAGTTCCCCCGGACCAGGCGCTCGTCGACCTCGAGGCCCGCGGCGAGCATCGCCGCCCGGTAGCCCTCGTGCCGGCGTCGCGTGGTCTCGACGACCGGGGCGTCGCTGACGAGCGCGATCCGGCGGTGGCCGTGCTCGATGAGGTGCTCCGTCGCGGTGCGGCCGAACCCGAAGTCGTCGGAGACGACCGACTGGGCGCCGGGGAGGTCCCCGATGCGGTCGACGAAGACGACCGGTGCGTCGCGCAGCGGGACACCGTCCAGCGAGCTGCGGGAGATCGGCGCCACGATGACGCCGGCGCACCGTCGCTGGACCAGGCTCTGGACGAGGTCGCGCTCACGCTGCTCGTCCCGGTTGCTGGAGGCGATGAGGACGCGGTACCCGGCGGCGTCGAGCATCGACTCGATCCGCGCGACGAGCTGGGAGAAGAACACGTCCCCGACGCTGTCGATGACGACACCGACCAGCCGGTCCTTGCCGGCTCGCAGCGAGCGCGCTGCCGGGTCCGGCTGGTAGTCGAGCGAGCGCATGGCCTGGGCGACGGCGGCTCGGGTGGACGCGGCCACCGCCGGGTCGTCGTTGAGGACGCGTGACGCCGTCTTGATGCTCACCTTCGCCATCTCGGCGACGTCCTTGAGCGTCGCGCCTCGGGTCTGGGCCATGTCACGTCCTTCGGATGTCATCGTTGTCATCGCTGTCTGGGCACCACCATGGGGCATCGATGACAAGGATGTCAACGCCGCGGACCAAAGTCGTCCGATTCGTGCGGGATCGTGCAGGATCGCTAGGACGTGTGGCCTCACTGCGGGGGTCGGCGCCTCGAACTGCTCTCGCCACGGAGCTCAGCGAGCCGGAAGCCGGATCACTCCGAGGGTGGTGGCCCGACAGGTGCCGTGAGGGTCTGGGCGACGGCGACGGCCAGCTCCCGGTGGGAGTGGGCCATGGCGGTCAGGCGGGTCCTGAGCTCAGCCCTCCATGCGGGGTCGTCGTGGTTGGGTGTGCTGAGGGCGTGAGTGATGCGGACCAGCGAGCAGGCGGCGTGCGCGCCGGCGAACAGTCGCAGGTTCGTCAGGTCGGCGTCATCGAGCGGCCGTACGCTGCGGTACCCGGCGACGAACGCCTGGACGAGTCCTCGGCGTGCCGCGTCCGGCTCACCGTCGGGTCCGGTCAGGTCTCGTAGCGCGTAGGCGATGTCGGCGGCATACCAGGACACGGCGGCCTCGTCGAAGTCGAAGGCGGTCGCTCGGTCAGCGTCCCAGGCCAGGTTGTCGAGCTCGAAATCGCCGTGGACCACACCGAATCGGGCACGGTCACGCGGCAGGACGGCGAGCCTGTCGGACAGGCGCGCAGCGGCCTTCACCAGGAGGGGATCGTCGGCGAACCATCGGGGTACTCCGGTCAGTTCGGCGAAGGCGACGGGTAGACCGGTCTCGAGCCCGGCAGCGGCGTCGTGCATCGAAGCGAGCGTGCGACCCCAGGCCCGGGCCCGATCCTCGGTCAGGTCGTCGACGTCGAGCTCGTCGCCGGGAGCAGCGTCGACCATCATGGCGTGCATCGGTCCCAGCGTCGTCGGCACCGTCACGATCAAGGTGCCGGTCTGAGCCGGGACCGGGCGGACCACAGCCGCGCCGCCTGCGGCGAGCCGGTCCATCAGCGTGCTCACGGCCGCCATCGGGCCGGCGCCCCGAGAGGAGTCGGGCACGAACCGCAGGTATCGCTTCCCGCTCGGGTCGGGCAGGACGAACACGTGCGAGGCGCTCGAGCGCCACCACTTCGCCGTTCCAGGCGAGCACCCCCATGCGGCAGCCACCTGGTCGGCGACCGGGCTCTCCCACGCGGCGGTCACGGTTCGTCTCAGACGATCGATCTCCAGCAGTGGCATCATCGCCGCTCAGCATCACGTCCCGGAATACGCCGTGCAACACCTTTGCCGATCACACCAAGCGCACCGCACCCGAGCGCACTTCCGCTGCACGACGTCACTGAACCCCGACGCCCTACCGCCGGAATCTCTACGGAAGCACCCGCAGAGCGTCGACGATCTGCTCGGCCTGGGACGCGACGTCGGCCGCCGCGTCGACCTCGATGAACGGCACGCCCGGCGGGTCGAGGTCCAGGCTCCCCACGTACGCCGCGACGTCGGCCGTCTTGGCGGCGTCCCGTGCCGCCCCGCGCGCGACGAGGCGCCGGCCGAGCTCCTCGGGCGTGATCCGCAACCACGCCAGGACCGGACGGCCGCCGGCGTCGGCGATCTGCTCGGCGAGGCGGTCCCACGCGGCCGGGTCCTGGCGTTCCGCGGTGAAGGGGGCGACCAGGACGGACGGCACGCCGACGCGGGCGCAGTCGCCCGCGACCCGCAGGACGCACGCGTAGCGCGCCTCCCGGACGAGCGCCGCGAGCCGCGGGTCCGCGTAGTCGTCGGCGCCGATGGTCCGGGCGACGACGTCGACCAGGGGGTTCGTCATCGAGTCCTGGTCCAGGAGCGCGGCCCCGGTCGACCTCGCGAAGGCGGCGGCCGTCGTGGACTTGCCCGACCCCGGCGGCCCGGTCATGACGACGACCCACGGTCCTGTGTGCACGGCCAGAGCCTACGCGTGCCCACGACCCGCCGGCTCGATCTCCGCGATCCGCAGCGCCGCGACGAGCTCCTGGTAGAGCTCGTCGGTGGCGAGGAGCTCGGCGTGGGTGCCGCGGGCCCGGACCTGGCCGCCCTCGAGGACGACGATCTGGTCGGCGTCGACCACGGTCGACAGCCGGTGGGCGATGGTCAGGACGGCGCCGTGCTGCGCGGTGCGGTGGATGACGTCCTGCACGGCCACCTCCGTGAGCCCGTCGAGCTGGGCGGTGGCTTCGTCGAGGAGCAGCACCGCGGGCCGGCGGACGACGGCGCGGGCGAGGGCCACGCGCTGACGCTCGCCGCCCGAGAGGTCGGTCGCGTGCACGAGGGTGTCGAGCCCGTCCGGCAGGGCTCGGACGGTGGCCTCGAGCCGCACGGCGCGCAGCGCCTCCCACACCTCGTCCTCGGTGGCGTCGGGGTAGCGGAACAGCAGGTTGTCGCGGACGGTGCCGGAGAGCAGCGGCGTCTCCTGCTCGACGTACGCGAACCGCGCCCGGACGGTGTCGATGCTCAGCTCGTCGTAGGGCACACCGTCCAGGCGCAGCACCCCCGCGTCGGGCTCGACGAACCGCAGCAGCAGCGACATGAGCGAGGTCTTGCCCGCCCCCGAGGGTCCGACGAGGGCCGTGTGCCCGCGGCGCGGCACGTCGAGGTCCACACCGTCGACGGCGGGCCCGGTCGCCCCGGGGTAGGTGAGCCGAACACCCTCGAGGGCGAGGACGGGCGGGAGGTCGTCGTCGGGCGTCCCGTCCGTGCGCTCGGGGTGGGAGCGGCCGGCCGCGAGGTCCTCGATGCGGATGGCCTCGGTCTCGCGGATGCGGGCCGCGGCCGCCACGCCGGACTGCAGCTGGGTGAAGGTCTGGGTGAGGGTGGTGATGGGGTCGACGATGTTGAAGGCGTAGAGCAGGAACGCGACGAGCGTCGACACCTCGAGGGTCCCCACGCCCACACGCCAGGCACCCACGCCGAGGATGACGATGACGGCGAGCTGGATGCCGCCACCCGCGATGGTCCAGGCCACCGCGGTGACCCGCACGGCGCGGATGCTGTGCCGGGCGGACTCGTGGGCCTGGCGGGAGACCTGCTCGGCCTGGCGCTCCTCGGCGCCGCTGGCCTTGACGGTGCGCAGGGCCCGCAGGGCGCCCTCGAGAGTCGAGCCGACGTGCCCGAGGGACTCCTGGGCCTTGCGCTGCGCGAGGCCGATCTTGGGCAGCAGCGTCCCCATGAGCACCGCGACGACGACGATCGCGGCGAGGGTGCTGAGCAGCAGCGGCACGTCGAGCACCGCCATGAGTACCACGGTGCCGACGAGGGAGACCAGGCCGTTGACGAGCTGCACGATGCTCGACGACGCCGCCTCCCGCAGCAGCACGGTGTCCGAGGTGACGCGCGTGACGAGCTCGCCGGGGGTGCGCTGCTGGACGTCGCCCAGGCGACCGCGCAGCATCCGTTGGACGAGGGACTGCCGGGCGTCCAGGACGATGTGCTCGGCCAGGCGACCCAGCACGATCCACTGGATCAGCCCGGTGATCGACCCGAGGATCAGCAGGCCCACCAGCAGCGCGACGGGGCCGGCGAGCGAGACGCCGGTGCCGAGGGTGTCGAGGACCCACTTGGTGGCCATGGGCATGGCGAGCGCGGTGGCGGTCGCGCCGAGGCCGAGGACCGTACCGAGCACCACGGTGCGCAGGTGCGGGCGCACGAACCCCCACAGCACCGCGAGGTTCTGCCAGCGCAGCGGGACGGGAGGGGGTGCGTCGGTGGTGCCCGGGACGGCGGGTGCCTCGGCGGTGTCGGTGGCCATGCTTCGAGTGGAACACTGCTGTTCCACAAAAGTCAACGCCTATTCCGCCACGGGCGAACGTTGTACCGTGGAGGCGTGGCAGCAGAGAGCACGACGAGCCAGGGTGCGTCCACCACGGGAGACGCAGAGCGAGGCACCAAGGCGCGCACGCGCCGCGCGATCCTCGAGGCGGCGGCGACCGTCCTCGCGGCCGACGGCTCCGCCTCGCTCGCCGCCGTCGCCGACGCCGCCGGGGTGGGCCGCACCACCCTGCACCGCTACTTCCCCGAGCGCGTGGACCTGGTGCGCGCCCTCGCGCAGCACACCGTCGCGGAGTCCGACCGTCGCTACCTCGAGGCCCGGCCCGACGACGGCGACCCCGTGGCGGCCCTGCGACGGATCGCCGAGGCCCTGCTCGATCTCGGACCCGTGCTCATGTACCTCTACTCGGAGCCGCTGGTCACCCAGGACGCCGAGTGCCGGTCCGTGCTCGAGAGCGGCGAGGATCCCCTGGATCGCCTGCTCGAACGCGCGCGGCCGGTACTTCGCCCCGACCTGCCCGTCGCCTGGGTGCGTCGCGCGTTCTGGTCGATGCTCTACACCTCGTGGGAGGCCGTGCGCGAGGACGGCATGGCCCGTCACGAGGTCCTGGAGGCGCTCATGACGACCTTCACCGAGGGAGTCCTCGCGCCGGAGACCGCCGCCGAGCGCGACGAGGGCTGAGCTAGACCAGGCGGGCGCTGACGCGGAGGTCGTCCCCGACGTCGAGCCGGACGTCGGCGATCCGCACGCCGTCGGGCAGTTGGGCCGCGAGGTCGATCCGCTGGTTCGCGACCTCGTCGATGCGGTTGCGCACGGCCAGCAGCAGTCCCGCGACGAGCGGGTTGGCGCTCGTGAGCCGGACGTCGCCGACGCTGAGGACGAGCGCGTCGTCGAGCGAGGCCGAGGCCGTCGCCGTGGCGCTCGCCGAGAGAAGCCCCTTGCGCAGGCGCGCGAACGCGCGCACCGACGCCGCCCTCGGGCCGTCGCTCGTGAGGGTGACGTCGAGCGCGGTGAGCCGCAGCCCCGCCTCGGCGAGCCCGTCGGCGAGCTGCTGCCGCAGTGCCGCGACGACCGGCTCCTGCGGTGCGGCGACCTGGAGGAACCCCGTCACGGGCCGCTCCCCCGTCGGCCCGGCGGCCTCGAGACCGAGACGGCCGTCCGTGCCCTCCACCCACCAGAAGCCGAGGTCCTCGAGCAGCACCGTGACGTCGACCGGGACGTCCATGACGACGACGGGGTGCGCCTCGACCCGCAGCCGCCGCAGCCGTGCGGGCTCCCGGTGCCGGACGGCTGGCGGGTCCCACTCCTCGACGTCGTGCAGGTCGTCGTCGCTGCGCACCTCCACCCCGGTGAGGTCGACGTCGAGCGTGTCCACGTCGGCGCTGCCGGTCCCGTCGAGCGTCGCGACGACGCGCGGGCGCTCGATCCCGATCTCCCGGAGGAGGTCGAGGACGCGGTCCGCGACGTCAGGGCCGGTCGTCGGTCGCGGAGCGGCGCCGAAAGGGACGAGCTCCAGGCGGTCGGTGACGATGTCCTCGGTCATGCGGGCGAGCCTAGAGGGTTCGGCATGCGGACCGGGACCTTGTCGAGGATGCCGCCGAGGACGCCGCTCGATCCCGTGATCGAACTGTGACCGACGAGTTACCTGATACTCGCTATCCCTGGATCGGCCCGGGTTGCTAGCGTCGACGGTGATGTACCTAGTACTCCAGGTATCACCAACATCGGTGTGCCCGGAGTCGGCCCACGGGAGCAACGACGCCCCGGGCCCGTGCCATCCTGCCGCCCGCAACGACGCGAGGCGCGAGAGAGGACGACCCATGACGCAGCACGCCTCGCCACGCCCATCCCGCACGCACACCGTCCTGACCACCGTCGCGCTCGTCGCACTCACCCTCGCGGTCGTCGGGCTCGTCGCCTTCCTGCTGGTCTTCCACGGCAGGGTGGCCGACGGCGCCGCTCGCCTCGACGACGGCGCGGGCCGGTTGGACACCGGTGCCGTCGAGCTCGCCGCCGGTGCGGACCGGGCACAGGAAGGGGCGGGCACGCTCGCCGACGGCGCGGACGACCTCTCGTCCGGTGCCGCCGAGCTGGCCGCCGGTGCCGAGCGCGCGTCCGACGGTGCCGCGAGGCTGGCCGAGGGCAGCACGACCGCGCTCGACGGCGCGACCGAGCTCGCTGACGGCGCGGGCACGCTGAACGCCGGGGCGAGCCGCCTCGCACCGGGTGCCGCCGACGCTGCCGCAGGCGCGGGCCGGCTCGCGGCCGGGACGGGCGAGCTGGACGACGGGGCGGCGCGCCTCGCCACCGGGACTCATGACCTCGACGACGGGGCGGCGCGCCTGGCGAGCGGGAGCGCGCGGGCGGCCGACGGAGCGGGCAAGATCGCCGACGGCGCCGGGACGCTGCGTGACGGCGCCCAGTCCTTGCGCGACGGTGTCACCACTGCCGCGGGCGGCGCGGGGCGGGTCGCCGCCGGGGCGGACGGTCTCGCGGCAGGGTCCGCGTCGCTCGCCGGCGGGGCCGAGGCCGCGGCGGCCGGGGCGTCCAGCGTCGCGACCGGGTCCGAGGGCTTGCGGCAGGGAGCCGCGCGGCTCGCCGCGGGCGCCGAGGACGCCGCGACCGGCGCCGGTTCGCTCGCCGCGGGCACCACGCAGCTCCAGGCCGCAGGCGGAGAGCTGTCCGCAGGGACGCGGTCCGTCGCGGGGGGCACCGCGCAGCTCCACGAGGCGTCCGGGCGGCTCGCCGCCGGGGTCGCCCAGGCGCGCGACGGTGCGCAGGGGTTGCACGAGGGCGCCCGCACGCTCGCCGGCGGCACGGCGCAGGTGCGGGCGGGCTCGGCACAGCTCGCCGCCCAGCTCGCAGGCCTCGCCGGGTCCGTCGATGACCCGGAGCTCGCGGGGCAGCTCCAGGCGCTCGCACAGGCCGCGGGCCACGTGTCGGCCGGCGCCGCGTCCGCCGACGACGGCGCGGCGGGCGTCGTGGCCGGCGCCGACCGGCTCGCGGCCGGTCTCGCCGGGGCCGAGGGCGCTGCCGCCGGAGCGGCGGCGATCCGGGACGGCCTGGGAGACCTGGCGGTCGGCGCGGGTGCGGCCGCGGACGGCGCGGCGCGCCTCCGCGCGGGCGTCACGACCCTCGCCGGCGGGGCGACGGAGCTGGCCTCCGGCACGTCGGACCTGGCCGCAGGGGCGCGGGCGCTCAGCGCGGGCGCCGGTGACCTGTCCGCGGGGGCCGGCGCTCTCGCCGCCGGGACGCAGGAGGTCGCGGACGGCGCCACCCGCGTCGCCGACGGCAGCTCCGCCCTGCGCACGGGCGCCGAGAGCCTCGCGGACGGCACCCTGCTGCTCGCCGACGGCGCGGAGCTGGTCGCCGGGGGCAGCGGCACGCTCGCCGACCGGACGGCCGAGCTCGCGGACGGCACCCTCGACCTCGCCGACGGCGCCACCGACCTGGCCGCCGGTGCGACCCGCGCCGCGACCGGTGCGGCCGACCTGTCCGCCGGGACCTCTCGTGCGGCCACCGGGGCGCGCGACCTCGCCGACGGCGGGGTGCGCCTGGCCGCCGGCGCCCGTGACCTCGCCGACGGCACGGTCCGGCTGGCGGACGGGACGGTGTCGCTGCGGGACGGCCTCGACACCCTGAGCGCGGGCACCGCGGATCTCGCCGAGGGCACCGCGACCCTCGCCGACGGCAGCGCGCGGCTGCACGACGGCTCCCGCACCCTCGCGGAGGGAAGCGCCGCGCTGCACGACGGCGCGGGCACGCTCGCCGACGGAGCCTCCACCCTCGCGGGGGGCACCACCGAGCTGTCCGCCGGGACGACGACCCTGCGGACCGACGTCGCGGACAGCCCCGTGGGGCGCCTGTCGGTCGGGGCGTCGGCCGTCGTGGGCGGGAGCGTCCTGGCCGGCGCGGCCGGCATCGGCCTCGGGCTGCGTCGCCGCCTGGCCTGACCCACGGCCGCGGGGCGCACGCCCCGCGGCCCGACGACTCGGGGACGTCCACAGTCGACGGTGTCGCCCCCGCGGGGCGGCGGTCCGGGTGCATCAGGGCACCGGGGCCGCCGCCCTTTTCCTGCACGACCGCGCCTACTGCCGCCGGCGCCGCGCGAACGCCACCGCGGCCGCCACGAGGAAGACCGCGGTGATCCCGGCCGTCCATGCCACGGCGAGCCACGCCGTCGGGCCCAGGTCCGTCACGGGCGACCCGTCGGACCCGGTCCCGACCAGCAGGCCGCGCGTCGTCTCGATGACGGACGTGATGGGCTGGTTCTCCGCGAAGCCACGCATCCAGGACGGCATGGTCTCCGGCGGGACGAACGCGCTCGACACGTACGGCAGGAACAGCATGAAGAACCCGAACCCGCCGGCAGCCGCGGGCGTGTGCGCCAGCACGCCGACGAACGTCGCCACCCACGTGATCGCGAGGACGTAGAGCACGATCATGGCGATCGCGCCGCACCACTCGAGCGCGGTGGCGTCGGCGCGGAAGCCGATGAGGAACGCGACGCCGAAGACGATCACCGTGGACACGAGGTTCTTCACGACGCTCGCCACGACGTGGCCGGTGAGCATCGTCGAGCTCGCGATCGGCAGGGAGCGGAACCGGTCGACGATCCCGCCCGCCATGTCCTGCTGGACCGCGAGCGCCGTGTTCGACGCCCCGTACCCCGCGCAGAGCAGGATCACGCCGGGCGTCGCGTAGGTGATGTAGTCGGTGCCGACCTGCATCGCCCCGCCGAAGACGTAGACGAACAGCAGCATCATCATCACGGGCAGCAGCACGGCGAGGAGCAGCTCGTCGGGGTCGCGGCGCACGAGGCGCAGCGACCGTCCGATCATCGTGCCGGTGTCGGCCACGAGGTGGCGCACGCGGTGCCGGGCGGGGCCGGGTGCGCGGTGGGTGGAGGTGCCCGACGGCGGGGCGAGGGTCTGGGCGGTCATGCTGCGGTCTCCTGTTCGGTCCGGGCGCGATCGGCCCGGTCTGTCCCGTCGGTCGCGGTGGCGCGGGCCGTGCGGGCGGTGTGTCCGGTGAGGGTGAGGAAGACGTCGTCGAGCGTGGGGGCGCGGACCTCCCAGGAGGTGGGCACGACCGCGGTGGCCTCGACGGCTGCCAGGACGGAGCGCACGTGGGGCACGGACCCGTCGGTCGGCACGCGCAGGCGGGTGCCGTCCCGCGTGAGGTCGAGCGCGGCGGCGACCAGCGCGGCGTCGGCCACGGTGGCGAACGTCAGCTCGACGCCCGCGTCCCCGACCTGGCGCTTGAGCTCGGAGGAGGTGCCCTCGGCGACGACGCTGCCGTCGTCGATGAGGGCGATGCGGTCGGCGAGCTGGTCGGCCTCCTCGAGGTACTGCGTGGTGAGGAACAGGCTCGTGCCGCGCGCGACGACGTCGCGGATGACGTCCCACATCGTCTGGCGGCTGCGGGGGTCGAGCCCGGTGGTGGGTTCGTCGAGGAACATCACCTGCGGGTGCGCGAGCAGGCCCGCGGCGAGGTCGAGGCGGCGGCGCATGCCGCCCGAGTACGTCCCGACCCGGCGCCCGGCGGCGTCCGTGAGGTCGAACGCCGTGAGGAGCTCCTCGACGCGGGGGGCCACGGCGCGCCGCGGCAGGTGGGCGAGGCGCGCCATCATCGTGAGGTTCTCGGCGCCGGTCTGCTTGTCGTCCACGGCCGCGTACTGGCCGGTGAGGCTGATGACCTCGCGCACCCGGGCGGCGTCGTGCACGACGTCGAGGCCGGCCACGGTCGCCCGGCCCGCGTCGGGCGCGAGGAGCGTGGAGAGGATCCGCACGGAGGTGGTCTTGCCGGCCCCGTTGGGGCCGAGGAGGGCGAGGACCTCGCCGCGGTGGAGCGTGAGGTCGAGGCCGGTGAGGACGGTGGTGCGCCGTCTCGCCGGGCCGAAGCTCTTGTGCAGGCCCTCGGCGCGGACGGCGACGTCCGCGCCGGCGGAGCGGCTGGTCGACGAGCGGGTGGTCATGGCGTCTCCAGGGTTCGACACTGCGTGGGGCGCAAACTGTTTATGGTCCACGCTATGAGGTTTAGGGTATACACAGTTGGACGGCGAGAGTCAAGGAGTTCGACGCATGACGCAGCACGAGAGCCCGGACGAGCAGGGGACGGCCGTCGACGCCGACATGGCTCGTGTGCTCGACCTGCTGTGGAAGGAGCAGCCACGTCCTCGCCGCGGCCCCAAGCCGGCGCTCAGCCTGCCGAGGATCGTCGACGCCGCCGTCGGTATCGCCGACGCAGAAGGGCTGGCCGCCGTCTCCATGGCGCGGATCGCCGAGGAGCTCGGCTGCTCACCGATGGCCCTCTACCGGTACGTGGACTCGAAGGACGACCTGCTCGTCCTCATGACCGACACGGTCGCCCGCGACCTGCCCGACATGCCGACCGACCAGGGATGGCGCGTCGGGCTCGAGGCGTGGACCCGCGCGCAGATCCGCCTGGCCGTCGAGCGCCCCTGGTACCTGGACCTGCCGCTGACGGCGGCGCCGACCGGCCCGACCCGGCTGCGCTGGCTGGACCGCGGGTTCGCCATGCTGGCGGGCACCGGCCTGGGGTTCGGCGACAAGGTCCAGATCCTGGGCCTCGTCGCCCAGCACGTGCTCGGCGAGGCCCGCGTGCAGGTCGAGGCGCACCGGGCCGCCGTCCGCGCGGCACGCCTGCGCTCGGGCGTCGGCGACGACGTCCCGGAGTCCGAGATCGACCCCGCCCTCGTCGCCCAGCTGAACCCGTACGCCGACTTCGAGGAGCTGCTCGCCCGCCTCGCGGACCCCCAGGACTTCCCCGCGCTCTTCAGCGCGGCCGCCGAAGCGGCGCCCGACCTTTCACCCGGCGGCGCGGGCGAGCCGGTCGGCGACGCACCCGTGGACGACGACGCCGGTGTCGGCATCGAGATCCTGCTCGACGGCGTCGCGGCCTACATCGCCAAGCGCCAGGCGCAGCAGGGGACCTAGGAGCCCTCCTCCGGGACGTCGAGATCCGACAGGTCGGGCACGTCGATGTCCGGGATGTCCAGGTCGAAGGTGGGTGCGTCGAAGGTCGGGACGTCGAAGGTCGGGATATCGATGGGGTCGCGGTCCTCCCACTCCTCCATCCGCTCCTGGTTCTCCCGCAGGACGCAGGAGATCCGGGTGTAGCGCGAGCCGGCGCACGAGGTCGACCCGCCGGACCCCGGCGTCGCGACGTACCGCCCGTCGGCGTCGTGCTCGTTCGGCAGGACGGGAACGTGCGCGACGGCGAGCAGGCCCCCCGCACCGAGCACCATGGTCGTCAGGGCGAGGACCACCAGACCGACGGCGCTGCGCGCACGACGCCCGGCCCCCGCGGTGGCGGACTCGGCGCCCTCCCGCCGCAGGGCGGCGGCGAGCTCGTGCAGCTGCCAGATGCACAGGAGCAGCGGGAGCACCCACGCGACCGCGCCGAGAGCGGCGACGGGCAGCGCGTCCGGACGCGCTGCGCCCAGCACGGACGCCGCGCTGATGAGGGCGAGGAGTGCGACCAGCAGGCCCCGGAACACCGACGCCGTCCGGTACCCCCCGCGCAGCGCGGCGACGCGCGCGAGCCCGACCTCCGAGGTCCCGACGTACCCGGACTCACGGCCGTGCCGCAGCATGGTGCGGCGGAGCATGACCGACCCGGTCCCCGCCACGAGCAGGGCGAGCGCGAGGAGGACGAGGAGCCACCGGACGGCGACGGCGTCGCGCACCACGAGGAGGGCGACCAGCGCGAGGACCGCGGCGGCCCACCCCACGACCAGCCCGGTCGTGCCGAGACGACCGGGCCAGGTGCCGTCGAGCAGGCTGCGGCGCACCAGGGCACGGGGCACGTGCCGCAGCACCGACCACGACCGCAGCGCGGAGACGCCGAGCACCACCGCCAGGACCCCGGCCCAGATCACCAGGAAGCCGAGCATCGTGTCCCGCATGGTCCACGCCACCAGGAACGCGACGGCGGTGAGGACGGCGACCGCCGTGTCCATCGGGGCGAGCAGCCGCTGCCAGACGCGCAGGAACAGCACGTACCCGGCCTCGGCGTGCTCGGGGTTCTGCGAGAGGACCCCGACGAGCGCCCGGGAGTGCTGCCCGTCGTCGGTCGAGAGCTGGGCGTTCGCGTAGAGCAGGCCCTCGTGCTCCGGGGACGTCGCCAGGCCCTGCCGCACGAGCCCGCGGGCGCGGTCGCGCTCCCCGAGCCGGGCGTGGATCGACGCCGCGCCCAGCAGGCGGCTCGGGTTCTCCGGCTCGAGCTCGAGCGCCCGGCCGATCCGGTCCATCGCCAGCGCGCGGTCCGTGCGCCGCACCCGACCGCTCGTGAGCACGTCGGCGTGCTGCACGAGGGTCGCGGCGTCGTCGGGCTGGAGCTCGATCGCGCGTTCGACGGCGGCGCGCGCCTCGGTCAGCCGGCCGCGGTTCTGCAGCGCGACGGACAGCAGCACGTGGCCCTGCCCGTAGTCCGGGGAGCCCGCCACGACCTGCTCGAGGATCCGCTGCGCGTCCGCGGAGCGCTGCAGCCGCAGGTGCAGCCACCCCGACGTCAGGTGGAGGCGGAGGTCGTCCGGGTGCTCGGCCAGCGCGGCCTCGATCCCCTCGAGCGCCTGCTCGGGCCGACCGGCGTCGACCAGCATCTCGGCGCGGGTGACGTACCCGCCGACCGGGTCCTGCACGGGCCGGGGCGTGGAACCGGTCGTCACAGCATCCGGCGCGACCGCAGGTACGCCCCCAGCTCGTCGTAGCGCCCGTCGTTGTTGGCGAACGACACGACGTTGCGCGCGGAGTGGAGCCACGCCGTCGTCGACGGGCGCACCTCGGACAGGGCCGCCCGCACGTCGTCCATGGTGATCGGCCGGATCTCGCCGGAGGCGATCGAGTCCATCATCGCCTTCTCGGCGGCCGAGGCGCACAGGTGCTCCAGGTCGGCGCCGGAGAACCCGTCGGTCTGGTCCACGATCGTCGACAGCGAGATGCCCGCGATCGGTCGACCCTCGAGGTAGTGGCGCAGGATCGACTCGCGCGCCGGCGCGTCCGGCGGGAGCACGAGGACCATGCGGTCGAACCGGCCGGGGCGCAGCAGGGCGCTGTCGACGTCCCACGGGTGGTTCGTCGCGCCGAGCACGAACAGACCGTCGTTGTCGGACCCCATGCCGTCCATCTCCTGCAGGAGCTGGTTGACGACCGTCCGCATGCCCGACGACCCCGTGTACTGGGTCCGCTTGCCCCCGATCGCGTCGACCTCGTCGAGGAAGAGGACCGCAGGCGCCAGCTCCCGCGCGCGCTGGAAGAGGTTGTGCAGGTTCTGCTCGCTCTCCCCGATGTACTTGTCGAGGATGTCCGCGAGCGTCACCGTGAGGAACCGCGCGCCGAGCTCGCCGGCGACCGCGCGCGCCATGAACGTCTTGCCCGTCCCGGGGGGCCCGTAGAGCAGCAGCCCGCCACGCAAGGACTTGCCGAACGCCCGGGCGATCGACTGGTTGCGCATCGGCTCGAGGAACGCCTCGCGGATGCGCTTCTTCACGGACTCCAGGCCGCCGACGTCGTCCAGCGTGATCGTCTCGCGGGAGACCTCGAGCAGCCCGTCGGCCGAGGGAGCGTCGTCGCGGGCGGGGACGAGGAACGGCTCGTCGCGCGGTTCCGCGGGCGCGGCGTCCTCCACGAACGGTCGCGGCACATCGATGCCCATCTCCGCCTCCACCCGCTCCCAGTCGAAGCCCGGAGCGTCCGACGACGGCGCCTCCTCGGCGGGGACCGCGTCGTCCGCGGACGGGGTCGGGTCCTGGTGCGGTGACGAGGGCGGCGCCGGGGACGAGGCGGGGGGCGTCGTCGCCTCCGCGGTCGCGGGGGCCTGCGTCGTCAGCGCGGTCGCGGCCTCGGTGACGAGGGCGAGGGCGGCGCCGTTGGTGGGGTCCAGGCGCAGAGCGGTGCTGGCGTTCTCGAGCGCCTCGGCGGGGCGCTCGTGCAGGAGCAGGAGGCGGGCGTACTGGACGCGCAGGGGCGCGTCGTCGGGGGCTGCCTGCACGGCGACGGCCATGTGCTCCAGGACGTTCGACACGGAAGGGCTCCTCGGCTGGGCTGGACGTCGGGTGGCGTACCGGACAAGTCTGCACCGTCCGGGGCGCGACCCTGGCCGTGCACAGCCCGACCGGACATCGTGTCCGTCCACAGCGCAGCACGCGGGTGGTGCACCCTGTGGGTGATCTCCGCGAGAGTTGACCCGTGACGAACCCAGCAGAGCCCGTAGCCGCCGGCCCGCCTGACGCCAATCCGCCCGGCGCGCGCTGCTTCGGCGACGGGGACCCGCTGTACGCGGACTACCACGACACCGAGTGGGGAGTCCCGGTGCACGGCGAGGCCGCGCTGCTGGAACGCCTCGCGCTCGAGGGCTTCCAGTCGGGTCTGAGCTGGATCACGGTCCTGCGCAAGCGGCCCGCCTTCCGCGAGGTCTTCCGTGAGTTCGATCCCGTGCAGGTCGCGGCGTTCGAGGCGGACGACGTCGCGCGCCTCCTCGCTGACGCCCGCATCATCCGCAACCGGGCCAAGATCGAGGCGACGATCACCAACGCGCAGGCGGTCGTGCGGCTCCACGAGCAGGGCCGCACCCTCGACGAGCTGTTCTGGTCGTTCGCCCCCTCCCCCGACGAGCGCCCGCAGCGCCCGGCCACCTGGACGGACGTGCCTGGGTTCACATCCGCGTCCACCACGATGTCGAAGACGCTCAAGAAGGAAGGCTTCCGCTTCGTGGGCCCCACCACCGCGTACGCCGCGATGCAGGCGTGCGGGCTCGTCGACGACCACCTCACGACGTGCCCCGTCGTCCTCGCGCGGGAGACCTGAGCCGCTCCCGACGCGCGAGCCGTCGCCATCGTTGCGAGGGTGGACGGACCCGAACGACAACCCGGAACGAGGAGGACAGCAGATGACCACCGTCATCAAGACCGTCGACGTCCAGGTGCCCGTCCGCACTGCCTACGACCAGTGGACGCAGTTCGAGGAGTTCCCGCACTTCATGGAGGGCGTCGAGAAGGTCGTCCAGATCGACGACCGGCGCACGCACTGGTCCACGAAGATCGGGGGTGCAGAGCGCGCGTTCGACGCCGAGATCACGGAGCAGCACCCGGACGAGCGCGTGGCGTGGAAGAGCACGTCCGGACCGACGCACGCAGGGGTCGTCACGTTCCACCGCCTGAGCGACGCCGAGACGCGCGTGACCGTGCAGATGGACTGGGAGCCCGACGGGCTCGTGGAGAAGATCGGCAGCGCGCTCGACGTCGACGACCGCCGCGTCCAGGGCGACCTGGACCGCTTCAAGAAGTTCATCGAGTCGCGAGGCACCGAGACCGGTGCGTGGCGTGGCGACGTGAACTAGCGCGTGGACGCGGGGCGCACTCCCCGGCGCCTCGCGTCCCTCCCACCGGGCGGGTGCGATCATGGCGGCATGAGCGCCTACGTCTCCGCCCTCGATCTGTTCTCGATCGGCGTGGGGCCGTCCAGCTCGCACACGGTCGGCCCGATGCGCGCGGCGACCGCGTTCGTCACGGGGCTCGCCGAGCGTGGGGAGCTCTCGCGCGTCGCGGCCCTCCGGGTGGTGCTGTGCGGATCGCTCGGCGCGACGGGCATCGGGCACGGCACGCCCGACGCGGTCGTCGCCGGTCTGGTCGGGCTCGACCCCCGGACGTGCGATCCCGGCCGGCTGCCCGGCGGGTGGGAAAAGCTGGGCGACGGCACCCCGGTGGACCTGCTCGGCGAGCACCGCATCACGCTGACCAGCTCCGACGTGCGCCTCGCCCCGCTCACGCACCTCCCGGGGCACCCCAACGGCATGCGCTTCACCGCTCTCGACGCCGCCGGCACGACGATCTCCGAAGTCGTCTCCTACTCCGTCGGCGGCGGCTTCGTCCTCACCGCCGACGAGCTCGCGGCCGCCGCGGCCGACGAGGCCGCACAGGTCGCCGCCGAGCTCGCGGGCGAGGCGATCGACCCCGCTACCGAGCCGACGGGCGTCCCGTACCCGTTCGCGAACGCGGCCGAACTGCTCGCGACCTGCGAGCGCCACGGCCTGACGATCGCCGAGGCGGCGTGGGCGAACGAGACGGCGCTGCGTCCGGCGGTCGAGGTCGGTGCCGGGCTCGACACGATCTGGCAGGCGATGAGCGCGTGCGTGGATGCCGGGCTCCAGCGCGAGGGGGTGCTGCCCGGACGGCTGAAGGTCCGGCGTCGTGCACGCGCCCAGCGGGAACGGCTGGAGGCCGCGCAGGCGCAGGGGGTGGACACGACCATCGAGTGGCTGCAGGCCTTCGCGATGGCCGTCAACGAGGAGAACGCCGACGGTCGCCGCGTGGTGACGGCGCCAACGAACGGGGCGGCCGGGATCATCCCGGCGGTCGGGCGCCACGTGCTGCGCACGCGCCCGGAGCTTGCCGATGCGGGCCGGGCGGAGACCGCGATGCGCACGTACCTGCTGACGGCGGCGGCGATCGGCGCCCTCTACAAGCGCAACGCGTCGATCTCGGGCGCGGAGGCGGGCTGCCAGGGCGAGGTGGGCTCGGCGTGCTCGATGGCGGCGGCAGGAGTCTGCGCGGTGCTCGGCGGGACGCCCGCGCAGGTGGAGAACGCGGCCGAGATCGCGATGGAGCACAACCTGGGGCTGACGTGCGACCCCGTCGGCGGGCTCGTGCAGGTGCCGTGCATCGAGCGCAACGCCATCGCGGCGTGCACGGCGGTGTCCGCGGCGCGCCTGGCCCTGCAGGGCGACGGGTCGCACGTCGTGTCCCTGGACACCGTCATCGAGACGATGCGCCAGACGGGCGTCGACATGTCGACCAAGTACAAGGAGACCTCGACGGGCGGCCTGGCGGTCAACGTCGTCGAGTGCTGAGGCGGAGCGCCCGCGAAGTAGAACCCCTGTCGCCCAGGTAGTACCGAGGTAACGCACTGGGGTTCTCTCTCGGCGACAGGGGTTCTATGTCGGGTGGTCTGGCGCGGCGGGGGTGGGAGTCCTACCGTGAACCATGGGCTCACTCACCCCAGGCTTCCACGGCCGGCCTCGCCCGCAGGGCGTCGCCCTCCCGCCGGGTCAGTACGTCACCGAGGACTTCCCGGTGCTGTCCGCGGGCCCCACCCCGCGCGTCGACACCGCGACCTGGCAGCTCGACGTCGTCACCGAGACCGGCGCGACGCACTCCTGGTCGTGGGCCGACCTCATGCGGCTCGACCAGGAGGAGCCGACGGTCGACCTGCACTGCGTCACCCGGTGGTCGAAGTTCGGCACCTCGTGGCGCGGGGTGTCCCTCGACACGCTGCTGGCCGACGTCGCGTCGGCGGCGGACTTCGCGCTCGTCGGGGCGTACGGCGGGTACACGACGAACCTCCCGCTGGCCGACCTGCTCGGCGGCAAGGCGTGGATCGTGCACACGTACGACGGCGCGCCGCTCCATCCCGTGCACGGCGGCCCCGCGCGGCTCCTCGTCCCGCACCTGTACCTGTGGAAGTCCGCGAAGTGGGTGCGCTCGATCCGTCTGATGGTGCAGGACTCCCCCGGGTTCTGGGAGCAGCTCGGCTACCACGACTACGGCGACCCGTGGCGCGAGCAGCGCTACCAGGGCGACTGAGGGCGACCGGAAGGTGGCCACATGACGAGCACCTCCGCCCGCCTGGGCGGCCGCGTCGGGGTGCGCCCGGGCTGGCAGGTCGCGACCCTCGTCGACGCGTGGGCGGAGAGCCCGAGCGCCCGCACCCTCGTCCTGGACGTCCCCGGCTGGCCGGGCCACGCACCGGGCCAGCACGTGGACCTGCGCCTGACGGCGCCGGACGGCTACACCGCCGAGCGCAGCTACTCGATCGCGTCCGCCGCGTCGCCCGGCACCGCTTCCTCCGTCGGGCCCGAGACCGTGCCCGACGCCGGACCCACCCGTGTCGAGCTCACCGTCCAGCGCGTGCCGGGCGGGGAGGTCTCGACGTACCTCGCGGACGCGTTCGCCGTCGGCGACACGATCGAGGTCCGCGGCCCGGTGGGCGGCTGGTTCGTCTGGCACCCGACCGGCACGACCGGGCCCCTCGACCCGGCGCCCGTGCTGCTCCTGGCGGGGGGATCCGGCGTCGTGCCCCTGACCGCGATGATCCGGGCCCGCCGCGCCGCGGGCAGCCGGGTGCCGTTCCGGCTCCTGTACTCGGTGCGGCGGCCGGAGGACCGGCTGTACACGCGGGAGCTGGGCGTCCCGCACCCCGGGGACGACGGCGTCGACGTGACCGTCCTGTACACGCGGTCCGCACCGCTCGACGCGCGTCGTGAACCGGGCCGGATGACGCCCGCCGACCTCGCGGCGTGGGGGTGGCCGGCCGAGCTGGGCCCGGCCTGCTTCGTGTGCGGGCCGACGGGCTTCGTCGAGGCGGCGGCGACGATGCTGCTGGCGCTCGGGCACGAGCCCGCACGGATCAAGACCGAGCGGTTCGGCCCGGCCGGGGACTGAGCCGACCACCGGGCCGGAGACTGGAGGGCATCATGCAGGACACGACGGGTGCGCAGACGCACGAGGACGGCAACGCCCTCGCGGGACCGCTGAGCGCGGTGTTCGCCCACGACATGACGACCGCCGTCGGACGCTGCCTGAGCTGTGCCGCCGAGCGCCCGTTGGCGGAGGTGAGCGTGTGGTCGCACGGCCCCGGGCTCGTCGCGCGCTGCCCCGGGTGCGACGCGGTGCTGCTGCGCCTCGTGCGCACACCGCGCGGCTCGTGGCTCGACATGACCGGACTCAGCCGCGTCCTGCTGCCCGTCTGACGCCCGCGCAGGCCCGGCGGATCAGCTCGTCCCGCCGGCTCACTCGTCGGGCACCGCCTCGTGGCCCGGGCGCCCGGCGGTCCGCCGCTCCTGCTTCATCCGCGCCTCGAACAGGTGCCGGACGCCGCCCGCGAGCTCGTCGCGGACGGCCCGCTCGTGCTCGCGGAAGACCGACCAGTACCCGTCGTCGTACTCCTCGACCACCTGGAACGTCCACCGGCCGGCGAGCACGTTGCGGCCGACGAGGTCCGTCTCGAGCCGGTCGGCGAGCTCCGCGTGCCCGGCTGCTCGTAGCTGGTCGACGGCGTCCCCGAGCTCCAGGTCCGCCTTGCCGGTGAGCTGGTGGAACGCGTAGAGGTGCCCGCGAGCGCGCTCGACGGACTCGAGAGCCGCGCTGAGCGCGCCCAGGGCGTCGACGGTCGCGGTCGAGACGTCGTCAGGTGTGCGGTGCGCGGGGTCCGGGAGGTCTCCGTCCATTCCCCGACCGTAGGCGCCGACGCGCCGCCTCGCAGGGGCTCAGTGCTCGAACCGCCAGCGCATGGCGACGTACTGGTCCCCGCGACCGAACCCGAAGACCGTGACCGGCCGCACGCCGAACACCAGCGCCCGGCCGCCCGCCTCGTTCCAGAACGCGCCGTCGCGCACGTCGAAGTGCCAGCCGTACTTGCAGCGCCACCGCTCGGCCAGCCGGCGCAGCGCGACGTCGTCGGTCACCGTCCGCGCGGTGCCCTCCACGACGACGTCGAGCCCCTCGTCCAGGAGGTTCGTCCCGGTGGTGAGCACCACCTGCGGGTTGGCCTCGAGGTTGCGGGCCTTGCGCTCGGCGTCGCCCGTGCAGAAGTAGAGCGTGCCGTCCGCCGCGACCGTCATCAACGGGGTCACGTGCGGTCGACCGTCCGGCCGCACGGTCGACAGCCAGGAGATCTCCGCGGTCTCCAGCACCCGGCGGGCCTGCTCCCAGCCGAGGGGCGCCGCCCCGGGCGAGCTGAACTCCGTGAGCACGGTGTCGACGGGCTCGTCCCCGGCGGCGCCCGCCCTCTCGTCCGTGGTCGTCGTCATGTCGGCCTCTCCCTCGTCGTCCGTCCGTCTCATCCGTCTCGTCGTCCGGCAGACCGGTCCCGGACCATGAACTCATCGCCCGCGTGCGAGCCGTTCCTCGCGTGCGAGAGTGAGAGGACCCTCGACGACCGGACGGAGCCCATGCCCCCCTCTCCCGCTGACGCCCCCGAGAACGCGGCCCCCGAGCGATCGCAGTCCCAGCGCCCGCACCGGGCGGCGAGGATCGAGGACCGGGTGCGCGCCGTCGTCTCCCGCGTGCTGCGCGCTCGCGGGTGGACACCGCGCGTCGACCCGTTCACGGGCTACGGCACGACCCGGCACGTACGGGTGCTCGCCCGGGTGCTGCTGACCAGCCCGGACCACGACCCCGCGCGGGCCCTCGACCGCCGCGGCTGGCGCACCTTCCTGTCGGCACCCGCGCCGGGCGAGACGGTGCGTGTGCAAGTCGGGGAGACGGTGGTGGACGCCGTGAGCGACCGCGGCGGCTACCTCGACACGACGGTCGAGACGGACCTCGAGGCCGGGTGGCACGAGGCGACGCTGCGGCCGTCGACGGGCACCACGGTCGCGGCGCCGATCCTCGTCGTCGGCGAGGGCCGACGGCTCGGGGTCGTCTCGGACATCGACGACACGGTCATGGTCACGACGGTGCCCCGGCTGTTCCTCGCGGCGTGGAACACGTTCGTGCGCCACACGAGCGCACGGGTCGCGGTGCCGGGCATGGCGGTGCTCTACCGCGCGATCGCTGACGCCCACCCAGGCACGCCGTTCGTCTACCTGTCGACGGGCGCGTGGAACACGTCGGCGAACCTGCAGAGGTTCCTCGAGCGCACCGGCCTCCCGCCGGGGCCGCTCCTGCTCACCGACTGGGGCCCGAGCAACAGCGGCTGGTTCCGTAGCGGTCCCGAGCACAAGCGCACCTCCCTGGACCGGCTGTTCCGCGAGCTGCCCGAGGTCGACTGGCTCCTCATCGGCGACGACGGGCAACGGGACCCGGAGATCTACGCCCGGTCGGCTCGCCGGGACACGGACCGCGTGGTCGCGGTCGCGATCCGCGAGCTGACCCCCGCACAGCAGGTGCTCGCGCACGGGACGCCGACGCCCGGCGTGCCCGGCGCGGAGCTCGGAGGTGAACCCCTGCCCGTCCCCGTGGCCGCCGGGCCCGACGGCGTCGCCCTCGCGCGCTCCCTGCGGGACGTGCTGCGCGAGGGCGACACCCGCACCGGTCAGCCGGCGCCCGGGTAGGCCACCGTGGCCGCGCTGACGACCTCCTCACCGTCCCGCTCACCGGTCACGGTCACGGTCACCTCGCCCGCAGGCACCGGCGACGTGCGCGTCGAGAACGACTGGTAGGCGTTCGCGCCCGGCCGGACGTCCGTGAACGTCCGCGCGCCGTACGGCGTCGCGACGGTCACGTCGACCGGCGACGCCTCCTCGTTGACGACGCGCACCGCGAGGTATGAGCGCCCGGCGATCGACCGCACGTGCGCCTCCGCGGAGAACGCGAGGTCGACGGTGCCGCCGTCGTCGACGAGCGCGCCCTGCCAGTCCGTGAGGTCGTCGAGCTTCGCCCCGAGCAGCGCGCGGTCGCCCACCGCTGAGGACAGGTAGTCCACGAGGGCGCGGGCGCCACCGAGGATCTGGACCGCCGTCGCGGGGTCGCCCGCGTCCGCGGCGGCCTGTGCGCTGTCGAGCAGGGACGAGATCGCGCCGGCGATCGCTGCGTCACCCATGGCGGACGTGTCGAGATCGGCCAGCACGCCGTCCACCTCGGAGAACGTCACGCAGTTTCCGCCGCCCTCGACCACGCCGGCGGTCCACTCGATGCCGGCGAGGACGTGCTGACGGAACAGCGGGTCGGCCCACGAGGCGTCCGTGTGGCCCGCGCCCTCGTACCAGGAGCGCCCGCCCTCGAAGTTGTGGCACCACGCGATGGGGTGGTCCTCCCCCATCGCATTGTTCCCCGGGTTGTAGGTCGACTCGTCGAGCGTGAGCAGCACGTGCACGTCGGCGCGGGGGTTGGTCGTGTAGTTGTACCACTCGTCGAAGCGTTCCCAGGCGGTCGGGAGGAACTCGGTCGACGGGTGCGCGGGGCTCTCGACGCGCATCGTGGCCGTCTGCTGCTGCGGGTGGCTCACGAACCGTGCACCGCCGCCGGTCAGCTGGCTGTACCAGGGCACGGTGTGCATCGTGTCGGTCGCCGCGTGGATCCCGACGAAGCCGCCACCGCCACGGATGTAGCCCTGGAAAGCGGCCAGCTCGTCGTCGTCGAGCAGGCGCGGCGTCGCCGGGTTGAGCGAGTTCGTGTTGTCCACCGGCGACACGAAGAGGATCGCGGCGTACTGCGACAGGTCCTCCGCGCTCGTGAACGGGGTGGTGTCCATCGTCAGGTCCGGCTGGCCGGGAGACCCCGGGCCCCACCACCCCGCCGAGCTGTTCGGCGGGTCCCACACGTCGACGGTGAAGCCGTTCTCCGCGCCCATCTCGATGACGGCCAACGTCGTGTCGTCGATGTGGGAGTGCCGGAACCCGAGCGTCTTGCCCACGACGAGGACGCGGTAGTCCTCGGCCGCGGCGGTGACGGTCGTCGGCAGGGCGGTCACGGACGCCGGTACGGCAGGTTCTGCGCTCGCCGCCGGCCCGACGAGGGCGACGGAGGCGGCGACGAACGGGACGGCCGCGACAGCAGCTGTCCGCCGAATGATCTTTCCGCTGAACAAATCCATGTGCATCTCTTCCTGGTCGACTCGTCCTCGAGAACCGGAGCCGGGAGACGTCCCGGCGGCAGGCACCGCCCACGCGCGCACGACCCCGTGCAGGCGCGAAGCAGTCGCCTCCGAGTTTTCGCGACACCCAGGTCAAAGTCAAGGAACTGTCGGCGAAAGCCGCGCCCGGCGCGCCTTTCGCGAGAGGTCTCGCGGACGGGCTACGTCAGACCGCGAGCTCCTGGCCGCTGAGCCGGTGGATCGAGGCCATGACCTCGTCCGTGAGCTCCCGGCGCGCCTGGGCGGGCCTGGCGCCGGAGGTGATCTGGCGTGCGGGGTCGATCGGCGTCCCGAAGTGGACGGTCACCCGGTGGATGCGCGGCAGGCGCGCCCCGACCGGCTGCACCTTGTCGGTGCCGCAGACCGCGACCGGCACCACCGGTGCGTGGCCGGCGAGCGCGAGCCAGGCGACGCCCGTGCGGCCCTTGTGCAGCCGGCCGTCGCGCGAGCGCGTCCCCTCGGGGTAGATGCCGAAGGCCCCGCCCCGCTGCAGCACGTCGAGCGCGTCCTCCAGGGACCGCTGCCCCGCGCGCGGGTCGTCGCGCTCGACCGGGATGTGGCCGAGGGTCGTGAAGAACCACCGCGAGACGCGACCGCGCAGCCCCGTACCGGTGAAGTACTCGGCCTTGGCGAGGAACGTCACGTGCCGCGGGGAGACGATCGGGATGAGCAGCGAGTCGATGAACGACAGGTGGTTGCTCGCCAGGATGACGGGTCCGCGCCGCGGGATGTTGTTCAGCCCGGTCACCCGTGGCCGCAGCAGTGCGAACGCCAGGAGCGACAGGATGAGCTTCAGCACCCGGTAGGTCATCCGTCCATTGTGCACGCTGCGCCCTGCACGTCCGTGCAGCGGGAGGCCCCCGCGACGCTCCGCGGACCCGTCAGCCGGCCACCAGCCGCCGCGCCGCCGCCGAGTGCTCCGCGACGAGGGCACCGAGGTCGAGGCCCGGGACCTGCCCGTCCACCACACGCCACCGGCCGCCGACCATCACCCGGTCTGCGCGGTCCGCACCGCACAGCAGCAGCGCCGCGACGGGGTCGTGCGCCCCGGAGAACCGCAGCTCGTCCAGGCGGAACATCGCCAGGTCCGCCTGCGCGCCGACCGCGATCCGGCCGATGTCGTCGCGCCCGAGCGCCCGCGCCCCACCACGCGTCGCCCAACCGAGCGCACGCCGCACACCGAGACCCGCCCCGTACTTCAGCCGCTGCAGGTAGAGCGCCTGCCGGGCCTCGAGGATCATCGTCGAGGCGTCGTTCGACGCCGATCCGTCCACACCCAGCCCGACGGGCGCGCCCGCGTCCTCGAGCTCCACCGCCCGCGCGATCCCGGACGCGAGCCGCATGTTCGACGTCGGGCAGTGCGCGACGCCGGTCCCCGCCGCCCCGAGGCGGCGCACCTCGTCGTCGTCCAGGTGGATGGCGTGGCCCAGCCACGTGCGGTCGGTCAGCCACCCCACGGACTCGAGGTAGTCGACCGTCCGCATCCCGAAGCGCTCACGGCAGAAGTCCTCCTCGTCGATCGTCTCGGCGAGGTGGGTGTGCAGGCGCACGTCGAGCTCGGCCGCGAGCGCCGCGCTCTCGCGCATCGCGTCGGTCGTCACGGAGAACGGTGAGCACGGGGCGAGCGCGACCTGCACCTGGGCGCCCGCACCGCGCTCGTGGTGCGCATCGACGAGCCGCCGGCTGTCCTCGAGGATCACGTCGAGGCTCTGCACGACGGACTGGGGCGGCAGGCCGCCGTCGTCCTGGCCCAGGGTCATCGACCCACGGGTGAGCATCGCGCGCATCCCCAGGCGCCGCACGACGTCGACCTGGATGTCGATCGCGTCGTCGAGCCCTGCGGGGAAGACGTAGTGGTGGTCGGCGGCGGTCGTGCAGCCCGAGAGCAGGAGCTCGGCGAGCGCGACCGTCGTGGCGAGCTCGTGGTCGCGCGGCGTCAGGCGGGCCCAGACCGGGTAGAGGTTCTGCAGCCAGGGGAAGAGCTCGGCGTCGGCGACCGGCCCCCAGGCGCGCGTGAGGGTCTGGTAGAAGTGGTGGTGCGTGTTGACCAGGCCGGGCGTCACGACGTGCTGGGACGCGTCGAACGTCTCGTCGACCGGGGTCGCGGGGGCGCCGCCAGCGGGGACGAGCTCGGCGATGGCACCGTCGGCGACGACGATCCCGCGGCGCGCGTCGGCGGCGGGGACGTCGTCGGCGGTGAAGAGGTCGAGCGGGTCGCGGATCCAGAGGCGGGTCATGGCCGCCTCAGCCGGCGGCCGGCTCGGCGGCGAGCAGGACCTCTGCGGCACGGCGCGCCTGGCGGGCGGCATCGGCGTCGCGCATGATCGCGGCGGTGGTCTGCGCCCCCTCGGCCAGCAGCACGACCTGCAGCGCGACGGCGTCGGGCAGGCCCGCCTCCCGGACCAGCCGGAGCACGTGGCGCCGGAAGGCGTCCTTGTGCTCGAACACGGCGTCCGCGATGCGGGGGGACGTCGCGCCGAGCTCACCGAACGAGTTGATGAAGGCGCACCCGCGGAAGCCGTCCTCGCGGAACCACGCGTCGAGGAAGTCGAAGACGGCGAGGATCCGGTCCCGCGGGTCCGACGCCGCGGCGGCGGCACGCTCGACCCCGTCCGTCCACTCCCGCGTGCGGCCCGCGAGGACCGCGACGACGAGGTCCTCCTTGGACGGGAAGAGCGCGTAGATGCGCTTGAGCGAGATCCCGGCCTCGGCCCGTACCGCGTCCATGCCGACCGCCTGGATCCCTCGGGCGTAGAAGAGTCGGTCCGCGGCGGTTACCACGGCCTCACGTGCGCCCGCGTCGTCGAGCATCGTTCACCTCTCGTCCATCGCTTCCACTTGCCAAGAGAACCAACGTTCTCTACTGTAGCAACCACGAGAGAGAACGACCGTTCTCTCCGCTCGATCCCGAAGGAGCACGACCATGGGCTACATCACCGTCGGCCAGGAGAACAGCACCGACATCGAGCTGTACTACGAGGACCACGGCTCCGGTCAGCCGGTCGTCCTCATCCACGGGTACCCGCTCGACGGGAACAGCTGGGAGCTCCAGGCACGCGAGCTGCTCGCCGCGGGCTACCGCGTCGTGACCTACGACCGCCGCGGCTTCGGCGCGTCGAGCAAGGTCGGCACGGGCTACGACTACGACACGTTCGCGCAGGACCTCGACACCGTGCTCGAGACCCTCGACCTGCGCGACGTCATCCTGGTGGGCTTCTCCATGGGCACCGGCGAGCTCGCGCGGTACGTGAAGAACCACGGCCACGAGCGCGTCGCGAAGCTCGCGTTCCTCGCGTCGCTCGAGCCGTTCCTCGTCCAGCGCGACGACAACCCCGAGGGCGTGCCGCAGTCGGTGTTCGACGGGATCGCCGACGCCGCCCGCTCGGACCGGTACGCCTGGTTCACACAGTTCTACGCGAACTTCTACAACCTCGACGAGAACCTGGGCTCACGCATCAGCGACGAGGTCGTGCGGGCGAACTGGAACACCGCGGTGGGCTCGGCGCCCGTCGCCGCGTACGCGGTCGTCCCCTCATGGATCGAGGACTTCCGGGACGACGTCGAGGCCGTCCGCGCCGCGGGCAAGCCGACGTTCATCCTCCACGGCACGAAGGACAACATCCTGCCGATCGACGCCACGGGCCGCCGCTTCCACGCCGCCGTCCCCGACGCCGAGTACGTCGAGGTCGAGGGCGCGCCTCACGGTCTGCTGTGGACGCACGCCGACGAGGTCAACGCCGCGCTGCTCGCGTTCGTCGGCCGCTGAGCCCCTCCGTGCCAGGGTGACGAGGGGTGGTCGGCGCGGGCGCTCCGCGGGCGTCAGACGATCTTCGGGAACGTCAGGAGGAGCCCGATGCCTGCGACCAGGAGCGCGGTACCCGCGCCGACCATCCCCCACGACGCCCGCTCCGAGCGGAACCGCCCGGCGAACGCACCGAAGAACAGCACGAGCGCGAAGAGCACGGTGACGAGCGTGTAGTCGTCGCCGCGCTGGTTGTTCACCAGGGCCTGCGCGAAGTAGGCGTCGGCCCGCGCGTCCGCCTCGGCCGCCTCGACCTCCCCTGGCGGGACGTAGGAGTCGAGAGCGAACGGGCTCGGTGCGGCGTCGGGGTTCTGCAGCGGGCGCGACGCGAGCCACTCGTCGAACGCGGGCTCGAAGTGCGGCGTGAACCTGTCCCGCGCGAAGTCCTCGAGCTCGGCGTTCCCGTCGGCGACTCCCTCGAGGTACAGGCTGAACACCTGGAGGTCGATCGCGCGGGCGGCGAGGGCCTTGGTCGACTCGGTCGACGCCTCGATGCGCTGGGTCGACGCGCGCGAGAAGGCGATGGACATCTCGCCGCCCCACTTGCTGGACTCGAACCCGCTCCACGCCGTCAGCACCGCTGTCACGGACAGCAGCACCACCGTGACGGTCTCGCGCAACGACCGTCTGCCCCGCCCCGCGCTCTCGTCGGCCACGGCAGCACGCTAGCCCCCTCGGCAGGATGCCGCGCGGCGAGCCGATCCGACGCCTGCGCAGGGCGGGCGACGACCCGCCGGTCGCTCAGCGGCCGGACGTCGTGACCATGTAGTCGTCAGCCTCCGGGTCCCAGCGCAGCCGCGCCACGCCGTCGGCCTGCGCGGCCTTGCAGAACTGCAGGAACCCGCCGAAACCGAGCGCCTTCTCGCTGAACGCCGGCTGCTGCTGGCGGAGCTGGTTCTTCAGGCCCGAGAGCGCGACCGCGCCGCCCGCGTCCTCGATGACGGTGCGCAGGAGCGAGAACGCCTGCGCGAGGTCGCCCTGCTCGGGCAGCGAGACCTCGGGGTCGCCTGCGGCAGGGCCGTCCGCGAGCTCGACGACGCCCTGCTCCGCGAGGTGCCGCAGCGCCTGGCCGAACCCGCGGAAGCCGTACGCGGCCTCGCTGAACGTGGGGTCCTTGCGCAGGAGCGTGCGCTTGAGCAACGAGGCCGTGACGGCGCCGTTGGTCGACGACTGCAGGTCGGAGAGCGTCTGGGCGACCCGTACCTCGAGCGTGGGCTTCTCGACCTCGCGCTCCTCGGGCGCCTCCTGGGGCTCGGGAGCCGGCTCGGGTACGGGCGCCGGGTCGGCAGGGCGGTCCTTGTCCTGCCCGACGGCGGGCGCGGGCTCGGGCGCCGCAGCCGGCTCCGGCGCGGGGGCAGCAGGGGCGCCGCCGCGGGACCGGCCACGGCGGGGGTTGGCGGCGCGCGCGCGGTGCTCGACCGGCTCGTCGGGGACGTCGACGCCCTCGAGCCGCTCGTAGAAGAGGAACTCGTCGCACGCGGGCGGCAGGAGCCGGGACGTCGAGTTCTCGACGCCGACCCCGATCACGCGCTTGTTGAGCTCGCGCAGCTTGTGGACGAGCGGGGTGAAGTCGCTGTCCCCCGTGCACATGACGAACGTCGAGATGTAGTCGCGCTCGAACGCCATCTCGATCGCGTCGACGACCATCTTGATGTCCGCGGCGTTCTTGCGCGAGGCGCCCATGCGCTGCGGCATCTCGATGAGCTCGACCTGGTGACGGGTCAGTGCGCGGCGGTCCTCGTCGAAGTAGGACCAGTCCGCGTAGGCGCGGCGGACGACGACCCGGCCGCGGACGGCGAGGGCGTCAGCGATGGGACCGAAGTCGAACGCCATCCCCCCGAGGTGCTCCCGCGCACCGAGCGCGAGGTTGTCGTAGTCGAGGAAGACGGCCAGGCGCTCTTCGGGATCCATACCGCCAGCCTAGGTCCCACCACCCCCCGGCGCCCCACCCCCGCCGAACAGGCGGTTTCTCGGCAGGATCGCGCGATCGTGCCGAGAAACCGCCTGTTCGGCACCGGGGGCTCTTGACGGGGCCGGTAGGGAGGTGCACACTCAAGGTGTTCAATCGATTTAGCAGACCTACCGATCTCACGAGGAAGTGGGTGATCACATGGGGCGGGTCCGGATCTCCGACGTCGCCGCCGCCGCCGGCGTCTCGACCAGCACGGTGTCCCTCGTGCTCAACGACCGGGACGTCCGCATCCCGCACGAGACCCGCGAGCGCGTCCGCCGTGCCGCCGCCGAGGTCGGGTACTCCCCCAACACCGTCGCCCGCGGGCTGCGCATGCAGCGCACCCGGACCATCGGGCTCATCTCCGACACCATCGCCACGACGCCGTTCGCCGGCCGCATGCTCGCCGGCGCCCAGGACGCCGCGCGGGAGCACGGCTACCTCGTCTTCCTCGTCGACACCGAGAGCGACCCGCAGGTCGAGCAGGACGCCATCCGCGCGCTCACGGGCCAGCAGGTCGACGCCATGATCTACGCCGCGATGTGGCACCGGGTCGTGGACGTGCCGAAGGGCCTGCCCGCCGGGACCGTCTTCCTGGACTGCCGGCCGGCGACGGGCGACTTCTCCGCCGTCGTGCCCGACGACCGCGAGGGCGGGGTGTCGGCGGTGCGCGAGCTCGTCGCGGCCGGCCACCGCCGCATCGCCTACCTCGACGTCGACGAGCCGGAACCGCCCGTCGCGTCCGCGCTGCGTCACGAGGGCTACCTGGCGGTGCTCGCCGAGGCGGGCATCGAGCCCGACCCCGCGCTGCACGTGCGGGGCGAGACGTCGGCCGCCGGCGGACGGCAGACGACCGAGCGCCTCCTCGACCTGCCCGCGGACCGCAGGCCGACGGCGATCTTCTGCTTCAACGACCGGATGGCCGCGGGCGTCTACGTCGCCGCGCACCGCCGGGGACTGGAGATCCCGCGCGACCTGTCCGTCGTCGGCTACGACGACCAGCAGCTGGTCGCGGGCGAGCTCGACCCGCCCCTGACGACCATCGCGCTCCCCCACTACGAGATGGGTCGCTGGGCGACAGAGGTCGCCCTCGGGGTCCGCGCGCACGAGGCGCCCCGCAGCACCCGGCTCATGCCGTGCCCGATCGTGCGTCGGGACTCCGTGAGCTCGCCGCCGGCAGCAGCTACCAACTCCAGCCGGCGACGAGCCTGACACAACCCTGTGCCCGCCGACGGCGGACACCGAGCGGTGACCCGACGTGGAGGTCGGGTCACCAAGAGAGGAAACCCCAGATGAACCGCAGATCCCTCCTGACGATCGTATCCGCGACCGCGGTCTCGGCCCTCGCACTCACCGCGTGCGGGCAGGCCGGGCAGGGCGGCGCCACCCCCGGCGACGGCGACGGACCCGTCGAGCTGAGCATGTGGACCCACTCGGCGGGCAACCCGGCCGAGCTCGAGGTCTACCAGCAGATCATCGAGGACTTCAACGCGTCCCAGGACGAGTACGTGGTCGTCGAGGAGTCGTTCCCCCAGGGCGCGTACAACGACGCGATCGTCGCGGCCGCCGCGGCGGGCGACCTCCCGTGCCTGCTCGACATGGACGGCCCCATCGTGCCGAACTGGGCCTGGGCCGGGTACATCCAGCCGCTCGGGCTCCCGACGGAGATCACCGACGCCCTGCTGCCCACCGCGGTGGGCACCTACCAGGACGAGATCTACTCGGCCGGGTACTGGGACGCCGCGCTCTCGGTCTTCGCACGCCAGTCGGTGCTCGAGGAGAACGACATCCGCATCCCCACGACGGACGAGCCGTGGACGATCGACGAGTTCGACGCCGCGCTCGCCACGCTCCAGGACGCCGGCTACGACACACCGCTCGACATCGGCGCCGAGGACACCGGCGAGTGGTGGTCCTACGCCTACTCGCCCATGCTCCAGAGCGCGGGCGGCGACCTCGTCGACCGCAGCACGATGCTCACGGCCGACGGCGCCCTCAACGGCCCCGAGGCCGTCGAGTTCTTCACCTGGTTCCAGGACGCTTTCACCGCCGGCTACACGAGCAGCTCGGGGACCATCGGCAACGAGGAGTTCAACAACGACGAGGCAGCGCTCAGCTACACGGGCGTCTGGAACGCGATGGACTCGCTCGACGCCGTCGGTGACGACCTGCTGATCCTTCCCCCGCCGGACTTCGGGCAGGGCGTGACGATCGGCGGCGGGTCGTGGCAGTGGGGCATCTCGGCCTCCTGCGACGCGACGGACGGCGCCCGCGCATACCTGGAGTTCAGCTTCGCCGACGAGTACCTCACCGAGTTCAGCGACAAGCAGGTCGTCATCCCGGCGACAGCGAGCGCGGTCGAGGCGTCCGAGCACTTCTCCGAGGACGGCGCCCTGCGACCGTTCGTCGAGCTCTCCGAGCGCTTCGCCCTCGCCCGGCCGGAGACCCCGGCCTACCCCGTGATCTCCTCGACGTTCGAGAAGGCCGGCAAGGACATCATGAACGGCGCCGACGTGCAGTCGACGCTCGACACGGCGGTCCGCGAGATCGACGCCAACATCGAGTCGAACGACGGGTACGGCTTCTGAGCCGACCGTCCCCGATCGGCGGGGGCGGTGAGAGCCGCCCCCGCCGGAACGGACGTGCACCATGACGACGTCAACCGCACCCTCGACCCCCTCTCTCCCGCCCACCCCACCGATCACCGACGGTGAGCCGCCCGTCGCGCCACCGGGCCGCCGTCGGGCCTCCGCGTCGCAGCGCGGCGAGCGCCGCGCCGGGCTCGCGATGGCCGCCCCCGCGGCGATCCTGCTCCTGCTGTTCCTCGTCGTGCCGGTGCTCCTCGCGTTCGGGCTCTCCGTCACGAACGCCCGGCTCATCTCGCCGAACCCGCCGCGGTTCGTCGGCCTCGACAACTTTGTGCGTGCGTTCGCCGCGGACCCCGTGTTCGTGCGCTCGCTCATCAACACGTTCCTGTTCGCCGTGGTCGTCGTACCCGTGCAGGCGGGACTCGGCCTGTTCCTCGCGGTCCTGGTGAACCAGAAGATCAGGGGCGTCACGGCGTTCCGCGTGATCTTCTTCATCCCGGTGGTCACGTCGATCGTCGTCGTGTCGATCCTCTGGCGGTTCATGTACCGCGAGGACGGGCTCGTGAACTCGTTCATCGACACGATCACGTTCGGCGCCTGGCAGGGAACCGCCTGGCTCGAGAACCCCAGCACGGCGCTGGGGGCGATCATCGTGCTGTCGATCTGGCAGGCCGTGGGCTTCCACATGCTCATCTGGTTGTCGGGCCTGCAGACCATCCCCGAGGAGCTCTACGAGGCGGCGCGGATGGACGGCGCGAGCCCGTGGCAGCTGTTCGCCAACGTCACCTGGCCGGGGCTGCGTTCCACGATGGTCTTCGTCCTCGTGACGATCACCATCGCGGCGCTGGGCCTGTTCGTCCAGATCGACGTGATGACCCAGGGCGGCCCCGTGAACTCGACGACGACGCTGGTCTACCACGCGGTGCGCAAGGGATACCGCGAGCAGGAGACGGGCTACGGGGCGGCGATCTCGCTGATCTTCTTCGTCCTCGTCCTCATCATCGCGCTCGTGCAGCGGTACCTGACCCGAGACAAGGACTGAGCCATGACCACCGTCTCCCCGCACCTGCGGGACACCGGCAAGAAGTCCGGCAAGAAGTCCGGCAAGGACGCCGACAAGGACGGGGGCGCCGGCGCGCACGGCGTCCGCACCCGTCGCAGGATCGCGTCCTACCTCACGATGACGCTCCTGGCCGTCGTCTTCCTCTTCCCGCTCGTCTTCATGTTCGTCTCGAGCCTCAAGCCGGACGCGCAGATCTTGTCGGACTCGAACTCGCTGCGGGCGTTCGTCCCCACCGGGGACATCAGCCTCGACAACTACTTCGGGGTGTTCGACCGGGTGCCCGTCGCCCGGTTCCTCTTCAACTCCGTCCTCGTCACGGTCCTCGTCGTGGGGATCGGGCTGGTCGTCAACAGCATGGCCGGCTTCGCGCTCTCCCGGCTGCAGTGGAAGGGCCGCGCCCTCGTCCTCAGCGTCGTCATCGCGACCCTCATCGTGCCCTTCGAGACGATCGCCGTCCCGATGGTCTACTGGGTCTCGAAGCTGCCGACCCTCGTCATGGAGGGCGGGGTGCTCAAGTACGACTTCGGCTGGCTGAACTCGTACCACGTGCAGATCGTGCCGTTCATCGCGAACGCGTTCTCGATCTTCCTGTTCACCCAGTACTTCTCGACGATCCCGAAGTCGCTCGACGAGGCCGCCCGTATCGACGGCGCCGGCTGGTTCACGATCTACCGCAAGATCGTCGCCCCGCTCGCGGGACCGGCGTTCGCGACGGTCGCGATCCTCACCTTCCTGCCGGCGTGGAACCAGTACCTGTGGCCGCTCATGGTCGTGCAGACCGAGGAGCTCCGACCCGTGATGGTCGGCATGCAGTACTTCTTCCAGCTCAACACGGCCTGGGGCGAGGTCATGGCGTACACGTCGCTCATCACACTGCCGGTCCTGCTCGTCTTCCTGTCCTTCCAGCGCGCGTTCGTCAGCAGCGTCGCCGCCAGCGGGGTCAAGGGCTGACCCGGCTGCGCCGCCGCGCAGCCGGGCACCACCCCGCCACCAGCTCGAAAGGGTCCACATGTTCACGCTTCCCGACTCCTGGGTGTGGGACTTCTGGCTCGCCGACGACGGCGAGCAGCACCACCTCTTCTTCCTCTACGCCTCACGCGCCCTGCACGACCCCGAGGCCCGCCACTACCGAGCGTCGATCGGGCACGCGGTCTCCGACGACCTCGTCACGTGGACGCGGGTCACCGACGCCCTGGTCCGCAGCGACGCACCGGCGTGGGACGACCTCGCGACCTGGACCGGGTCCGTCGTCCGGCACGACGACGGCACCTGGTTCCTCTTCTACACCGGCTCCACCCGCGCGCTCGACAGCAACGTCCAGCGCATCGGCTACGCGACGTCGTCGGACCTCCTCACCTGGCACAAGGCACCGGAGAACCCGGTCCTGGAGGCCGACGGCCACTGGTACGAGACCCTCGCCGACGGGCAGTGGCACGACGAGGCGTTCCGTGACCCGTGGGTGCTCGCCGACCCGGGCGGGGACGGCTGGCACATGCTCCTCACCGCGCGCGGCCGGACCGGACCTGCCCACGACCGGGGCGTCGTCGGGCACGCGTGGTCCCCGGACCTGCGCACCTGGGAGCTGCGACCGCCGCTCAGCGTGCCGGGGCAGGGATTCGGCCAGCTTGAGGTCATGCAGGTCGAGGTGGTCGACGGCGTCCCCGTCCTCCTGTTCTCGTGCGTCGCCTCCGACATGTCCGAGTCCCGACGCGTCGGGACGACGGGCGGGGTGTGGGCGGCGCGCGCCGACTCGCTCCTCGGCCCGTACGACGTCGCGGGCGCATGGCAGCTCACCGACTCACGCTGGTACAGCGGCCGGCTCGCGCAGCAGCGCGACGGCACGTGGGTCCTGCTGGCGTTCCGGCACGACGGCCCGGACGGCCGGTTCGTCGGCGGTGTCGGCGACCCCGTGCCGGTCCACTGGCAGGACGGCCGCCTCCTCCCCTCCTGACCCCCTCCCACCCCCCAGCCCGCCGAACAGGCGGCTTCTCGGCAGGATCGCGCGTGCGTGCCGAGAAACCGCCTGTTCGGCGGGGTGGGGTGGGGTGGGGTGGGGGCCGGGGAGGTCGTTGTGTACGAGCGTACGCTTGGGGTGTACGATCGTACGCATGTCTGTGACCACCGTTGCGCGGCCTTCGACCGTCGACCGGCGCGCGCGGGGGGCGGTCGCCGCCCTGTTCCTCACGAACGGCGCGCTGCTCGCCAACCTCGTGCCGCGCTATCCCGAGGTCAAGGACGCGCTCGACCTCACCAACACCGCCTACGGACTCGCGGTCGCCGCCTTCCCTGCCGGCGCGATCGCGGCAGGGTTGGCGGCCGCGACGCTCGTGCGCCGGTTCGGCTCGGCGCGGGTCGCCGTCGCAGGCACGGTCCTGACGGGCGTCGGGATCCTGCTCGCCGGGCTGGCGCCGGCCCTGCCCCTGCTCGTCGTCGCGCTCTTCGCCGCGGGCGCGATGGACGCGTTCACCGACGTCGCGCAGAACGCCCACGGTCTGCGGGTCCAGCGCCGCTACGGACGCTCGATCATCAACGGCTTCCACGCGCTCTGGTCGATCGGCGCCGTGCTGGGCGGCGCGACGGCCGCCGCCGCGATCGCCCTCGACATCCCCCTCGGCGCGCACCTCGCGGGCACCGCCGTGCTCTTCTCCGTCGTCGCCCTCGTCGCGCTGCGGTCGTGCCTCCCGGGTCTCGACGACGCCCCGGAGGGGGCGGCGCACCTCCCGGCGGGCGCGGGCGCGCCAGCCGCCCCCGACGTGTCCACGGGTTCGACCTCACGGACGTCGCGGTCCGGCGTCCCCGGACGCACCGTCCTCGTCCTCGTCGCCCTCGTGCTCGTCGCGGTCGCCGGGACGCTCGTCGAGGACGCGGGCATCACGTGGAGCGCGGTCTACCTCTCGGGTTCGCTCGGGGCACCGGCGACGCTCGCCGCAGCCGGGTTCGTCGCACTCGTGGGTGCGCAGTTCGTCGGGCGCCTCGTCGGCGACCGTATGGTCGACCGCTTCGGTCAGCGCTCCGTCGCCCGCGGCGGCGGGCTGCTCGTCGCCCTCGGCACGGGCCTCGCGCTCGCCGTCCCGACCGTGCCGGGCACCATCGCCGGCTTCGCGGCCGCCGGGTTCGGCGTCGCCACGCTCGTGCCGGCAGCCATGCAGCAGGCCGACGAGCTGCCCGGCCTCCGCACCGGGACGGGTCTCACGCTCGTCTCGTGGCTCATGCGGCTCGGCTTCCTGCTGTCCCCGCCGGTCGTGGGCCTCGTCGCGGACGCGACCAGCCTGCGGGCAGGCCTGCTCGTCCTGCCCCTGGCCGGCGCGCTCGTCGTGCTGCTGGCCGGCGTCCTGCCCGCACGCCGCACCGCCGCCACCCCACGCCCCCGCACGACCGAGGAGGTCCCCGCATGACCGTCGACCACTTCGCCGGTGACGACCGCACGAACCGCGAGCGCATGCTCGCGGGTGACCTGTACGTCGCCGACGACCCGGAGAACGAGCGCCTCGCGAAGCGCGGGATGCGCCTCGTCGACGAGTACCACCGCGCCGTCGTCGCCGACGACCCCTCGTCGCGCGCGATCCTCACCGACCTGCTCGGCACCCTCGGCGAGGGCGCCTGGATCAAGCCCCCGCTCACCGTCGACTACGGCGAGAACCTGCACGTCGGCGCACGCACGTTCGTCAACTCGAACCTCACAGCGCTCGACGTCGCGACGATCACCGTCGGCGAGGACTGCCAGATCGGCCCGAACGTCCAGCTCCTCACGCCCACCCACCCGGTCGAGCCGGGACCTCGCCGCGACAAGCTCGAGGCGGCGAAGCCCATCACGATCGGCGACAACGTCTGGCTCGGCGGTGGCGTGATCGTGTGCCCGGGCGTGAGCATCGGGGAGAACACGGTCGTGGGTGCGGGCGCCGTGGTCACGCGGGACCTGCCCGCGGACGTCGTCGCCGTCGGCAACCCGGCGCGCGTGATCCGGGAGCTCTGAGCCGTGGAACCCGACGTCACGACCCCCGCCCCACCGCAGCGCGCCCGCCGTCACGACCCGGGGCGACGGGACCGGATCGTCGACGCGTGCCTGGACGTCATCGCCGAGCACGGGGTCGCGGGGACGTCCCACCGCCGCGTGGCCACGGCGGCCGACGTGCCGCTCGGGTCGATGACCTATCACTTCGCCGGGATGGACGAACTCCTGCACGAGGCGTTCGGGCGCTTCGCGCGCGACGCCGCCGCCCAGTTCGAGCGCCGCATGGTCGAGGCCCGCACCCCGGAGGACGCGGTCCAGGCGGTCACCACGCTCATCACGCACGACGTCTTCGCCACCCAGCGCGACCTCGTGCTCTCCCACGAGCTGTACACGCTCGCCGCGCGCGACCCTGCCTACCGCACCCTCACCAACGACTGGATGCGGCGCAGCCGGGACGCTCTCGGGCGACACTTCTCTGCGGCCACGTGCCGCGTGCTCGACGCGTTCATCGAGGGGATGACCATCCACCGCGCGCTCGACACCGAGCCGCACGACGACGTCGACGTGCTCGGCGCCGTCCGCCGGCTCACCGGGGTCACGCCTCCCGGGGTGCCGTGACCGCGCCGGGTGCCTGCCCGGCGTAGTGCTCGCGCAACGTCTCGAGGTACACCTCGAACGGCTTGGCGGGCGGGCCACCCCGGGACGCCACGAAGCGGTCGAGGTAGAACTCCCAGCCCGGGCCGATGTCGCCCGGGTCGTCGTCACGGCCGAGGTGGTGGCGCAGCTCGACGCCGGTCGTGCGCACCCGCTGGCGCGTCACGGTGACGTCGAGGCGCCAGCCGCCCTGGTCGATCGAGAACGACCGCGGCGGGTCGCACGCGAGGACGTTGATCTCCTCGAGCGGCTCGCCCTCCTCCGCGATGAGCCGGACCTGGACGGTCGCGCCCGGGCGGAGGTCGCCGTCGAGCACCCCGAACCACCCCGCGAGGCGCTCGGGGTCGGTGAGGCTCGACCAGACGTCGTCGGCGGGGGCGTGGAACGTGCGCTCGAGCACGAGGTCGCGCCCGACGTCGGTCACCTCCACCCGGCCTGTGGGCGGCGGTGCGGGATCCACCTGGGCGGCCGCACGGGCGGCGAGGTCGAGCAGGACGTCGAGGTCGACGTCGTCGAGCGACCGGAAGCTGATCACGGACTTGCCGACCTTCGCGCCGCCGAGCTCGTGGGCGTGCCGCTCGGCGAGGTACTGCCCGTCCTCGACCGCGTTGACGTAGACGCTCACGGAGTCCTGCTGCGCCGCGAGCCCGACGACGAACCACTCGACCGGGTCGCGCCGCGGCCGGACGTCGACCATGTCGCCGTACCCGATGATGCGCTGCTCGCTCCCACCCCAGAACACGCCCTCCCACGCCACGCGCGAGTGCCCCGCGAAGACGCGGGAGAGCTCGGCGTCGAGGCGTGCGACGTCGGCGCGGAAGCGGTCCGGGAGACTCTCGACGAGCTCGTCCGGGTCCGTCGTGGTGCGCTGCATCGCGGGTCCTCCGTCAGGTCGGGTCACCGGTCCGTCCCCCCACGCTAGCCGCCCGTGTCAGGGGCGAGTCACGTCGTCGATCTGCGGATCGTCGGTCACGCCGCTGCGGACCGGCTTGCCGCCCACCTCGACGCCGACCGCGTCGGTCACGGGGTGACCCGGTGGGACCTCGACGACCTGGCTCACCGCCGCGAGGTCGGCCGTGCATTCCCGAGCCGGGTGCGGCTCCACGGAGAGCTGCAGCGTCGACGCGTCCGCCCAGGCGATCGCGACCGGGACGACCGGACAGCTCGAGCTACCCCACGTCGTGACGATCAGTCGGGCCGGGTCGGTCGAGATGTCGACCACCGCACTGGTGACCCCCTCGGAGAGCGCCGGCAGCGGCGGATGCCAGTCCGTGAAGCGGTCGATGGCGATCGACGCCGAGCCGTCGGAACCCGCAGGTGGCGTCGTGCCGTCGGAGGACGCCGCGCACGCACCTAGCAGCACCAGTACCGACGGCACCGCGAGCAGAGCTGTCGTCCGCAAGCGTCCTCGCACGTCGCAACCCTTCGGAGCCGAACCGTCGTACCCGCCTAGTATGGCGCAGGCCTGCTCGGCGCCGGATCGGTGACCGGGCGCACGCGGAGCGAAGGACGGACACATGCGCAGGACGACGGTCACGGCTCTCGCGGTGGCAGCGCTGCTCACCGGCTGCACGGGAGGCACGTCGTCCGAGCCGGCGACGACGCCTGCGGGCGCCACCAGCGACGCCACCGACATGGCCGAGGAGACAGAGGCGACGCAGACGTCCGACCCGCGCGAGGGCGAGCCGGTCGTCGCGCAGCAGGTCGTGCCCGACGTCGAGCGTCCGGACGACACCGCGACCGTGGGCGTGCAGTCGTTGACCGTCGAGGGCGAGACGATGGTGCTCCGCCTGGTCGTGACGCCGGACTTCGCGAGCGTCGGCGACTCGGAGGCGGTCCCGCTCGGTGAGGTCTTCAACCCCTCGCTCTTCTTCGGCGTCTCGTTGCGGCTCATCGACCGCGAGAACCTCAAGGAGTACTCGGTGATCAGCGAGGGCAACCGGTGGTGGGCGACCGGCCAGCGTGACGTCGAGGCGCTGCGCGGCGAACCGATGTACGCCTACGCGGTGTTCGCCGCGCCCGAGGACGACATCGAGGTCGTGGACGTCGTGCTGCGCGAGGACTACCCCGTGCTCCCCGACGTCCCGATCACCCGATGAGCGCGCGCCCACAGCGTCGGACGGGTCGGGCACCCGGCCTTGCGGTCGGTGTGCTGGTCGGGCTGGGGTTGCTCGTCGTGACGCCGACGGCGGGTGCCGGCGTCCCGGGCGGTTCGCCGGACGACGTGGTGCCGGCCGAGTTCACCGCGCCGTCGCCGGAGCTCGTCGCGGCCAGCATCCACCGCTGGGACCCCGCGGGCCACGTGAGGCCTCTCGAGACGGAGACGTCCGACGGCGCCGAGACCGTCGTGAGCCTGGACAGCGACATCCTCTTCGCGATCGACAGCGCCGAGATGTCCACCTCCGCGACCGTGCGGATCGGTGAGCTCGTGGCGGACGTGCCCGACGGCGCGGAGGTGTCCGTCACGAGCCACACCGACGACGTCGGGACGGACGAGGACAACCGGCTGCTCTCGGAGGAGCGGGCGCAGACCGTCGCGGACGCCGTCACGGAGGCACGCCCGGACCTCGACCTCATGGTGGCCGGGCGCGGCGAGAGCGAGCCCGTCGAGAACAACTCGACCCCGGAGGGTCGGGAGGCCAACCGCCGCGTCGAGATCCGCTACGGAGGCTGACCCCTCCCGTACGTCTCACTCTACGAGCACTTTCTGGACCGGATCCTGGATGGCACCTACGATCGTGTCAACCATCCAGAGCGGTCGAGAGTCCTGGCTCGACGACACCGCAGCAACCCGCCGACGGAAGCCTCCCGAGGACAAAGGTGCTACAGCCAGGTTCGATGGAGTGACGCATGGAAGAGGCAACCCGTCCGACCGTCCCGACGGCGACCGCACCGCGGCGCCACGTCGGCGGTCCGCTGCGTGCCCGTGGAGGGGCACGATGAGCGTCGCGGACGCCATCGGTCAGGCGCACACCGGAGCGGGACCCACGGTCTCGTTCGAGCTCATGCCACCCCGCCGGCCCGACGCCGCCCCGAAGTTCTGGGAGACCGCGCGGCGCCTGGTCGCCACCCACCCGGACTTCGTCTCCGTCACCTACGGTGCGGCGGGCAACGACCGGGAGACGTCGCGACGCGTCATCGGGCGTCTTCTGCAGGGCACACCGGTCCTGCCGATCGCGCACCTGACCTGCGTCGGGGCGTCGCGCGAGGACGTCGAGGAGGTCATCACCGACTTCCTCGACGCCGGCGTGCGCAGCTTCCTCGCCCTGCGCGGCGACCCGCCCAAGGACCAGCCGGACTGGAACCCCCCGTCCGACGGCGTACGGTCCAGCACCGAGCTCGTCGCCCTGCTGCGCGAGGTCGAGGCCTCGCGCTGCGCCGCCAACCCGAGCCTCGCCCTGCGGGGCGCGGCCCGACCGCTGACGATCGCCGTCGCGACGTTCCCCGACGGGAACGTCGCCGCGGGCACCACCCGTGAGCAGGAGGTGCGCCGCCTGTGGCAGAAGCAGCAGGCGGGCGCCGACTTCGCGATCACGCAGCTGTTCTACGAGGCGTCGTCGTACGTCGACTTCGTCGCCGCGGCCCGCGCCGCCGGGGTCACGATCCCGATCCTCGCGGGCCTGATCCCCACGACCGACCCGGCGCGCCTCGTGCGCGTCGAGACGCTCACGGGGGTGCGTGCACCCGCGCACCTGCTCGCGGCGCTCGAGGCCGAGACCGACCCCGAGCGGCAGCACGCCCTCGGCATCGCGTACTCGGTCGACCTCGCCCGCAAGGTGCTCGACGCCGGGGCTCCCGGCCTGCACATCTACACGTTCAACAAGCATCGCGCCGCACTCGACCTGCTCGAGGGAGTCCACCTCGGCGGCGGGGTGAGGGCGGTCACCGACGGCAGCGATGTCGGCGGCGACCCCCTCTCCCCGGACCTGGCCAGCGGGCCGTGGGTCACCGGCACCTCCCTGCCCGACCTTCCAGCCGCCCGGCCGGTCAGCGACGTCGCCCGCAACGGCACCGCTGTCTGACCGACCCGGCTGCACCACCGACAGGACATCTCATGACCACCTCTTCCGTCACCACGCCCGTTTTCCCGACCGGTTCCGTCCTCGGGTACCCGCGCATCGGCCGCCGCCGCGAGCTGAAGAAGGCCGTCGAGGCCTTCTGGGCCGGCACGACCACCGCCGACGAGCTCGAGGCCACGGCCGCCGACCTGCGCATCTCCACCGTGCAGCGGCTGGTCGAGCTCGGCCTCGACGCGTCCGACGGCGCCGTGCCCGGCTCGTTCTCCTACTACGACCAGGTGCTCGACGCCGCGGCCCTCCTCGGTGCCGTGCCGTCCCGGTTCGCGTCCCTCACCGACGCGGACGGTCGCCTCGACCTCGCCGGGTACTTCACGGTCGCCCGTGGCGCGGGCGACGACGCCCCGCTCGAGATGACGAAGTGGTTCGACACGAACTACCACTACCTCGTCCCCGAGATCAGCGGTTCCACGCCGTTCCGGTTCGCCGACGACCGTGTCGTGCGCCAGTTCGTCGAGGCGAAGGAGGCCGGGGTCGTGACCCGGCCGACCGTCGTCGGGCCGGTGACGTTCCTCGCGCTGTCCAAGGCGGCCGACGACGCCGCACCGGGCTTCCACCCCCTGTCCCGCCTGGGTGACGTCGTCGCCGTGTACGCCGAGCTGCTGCGTGCGCTCGCCGCCGCCGGGGCTCCCTGGGTGCAGCTCGACGAGCCGATCCTCGTGTCCGACTCGATCGACGTCCCCGTCGCCGACCTGCACGAGGCGATCGAGGCGACGTACCAGGCGCTGGCGAGCGAGCTCGCCGTCGGCACCGACCGCCCCGCGATCCTCGTGGCCGCACCGTTCGGCGGGCTGCAGGGCGAGGACGGCGACGGCCTCGCGCTGCTCGCCGGCACCGACGTCGAGGCGATCGCGATCGACCTCGTCAAGGGGTCCGTCCCGGCCGGCCCCGTCGCCGGGCTGGAGACCAAGACGCTCGTCGCGGGCGTGATCGACGGGCACAACGTGTGGCGCGCCGACCTCGACGCGAAGCTCACCGTGCTCGAGCAGCTCGGCGCCCTCGGCGCCGGTGCCGTGACCGTCGGCACCTCGACCTCGCTCCTGCACGTGCCGCACGACGTGGACGAGGACGTCTGGGACGGCACGGACGGGCGCGACCCGCGCCTGAAGGCCTGGCTCGCGTTCGCCGACCAGAAGGTCGCCGAGGTCGCGACCCTCGCCGCGGGCCTCACCGACGGCCGCGACGCGGTCCGCGCGCAGCTCGACGAGGCGAGCGCCGCCGTCGCCTCCCGCGCCACGGCGGCAGGCGTCGTCGTCCCGGCGGTGCGCGAGCGCGCCGCCGCCCTCACCGACGCGGACTTCGCCCGCGGCGACTACGCCGAGCGTGCGGCCGCGCAGGCCGCCGAGCTCGATCTCCCCCTCCTGCCGACGACGACCATCGGGTCGTTCCCGCAGACGCCGGAGATCCGCCGGGCGCGGGCGCTCAACGCCAAGGGCCAGCTGTCCGACGCCGACTACACGGCCGCGATGCAGGACGAGATCCGCCGCGTCGTCGCGCTCCAGGAGGAGATCGGCCTCGACGTCCTCGTGCACGGCGAGCCCGAGCGCAACGACATGGTGCAGTACTTCGCGGAGAACCTCGACGGGTTCGCCGTGACCGCGAACGGCTGGGTGCAGTCGTACGGCTCGCGCGGCGTCCGCCCGCCGATCCTGTGGGGCGACGTGCAGCGCCCGGCCCCGATCACGGTCGGCTGGTCGACGTTCACCGCCTCGCTCACCGCCAAGCCGGTCAAGGGCATGCTTACCGGGCCGGTGACGATCCTCGCGTGGTCGTTCGTGCGCGACGACCAGCCGCTCGGCGACACCGCCAACCAGGTGGGCCTCGCGCTGCGCGACGAGATCGCCGACCTCGAGGCGGCCGGGATCGGGATCGTGCAGGTCGACGAGCCCGCCCTGCGCGAGCTCCTGCCGCTGCGGCGCGCCGACCAGGGCGCGTACCTCGACTGGTCGGTGCGCTCGTTCCGCCTCGCGACGTCGGGCGTGCGCGCGGCGACGCAGATCCACACGCACCTGTGCTACTCGGAGTTCGGCGAGGTCATCGGCGCGATCGACGGGCTCGACGCCGACGTGACGTCCGTCGAGGCGGCGCGCTCGCGCATGGAGATCGTGCCCGAGCTCGCCGAGGCCGGCTACCACCGCGGCATCGGGCCGGGCGTCTACGACATCCACTCCCCGCGCGTGCCGTCGGCGGAGGAGGTCACCGAGCTCCTCGAGCTCGCGGTGAAGTCCATCGACGCGAAGGTCGTGTGGGTCAACCCCGACTGCGGCCTCAAGACCCGCCGCTACGAAGAGACCGTGCCCTCGCTCGAGCACCTCATCGCGGCGACCAAGGCCGTGCGCGCGACCCTCGTCTGACAGACGTGACCGGTGACGGTGCGGGTGTCAGCCCGCACCGTCACCGGGTTCGGTCAGCCTGCGGCCAGGATCAGCGCCGACGTCCGGGAGACCGTTCGTCTCAGGTGGGTCCACGCTGTCCGGCGTGGTCTGCTGCCACGGGTGAGGTGTCGACCGTGAGGTCACGCGGCCTGGGTCGCGCTCGGCGCGCACGGACCGTGATCACGGACCCGGCGCACACCGCGAGGAGGGCGACGGCCGCGCCGAAGCACAACAACGTCGTGAGCAGTCCGAGGTGCTGCCAGGCGATCCCGACGAGCCCGTTCGTGACGGCGATCGTCACGCCCGTCACCGTCCCGAGGATCGACATCCCCGTCGCTCGCACACCATCGGGGAGGTGCTGCTGCGCCCAGACGGCGAGGGTCGCCAGCGACCAGCCGACGAAGACCTCGGCCGCGACGTAGGCCGCCGCGCCGACCCAGCTCCCGAGGGCCACGGCCGCGAGGCTCAGACCCAGCGCCGGGACGAGGACCGTGAGGACCACCGCCGGATCGAGGCGCTGCGTGCAGCGGGACAGCGCCGCGCCCCCTGCGGCCCCGACGGACATGACGAAGAGCGCGAGGCCGAGCCAGCGCTTCTCGATCTCGAGGACGTCCGTGAGGAAGGGCTGCCAGGTGAGGATGAGCGTCCCGAGCAGCACGCTCGTCAGGACGCTGAGCACCACGAGACCGCGACCCCCGGGGCCGAGGACCACGCGGGCGCCGAGCAGGAGACTCGCACGGACCGGCACCTCCGACCGGACCGATGACTCGGGCCAGCCCACGACGACCCACAACCCGGCGAGCAGGAGCAGGACGCCGGAGGCCGCGACGAGGACCGAGGTGCCGGTGAGCGGGACCCCGAGGACGACGAGGAGCGCTGCGAGCGCCGCCGCGCTCCACCGCGTGACCTCGCTCCCCCGGACCGCACCCGCGATGAGCCCGCCCTGCCCGGTCGCGTTGAGGGTCGTCGCGACGAGCGCCACGACCGTCCCCGAGTACAGAGCGAGTCCGACTGCCCACACCAGGATCGCCACCGCGAACACCGCCGGGCCAGTGGCGAGCGCGAACGTCATGAGGCCCGCCGCCCAGGCGAGATGCCCACCGACGGCGAGCCTGCGGTGCCCGTACGTGTCCCCGAGCGCCCCGCTCGGAGCCTCGATGCCGATCGAGGTCACCGCCGGGAGCACCAGGAGAAGCCCGATGACTGCAGGACTCAGCCCACGGTCAAGCATGTGCGTGATGAACACGGCACCGAAGACGGAGTCGGCGACTGCGACGGAACCCGTGAGGACCCACATCCGCATGACGAGGCCGTTCCTGCCGGCAGAGGCGTGGCGCACGCGGTTCACGCTCGTGGCCGCCCCGTCAGGTGTGAGGCGAGTCGTGCGGCGAGCGCGATCCTGGCGAGGAAGGGATGCCACGGTTCCGGGTGAGCGCCCGCTCGCCCGCGACGTGGCGAAGGCCGTGCTGCACCCCGGCGTGCACGACGGGGCGCAGGAGCTCGGAGATCTCGTCGAGGCGGTGGGTCGGCAGGATGCGGCGCAGCGCACCCTGCGGGAGCGTGGCGAGGGCGGCCTCGGCCGAGTCGTTGGCCGCGAGATCTGTCACCGTCCCGTCGGTGCGGGCGACCGCACCGACGAGGAAGGACGCGAGGTAGATCTCGTCGACGAGGATCCGGCTCACGGTGTCGAGCAGACGACCAGCGTCCGGCAGTACGACCATCAGGTCCTCGACCTCGGGCGCGAGACGCGCAGGCGTCGTACCGAAGCGTTCGAGCGAGGGACCGCCCCGGAGCCTCGCCCAGCCGTCCTCCGCCGAAGGGTCCGGGACGAACGATGCGGCCTGCTGGTCCCACCAGTCGTAGTACGGCACCTGGTCGAGCGCCGGGAGGCAGGCCTCCGACGGCGACGACGGTCGGCTTCCCGCGAAGCTCACCGATCGCCGGAGCCCCATCACCGAGTTGCCCACCAGGCGGCCCGCGCCGTCCGCCACGCGGTGGGGGCACCGTCGGGGTCGGGATCGACGACGACCCGGAGGTCCAGGTCGGGGTGCGCGCGGCGGAGGCGTCGCGCGGCCTCGGCTCGCGACGGGTGGGTCATCACAGCGGCTGAGAGCACGACATCCGACGGACGCACCTCGGTGTCCTTCCACTCGGAGCGCGACGGCACCCGTCGCTGGGTCCGGGGAACATAGCAGAAATAAGCAGCAGTCCGTACAAACAATCCGGAGAGCGACCCTCGCCTGACGGCCGCCCCCCTCTGAGCGCGACGCAGAACGCCGGTCCGCGAGGTAGAACCCCAGTGCGTGACTGGGGTTCTACCTCGCGGACCGGCGTTCTATCTCGGCGCGGGGGTGGTCAGCGCTCGTGCGCGCTCATCGGGAGGAAGAACCCGAGGGTCACGAGGAGCATGCCGCCGCCGAAGATGTACGGCTGCGCGGAGTCCACGGTGAACGCCCAGCCCATGACGACGACCCCGCCGATGAACAGGATCATGGCGACGAGGAACCGTGCGATGGCTCCCGCGCTCTCGGTGGCCCCGCCCGCGGTCGGGATGTCGTCGTGCGGCGTCGGCTGGCTGCTCATGCGTGTCTCCGAGGGTGCGTGGTCGTGCGGTCGGCGCTGGCGCCGGCCCGGGACTCCGGGCGCGCGCTCCAGGTAGGGCTCCACCGTACCGGCAACGGTCCCGTGCAGCCCTGCGCGCCCACGCCGCCGGTAGCATCCCCCGCATGACGACTCGGATCGGACGCACCGTCCTGCTCTCGCGCGACCTCGCGGCGACGGCGGCGTTCTACGCGGACGGCTTCGGGTTCGCCACGCTGCACGACGAGACGGCCGACGGCGTCCGGCTCCTGCACGTCGGCCCCGAGGGACCGCACGGGCCGGGCCTGTGGCTCCTGCCCGTGGCCGACGGCGTCCCCACCACCCGCCCGGGCAACGCACCCGACCTCGTGCTCTACGTCGACGACCTCGACACGACGCTCCGCCACCTCGCCGCGGCGGGCGTCGAGCCGCACGTCCCCGCCCAGACCGACGACGCCTCCGGAGACCGGTACGCGCACGTGCGCGACCCGGACGGCAACCTCGTCATCGCCGTGCAGCTCGCCGCGCAGCCCGCCGTGCAGCTCGCCGCCGAGGACGCGGCCGGCGGCTGACGGAGCAATGCGCTGGACCTCTCCCCGAGGACCGCGCATCATGGGTCGGGCAGCCGGACGTCCGCGTCCGGGAGAAGCGATCACGGAGGGCGGGGAGACGATGCTGCGCAACGAGCGCGTCGCCGCGGGATGCGGGGTGGCCGCACGGGCCTGCTCGGCCGGCGGGCCCCTCCCCGCGCACGCCTGACCGCTCACCCCCTGCCGACGGCCTCTCGCCGTCGGCTCGTCCTGCCGTCGGCGTGCGCCGGGGACATCTGTTCCCCGCCGCCGCCCGTCCCTGCGCCTCGCGCGCCTCGCGGCGGCTCCGCCGACCCTGGAAGAGCCCACCATGCATCCCCTCACCGAGTCCCAGATCCGCGCGTCCTTCGTCAACGCCTCCCGTCGCGAGGCGGCGCAGGCGACCCTCCCCGACCTGTCCACGATCGACTGGGACCGCCACGACTACCTCGGGTGGCGCGACCGCCGGGCGCCGCTCGCGGCGTACGCCGTCGTCCCGCTCGACGACGTCCCGACCGGCATCCTCCTGCGCTCGTCCGACGCGAAGACGGGCGGCCCTCGTCGCCGTGCCGTGTGCGCGTGGTGCGAGGACATCGTCGTCACGGACGACGTGAGCCTGTACGTCGCGCGCCGGGCGGGCGCGGCAGGTCGCCGCGGCAACACCATCGGGACGCTCGTCTGCACGGACTTCCGCTGCTCGGCGAACGTCCGTCGTGCGCCGACCCGCACCGAGACGGGTGACGACCCGGCGATGCGCGAGCTCTACACCGAGATGCGGGTCGAGGGCTTGCGCGAGCGGTCGGCGCGGTTCGTCACCGAGGTGCTGCGCGACGTCTGACCCCGCCCTCCCGGCCACCAGTTCCACCGGCCGAGGAGTGTCATCGTCGCGGGCAGCAGCAGCCCACGGACCACGGTCACGTCGAGCAGCACCGCGACCGCGAGCCCGATGCCGACCTCCTTCATCGCGACCAGCTCTCCGGCCGCGAACCCGAGGAAGACGATCCCGATCGCCACGGCCGCCGTCGTGACGACGGGTCCGGACGCGGTGATGCCGTGCAGGACGGCGCGGTCGTTGGCGATCCGTGGGTCCTCGCCGGGGTCCCGGCGGCGCCACTCCTCGGTCATGCGCGACAGCAGGAACACCTCGTAGTCCATCGAGAGTCCGAAGACGAGCATGCCCAGCAGGAGCGGGGTGGTGACGTCGAGCGCTCCCCACGGCTCGAAGCCGAGGAGCCCGGCGCCCACCCCGTGCTGGAACACCACGACCAGCACACCGAGCGTCGCGGCGAGCGTCAGCAGGTTCATCAGGAGGGCCTTGACGGGCACCACCACGGAGCCGGTGAGCAGGAGCAGGAGCACGAACGTCGCCAGGACGACGGCGCCCAGCGCGAGCGGGGCGCGCTCGGTCAGGTGGTCCTGGGTGTCGACCAGCTCCGCCGCGGGGCCGCCCACCAGCACGGACAGGTCGGTCTCGACGGCGCGTACGTCGCGCACGAGCTGCTGCGCGTCGCCGTCGGTCGCGTCCCCGGGCGGGGTGAGCTCGACGGCCGTCACCTCGGTCGGCAGGTCGAGGTCCTGCCGCGTGTCCGTGGCCCCCGGCAGCGCGGCGACCTCCTCGAGGTAGTCCAGCACGGCCTGGTCCTGCACCGGGGCGTCGACGAGCACGACGACGGGCTCCACCCCGAGGTCCGCGAACCGCGACGTGACGGCCTCGCTCGCCTGCCGCGCCTCCGCCGTCGGCGGCAGCGACCGCACCTCGGAGTCCCCGAGCGTGAGCGAGCCGAGCGGTGCGGCGAGCGCGACGAGCACCGCGGTCGCGCCGAGCGTGGCGAGCACCGCGTGCCGCTGCGCGACGCGCGCGAGCCGGCCGAGCAGCCCCGGACCCTGGCGCGGCGCCCATCGCCGGATCCAGGTGCGCGCGCCCGGCGCGGGCACGTGCCGGTGCCAGCCGGCGACCAGCGCGGGGACGAGCGTCAGCCCGGCGAGCGTCGCGACCAGCACGACGACGACACCACCGACGGCCATGCCCGACAGCAGCGGGTCACCGAACAGCAGGAGACCGCCGAGGGAGATCCCCACCGCGACGCCGGAGGTCAGCACCGCGCGCCCCGCGCCGTCGAGGGTGCGGCCCATGACCTCCTCGACCGATCCCCCCGGTGCGCGCTCGCGCTCCTCCCGGAACCGAGCGATCACGAGGAGGCTGTAGTCGACGCCCAGGCCGAGCCCGAGGATCGTCACGACGTTCACCGCGAACTCGTTGATCGGCATCGCCGCGACCAGGCCGCTGAGGACGAGCAGCGCCGCCGCGATCGTCGCGAGCGCGGACAGCACCGGCAGCACCCCGACCCGTACCCCGCCGAGCACGACGACCAGCAGCACGAGGAGCACGGCCAGCGCCACGCTCTCGCCCCTCGCGGCGTCCGTCACGGCCTGGGAGACGAACGCCTCCTGCGCGAGGAGCGCACCCCCGACGAGCACCTCGGGGGTGTCGATCGTGTGCAGGGCTGCCGACACCTGCTCGGCCGCCGCGAGCGCCGCGTCGTCGTCGAGCGTCCGGTCGAGCTCGACCACGACGAGCGAGCCCTGGGCGTCGTCGGCGATGAGCCCGCCGCTCGTGTAGGCGTCGCTCACCTCGACGACGCCGGGGATCTCGCGGATCTCGGCCATGACGGCACCGGCGCTCTCGAGCAGCCCGGGTGTGTAGAAGTCGCGGCCGGAGAGGACGGCGACGACGGTCTCGCCCTCCGGGTCGAGGTCGTCGATCCGCTCGGCGGCGAGGGCGGACTCGGTGCCGGCAGGTGCGCCGTCGACGTCCTGGGTCTTGTCGAACACGGCTCCGCCGAGGACGGCGCCGAGCACGACGAGGGCCGCCCAGGCGGCCAGGACGAGGCGGCGCCGTCGGGCGATGGTGCGGCCGAGCCGTTCGAGCATGGTGCTCCTTCTCGTGCGAACGGGTCAGGGCCCGCGTCCGGCAGCATGCTGCCGGACGCGGGCCCCTGGGTCGAACCGTCAGCCGCAGCTCAGGGCGTCGTACGCGACGTCGGACTCGAAGGTCCGCCCGTCACCCGTCGCCGACACCTGCGCGACGCCCGCCTCGACGGAGGTCGCCCTCGTGGTGAACGACTGGTAGGCGGACTTCCCGGGCTGGACGCCGGTGACCGTCTTCTCGCCGAACGGCGTCGAGAGGGTGATGTCCGCCGGGACCGTGTCGTCGTTCGTGGCACGGACGGCGACGTGCGTCCTGCCCGCGAGGCAGCGCACCTGCGCCTCCGTGCTCACGGCCAGCTCGTCCGCGGCCTCCTCGAGCTCCTGGATCCGGATGTTGCGGAACGAGACCGTCTCGCCACCGCCGTGGTTCTGGATCCCGAAGAAGCCGCTCGACAGGTCGCGAGCGGGGTCGGTGCTCGTGAAGTCGTTGACGAGCGTGTCGTTGAGGTAGACGCGGATGCGGTCCCCCTCGACCCGGATGTCGTACGCGTTCCACTGCCCGACCGGCTTGAGGGACGCTTCGACGGCCTCCGGGTCGGCGCCCTGGAACGTGTAGATCGCCCCTGTGGTGCGGTCTGCCGCGTCCGTCGCGTCGATCTGGACCTCGTAGCCCTGGTTGACCGCGACCCACGGGTCGTTGCCGGGGTTCGGGAACCCGACGAAGATCCCGCTGTTGTCGTCCTTCACGAGCTTCCAGTCCAGCTTGAGGTTGTACCGCTCGAACTCCTGCTCGGTGTACCAGAGCAGGCCCATGCCGCCCTCGGTACGGATGGAGCAGTCGTCCTGGCGTCCGAACCCACCGGGCCCGGCCATCCGCCACCCGTCGTTCAGGCTCGCGAGCGTGCCGTCGAAGAGCGCCGTGTAGCCGTCCTCGACGTCACCCGGGGTGCAGATGTCGACGTTCTCGCCGACCGACAGGACGTCGAGGTTGACGTGGCCCTCGCCCACCTCGTCGACCTGGATGGCGATGGAGTTCGCACCGGCGTCGAGCTCGACGTCGCGCGACTCGACGGCCCACGTCTTCCAGTCACCGGTCGTCGGAAGGGTCCACGGGCCGATCTTCTCGCCGTTGACGTAGAGCGACACGTTCTTGGAGCGCAGCTCGGTGTACGGGTGGATCCCGTTGGCGTACCGCAGGTGCAGCGGGTAGGTGCCCGCCTCGTCGACCGTGACCGCGAACTGGCGACCCGAGCCGACGTTCTGGATGCCGGCCGCGAAGCCCGTGCCCGAGTAGTTGCTGTGGTCCTTGGCGATGCCGGAGGCGCCGAGCGGCTGGGCCAGCTCTGCCTCGTACCAGCCGCGGTCCGCCGGGGCGACGTAGCCGGGCAACGAGTTCAGCGTGTACCAGGCCTCGGTGCTCAGCAGCTCGGTGCCCTCCGCCGACGCGAACGGGCGCGGCGAGCGCACGTGCACGACGTGACCGGGCTTGAGGTCGTCGATCTGCAGCGTGACCGTGGTGCGGTCCTCGGACACCTGGGCGTCGGCGACGAACAGGGGCTGCTCGTCGACCTTCGGGCCGCCGTACTGCTGGGTCGGCACGTAGCGCCACTGCGTGACGTCGTAGGCGTCGTCCAGGTTCGCCACGACCTCGTCGGAGACGGGGTCGGTGTACTCGAGCTCGAACCCGCCCTCGACGACCCGCATCTCCTTGATGTCGAACGCGTCCTCGCTGACGGTGGTGAGCTTCTGGAGGCCGAACCGCAGCTTGCCGGACTCGCCCCAGTTGCCGCCCTCGCCGGTACCGCCGACGTACAGCGCACCGTCGGGGCCGGTGAGGATCCGGTTGACCCCGACCTCGAAGCCGGCGGAGTGGCGGAAGACCGCGCCCTGGTACTCGCCGTCGACCTTCTCGAGGAACGTGCGCTGGATGCCGCCGTAGGTCACGTCACCGACGAACATCTGCCCGGCGAACTCCCCGTCCTCGACGAGGATCGGGTTGCCCGGAGAGTTGCCGATCTCGTTCTGCGGGAACCACACCGCGGGCGGGGTGACCGGGTTGGAGTCGAAGGGCCCGGCGGGGTTGGTGAAGTGGTTGAAGAACCGGTCCTGCTCGATGTGCACGAGCTTGTTCGAGGGCAGCCACGCGCCCTGGTTGTCCGTCGCGAACAGGTCGCCCTCCGGGCCGAACCCGATGCCGTTCGGGGTGCGCAGGCCGCCCGCGACGTAGGAGATCTCGCCCGTCTCGCGGTCGATCTTGATGGCCGTGCCGCGGTTGGCCGCGGGCTGCGGGTTCGTCGTCGCACCGCCGTTGTTGATGGCCACGGAGAGGTTCACGTAGAAGTGGTCCTCGTCATGGACGAGGCCGAACGCGAACTCGTGGAAGTTGCCGCCGTCGGGCCACTCCGCGATGGTCGTGTGCGTGTCGTAGAACCCGTCGCCGTCGGGGTCGGTGAGCTGCGTCAGCTGGTGGCGCTCGGAGACGAAGATCGAGTCCTCGATCACCTCGATGCCCATGGGGTTGAGCAGGTCGGTCGCAACCTTCGTCACCTCGACGTCGTCGGGGCCGGTCGCCTCGACGACACCGTCGAGGAGGAAGACCTCACCGGGCTGGGCGTTCGGGACCCAGCCGCCGGAGCTGACCGAGCCGGTGGTCACGACGGCGAGCTGCTCGTCGTCGGTGAACGCCAGGCCCGAGACCTTGGGTTCGAAGCCCTGGGGACGCAGGTCGATCAGCTCGTAGTTGGGGTTGACGGCGTCGAGCCGCAGGCCGTCACCGGCCGTGTCGGTCGCACCCTCGCAGTACTTGTAGCCGGGCGCGGTCACGCGCACCACGTCGGCCTCGGTGCTCAGCGCGCTGGTGGGGACGACCTCGAAGGTCGTGCTGCCCGGCGTCTTCCACGCGAGGGTGAGGCGCTCGTCGAACGAGCCCTCGTAGTACTCGATCCGCAGGTCGTGCGTACCCTCGGTCAGCGTGATGGTGCCCTCGACGGACGTCGAGTCGTTGGGGCCGTCGTTCTCCAGGAGCAGCGTGTCGTTCAGGTAGACGAGGGCGCCGTCGTCGTTCGTCACGCGGAACGTGTACTCGCCGTCCGCGGGTGCGTGCAGGTTCGCGTGCACGTGCGAGATGAAGTTGTCCGAGGCTCCGAAGTGCTCGGGGGAGTTCCAGTCGATGGTCGGCATGACCTTGTCGACGTTCGGAGTCTGCCCCGACCTGAGCGTGCAGACGCTGCCAGGGTTCTGGGCGAGCTGGAACGTCCGGAGCGTGACGCCCGGCTCCTGCGCGGGCAGGTCGTCGTCGGCGGCGGCGGTCGGAACGGCCCAGCCGGCGGCGAGAACTGCGCCGAGGGCAAGGGACGCGACGCCGCGGCGGCGTCTGGAGGGTGGGGCTGTGGTGCGTGCGAGCATCGTCGCTCCTTCGCGGGTGATCGAGCACTGGGTCGACGGCGCGCCCCCTCGCACGCTGTCGGTGACAACGCTGTCCACCGTAACCCTCTTCTAACGCGACGTCTACAACTTCTGCAAAGCAATCGGCAGAAGGGGAGGTTTCGGTGCAACCTGGACGCGGTCGGGACTGTTCGTGCAGGTCACAGGGCCCTAGGCTCTGGCTCATGAGCAGCGCACGCCATGGTGACGTCACGCCGTCCCGACCCTTCGCCCAGGTCGACGTCTTCTCGACCGAGGCATTCCGTGGCAACCCCGTCGCCGTGGTCCTCGACGGCGAGGACCTGGACGACGAGCAGATGGCCCGGTTCGCCCGGTGGACCAACCTCTCCGAGACGACTTTCGCGCTGCCGCCGACCACCGACGCCGCCGACTACCGGCTGCGGATCTTCACCCCGGGCGGCGAGCTGCCGTTCGCCGGGCACCCCACGCTCGGCTCGTGCCACGCCTGGCTCGAGGCCGGCGGGAAGCCCCGCACGAGCGGCACCGTCGTGCAGGAGTGCGGCGCGGGCCTCGTCACCATCCGCCGGTCCGAGCCCGATGACGTGCCCGACGACGCGTCCTCCGCAAGCGGTCGGCTCGCCTTCCGCGCACCCGACCTGGTCACCGACGCACCGGTCGACCCCGACGAGCTCGCCGCGCTGACGGCTGCGCTCGGGCTCACCGACGACGCGGTCGTCGACCACCGATTCCTCGACAACGGGCCCGGGTGGCGCGTCGTGCTGCTCGACTCCGCCGAGCGGGTGGCCGCGCTCGGCCCCGACTTCACCGCCCTGCGCGCGCAGCACCCGGACCTCTCGGTCGGGGTCGTGGGGCCCTACGCCGACGGCCCCGGACCGGACGGGGCCGCGTTCGAGGTGCGCGGGTTCGCGCTCTCGATGGGGATCCCGGAGGACCCGGTGACAGGCAGCCTGAACGCCGTGATCGGCCAGTGGCTGATCGGGTCGGGGCGCGCACCGCAGGCGTACGTCGCGAGCCAGGGCGGTGCGCTCGGCCGCGCCGGGAGGGTGCACGTCGAGCGCGACGACGAGGGCTCCGTCTGGATCGGCGGGGCGAGCGTCACCGCCGTGGCCGGAACCGTCCGGTTCTGACGCTTCGCACCCGGTTCGAACGGGGTGAAACCTCGGGTGAACCGGGAGTGACGCCCGCCACTCGAGCGGCTCCGCACCCCGTCTGACCTGCACGGACATCTCCGGAACGGCCTCGGGCGCGAACTTGGACGAGCGACCAGTTCCATGGTGGTATCGAAGAACACCCCCCGCTACGCCCGCGCCGCACCCTCTGTCGGTGGAAGCGCGACCACGGAACGTCTCGAAAGGACACATCCCCCCATGCGCGTTGCCTCCGCGGCCACCCTCGCAGCCCTCCTCGTCGTCGCCGGACCCGCCGGCGCGGCGCTCGCCGGCGGGTCGGACTCCCCGACGCCGTACACGGTCACTGCAGGGGGGGTGCGGCTGCCGGCCGGCGTGACCTTCGAGTCCAGCGGGCACGTCAACTACAAGGCGACGGACCTCACCGGCGCCGACAAGAAGGGCTTCGGCACGCACTTCGACCCGAACAACGGTCAGCCGGGCGGCATCTACATCGGTGCCGAGTTCTACGACTTTGCCGGAGCCGCCGCGGCGTTCCCCGAGGGCTACTGCATCACCTGGGTCCAGGTGAGCAAGTACAACGAGCACTTCGGCGAGGGCGGGCAGGAGCCGGTCTGCACCGACACCCCCGGAACGACGCCTCCCGTGACGCCCCCCGGCGAGGAGACCGAGGTCCCGGTCGAGGAGCCCGAGCTTCCGGTCGAGGAGCCCGAGGTCCCCGGTGAGGACACCGAGGAGCCGGGCGAGGAGACCGAGGTCCCCGGTGAGGACACGCGTCCGCAGGAGCCCGGTACCGAGCTGCCCGGCACCACCGGGCCCGAGGACGGCGAGGACAGCACGACCGACGAGACCGGGACCGGCGACGAGGACGACGACCGGACCGGCCACCTGACCGACGGCCGGTCCGAGGACGAGACCGGGACCGACCTCGGGACCACCGTGCCGGTCTCGGCGCCCGCCGCCGAGCAGGCCGTGACGGACGAGCTCGCCACCACGGGGACCTCGACGGCCCTGATGGCCGGGATCGCTGCGGCGCTCGTCGGCGGCGGAACGCTGCTGACCGTGCTGCGCCTGCGCAACCGCTCGGCCGCCTGACCCGTCGCCGACAGACCTGATCGACCCGATCGACACGACCGAGCCCCGCGGCACCTGCCGCGGGGCTCGGTCCGTAGGATGACGCGGATGCCCACCGATCTCGCCGTCCGGCGTGCCCGCCGGTCCCTGCTCGGCCTGTTCGGCGTCATCGGGCTGACGTTCACCTCGTGGTTGAGCCGCCTGCCGTCGATCCGCGCGGACCTCGGCCTCGGCTCCGCCGAGCTCGGCGCGCTGCTCGTCGTCGGTGCGGTGGGCGCGCTGTGCTCGGTGCTCGTCGCGGGTGCGCTCGTGGTGCGCTTCGGCAACCGGCGCCTGCTCGTCGCGGCGACGGCGGCCAACGTCGCCGGGTTCGCGCTCGTCGCCGTCGCCACGGCGACCGGCAACCCCGCGCTCTTCGCGGCGGGCGCCTTCCTCAACGGGGTGAGCGGCGCGGCGGCGAACGTCCCGATCAACCTCAACGCGGCCTTCGTCGAGCAGCGCGTCGGCCGCGCGATCCTGCCGCACTTCCACGCCGCGTTCTCGATCGGCGCTGCCCTGGGCACGCTCGTCGGCGCGGGGTTCTCCTGGGCGCAGGTCCCCGTGAGCGTGCACGTCCTGGCGGTCGCGGTGGTCGGCGCCGCGGTGCGGCTCGTGCTCATCCGCCCCGCGACCGCCTTCGCCCCCGAGGTCCTCGCCGCCGCGCACGAGGGCGAGGTCGGGAGCGGGGCCGGGACGCGTGCGTCCGACGGCTCGTCCGCCCCGACGCCCCGACGTGGCGGGATGCGTACCGCGCTGGGGGCGTGGCGCGAGCGCCGCACGGTGCTCCTCGGGCTCGTCCTGCTGGCCGCGTCGCTGTCCGAGGGCTCGGCGAGCACCTGGATGGCGATCGCCGTCGTGGACGGTTTCGCCGAGCGGGAGGCCGTCGGGGCGCTGGCCTACGGCACCTTCATCACGTCGATGACGGTGTTCCGCCTGCTCGGCACCCGCCTCATCGACCGGTTCGGCCGGGTCGCGGTGCTACGCGCCTCCGCCGGTGCGACGCTCGGCGGTCTGCTGCTCTTCGGCCTCGCCCCGGTGCTGCCGGTCGCGTGGCTGGGCATCGTCGCCTGGGGCTGCGGCGCGGCGCTCGGCAACCCCATCGCGGTGGCGGCAGCCTCCGACGACCCGCTGCACGCACCGGGCCGCGTCTCGGTCGTCACGTCGTTCGCGTCGGTGGCACAGCTCAGCGCCCCACCCCTGCTCGGGCTGCTCGCCGACTCCGTCGGTGCGCGCGAGGCCCTGCTGACGATCTGCGTCGCGGCCGTGCTGGGCTTCGCCCTCGCCGGCCAGGTGCGACCTCTGCGGAGCCCGTCCGACTAACCGTGCGGTGGCCCGTGCGGCGGTCCGGGAGGCAGCAGCAGCACCCGACGGTACGTGCTCGACATCCCCAGCAGCACGGCCGCCACCACCGCGAGCAGCACTCCCCCGAGCAGAAGGAAGACGCCGATCACCGTGAGCGGGCTGCTCGACGGTGCGTCCGCGCCGACGACGAGACACACCACGCCCGCGACGGCCGTGCCTGCGCCGAGGGCGAGGATGCTCCACGAGAGGACCCGGTACCGGCGGAAGGAACGCGGGCCGTGGAACGTCGGACGGATGCCGTAGCGGCTGTACGTGTACTGCGACCAGCGCGCACCGGTCCACCACCGCGACGTCTGCGGGGCGATGACGTACCAGCCCGCGAACGGACCCTCCTGCTCGCCAGGTAGCGGACGCACGACCTCGACCACCTCCGGCGGGCTCGACGGCGCGGGGACGCGCCGCACGCGGCCGGTCTGGGCGGCGATCGCCAACCACAGTGCTCCCAGCGCGTACGTCGTGATTGCACCCCACGAGCCGATCGCCGTCTGCACGGCACCCAGCAGCAGGAAGACGAACCCCAGGACCCAGGTGAGCGTCGGTTGCTCCGTCGTGGCCCAGTCCACCGTCGGGACCCCGCGCTTGACCGTGAATCCGGTCCACCGCTGCCCGTCCCACCATCGCAGGTTCCCCGGCTCTCCGGCCTGACGCCAACCCGGTGCTGTCTCCACGTACGCCCTCCGTCGCTCGCGCCGCACTGTCGCGGTGCACGCCCCAGACCCTAGTGCCACCGGTGGTCTCGGCGCGTCGAGGGTCAGCGCGTCGCCGATTCCAGCAGTTCGAGGACGTGCACGTACTCCTCGCCGGTCGCGCGCGACATGCCGATCTCGCAGGTGCGGTTGCTCGAGACGTAGGCGACCGGGCCCGCGGCGCCCCCTGCTGCCGTCTCCCCCACCACCCGCGCGACCTCCGCCGCCTCGGCGGCCGTCGCGGCCGCGGTCAGCTCGGGGTGGAGGAACCCGCGGTCGCCGGCGAACCCGCAGCAGCCCCACGCGTCGGGCACGACGACCCGCGCACCGGTCGCGGCGGCGACGGCCCGCAGGTCGTCGACCGCACCGAGGTGGACGGTCGAGCACGTGGGGTGCACGACGACGGTCCCCGCCTCTCCCGTCGGGCCGCCCGACCCGCCCTCGGACCCGAGCACCCCGCGCTCGGCGAGCGCGGGCAGGACGTCGGTGCGCACGAACGTCACCGCGTCGACCACCCGCAGCCGGTCGAAGCGCGCCCGCTCGGCGCCGTCGAGGTGCGCGCCGATGCCCGTGAGGCCATGCGTGCAGCTCGATGCGTCGCAGACGACGGGCAGCTCCCCGCCGCGCGTGGCGGCCCACAGCGCGGCGGCGGTGCGACGGGCCATGGCCGCGGCGCCGTCGGGCAGCCCCTTGGAGGTCCAGGGTGTGCCGCAGCACAGGCCCCCGATCCCCTCGGGGACGACGAGGCCGACGCCCGCGCGCTCGCACAGCGCGGTGAACGCCGCCGCCGCTCCCCCGGCACCCGCACCGTCGCCGACGTCGATATCCGTGCCGGCCGCCTCGAAGAGCGACCCGGTGCACGAGGGGAACAGGACGGCGTCCGCGGCCAGGCCCGACGTCGCCTCCCCGGCGACGCGCCGCGGACCGGCGCCCGGGAGGTCGGCCCCGGCGAGGGGCACGGTGTCCGCGCCGAGCACGGTGCGGCCCGCACGGGACGCGGCGGCCAGGACGGGCGTCGGGAGCACGTCGGCGACGGCGAGCGCGCCGCGCAGCCCGGTGACGGCTCCCGCCCAGTGGTCGGCCGCCACGACGCCGGCGCGACGCACCACCGGGCCGTGCCGCTGGGCACGGTGCCCCTTCATGACCGAGCCGGTGTCGATCGCGACGGGGCACGCGACGACGCACAGCGAGTCGACCGCGCACGTGTCGACGCCCGCGTGGTCGAACGCCCGCTCCAGCTCACGCCGCTCGGGCGCGGGCGCGACCGCGATCTCCCGAAGCAGGGCGATGCGCTGCCGGGGTGTGGTCGTGACGGTGCGCGACGGGCACGACGGCTCGCAGTAGCCGCACTCGACGCAGCGGTCGACCGTCTCGGTGAGCGCGCCGCCGCCCGCCCCGACCGAGGGCACGAGCTTGAGGTGCCGCAGGTGCGCGGTGGGGTCCTCGTCGAGGAGCACACCGGGGTTGAGCAGGCCGTCCGGGTCGCACAGCTCCTTGACGCGGCGCATCACGGCGTAGAGCTCGTCACCGAACTGACGGCGCACGAACGGTGCCATGATGCGGCCCGTGCCGTGCTCGGCCTTGAGCGTTCCACCGTGCCCGAGCACCAGGTCGACGAGGTCGTCCGTGAAGGCCGTGTACCGCTGCAGCTCGCGCGGGTCGTCGAGGCGCGGGTTGATCATGAAGTGCAGGTTGCCGTCCTTGGCGTGCCCGAACGTCACGGCGTCGGTGTACCCGTGGGTCACGAAGAGGCCGTTGAGGTCGCGGACCGTGGCCGTGAGGTCGGCGACCGGGACGGCCACGTCCTCCAGCAGCGCGGTGCTGCCGGGCGGTCGCGCGCCCGCGACCGCGGTGTACAGCCCCTTGCGCACGCGCCACAGGCGGGCCCGGGCGGCGGCGGCCCGCGTCAGCGCGGCCGGCGCGGCCAGCTCCAGGCGCCCGACGACGTCCCGCGCCCGGTCCTCGAACCCCGCCAGCGCGTCGTCCCCCTCGGCCTGGTACTCCACGAGCAGCGCCGTGAGCCCCGTGGCGGGGCTGTCCGCGAGCGCGCCGGCGAGCGAGCGCATCGACGCGTCGGCCTGCGGGTCGGCCGCGGCCACGCGCAGCGACGCGGTGTCGAGCAGCTCGATCGCCCGTGCGCCGGTGCCGGTGAGCGGTCCGAGGGCGTCGGTGGCGCGCTCGAGCGAGTCGAGGACGAGGAGCGTCGTCGCGGCGGCGGGCAGCGCGGGGACCGTGCGCAGGGTGACGTCGGCGACGAACGCGAGCGTGCCCTCCGAGCCCACGACGAGGTGCTCGAGGATCCGCACGGGGTCGTCGTGGTCGACGAACGCGTTCACCCCGTAGCCCATGGTGTTCTTCATGGCGTACTGGCGAGCGATCTCGGCGCACGCGGCCGGGCTGGCACGCACCCGGTCGCGGAGCTCGGCGAGGCCGCGGTACAGCTCGGGTTCCAGAGCGCGCAGACGCTCGTCGGCGTCGGCCGCGCCCGTGTCGAGGACCGTCCCGCCCGGCAGGACGAGCGTCATGGACTCGAGCGTCCGGTAGGCGGTGTCGACGGTGCCGCAGGACATCCCCGAGGAGTTGTTCGCGACCACTCCCCCGATCGTGCACGCGATCTCGCTCGCCGGGTCGGGGCCGAGGCGGCGCCCGTACCGGGCGAGGCGCGCGTTGACGAGCCGCAGGGTCACGCCCGGCTCGCACCGGACCCGGGCGCCGTCGTCGAGCACCTCGACCCCGGTGAAGGCCGTGCGGGTGTCGACGAGCAGACCGGCGCCCGACGCCTGGCCGGAGAGGCTCGTCCCGCCCGAGCGGAAGGTGACCGGCAGCCCGCGGCGGCGCGCCTCGCCGAGCGCGGCGACGACGTCAGCCACGGAACGGGCACGCACCACGGCGGCGGGGCGCAGCAGGTAGTGCGACGCGTCGTGGGCCGTCGCGACGCGGGTCAGCAGGTCGGTGTGGACGTCGAGCGCGACGGCCTCCCTCACGCCCGGCCCCGCTTGTCGTACCCGAGGCGGTGGGGCTGCACCGCCTCGTACGTCGCGCGCAGGGTCTCGCTCGTGCGCTCGTAGCGGCGCTGGGCGACCCGCACGAAGAGGAAGTCGACGAGCGCGAGCTGCGCGATTCGGCTGGAGAGCGCGCCGGAGCGGAACTGCGTCTCGCGGGCGGTCGTGGTGAGCACGAGGTCGGCGTGCTCGACGAGCGGGGACTCGGGGAAGTTGGTGACGGCCACCGTCCTCGCCCCGGCGCGGTGCGCGATGGCGAGCGCGTGGTTGGTCTCGATCGTCAGGCCGCTGTGCGAGACGCCCACCGCGACCGCGTCCGGGCCGAGCAGCGACGCCGACTGCATCTGCACGTGCGGGTCCGGCGACGCGAAGCACACCAGTCCGATGCGCTGGAGCTTCTGCGCGAGGTCCTGCGCGGTCAGACCGCTCGACCCGACCCCGAAGACGTCCACCCGCGACGCGCCCGCGACCGCCTCGGCGACCGCCTCGAGCGCGTCGAGGTCGAGCATGCGCGCGGTCTCCTCGATGGTCCGTGCCTCGTGGTAGGCGATCTTGGACACGACGTCCTGCACCGTGTCGTCCGGGTCGATCTCGCCGTGCGCGACGTTCGCGCGCTCCTCCTCGACCGCGCGCCGGCTCGTCGCCTGGGCGAGGTCGATCCGGAACTCCGGGTAGCCCGCGTAGCCCACGGCGCGGCAGAACCGCACGACCGTCGCCTGCGACGTGCCGACCTGCGCGGCGAGCTCGGTGATGGTGCGGCCGACGACGACCACCGGGTCGTCGAGCACCGCCTGGGCGACACGCGCCTCGGCCGGGCGCAGCGTGGGCAGCGCCTGTCGGATGCGGACGAGTCCGTCACCTGCCATGGGGTTCCTCCGGTTCGGGGTGGGGTCCGGTGCTCAGCCACGGGGAGTGCCCGACGACGGAGCCCGGGTCGAGCGCGAGGCGTTCGGCCAGGTGCAGCGCGCCGTCCAGCGGGGTGCCGGCGGCGGGGACCAGCTCGGCCTGCGGCTGCAGGACGGCGAACCGGGCGCGCAGCGGGCCGGTGAGCAGCTCCCCCGCGGCGAGGACGCCGCCGGTCGCGGCGGCCAGCCGCGGAAGGTCGGGGTGCAGCGCGGCGGCGAGCGTCGTCGCGAGGTGGACGCCCGCACCGGCGAGCACCTGGCGGGCGGCCGGGTCGTCGTCGTGCGCGGCCGCCACGACCGCGGGGGTGAAGGACGCGAGCACCTGCGCGCGGTCGGGCCGGGTGTAGAGCCGACCGGGCCAGTCCTCGACGGGCCCGAACCGGGCGGTCGCGGCCGCGAGGAGCGCGGGCGACCCGCCGCTCGCGCGACCGTCGTGGGCGGCGACCGCGGCCCGCAGGCCGCTCGTCCCGATCCAGGAGCCCGCGCCGAGGTCGCCGATCAGGTGCCCCCAGCCGTCGACCCGCTGCCACGTGCCTCGCAGGTCCGTCCCGAGGGCGATCGCGCCGGTGCCGACCGCGACCACCGCGCCCGCCCGGCCACCGAGCGCGCCGAGGTGGGCGGTGAGGGCGTCGGCGGCGACCGCGGTGCGGGGGACCGGGACGTGGCGGCGCAGGACGTCGTGGATCTGGTCGGGGTCGCGGACCAGGGTCGCGAGGCCGGTGACGCCGACGGCGGCGGCGGCCACGCCGTCGTGCACGACCGCCGGGGCGTCCCGGCGCAGCGCGGAAAGGAGCTCGTCGACCACGTCGGCCGCGTCGCTACCGTGCGCGTGCACCGCGACGGGCCGTCCGGTCAGGGTGACGTCGTTCTCGCCCGGGAGTCCTTCACCTGAGCGGCGAGCAGGGCCGGCAGGACGCAGGCGACGGGCGACGAGGCGGCTCCCCGAGCCGCCGACGTCGAGCGCGAGGAGCCACGCGTCGGGCTCACGGCTGCTGGGCACGCCCCATTGTGGCACAAACTTTCACAGGATTGAAGAAGTGTGGAGAATCGTGACAGGGCGAGCCTGTCACACCGGCGCCGTCAGGCGGTCCAGGTGGCGCACGATCGGGACGTCCGCGTCGAGCCACGGGACGGTGAACCACTCCCCCGGACCGAGCCAGGCCAGCTCGTCGTGCTCGACCAGCGGGGCGGGCTCACCGCCGGTCACCCGCGCGAACCACAACCGCATGACGTGCCGGTCGGTGATCACCCATCCGCCGGCCTCGGGCCCGACGATCTCCTCGCCGAGCTCCACCTGCACGCCGAGCTCCTCGGCGATCTCACGATGCAGCGCCTCGACCGGCGTCTCACCCGGGTCGACCTTGCCCCCGGGGAACTCCCATCGTCCAGCCAGCTCGGCCGGTCGTGTGCGCCGCGCGGCGAGCAGGCGTTGCGGGGCGGCGAGATCGTCTACCAGAGCCGCCGCTACCACGAGCCTGCGCACCGTCATGGGCGAAGTCTTTCACGCCCACCTCGCTGCGGTGCGATGCACCGCGATGTCGTGCACGTGCGACTCTGCGAGCCTCAGCTGATGCCGGCCCGACGCGCCCACGCCACGGCCTCGGCACGCGTCGAGACACCGAGCTTGCGGTACAGGCTCCGGACCTGGGACTTCACCGTGTTGCGGGTCACGAACAGCTTCGTCGCGATCTGCTCCAGGGTCACGTCCTCGGACAGGTTGGACAGCACGACGCGCTCGCGCCGGGTCAGCGGCTCTGCTGGTCGCGGTGCTGGTGCGGGGTCCGCGACTGGGCGGACCAGCTCGATGATGCTCATGACTTCCTCCGTCTGTTCGCCGGTCACGTCATCCCCTCGTGGCGGGTCCCGGTGTGGTGGTGCTGTCAGGTGAAACTGGCCTGTGCTACCAGAAGAGATGGAGGAGGCGCCGTTTTATGACGCGGTTCTCCGAAGTTTGTTCTGGCGACCCGTCGGACTCAGTCGGCTGGGGGGCCGGCCGGGTCCCGTCGGTAGCTGATGAGGACCAGTGCGACCGCTGTGTGGCGCAGGACGACCGAACTGTCCTCGCTCTGGACGTCCAGGCTCATGTGCTCGACCGTCGGGAGCATCCCGCAGGCGCGGTCCTCCTCGAGCGCGAGCTCCAACGCGTCGCTCAGTGCGGCCATGGCCTGCTCGACCGTGGCGTGCGGCCCCGACGAGAAGTAGGTAGGTGTGGGGTGGTGCATCGGGGCCTCCGTCGTGGTGCGACGCACCGCGGCCGTCCGTGGTCGGGTGATCGCTCGGCGCTCGACGTCCGCGTCCGTGAGGGCGCGGTCCCGGCGCAGCTGCACAGGACGAGAGGCACCGCCACCCCAACGAGGGCTGAGCGGTTCGACTGTCGCATCGGTGGTCATCGTGTCCCCTCCGTCCTGCAGGGGACTGTCCCCCGATGACAAAGGTGGTGCCTTGACCTCAAGCCAAGGCCGTTGATACCGAAGGATCACCTCAAGATCGACTCAAGAATGGTGGGACCACCCACCGGGACTCAGCCCTCCAGCGCGCGACGCAGCTCCTCGATCAGGCGGCGCAGGTGATCCGGGTCGCCCTCGCCGGTCGGACGGGCCGGGCTCCCGTCCCGCAGCGCGGCCTCGAGCTCGCGGGCGATCCGGCCGGCGTCCCGAGCGCCGAACGTCCCGGCCGAGCCCGCGACCTGGTGCGCCAGCTCGACCGCGAGCTCCCGCAACGAGGGGTCCTCCCCCGGTGAGCCGAGCGACGGGACGAGGTCGGCGAGGCGCCCGGTCCGGGCCCGGTTCCGCTCCCGCGCACGGGCTGCGATCTGCTGCAGCACCACGTCGAGCTCGTCGTCCGCGCCGCTCACGACTCCCAACCCAGGAGGTCGGCGACCTCGGTGGCCAGCGTCATGGGGTCGAACGGTTTGGCGATCACCCCGGCGAGACCAAGCCCGTCCCACGCCGACTGGTCGCTGTGGTGGAGCTTCGCCGTGAGGAAGATGACGGGGACGTCCCGCGTGCTGTCGTCGGCACGCATCTGGGCGAGGATGCTCGGGCCGTCGACGATCGGCATCATCACGTCGAGCAGGAGGGCGTCCGTCGGACCGCACCGGACCAGGTCGAGCCCGTCGGCGCCGTCTGCGGCAGCGGCGACGTCGTGGCCGCCGACGAGGGACAGCGCGAGGACAGCCACCTCCCGGATCGAGGGGTCGTCATCGACAACGACGATCCGGCGCACCGACCCCGTACGCATCCCGCCTCCCTCGTCCCTGTGTGCGACGACGCTATCCCGGGAGGGGCCGCGCCGCTCCCGGAACCGCTGGCCGAGACGGTACGGCGCCTCGGAGGGTGCGCGAGAGCCTGTGCTCATAGGCTGCGTGCATGATCGTCACCGACCGGCACGCCCTCGGCTCCGAGCAGGCGTCGCACCGCTTCGTCGCCTGGGCGTGGGCGTTCGGTCTCGTGGTCTTCGCCGTGCTTGCCGTGCTCGCGAGCGACCTGGACCCTGCGGTCCGCGAGACCGTCTCCCGCAGCGGGCTCGCGTTCGCCGGCATCGCCGCCGCGATCAGCTGCGGCGCGCGTGCGGTGCGGTCCACGGGCCGCCGCCGGCGCGCGTGGGGGCTGCTCTCCGCCGGCGGCACGGTCGGGCTCGTCGGCAACCTGTACTCGGCACTCCTGGGCGACCCCACGGCGGGCGACGCGGCCTACATCCTCGCGCTCCTGCTCGGCATCGTCGGCGTCGCGTCGTTCCCGGTCGTCCGGCCCCGCGGCGCCGAGCTCGTCCGGATGCTGCTGGACGGCGTCGTCGTCGGCGGGTCGCTGCTCTACGTCGCCCTGTTCGCGGTCTTCCCCGGTGTCCTGACCGACGGCGGCACGGGCTTCGAGCGCTTCACGGCCCTGGCGCTCCCCGTCGTCGACTCCGTCCTGGCCACGCTCGCCGTCCTGCTCATCACGCGCTCGAGCAGGGCGGAACGGGTACCGCTCGTCCTTGTGGGCGCCGGGTTCGTGCTCTACGCCCTCGCCGACCTCGCGTTCGCCATCCTCAACGCCGAGGGCAGCTTCGCGTTCGGCAGCCCCGTCGACATCGCCTGGGTCGGCGGCTACCTCGCGATCGCTCTGGCGGCACGGCACCCGGCCGCCTCCGGCAGCCCGCTGCGCGAGCAGCGCGACGCCGCTTCACCCGTCGCCGGGACCATCGTCACCTTCGCGCTCTTCCTCGCCGCCGCGCTCGTGCGCGTCAGCCAGGTCCAGGACAACGCGCTGAGCCTCGCCTCCACCATCCTGTGGCTCCTCGTGCTCGCCACCGTCGCCGCGCGCCAGATCCTGCTCGTCGTCGACAACGAGGCGCTGCGCCAAGGCCTCGAACGCCGGGTCCAGGAACGCACCAGCCAGCTCCACGCGCTCGCGCGCGAGCGCGAGCGGACCCTCGAGTCCGTGGCCGACGGCATCTACGGCGTCGACGCCGACGGTCGTATCACCTTCATGAACGACGCCGGCGCCCGCACCCTCGGCTATGCGCCCACCGACCTCGTCGGTGTCGTCGCGCACGAGGTCGTGCACGCGAAGCGGGCGGACGGCACGTCGTACCCGATCGCCGAGTGCTACATCACCGAAGCCGTCCACGAGGGCATCACCGCGACGGCCGAGGAGGACACCTACCTGCGGGCCGACGGCAAGGAGGTGCCGGTCGAGGTCACCGCCAGCCCCCTGCGGGGCGACGGGGTGATCCACGGTGCCGTCGTCGTCTTCCGAGACGTGACCCAGCGTCGGGAGGTCGACCGCCTCAAGGACGAGTTCGTCTCCGTCGTCAGCCACGAGCTGCGCACCCCCCTGACGTCGATCCGCGGCGCCCTCGGCCTCCTGCACGGCGGCGCGCTCGGCACCCTCCCGGACCAGGCCACGCGGATGGTCGACATCGCGCTCGACAGCAGCGAGCGCCTGGGGCGGCTCATCGACGACATCCTCGACATCGAACGGATGGACGCCGGGACGTCCCCGCTCGACGTGACCGACCAGGACGTGGCCGCCCTCGTCGAGTCAGCCCTGACGCAGGTGCGGGTCGTGGCCGAGGAGGCCGACGTCGAGGTGCGGGTGATCCCGACCGACGCCCGGGTTCGGGCGGACGCCGACCGCATCGTCCAGACCCTCATCAACCTGCTCGCCAATGCGGTGAAGTTCTCCGACGCGGGCAGCGTCGTGCACGTCTCGTGCCGCAGCACCGGTGAGCTCGTCGAGGTCCGCGTGGACGACGAGGGGCGCGGGATCCCGCCCGAGATGCTGGAACCCGTGTTCGGCCGCTTCGAGCAGGTCGACGCCTCCGACGCGAGGGAACGGGGCGGCACCGGGCTCGGCCTGGCGATCTCGCGGAGCATCGTCGAACGTCACGGCGGACGCATCTGGGCGCACAGCGACGGCGTCGGCACCGGCTCGTCCTTCTTCTTCACCCTCCCGCGCGCCACCTCGCCGGCCCCCGCCTCGGGAGCCTCGCGTCCGGGCGACGACGAGGAATCCGTGCCCGGCGCGGAGACGACGTCGGGCACCTTCGTGAGCGCACCGACCCGGCCCGTCGCGCAGGCCGGGCCCGTCGCGCACGACCACACCGACGCCGAACCGGTCGACGGCGCCACCGTCCTGGTGTGCGACGACGACCCGTTCGTCGTCGCCGTGCTCGGCGCGGTGCTCGAGGAGCGCGGGTACACCGTCATCGGGGTCACCGACGGCGATGACGCCCTGCGCGCGGTCGGCGAGCTCCACCCCGACGCCGTCGTCCTCGACCTCATCATGCCGGGCAGCAGCGGGGCCGAGGTCCTCGCGGCGCTGCGCGGCCACCCCGCGACCGCGGACGTGCCGGTCATCGTCGTCTCCGGCCTGCGGCCCTCCGACGACGGCGCGAGCGCGGCGCTCGCGAACGGCTGGCTCGTCAAGCCCGTCGAGCCCGCCGACCTCACCGCCGCTGTCCGCTCCGTCATCCACGACCACGAGCACCACGACGTGGTGCTCGTCGTCGAGGACGACCTGAGCCTCGCGCAGGTCATGACCGCCACCCTCGAGAACAGCGGGCTCGAGGTCATCCACGCGGACTCCATCACCTCGGCACGCCGGGTCGTCGCCGACCACACGCCCGGCGTGCTCGTGCTCGATCTCAACCTCCCCGACGGCCGCGGTGACGAGCTCGTCGCCGAGCTCCGCCACGACGGCCGGCTGCAGGCCCTCCCCCTGGTCGTCTACAGCGCCCTCGAGGTGGACGACGACGCCCGGGACGAGCTGCGCCTCGGCGAGACCGTGTTCCTCACCAAGGGACGGGCATCGCCCGACCTCCTCCTCGAGCGCGTCCTCACGCTGCTCGATCAGGCCTCCGGGCACCGCGCAGGTGCCCGGTCGGTCCCGGACCACCCGCGCACGGGTGAGATCCTTACCGGGTCGAAACCTCCGACGACGGTCCGACCGCCCGACGTCGACGAGAACTCCACGGAGAGGACACCATGACGACGGCATCAGCAGGACTCACCATCAGGGTCAGCAGGGGGACGGGTGCCGGTCGCACCACCCTCGCGGCCTTCGACGCAGCGCTCGCGGACGCGGGCGTCGCCAACTTCAACCTCATCCGGCTGAGCTCCGTCGTGCCACCGGGCAGCACGGTCCTCGAGGTCGACAAGGTCGACCAGCTGGTGGGCGAGCACGGCGACGCCCTGTACTGCGTGTACGCCGACGCCTACGCGGTGCTCCCCGGCCACGAGGCGTGGGCGGGGGTCGCGTGGTCGTTGCGGGACGACGACAGCGGCGCCGGGCTGTTCGTGGAGCACGAGGGGCCGTCGCACGAGCAGGTCGACCTGGACCTCTCGCTGAGCCTCCAGGACCTCTCGGTGACCCGCGGTGGCGGTTTCCACGAAGCCGGCCGCGCGCTGTCCCACATCACGTGCGACTCGCTGCCTGTCTGCGCGGTCGTCGTCGCGACGTACCGTCGCGAGGGCTGGGGCGCGCAGGAGGTGTCCTCCGATGGGCGCTGACCGGCCCGGGGCGGGCACCGTGACACGGGGCCGCGCCGAGGTCACCTTCCACGAGCAGGTCACGGGCCACGTGGCCGACGACTTCTGGGAGCTCTACCTCGAGGCGTTCGGCCCGCTGCGGGAGCGCGCGGCCGCACGGCACGTGCTGCACCGCGAGGAGTTCGACGAGGAGATGTCCGACCCCCGCGTGCTCAAGCTCCTCGCGCACGACGAGCAGGGCGAGCCCGTCGGCCTGACGACGCTCGCCACCGACCTCGCCGCCGTGCCGTGGGTCAGCCCTGAGTTCTTCGCCGCCCGCTACCCCGAGCACGCCGCGCGCGGGGCGGTCTGGTACATCGGGTTCACGCTCGCCCACCCGGGCCGCCGCGCGACGCGCACGTTCATGGACATGATCGACGCGCTCGTCGCGCACCTCGCGGAGAACCGGGTCGTGTGCGCCTACGACGTCTCCCGGTTCAACGACGACTCGCTGCGGTTCGCCGACAACCTCCGCCGGCACCTGGAGCGCACGCAGGACGTGACCGTGGAGACCGTGGACCAGCAGTCGTACTACGCGACGACGTTCCACTGACCGCCCGCTGAGGGGCTCCGCGGACGGCTCCTGACTCCTTGGGCAACCGGGCGTCAGGAGCCGTTCTCGTACCCGGGCTCCCCTTCCTGCCCCCCGCAGAGTCCAGCAGGTGAGATTCCTGATCGATTCGCTGAGGAATGCGACGCGCCTTGCTATACCTCGTGCCGAGGTCACGAGCACCAGCGCGAAGCCCCGGCTCGCTGGTCGGCAACCCCACGTCACGTCGGGGTGCCCCGGGAGATGACCTGGCCGCGGCACCGCCCCCTGGGGCGATGCCACTGCAAGCGTGATCGACGAGACTGCGAGGAAACCACGAATGACCGCACCAGCACCATCACCCGACGCCCCGCCGACGAGGTCCGTCGTCGTCCTGTCCGGGAACCCGCGCGCCGGTTCCCGGACCCTTCGAGCGGCCGAGAGCCTGGCCCGCAGGATCGCCGATCACCTCGACGTACCCGACATCACGACCATCGACCTCGCGCCGCTCGCCCACGAGCTGTACGCGGCGAGCCGGCCGACGGCCGACGCAGCGCTCGCCCGGCTCGCCGGGGCGACGGTTGCCGTGGTCGCCACGCCCGTCTACAAGGCCGCGTACACCGGGCTGCTCAAGTCCTTCCTCGACCTGTACGGACCGGACGCACTCGCCGGCGTCGTGGCGGTCCCGCTGGTCGTGTCGGGCAACCCGGCGCACTCCCTGGCCGCCGAGGTCCACCTGCGCCCGCTCCTGGTGGAGCTCGGTGCGTCCGTCCCGACCCGCGCGCTCGCGATCGTCGAGTCCCAGCTCCCGGACCTCGACCGCGTCGTCGACGGCTGGCTCACGAGCGCAGGGCCGGCACTCGTCCGCACCGTCGGATCCGACGTCGCGGACGCAGGAGCACGTCCCGCGCTCGAGGTGGCGGGGGTGGCACGATGACCACCGAGCTGACCCATCTGGAGCACCTGCTCGCCGAGCAGGACGAGCCGCAGCTGACGCCGGACAGGTACAAGTCGGTCTTCCGCCAGCATCCGGCAGGAGTCGCCGTCATCGCGCTCGAGCACGACGGCAGGTTCGTCGGGTTCACCGCGACCTCGGTGATCTCGGTGTCCGCGGCTCCCCCGCTGCTCGCGTTCTCCCTCGCGTCGACGTCGTCCTCGTGGCCGGCCGTGTCGGCTGCCACGACGCTGACCGTGAGCTTCCTCGCCGACCACCAGGACGATGTCTCGGCACGGTTCGCGACCAGCGGGATCGACCGGTTCGCCGACGGCGGATGGTCACGTCTCGCGTCAGGCGAACCCGTGATCGACGGCGCGCTCGCCTGGGTGCGCGGGCGGATCCTTCAACGCACACCCGTCGGCGACAGCTACCTCGTGTCGCTGCGCGCCCTGGAGTCAGACGTCGGCGACCGGACCGCGGAGCCGACGACCGACAGGTCACCGCTCGTCTACCACGACCGGGCGTATCACCGGATCGGGCATCACTCGATCATCTGAGACCGGGGCCGTAGGAGCGGGAGCGGGGGGCTCCCCTCCTACGGCCCCGCACCGGCCGTGAGACGGTCAGAAGGGCACGGCGTGCGTGCGCGCCGTGGCTGTCCCCGGTCGCCGGGCGCGCGACGTGATCCCGCGGGCGTCCAGCAAGGGCCGCACCCCTTCTGCGAACCAGTAGGCCTCCTCGAGGTGCGGGTAGCCGGAGAGCACCAGCTCGTCGAAGCCGGCCTGGTGATACTCCTCGATCAGGTCGGCGACCTCGTCGTGGCTGCCGACGAGCGCGGTCCCTGCGCCACCGCGGACGAGCCCGACACCAGCCCAGAGCCCCGGGTGGATCTCCAGGTCTCGTGCGCGCCCGGTCGCGGCAAGGGAACCGCCGGCGTGCAGGGCGACCATCCTCTGCTGGCCCACCGAACCCGAGGAGCCGAGGAGCCGCTGTGCCTCGACGATCTGCTCGGGGCCGAGGTCGTCGAGGAAGCGTTGCGCGGTCTCCCACGCATCCGCGGACCGGTCCCGCGTGATGACGTGCAGCCGCACACCGAACCGGAGGGAGCGCCCCCTCGCCGCTGCCAGGTCGCGTACCCGTTCGATCTTCTCGCGCGCGGCAGCGGGCGGTTCCCCCCAGGTGAGGTAGACGTCGGCCTGGGCGGCCGCGACCGGCAGAGCGGCATCCGACGATCCGCCGAAGTAGATCTCGGGCTGCGGCTCGGGCGGTGCAGAGACGCGCGCGTCGGCGATCCGGTAGTGGTCGCCCTCGTAGGAGAACGGCGACGCCTCCCAGGTACCCCGGACGACGTCGAGGAACTCCCGTGTGCGGCCGTAGCGCTCGTCGTGGTCGAGCCAGTCGCCGAAACGCCGCATCTCGTTCTCGTCACCTCCTGTGACCACGTTGAGCAGCAGTCGTCCCCCGGACATCCGCTGGAACGTAGCGGCCATCTGCGCGGCGAGCGTGGGGGAGACGAGCCCGGGACGGAGCGCGACCAGGAACTTCAACCGCTGCGTGCTGCGGGCGAGCGCCGCCGTCACCAACCAGGCGTCCTCGCACCACGTTCCGGTCGGGGTGAGCACACCCTCGTACCCGAGCCGGTCGGCGGCGAGCGCCACCTGCTCGAGGTAGTCGAGCGTCGGTGGCCGAAAGGCGCTCGCCCGGCCGGGCTCTTCCTTGGCGTGCGAACCGTCGACGATCCCACGGCCGTCTCCCGACGTCGGGAGGAACCAGTGCACGGCGAGCGGACGACGCGCAGCCTGGCCCGGCGACGGCGCCCGGCCGCCCGGTCGGACGCTCATCCTTCGAGCAGAGAGGTCATCGACTCTCCTCCAGTCCCGCGAGTGCCCGCCGTCCCGGGATGGCGGCGATCAGCTCCCGCGTGTACGTCTCCTGCGGATCGAGCAAGATCGCGTCCGTCCGCCCCTGCTCGACGACGCGCCCCGCCTGCATCACGCCGACGTGGTCCGAGATCTGCCGGACGACCGCGAGGTCGTGCGAGATGAAGAGATAGGTGAGGCCGTGCTCGGCCTGCAGCCGGACGAGGAGCTCCAGGATCTGGGCCTGGACCGAGACGTCGAGGGCGGAGACGGGCTCGTCGAGCACGACGAGCGCGGGGTGGAGCGCGATCGCCCGGGCGATCGCGACCCGCTGGCGCTGTCCGCCGGACAGCTCGCGCGCACCTCTGCGCAGCACCTCGGCAGGCAGCGCCACGTCGTCGACGAGCGAGCGCGCGCGGTCCGCCCGTTCCGACGCGGAGCCGACCTGATAAGCACGCAACGGCTCGGTGATGATCTGCTCGACGGTGAAGCGGGGGTCGAGCGAGGCGTACGGGCTCTGGTAGACCACCTGGAACCCTCTCCGCAGACGTCGCAGCTCACGACCCCGGACGTCGGTGATGTCCGTACCCTCGAAGTCGATCCGCCCCGCCGTGGGACGCTCCAACCGCAGCGCGAGCCGAGCGGTCGTGCTCTTTCCCGACCCGGACTCGCCCACCAGCGCGTACGTCTCACCCCGGCGCACCGTGAAGCTCACGTCGTCGACGGCGACGAGGCTCCGCCGTGCGGCTCCGCGTGGCAGCGGGAACTCCTTGCGCAGCCCGCGCACCGCGAGGACGCTGCCGTCGGGCCGTCCCACCGGCCGCGAGGACTCGGCGACCGAACCTCCGACGACGAGTCTCGCGCTCGAGAGACTCGGCGCGGCAGCGATGAGCTGCCGTGTGTACGGGTGCTGCGGATCACGCAGCACCTGCTCCGCCGGCCCCTCCTCGACGACCACTCCACGTTCGAGGACGACGAGACGATCGGCACGGTCGGCCGCGACGCCGAGATCGTGCGTGATGAGGAGGACGGCGGTGCCGAGCTCACGCACCAGCCCGTCGAGGTGGTCGAGGATCCGTCGCTGCACGGTGACGTCGAGCGCGCTCGTCGGCTCGTCCGCGACGAGGAGGCGCGGCCGTGCCGCGATGGCGATCGCGATGAGCACACGCTGGCGCATACCGCCGGAGAGCTGGGAAGGATACTGCCGCGCGCGCGCCTCGGGGTCGTCGATTCCAGCCTGTCGAAGCAGCTCCACGGCCCGTCGCCGCGCCTCCTTGCGACGGGCGACGCCGTGGATCACGAGGACCTCGGCCACCTGGTCGCCGACCCGTGCGACGGGGTTCAGCGAGACCGTCGGGTCCTGCGGGACGAGTCCGATCTCTCGGCCCCGGACCTGCTCCCACTCCTTGTCGGTCAGGTCGCCCAGGTCACGTCCCGCGAGTCGGATCGTCCCGGCCGTGACGCTCCCCCCGCGCGACAGGAGGTGCAGGGCGGCATGGGCAAGGGTGCTCTTGCCGGATCCGGACTCGCCGACGAGCGCGACGATCTCGCCGCGCGCGACCGTCAGGTCCACGCCCCGCACCGCGCGATAGGTCCCGCCGCCCCGGGTGCGGTAACCGACCTCGAGGCCCTCGATCTCCAGCAGAGGTTCACTCACGACTCGTCTCCTGTCTGCTCCAGCGCACGGGCTATCCGGTTCGCGGACAGCACGACGGCGACGATCACGAGCCCGGGAAGCGTCGTCAGCCACCAGGCGGTCGCGAGGTAGTCCCGCCCGCCGGAGACCAGCGAGCCCCATTCGGGCGCAGGTGGTGGCGTCCCGTACCCGAGGAAGCTCAGCGCCGAGATCGCGAGGACGGCGGTGCCGAACTCGAGCGCGGTCAGCGCGACGACCGGTCCGCTCGAGTTGGGCAGGACGTGGCGGCGGAGCACCGTGTACCAGCGCACGCCCGACGCGTGGGCCGCCTCGACGTACACCGACGTCGACGTGCGGAGCACCTCAGCCCGCATCACGCGGGCAAAGGTCGCGACGCTGGCGACGCCGACGGCGACGGCGACCTTGACGGTCCCGAAGCCCAGCGCAGTGATGATGGCCAGCGACAGGAGCAGGCTCGGGATCGCGAGCAGGACGTCGACGACACGACTGATCACGTCGTCGACCCAGCCGCGCAGGAACCCCGCCAGCAGCCCCAGCAGTGAACCCCCGAGGAGCCCGACGGCGACCGCGACGACCGTCGCCCGCAACGAGACGGAGGCGCCGTGCACGACGCGGGCGTACACGTCGCGTCCCAGGTGGTCGGTGCCGAACAGATGCGCTGCCGAGGGTGGCTGCAACCTGTCGGCCGGGACGCCGATGATCGGGTCGTGCGCCGTGAAGATCTGCGGCACCAGCGCCCAGGCGACGACCAGCAGGACGACGAGCCCCGAGAGGACGAGGCCCGGCCTGCGGGCCAGGTACCGCACGGAGCGCAGCGCACCACGGCCACCTCGAGAGCCCCGTACCTCGCCACCGTGGATGATCGCCCGCGCGTCGGCGCGGTCGGCGATCTCGATCTCCTCCGGCGAACGTACCTGCGGTGCATCGAGCACCTGGTCGACATCGCGTGTGGCTGTCATCGGTCGTCCTTCCGTGGGGTCGCGGCGCTCATGCCGTCACCGCCGTCCGTCGCACGTCGATCCGAGGGTCCAGCAGCGGGTAGACGAGATCGACGACGAGCGTCACGACCACGAAGACCAAGGCTGAGAACACCACGATCGCCTGGACCACGGGGATGTCCTGCGTGTTGACCGACATGACGGTCAGGCGTCCGAGGCCCACACGGGAGAAGACGGTCTCGGTCACGACCGCGCCCGCCAGCAGGCCGCCGACGAGGACCCCGAGCACGGTGAGCGCGGGTATCGCGGCGTTGCGCAACGCGTGCGCGAAGTGCACGCGGGCACGGCTGGCACCCTTGGCCCGTGCCGTCTCGACGTACGGCTCGGTGAGCGTCCCGCGCAGGCTGCGGGCGAGAACCTGCGCGATCCCCGCCGTCGCGGGGATCGCCAGGGTGATGGCAGGCAGCACGAGGCTGATCGCGCCCTCGTTCCCGATGGCAGGGAAGACCGGGATCTGGAACGAGAACCACTGCAGGAGCAGCAGACCTACCCAGAACGTCGGCAGGGCGACGCCGAGCGGTGGGAGCGACGACAGGAGCTGGCGGACCCAGCGGGCACGGGGGAAGGTGCTGGCCAACGCAAGGCCGGTCCCGGCGAGCACGGCGAGCACGAGCGCTGCACCGGTGAGCTTGAGCGTCTCCGGCAAAGCCTGGAGCACGAGTGCCCCGGCCGAGGCGCCGGACGAGTACGAGGTCCCGAAGTCGAGCCTGACGGCGTGCCACAGGGCGTCGGCGTACTGCACGAGCACCGGTCGGTCGAGCCCGTACTGCGCACGGAGGTCGGCGAGGAGGGCGGGGTCGACCGCGTCGGTCTCTCCGCCTCCGCTCGCCATGAGCGCCGCAGGGTCGCTCGGCAGCAGGTACAGGATGAAGAACGAGATCGTGAACGCCGCCCAGAGGACGAAGATGCCTTGTCCGGCTCGGCGCAGGACGTAGCGACCCATGGCCGTTGCTCCTTTCGTCGTCAGGTGCGTGCCTGCTCGTCCGGCCGCCGGTTCGTGCGAGGGCGGCCGGACGAGCACCTGCCGGTCAGTCCTGGTCGACCCAGGCGTCGTAGAAGTCGAGCCTCGACGAGGCCTCGAAGGCCAGTCCGTGGACGGTGTCGGCGGCGGCGATCGTCGTCGACAGCTCGTACACGGGGATCGCGTGGCCCTGCTGGACGAGGAGACGGGACGCCTCCGTCACGAGCTCCTGACGCTCGGCGGCGTCCGTGGACGCGGCGGAACGGTCCAACAGGTCGTCCACCGCTTCGGCGTCGCGCTGATTGACGTTGCGGGCGTTCGCCGAGAAGATCGTCCGCAGGACGTCCGCGTCCGCCCGGGTGAGGTTGTAGTAGTCGAAGTCGAAGTCACCGCTCTCCTTGATCGCCTGCGACTCCGCGACCGTCACGTGCTGGAGCTGGAGATCGATGCCGATCTGGGCGAGCTGCTGCTGCACCAGCTCGAGCGGCTCGGGGACCTGCCAGAAGGTCACGGTCGTGGAGAGCTTCTCGCCGTCCTTCTCCCGCACACCGTCCGCGCCCTCGACCCAGCCGGCGTCGTCGAGGATCTGCCGCGCACCCTCGGGGTCGTACTCCAGCTCGTCCGCGATGTCCTCGTAGAGCGGCGTCGAGTGCGACAGCACTCCGGTCGCGGGCTCGTCCTGCTCGCTGAGGACCGTGTCGGCGATCTGCTGACGGTCGATGCCCTTGGAGATCGCCCGACGGACCGCCTCGTCGCCCGCGAGCGGGCTCGACTCGTTGGGGAAGAGGTTGAAGACGACGCCGGGGTTGGCCCGGTAGGACAACCAGAAGCCGTTGCCGTCGAACTGCGGGAGGTCCACCGTCGAGAGCGCCGCCGTCGCGTCGATCTGACCCGACTGCAGACTCCCGCTGCGCACGCTCGCCTCCGGGATCACCTTGAGCGTGACGGTGTCGAGATAGGCCTCACCGGTGTTGTCGTTCGCGGCAGAGCCCCACGCGTACCCGGGAACCTTCTCGAGCACGATCTCCTGGTCGAGCGTGTAGGACTGCACGGCGAACGGCCCGGACCCGACGAACTCGCCGGCGCACCGCTGCTCGGGGGTGAGCTCCGCCGAGTCCGGCGAGAGCAGACCGAGCGAGAAGGTCGAGGTGGCCTGGAGGAACTGCGCGCTCGGCTCGGCGAAGTCGACGGTCACCGTCCTCTCGTCCACGACCGTCGTGCCGTCGTACCCGACGAGGTACTGCGAGCCGAGCGACGCGGTCGCGCCGAGCGCGACGATCGCGTCGAAGTTCGTCTTCACCGACTCCGCGTCGATCGGGGTCCCGTCGGCGTAGGTCGCGTCGTCGCGCAGGGTGAAGGTGTAGCTCGACGCGTCCTCGTCGACCTCCCAGGACTCCGCGAGCCAGGGCAGGATCTCGCCGGTCTCGGGATCCTGCGCCGTCAAGGAGGCGACCGTCTGACGCGCGGCGGCGATGGCGTCGTTGTTGCCCACCTGCTGCGGGTCGATGCAGTGCGAGTCGACCGTGATCGCGAACGTGAGGTCGCCACCGGCGACCGGCTCCTCCGTGGCCGTGGTGGTCGCTGCGGACTCCGGCTCGGTCGTGCCGGCGCCCCCGCAGCCGGTGAGCAGGAGCCCGGTGACCGCGACGGTCGCTGCCGCGGTCAGGGACCGCCGACCGGTGCTGCCGTGCGAGCGGAGAGATGTGGGGTTCATGGTGCTGCTGTCTCCTCGTGTACCGGCGCAGCCGGCAGGTCGTTCGGCGCGCAGGGTGGCGGCCGTGCTTACCCCGCAGCGGGAGCTGCGGGGTCAGGTCCCTCCCGGAGCACCCCGTCACGTCGAAGGGTTGCTGGTCAGCGAGCCGGGCCTTGGTGCTGACACTCGTCACCTGCGCACAGGCAAGCCTTCTGGACTGTTTGAGTCAAGAAGTGGGACCGGGATCTCGCATGCTGGAACGGGAGTACGGGAGAACCTCAGACCGACGCCGGTGCGAGTCCCCTGGCCCGGCGGTCGTCGGCAGGGCCCCAGAGGTCGGTCTTCACCTCCGCCCGGACGGCCGGGACGACCTCCTCCGCGAACCGACGGAGCATCTCGTCCTGCTGACTCGGCGGGAGGAGGTGATTGACCGACACGGACTGCAGGTCGTGCCCGTAGCTTGCGTGGTAGTCGAGGATCTTCTCGACGACCCGCTCCGGCGACCCCACGAGTGCCGGACCTCGCTCCACAGACTCCTCGAGCGTCCGGAAGCTGGGCGCCTTGCCGACCGTGTCCGGACCGTATCCGCGCCGCGCAGCAGCAGCCACCTGGCCCTCGTAGATCGGCCGGTACTGCTCGATCGCCTGCTCCGTCGAGTCGGCGAGGAACAGCCCGCCCGACCCGGATCCGACGAACGCGTACGCCGGGTCGTGCCCGCGCTCGGTGTACTGCTCGCGGTACCGGTCGATGAGGACCTGGTAGTTCTCCCGCGGCTGCAGCGCGTTGGCGCTGACGATCGGGTCGCCGTACCGCGCCGCGAGATCGACGGCGAACTGCGACGTCGCCGAACCGTGCCAGATCCGGAACGGCCCGTCGAACGGGCGGGGGAGCGTGGTGGCGTTCTCGAGAGCGTGCCGGTGGCGGCCCGTCCAGGTCACGTCCTCCTCGGACAGCAGGAGACGCAAGAGCTCGTAGTTCTCCTGGAGGTACTCGTACTGCTTGTCGATGTCGAGCCCGAGCAGGGGGTACTGCAATACCTCGTTCCCCTTGCCGATGACGATCTCGAGACGCCCCCGGCTCAGCTGGTCGACGGTCGCGAGGTCCTCGGCGACCCGGATCGGGTCGAGCAGGGACAGCACGGTGACCCCGGTGCTCAGCAGGATCCGGGAGGTTCGGACCGCGATCGCCCCGAGGATCACCGTCGGAGCGGAGGAGAGCACCTCCCCGGCGTGACGCTCCCCCACCGCGAACGAATCGAAACCCAGCTCTTCGGCGAGGACCGCCGTCTCGACGACACGGTTCAACCTGTCCGCAGGCGGCACCGCTTCGCCGGTCACCGGGTGGGGAGGGTTGAAGACGATGTCGAGGACCTGAAAACGCACGTGTGACTCTCCTGATGTCGAAGGAGTACCGAAGGTGGCGAGGTGGAAGGGAGGCCCCTCGCCGAGGTCAGGCTGCCGCGTCGGCCTCCGCCTCCGCGTCGCGCCGTGCGACTCCCTCTCGAACCAGCGGGATGACGTACCGCCCGAAGTCGATCGCGTCGTCGAGCAGGTCGTAACCGCGCGCGGAGATGACGCGCACACCCAGGTCGTAGTACGCGAGGAGTGCCTCGGCGACCTGCTCGGGCGTGCCCACCAACGCGTTCGAGTTGCCCGCCCCCCCGGTCGCCTTCGCGGTCGCGGTCCAGAGCGCCGAGTCAAAGCGGTCACCCTGCGCCGCGATCTCGAGCAACCGCTGCGATCCGGCGTTCTCCGGCGCGGCGATCGGGTGCCGCCGGCTCAGGGCTCCACCGGCTGCAGCCTTGCGGGCCTCGATGCGGTCGAGCACGCGGTGCGCCTTCTCCCACGCGAGCTCCTCGGTCGGTGCGATGATCGGCCTGAACGCGGCATGGATGCGGGGCGGCGTCGCGCGCCCGGCACGGTCCGCCTCCCGGTGCACGCGTGCGATCTGCTCGGCGGTCCGCTCGAGCGGTTCACCCCAGACGGCGTAGATGTCGGCCTCGGCCGCACCGACCCGGAACGCGGCGTCGGACGACCCGCCGAACGAGATGGTCGGCGTACGACCGTCGAACGGCTTCGTGTCGAGCACGAAGTCGTCGAAGTCGTAGTACTGCCCGTGGTGGTCGAACGGTTCCGCGCTCGCCCATGCCTGCTTGACGACACGGATGTACTCGTGGGTGCGCGCGTACCGCTCGTCCTTGGGGAGCGTGTCGCCCTCACGCTGCTGCTCGTGGTCGTTGCCACCGGTGATGAAGTGCACCGACAGTCGCCCGCCCGAGAGCTGGTCGAGGGTCGCGAAGGTCTTCGCGGCGTACGTCGGGTACGAGACGTTGGGCCTGTGCGCGAGGAGCAGCTCGATCGACTGCAGGCGCGACGCGGTGTAGGCCGCGAGCGCCGCCGGCTCCGGGCCCGACGACCCGTAGGCGAACAGCACACGCGTCCACCCGTTGTCCTCGTGCGCGCGGACGATCCGCTCGAGGTACGCGGGGTCGAAGAGTGCGGTGGTGCGCTCGGCGCTCTCCGAGGCGTCGTTGGTCGTCGCGATTCCGAGAAACTCGACGGGCATGGTGTCTCCTTCGTGCAGGGCTCTGGTCATGAGCGGGTGGTGGGTGGTGCGGTGACGCACGCGGCGACGCGTCGCTGTGGTCCGGTCAGAGGTCGATGCCGAACGCGAGCAGTCGGACGTCGCCGTCCACGACGCGTGTCTCACGCTCGGGCAGACGCCGGAAGCCCAGCCGGGCGTACAGCCGGTGGGCGCCGGTCATCTGCGGTCCGGAGTTCATGACGACACGCCGGTAGCGGCGCTCACGCGCCAGGGCGAGCACATGGCGGGTGAGAAGCTCGCCGACCCCTCCCCCGCGCGCCGAGGGAGCGACGCCGAGCAACCGGAAGTCGAGCTCTCCGGCACGTGCGAGCGGGCTCAGCGGTGCACCTCCAGCACGCGGCGTGACGACGGTGCCGAGCAGCCGCTGCGTGGGCGCCTCGTGCTGCGAGCCCGGGGCCTGCGCCTCTGCTGCGACCCAGACCTCGTGCTCCGCGGCGCGCGGCGCCACCTCACGAAGGCTCGCGAGATACGCCGCGGAGATCGTGTAGTCGTGGGTGTAGGCGTCCACCAGCAGCGCGCCGACGTCGGCGTGCTCGCTGGGTCGTGCCAGCCGGACGGTCGTCCGCGAAACGTCGCGGGGTGCAGGACCACGCTCGCCCACGTGCCCGACGTGGCTCCGCGTCCCGGGGAGGAGGCTCACCGGTCCTCCGCCGCGTCGTCGGGCGGCGCGACCGGTGCGGCGGCAGGCAGGCCCGAATCCCTCCAGGCGGGGAATCCGCCGTCGACATGCGTCACGTCCGTGTATCCGCGCTCCGCGAGGGCTGCCGCGACCGGCCCGGAACCCCGCTCGGAGCCGCACACGACGACGATCGGGGTGTCGAGCGCGACGGCCGGTGCGACCGCCGGCCCGAACAACGCGTCGAGGTCTGCCCGGTCGACGAGGGTGGCACCGGGGATCTCCCCGTGCGCGGCGCGACCACCGGCGGACCGGACGTCGACGAGGAGCGCACCGCCGGCGACACGTTCGCCGGCGTCTCGGGGAGCCTGCAGCACGGGCTGGGTGCCACCCTGGCCGGGGCGGATGGAATCGGTCATGGTCGTCTCTTCTCGTGGTCGGGTGTCAGAGGGCAGCCGTGGTCAAGGATCGGTCCCGCACGTCGGTGCCCGGGTGCAGCTCTGGTGCTCCCCAGTGCTCCGCGAGGAGCTCGAAGGAGCGGAGGGCGTCCGCGGGGTCGTGCGTCTCGGTGGTGATGAGCAGCTCGTCGGCGCCCGTCACCCGCTGGAGCGTCTCGAGCCGGGAGACGACGGACGCCGGGTCACCGACGATCCGGGTGTCCACGCGGTCCGCGACGAGCTCGCGCTCCTGCTCGGGCCGCTCCTCCCACCGCGCCGAGACACCGGGCTCCGGGTACGCGATCGCCCCGTCGGCGCCACGGCGGATGGACAGGACCCAGTCCGCGAACGGCGACGCGAGCGAGCGGGCGCGGTCGAGGGTGTCGGCCACGAGCACGTCGGCGGAGACGACGACGTAGGGCCGCCGCAGCGCACCGGGACGGAACGCCGCCCGGTAGGCGGCGATCGTGTCCAGCGTCGTGGCAGGGCTGACGTGGAAGTTCGCGGCCAGGGGCAGACCGAGCTCACCGGCGACGCGTGCGCTCTCCCCACCGCTCGACGCCAGCACCCACACCTCGAGGTCGGCGCCCTCCACCGGCGGGCTCGTGTACGCGGTCCCCCGGTCGGCGTAGGTCCCGGCCTGCAGTCCGAGGATCAGCTCCAGCTCCTCCCGGAACGCCGACGGCGTCCGCGCCGCACCGACGATGCGCTTCTGCGCGAGCATCCGCTCGCGCAGCACCGAGTCGTTCCGGTCGCTCGGCGGGGAGGCCGGGACGTAGAGGCCGTCGACGACGCGGGCGCCCGCGGGCGTCCGCGCAGGCGGAGGCGGTGGCGGGGCGTCCCGGTGCCCGGTCTCGCGCGCACCGTCGCCGGGCGCGGGCGGCGCGAACGCACGTCCGATCCCGAGGTCCACCCGGCCGGGGTGCAGAGCCGCGATCGTGCCGAACTGCTCGGCAGCCACGAGCGGGCTCGTCGTGCTGAGCAGCACGGCACCGCTGCCGACCCGGAGACGTTCGGTGCGCGCAGCCACCGCCGCGGCGAGCACGGCCGGCGATGCCGACGCCACGCCCGGGGACAGGTGGTGCTCCGCGAACCAGATGCGCGCGTACCCCAGCTCGTCGAGGCGACGCGCGAGATCTACCGCGTCGCGGATGGCCGCGGCGCCGGTCGACCCGGCGCTCACCGTCGCGAGCTCGAGCACGGACAGGGGGACGCGGGCCGTCGCGCTCTCGCCCGGGGGAAAGGCCTCGCTGATGCTCATGGTGAACCCTTCTGCTGCACTACTTCGACGGGAGCCCGAGCGCCTCGAGCGCCGAGCGGAGATGGGCACGGCCCTTGAGGGAGCCGGGGACGCGCAGACGGTCGATCACTCGCTCACGCCATCCACCCGGCAGACCCTCGGACCGGTAGAACGGCTCGATCAGCTGTTCGTAGGTCGCGACGTGCGCGTCCTGCGAATCGAGGTCGTAGCGCTCGCGGTGCAGGACGGCCTCCTGGGGCAGCCGAGGCTTGACGCGCTCACCGCCCGCAGGGTCCGCGTGCCCGACGACGAGACCGACCACCGCGACGACCCCGGGCGGCAGGCCGAGCTCGGCGGCGATCTGCTGCGGGTGGTTGCGCACCGCCCCGATGTAGACCGTGCCGAGCCCGAGGGACTCGGCGGCGACGAGCGCGTTCTGTGCGGCGAGCGCCGCGTCGATCACGGCGACGAGCGTCGACTCCAGGAACTCGCTGCCTTCCAGGTGCACGTCCGCGGCCGACCCGATCGCCCGTGCCCGGGCGAGGTCGGCGACCCAGACGAGCAGCAGCGGAGCCGTGCGGATGTGCTCCTGGCCGCCGGCGAGCGCCGCGATCCGGTCCCGGCGTCCCGCGTCCTCGACGGCGACCACGCTCCAGAGCTGCAGGTTCGACGAGCTGGGCGCCGACTGCGCCGCCGCGACGAGCGTCGGCACGATGCTCGGCTCGAGCGCGTCAGGCAGATAGCTGCGCACGGTGCGGTGCCGGAGCTGGACGTCCAGGACGTCGTTGTGCGCGGCGACGTCGAGGTTCTGGGCGGAGCCGTACCGTTCGGCGAGACGGCGCCGCGAGCGCTCGCGGCCGACCGATGCGGTCGAGGGAGTCGAGGTGAGGGTCATGGGGTCGCTCTCGGGGTCGTCGGGGTCGGGGACGTGGCCGCGGGTGGTGGTCGTGTTCCGGCGGACCGGGCCAGCGCCGCGCGGGCGAGCTCGAACCGGGCGGGGGCGGGTCGTGCGTCGGGCTCGGTCAGGTCTGCCAGCACCCGCCCCACGGCAGGGGCGAACTTGAAGCCGTGGCCGGAGAACCCTGCCGCCACCACGAGAGGGCCCCGCCGGTCGAGCACGAAGTCGTGGTCGGGGGTGGTCGTGTAGGTACACGTCACGGCGTCGTACCGGTCCGGGTCCACACCCGGGATCCAGGTCCGGGCGTAGTCGCGCAGGAGACCGAGCTGGACGGCGTCCGCGGTGTACGAGCGCCGGTCCGGGTCGATCACGGGCCCGACGCCGTGGAAGCCCACCTTGATGCCTTCGCCAGGTGTGGCCAGTCCGTAGGTGCCGCTCGGCCAGTGCGAGTCCGGCCCCGGGTCGTGCACGAAGCTCGGCCAGGAGTCCTCGGCAGACGCACCGGGAGCGGTCGCGAAGTGCACCGGCTGCTCCTGGGTGACGACGACCGGCAGGTCGTCCTCGATACCCGCCCCTCGCAACAGCCCTGCACTCCAGGCGCCGACCGCGAGGACGACGCGCGCCGCACGCAGGACTCCGACGTCGGTCACGACCCTGACGCCGTCGCCCGAGGGCTCGAGGTGTCGTACCGGCGTCTCGTGACGCAGGTCCGCACCGTAGGCCTTGGCCGCCTGCTGCAGGGCAGCCACGGACCGGTCGGCGTGCAGCCGACCGGCCGTGGCGACCTCGTGCAGGACACGGCCCTCGAACCTCAGTCCGGGCCACCGCTCCGCGGCCGCATCGGGCGACAACCACGCGTGCTCGATGCCACGCGCGGAGAACGCTTCCGCGACGGGGCGCAGGTCACGCACCCCGTGGCTCACGCCGCCCGTGGGATCGAGCAACGATCCGCCTGTCTCGCCCTCCAGCTCACGCCAGAGGCGCAACGCCTCCTCGGCGAGGTCGAGGTACTCGACCTGACCATAGGTGGTCCGGTAGATCCGGGAGGCACCGTGCGACGCGCCGTGCGTGTGCCCCGGCCCGAACCGCTCGAGCAGGACCACGTCGTGGCCCCGGCGAGCGAGCTGCCAGGCGGCCGCCGAACCCATGACGCCCCCACCGACGACGACGTGACTCACCGTCTCGGTCATCGCGTCTCCTCGGTCGGTGGGTGCAGTGCGGGTGTGGGCCGGTGCTGCGACGTCACTCGGTCTTCGGCAGCCCGGGCGGGTTGGTCTCGGAGGTCTCGATCGCCTCGCTCTCCAGGCCCCAGCGCTCGAGAACCTCGAGATACGTGCCGTCGTCGAAGGCGTGGTTGAGCGCGGCCGTCACCGCCGGGGCGAGGCCGTTCCCCTTGAGCGTCGTCGCGGCGATCTGGGCAGTGTCGGGCCACCCTCCGTTGAGCGTGCCCACGACCTTGAAGTCCTGCGGAGAGACCTTGGCCTTGTACGACGCCGTGGCGTTCGGCCCGACCTGCACGTCGATCCGGCCGGACTGCAGGGCGAGGATCGTGTCGCCGTCGTTCTCGAAGTACTCGATCTCGACGGGTTCGAGGCCTGCCTCGGTGTTGAGGCGGTCCCACTCGAGCAGGATCTTCTCCTGGTTCGTGCCGGAACCCACCGCCACCGTCAGGCCCGCGACGTCGGCCGCCTCGGTGATCGAGGTGATCTCCTCGTTGTCCGCACGGGCGAGCCAACCGAGCTCGTCGTTGCGGTAGGTCGAGAAGTCGTACAGCTCCTTGCGCTCCTCGGTCACCGTGACGTTGGAGATCACGGCGTCGACGTCGCCTGACTGCAGGGCGAGCGGCCAGTCGGCCCACGCCCGGACCTCGAGCACGAGCTCCTTGTTCAGTGCGTCGGCGACGAGCTGGGCGATGTCGGTCTCGTTGCCGATAGGGGTCTGCTCGTCGTCGGCGAGGAAGGCGAGCGGAGCGACGTAGGAGCTCACCGAGACGGTCAGGGTGTCGGTGTCGGCGAACTCCGGCGGGAGGAGCGCGACGGCCTCGTCAGACACCGTCGTACGGATGCGCTCCTGGTCGGGGGACGTGTTGACCTCGAGGCCTGCAGCCTCGGCCGCGGCTTGCAGGTCGCTCGCGCCGCCCGGTTCGGAGCCGTCGGCCGACGCGCAGGCCGCGAGGCCGGCGACGAGCGGGACCGTCAGCATCACGGCGGCGAGCCGGATGCGCTGGGGGCGGGTGGTGCGGTTCATGGTGTGCCTCTCGTGGTTCTGCTGGTTCGGTACTGACGGATGGGTGCCGACGGGTCGGGCCGACACGGCGAGAAAGGTCAGAGGACCTTCTGGAGAAAAGTGCGGGTGCGGTCCTCGCGGGGGGCGTCGAGCACCTGGGACGGAGGGCCCTGCTCGACGATCCGGCCGTCGTCCATGAAGACGACGGTGTCGGCAAGCTCTCGAGCGAAGCCGACCTCGTGCGTGACGACGATCATGGTCGTGCCGGTGCGAGCGAGGTCCTTGATGACGTCGAGGACGTCACCGACCAGCTCGGGATCGAGCGCCGAGGTCGGCTCGTCGAAGAGCAGGAGCCGCGGGCGGGTGGCGAGCGCGCGGGCGATCGCCACCCGCTGCTGCTGTCCGCCGGAGAGCTGCCGGGGCCGGGCGTCTGCCTTGTCCGCCAGGCCGACGCGCTCGAGCAGCTCGCGCGCCTGCGCCTCGACCTCGGACCGGCGTCGCTTCTGCGCGGAGACGGGCGCCTCGACGATGTTCTCGAGGACGGTCAGGTGGCCGAAGAGGTTGAAGTTCTGGAAGACGAAGCCGATCGACGTGCGCTGCACGAGGATCTCCTTCTCCTTGAGCTCACGCAGCACCTCGCCCGTCGGCGTGCGTCTGCGTGCGTAGCCGATGAGCTCGCCGTCGAGGGCGACGAAACCGCGGTCGACCTTCTCGAGGTGGTTGATGACGCGCAGCAGCGTCGACTTGCCCGAACCCGACGGGCCGAGGATCACGGTCACCTCGCCGGGGCGCACCTCGAGGTCGATGCCGCGGAGCACCTCGAGCGTGCCGTAGGACTTGTGCACGCCGTGCACGGCGAGGTGCCCCTGCGTCGGTGCGCCCGAAGCCTGCGTGGTGGTCTCGACGACGGTCATCGCGCACCTCCGACGTGGGCGCGGCCCGTCCGCGTGAGGTGCCCACGCTGCGGGAGGGCGCGGACCGCGTAAGCGGGCGGGATGCTCGGTGGCAGAGGCTTGCCGCTGACACGGGACCAGGCGATCTGCACCGACCAGCGCACCTTCTGCACAGGTGTGGGGGGCAAGGTCCGCACGGCGCCCTTCGCGTAGTGGCGCTCGACGTAGAACTGCGCGACGGTGAGGACCGTCGTGATGACGAGGTACCAGATCGCCGCCACCATGAGCAGGGGCACGACGCGCTGGTTGCGGCCGTAGATCACCGTCACGGTGTAGAAGAGCTCGCCGTACGCGAGGACGTAGACGATCGAGGTCCCCTTGACGAGACCGATGATCTCGTTCACCGACGTCGGCACGATCGTCCGCATCGCCTGCGGCAGGACGATCCGGGCGGACTGGCGGGCACGCGGTATCCCAAGCGCTGCCGCTGCCTCGTGCTGCCCCTGGTCGACGCCGAGGATCCCCGCTCGCACGATCTCTGCCGAGTACGCGGCCTGCGACAGCCCCAGGCCCAGGACCGCCGCCCCGAACTTGTCGATCACGTCCAGCGTGCCGAACGACAGGAGCTCAGGGCCGAAGGGGATGCCGAGCGAGAGCGTCGGGTACAGGTACGCGAGGTTGTACCAGAGCAGGAGCTGCAGGATCAGCGGGACCGAACGGAAGACCCACGTGTAACCCCACGACACGGACTGCAGCAGGGGCGAGCGCGAGAGCCGCATCAGCGCGAGGACCGTGCCGAGGCCGAAGCCGACGGCGGCGGCGGCCGCGGTGAGCCGGAGCGTGCCCCACAGGCCGTCGACGATCGAGGGCCACACGAGGTACTGCGCGACGACGTCCCACTCCCAGCGCGGGTTCGTCACCAGCGAGCTGAGGGCCATCGCGAGCAGCACGGCGACGGCTGCCGTCGCGACCCACCGCCCAGGTTGGCGGGCGGGGAGGACTCGAAGGCTCTCGAAGTCTCCGGACGGTGCCTGCCGCGGCGGTTTCGTAGGCGGAAGCGTGGACGAACGTGCGGACGGGTCGCCGGAGGAGTCAGCAGGCTGCGCCGCCGGGGGCGGCGCGATCTGTCGGGACTCGTCCTGCGGGAGGACTGTGCTCATGGTTCACCTTCGGGAGGGCAGGAGGAGGGGTGCGCGTCGGGGCGTGTCGGTACACAGCCACTTCTCGAACGCGAGCGGACCGAGGGTCTCCGGTTCCGCAGCACGGTCGAAGAGTGCGGTGTACCCGGTCGCGAGGTAGAGACCTGCCGCCTCCGGCTGGCGCGGGCCGGTCGTCAGATAGATCCGGCGGTACCCCCGGGCGGCTGCGCGCTGCTCCAGCTCGGCGAGCACCTGACGGGCGAGGCCTCGGCGTCGGTGGGCAGAGTGGGTCCAGATCCGCTTGAGCTCTGCCGTCCGCACTGCCGGAGAACCGTCGGTGCGTCGGGTGCCCGGCCGGGTCAGCCGGTCGGCGTCGCCGAGCTCGGGCTCCGTCCGGCGACGGAACGCTCCGCCCGCGACCACGGCGTCGGTGGAGGGAACCTGCGACGCCGGACGTGCGTGCTCGAGCAGGAGGATGAGGTCACCGTGGGGTGGCGCGAAGTCACGTGCCGGGTAGTGCTCCATCTCCTCCCGCAGCTGCTCAGCGGTCAGCACCCGGCGGTAGCGGTTCCAGTACTCCCGCGACAGCTCGTCGACCAGGGGGCGGACCAGCGGATCCTCCAGGTGCACCGAGCGCACCTCGAGCGTGGGTGTCTCCGGCGTGACGAGCCCGACCTGCTCAGGCCGTGTCGTCGGCGCGGTCACGGCGCCTTCTCCCCTGCTGTCACCGCGAACGGCACATGGTTTCCGGGGACCGGAGCCGGGCACGTCCCGAAGTCGCTGAACGCGAAGGGCAGGTTGACCGCCCTGTTGAGGTCGAGACGCAGCGTGCCCACCGTCCCGGGCACGGCGGGCTCCTCGACCCACACCACACGCCACGGCGCGACCTCGCCGGCCTCGTCGGTGAACAGGAGTCCCACCGGACCTCTCGCGCTCCCGGTGAGGACGACGGTCGCGACGATGCCGTCACGCTCCACCTGGACCTCTCCGACAGCCTGCACCTCGTGGACGAGGCCGGGCCGCGCGGCACCGACCACGATCGTCCGGGGCTCCTCGAACCAGCGCACCGGGGCGTCGAGGACCCAGCTCGGGTCGTAGGGAAAGGTGGGGACACCAGCGGCGTCGTGCCGCGCCGCGGCGTGCGGGTCGCGCAGCCGCAGCGCGTACCGGCCGGTGCGACGGACAAGCTCGACGGCTACGCGGGACGGTACCGTCCCGGCATCTTCACGACCCTCGGGCAGGAAGTGCCCGACTACTGTCGAGCCGCCTTCCTCGACGACGACCGTGTGCACCCCGACGAGGACGTCATCCGACCCTGCGACGGTGAACGGCTCCGACGCCGAGCCCCGCAGTCTCGCCGACGGCCGGTCGAGTGCGGACCTGTCGGTCCACCACTCCCCCGGCAGCCCCGGCAGCGGGCTCGGTGTGCTGGGGAGCCACAGGTAGTCGACGAGCGACCGCCAGCCGTGCGGCTCGCGGAGCCCGGCCTCGCGTCGGGCCCGCCACTGCGCGTGCTCGGCGACGGCGGACTGCGCGGGACTCGTGGTCACGATGCTGGTCATCAGGTGCTCCTCCTTGCTCGTGGCCGGTCAGCCGACCAGCGTCGCGCTGGTGAGGTCGGCCGTCTCCGGGTCGTCGCCACGTCCGGGAGCCGCCAGACCGAGGTGCTCGCGCAGGGTGGTGCCGGCGTACTCCGCGCGGAACGAGCCGCGCTCCTGCAGCAGCGGGACGACGCGGTCGAAGACCTCGTCGAGTCCCCCGGGTGTGAGGTGCGGGACGAGGATGAACCCGTCGGAGGCGTCCTCCTGGACGTGACGGTCGATGTCGTCGGCGACCTGCTGCGCGGTGCCGACGAATCCACCGCGTGCGGTCTTCTCGATGACCAGGCGTCGGATCGACCAGTCGTTGGCCTCCGCCTCGGCTCGCCACGCGGCGGCGACCGCCCGAGGGTCCGCCGCGTGGCGCACACGCCCACGCGTGATCGAGACGTTGTCCACGTCAGGTTCGACATCGGGCAGCGGGCCTTCAGGGTCGTACTCCTCGAGGTCACGCCCCCACAGCTGCTCGAGGAACGCGATCGCGGTCCGACCAGGTACCTGCTGGAGCCGGATCTCCCAGGCCTTCGCCTGCGCATCCTGCAGGTCGTCCCCCAGCACCACGGTCGTGGCAGGGAGGATCTTCAGGGCATCGCGCGCACGACCGTGCGCCGCGAGCCGACCCTTGACGTCGTCGTAGAACGTACGCCCCGCCTCGAACGTCGAGTGGGCGGAGAAGACCACGTCAGCCGTCGCCGCGGCGAAGTCCCGGCCATCGGTCGAGTCCCCCGCCTGGAAGAGCACCGGATGCCCCTGAGGGCCGCGCGGCGTCGTGAAGAGGCCGGAGACCTGGGCGTGCTTCCCCCGGTGGTCCACGGGCCGTACCGCGTCAGGGCGGAGGAAGTCCCCGGTCCGTCGGTCGGCGAGCACCGCGTCGTCGCCCCACGAGTCCCACAGCTTCCGCGCGACCTCGACGACCTCCGCCGCACGCTCGTAGCGTTCCGCGTGCGGGAGGTATCCCCCGCGACGGAAGTTCTCGCCCGTGAACGCGTCAGAGCTGGTCACGAGGTTCCACGCGGCCCTGCCGCCCGAGAGGATGTCCAGGGTCGCGAACTGGCGGGCCAGCTCGTAGGGCTCGTTGAACGTCGTGTTGATCGTGCCTGCCAGCCCGATCCGGTCCGTGACGGCCGCGACCGCGGCGAGCACCGGCAGCGTATCGGGTCGACCGACGACGTCGAGGTCATGGATCCGGCCCTTGTGCTCCCGCAGGCGCAGGCCCTCGGCCAGGAAGAAGAAGTCCAGTCGTGCCTCCTCGGCGCGGCGCGCGAGGTGCTCGAACGAGGAGAAGTCGATCTGGCTCGCCGATCTGGGGTCGCTCCACACGGTCGTGTTGTTCACCCCCGGAAAGTGGACGCCGAGGTGGATCTGCTTGCGTGCCCGGGATCCGGGGTTCACCGTGCTCATGTCGTCGCTCACGCGGTCTCTCGGGCGACCGGTGCGGTCGCGAAGCGGTTGGCAGGACGCTCGAGGCCGAGCGTCTGCCGCAAGGTCGTCCCGGGGTACTCCCGGCGGAAGATCTCGGCCGACTGCAGGAGAGGTACGACCTGGTCGACGATCGCGTCGAGATCTGTGCTCAACGACGAGGGCCGCAGGTGGAAGCCGTCAGCCGACCCACCTTCCGTCCATTCCTCGACGGTCGCCGCGAGGTCCCGTGCGGTCCCGACGTGCGTGAGCGAGTCGGTGTCCCACGTGATCCCGTCGAGGTCCTCCAGCAGGTCGAGCCGTGCCTGCGCGCTCGCGCGGTCGGCTCCGATCACCACGTAGGTGTCGACGAGGACGCGCACCGTGTCAGGGTCGCGGCCCGCGGCCGCCGCGGCATCCCGGATCCGCGCGCGCACCGCAGCTGCCTGACCGGCGTCGACGGCAGAGACCCGCACGACGTCGGCCCTGCGCGCGGCCAGCGCGAGCGCCTCGTCGGACGTGGCGCTGACGACCACCGGTGGCTGGCCCTGAGGAGAGCGGGGCGTGATCGACGGTCCCTTCACCGCGAACCTGATGCCCTCGTGGTCGATGTAGTGGAGCTTCTCCCGGTCGATGAACCGGCCGGTCGAGGCGTCCCTGATCTCCGCGTCGTCCTCCCACGAGTCCCACAGGCGAGTGACGACCTCGACGGCCTCGTCGGCCTCGGCCACGGCGTCGGCCTCGCCCTGCGGACCCTTGCGGCCGAACGCCGCGGCCTCCGGTGCACCGGTCGACCACGACACCTGCCACCCGGCGCGCCCGGCGCTCACGTGGTCGATCGTCGCGATCGCCTTGGAGACGTGGAACGGCTCGGTGTGGGTGGTGTCGATGGTCGGGACCAGACCGATGCCGGCCGAGCGAGGGGCCAGGCGCGACGCCACCAGGGCGGCGTCCAGACGCCCCTGCACAGCGCCGCGACCCCGCGGCTGCAACGCGAAGCCGTCGTCGAAGGTGACGAGGTCGAGCAGTCCACGTTGGGCTGTCGTGACGAGCTCGAGAAGGCGGCCGGCGTCGAACAAGCGCTGCGACTGCGAGCCGACTGCCCGCCACGCCGCCGGGTGCGCGCCGCCGTCGGTCAGGTCGATGCCGAGGTGCACCGACCGCGGGGCCGTGTGGTCGTCGGGGTACGGGAAAACCATGGTGTTGTGTCCGTTCTGAAGGCGTGCACGAGAGCGCACTGCGGAGCTGGCGCGCCTGATCGGCGCGGGAGTTCCCGCCCGGGCGCCGATCGACGGCGGGGCGGGTGATGGCTCGGGGTGTCGCGCGCGGCCGGGAGTCCGGCCGCGGGGGGGGTCAGCGCGTCAGCGACAACAGGATGCGCGCAGCGCGGACCGGGCAGACGGACAGGCGTCGGAGAGCATCGGCGGGCAGGTCACCGCGGCGCTCGTCCCGTACCTCGTCATCGTCCGTCTCCTTCGTGCCCTGCTCGGGCTCCGCGTCGTTGTCTCGATGCGCGGCCCGGCCGGGCGTGCACCTCGAGACCTGGTCCTCACCCGGGGCACCCCGCCGCGCGGGAGGGTTGCCGTCCGACGAGCCGGGGCTTCGCGTCGGAACTCGTGACCGTTGTCAGGACGGGAACATACGAGCGCGCGGCGGGGTCGTCAACGAAACGGCCGACCTTCCCACATTGTGGACTGTTTCACTCAGGAAGCGCCTACGAGAGCACTGCGCGCTCCCGGTAGACGAGGTCAGCGACCTCGCACTCGCGTCTCGCGCCCGTGCGGACGCGTGCTCCACGCCGTTTCGTCAGCGAGCAGGCGACGGACGTCCGGCGGAAGCTCGCCGCCTGCGATGTCCGCGAGCGATACCGTGTCCAGCACCGAACGCATCGCCGCACGCAGCGCCACCCAGACGTCACGGACCGGTGCGGCGGCGCCGGCATAGGAGACGTCCTCCACGTAGCTGCCGGCGACGTTCGCCAGCGGGCCGTCGATCGCCCGGACCACGTCGGCGACGACGATGCTCTCGGGCGGGTGCGCCAAGCAGTACCCGCCGTCAGCCCCGCGCCTGCTGACGACCAGGCCTGCCCGCTTGAGCTGGTTGAGGATACCCAGCACGAAGGCGTCCGGCGCAGCCTGGGCGTGCGAGATCGACTCGGCCTTCACGAACCGGGGCGCAGCCCCAGGAGCGCTGTCCCAGGCCGCGGCAAGCTCCACGCAGGCCCGGACCGCGTAGTCGATCTTCGCCGTGATCCGCACCTGGCCAGTATCCCGGATCGCGCGGGCGGGGACAGACCGCGCGGCAGCCTCCCGCGGGGGCCTGTGCGTCAGCCGGCGAGCGCGGCGTACTCCTCTGCGCTGAGGGTGGGGCCGGTCTCGGTGACGTCGACGGTGAACAGCCAGCCGTCGGTGAAGGGCGCGGAGTTGACGAGCGCCGGGTCGTCGATCGCGGCCTGGTTGACGTCGACCACGGTGCCGGTGACGGGCGAGAACAGCTCGGAGACGGACTTGGTCGACTCGACCTCCCCGATCACCGCGCCGGCCGTGACCTGTGCGCCCGGCTCGGGGAGCTCCAGGTAGACGATGTCGCCGAGCGCCTCGGCGGCGGTGCTGGTGATGCCGACGCGCGCGGGCGTCGAGTCGTCGAGCCACTCGTGCTCGGCGGTGTACCGCAGTCCGGCGGGGAAGGTGGCGTCAGAGCTGGTCATGGTGTTCCTCTCGGGGGCTGCCCGGCCGACGGGCGGGCGGACGGGTGGTCAGGAGTTCTGGGGACGACGGTAGAACGGCAGCGGCACGACCACCACGGGTTCGGGGCGGCCCCGGACGTCGACGGCGAGCTCGGTGCCCTCGGCGGACATCTCGGGAGTCACGTAGGCCATCGCGATCGGGTACCCGAGCGTGGGCGACGGCGCACCCGACGTCACGTGCCCGATCACGCGGGTCTCGCCCCCCGCGGCAGGGAGCACGACGTCGTAGCCCGCCCGGGCGGGTCGCTTGCCCACGCCGCGCAGCCCGACGAGCACCCGGGCCGGGGGCGACTGCCGACGCGCGGCGAGCGCGTCGCGACCGACGAACGGCAGGGGCGTGCCGTCGTCGGCGACCTTGTCGAGCTTGACGACCCGCCCGAGGCCGGCCTCGTAGGGCGTCGTCGTGGTGTCCAGCTCGTGCCCGTAGAGCGGCATGCCCGCCTCGAGACGCAGCGAGTCACGGGCGGAGAGCCCGGCGGGCACGAGCCCGAGCGGCTCCCCCGCCGCCAGGACGGTACGCCACAGCGCGGCCGCCCGGTCGGCAGGGACGAAGAGCTCGAAGCCGTCCTCCCCCGTGTAGCCGGTCCGTGCGACGAGCGCGTCGACTCGTGCGGCTCCCCCGCTCCCGACCGTGAGCGTCACGGGCGCAGCGGCGTAGTACTTCATGTCCCGCACGATCTGTACATCGTCCGGCGCCGCCACCAGTCCGGTGACGATCTCCGCCGCCCGCGGCCCCTGGACCGCGACGAGCGCGGTCTCCGCGCCCTGGTCGGTCACCGTGGAGTCGAAGCCCGCCGCCCGCGCGACGAGCTCACGCGTCACCAGCGGCGCGTTGCTCGCGTTGGCGACGACGAGGAAGCGCTCCGGGGCGAGGCGGTAGACCACCAGGTCGTCGAGCACGGACCCGTCCTCGGCGCAGATCATCGTGTACCGGGCACGGCCGGGCGTCACCGCACTGAGGTTGCCCACCAGCGCGTGGTCCAGGGCTGCCGCGGCCTGCGGGCCGGCGACCTCGACCTCCCCCATGTGGGACAGGTCGAACAGGCCTGCCGCCGCACGGACCGCGCGGTGCTCGGCGAGGTCCGACGTGTACCGCAGCGGCATGAGCCAGCCGCCGAAGCTCGTGAGGTTCGCCCCGAGGGCGACGTGCTCGTCGTGCAGCGGGCTGTGCAGGTCCGGGGTGTGCAGGTCCGGGGTGTGCTGGTCCGTGGCGTCGGTCATGACCTCATCCTCGCGGGTATCGGACCGGCCGGCAGGCCGGTCGTCGGGAACGGGCGTCGCACCCGCGGTCATCGGGGGTCCGAGACGGGCGCGTACGCCTCGATCGGCGGGCACGAGCACACGAGGTTGCGGTCCCCGCGGGCGCCGTCGATCCGGCGCACCGGCGGCCAGTACTTCCCGGCCCGCAGGCTCGCGACCGGGTATGCGGCGAGCTCGCGGCTGTAGGGCTTGTCCCAGGTGTCCGCCGTGAGCGCCGCCGCGGTGTGCGGAGCACCGCGCAGCGGGGACTCCTCGACCGACCAGCGCCCGGACGAGACCGCGTCGATCTCGCCGCGGATCGCGACGAGCGCGTCGACGAACCGGTCCAGCTCGGCGAGGTCCTCGCTCTCGGTGGGCTCCACCATGAGCGTGCCCGCCACGGGGAAGGACAGCGTCGGTGCGTGGAACCCGTAGTCCATGAGCCGCTTCGCGACGTCCTCGGCGGTCACGCCGGTCGCTGCCGTGATCGGCCGCAGGTCGAGGATGCACTCGTGCGCGACCAGGCCGTTCGGCCCGGTGTAGAGCACCGGGAAGTGGTCGGTGAGGCGCGACGCGACGTAGTTCGCGGTGAGCACGGCCGTGCGGGTCGCCTCGGTCAGCCCGTCCGGCCCCATGAGCGCGACGTACGCGTAGGAGATCGGCAGGATCCCGGCGGAGCCGTACCGCGTCGCCGAGACGGGCGTCGCACCGGGCGCGTCGGCCAGCGGGTCGCCCGGCAGGAACGGCACCAGGTGCTCGGCCACGGCGACCGGGCCGACGCCGGGCCCTCCCCCGCCGTGCGGGATGCAGAACGTCTTGTGCAGGTTCAGGTGCGACACGTCGCCGCCGAACTCCCCCGGTCGCGCCAGGCCGACGAGCGCGTTGAGGTTCGCACCGTCGATGTACACCTGTCCACCGACATCGTGTACGAGGTCGCAGACCTCGCGCACGTGCTCCTCGTAGACGCCGTGCGTCGAGGGGTAGGTGATCATGATCGCGGCCACCGTCGAGCCGTGGTCGGCCAGCTTGGCGCGCAGGTCGTCGAGGCGGACCTCACCGTTCTCGGCCGTCGCGACGACCTCGACCCGCAGGCCGGCGAGCGCGGCGGAGGCGGCGTTCGTGCCGTGCGCGGACGCCGGGATGAGGCAGACGTCGCGCGCGGTGTCGCCGCGGGACACGTGGTAGTCGCGGATCGCGAGCAGCCCGGCGAACTCGCCCTGCGACCCGGCGTTCGGCTGCACCGACACACCGGCGTACCCGGTGATCTCCGCGAGCTGCGCCTCGAGCCCTGCGATGAGCTCGGCGTAGCCCCGGGCCTGGTCAGCGGGCACGTACGGGTGGATCGCCGCGAACTCGGGCCACGAGATCGCCTCCATCTCCGCGGTGGCGTTGAGCTTCATCGTGCACGAGCCCAGCGGGATCATCGTGCGGTCCAGCGCCAGGTCCTTGTCCGAGAGCCGGCGCAGGTAGCGCAGCATCGAGGTCTCGGACCGGTGCACGTGGAAGATCGGGTGCGTGAGGTAGTCCGTCGTGCGCAGGACCGCGTCGGGCAGCGCGGACGCCGCCGACCCGGGACCGGCAGGGCTGTCGCCGCCCTCCCCCGCCGCAGCGCCGAAGGCCGCCAGCACGGCGGCCACGGCCGCGGGCGTCGTCGTCTCGTCGCAGGCGATCTGTACATGATCGGCATCAGCCCTGTACAGGTTGATCCCCGCGGCCGCGGCCGTCGCGACGACCTCGGCCGCGCGTCCCGGCACCACGGCCCGGACCGTGTCGAAGAAGACGTCGTGCTCGACCGTCACGCCGGCGGCCCGCAGGCCCTCCGCGACCGCGATCGCGTGGGAGTGCGCACGCTCCGCGATCGCCCGCAGACCCTGCGGGCCGTGGTAGACCGCGTACATCGAGGCGACGATCGCCAGGAGCGCCTGCGCGGTGCAGATGTTGCTCGTGGCCTTCTCACGCCGGATGTGCTGCTCACGCGTCTGCAGGGCCAGCCGGTAGGCTGTGTCCCCGTCGGCGTCGATCGACACCCCGACCAGGCGCCCGGGCAGGGACCGCTCCAGGCCCTTGCGCACCGCCATGTAGGCGGCGTGCGGCCCCCCGTAGAACAGCGGCACACCGAAGCGCTGCGCCGAGCCCACCGAGACGTCCGCCCCCAGCTCGCCCGGCGACGTGAGCAGCGTGAGGGCGAGCAGGTCCGTGGCGACCGTGACGAGCGCGCCCGCCTCCTTGGCCTCCGCGACGACACCGCGCCAGTCCACGACCCGGCCCGACGCCCCCGCCTGCTGGACGACGACCCCCACGAGGTGCGCGTCGTCGTCGGGCACCTCGACCGGGAACGCGCCTGCGGACCGCGCCGCGGCCAGCCCGGCCGCGAGCCCGCCCGAGAGGTCGGCGACGACCACGGGGAGACCGACCGCCGCGGCCCGACCCCGCGTGACCGCCAGGGTCTGGGGGAACAGGTCGGCGTCGAGCACGACGTAGCCCGTCTTCGCGCGCGAGGAACGCCACATGAGCGCCACCGCCTCGGCCACGGCCGTCGCCTCGTCGAGGAGGGAGGCGTTCGCGACCTCGAGGCCCGTGAGGTCCTCGACGAGCGTCTGGAAGTTCAGCAGCGCCTCGAGCCGCCCCTGGGAGATCTCCGGCTGGTACGGCGTGTACGCGGTGTACCAGGCGGGGGACTCGAGCACGTTGCGGCGGATCACCGGGGGAGTGACCGTGCCGTAGTAGCCGAGGCCGATCATCTGCGTCTTGACGACGTTCTTCGACGCCAGCTCCCGCAGGTGGTCCAGCACCTCGGTCTCGGTGCGCGCGGCGGGCAGGTCGAGCGGCCGGTCGCTGCGGATCGACGCCGGCACCGCCGCGTCGACGAGCGCGTCGAGGGAGTCGTAGCCGAGCTGGTCGAGCATCACGGCGACCTCGCGACCACGCGGGCCGAGGTGGCGCGGGGCGAAGGCGTCCGGGGCCTGCACGGCCGGGACGGGGGAGTGCTGGGTCACGAGGATCTCCGGTGCTCACGGGAACGGGGGACGGCGACGAACCCCTCCCCGCACTGTCATCGGACGCACGCGTCGACCTGAGAGTTTTGCCGGTCCGCCGTGCTCCCTCGTGAGGAGCCGGGGCGCGCCGACTTGCACCGTCGGTGGGCCCGGACGGCGTGATCCGTGAGGACCGCGCCGCCAGGGCCGCTTTCCAGAGTTGCCTCGCCGGCGACGGTACGTGGGCCTGAGAGATTCCCGGGGAGGACTTGCTCCTTCGGCGCCGGTGCACGGTGGCACCGGACTCTCCCGTCGTGGCTCGGGCGGCTTGCTACCCGGCGATCATACCCGGGCGCGCCGACCAGGCGGTTTCTCGGCACCCCGAGCCGATCCTGCCGAGGAACCGCCTGTTCGGCGGGTGGGGGTGGGACCGGGGGCGGGGGGTCAGAGCAAGGTGAGGCCGGAGGCCGTGTCGACCATGGCGTCGACGACGGCGCTGACGACGGGACGGGGCTCGTGGCGGGTCGCGCGGTGGCGTGCGACGAGACGTCGGGTGCCGAGGCCGGGCAGGGCGACGACCGTGACGCCGTCGGGGACGTCGCCCCCCTCGAGGGCGAGGGCCGGGATCATCGCGACGCCCTGACCTGCGGCGACGAGGGCCAGCGCGACGTCGAAGTCGTAGTAGGTGTGCCGGGTCGCGAACGTCGTGCCGAGGGTCGCGGCGACCCGGCGCATGGCGCGGGCGGCGGCCGTCTCCGGCTTGGGACCGAGCCAGTCGGCGTCCGCGAGGTCGGCGAGGCGCGCGGGCGTGGGGAACGTCGCCGGGACGACGACGCGCCACGGCTCGTCGAGCAGCGGCACGTCCCGGACGTACCGGGGTGGGGGAGCGTCGGCGTCCTCGTCACGCTCGAGCAGGACGACGTCCAGGTCGCCGGCCCGCAGCTGGCGCACGGCCTCGGCGGGCTCACGCTCCTGGATCTCGAGCTCGACGCCGGGGTAGCGCTCGGCGAGCTCGGCGAGGACCGGGGCCACGACCGCGCGGATCGCGGTCTGGAAGGCCCCGACGACGACGCGACCCGTCAGCTCGTCGCTCATCGCGGCGATCGCCTTGCGCGCCTCGACCAGCTCGGACTCGATGCGCTCGGCCGCCTCGGCGAGCACCCGGCCCGCCGGGGTGAGGGTCACGCCGCGCGGGCCGCGGTCGAGCACCTGCAGACCTTCCTCGGCCTCGAGACGCGCTATTTGCTGAGACACGGCCGACGGGGTCAGATGCAGCACGTCAGCGGCCGCGAGGACGCCTCCAGCCCTGTGGACGGCAAGCAGGAATCCAAGTCTGCGTGGGTCGGTCGTCATGTAGTGATACTAAATGCCGGATCCAGTTTTGTTCGATTGTGCTGAACGCCCAAAGGCCCCACACTGGATCTTGGCGCCAGCCGGAACCTCCTCAAAAGGGGCTGGCGTCCACACTCTGGGAGAGCCCGCAGCGTCGCGGCACCTCTTCTTCCCCAAGCCACCCGCGTCGATCTGTCGACCAACCCTGCCCGGAGTCCGCCATGTCCGTCTCGCTCCTCACCCTCGTCACCGCCCTCGGATGGGTCGGCGCCGCTGCCGGCGTCGTCGCCTACGCCATGGTCAGTCGTGGCCGGTGGGCGCCCACGTCGCTGCCCTTCCAGCTGACGAACCTCACCGCCGCGAGCCTCATGTGCCTGGTCGCCGCGGTGAACGGGGTGTGGCCGTCGGCCGTCGCGAACATCGTGTGGATGGTCATCGGCGTGCAGGCCGTGGCGATGATGGTGCGTCGTGCCCGACGTCGCGTGGTCACCACGGCGCGCGAGCTCGAGCTCGCCGCCTGACCCCACCCGACGGACCGGTCGCGGGCGTCAGTTCTGCGGTGCCGCCCCGGGGACCCTCCGGGTCGTGACGATCTGGCGGGCGACCTCCTGCAGGCGCACGTTCGAGTCCTGCGAGACCCGGCTCAGCACCGCGAACGCCTGGGCGGGGGAGACGCGGTAGCGCTCCATGATGATGCCCTGCGCCTGGCCGATCAGCGTGCGCGTGTGCACGGCCGTCTGCAGCTGGTCCTCGGTGCGCGCCGCGTCCAGCGCCGCCGCCGCGACGGCCGCGAAGGTCGTGGCCAGCGGGATGATGTCGGCGGGGAACGCGTTCGGCTGCTGGGCGTAGAGGTTCAGGGCGCCGTGCTTCGCGTCGGTCGTGTAGAGCTGGATGCAGAGCATGGACCGCACCCCCAGCTCGCCGAGGACCGCGTGCGACCAGCGCGGCCAGCGCTCGTCGAGCGCGAGGTCGGCGGTGTACACCACCTCGGTCTCGCGGATCGCGTCGAGGCACGGCCCTTCGTCGAGCGCGTACTGGAGCTCGTCACCGCGCACCGCGACGTCGTCGGAGTGGGCGGGGGTCTCGATCCGTCCGCCGCGCACGACCATCGAGATGCCTGCGCTGTCACAGCCGTCGACCATCGCGACGGCCAGCTGCGCGATGCGGTCGAGCGTCTCCTGCAACGACGGCTCGTCCGCCAGGAGGCGTGCTGCCGCCGCGATCTCGCCGTCGAGCCCTTGCTCGGCCAGCTCCGCCACCCGGGTCTCCATCTCGGACACCATGCTGACACCTCCGTGCTCCTACGGACCGGGCGCCGCGTCGCGGGCCTCGGTCCCGCTAGCGTACTCGCCCCAGGATGAGAGCTACGACGTCCGGTGCAAGACTGGCAGACGTCCGGTGAAGCAGCCCGCCTGACGACGCGCGCACCCGTGGTGCCGCGCGTCTCCCGCCCTGGGCATACCCCGGGAGGACCACCTGGAAGGTGGCAGCATGCGCGCACTGACATGGCAGGGCACGGAGAAGGTCGCCGTCGCGACCGTTCCCGACCCCACGATCAAGGCTCCGAACGACGCGGTCGTCCGCGTGACGTCCACCGCGATCTGCGGCTCCGACCTGCACCTGTACTCGGTGCTGGGGATGTACATCGACCCGGGCGACGTCCTCGGGCACGAGACGATGGGGGTCGTCGAGGAGGTCGGCTCCGCGACGGGCGACCTCGCGGTCGGCGACCGGGTCGTCGTCCCCTTCACCATCTCCTGCGGGAGCTGCTGGATGTGCGGACGCGGACTGCAGTCCCAGTGCGAGACGACGCAGGTCCGCTCCCAGGACAAGGGAGCCGCCCTGTTCGGCTACACCAGGCTCTACGGGCAGGTGCCCGGCGGCCAGGCGCAGTACCTGCGGGTGCCGCAAGCACAGTACGGCCCGATCGTGGTGCCCGACGACGGTGCGCCCGACGAGCGGTACCTCTACCTCTCCGACGTGCTCCCCACCGCCTGGCAGGCCGTCGAGTACGCCGCCGTGCCACCGGGCGGGACGGTCGTGGTGATCGGTCTGGGGCCGATCGGCCAGATGGCGGCCCGGGTGGCGCTGCACCGCGGCGCGGGGCTCGTGATCGGCGTCGATCTCGTGCCCGAGCGGCTCGCGATGGCCGAGCGGCACGGTGTCGAGACGCTCGACGCCTCGACCGTCGACGACGTCGGCGCGACGATCCGTGAGCTGACCGGCGGGCGCGGCGGCGACAGCGTCATCGACGCCGTCGGGATGGAGGCGCACGGCTCGCCCGTCGCGGAGGCTGCTCACAAGGTCATGGGGCTGCTGCCGGACCGGGTCGCGGGCGCGCTGAACGAGCGGGCCGGCGCCGACCGGCTCGCGGCGCTGGGCACGGCGATCGACGTCGTCCGGCGCGGCGGCACGATCTCGATCTCGGGCGTCTACGGGGGATCGAAGGACCCGCTGCCGATGCTCCAGCTCTTCGACAAGCAGGTCACGCTGCGCATGGGCCAGGCGAACGTCCGGCGCTGGGTCGACGACCTCCTGCCCCTCGTGCAGGACGACTCCGACCCGCTGGGAGTCCTCGACCTGCGCACGCACCGGCTGCCCCTCGAGGACGCGCCCGCCGGCTACGACCTGTTCCAGCGCAAGGCGGACGGCTGCATCAAGGTCGTCCTGGACCCGAGCCTGCCGAGCGCGGCGGGCGGCACCGACCAGAGCACCGAGACGAAGGAGGAGCACGGATGACCGAGCACATCCCGGGGGAGGCCGAGGAGGGTCCGGGGCGAGTCGACCTGAAGCTGCTCGGCACGTACCTCGTCGACCACGTGACGGGCGCGACCGTCGGCCTCAACCGCGTCGAGCGCATGGCGGACGCGTACGAGGGGACGTTCGTGGGAGACGCGCTCGCCCCGTTCGTCGGTCAGTTCGAGCACGAGCGCGAGTGGCTGGTCCAGACCACCGAGGGGCTGGGCGTGCACATCAGCCGCTACAAGGTCGTCGGGGCGTTCGTCGCCGAACGCCTCGGACGCCTCAAGCCGAACGGGCGGATCGTCAGCACCTCGCCGCTGAGCGCGCTGCTGGAGGTCGAGCTGCTACGCAGCGCGATCCTCGGCAAGCTGAGCGGCTGGGAGACCCTCGAGTCGGTCGCGCCGCACCTGGACGTCGACGCGTCGCACCTGCCGTTCCTCCAGGACCAGGCACGCGAGCAGATCGACGTCCTCACCCGGGTCCTCCGGGGGCTGCGCCCGAACTCCCTGCTCCGGCCTCTCGACTGACCGAGGGCACCGCAGGAGGACACCCGGACGACCGATCGCCCCGCGCACGTGTGCACGGGGCGATCTGTGGCCGACGGCCTGCCGGTAGAGGGATCAGGCGCTGCGGCGGCGTACGAGCAGCGCGTTGTGGTGACGGTTGTCCGCCGACGCGTCCAGCGACGCGAGGAACGTCTCGACGTCCTCGCGGGCGTTGGCGCCGAGGGGCGAACCTTCGAGCGAACCGACCAGCTGCTCCGCGACGTCGCGCACACGGATGTTGGCGCGGCTGGCGAAGCCCACGAGGCGGTTGGCGGCCGTCTCGGCGTCCACGCCGTGGGTCGCCATGATGACGCCCTTGGCCTGGTCGATGACCGACCGGCCGTCGAGGGCACTGTCCACGGCACGTGCGGTGTCGCGCTCGACGTGCGCCCGCTGGACCGCGGTCACGTCGATGAGGTATCCGGCGATCTCGGCGAGCTTGCCGTCCGGGCCGCGGCGGCCCTGACCGGTGAGCGCGATCGTGTGGGTGCGGCCCTTCGCGTCGACGACGCGGTGCATGCAGCTGAAGGGCTTGCCGGTGCGCTGCGCGGCGCGGACCTCGCGCAGTGCACGCCCCCGGTCGTCGGGGTGCTTGTGCGCGGCGAGCAGCTCGGCGGACGGGACGACGGAGTGCGGTTCGAGACCGTGGATGCGGTAGACCTCGTCGGACCACCACCACTGACCTGAACGGATGTCGACGCGGTACTGGCCGACGGGGAGAGCGTCGCCGAGGCCCAGCGCAGCCGCGAGCTGCGCCGGTTCGAGCGCGGTGGTCGGACGGTCGGTCACGACGGGTGCGGAGGAGGGGGCCACAAGATGCTCCTAGATCTCTCGATAAAGAGCTGGGCCCCTTCTTGACGCCAGATCTTTCACCGTAGCGCACTTTCACCCGTACGGCGCGGTGGGCGGCCGGATCAACCGCTCACCAGGCGGCCTGCCCGTCGCCGGGTATCGCGTCGGTGCGGAGGTCGACCCGACCCGTCAGGACGTCGTCGGCCACGTCCTCGAGCCGTTGCGAGCACGCGTAGGCGCGCGCCCTCAGCAGGGCGAGGGCGTCGCGGGCCGCCAGTCCCAGCTGCGCCACGACCATGCCCGTGGCCTGGTCGATCCGGGAACGCGCGGACCACAGAGAAGCGGGCAGGGCGCCCTCCTCGATGCCCTGCAGAAGACGCGACGCGGCCGCGTCCGCGACCTGCTGCTGCTCGCTCGTCGTGCCGGCAAGCGTCCCGGCACCCCGCTGGTGCAGGCACAGGACGCCGAGCCTCCCGTGCGGCGACCGCAGCGGCAGGGCGTGCACGGTGCACTCGCCGACCTCGCGCGCCAGCTCGGCGAAGAGGGGAAAGGGGCCGCCGGGCGACCCGCCGACATGCACCTGGGCCACCCGGCCCGAGTGGAACGCCTCGTGCGCCGGTCCCTCGCCCAGCAGCTCCTCCAGGTCGCCCAGCCGCTGCGCGACCGCGTCCGTGACACCCAGGGTGAACCACCCGGTGCGGGAGGGTACGAGGGTGAGCGCACCGCCGTCCGCCCCCAGGACGTCTGCGCAGGCGCGGCCGATCAGCACGGGCAGCGAGCTCGAGGGCGAACCCGTGTCCACGGTCCGGGCGAACGCCTCCAGCGCGTGGGCAGGACGGGGTGTCTCGGATCCGTCCGAGCCGCTCATCGCTGCTGCTCGCGGCCCGCCCGCAGCTCCCTGCCCTTCGCGAGGTCGTCCTCCCGTTGTGCCGCACGCTTGTCGCTCGCCCGGGTGTCCCGTGGCGGGAGCTGGATGGTCTCCTCCGCCTCGATACCGCCTTGGAGCTGGCGGCCACGCTCCAGCTCGGCGTCGAGCTCGGCACCGAAGAGCAGCGCCAGGTTGGTGATCCACATCCACAGCAGGAAGACGATCACGCCCGCGAGCGCGCCGTACGTCGCCCCGTAGCTCCCGAAGTTCGCGACGTAGAACGCGAAGCCCGCCGAGGCGAGGACCCAGACGAGGATGGCGACGACCGCCCCGACGCTGAGCCAGCGGAACGTCGGCTGCCGGACGTTCGGGGTCGCGTGGTAGAGCACGGCGACCAGGAGCACCACGAGCAGCAGCACGACGGGCCACTTGGCGATGTTCCACACGCTCAGTGCCGTGTCGCCGAGACCGATCGTCTCGCCGACGGCGCGCGCGAGCGGGCCGGACATCACGAGCGCGGCCGCGACCAGGGCCGCGACCACCACCAGCAGCAGGGTCACGACCAGCATCGCGGGACGCAGCTTCCAGACCGGCCGGCCCTCCGGGATCTCGTACACGCGGTTCATGGCGCGGCTGAACGCGCCCACGTAACCGGAGGCGGACCACAGCGCGAGCGCGAGACCGGTGACGAGCGCGAGACCGGCGCCGCCCCCCTCGGACGCCTGCTCGACGAGCGGCTCGATGACGGCCAACGTCTCCGCGGGGACGACGCCCTCGGCGATGTCCAGGACCTGGTCGACCGCCTGCCGCCCGTCACCCACGAGCCCGAGGAGCGAGACGACGGCGATGATCGCCGGCGCGGTGGCGAGCACCGCGAAGAAGGTGAGGGCGGCCGCGAGGTCCAGGCACTGGTCGCGGCTGAACTCGCGCACGGTGCGCTTGAGGACGTACCCCCACGACGGCTTGTGCAGGTCGGTCGGGGCGTCGGGCTTGCGCGGGTCGTCGGGGTCGGGTGCGCTCGGGCGCTTGCCGTCGTCGTCCTCGGCGCTCATGGGCTGCCTCCTTCGGTCGTCTCCTTCGACCGTAGGGCGACGCCCGGCACTCACAACCCGGGCGGGGTTCAGCCCGGCCGAGAACCACGACCCGGCAGCGGCACCTCGTCGAACGGCACGTGCCGCAGGCGGCGCACGGGGCCGTCGGCCATCCGTCCCAGGACGCCCTCCGCCAGGTCGCGCACGCGCACGTTGTCGCGGTTGGAGCGCGTGCGCAGCATCGCGAACGCCTCCTCCTCCGAGACGTCGTACACGGCCATGAGGATCCCCTTGGCCTGCTCGATGCGCCCTGCCGTCCGCCGGAACCCGTCGAGCGCGACGTCGACGTCGCGCTGCGTCGCGACGTGGTGCGCGGGGGTCAGGTCGATGACGTAGCCGCTCACGGACTCCACGACCGTGCGCGACGTCGCACCCTCGCCGCCGCTGCGGTCCTCGCTCGTGCGTCCCTCGCCGACCGCGACCACCTCCCGCACCCGGCCGCGCACGTCGACCACGCGGTGGTACAGCGCGAACGGCTCGCCCTGGGCGAAGGTCCGCTCGAGCACGGCACCGGCGGCCTCGCGGTCGTCAGGGTGCTTGTGGGCGAGGACGAGCTCGCTGGTGGGGACGACCTCGCGCGGCTCGAACCCGTGGATGCGGTAGACCTCGTCGGACCACCACCACGTGCCGGTACCGACGTCGACGTGGAACGTCCCGACCCGTTGCTGCTGACCGACGGCGAGCGCGGGAAGGGCCGCGTACGCCCCGAGGTCCGGGGGTGCGGCGGGGGAGGCGAAGGCATGCCCTTGATGCGCGTCCATGTCCTCGTTCCGGTGTAGCGCGCCAAGGACCTGTCTCTAGATCCGCCGGAAAGGTACCTCGATCCCCGGACACCGCACAATCCGGACGGCCGTACCGGTCAGCGCGCCACGTGCCGGCCCGTGCGCACGCCGAAGCGCAGCCTGAAGTGATCGACGGTCTTCGGCAGCGGCGCGTCCGCGAGATACCGCGCCCGCTCGAACGACAGGTCCGCGCCCGTCGCGACGCCCGCCAGGAGACGGCTCGCGACGAGCAGGACGACGTTGCGGCCCGGGCAGGAGACCGGCCCGGCGCTGAACGGGACGAGTCCCCAGTCGGCGTCCGCCCGCCCGTCGAGCCAGGCCTCGGGCGCGAAGTCGTCGGCCACGTCGAGCCGCTCGGCGTCGCGGTGGAAGAACGAGCTGACGACCACGAACCCGGTGCCGGCAGGCAGGGTCCGTCCGCCCCAGGTCGTCTCACGGGTGCTCTCGCGCAGGATCGCGAGGGTCGTCGGCCACAGGCGGACGGACTCGAGGACGCACCCGCGGGAGTAGCCGAGCACGGCACGCGGGTCGCCGTCCGCCGCCTCGAGCTCGCCGCGTACGCGCGCGAGCGCGTCCGGGCGGGACGCCAGGACGGCGAGCGTCCGGTAGACCGCTGCGCCTGCGGCGTCGAACGCGAAGAGCCAGTGGGGGATCTGTCCTGCGGCCTCGATCACGGAGCCCGTGCGGCGTGCGCGGGCAGCAAGCGTCCCGTCCTCCGCGTCGCTGACGTAGTCCTCGATCAGCGCGTCGAGCTCGGTCCGGAGCCACGGCCGCCGCGGGCGCAGGAACGCCCAGTTCGCGTCCCGGCGCAGCGCATCGAGGAGCTCGGTGACGCGCTCGTCGTGACGGGCACGCTCACCGAGGGTCAGGGTCCGCACCGCCCGCCAGAACGCCCCCGCGAACCGCTCCCAGTCGAGCCCTCCGCCGACCCGGGCGTCCTCGAGCAGCTCGGTGACCTCCCGGTCGACGGCGCGGGAGAGGAACGCTCCGTCGCTGTGCACGGGCTCGGCCATGTCGAGCGCGGCCTCGTTGAAGGGTCGGCGCTCGGCGCGCTCCTCCGTCGAGGAGATGAGCACCCCGTCGGGCTGGAAGTGAGCGAGCGCGGCCCGCTTCTCGGCCGACGCCGGGGTGAACGGGTCCGGCGAGCCGGCGAGCAGCGTCTCGACGTGCTCCGGGGCGGTGGCGACCACCATCGACCGGGGGCCGAGCCGGAGCTCGAGGGGGGCGCCGTCGTACCGCCCGCGCAGCGACGCCAGGAGGGAACCGCCCGACCGGTCCACCTGTCGCCGCTCCGCCCACGCCGTGACCCGGGGCCGTCGCACGATCGCCCCCTGGGCGACGAGGGGGAGCAGCACTCCCGTGACGAGCCGAACCGACTCGGTCGGTGTCAGGCGGGCGGGGGTGGAGGTGGGCACGAGGTCTCCCTGGTGAGGTGGCCGGGTGGTCCTTCCCAGGGTGCGCAGACGCGGGAGGGCTCGCACGTCGGCCTCAGGCGAGGCGCTTCTCGCCCTCGCGCAGCACGCGGAACCACCGGTAGCCGTACCCCTCGAGTGCGATCTCGAGGCGGCCCTCGTCGTCCAGGACCTGCTCGTCGGCGTCCAGGACGTCCAGGATCCGCGTGCCGGGCGGGACGTCGTCGAGCACGAGCGGGATGCTGCGCCCGTCGGGGGCGAAGTTGTGCAGCGCGACGATCTGGCCCGTCTCGCCGCGGATCGTGTGGGCGAAGACGCACGGGTGCGGCTGCTCGAGGACGGTCATCTCGCCCCAGCCGATCTCCGCGGCGTTGCGGTACCGGTGCGCGAGCGCGCTCACGAACCGCAGCAAGGAGTCGGGGTCGTACCGCTGGTCGGCGACGTTCACGTGCGCGGGGCCGAACCCGTCGGCGACGACCGGCGCGACCAGGCGCGAGGGGCGCACCGCGGAGAACCCGCCGTTCTTGGTCGCGCTCCACTGCATGGGCGGGCGGACCGCCGAACGGCCCGCGACCTCCGGGTTCTCGGCCATGCCGATCTCCTCGCCGTAGTACAGCACCGGGGCGCCGGGCAGCGAGAACATCAGGCTGTAGACCATGCGGATCCGGCGTGGGTCACCCTCGAGCATCGAGGGGAGCCGACGGACGATTCCGCGACCGTGGATGCGCATCCGCTCCTCGGGTGCGAACGCGGCGAAGATCTCCTCCCTCTCGTCCTGCGTGAGCAGGTCGAGCGTCAGCTCGTCGTGGTTGCGCACGAAGTTCGCCCACTGGTTGCCGCGGTCCAGCGCGGGTCGGGCGGCGAGCGCCTCGGCGAGCGGGCGGGCGTCCTGGCGGGCGAGCGCCAGGTAGAGGCGCTGGTTGCCGAAGAAGTCGAACTGCATCGTCAGCTCGTCGCCGTTCTCCCCGAAGAAGTCGAGTTGCTCCTCGTAGGGCAGGTTGACCTCGCCGAGCATCATGCCGGAGCCGCTGCGACGGACGATGTCGCGCCGCAGGGAGCGCAGATAGGTGTGCTCCCGCGAGCCGCCCGCGTCGATGGTGTGGGGCACCGAGTCGACGCGGAAGCCGTCGACCCCGAGCTCGAGCCAGAACCCGACGACCTTCGAGATCTCCTCGCGCACCCGCAGCGCGCCCGTATCGAGGTCCGGCTGGTGGCCGTAGAACGAGTGCCGGTAGTACTGCCCGGCCCGCTCGTCGAACGTCCAGACCCCCTCCTCGACGTCGGGAAACATGTTCGGCGGCTGGTCCTCGGGCGGCTCGTCGGCCCACACGTAGTAGTCGCGGTACGGGCTCGACCGACTCGCGCGCGCCGCGCGGAACCACGGGTGCTGGTCCGAGGTGTGGTTCACCACCAGGTCGACGATCACGCGCATGCCGCGGTCCTTGGCGGTGCGCACCACCTCGACGAAGTCGCCCAGATGCCCGAACCGCGGGTCCACGCCGTAGAAGTCCGCGACGTCGTACCCGTTGTCCTTCCCCGGCGAGGGGTAGAAGGGCATGAGCCACAGGCACGTCACGCCCAGCTCGGCGAGGTAGTCCAGCCGGTGGGCGAGACCTTCGAGGTCGCCCGTGCCGTCGTCGTTCCAGTCGAGGTAGGTCTCGACGTCGAGGCAGTAGACGACGGCGGTCTTCCACCACAGGTCACCCGTATCCGTGATTCTCATCTTCTCGACCGTATCGACCCCGCGGGCACCTCGCAGGACGGCGTGCACCGAGGCGCTCGCGAGATGCGAGCCCCCCGCACCGTGTCCATGGTGGAAGTGATCGTGAACCCACGACAGGAGGACCGCATGACGGACCAGACCACACCTCAGGACCCGACCACCCAGCAGCCGGAACCGAAGCAGCCCGCGGACGACCTCGACCCGCCCGGTCGCACCGGCGAGATGTCGCAGGAGCCCGACCACGGCGAGTCGACGTACACGGGCTCCGGGCGGCTGGACGGCAAGCGCGCCCTCATCACGGGCGGCGACTCCGGCATCGGCCGCGCGGTCGCGATCGCGTTCGCCCGCGAAGGCGCCGACGTCGCGATCTCCTACCTTCCCGAGGAGGAGGAGGACGCCCGCACGACCGCCCGCTGGGTCGAGGACGCCGGCCGCAAGGTCGCGCTCCTCCCGGGGGACATCCGCGACGAGTCGGTGTGCCGGCAGATCGTCGAGGACACCGTCGCGCAGCTGGGCGGCCTCGACGTGCTCGTCAACAACGCCGCCTACCAGATGTCCCAGGACGACGGCTTGCTCGGCATCACGACCGAGCAGCTCGACCGGGTGCTCAAGACCAACGTCTACGCGCTGTTCTGGATCACGCAGGCGGCCGTGCCGCACCTGCCGCGCGGCGGCGCGATCATCAACACCAGCTCGATCCAGGCGACCGACCCCAGCCCGCAGCTCCTCGACTACGCGACGACGAAGGCCGCGATCCTCAACTTCACGCAGGGTCTCGCCCAGCAGCTCGCTCCTGAGGGCATCCGGGTCAACGCCGTCGCACCAGGTCCGATCTGGACCCCCCTCATCCCGGCGACCCTGCCGGACGAGAAGGTCGAGCAGTTCGGCGCGGAGACCCCGCTGGGCCGTGCCGGGCAGCCCGCGGAGCTCGCACCCGCGTACGTCTTCTTCGCCTCGCAGGAGTCGAGCTACATCACGGGCGACCGGATCGGTGTGACCGGTGGCCGGCTGGTCTGAGCGCGCGGCCCCGAGCGGACCCGGCAGCCCGCCCGGCGGCCCGCCCGACCGGCCGTCGTACGGAGGCGGGCCTCACTTGCCCGCCTCCGTACGATGGTGCTGATGCCATCGAACGAGCCCGTGCGTGTCCCCGTGACCGACCCGTCTCCGTCGCAGGTGCGACTCATGGAGTCCGCCGAGCGACTGGTCGGACGCTTCGGTCTCGAGGGCGCCAGCTCCCGGGCCATCACGCGGGACGCGGGCCACCGCAACCACTCCGCGATCGCCTACTACTTCGGGTCGCGCGAAGGGTTGCTCGACTCGCTGTACCACTGGCGCAGCGCACCGATCAACGCCCACCGTGCCCGGATGATCGACGAGCTCGTCGAGGCCGGCGAGGAGCACGACGCGCGGGCGCTCGTGCGGGCGTTCGTCGTCCCGTACGTCACCGCGATCGAGGCGCTCGCGCCCTCGTCGTGGGCCCGGTTCAACGTCGCGGTCCTCGCCCAGCACCCGCTGGTGTTCATGGACGACGTGACCCGCGACATCAAGCGGTACAACGACATCGACGTGCCGCTCAGCACGACGCTGCGCCTGTTCGCCATGATGCGCGAGGTGGCGTGCGACGGCCGGGAACCCGTGGCCGGGCTGCGGGTCGCGATCGTCGCGCGCTCCATCAACGCGAACCTCGCGGCCTGGGAGACCGGCGTCGAGGCAGGTCACCTCGACCAGGTCCCGCTGTGGGACCTCGCCGACGAGGCGATCCATCTCGGCACCATGGCGCTCAGCGTCTGACGTCGCGGACCTGGTGCCGCCGTGCGGCGCCCAGGGCCAGCGCGAGACCCAGCGAGACCATGAGCGCAGACGCGATCAGCGCGGTGTGGGCGTCCGAGCCCGTCGCGGGCAGTCCGCCGGAAGACCCGGCGACCGACCCGGACGCAGGGGGGCTGCCCGGGTCGGTGCCGGGCGGGGTGCCGGGAACCGGCGTCGTGCCGGGTCCCGGAGTCGTGGGGTCGGGCTCGGGTTCCGGCTCGGGCTCCGGCTCCGGCTCCGGCTCCGGCTCCGGCTCGGGGTCGATCGGCGGCAGGTCGGCGACGAGCGCGAAGTCCTGGTCGAGCCGGGACTCGCCGGCGGCCGTCAGCGTCACCGCCCGCTCCGTGACCTCGGTCGTGTAGCCGTCCGGGACGGTGAGGACGACCGTGTAGTCGCCTGCGCCGAGCGCGTCGAGGAAGTAGGCGCCGTCCGCGTCCGTCGTCAGCTCGACGACGACGTCCGGCCCGGTCACCACGACCGTCGCGCCCGCCACGGGTGCACCCTCGTCGTCGGTGACCGTGCCGCCGATCGCCCCCACGCGCTGCACCGCGAAGTCCACGTCCGTGAGGTCGTCGGACCCCACGGTGACCTCCTGCGCCGTCGGGCCGTCAGGGGTATAGCCGAAGGGCACCTCGATGCTCACGTCGTACTCACCGGGCGCGAGGCCATCGAACGAGTACGTCCCGTCGGAGCGCGTGGGCGTCGTGACGGTCCCACCCGGGCCCGTGAGGGTCACGACCGCTCCCGCCACCGGGGCGCCGCCGGCCGTCACGGCGCCGGAGAGGGATGCGGGAGCCTGGGCGACGAAGTCGTTGTCGGTGCTGGCCGCCTCCTGCCCGACCTCGACCACGATGTTCTCAGGCGCGGACACCTCGGTGAACCCCTCCGGGAGGTCGCTCAGCGTGAAGGTGTACTCCTGCGCGTCGTCGGCGTCGAGGTTCCACGACACGCCGTCGATGAGGTACGCCCCCTGCGAGTTGGTCACGGCGGAGAAGGGGTCGCCCCCGCCGACCGGCGTGAGTGTCACGGTCGCCCCGGGGACGGGCGTGCCGTCCGCGGTGCGGACCGACCCGCTGACGGCGATCGGCTCGATCTCGCGCGCCGCGAAGTCGACGCCGGTCGCGTCGTCGGCGGACAGGTCGACGTCACCCACCGTGCTCGGACCGTACGCGACGAGCCCGAACTGGAAGGCGTCGTCGGCCGGGAGCGACGTGATCTCGACCGTGTACCCGGGAGCGGCGGTGTAGCCGAGGAACGAGTAGGAGCCGTCGGCGGCCGACTGCGTCGTCGCGAGCGCCGTGCCGTCCGGTCCGAAGAGCGTGAGGGTGGCGCCCTCGAGGACGTCCAGCGGGTTGCCGCCGGTGTCCACGAGGTCGACGGTCCCGCTGATGTCGCGGGCGAGGGACGAGAACCACGTCTGGTAAACAGGAAACCCGGTGCGCTGGTAGAAGAAGATCGTCAGGCTCGTGACCGGCACGGTGGGCTCGAACCAGCCGGCGGCGCCGGACGTGTCCAGGCCGGCGGCGTTCCCGATCACCTCACCGGTGACGGGGTCCCAGGTCGCGACGTCGGTCTCGTCGCCCTGGCAGGACGGCCCCGGCGAGACCGCGCAGTAGTTGAACCCGCCCTGCCAGCCGAGCTCGGCCCCCGTCAGCAGCTGCCCGTCGGCACCGCGCGCGACGACGATCGCACGGTCGGCGTCGATGTCACCGAGGACGAACGCCCACCCGCCGGCGGGCGTCGGCCGCTCGAACGTGTACGTCGTGATCGACGGGGACGTCGCGTTGTCCGCGCGGGGGCGCAGGTTGAGGTACTGCTCGCCCTGGCTCGAGCCATAGACGGCGCCGGGCGGGGTCGCGGTGCTCAGCCACGAGGTGGCGCCCGAGATGACGCCGACCCCACCGCGGGAGTCGGACGTCATGGTCGCGGCGGGAAACCCACCGGCCGGGAGCTGCATCGTCGTGCTCCAGCCGCCGGCGGACCCGGACAGCGGTTCCCAGTCCGCCCAGCCGGCCGTCGTGGCCGCCGACGCCGGTGCGGTACCCGCGATCATCGCGACGAGCGCCAGCGCCGCGGCGCAGACGGCTGAGGTGACGGCGGTCCAGGTTGTCGAGGGTCGGTGCACAGTCGAACCGTAAGAGAGAATTCTCAATCCTGCGAGGGCTGGGAGACACCATCGCCACTCGGTCGCGGCGATCCCGCCAAGAAACGCGCCTCATTTCACCCTGCGGCGCCGGTCGTCGTCCTACGCGCTCGCTGCCCGCATCCCCTCGCCGACGACGGTCGCCTCGCCCGCGCCGTCGACCACGATCTCCGTGGACGTCGGGCGGGCCGGGGTATGCAGGACGACGAGAGTTCGCTCGGTCCCCACCGGCTCGCCGGTGGTCGGTTCCGCCCCGCGCTGACGGATCGACCGCACCACTCCTCGGCTCCCCTGACCGGTGTAGACCGGCAACGGCACCGGCTCGCGCCGGTGGTGCCCTCGGGTGCGGGGGCGGTCGACGGTCGCGACGAACACGACGATCGCCGCCAGCGTCATGCCGATGAGCACCCACGCGAGCGCGGGCAGCGCGTAGCCGGCTGCGGCGCCGATCGCCGTACCGGCGGCGACGGCTCCGACGAGCCCGCCGACGAGAGATCCGGCGCTCAGCCCGGAGACCTGGCGCATGCGTCCTCCTCGAGATCTGTCCGGCACCGCGGGGGCACCCGTCCGTTGCTCGTGCGCTGGGGTTCCCGACGGTCCGGCTGCCGGGCTCGAGGGCGCTCGCACGCACCCCCTGGCTCCCAGAGTGGCACGAGTGGCCCTCCCTCGTCGGGCGAGCGGGCGGTTTCACCCCGCCGGGCGTGTCGCGCCGTCGGCGCGCCGTGTCACGTCTTGCGTGTCACGTCTTCCGTGTCACGTTTCGCGTGTCATGCCTGCTCGGTACCGAGCCGAAGAACGACCACGAGCGCGCGATGGTCGGACACCCCGGTGTCGACCGCGACGGCGCCCTCGGCCCGCACCGTGCCGTCACCGAGCACGTGGTCGAGCTGCCGGTCGGGCGTCGTGACGGGGAAGGTCAGCGCGGTGGCGAGCGGCTCCCAGCCCGTGATCCGTGCCGGGTGCGGCGCCCGGACGTTGAGGTCGCCGAGCACGACCAGCGGACGCGGTAGGTCGGCGCACGCGCGGGCCAGCCGCTCGAGCTGGACCTCGCCGCGCCCGGCGATGGGGGACAGGTGCGTGGCGACCACGGTCAGCGGACCGGCGGGGGTGCGCAGGCGGGCCGCGAGCGCCACGCGCGGCTCGTCGGTGAGGATCCGGAAGCGCCACGGTCCGCGACGTCGCAGGTTGATCCGGGGGCCGGGCGGGTCGAGGTCGAGGCGCCGGACCCAGTCGGCCGGGTACCGGCTGACGAGCCCGATGCCGTACGCGGGCAGCCAGCCCGAGCCCCAGGGCGCGGGGGTAGGTCCGCTGCGGTGGCGAGCGCGACCGGCTCGGCCGCTGGGCCGGGTTCGGCGGGCACGGAACCACAGGCCCGGCAGGCCGACGATCGCCGGGGCGAAGTGGTGGTAGCGCGCCCCGGCGGCGGCGGCCGCGAGCGCCGTGAGGTCGGCGCCGTGCGAGCGGGGCTGGTGACGTTCGGCCTCCTGGAGCGCCAGGACGTCGGCGTCGAGGTCGGCGACGGCGGCGGCGAGGCGGTCGAGGTCGACCTTCCCGTCGGTGACCGACCGGCCGTGCAGGAGGTTGAAGCTCGCGAACCGCAGCACGCATGCCGGGTCCGGTGCGGTGCTCACGTGCTCACACGCTCCGGCGCCAGGTCACGAGGCGCTCGACGGCCTGGGCGACGAGCGTGGGGTCGGCCGCGAAGGAGAGGCGGACCCAGTCGTGGCCGTGCACGTCGTCGAAGTCGGTGCCGGGGGTGAGGGCGACGCCCGCCTCGGCGAGGACCCGCTCGCACCAGGTGACGGAGTCGAGCCCGGAGGCGGAGACGTCGGCGTAGACGTAGAACGCGCCGTCGGCGGGGGCGGTCTGCGTCCACCCGAGGTCGTCGAGGCGGTTCAGCACGAGCTCGCGGGAGGCGGCGTAGCGGGCGACGTTCTCCGCGGCCGCGGCGTACCCCTCGGGCGAGAACGCGGCGACGCCCGCGTGCTGGGCGAGCGCGGGCGGGGACAGGGCCACGTTGCCGGCGAGCGCGTCGACGGGCGCGACGAGCTGCTCGGGCAGGAGCAGCCAGCCGAGCCGCCAGCCCGTCATCGCCCAGTACTTCGAGAACGAGTTCACGACGACGGCCCCGGAGTCGAGGTGCTCGGCCGCGGTCGCCGCGGCGCCGGCACTCCCACCGGCACCTGAGCCCGCGCCTGCCCCTGCACCCGAGCCGTAGACGATGCCGTGGTAGATCTCGTCGCTGATGAGGCGAACGTCGTGCTGGGTGCACCAGTCGGCCAGGAGCGCCAGGTCGCCCGGCGGGATCATCGTCCCGGTCGGGTTGGCGGGGCTGGCGACGACCAGCCCGTCGAGCCCCGCCTCGTAGTACGCCTCCATGAGCTGGGAGATCGTGGGCTGGTAGCGGCTCGCAGGGCCGCAGTCGAGCTCGACGACCTCGCAGCCGAGCGCGGTGAGGATGTTGCGGTACGCGGGGTAGCCGGGGCGGGCGAGCGCGACCCGGTCCCCGACGTCGAACGACGCGAGGAACGCCAGGAGGAAGCCCCCGGACGAGCCGGTCGTGACCGCGACGCGCGCCGGGTCGATCTCGAGGTCGTACCAGCGCCGGTAGTGCCCGGCGATGGCCTCACGCAGTGCAGGCGCACCCAGCGCCTCGGTGTACCCGAGGTCCCCCGACTCCAGCAGGTCGATCGCACGACGGCGCACCACCTCGGACGCACCCGTCGCGGGCTCCCCGACGCACAGGTTGATGATCGACTCGCCCGCGGCGCGGCGCGCGTTGGCCGCCGCGAGGACCTCCATGACCGCGAACGGAGGGACGTGGGCACGGCGCGAGACCTTCATCCCCCCATCATGCCCGTCGGGATACATCGTTCGCCCGATCCGCCGGGGCGCCCGCCCTGCTGGGATGGTGCTCATGAGCGAGCACTTCCGTCCGGTCCGGGGGATCGAGGCCCTGTGGCGCGGCGCGTTCGGCGTCGAGCACGGCGGGCACCGGTGGGTCGTCGGCGTCGACTTCCTCGACTGGGACGAGCGGGTCCGGCTCTACCGCGACGGCATCCCCGTCGACGAGCAGCGGACACGGGCGTCGTTCGAGCTCGGCGACGGCGCCCGGCTCGAGGCACGGGTCGGCACGTACGGCATGCGGTACGTCCGGGTCGTCGACGACGAGGGCGCCCGCGACGTCGCGCCCCTGCCCGGCACGGCCGAGGCCTGGCGCGACCGCATGGATCGCGAGCACCCCGACGCCAGCCGGGCGGCCGACACCCTCTCGTGGGTCGTGCTGGCCGTCGCGCTCCTCACGCAGGTCCCCCAGCTCCTGCAGCTCGTCACCGGCCTCCTCGGCCACGAGCCGTGGTTCGTCCTGGACCTGCCGCCCACGGTCAACACCGTCCTGACCGTCCTCGGCCTCGCCGCCGCGCTGGACCGCGGCCTGCGGCGCCGCCACCACCCGATCATCGACGCGTGAGCGGCGGCGCCGACGAGCCGGCTCAGGCCCGCGCCGCGAGCTCCGCGCGCACGTGCTCGACGACGCCGTCCGCCGCGGCCTCGACCTCGGCGAGGCAGACCTCGAAGTCCTCCGGGCCGCCGTACCAGGGGTCGGCGATGTCGAGCACGTGCTCGGGGGAGCCGGGTGCGACGGTCGGCGCCGCGGGGTCGAACGACCTGTACATCCGCACACGACCATTCGGTACACCCTCAGGAGTGCCGTCCGTCAGGCGTCGTAGTGCCCGGGCGTGCTGCGACGTCATGGCGAGGACGAGGTCGTGGGAGACGACGTCGCTCGGACGCACCTGGCGTGCACGGTGCGTCCCGTCGACGACGTGGCCGTGCTCGGCGAGCACCGCCCGCGCCCGGGGGTCGATCGGGTTGCCGTGCTCCTCACCGCTGATCCCGGTGGAGTCGACGACGACCCGGTCGCCCAGCCCGGCGGCCTCGAACCTCTCCCGCAGGACGACCTCCGCCATCGGGGACCGGCAGATGTTGCCCGTGCACACGGTCATGACCCGGAACTGATCGCTCATGGCGCCATTGTGCCCGTCGACGTGACCGGCGTCCGCTCGGCCGCCTGCCCGGGCGCTCAGGCCAGCGACAGGAACAGCTTCTGGAGCTTCTCCACGTCGGCCTCGCCGCTCTCCTCGTCCGCGAGGCACTGCCGCAGACCCGAGGCGATGATGGCGAACCCGGCCCGGTCCAGGGCCTTGGAGACGGCGGACAGCTGCATGACGACGTCGGCGCAGTCGTCGCCCTCGTCCACCATGCGCACGACCGCGGCGAGCTGGCCCTGGGCGCGCTTGAGCCGGTTCGAGACCTTCTTCATCTCGTCCTTGTCGAGCTCCATGTCCGGTCCTCTCCGTCCTGGCGGTCTCGCGCGCGGCGAGCGTCCGAGCGTAGCGCGCGCCTCAGCGCTGCGGGCTGCGTGTGAAGAGCCTCGTGAGGAACGAGCCGCTGGACGGCTCGTCGTCGTGGCCGGCGCACCGCTGCGCACGCGGGACGTTCCCGAGCACGTCCTCGACATGCTCGCCGCACCCGGCCCACGTCACCTTGCCGCACGTCCTGCACGTCACCGCTCTGCACACGGTCGTCTCCTCCGGTCGTCGTTGGTGACACTATACCCCTGGGGGTATCAGGATGCGCAACCCCGACCTCCGTCCCGCGACCGCCGCGCCGACCCGGCGCACCCCGGATACGGTGGAGACATGTCGTCCACCGTGCGATCCGGGCTCGTGGCGGTCACGGGGGCGAGCGGTCGGCTGGGCACCAAGCTCGCGTTCCGGCTCGCCGCCGAGGGTGCGCCGCAGCGCCTCGTCGTGCGCGACCCGGCGGGCGCACCGAGCCTGGGCGACCAGCCGCTCCCCGAGAGCGAGGTCGTCGTGGCGAGCGGCTACACCGACACCCCCGCGCTCGAACGGTGCTTCGACGGCGTCCAGAGCGTGTTCCTCGTCTCCGGGCGGGAGTCCGCCCACCGGGTCGCCGAGCACCGAGGCGCGGTCGACGCGGCCGTCACGGCCGGGGTGGAGCGGATCGTCTACGTGTCGTTCGTGGGAGCGGCCCCCGACGCCGTCTTCACGTTCGCGCGCGACCACTGGCACACCGAGGAGTACATCCGCGCCTCCGGCCTGCGGTACACGTTCCTGCGCGACAACCTCTACCACCTGGCGCTGGCGCAGATGGTCGGCGACGACGGGGTGATCCGCGGCCCCGCCGGCGACGGGCGGGTCGCGTCGGTCGCGCACGACGACATCGCCGACGTCGCGACCGCCGTCCTGCTCGACGAGAGCTCCCGGCAGCACGACGGCGCCACGTACGACCTCACCGGCCCCGAGGCCCTCACCCTCCACGAGGTGGCGGCGACGCTCAGCGACGTCACCGGGCGGCGGATCGTCTACTACCCCGAGACCCTCGAGGAGGCCTACGCCTCGCGGGCCGCCTTCGGGGCGCCGCAGCACGAGGTCGACGGGTGGGTGTCGTCCTACCGCGCGATCGCGGCGGGCGCGCTGTCGTCGGTGAGCACCGTCGTCCGACGCTTCGCGGGCCGCGGCGCCCGCAGCTTCGCCGACTGGCTCGACGACTACCCGTCCGAGTGGGACCACCTCCTGCCCCGCTGATCGACCTGCCGACCGACCCGCTGATCGCCGTCGGAGAACACCGCCGGAAAATGCTTGGCAGACCCCGCCGGGCGGTCGTAGTGTCGCTGTACACGCGAAAGGAGGTGGTCCTGGAAGTGAATATTCTTCGGACTCGTGAGGTGGTTGCGCGCTAGTCGTCGCGCACCGTTCCAACGGACCGGTCGTGCAGAGCCCGTGAACCGGGCGAGGGTCCAGGCACCTGCCTGACACCCTCGGCGGCGAGCGAGTACCTCGTGACCACCGGAGCCCGTGGGTGTCGTGCCCTCGTCCAGCACGACAGGTGGAGGAATCCACCAGCCCACGGGCTCTTTGCTGCCCGGACCGGCCCGTCAGCGTCGACGGCCGGAGAGGATCACCCCGATCGCGACGAGGCCGCCGACGACCGGGACCCACAGCGCGGTACGGAACGCGTCCAGGCCGGCCTCGGGCCCGAGCACTCCACCGAGGGCGAGCACGCTCACGGCGGTGACGGCCGAGATCCCCATCGCCGCCCCGAACTGGAACGACGTGTTGAGCAGCCCGCTCGCGACGCCCTGCTCGCGCTCCGCCACACCGTCGGTCGCGGCGATCGCCAGGGGTCCGTAGACGAGGGCGAACGCGACGCCGGTGAGCACCATCGACGGCACCATCGCGGGGTACGACCAGTCGAGCTCGGCCCGCCAGAAGAGCGCGACGGCCACGACGCCCGCGCCGAGCCCGGCGGCGATCACCCGCGGGACGCCGAAGCGGTCGACGAGGCGTGGTGTGACGAGCGGGGCGATGACGACGTCGATCGCCATGAGCAGCATGACGAGACCGGTCTGCAGCGCGGTCCAGCCACGCAGCTCCTGCAGGTAGAGAGTGAGGAGCACCTGGAAGCCGTAGAACGAGCCCGCGAAGAGCAGCGCCGAGACGTTCGCCCGCACCAGGCCGCCCGACCGGAGCAGGCCGAGCCGCAGGAGGGGGTACGGCGCGCGCCGCTGGATCGCGACGAACAGCCCGAGGAGGGCGGCGCCGCCCGCGAGCGCCCCGACGGTCCATCCGACTCCCTCGGCAGGGTGCTCGAGCCGGACGATCCCGAGGGCGAGCAGTACCATGGCCGCGGTGGCGGTGACGGCCCCGGCGACGTCCAGGCCGCCGTCGTCCGTGCGGGTCTCGTCGTCGCGGATCATCACGGCGGCGAACGCGAGCAGCACGGCGGCGATGAGCACGGGCGCGAAGAAGACCCAGCGCCAGTGGATCGCCGAGAGCAGCCCGCCCACGACGAGGCCGAGGGAGAAGCCCGCGGCCCCGGCCGCCCCGTAGATGATGAGCGCGCGGTTGCGCAGCGCCCCCTGCGGGAACTGGGTCGTGATGAGGGACAGGCCGGCCGGTGTGAGGAACCCGGCGGCGATGCCCGTGGCGAAGCGTGCGGCCAGGAGCATCCAGCTCTCGGTCGCGAGGCCGCCGAGGCCGGAGAACACGAGGAACACGGTGAGCCAGGCGAGGAACATCCGACGGCGGCCGTAGAGGTCCGCGGCCCGACCGCCGAGCAGCATAAAACCGCCGTAGCCGACGACGTAGGCCGTCACGACGCCGCCCAGCTCACCCGTCGCGAGGCCGAGGTCCTCGCGGATTGACGGCAGCGCGACGGTGAGCATCGCGACGTCGCTGCCCTCGAGGAAGATCGCCCCGCACAGCACCAGCAGGATGCCCCACTCGCGAGGTCGTAGCCGGGCGGGTGCGGGGTGCAGCGTCTGCGTCATCGGGGTCTCCGGGGGGCTACCTGCGGGTCGTCGGTTATCTCTTGATACCGACGCCATCCTGCGACAGGATCTGGAGGCATGGAAGACGGCACATCGGAGTCACCCGGTACCCCCGGGGATACCGTGGACGCGCAGGTCACGGGGCAGGTCGCCCAGCACGACACTGCGCTCGCCGACGAGCACGACGACGAGATCTGGCAGTGGGACACCCGCGAGGGGTGCGAGGTCCGGCAGATCCTCGACCGGGTGGCGGACAAGTGGTCGTTGCTCGCCATCGCGCTGCTCGACCGGCGCACCATGCGCTTCACGGAGCTCAAGCGCGAGATCGACGGCATCAGCCAGCGCATGCTGTCGCGGACGTTGCGCCAGCTGGAGCGCGACGGCATGGTGACCCGCACGGTCCACCCCGTCGTCCCGCCGCGGGTCGACTACGCGCTGACGCCGATGGGCGCGACGCTGCACTCCACGATCAAGTCGCTCGTCGTGTGGACGGAGGACCACCAGCTGGAGATCGCCAGGGCGCGTGCGGAGTACGACGCGCGCCAGCCCACCACCCCCTGAGCCGCGGGCGGCTCAGCCGGGCTTGCGCGCCACGACGAGGAACCGCGGGGCCTCGTCGACGAACTCGTGCCCGGCGGCGAAGTGCAGGTGCAGCGCGCGCAGCGGCGCCTCGAAGCGGGCGATCGCGGCGGGGGAGAGGTCCGCGAGGTCGGGCACCTGCCACGCGATGATCTTGAGGTACCAGAGCAGCGCACCGAGGTCGGTGAAGTGGCGCAGGCCGAGGTGCTCGCGCGCCACGTCGACGACGAAGCCGGCGTCGGTGAGCACGTCGACGGCTCCTTCGAGGGTCACGTCGTCCGGCCCCCACGGCAGCTGCGCGCCGAGCGCCGTGTTCACCCGGATGCCGTCGCGGGTGTCGACCTGCTGGGTGCAGAAGATCCCGCCCGACTCCAGGACCCGGTACACCTCGCCGGGGTCGAACTCCTCGTGGCGGTCGAGCACGACGGCGAACCGGCCGTCCAGGAACGGCAGCGGCAGCTCTTCCGGGCCGACGCGCTCCACCTGCCGCACGTCCACGCCCAGGGGCTCGAGCCGACGGCGGGCCACCGGCAGGTTCGGCGCCCACCCCTCGGTCGCTCCCGACCCGGGCGGGAGGGGCGCGAGCGACGCGAAGACCTCCCCGCCGCCGGTCCCCATGTCGAGCACCGGTCCGCGACCGCTGTGCACGAGCTCGCGCGCGAGCGCGAGGTAGTCCCACGGGAGCGGGTCCTCGGTGCAGCGGCCGGCGACGGGCGAGAGGTCGAACCCTTCGACGGGCTCGGCCCGGGCCCACTCGACGTGCGCCTCGAAGGACGCGTCGGGGGCGGGCGGTGGGCGGGTGGGGCGTTGCGACGCGCCGTCGGGCAGTCCGTCCGGCGCGGCAGCGGGTCCTGCGGCAGGCATGCTGCGATTGTCTCCCGCCGCAGGCGGGCAGTCGAACGGCCGCGCCGTGGTCAGTCGGCCGTCTCTCGCCCGGAGCGCCCGCTGGGACGTGGTTCGAGCACGACGACGGCGGTCGGCGTCGGGCGCCGGGCCGCGTACTCCTCGAGCTTGTCGTCGTACCGTCGCCACGTCTCCCACAGCCGCTCGCGCTCGGCGCCCTCGGCGGCGCGGGCCCGGACCGTGCGGGTGGTGCCGCCCTGGAGGTCGACGGTCACCTCGGGGTCCGCCTGCAGGTTGAGCCACCACGCGGGCTCGGGCGCCGCCCACCCGTTCATGGCGAGCGTGACGAGGTTCGGCCCGTCCTCGACGTAGCCGACGATGACCGTGTGCTCGTTGCCCGTGCGACGTCCCACGGTGTGCAGCCGGAGCGTGCCCCAGCGGTCGGGTCGCGGGCGCCACAGCCCTCGCCGGCCTCGCGTGAGGCGGTAGTAGGCGCGGTGCACCACCCACGCGCCGCGGACGAACCAGCGCGGAGGCAGGCGGGGTGCTCGGTCGGTTCCGTCGGTCGCGGTGCTGGGCATCGACGGCCCTCTCTCCTGCTGCGGTGGCGAGCCCCTGTGTCGCTCCCACGCTCCCGCGGGGAGGACCCCGCCGTCAACAGTCCGACGGACCGTTCAGTCGAGGACCGGGAACTGCGTCCCGAGCCAGAACGCCCCGGCCACGAGGAGTGCGGAGACCGCCAGGAACACGACGTCGCCGAGCCGCACCTTCAGGTACGCGAGCCGGATGCGGCGGCCGGCGTCGTTCTCGGCCGCGAAGGTGAAGCCCTTGGTCTCGAGCGCCTCGACGGTGGTCCGGGTGCGCTTGGCCGTGTTGAGCATCATCGGGTAGAACGCCTGCACGACGGTCGTGCCCAGGCGCACGACGACCCGCCACCCGAGGAACCCCTTCGACGGCAGCGGCGCGGACCGCAGCCGGTGCCCGTCGATGATGGTGTGGAACTCCTCCATGAGCATCGGCAGCATGCGGTAGCCGTAGCTCACGGCGAAGCTCAGCAGCGCGGGCGCCCGCAGGGACAGCAGCGCGTCGGACAGCTTCTCGGGGTCGAGCGAGACGAACGCCGCCATGCTCGCCATGGAGATCGTGCCGAGCTTGAGGGTCAGCTCCGCGAGCGCGACGATGCTCTCGGTCCCACCGCCGAAGATCGCTGCCGCGACGAGCAGGTAGAACCCCTCGGCGAGGAGACCGATGACGAACAGGCCGAGCACGAGCGGTCCCACGCGGCTGACGAGGACGGCGACGGCCGCGAGCACGAACAGCGAGGCGAGCACGGTCACGGAGTGCGTGAACCACGGCACGACCGCGAACAGCAGGTACCACCAGATCACGACGCGCGGGTCGCGCTTCGACAGCAGCCCGCCGCGCGTCGCGTAGGCGGTACGCATGAGCTCGAGCTTGACCCACTCGACGGAGATCGTGTCGCGGTCCTTGCGGTCACGCCGGCGGGCGCGACCCTTCGGCGCGGGGTCGGGTGCGGTCACGGGGCGCGCGGCCGGGGCGACCGGGGTGAGCGGTGGTGCGGTCATCGGGCGTCCGTCCTCGTGCGGTGGGCGTCGGGCAGGTGGGCGTCGGGCAGGTGGGCGTCGGGCAGGTTCGGTGCGAGGCGGGCGAGCAGCTCGGCCACGGACAGCGGGGGCGGGAGCATCCCGATCGTCGCGCCGAGCTGGGCGACCTGCGGCGGCACGAGCCGGGCGCGCGTGAGCACGCCCGGGCGGGAGAAGAGGGTCGCGGGGTCGGTGTCCTCGATGATCCGGCCGCCGTCGAGGACGATCACGCGGTCGGCCCACTCGGCGACGAGGTGCATGTCGTGCGTCGCGACGACGACGCACCGGATGTGCTCGGCGAGCGCCGCGAGCATCTCGATGACGTCGTCGCGGCTGCGCACGTCGAGGCTCGACGTGGGTTCGTCGAGCAGGAGGAGCGCCGGCTGCATGGCGAGCCCGATCGCGAGGGTCGCGCGGCGCTGCTGCCCCCCGGACAGCAGCCGGCCGTCGCGGTCGGCGAGCTCGGCGAGCCGCACGCGGTCCAGGACCCGCTCGACCAGCTCGTCCGCGCCCGAGCGCTTGCGGTCGACCGGGAAGTACCCGACGTCGGCCCGCACGGAGTCCTTGACGAACATCTGCTCGGGGCGCTGGTAGAGGTAGCAGACCTGGTCGGAGAGCTGGGACGCGCTCACGGTCTTGGTGTTGGTCCCGCCCACGACGACGTCGCCCGAGCGGGGCACCTTCAGCCCCGTGAGCAGGCGCAGGAGGGTGGACTTCCCCGCGCCGTTGGACCCGACGAGCGCGACCCGCTCGCCCTCCCGCAGCGTGAGGTCGAGGCCGTCGAGGACCGGGTTCCACGCGCCGGAGACGCTGCGGTACCCGTGCACGACGCCGGAGAGCCGGGCCGCGACCGCGGCCTCACCCTGCCCACGTGGCCGGGTGGTCGCGGGCACCTGGCCCGCAGGCGCCTGGCCCGTGGGTGCCGGGCCCGTGGGTGCCTGACGCGCCCGGGCCGGGCGGTGACCGCGCTCGTCGAGCCAGCGCGCGGCGTCGGGCACCGTGAGGGGCACCGGGCCGTCCTGCTCGAGCGCGCGGGCCACCGCGACGACCTGCGGGGCCGGGATGCCGGCGTCGTCGAGGTCGCTCGTGCGTGCCAGGGCGTCGGCGACCGGCAGGTGCCAGCGCGGGGCGCCGTCGGCCATGAGGACGACCGAGCGGGCGTAGCGGGCGACGAACTCCGCGTGGTGCTCGATGACGACGACCGTCGTGCCCTCGCGGTTGAGCTGCGCGAGCCGCTCGTAGATCTCGGTCGCGCGCGCCGGGTCGAGCTCGGCGACCGGCTCGTCAACGACGATGACCCGGGGGCGCAACGCCATGACGCTCGCGAGCGCCGTCAGGTGCTGCTGCCCGCCCGAGAGCTGCCACGTGAAGCGGTCGGCGAGCTCGGTGATGTCGAGAGCGGCGAGCGCGGTGTCGGCGCGCTCGGACCAGTCGTCGAGCCCGAAGTTCACGGGTGCGAACGTCACCTCGTCCCGCACGGTCGGCCGCACGAGCTGGGCCGCGAAGTCCTGGTAGACGTAGCCGATGCGGTGCGAGAGCGCCGCGACCGTCAGGTCCTGCGTGTCCTCGCCGAGGATGCGCACCGAGCCGACGAGGTCCCCGGACCAGAAGTGCGGCACGAGCCCGTTGAACGTCTTGCACAGCGTCGTCTTGCCCGAGCCGTTCCCGCCCACGACCGCGACGAAGTCACCCTGCTCGATCCGCAGGTCGACACCGCGGAGCGTGTCGTCGGCGGCACCGGGGTAGCGGAACCAGAGGTCCTCCACCTCGATCGCCGGGACCTCGCTCGCCGGGGCCGCGGGGACCGGAGTCATCGGTCGGCACCCCGGCGGCGCACGACGGCCCGCGTGACGAGCACGGCCACGACGAGGACGGCGACGACGGCCGCCACCGACACCCACAGGAACCCGGTGCCGTACTCCTCGAGGAACTCGGGCTCGAACGCGCCCCAGGTGCTGACACCATCCTCGCGGCCGTTGAACTCGTCGAGCTGCTCGACGAACGCGAACAGCGCCGCGAGGAGTGTGAGGGCCACGGCGAGGAGGATGAACGGCGCGGCGCGGCGCCCGCCCAGGGTCGGGGGGTTCGCCGGGTCGCGCGGCTCCATGCCCATGAGCGGCTCGATCTTGCCGTAGAGGCGTGGGGCGAGCCACATGGCCGGCAGGGCGCCGAAGAGGATGCCCGTGACGACCAGCGCGACGAGCAGGTCGATCGCCTCGAGCGCGATGAACCCCTGTACCAGGCCGTCGGCCTCGCCGAGCGAGTCCGGGTCGATGCCGACGAGGACCTTCGCGATGTCGACCGTCGCCGAGAGGAACTTGTCGATGAGCACCGCGACGATCGCGGCGACGGCGAGCTGCCTGCGGTTGCGCGGGTCGCGCACCAGGCACCCGGCGACGTAGAGGCCGAGGAAGAGCTGGACGTAGCCCTCGATCTCGCCGATCCCGGAGAAGTCGCCCATGAGCAGGTCGACGAAGACGATCTCGCCGAGCGGGGCGCCGAGCGCGGCATACAGGGGGTGGAAGAGGGACACCATGACGACGGGGACGAACACGAGGTAGGAGACCGAGATCTCGACGGGCCCGATCGTGATCTCGGGCAGCACCTCGGTGACGATGTTCGCGAGTCCGAAGAGGGTCATCGAGAAGACGAAGACCATGAGCTTCTGGGCGCTCGTCAGCTCGTTCGGTGCACGGCGGAGCCGGCCGGGTGACGTCGGTCGGGTGCGCTCAGGACGCGTGCGTCCTGCGTCGGTCGAGGTGCCGGACGGCGAGGCGCCGGGCGTCGGGGTGCTGGTGGTGGACGTGTCGCTCATGAGAGCTGACCTTTCCGGAGGAGGGCTGGGGTCGTGGTGCTGGACTTCCACAGGTCGAGCAGGTCGGACATCTCGGAGATCACGTGGTCGGGTCGCAGGCCGGCGGTGCGGCCTGCCGTCTCGGTGGGGAGCGTGTCGAGGAGGTCGTCGAGGACGGTGTCGTCGGTCGACCCGCCGCGGACGACGACGGTCGTGCCGATGCCGGCCCGGCGGGCGGCGAGGACGTCGCGGTGCGGCTTGTCGCCGACGAACCAGGCACCCGTGGCGTCGACCGCGAGCGCGTCGAGCGCGGCCCGGACCGTGGCGGGGTCGGGCTTGCGCCGCCCGAGCTCGTCGGAGTAGACGTGCACGCCCACGAGGTGCGCGATCCCGAACGTCTCGAGCTCCTCGCGCACGGCCCGGCCGCACACGGTGTTGGAGACGACGGCCACGGGCACACCGTGCTCCCTGGCCAGCTCGAGGACGTCGCGGACACCGGGGCGCAGGCTCGCGCGGGACTTGGCGCGCGCGTGCCCGAGCATCAGGGCGTGGGCCTCGGCGCGCAGCAGGTCCGGGGTGCCGGGGCCGGCGAGCCCGGCGGCCGCGAGCTCGCCGCCGACCAGGTCGACCCAGAAGGTCGCCGGGTCGATCTCCGGCACCACGTCACCGTCGGCGTGCTCGGCCTTCCACGCCCGGTAGCGCCCACGGCCCGCGGCGACCGCCGCGGCGACCGCCGCGTCCTGCGTCTCGTCGAGGCCCAGCAGTGCGGCGAGCTCGCGGGCGAACGCGAGCCGGGCGGCGTCGTCCACCTCGGAGGTGACGATCACGCCGCCGTGGTCGAGCAGGAGCGCCGTGGGCAGCCCGGTGCCCGACGTCGGCCTGACCGCGCGCGTGCCGGTCGCCGGGGTCGGGGGCTGGTCCTGGGGTCGCGCCTCGGGGACGAGCACGCTGCGGCGCAGCGGCTCGACGAGGCCCTCGGGGGTGTCGTAGACCGCGTCGGGGCGGTCCGTCACGGGGTAGGGCGGGGTGTCGGTGTGATGGTGGCGGGTGACGATCACGGCGCCGACTCCGGCGCGACGGCCCGCGACGACGTCGCGGTCCTGCGTGTCGCCGACGTACCAGCTGCGGTCCGGGGTCGTGCCGAGGGCCCGGGCCGCCATCTCGATGATGGCGGGGTGGGGCTTGCGGATGCCGACCTCGTCCGAGTACACCTGCACCGCGAAGTGGCCGGTGAGGCCGTGCGCGTCGAGGAGCGTGCGGTGCGCGCGGCCCGAGTGCGCGTTGGACACGATGCCGACCGGCACGCCGAGGTCGCGCGCCGTCGCGAGGAGGTCCCGGACGCCGGGGCGCACGACGTGCGCGGACAGGGTCGTCGACATCGTCGCCAGCAGGTCGCCCGCGCTGCCGGCGAGCACCTGGCGCTGCGGGCGGGGCAGGGACGACGCGAGGAAGTCGGTCCAGATCGTCCGGTGGTCGAGCTCGACGGGCTCGAGCCGGCGCCCCGCGGAGTTCTTCCAGTCCTTGAGCGCGGCGAGCCCTGCCTCGATCGACACCAGGAGGTCGGCGGGGTCGGCGTCGTGCCCGGCGCGGGCCAGGACCTGCGCCAGGTGGTCGGCGAAGGCCGCTCGCCCACCGGGGTGCTTGGTCGTCTGGAAGACCACGCCCCCGAAGTCGAGCAGGAGCGCCGCGGGCCGGGCGCGCAGGGCGTCCGGGGACGTGGGCGCGGGCAGGGTCGCGGAGAGCGGGTCGGGGAGGGCTGCGGGAGCGAGCGTGGTCACGGTGACGACCGTAGGGACGCCAGGAGGACACGAGACGACCGTCGGGCGACGGCCGGGTGAACGAGACTGGAACGTTCCAGTTCCTGATGGTGCCCGCGCACCCCGCGTCATGTCCCTGACAGCGAGCGCGAGCGCCCCATGAGCCACAATGGCCGCGTGAGCACCCGCCCGACCCTCCTGGACGTCGCCGCCCGCGCGGGCGTCTCCAAGTCCCTCGTCTCGCTCGCGCTGCGCGGCGACGACGGGGTCGGCGACGCCACCCGGGCGCGCATCCTCGCGGTCGCGGACGAGCTCGGCTACCGGTCGAACACGCTCGCGCGCAGCCTCAAGCAGGGCCGCACCGCGCTCCTCGGCGTCCTGCTGACCAGCCTCGCGAACCCCTACCACACCGACGTCGTCGCCGGCGTGGAGGACGCAGCCGAGGCCGCCGGGCTCACCGTCCTGCTGTCCCACGGCTGGCGCGACCCCGCGCGCCTCGCCCGCCGGCTCGACACGATGCTCGACCTGCACGTCGACGGGGTCGTCGTCATCTCCTCCTGGCTCGACGACGCGCTGCTCACCCGCGCCGCCCGCCGCACGCCCGTCGTCCTCGTCGGCCGCAGCAGCACCCCGGTGCCCGGGATCGACTCGCTGAACAACGACGACGCGCTCGGGGCGGAGCTCGCGGTCGCGCACCTCGCCGAGCACGGGCACACCCGCATCGCGCACCTCGCCGGCGGCACCCGGCCCGCGTCCATCGCCCGCCGCGCCGGGTACGACGCCGCGATGGCCCGGCGCGGCCTCGGCGACCTCCGCCGCACCGTCGGGCACGACGCACCGGACTGGCGCACGGCCGTCGACGCCGCCCTCGCCGACGGCTGCACGGCGGTGTTCGCCCGCAACGACGTCGCCGCGGTCGACCTCCTGGACCACGCGCTCGACTCAGGCCTCGACCTGCCCGCCGACCTGTCCGTCGTCGGCTACGACAACACGGCCCTGGCCGAGCGGTCCCGCCCGCGCCTCACGAGCGTCGACCAGCCACGCCTCACGATGGGTCGGCGCGCCGTCGACCTCCTCCTCGAACGCCTCGGCGGCCGCACCGACGACGTGCACGAGGTCCACCGCCCCGCGCTCGTCGAGCGAGGGTCCGTCGCGCACCGCTCCTGAACCGGCTCGGAGGTGCTGTCGGGAGGCGAGCCTCGCCCACCGCCGGACGCGGAAGACCTCAGGGCGCACGGAACGGCGACCAGCGCGGTACCCAGCAGCGCACCTGGTCGCGGTACGTGAGGTACGGGGCGCCGAGGCGCTCTGCGAGGTCAGCCTCCTCGAGCGGGCGGACCAGCCAGTTCCAGACGAGCGAGCCGCACAGCGCGTAGACCACCACGAGCCACGAGCCGAGGATGAGCCCGACCGCCATGCCCTGAGCGACCCCGGCCAGCGCCATGGGGTTTCGCAGGTGCTGGTACGGGCCGACGACGACCAACCGTCGCGTCGAGGCAGACGGCAGCGGGGTGCCCTCACCGTTCCGGGCCATCGCGAGGGCCGACCAGATGCCGAGAGCGCTGAACAGGAGCAGGAGGACGAACCCGGCAGCCCGTACGCCCAGCGGTAGGGAAACGCCGACTGACCAGCGTCGCTCGAGCAGGAGGATGACGGCGGGGACGACGCCGAGGAAGAAGCTCCAGAAGACGATCACCTGACCGACGGTCTGCCGTACGTGGCGGTCGGTCGAGGTTCCGGTCGCGGGCCGGAAGGCGAACGGCCCGACAAGAATCCGCTCCGCGGGTAGCCGGTCGAACAGGACGAGTGCACCCGCCGCGATCCCGGCCGCCGCGGAGGCGATCATGAGCAGAGCGCCCCAGCCCGCGAGCCCGGTGACGGTCGCATAGACGGCCAGACCTGCGGCGACGACCACGGTCCACACGACGACGACCCGGACAGCGGGCCGCCGGCCGACGGCAGCGAGACCGGATGCCACGACGAACAGCGGAAGATCGAACGCCGCGACGACGACCGGATCCAGTCCGCCGAGCGTCGCCTCGCGGATCCACGGGGTGGTGAACACTCCGATCCACCAGGCGAGACCGAGGAGGCACTGGACCGCGAAGTAGGCCCGTCCGAGCCGTGCGTCGAGGACCGGCGCCCGCCGCGGCGCCAGGACGGGCAAGCGAGGTGAGGCCACAGGTGGAGCCTGTCACGCGCGGGTCGGATGCCGACGACGCGGGCTGCGTGTTGCCGACTCCGCTCTCTACCCGCCGATGCCCCGGCGGGCCGTCGCGCGTCCGTGTGGCCTACGCTCGTCAGCGTGCCGCACGTGCGCCACGACCCAGGGAGCAGCCGATGAGCGTGTACGACATCCCCTTCCAGACGATGGACGGATCGACCACCAGCCTGGCGGAGTACCGCGACGACGTGATCCTCGTCGTCAACGTCGCCTCCCGCTGCGGGCTCGCCCCGCAGTACGCGACCCTCGAGGCGATGCAGGAGAAGTTCCGCGACCGCGGGTTCACCGTGCTCGGCTTCCCGAGCAACCAGTTCCTCCAGGAGCTCGGCTCGAACGAGGCCATCCAGGAGTTCTGCTCGATGACGTACGGCGTCACCTTCCCGGTGCTCGACCGTGTCCGGGTCAACGGCCGCAACGAGCACCCGCTGTACACCGAGCTCAAGAAGACCCCGGACCAGACGGGCAAGGCCGGCAAGGTGTCGTGGAACTTCGAGAAGTTCCTCGTCCTGCCCGGCGGCGAGGTGCACCGCTTCCGCCCCAAGACACTGCCCGACGACCCGGCGATCCTCACGCTCGTCGAGGACCACCTGCCGCGCTGATCCCCGCGGCCCGGCCGGCGTCGGCAGGCGGGGCACGCCGGTCTCGCCGACCCGAACCGCACGAACCCACGACGAGCGCCGCCGTGACGAGACCGGAGGCGACCGCCCACGGTGCGTCGAGGGTGAAGACCGCCGCGAGCGCCGCGGCACGCCACGACGAGAAGACGACCCGGCCGGCCCGGTCGTGCAGCGCGTGGCGCCGGCTCGTGCGCGACGGCGTCCCGTCCGGCGTGCCCGGCGGGCACCCCCGCACCGGGTCCATCGGGGACACGCCCGACGCGACGAGCGAGAGGCCGAACACCGACACCAGGGCCGGGAGCACGACGCTGCCCGCAGGAAGGCTGCCGGCCGCGGCGCGCCACCGCTGAGGGTCTCGAGGTCTCTCGCTCGGCGGGCAACTTCTCGCATACCCGGTGCCAGTACCCTCGTAGCACTGCGCAACCTTCGTCAAAGGAGTCGTCGTGCGCCCATTGCTCCGTCGCCTTCCGCCCTTGCGGTGGCGAGACGAACGCATCGCAGTGCTGCGTGTCCAGCGCGACGCCGCCGAGAAACGCCTCCGTGACGCCGCCGAGCGGGACGCGGAAGCCGCAGCCGAGCGTGAACGCGTCGGCACCGCGCACGGGGCTTCCTTCCAATATCTGCTCGAGGCCGAGCGGCGGCTCGCTCGGCTCGCGGAAGGATCCGCAGCGAAACCTCTGCGTATCACGCTCGCGGGAAAGCTCTACTCTCAGTCGATCGCACGAGCTGCCGGTGTGCAGGTGCCGGAGGTGTATCGCGTCTGGCACACGCTCGACGAGATCGATCTCGGTGGCCTGCCGTCGACGTTCGTCCTCAAGTCGGATCGCGGCACCAGCTCTCAGGGTGTCTTCCCGCTTCTCGCAGAGGGGGACTCGTTCCGTCTCGCTGGGCATCACACCCCGCTGACGGCAGAGAGCGTCATCGATCGCCTGCGCGCGCGAGCGCTCGCCGGCAAGGCACCGGAGCCGTACTTCGTGGAGGAGTACCTGCACGGCAGGGGAGGTGACGAGATCCCCCCGGACATCAAGGTGTACGCGTTCTACGGCGAGATCGGGCACATCCTTCTTCGGCAGGTCGGGAAACATGGCGACAACCGCTCGGTCGTCTTCAAGTACGTCGACGAGGACGGAGCGAATCTCGGGCCTCTCGCAACGGACCGTCGGATCGATTCGTCGATACCCCTCCCCGCCAACCTCGACGAGGTGGTCCGTGCGGCACGCGCGATGTCCGTCGCCGCCCGCGTCCCGTTCATCCGCGTCGACCTGTACGAGACCGACCGGGGGATCTTCTTCGGCGAGTACACCACTCGCCCCGGGGGTCGACAGTGGTATGGCGACACCCATGACGCTCGGTTGGGAGAGCTCTGGGAGGCCGCGCAGGCACGTCTCGACGCCGATCGGGCGGGCGGCACGCCAGCGGAGCCAGCGACCTGGACCCATGGAGGAGTGGTGCCCTGATGACGCGCGCCTCGATCCCCGCGGTCCTCGGTCCCGGCGGGTCCCCTTGCGGCCGGAACCCCAGCCGCAACGAGCGCTTCAGTCCGTCAGTGCATCGCCCAGCGCGGAGATCTGCAGCACCATCCACGGGCTGAAAGCCCACGGCGTGGCCTCGACCGCTCGCACGACGGCGGCCGGCTCGGCCCAGGCGTGCTCCATCACCTCATCCGGGTTCGGCGCGACCTCGCCCACCGCACGCGCCATGTAGACCGGGCAGATCTCGTTCTCCACGACGCCTGACGCGTCGACGGCCCGGTAGCGGAAACCCGCGACGGCGACCTCGAGGTCCGTGACCGCGAAGCCGAGCTCGTGCGCAGCGTGCCGCGTGATCGACTCCTCGGTCGACTCCGTCCACCGCGGGTGACCGCAGAACGAGTTCGTCCACACCCCCGGCCAGGTGCGCTTCGCGAGGGCGCGGCGCGTGAGGAGGAGGCGACCGGCGTCGTCGAGCACGTAGCAGGAGAACGCGAGGTGCAGGGGCGTCTCCGTGGTGTGCACGGCGCTGCGCGCGAACGTGCCGAGGCGGGTGCCGTCGTCGGCCACCGTGACGACGTGGTCGGGAGCGACCGGCACGTGGCCGTCGCGGCGGGTCTGCTGCAGGTCTGCGTCGGGCACGCGTCCACTCTCGCACACCCCGCCACGGCGCTCGGCGGCAGCCTGCTCGCAGGCTTGCGACGGATCGCCACCCTGGTCGGCCGGCTCGTCGACGACCGCGAGCTGCTCGGGGTCAACGGTGAAGCGCGCACAGCCGGTGAGCCGCACCGGCTGTGCGCGCGTCAGGTCAGCACCGGACGACGGGCCCGGAGACGTTGCGGATCGTGAGGTTGGTGGTGCACGGGTTCTCGACGACGCGCGCACCCGACGTCAGGGTGAGGTTCTCCAGCACGATGTCTCGGTTGCCCGGGAACTCCGACCGCGCGGCGAGCCGGACGTCGCCACCGGAGATCGTGCCGCCCGACGTCGCGAGGCTGACGTTGTAGCAGTTCTCGAGGAGCACCGGGTTGTTGCCCGTCCCGGAGATCTCGACGCGGTTGATGCGCAGGCCACCGCTCTCGGAGACGCAGAAGATGCCGCGCCCGCCGCTGCTCGCGCGCACCGTGCCCACCTGGATGTTCGTCGGGTAGCTCGACCCGACGCGCCCGGCCCGGTTGGCGAGCCGCAGCGCCGCGTACCCGGTGCCGGCGCCCGCGTTCACCGCGTCGACGGTGCCGACGGTCGCGTTGATCGTCTGGTTGAGCAGCAGCCCGGACCCTCCGACGTTCCGGGCCGTGACGGTCCCGACCGTGAGCCCGTCGACGCCGTACGTCTCGACGCCGTGCGACCCGGAGCCGGAGACGTACGCCGAGTTGATGGTGATGTTCCGCGCGTAGCGGCTCGTGTCGCCGTGGTTGTCGATACGGACGCCGATGCCGCCGCCGCTGAGCCGCATGTCGATGTCACGCAGGCGCAGGTTGTCCACGTTGCGCGCGAAGATGCCGTAGACGGGTGTGCCCGTCAGGGCGAGGCGAGCGACCTCGATGTCCGTCGCGCCGCGCATGTAGACGCCGGCGACGTTGCCCGAGCCGCTGCCCGTCACGTGGATCGTGCCGCACGACTCGAGCGTCGTGTAGCTCGGCAGGGTGATGCGGGAGTTCGCGCTCATCGTGCCCGAGCCGTTGACGACGACGCGCTGCTTGCTCGTCCGGCCGGCGTCGAGCCCACCGATCGCGGTGTTGATGGCGGTGAGCATGTCGCCGCCGCTGTACAGCTGTGTCGTGCCGCGGAAGGCGCGCCAGGTGCTCCCGTCCTGGACGGCCGCGCCGTGCACGGTCGAGCCCGTACAGCTCGTGCCGGTGTTGGCCTGGCTCGCCGGTGCCAGTACGACCCCGGGTGCGACGAGGCCGAGGGACACCAGCGCCGTCAGCGCGGCGGTGCGCAGGCGGGGTCGGGTCCGGGGTCTCGATCTGCCGTGCGAGCGGGCCGCTGCCGGTCCGGTCGCGGGTCGCAGGTGATTCGTCACGTCGTTGTGCACGATGTCGCCCTTCGTCGGGTTTGGGACATTCACATCGTTGCATCGTTTCAAGAGGCCGACAAGACCCTGTCCCGGGCGTCTGCGTCCGGCGTCACCCCGGCCAGGAGTCCTGGTGGTCGTCCCACCAGCGCAGGACGAGCGTCCCGTAGAACGTCAGCCACGGGGACGGCTCGCCGGGCGGGACGTCCACCTCGAACCACACGCGTCCCGGGAGCCGGTGTTCCTGGACCCACGTCCCGTCGGGTGTGCGCGCGGCGCGGACGAGCTCCATGGCGTCGGCCATGCGCGGGTCCGGCGGCGTCCCGTCGAGCAGCGCCGCCTGCCGGAAGTACACGGCCGCGTTGAGCACGGTGTAGTACGCGCGGAACGGGTAGACGTACCGCAGCGCCCACGGCGCCACCGGTTCGCCGGTGGACAGGCGCCGGAACAGTCCGCGACGTAGGAGGTACTCCTCACCGGACCGTCGTGCGGCGCGCGTCTCGTCGCTCCCGCCCGTCGTCATCTCGTCGTACAGCAGGCCCTTGAGCGTGTTGAGCGTCGAGTGGAACGACGACCGCACCGATCCCTCGACCCACTCGCAGTTCCACCCGCCGTCCGCCATCCGCAGCCGCAGGATCTCGGCGCGCAGAGCGTCGACGTCGGCCCCGAGCCAGACCCCGTTGGCGAGCGTCCACGCGTTGATGCAGCAGTCCACCTCGCCGCCCCAGTAGGGGAGGTCGTCGTACTCCCAGCGGCTGTTCGCCGCGAGCAGCTCGGCCGTGCCACGCTCTCGCAGCGGCGCCGGGTCGAGCCCCCACTCGCGCAGCGAGTTCAGCGACCAGGTCGTCGCGGTCCACGGCTGACCGGCGCCGACCTGCGCCTCGGGCCCGGTGAAGTCGAAGTCGCCCGGGAAGAACGCACCGCCCGCCCACTGCCCGTCGGGGTCCTGCAGGGCGAGCAGCCGGGCGCCGAAGCCCTCCGTCGCGACCCGGGCCCGGGTCTCCTGCCACACCTCGGGCGGCGCGTGCAGCAGGTCGCGCTCGACCTGCCACCGCAGCGCCGGGTCGGTGTCCAGGAGCCAGTCGACGAGCTGTCGGTCCCCCATGAGCCGAGCGTACGACCGGCACGGTGTGGTGCGCCTGCTCACCGGCCGACGCTCACCGGCCGACGGCCGCGAGCGGGGCGCTGCCCGCGGCCGTCGACGACTGGTGCCGCTATCCGGCGTAGGTCTCGATCTCGGCGACCCGCGGCGTGCCGGTCGCGCTGGTGATCTCGACGTCGACCTTGCGCAGCGTCGTCGCCGGGAACGTGAGGCTCCCCGCGCCGGTTCCGGTGGCCAGGACCGCGCCGGTGTCGTTGTTCACGACCCGCCACGCGCGGAGGTTGCCGACCGCGCCCGTGGCCTCACGCACCGTCACGCGTGAGACCGTCGTGTCCGTGCCCCACTTGACCGAGATGCGTCCGGTGGTCCCGCTCGGTGACCAGTAGGTGCTCATCGAGTCGTCGACGACGGCGCCGTAGCTGGTCCCGCCACCCTTGCTCGAGCCGTCGGCGCCCGCGCCGATGCTGAGGTTCTGCCCGCTGGGGTCGGGGTCGGGCGTGGGGTCCGGCGTCGGGCCCGGGTCCGGCGTCGGGCCCGGGTCCGGCGTCGGGCCGGGGTTCTGCGGCGAGCACGAACCGTCGGACACCCGCAGGTTCGTGCCGGCCCCCGCCGTCTGGCGCACGATGTTCGGCACGCAGCTCGCCGCGTCCATCGTGTACGAGTACGGGATCGCGACCGTGGTGGTGGAGGTCGGGTTGGGCCCGGCGGGGTTGGTGTCCCCGCTGCGGCTGGACCACGTGACGTTGTCGTAGATGTTGCCGCTGACCTGCCAGTAGCCGGCCTCGCTCGTGTAGAACGTGCCGAGGACGTCCTTGGAGTCCTCGAAGTAGCTGTTCTCCACCTTCGCCCGCGCCCCGGCGCGCGAGTTGATGCCCGACGAGTTCAGGTCGACGTAGTGGTTGTTGTAGATGTGCGCGACGCCGCCGCGCAGCAGCGGGGCGCGGGAGTCGATGTTCTCGTAGAGGTTGTGGTGGAACGTGACGAACCCGTTGGAGCGGTCGTTCTCGCTCGACCCGATGAGGCCGCCGCGTCCGGAGTTGCGCAGGATGCTGTAGGACAGCGTCACGTACTGGGTGTTGTTCTTCATGTCGAACAGGCCGTCGTAGCCGTCCGACTCCCCGCCGGACGCCTCGAGGGTCACGTGGTCGACCCAGACGTTGCGCACGTCGCTCTCCATGCCGATCGCGTCACCGCCGTTGGACGTGGGGGAGCCCGACTTCTTGACGTTCCGGACCGTGACGTTCTGGATGATGATGTTGCTGGCTTCACGGATGTGGATGCCCAGCTGGTCGAACACGGCACCGTTGCCGACCCCGACGAGCGTGACGTTGCTGATCTGCTTGAGCTCGATGACGTCGTCCGCGGTGTTGCAGGACGGGCCCGAGACCTTGCTCGTGTTGCCGTGGTTGATGGTGCCCTCGACCTGGATGGTGATCGGGGTGCTGCTGCTGGCCCGGTTGCACAGGGCCGCGTGGATCGCGGTACCCGTGGTGGCCCGGACGGTCTGGCCGCCCGCCCCACCGGTGGTGCCACCGTTCTGGGACGCGAACCCCGTGGCGCTGCCGGTGGCGGCCTGGGCCCCAGGGATCGCCAGGGCGGTCACGCCCATGGTCGTCGCCAGGGCCATGGCGGCCCCCGCTGCGAAGAGTCGTCGTGCGACTGGTCGTCTCATCGTTGCCTCACTCTCGTCGTTGACGTCGGGCAATGCGTGTCCCGCGCGCGCCTCGGCGATGGCCGAGAGGGCTGCACGGACCGGTCGTCGCGGTGGCCCCGTCGATGCCTCCCTGCCGACGGGGTTCTCGGGCTCACGTCGACTCTGACGCGAAACGCTCACATACGACATTCATCGCGAGTAACCGGTTTCCCGCATCATAGAGACCGGTTTCTCGGAGCACAACCCCCTCGAAACGAGATTGGAGCGCTGGGAGTTCGCCGGATCTCGCCGGGGACGGGACGCCTGGCAGAGCGTCCTGCACGGGTGATCATCGACCGAGAAACCACTGGCCTCCTCGCGACCCGGGTGACACGCTGGAGTGCATGGCGAGCACTGCCGACGTTCCCGAGTGGGGGTTCTGGCGTGCCGATTGCCTGATGCCAGGGGTCGTCGATTCCGTCGTCGGGTACGCCGCCCACGGGGTCGGACGATCGATCCACCGCGGGCTACCGTCGCCGCACCTGACGTTCGTCATCTCCTTCGACGAGCCCGTGGTCACCGGCTGGTCTGTCGAGGAGGCCGCTGGGCGAGCGGCCACCCGGGTCGACGTCGTCGCGGCCGGACTGCACACGGAACCCGCGTACGTCTGGCAACCGCCCGCGCAGTCCGGCATCCAGATCGCGGTGCACCCGACGGCCGCCCGGACGGTCTTCGGCGTGCCGGCCGCGGAGCTGTCCCACCGGACGTTCGACGGCAACGACGTGGGCGGGCCGGAGATCACCGTGCTTCGCAACCGACTCATCGAGAACCCCGACTGGGCCGAGCGCTTCGCGCTGGTCCACCGCTTCCTCCGCGACCGGGTGGACCGCGCCGCAGACCGGCCAGCGGTGCGAACCGAGGTCGTGGAGGCCTGGAGCTGGCTCGTGCGGCACCGGGGCGCCGGTCGGATCTCGTCCCTCGCCGAGCATGTGCTGCTCAGCCCGCGCCAGCTGAACGCCGTCTTTACCGGGGAGCTCGGCGTCGGACCGAAGCGGTTCAACCGCCTGCTCCGGCTCCAGCAGGCGAAGCAGGCGATCGCCCGACGCGTCGCTCGGGGCGAGAGCGTCGGGCTCGCCGACATCGCGGCGCGGTGCGGGTTCGCCGACCAGGCCCATCTGACGCGCGACTTCGCTTCTCTGGTCGGGACCAGCCCGTCGCGTTGGCTGGCCGAGGAGATCAGCACCCTCTCCGCTGACGGCTACCGCGAGCCCGGCGCACCGCCGAAACGTTCAAGCCCTCCCGGTGGTCGGCGAGGCACGGTGGTGCCATGACGACTGCAGACGAAGCTCCGGCCCCGAGCGTCTGGCCGACGCTCCGCGCCCGCGACGCGCACGCCCTGATCGACTTCCTCACCACGGTCTTCGGCTTCACGGCCACGGCGGTGCACGCCGAGGGAGATCTCGTCCAGCACGCCGAGCTGATCTGGCCCGAAGGCGGCGGAGTCATGCTGGGGAGCGACAGGCCCGACACTCCGTGGACACTGCGGCCCGGAACCTCCGGGGTCTACGTGGTGACCGAGAGAATCGACGAGATCCACGACCGTGCGGTCACCGCCGGGGCGCGGATCGTCCAACCGCTGAGCAGCCCCGACTACGGTGGCCTCACGTTCTCCTGTGCCGACCCGGAGGGCAACCTGTGGTCCTTCGGCACCTATCGCGGCGAACCCACCCGACCCACGCCGTCACCGACGGACAGCATCTGACCGGACTGTCGAGGCTGCTCACCCGAACCGAGGCGAGGGCCGCACGCGCCAGCTCGTGCATTCCGTGGCCACGACGCTCGACGGCTACAACGGCGCAGCCATGCTTCGACGGCCCGTTCCAGCGTCACCTGCTCCAGCCCGCCGGCGAGACGCAGCTATCCTCCGAGGGCGCCGTCGTCCATCACCTCGCGCCGCCACCTCGCGCCGCCTAGGAACGCAGAAAGTCCCGGCCAGGATCACCTGACCGGGACTTTCCGAAGATCTTCCGACTCAGAAGTCGAAACCCTCTTCACGTGCGCGAGGGGGGACTTGAACCCCCACGCCCTTTCGGACACTGGCACCTGAAGCCAGCGCGTCTGCCATTCCGCCACTCGCGCGTGCCGCAGAAGACTAGCACGGGCGGACCCCCGCCCTGGAACCGCAGCGGAACGGTGCTGGTCATCGGCCGCCCCGACGAGCCCTGAATCACCACCTGGCACCTGACGTGCACGTGATCTCCTCGTGCTCCACCGGACAACATCCACACAACGGGGGCGTCGCTGCGCTCCAGGTCGATACGATCTAGGTAGTCTGCCCGCACGGCCCCGGTACATCTGCCGGTGCTGCGGAAGAACAAGGTAGCCGAGCAACGTGTGCGGAAGGAGGTGGCATGGGAGTCCTGGACCGCTTCGAGAAGGGTGTCGAACGCGTCGTGAACAACGCGTTCGCGAAGGTGGGTCGCAGCGAGGTCAAGCCTGTCGAGCTGGCGAGCGCGCTGCGGCGCGAGCTGGACGACCGTGCCGCCGTCGTCGGCCGTGACCGGACGGTCGCGCCGAACGAGTTCACGATCGAGCTCTCGCCCGACGACTTCGCGCAGGTCGAGGGGTGGGGGGCGGAGACGCTCGCCGACGAGCTGGCGTCCAACGTCACGGAGTATGCGGCGTCGCAGCACTACGCGTTCGTCGGCCCCGTGAGCGTGAGCTTCGAGCAGCACGACACCCTGGACCCGGGCCGCTTCCAGGTCCGGTCCGCGAGCGTGCGGGGCAGCGTCGCTCCGGCGACGTCGTCGGCTCCCAGCACCCGCCACCCCCTGGTCGACATCGACGGGCAGCGTTACCTGCTGACCGGGCCGGTCACGGTGATCGGGCGCGGCTCCGAGGCCGACATCGTCGTCGACGACCCCGGGGTGTCCCGCCGCCACCTGGAGATCCGCGTGACCCCCGACGGGGTGATCGCGAGCGACATGGGCTCGACGAACGGGCTCTACGTCGAGGGGCACCAGGTCCCCGCGGCCACTCTCCTGGACGGCAACAGCCTGACCATCGGTCGGACCCGCATCATGTTCTGGACCGGCGCGTCCGACAACGAGGAGTGGTGATCTCCCCGGTATGAGCGAACTGACGTTCACCCTGCTGCGGCTGGGCTACCTCGTCCTGCTCTGGGTGTTCGTGTTCTCCGCGATCGGGGTGCTGCGCAGCGACCTCTACGGCACCCGCCGGATGTCGCGGCGCAAGCGGGGCGACCCGCGACCGGGCCGCGGCTCCGCAGCCGGCGCACAGGTAGCCGGCCCCGCCTCGGCCCCGACACCCGCGCAGGCCCCGGCCCGCACGGCGCCCGCGGCACCCGCCGCGTCGTCGAACGAACCCACCCGTCTGGTGGTCGTCGCGGGCGCGCTGCGCGGCACGACGATCCCGCTCTCGACGTCGTCGATCCTCATCGGCCGGGCACCGAGCTGCACGCTCGTCCTCGACGACGACTACTCTTCGTCGCGACACGCACGGATCTTCCCGCAGGCCGGTGCCTGGTACGTGGAGGACCTCGGCTCGACGAACGGTACGTACATCGGCGAGCAGCGACTCTCCGGGGTGAACCAGCTCCAGCCGGGAGTCGGCGTGCGGATCGGTCAGAGCGTCGTGGAACTGCAGAGGTAGCGCCCGTGAACATCGCCCTGCGCTACGCGGCGCGCTCCGACGTCGGCCTCGTGCGATCCAACAACCAGGACTCCGGGTACGCCGGCCCGCACCTGCTCGTCGTCGCGGACGGCATGGGCGGGCACGCCGGCGGGGACGTCGCGTCGGCGATCGCCGTCGCCGCCCTCGCCCCCCTCGACGGCTCCGAGCACGGCCCCGACGAGGCCCTTCACGAGCTCGAGCACTCCATCGACCAGGCCCGCCAGGACCTGGTCGACCGTTCTGAGCACGACCCCGAGCTCGGTGGCATGGGCACCACCGTCACCGCGATCATGCTCGCGGGCGACAAGCTCGCCATGGCGCACCTCGGCGACTCGCGCGCCTACGTCCTGCGGGACGGCGAGCTCGCGCAGGTCACGACCGACCACACCTTCGTCCAGCACCTCGTCGACACCGGGCGCATCTCGCCCGACGAGGCCGAGACCCACCCGCAGCGCAACGTCGTCATGCGCGTCCTGGGCGACTTCGACGTCGACCTCACCCCGGACGTGTCGATCCGCGAGGCGCACCCCGGCGACCGCTGGCTGCTCTGCTCCGACGGCCTGTCCGGGTTCCTCAGCCCCGAGCTCCTCGCCCACACCCTCGTCGAGATCACCGACGTCGACGAGTGCGCCGACCTGCTCGTCCAGCTCGCCCTGCAGGCGGGCAGCACCGACAACGTGACGGTCGTCGTCGCGGACGTCGTCGACGCCGACACGCTGCGAGACGCCGCAGCGGCCGTCGTGGCGAACGGCGTCTCGGTCGTGGGGTCAGCGGCAGACGCCGAGGGCTGGGGCGTGTCCGTGCCGGGCGGCGCCCTCGACCCGACAGGGCAGACGACCGAGACCGGCGCGCCCGCGGAGGGCCCCGCCCTGGGATCGGTCGGCAACGGTCTCGACACCCCCGTCGACGACCTCGGTGACGACCTTGACGACGAGGCCGAGGAGGCCGACGTCCGGCCCGTCGCACCGCCCAAGCGCCGGTGGCTCACCGCGCTGAGCATCCTGCTGCTCGTCGCCGGGGTCGCGGTGGCGTCCTGGGCGGGCTACCGGTGGACGCAGGGCCAGTACTACGTCGGCATCGCCGACGGCCAGGTCGCCGTGTTCCGGGGTATCCCCGCGAGCGCCGGCCCGCTGACGCTCTCCCAGCCCATCGAGCTCACCGGCGCCCGCATCGACGACCTCCCGGGCTACGTCGTCGACCGACTCGAGGACACCATCCCCGCGACGTCGCTCGCCGACGCCCGCGAGCGGGCGGACCGCCTGGTCGACGAGGCCACCCCGGAGGAGCCGGCCCCGCCGACCCAGGACCCCACCGAGGACCCGACGGACGAGCCGACGGACGAGCCCGCCGACGCCAGCCCGCAGACCGGCACCGTGCCGCACGTGGTGGCCTGATGGCGCCGGTCGAGCCCGAGGTGCGCCCGGGACGGACGGCCGAGCTGGGCCTGCTGGTCCTCGCGCTGGCGCTGGGGATCGGTGCGTACGCGATCGTCGGGATCACGGTGACCGACGAGCTGCCGGAGAACTTCGCCCTCCACGCGGGCGGACTGGCGGCGCTCAGCCTGGGCGCGCACGTGCTGCTGCGCTTCAAGGCCCCCTACGCGGACCCGGTGATCCTGCCCATCGCGACGGCGCTCAACGGCATCGGGCTGTCGATGATCTACCGGCTCGATCTCTCGCGGCTCGAGCGGGGCGGCACGGAGGTCCTTGCCACCCGCCAGGCGCAGTGGACGGCGCTCGGCATCGTCGCGGCGTGCGTCGTGGTCTGGCTGCTGCGGGACCACCGCATCCTGCGCCGCTACACGTACACCGCGATGATCGTGGGCCTCGGACTCGTTCTCATGCCGCTGCTGCCCTTCATCGGCGTGACGATCAACGGCGCCCGGATCTGGGTCAACGTCGCGGGCATGTCGCTGCAACCGGCAGAGTTCGCGAAGATCGCGTTCGCGGTGTTCTTCGCGGGGTACCTCGTGACGAACCGGGACACGCTCGCGCTGGCCGGCAAGAAGGTCCTCGGGTTGCAGCTGCCCCGGGTGCGGGACCTGGGCCCGTTGATCATCGTGTGGATCGCGTCGCTCGGGATCCTCGTGTTCGAGCGCGACCTCGGTACGTCGCTGCTGTTCTTCGGCCTGTTCGTCGCGATGCTCTACATCGCGACCGAACGGATCAGCTGGGTGGTCATCGGTCTCGCGATGTTCGCCGGCGGCGCGGCACTCGCCGCCTCGACGTTCGGTCACGTGCAGGCGCGCATCGACGTGTGGCTCGCCCCGCTCGAGCCGGAGATCTATGGGCGCGATCCCGGCGGGTCGGGTCAGCTCGTGGGCGGCCTGTTCGGCCTCGCCAACGGCGGGCTCGTAGGCACCGGCTGGGGCGAGGGCTACCCGCGGCTCGTGCCGTACGCGTTCTCCGACTTCATCTACACGTCGCTCGGCGAGGAGCTGGGTCTGACCGGCCTCCTCGCGATCCTGCTCATGTACCTCCTGCTCGTCGAGCGTGGCCTGCGTACCGCGCTCGCTGTGCGTGACGGCTTCGGCAAGCTCGTCGCCGGTGGCCTGGCGTTCGTCATGGCGTGGCAGGTCTTCGTCGTCATCGGCGGCATCACGCGCATCATCCCGCTCACGGGTCTGACGATGCCGTTCGTCGCGCAGGGCGGTTCGTCGCTCCTGGCGAACTGGCTCATCGTCGGGCTGCTGCTCCGCATCTCGGACAACGCCCGCCGCCCGTCGTCGCTGCCCGTGCGCGGGCAGGTCGCACCCGGTGGTGCCCGCGCCGCCGCCCCGACCCCGGTCGTCGCGGGGACCGCGACCGGTGCCGTGCCCGACGACGCACCCACCACCGTGGGCGGCTCACCGACGCCGGGCTACGGGGAGTCCCTCCCCCTGCGCGCCGCGGACCCGCCCCCGCCCCCGCCGTCGCCGTCCCACGACGCCGCGACGGAGGTCGTCCGCGTGGACGACGTGGACCGCGACCCGCACGGCAGCGACGAGAACGACGGACGGAGGGAACCGTGAACGTCCCCCTGCGCCGCGTCGCGAGCATCGTCCTCGTGATGTTCGTCGCGCTGATGGTCTCGACGTCCTACATCCAGTTCGTCCAGGCGGACCAGCTCAACAACGACCCTCGCAACGTGCGGACCATCTACCGGGAGTACGGCAACTTCCGCGGTCCCATCGTCGTCGCGGGTGACGCGATCGCGTCCTCCACCCCGGTCGACGACCCGTACGGCTACCAGCGCGAGTACTCCGACGGCATGCTCTACGGGCACGTCTCGGGCTTCTTCTCCATCGTCAACGGCATGTCCGAGATCGAGCAGACCGAGAACGACTTCCTCAACGGGCAGGCCGACGCGCTGTGGCTGGACCGGTTCGGCGCGATGATCACGGGCAAGCAGCCGCAGGGGTACTCGGTCGAGCTCACGGTGGACCCGGACGCCCAGCGCGCCGCCTACGAGGCCCTCGGCGACCAGCGCGGCGCCGTCGTGGCGATCGAGCCCGCGACGGGCAAGATCCTCGCGCTCGTCTCCACACCGAGCTACGACCCGAACTCTCTCGCGACGCACGACACGGGCGCGGCGCGCGAGGCCTACCAGGAGCTGCTCAACGCCGACGGCAACCCGCTGTCGAACCGCGCGATCCGCGGCAACACCTACCCGCCCGGCTCGACCTTCAAGATCGTCACGGCGGCCGCCGCCATCGAGAGCGGCGACCTGACACCCGAGAGCGTCATCCCGGCGCCGCAGCAGTACCAGCTGCCGCAGTCGAGCTCGGTCATGAACAACTTCGGCGGGATCCGCTGCTCGCCCGAGGGCGAGCAGTCCCTCGCGGACGCGCTGCGCATCTCGTGCAACACCGCCTTCGCCGAGCTCGGCGTCGAGCTCGGCGACGAGGTCCTGCGTGACCAGGCGGAGGAGTTCGGCTTCGACGAAGGGCTGCAGATCCCGATGCCCGTCACCGCGAGCCACTTCCCGACCGAGGGCACGGAAGAGTCCAGCCCACCCCGCACGGCGCTGGCCGCGATCGGCCAGGGCGACGTCCGGGTCACCCCCCTGCAGGTCGCGATGATCTCCTCCGCCATCGCGAACGGTGGTGTCCAGATGGCGCCCTACACCGTCCAGACGGTGCGCAGCCCCGACCTCGACGTGGTGCAGGAGGCCTCTCCGAGGCGCCTGCGCACGTCCGTCTCGCCCAGTACGGCGTCGGCGCTGCGCGACATGATGGTGGGTGTCGTGGACAACGGCACCGGGACGGCCGCACAGATCTCGGGCGTCAAGGTCGCGGGCAAGACGGGGACCGCGGAGCACCGGTCGGACGCCGCACCACACGCCTGGTTCACCGGGTTCGCCCCGGCGGACGACCCTCAGGTGGCGGTCGCGGTGATCGTGGAGAACGGCGGCGACGCCGGCAACGAGGCGACGGGCGGCGCCGTCGCCGCACCGATCGCCAAGGCCGTCATGGAAGCGGTGTTGAACGGATGAGACCGGTCGAGGGCCTTGCGCTCGGGAACCGCTACCAGCTCGTACGCCGGGTCGCGATCGGCGGGATGGGTGAGGTCTGGGTCGCCACCGACCACGCCCTCGGCCGCGAGGTCGCCGTCAAGGTGCTGCGGGAGGAGTACGCGGGCAACGAGGACTTCCTCAACCGGCTGCGCACGGAGGCGCGCAACAGCGCCGCGCTCTCGCACCCGAACATCGCCCAGATGTACGACTACGGCGAGCAGCAGAGTTCCGGCTACCTCGTGATGGAGCTCGTGGTCGGCGAGCCCATGGCCGACCTCCTCGAGCGTGAGCCCGTTCTGCCGCCCGCCCGGCTCCTGCCCATCCTGTCCCAGACGGCGCGCGCGCTCGAGGCCGCGCACATGGCCGGCGTCGTGCACCGCGACGTGAAGCCGGGCAACATCCTGCTCGACCGCTCCGGCGAGGTGAAGATCACCGACTTCGGCGTCTCCCTCGCGGCCAACCAGGTGCCGATGACGGCAGCGGGGATGGTCATGGGAACCGCCCAGTACCTCTCGCCCGAGCAGGCCATCGGCCAGGCCGCCACCGGCGCCTCCGACATCTACGCCCTGGGCATCGTCGCCTACGAGTCCGTCGCGGGGAACCGCCCGTTCACGGGCTCCACGCCGGTCGACATCGCCGTGGCGCACGTCAACGAGCAGGTGCCGCCGCTGCCGGGCAGCGTCCACCCCGACCTCGCCCGGCTCATCCTCACCATGCTCGCGAAGGACCCCGCCGGGCGGCCACCGAGCGCCGGGCTGCTCGCCGAGACCTTCGACGCGCTCGCGATCCGCATCGCCCGCGACCCCTGGGGTGCCACGTCGATCACCGACGAGTCGCACCCCGAGGGGCAGCCCGCGACCCGGCGCGCGCGCCGTGCGACCCGGCCCGCCGACGGCCCCACCGCCACGCCGGAGCCCGGCACCGCGACCCCGGTGCGGCCCGTGGAGCCCGTCATCACCTCGATGGCGATCCCTGAGACCGTCCGCGCCGATGCCCCCGCGGACGAGGTGCCCGACGACGAGTCCCCGGCACCCCAGCACGAGGCGGCACTCCCGTGGGAGCGACCCGCGCCGTCGAGCAGGAGCGGGACGTCGCGCACCTACCCGCCTCGGCGGGAGATGCACGGGCAGGCCCGGACCCGGCCGCCGTCGATCCGGCCCGCCGGCCGGCGTCCCGAACGCCCGGAACGGCCCGAGCACTCCGGCGAGCAGGGGCCGGGTGCCCCGAGCCGCCGCGAGCATGCTCCGGAACGGCCAGGGCGGGGCGGTTCCTCGGTGCCGGGCGGCACCCGGGCGCCGGCCGGTGCCACGCGGTCAGAGCGGCGGCGTGCCTCCCAGAACGCGTCGCCGACGCCCGCACGGACGTCGACGACGACCGGCCTGCGCATCGGCGGGCTGGCCAAGGGCATGTCCTGGCCACTGCTCGCCCTCCTGGGCCTGCTCCTGATCCTGCTCGTCGCGACGCTGCTCAACCGTCCCGACCGGACGGAGCCCGACGCACTGGGCGAGCAGATCGTGACGACATCGTTGCTCCCTGCTGCCCATGGCACGGGTGACAACGTGGTACCCAATGGGATGATTCTCAGTACTGCGGTCAGCACCGCGGTTCCGACGACGCTGAAGGACGCTTAAGTGGTGGACACTCCTCCCCGGGTTCTCGCCGGGCGCTACGAGGTCGGTGAGCTCATCGGCCGTGGTGGGATGGCCGAGGTGCACATCGGCCACGACACCCGCCTCGGGCGTACCGTCGCGATCAAGATCCTGCGCTCGGACCTCGCCCGCGACCCCTCCTTCCTCGCCCGGTTCCGCCGCGAGGCGCAAGCCGCCGCGGCACTGAACCACCCCGCGATCGTGGCGGTGTACGACACGGGCGAGGACGTCCACACCGAGGCCGCGGGCGCGACGTCGCACGTGCCGTTCATCGTCATGGAGTACGTCGAGGGCCACACGGTCCGCGACATCCTGCGCGACGGGCAGGCCGTCCCCATCGACGAGGCCATCGAGATCACGGCCGGCGTCCTCGCCGCGCTCGAGTACTCGCACCACGCGGGAATCGTGCACCGCGACATCAAGCCCGCCAACGTCATGATCACGCCGACCGGCGCGGTCAAGGTCATGGACTTCGGTATCGCGCGCGCCATCGCCGACTCCGCCGCGACCATGACCCAGACCCACGCGGTGATCGGTACCGCCCAGTACCTCTCGCCCGAGCAGGCTCGCGGCGAGACGGTCGACACCCGCAGCGACCTGTACTCCACGGGCTGCCTGCTCTTCGAGCTCCTCACCGGGCGGCCGCCGTTCATCGGCGACTCCCCGGTGGCGGTGGCCTACCAGCACGTGCGCGAGACGCCCGCGACGCCGAGCGAGCTCGCACCCGACGTGCCCGAGGTCCTCGACCGCATCACGCTCAACGCGCTCGCCAAGGACCGCACCGACCGGTACAGCACCGCGGCGGAGTTCCGCGCCGACCTCGAGGCCGCAGCCCGTGGTGGGCACGTCAACGCCCCCGCGGTGGGCGCGGCCGTCGCCGCCGCGGCGCTCGCGCCGACGATGGTCGAGAACGCGACGCAGGTCATGAGCCCGGCGCAGGCGGCGTCCCCGTGGGGCACGACCGGCGCGGCCGCGATCCCCCCGGCCGGCCCGGAGGAGCCGCTGGCCGAGGAGCCCGAGGAGAAGAAGTCCCGCAAGGGCCTCATGTGGACCCTCATCGCGGTGGGGGTTGTCGCGATCGCGACGATCGTCACGTTGCTCCTGCTGAACGGTCGGGAGGCCCCGCCCGAGACCGTCGTGGTGCCGACCCTCTCCGCGGACGTCACCGAGGAGGAGGCCCGGGAGATCATCGAGGGGGAGGGACTGGAGTTCCAGGCCCTCATCGACGAGGAGTCCGAGCTCGACGACGGCACGTTCGTCAGCCAGAGCCCCGAGGGGGGAGAGGACGTCGCGCTCGGCAGCACGGTCACCGTGTACTTCTCCGCCGGTCCCGACAGCACCGTGGTCCCCGACGTGACCGGAGAGACGCAGGAGCGCGCGCGCCAGCTCCTCGAGGAGGCGGGCCTGGAGTTCGGATCCGTGACCCCGGAGGACAGCGTCGACGTCGACCAGAACAACGTCACCGGCACGGACCCCGCAGCCGACGAGACCGTCGCGCGCGGCACGACCGTCAACCTGTTCATCTCGAACGGCAACGTGACCCTGCCCGATCTGAGGGGCATGTCCCAGGACGCGGCACGCGATGCGCTCTCCGAGCTCAACCTCAACGCGCAGATCTCGCAGGAGGAGAGCGACGAGGAGGTCGGGACCGTGCTCTCGCAGAGCCCGTCCGCCGGGAGCGTCCCGCAGCGGTCCACGGTGACGATCACGGTCGCCGAGGAACGTGCGCCCGAGACGACGACCGTGCCGTCCAACCTCGTCGGGATGACCGAGGACCAGGCCCGCGAGGCGCTCGGCGGAGCCGGCCTCAACGCCGGGACGTCGCAGAGCCAGGAGAGCGAGCAGTACGAGGCCGGCATCGTCATCGGCTCCGACCCTGGCGGAGGCCGAACGGTCCCCGAGGGCAGCGAGGTGAGCCTCATCATCTCGAGCGGGCCTGGCCCGAGCGACAACGGCGACGACAACGGGAACGGGAACGGCAACGGGAACGGTGGGGACGACAACGGCGGCGGAAACGGCGACGGTGAGGGCGGAGACGCCGCCGGCCTCGGCGGCTTCCTCCCGAGCCCCTGACACTCCGCACCCGATCGCACGGCGCCACTGACCGGGCGTCACCGCTGAACGGACGAAGGGCCTCTCCCCGGTGAGGGAGAGGCCCTTCGTCGCGGTACGGGAGGCCTTCGCAGGACGTGCCGCTACTGGCGGACGAGCGGCGCGAGCCCTCGGGACCGCTCCACGGCCTCGGGCGAGCCGCAGACCGCGAGCCAGTTGGCCAGCAGGCGGTGGCCACCCTCGGTGAGGACTGACTCGGGGTGGAACTGCACGCCGTGCAGGGGCAGGTCGCGGTGCTGGACGGCCATGACGACCCCGCTGCTCGTGGCGGCCGTGATCTCGAGGAGGTCGGGCACCGTCTCGCGGATCACCGCGAGCGAGTGGTAGCGCGTCGCCGTGAACGGCGTCGGCAGCCCCTCGAGGACCCCGACGTCCTCGTGCTCGACGAGGCTGGTCTTGCCATGCATGAGCTCGGGCGCGTGCGTGACGGTCGCCCCGTAGACCTCCGCGAGCGCCTGGTGGCCCAAGCACACCCCGAGCATCGGGGTCCGGGAGGCGGCGCACGCCCGGATGACGTCCTCGCTCTGCCCGGCCTCCTGGGGGGTGCCGGGGCCGGGGGAGACGAGCACGCCGTCGAACGGTCCCTGCTCGTCCGCGTAGCGCCCGTCAGGCCCGACGTCCGGCACGGCGTCGTTGCGCACGACGACGGTCTCGGCACCCAGCTGGTCCAGGTACCCCACGATCGTGTAGACGAAGGAGTCGTAGTTGTCGACGACGAGGATGCGGACCATCCCTACCCACCTGTCCCTTCGACGGTCGTCTCGTTGAACGGCATGTACTCGGCCACGACCGGGAACAGCCATTCGAAGCACACGTACACCACGGCGAGCACGAGCAGCAGCAGGAACAGCGCCCGCAACCAGGCCGGCCCGGGCAGCGCCCGCCAGAGTGCCCCGTACATCATCGCCCTCCGAGCATCGTGGTGTCCGCGCCGTCCACCGGCGCGCCGCTCGCGTCGGCCGACGTGGCGAGCTCGGCAGGCAGGTCCGGCGGGATCCCGTCCTCGACCGGGAGCCAGTAGTCGAGCTCGCTGTGGACGATGAACCGCTCCTGGAGCGAGTTCAGCCCGATCGGGTGGCACGTGGTGAGTGTCATCAGGCGGTCGCCGGGCTCGGCGCCGGGCTCACCCGGCACAGGGGCGACGACCTCGACCTGGTGCGGGAGCACGGGGTACATCTCCGTGACGCGGTACACGTACCAGATCTCCTCGACTCGCACGATGAGCGGATCGCCGACCTCGAGCTCCTCGACCCGGTGGAACGGTGCGCCGTAGGTCATCCGGTGCGCGGCGAGCGAGAAGTTCCCGATGTCGCCGGGCATCACGGTCTCGGGGTAGTGCCCGGCCCACGCGCGGTCGAGCACTGAGCGCTTGTCGGTCCCCTCCGCGATCGGGATCTGGCGCTGACCGTCCCACCGCGGCACGAACAGCTGCCCGAAGAGCTCGCCCTCGGCCGGGGCGTCCGAGACGGGCGGGTCGTCACGGCGCAGGTCTGGCTCGCTCGCCGCGGCCTCGGGGATGTCCCAGCCCATGGCGGTGATCGTCGCCGCCTGCTCGCGGCCACCCTGCACGTCGGTCCACCACAGCTGCCACACGACGAAGAGCGCGAGCAGCACCCCGACGGTGATGAGGAGCTCGCCCACGACCCCGACGAGGGTCGAGAAGAACCCGCCTCCACCGCGCCGACGGCGCACGTGCCGGTCCGGCGTGCCGGTGCCGCCGGAGGGGCGGGCCGCCACGGGCGCGAACGGATCGGTGGACGCTGTCGTCACGAGAACACCTCGGTTCCGTCGGGAAGCTCTGCGAACTGGAGCTCGGTGCTGCCCTCGAAGCGCGGGATCTCGAGCGAGGAGGACCGCTGCGCGGACCACCCGAGGTTCACGGCGTCGACGTACTCCTTGTAGATCGCGATCTCGGGAGACCGGTCGAGGGCCGCCTCCATGCTCTCCGGGTCGCCGACGGCCTGCACGACGTAGGGCGGGGAGTACACGCGCCCATGGAGGATGAGGATGTTCCCGGCGCACCGGAACGCGGACGTCGCGGTGACGCGCTGACCCTGGAGCGTCATGGCCTCGGCACCGCCCGCCCACAGCGCGTTGATCACGGCCTGCAGGTCCTGCTGGTGCACCACGAGGTCGTCGGGTCGGACCCCCGGCACGTCGAGGGCCGAGACCGGTGCGTCGTCGAGCGCGACCGTGACGCCCGGCCCTGTGACGGCGAGGTCGCCCGAGACCAGCTGCGTGCGCGTGACGAGGTCCTCGGGGAGCTTCGTGGCGCTCTGGTCCAGTCCCTGGCTGAGCCCGTTCACCTCGGCGGCGAGCGTGTCGACCTCGGCGACGAGCGCACCCACCCGGTCACCCTCACGGTCGACGAGCTGGGCGAGGTTCTGTGGGTGTCGGGTCTCGCGTCCCTGCGCGAGCTGCGCGCTCGAGACGAACATCAGACCGGCGAGCGCGAGCACGAGCCCCACCGTCAGGGAGGCGCGGACCCTGCGCGCACGGGAGGGAGCCGCCGGGCCCTGGGGCTCGCCGGCCTGTGGTCCCGTCACGGAGACCGACATGTCATCACCCCTTCCGCTCACCACCGGGCACCTGCACGACGGGCCGCAGAGGTCGCTGCGCCGGACCGTGCACACGACTATTCTGTGCGCGCACTACGCTAGACGACGAATGGCGTGCTCCCATGACGGGGCGCGGCATTCACCCGAAGCCCACACGGCTCGTGCACCCGAGGGTCGCAGCAGCCGTCATCGAAGGACAGGAGCCCGTTCTCGTGCCCGAGTCGAAGTCCCGCAAGAAGAAGCCCTCCGCCCCCCGGGAGCCGAGGGCGACGCAGCCTGGCCCCGGCGGCAACCCGCGCTGGCTCGTCCCGACCATGCTCGGCCTCATGCTCTTCGGGCTGGCCTGGATCGTGCTCTTCTACCTCAGCGGCGGCAACCAGCTCCCGATCCCCGCGCTCGGCGCCTGGAACCTTGCCGTCGGTTTCGCCTTCATCATCGCCGGGTTCGGACTCACCACCCGCTGGCGGTGACGAGTCACACAGGTGTAGTTCCACACCTGTGAGTAACTCCTGGGGATAACTCAGAACGCGGGGACCGACGCGTACGTGACGACGGTCGCGACGACGAGGCCGAGAGCCACGAGCACGCTCACCCCGCCACCGACGAGCAGGCGGCGTTCCTTGGGGGCGTAGGCGAAGCCGGCGCCCACCAGGGCGCCGACGACCAGGCCCCCGAGGTGCGCCTCCCAGGCGATGTTCGGCACGAAGAGCCCGATCGCGAAGTTGATGCCGATGAGCACGACGATCTGCATCGCGTTGCGGCCCAGGCGGTTGAGGACCACCATCACTGCGCCGAACAGCCCGAACACCGCGCCCGACGCGCCGACGACCGCCGTGTACCAGCCCTGGTCGGTCGGGCCGCCCGCCAGCAGCAGGTAGCCCACCGACCCGCCGACGGCGGACAGCACGTAGAGCACGACGAAGCGCGCGCGGCCGAGGGTCTGCTCGAGGAACGGCCCCGTGATCCACAGGGCGTACATGTTGAACAGGATGTGGATCGGCAGGATCCCGTACGCCAGCACGGTGGAGTGCAGGAACGCCGCCGTGAGGAAGCGGTAGGGCTCCTCGGCCCCGACGACCGGCGCGAACGCCCACTGCTGGGTCCACGCCCCCGCGGTGACGATCTGGAGCAGCCAGCTCACCACGCAGAGCCCGATGATGGTCAGGGTGACCACCGGCCGCCCCCCGCGGACCCGCCCGCCGAGCACCGTCGTCGTGCGCGGTGCAGCCTTGGCGGTCTCCCGCACGCAGTCCACGCACTGGATCCCCACCGCGGCGGGCCGCTGGCACTCGGGGCACGCCGGACGCCCGCAGCGCTGGCACCGGACGTAGGAGACGCGCTCGGGGTGACGGGGGCAGACGGGGACCGGCTGGGCGGACGGCGTCCCGTACGCGGGGGACGTGATGGTCAGTCCTCGATCGTGACCGAGGTGATGGTGATGTCGTCGACGGGGCGGTCGCCCGGGCGCGTGCGGGTCGTCCCGATCGCGTCCACCACGGCGCGCGACTCGTCGTCGGCCACGCGGCCGAAGATCGTGTGCTTGCCGTTGAGCCACGGGGTGGCGGCGGTGGAGATGAAGAACTGCGAGCCGTTGGTGCCCTCGGCCTCGCCCGTCACCGGGTTGCGGCGCACGCCGGCGTTCGCCATGGCGAGCAGGTACTTCTGGTCGAACTGCAGCTCGGGGTGGATCTCGTCGTTGAACGCGTAGCCCGGTCCGCCCGTGCCGGTGCCGAGCGGGCACCCGCCCTGGATCATGAAGTCGGGGATGACGCGGTGGAAGATCAGGCCGTCGTAGAACGGCTCGGTGCGCTCGGCGCCCGTACGCGGGTCCGCCCAGGGCTTCGTGCCGGAGGCGAGGCCCACGAAGTTCGCCACCGTCTTCGGGGCGTGGTTCGGCAGCAGCTCGATACGGATGTCACCAGAGGTGGTGTGGAGGGTTGCGAACATGGCCCCATTCTCACACGTGGGCGCCGACGGGCCACGTCAGGACCGGTCCGTGCGGGCGCTCGTCACAGGCTCACCACGAGGCTCTCACCCCACCGCACCGACGTCAGGTCTCGCGACGAGGTAGAGGTGGTGGCAGAGTGGAACAACAGTCAGATGCCCCATCCGCACGCAGACCTGGGAGTCACCTATGCCCGACCGGATCCGTCGCTCGGCCCACACCGCGGGCGAGAAGCTCGAGAGCATCGACACCGAGAAGATCAAGGACCAGGCGGCCGACGTCGCCGCCGTCCTCAGCGACGCAGGGTCACGGGCGACGACGTCAGCGGTGCACCTGGCCGGCCAGGCCAAGGACTGGGGGACCCCGCGAGTCGAGGCCTTCGTCGAGTGGCTCACGCCCAAGGTGGAGAAGGCCTGGCAGGAGAGCGTCCAGGCAGCCGCCCCGCGCGTCGAGAAGGCCGCCGAGAAGGCGGCCCCCGCCATCGACACCGCGCACGACAAGCTCGTCGACGAGCTCCTGCCGCGCATCGTCGCCAGCTTCAACGCCGCGGCGGCCACCGCTGCGGCCGCCGCGGGCACGGCCGCCGTCGCCACGGCAGCCGCGGCCGACACCGGGGTGAAGAAGACGAGCAAGCGGCTCGACAAGGCAGCGAAGAAGGCCGGCAAGAGCGTCGACAAGGCAGCGAAGAAGGCCGCGAAGCGCTCGGGCAAGGGCGTCGGCAAGGTCGCGAAGAAGGCCTCGAAGGGCGCCGACAAGGCTGCCGCGAAGGCGAACGCACGACTCGCCGCGATCAGCAGCGCGGCCGCCGACGCCTCTGGCTCGAAGGGCAAGGGCAAGAAGGTCTGGTGGATCGTCGGTGGCGTCACCGCCGCCGGGGCCACCTACGTCCTGTGGCGCCGTGCTCAGCCCACCACCGACCCGTGGGCCGAGCCCTGGGAGCAGGAGTCCTCGGGCGACCCCCTCGACGACGCGCGTGCTGCCGTGGGCGACGCCGCCGAGGCCGTGGGCGAGGCCGCCGGCGCTGCCCTCGCGAAGGGCCGTGAGGCCGGTGACAAGGTCGCGGGCAAGGTCTCCGAGGTGCGTGAGGACCTCACCGAGCGTGTGAACGACGCCGTCTCCGAGGCGAAGGAAGCCACGAAGAAGGCCTCGCCCCGCTCGCGCTCAGCGAGCTCGTCGGCCGCGAACACGGCTGCCGACGCCGCGAAGAAGATCGCGGGTGCGACGGAGGAGGCCACCGCCGAGGCCAAGGACGCGGTCCAGGACGCCAAGGCCGAGGCCAAGAAGAAGGCGGACGAGGCGAAGGACTGACCTCACCGACCCGCACACGACGAGGGGCCCTGACCGAACATCTCGGTCGGGGCCCCTCGCCGTGTCACTGCCGTGTCACTGCCGTGTCACTGCCGTCGTCACGCCGCCCGGCGCCTACGGTGCACGATCAGCACACCGCCGACGGTCAGCAGGCCGAGCGCGAGGCCGAGCAGGCCGAGCAGGGCCGCACCCGTCACGGCCAGCTGACCGCCCGGCGCGAGCACCGTGATCTGTGCCTGCGCGATCAGCTCACCGTCCGCGTCCCGGGCCTGGACGTGGTGCGTCCCTGCCTCGAGGTCGGCCGGGACGACCACCGTGGCGGTGGCGACGCCGTCGATCACCGCGGCGGTGGCGAGAGCGCGGTACGCCGAGGCCACACCGAGCTCGACCCGCGAGCCGGGGGCGTTCTCCACCGTCGCCGTGACGCGGTCACCCGGCCGCACGGTCTTCGCCGAGAGGGTCATCGTCGCCGTCGTCTCGTCGTCGGCGGGCTCCTCGGGAGTCGTCGGTGCAGGCTCAGGCTCGGGATCCGGACCGGGTGTCGGCCCGGGGGTCTCGTCCTCGGCGAGGACCAGACCGTCGAGCGCCGCCCGGAGCTGCTCCGTGGCGCCGTCGACCGTCGCCTGGCTCGGGCTCGGGGAGCCGAGGACGAACGCCGCGCGCTCCAGGGCCTCCTCGAGCGCCGCCACGCTGTCGGCGGTGTAGGCGTCGCGGTCGACGGCGTCCGCCTCCTCCACGAGCGCCTCGAGGGCGCTCTGGTCCACCTCGGCGGCGGGTGCGTCGGCGACGAGCGCGAAGTTGTCCATCGTCCCCCACGCACCACCGGAGAGGGCGAGGTTCGCCGAGACGGTCACCACGCCGTCGGCCCCGACGTTGAGCGGTGCGGTCTGCGGCGTCTGCCAGTTCACGAACCCCTCGAGCCCGAAGTCCGCGGAGACCGAGGAGATGCCGGAGCTCGCGGCGATGCGCAGGGTGTCACCGGAACCGGCGTTCCCGCCCTGGACCTTGGCCGACAGCCGGTACTGGCCCGGCGGCACGTCCGTGACGACCTGCTCGATCGAGAAGGTGAAAGGGCTGCCCGAGTAGAAGTGCGTCGAGCGGCTGCCCTCGAAGGGGTCGTTCGTGCTGCTGATCGTGTATCCGGCCCCGGTTCCCGTCCAGGGCTCGACGCCGTCCTCGAAGCCGGGGTTCAGCACGAGGTTCGCGCCCTCGTCGACGTCGCCGACGACCGTCACGGTCACCGTGGCCGAGTGGTCGGCCGAGGTGGTGCCCGTGAAGGTGTACGTGCCCGGCCCGGAGATCCACGCGGCGGACCCCTGCCAGGTCACGTCCTGCTCCTCGGTGGTGCCGTCGGTGTACGACACCTCGACGGTCGAGGGCAGCTCGATCGGATCGCCGTCGACGACGGTCAGCTGCAGCGGCCGCACGGCGTCGAGCTCGCGCGGGCCCACCGAGCCGGTGCGGGCGTACTCGTAGACGCGCAGCGAATCCAGCGGGGTGCCGTCGAAGGCGAAGAGTGCCTGGTTGTCCCAGCCCGAGCCGCCGAAGTCGTCGGCCCACTCGTCACCGAGCGCGCCGGTCGGGTCGTAGAACTCCTGCGAGGCGGGGTTCGCCCAGCCGGAGCCGTCCCGCTCCCACAGCTCCCAGTTCGCCTCGAGCTGGTCCGGCGGGCCGACCGGCAGCCAGGCCGGCTCCCAGTAGAAGGTCCCGAGGCCCTTGCCGTCGGGGACGTTCGCGACGGCCTGCATGACGTCGCGCAGCGCCAGGGCCTGGCCCTGCACGGACGCCGAGTACGGACCGCGGGCGTCCTCGACGGCGTTCGGGTACCCGTCGCCGTCCTCGAGCGTGTACGTCCACGACGTCTCGGCGACCGCCACCTCCTTGTCGTACGTGGTGGCGACGTGCGTGAGCACGTCGGTGAGGTTCTGGGGCGTGCCGTGCCAGAACGCATAGTAGGAGCTGAGGAACACGTCGTAGTCGACGCCGCGCTGGTCGAGCTCGCGGGCCACGGTCGCGTACTGGTTCGCGCGCTCCGGGTTGGTGAAGTGCACGGCGACCTTCACGTCGTCGCCCAGCGTGTCCCGCACGGCCTGCGAGCCGGCCTGGAACAGGTCGGCGGTGTTCGCCCACCCGCGGGTCCCGGCGATCTCGCCGCCGGTCGTCTCGTTGCCGATCTGCACCATACCGATGTCCACACCGGCGTCGTCCATCGTCTGCAGGGTCTCGGCCGTGTAGTCGTACAGCGCGTCGACCCGGTCCTCGCCCTCCAGCCCCCGCCACGAGCGGGGGAGGTACTGCTGGCCCGGGTGCGCCCAGAAGTCCGAGTAGTGGAAGTTGACGAGCACCTGCATGCCCGCCTCGGTGGCGCGGCGGCCGATCTCCGTGGCGCGCGCGGCGTCGACGTTCCCGGCACCGTAGCCCTGCGTCGGGTCGGTGCTGGAGAACGGCTCGTTCCAGACCCGGATGCGGGCCCAGTTCACGCCCGCCTCGGCGAGCACCTCGAAGAGGTCCGCCTCCTCGCCGGCGAAGTTCTTGAACGTCACGCCGCTCTCCTCGAGCGACAGGACGGTGGAGAAGTCCGCACCGTTGATCCAGTCGTCACCCATCCCCTCGACCCGGGGGACGGTGATGCCGGCAGGCACCGGCTCGTCCTCGGCGGCGTGGGCTCCGGTGGCCAGGCCCGTGCCCGTCAGGGCGGTGACGAGGGCCACGGCTGTGACCGCTCTCAGTCGTGCGCGCACTCCCATGTGCTTGTCCTTTCGATCGTCGTCGATCGTGCGATCCGCATCGATCTCCGCGGCGTGCGGGTGCACGCCGCGGTCGTCCGCCCGGGCCTCACGAGGCCCGGGTCACCCCTTGACGGAGCCAGCCGAGAGGCCGCCCACGATGTAGCGCTGGAGCGACAGGAAGAGGGCCAGCACCGGGATCGAGCCGATCACCGCACCGGCCGCGAACAGCCCCCACCGTGAGGTCAGCTGGTTGGAGACCCACTGGTACATCCCGACGGCGAGCGTCCAGTTCTCCTCGCTGGTCAGCACGATCCGCGCGAGGATGAAGTCGCCGAACGACGAGATGAACGCCAGCAGGCCGACCACCGCCAGGATCGGCGTCACCAGGGGCATGATGAGCCGCCAGTAGATCTGCGCGTGGCTCGCTCCGTCGATCCGGGCCGCCTCGTCGATCTCGATCGGGATGGTGTTGAAGAAGCCGTACATGAGGAACGTGTTCGCCCCCAGCGCCCCGCCGAGGTACACGCAGATCAGCGCCAGCTTGGAGTTCACGCCGAGCGCCGGGACGACCTCGCCCAGGGCGATGAGCAGCAGGAACACCGCCACGAAGGCGACCGTCTGCGGGAACATCTGGACGATGAGCAGCGTGGTCAGCGACGCGCGCCGGCCTCGGAAGCGGAAGCGGGAGAACGCGTACGCGGCGGCCGCGCCCATGAGCACGGCGCCGAGTGCCGCGGCGCCACCGATCAGCAGGGTGTTGCCCACCCAGGTCCAGTACATGGTGCCGCCGAGCGCCTGGTAGTTGTCCAGGCTGAAGCTCCGGAACAGCGTCGACGAGCCGGCCAGCGAACCGCGGCTGTCGAGCGACGCCGACAGCGCGTACACCAGCGGGTACGCCGCGTAGAAGAGGACGACCACCGCGACCGGGTACTTCCACCCGACCTCGGCCCACCACCGGGTGCGGCGCGTGCGGTTGCTGCGCGGGCTGGTGCTGCGCACCGCCTGGGTCTGCGAGACAGCCATGGCTCAGATCTCCTCGAGCTTGCGGGTCTGGCGGAATGCGATCGCGGAGACGATCCCGATCACGATGAACACGATGATCGACAGCGCGCTGGCCAGGCCGTAGTCGGCTCGCCCGCCGCTCACGCCCGAGATCTGGTAGATCGCAGAGATGAGGATGTCCGTCGACCCGATCGGCACGCTCGTCCCGGAGAAGGCGGGACCACCGCCCGTGAGCATGTAGATGATCGTGAAGTTGTTGAAGTTGAAGGCGAACGACGCGATCGCCAGCGGAGCCGTCGAGACCATGAGCAGCGGGAGGACGATCGAGCGGAACGTCCGCCAGCGCCCGGCGCCGTCCACCCGCGCGGCCTCCAGCGTGTCGCCCGGCAGCGACTGCAGGGCGCCCGTGGTCACCAGGAACCAGTAGGGGTAGCTGAGCCACAGGTTGACCCAGAGGATGGCGAACTTCGCCAGCCACGGATCACCGAGCCAGTTGATGTCGGCCCCGAGGAAGAACCACTCGTTCACGACGCCGAACTCCGCGTTCAGCATGCCGCGCCACAGCAGCGCCGACATGAAGGCGGGGAAGGCGTAGGGCAGGATGAAGACGGTCCGCAGCACCTTGCGCCCGCGCACCCGTGGGTCGTTGTAGATCATCGCGAACAGCAGCCCGAGCCCGAAGCTCGTCAGAACGGTGAGAATGGCGAACGCGAAGGTCCACAGCGTCACCTTGAGCAGCGGCTCGGCATAGTTGGCGTCCGTGAAGGCGCGGACGAAGTTCTCGAACCCGACGTTGACGTACCAGCCCGCCGCGAGGCGTTCGCCGTCGGGACTGACGAAGTTGCCCCGGTCGTTCGGGGCGTAGACGGTCCCCGTCTCGGTGTCGGTGATGGTCTGCGCGTCCGGGTCCCACTCGAGGGTCGAGGTGTAGATCGCGCCGGTCGTGCCCTCGCGGGTACGGATCGATCCGTCGGTCGCGTCGTCGGAGACCGGGACGCGCAGGCTCACGACCTCCTGCTGCAGCGACTGGTCGCTGAACAGCTGTGCACGCGGCACGATCTCCCAGCCCGGCACCTCGGTCGCGGCACCGGAGTCGTCGACGACCGCGCCAGAGACAGGCGCGAGCGGCTCCTCCGCGGTGCCGACACGCACGACGCCCTCGTCGTTCACGGCGAAGCCGAGCAGGTCACCGTCGCGCACGACGGAGAGCGGGTAGGTCGGCGAGTCCTGCGCGCGCTGCTCGTCCTGGATCAGGGCGGCGTCGACCGCCTGCTGCATGCTGCCCAGGTGCCCGGTGCCGTAGTTGGTGAAGGCGACGTACCCCGTGTAGGCGAGCGTGAACATCTGGAACGTCGCCAGGAACAGCAGTCCCGGGAAGAGGTACTTCAGCGCGATGGTGCGCTTCGCGAAGTAGATCCAGTCCGCCACGCCCAGCAGGACGACGAGGACGCCGAGGATCACCCAGGAGCCCACGTTGTAGGCGGACAGGATGGCCGCGACGCCGACGGCGTTGACGAGCATCATGAGGAGCAGCTTGGCGACGAACCCCCACCCCGGGCCCTTCCAGCTGCGGGCGTGGGACTCCGGGGGCACGGCCGGGGAGCTCGGCGCGGTTTCCGCGCGCTGCTGGCCGACGGACATCTGGGCTCCTTGTGTCGATCATGGGTGGGGGTGGGGCCTGGTGGCCCCACCCCCGGGGACGAGGGCGTCAGCCCCCGATCGTGCTCTCGATGTTCTCCACCATCGTGGTCCAGACGGACTCCGGGTCCTCACCGTTGATGAGGGCGATCTGTGCAGGGTTCCAGAAGTCCCACACCGCACCCATCTCGGGGATGTTCGGCATCGGCACGCCGTTCTGCGCCGAGGCCAGGAAGCCCGCGATGACCGGGTCGTCGGCGACCGACTCGGCGACGGCCGTCAGCGCCGGGATGCGCGGGTCGGCGTCGTACAGGGCCTGCTGCGCCTCGTCCGTGGCCAGGTAGTTCGCGAGGAACTCGTTGGCGAGCAGCGCGTTCGAGGACTGCGACGACAGGTAGAAGCCCTGCACGCCCACGAACGGGGCGGCGGTCTCGCCACCGGCCGCCGGGATCGGGTTCACGGCGACCTCGACGCCCGCGTCCTGGTAGGTCGGGATGGTCCAGGGGCCCTGGACGATGAACGGCGTCTCACCCGTGGCGAAGAGCTCGTTGCCGATGTCGTAGTCGATCGTGTCGGTGAAGTAGCCGGTGCCCTCACGACCGTTCTCCGAGATCCACTCGGCGTAGGCGAGGCCACCCTCGCCGCCCAGACCGACCTCGCTCGTGTAGGAGCCGGCCTCGTCCTGGACGAACACGGGGGCCCCGAACGACGTCTGGAAGGCGTAGGACGTGTACATGTCGCCCTCGGCACCGTTGGTGTAGAGGACGAACGGACGGTCCTCGAAGCCGGCGTCCGTCGCCATCTCGATCAGCTCGTCCCACGTGGCCGGAGCCTCGGAACCGACGAGGTCGACGTTCTGGATGAGGCCGACGGCCTCCTGCGCGTACGGCAGCGCGTAGAGCTGGCCCTCGTAGGTGAGCGCGTCGAGCGTCACCTGCTCGAAGTCGGCAGCGCGGTCGGCCAGGTCGATCGTGTCGACGACGCCCGACTCCACGAACTCGCCGAGCCAGTCGTGCGCACCGACGGTGATGTCGGGGCCCTCGCCGGTCGGGACCTGGGCCAGGAAGTCGGCGCGCAGGTCCTCGAAGTTCTTCTGCACGACCGTGACGGTCGCGCCCGTGTCGGCCTCGAAGCCCTCCGCGGCGTTCGCGATGGCCTCCGCACGCTCGGCGTCGGACCAGACGACCAGCTCCGTGCCCGCTCCGTCACCGGCCGCGCCGGGAGACGTCTCCGCGGTCTCTGCGGGCTCCGGGTCGCCGCCGCAGGCGGCGAGGAGCAGTGCCGACGCCACCACGACGCCGAGTGTCATGTGCTTGCGCATCAATCTTCCTTCCAAGAAGCGGTCGCTCCGCGCGTCGGGTTCGATCGCGACGCTGCGACCTCGTACGTGTACCGGAACGCGGCCGGTCGGCCGCGCAGGGGGACGAGCAGGGGGGACGAGCAGGTCAGAGATCACCTCCCCGGGCGGGTGACGTGCGGAACACCGCGACGTCGCCGGCTCCCAGCCGGAACATCCCGTCGACCGGGGTGTCGGAGAGCATCTCCGTGCCCTGCACGGGGAACTCGGCCGCCTCGGCCCGGTGGTTGACGGCGACCACGAAGTCGCTGTCCTCGCCGTGCCGCGTCACGATCTCGAGGCCCTCGGGGCGGTCCGCCGGCTTCACGCCCGCGTCGGCGTAGACGGCGGCGAGCACGGGCGCGAGCGCCTCGACGTCGAGCCGGCTGCTCACGTACCAGCCGGTCCCGTCGCCGTGCGTGTTCCGGGTGATCGCGGGCGCACCGTCGACGGGGCCGCCGCGGTAGGTCCCGCGCACCTGCGCTCCGTCGAGGACGAGGTCCTCGCTCCACACGTCGGCGGTGAGCTCGTGCCCGTCCAGCTCGACGACGCAGCCCTCGCCGTCACGCATCGGCAGGAACTCCTCGACCGTCAGACCCAGGGCCGTCTTGAGCGGTGCACCGAATCCTCCGGCGTGGACGGCGTCGTGCTCGTCGACGACGGCGGCGAAGCAGGAGACCAGCAGCGTGCCACCGTCTGCCACGTAGCGCGTGAGGTTCTCGCCCGCGGCGGCGGTGAGGAGGTACGAGGCGGGGGCGACCACGAGCCGGTACGCCGACAGGTCGTCCTCGGGGTGGGCGAAGTCGACGGTGACGCCGTCACGCCACAGTCGCTCGTAGTACGCGCGCATCCGCTCGCGGAACCCGAGCTCGTCCGCCGGGCGCCACTCGAGGTCCTGCGCCCACAGCGACTCCCAGTCGTAGAGCACGGCGACGTCGGCCGTGACCCGTGACCCGCGGACGTCGGTGAGCGCGCCGAGGTGCTGGCCCAGCGACGTCACCTCGCGGAAGACCCGGGACGACGTGCCGGCGTGCGGCAGCATCGCGGAGTGGAACTTCTCGGCGCCGGAGCGCGAGGCCCGCCACTGGAAGAAGAGGATCCCGTCGGCGCCGCGGCCGAGGTGGGTGAACGCGTTGCGGTGCATCTCGCCGGGCTGCTTGGCGATGTTGCGGCCCTGCCAGTTCACCGCCGACGTCGAGTGCTCCATGAGGATCCACGGCCGCCCGCGCGCCACGGAGCGCGTGAGGTCCGCGGACAGCGCCAGACCGACGTGGGCGTCGGGGTCCGGCGACCACAGGTAGTGGTCGTCAGAGACGACGTCGACCTCCTGGGCCCACTTCCACAGGTCCGTGTTGTACGACTGGTGCGCCATGAAGTTGGTCGTGATCGGCTGCGCGGCGTGAGCGCGGATCGCGTCGCGCTCGATGCAGTAGCAGGCACGCAGCTGCTCGTCGGTGAACCGGGCCCAGTCGAGCTTCATGGCCGGGTTGATGACCGAGGCCGTGACGGCGGGTGCGACGAGGTGCTCCCACTCGAGGTAGCGCTGTCCCCAGAAGTTGGTGCCCCACGCGGCGTTGACCGCGTCGAGCGAGCCGTAGCGCTCCTGGAGCCACAACCGCCATGCGGCGACGGCGTGCGGCGAGTAGTCGTCGGAGACCGGCGCACCGTACTCGTTGTGGACGTGCCACAGGACGACGGCGGGGTGGTCGGCGTAGCGCCGGGCGAGCTCGCCCGCGACCCTCTCGATCGCGGCCCGGTACTCGGGCGCCGAGTGGGAGACCATCCCGCGCGAGCCGAAGCCGAGGACGGTCCCGTCCTCGGTGACCACGCGCGCGTCGGGGTAGGTGGCGTAGAACCAGGCCGGCGGCGACGCGGTGGGGGTGCCGAGGTCGACGGCGATCTCGTGGGCGTGCAGGAGGTCGAGCAGGTCGTCGAGCCAGGCGAAGTCGAACTCACCCTCGCGCGGCTCGAGGAGCGCCCAGGAGAAGATGCCGACGCTGACGAAGTTGACGCCGGCCTCCCGCATCAGCGCGACGTCCTCGTCCCAGACGTCGCGAGACCACTGCTCGGGGTTGTAGTCACCGCCGTAGGCGATGCCGTCGAGCTGGGGCCAGGTATGGACAGTCATGACGCTCCGTCGAGTCGGGGTGGCGCGGTGCGCGCCGAGGCAACTGACGAACACAGTACCTGTGACCGGTCCCAATCTCGACTGAGTCAGGGTGTGAGACTGCTCTCCGAGGCCATCGTGACCACACCGTGATCGCTGCCGAGGACGTCCGGGCGGGCGGCGTCGGGACCTCGCACCCACCACGGGACGGCGCTCGGGGGGCGGCCCGGGCGGGCTAGGCTCGGACCTTATGGAGAGCGTCACGCCGATCAGGCCACCCGTCACGACGCCGATGCCGGGCAAACGTCGCCCGACGATCCGTGACGTCGCGGCCGTCGCGGGCGTCTCGCGCGGCACCGTGTCCCGGGTCATCAACGGCGGGCACTGGGTGTCTCCCGAGGCGCGCGAGGCGGTCGAGCTCGCCATCCGCAACACCGGCTACCACGCCAACCACCACGCCCGATCGCTCGCCACGGGCCGAGCCAACTCCCTGGCGTTCCTCCTCACCGAGCCGCAGCACCTGCTCTTCGCCGACCCGACCTTCTCGATCCTGCTCCGCGGCGCGGCCGAGGCGCTGGCGCAGCGCAACATGACTCCCGTGCTGCTCGTGGCGGGCAGCGAGGCCGAGCGGCAGAACGTCACCCGCTTCGTCAGCGCCGGCCACGTGGACGGCGTCCTGCTCATCTCGTCCCACGAGAGCGAGCCCCTCATCGACACGCTCATCGCCGCCCGCATCCCGACCGTCGCCTGCGGCATCCCGCTGGGCCACTCGGACGACGTCCCGATCGTCTCGGTCGACGAGATCGGGTCGGCGCGCAAGATGACCCGCCACCTCAAGGAGCGCGGACGCCGCCGCATCGCCATGATCACGGGGCCGTCGGACACCGGCGGCGGGCGCTACCGGTTCGTCGGCTACCGGGAGGAGCTCGGCGCGGACTTCGACCCGCTCCTCGTGGAGGAGGGCGACTACTCCACCGAGTCGGGCGCCGCCGCGATGGCGAACCTGCTGGAACGAGCCCCGGACGTCGACGCCGTGTTCGCGGCCAACGACCGCATGGCCGCGGGCGCCATGTCCACGCTGCGCCGCGCGGGACGCTCCGTGCCGGGCGACGTCGCCGTCGGCGGGTTCGACGACTCCGGCCTCGCCGAGTCCCTCGAACCCCCGCTGACCACCATGCGCCAACCGTTCGGAGAGATCTCCCGGACCATGGTCGACCTGCTCCTCGACCTGGTCGACGGGAAGGAGACCGTCTCGCGGACCCTCGCGACACGCCTGATCGTGCGCGACAGCACCTGACCGGGCCGCCTCACGCGGCTCGGGCGAACCAGTCGATCGAGAGGTCGGCGACCGCGTGGGGAGCATCGTCGGTGATGAAGTGCGCGGCGTCGTCGACGTAGGCGATCTCCACGTGGTCGGCGTACCGCTCCGGCGTGCGGCACAGCCGCTCGACGAGTTCTTCGGTGTAGGGGTGGTCGCCGCGGCCGAACACGACGAGGGTGGGCACCGTGAGCCGCCGGCGGCGGTAGACACCGCGGACCATGCGCAGGGCCTCCGGCAGCACGATGCCGCGAGTCTGCGCACGCACCGCACCGTCGATCTCGGGCCGGCGCATCGGGGCGAGGTGGGCGTCGACGACTGACTGCGGCATCGGGTGGGCGACGTACCGCTCGGAGAAGACCCCGCGCAGCGAGGCGCCAGGTCGGTGCCAGACGAGCGCGGGCAGGTGTCGGAAGCCTGGGGCGAGCTTCGGGCTGAACATCATGAACGCCGGAAAGACGGAAAGCTGCACCGCCGACCGAACCCGCTCCGGGTGCTCGTAGGTCAGCTGCACCGCAGTGAGCACCCCGAGGTCGTGGGAGACGACGTGGGCTCTCTCGATCTGGAGTGCGTCGAACAGGGCGAGCAGGTCGCGGAGCCGGGTCTCGCGTTCGATGCGCGGGTCCTCAGCCTCGGTCCAGCCCGCCCCGCGCAGGTCAGGGCACAGGACGCGGTACCCGGCCGCGGCGATGGCCGGAGCGACGGCGTGCCACTGCCACCAGTGCTGAGGAAAGCCGTGCAGCAGGACGACCGGCTCACCCTCACCGATGACCGCGAGGTGGGTGCGCAGGCCTGGTGTCTCGACGACGAGATGGTCGAAGCCGGCGGCCTCCGGCAGCGGCGGCGACCAGGCCTGCGGGCCGACGGAGCCGGTGGTGCGAGGCTCGGGGGTGGTCATGGCGTCTCCTTCACGAGGCGGAGATACTATGTTCATAGTAGACCTCGGTGAAAGGGGCCGTCCATGCCCGCGGTGACCCGGGAGCGAGGGCTCGAGGCAGCCGTGGAGCTGCTCGGCACGGAGGGGGTGCGCGCACTGACCCATGCGCGGGTCGACGACCGGGCCGGCCTCCCGCCCGGGTCGACCTCGAACTGGTTCCGCACCCGCCGGGCGTTGCTCGGCGGAGCGGTCGACTGGATCGCCGAGCGCGAGCGCGCCGACTTCGAGCCGGCCGCGACGACTGCGATCACGGGAGCCGACGAGCTCATCGAGGGACTCTGTGCGATGGCCGAGCTGCAGACCGGGCGGTTCGCCACGCGCACACGCGCGCGCTACGCCCTCTTCCTCGAGCTCGCCGGCGACCCAGAGCTCGGAGAGCCGCTGCGGCGGCAGCGCCACGAGTTCGAGCGGTGGATGGAACGGATCGTGGTCGCCGTCGGCATCAGCGACCCCGTGCCCGCGACCCGGACGCTGATGGCACTCGCCGACGGGCTGCTCCTGCACCGCCTCACCGTCGACCCTGGGCTCGACATCCGCCCCGCCATCGAGCGAGGTGTGCGCGCCCTCGCGACGTCCTGAGCAACAACGAACGAGAGCCCGGCCGATGGCCGGGCTCTCGGACATGAACGATGACGCGAGACATCTCTCAACGATGTCCCGCGTCATCACATGGGTGGAGCCAGGGGGACTCGAACCCCCAACCCCCTGCTTGCAAAGCAGGTGCGCTACCAATTGCGCCATGGCCCCTCGCGGGCCGGAACCGGGCCGCTGCAGCAGGTCACTCGAACGTGTCGGTGACTTCCGCCCACAGATCACGCTCGGAGTTGTCCTCCGTGTACTTGCGCCAGATCGCGTATCCGACGCCAGCGGTCAGCAGCAGGAGCAGGAGCTTCTTCATACGTTCCCCCTCGGGTGGGTTCCGGCAGTGGGCCTAAGAGGACTTGAACCTCTGACCTCTTCCTTATCAGGGAAGCGCTCTAACCGTCTGAGCTATAGGCCCGTGCGTGTCTCACGCAGCGCTTGAGACTACCCCACGGGAGCGGGCTGGCCCAAACCGGAGGGGCCTGCCCGCACCCGAGGTGACGTGGTTCACGTCAGTCGTCGGTGAGCGTGAGGTGGATGCCCCCCACCAGCGACGCCGTGATGTTGTACAGGAACGCGATGATCGTCGAGAGCGCCGTGATGAGGACGATGTTCACGACCCCGATGAGCGTCGCGAGCGAGATCACGCGGGAGAACTCGACGAACTGGCGGATGTTGACGTCGCTGCCCGGGCCGACGACCTCCTCGACGAGTCCCTCGATCGTCACGAAGACGGCCATGCTGTCCAGGACGTACCAGACGACCGCGGACGCCACGACCGTCATGATGCCGATCGCGACCGCGAGGAGGAACGACATCTTCATGACGGACCAGGGGTCGATCCGCGAGATCGCGAGCCGGACCCGGCGCGGACCGCCCGAGGCGGCGGTCGGGGCGGTCGCCGTGGCAGCCGCTGCCTGCTCGGCGGCGGCCGGCTGCGCTGTCGCGGTGCCGCTCACGCCCGCCCCCGCGTAGTGCATCTGCTGCGGCGCGGTGTCGGGCGCCGCCGCGCGCGGGGCGCGGCGTACCGTCTGGTCGTCGATGTCGTCATTCTGCTGCCCACCCGTCTGCTGCGCGCCCGGGGCAGACTGCGCCGAGGGTTCCTGGACCTTCTTCGCCGCGGAGCGCGCGGCCGCCAGCGCGGTGGCCGCCGCCTTCATGGCGCCCGCCTTCGCGGACGCGACCTTGCTCTCGGCCGACTCACCGTTCGACGCGGACTTCCCCTGACCGTTCGGCTGGACGTCTACGGTGCCGATCGGCGTTCCGACCGCTCTGGTTGACGAGCTGCCCGAGGGCGACGGTGCCGGCGGCGGGGGCGGTACCGGCGGCTGCGCGCTGCTGGCCGTCGGTCGGGTGGCTGTACCGGTCACGGTGTCGGGACGCGGCGCGGTCACCTTCGGCCGGATGGTGGGTGGCACGCTGTTGTCGCTGCTCATCTAGCTTCCTCGGGTGTTCCAGGGGCAGTTCCGGTGTCCTGCGAGTCCTTCGCCTGGTCGGCGCCCGGGTCGACGGTTGCCGCCCCCTGCGCACCGTCAGACGTGGACGCCTCGCCGTCCACGGTATCCCTATCCTCGCCGAGACGGCGCTCGACGTTCCGGGCGACGGCGATGATGCGGTCACCCTTGTCCGGCTTCGCGAAGGTCACCCCCTGCGTGGTCCGACCCGTGAGGTTGACCTCGTCCACCGCCGACCGCACGATCTTGCCGCGCTCCATGATGACCAGGACCTCGTCATCGGCCTCGGTGATGAGCGCGCCGACCAGGTCGCCGCGCGCCTCCACGAGGTTCGCGACCTTGATCCCCAGCCCGCCGCGGCCCTGCACGCGGTACTCGTCGATCCGCGTGCGCTTCGCGAAGCCGCCCTCGGTGACGACGAACAGGTCGGCGCCCGTGCGCACGACGTCCGCCGAGAGCAGCTCGTCCTCGCCGCGGAACTTCATCCCGGTAACGCCGGACGTCGCGCGACCCAGGGGGCGCAGGGCGTCGTCGTCGGCCGTGAACCGCAGCGACTGCCCCTTGCGGGTGACGAGGATGAGGTCGTCGGTGCCGTCCACGAGGCGTGCGGAGACGAGCTCGTCGGACTGCCCGTCCTCGTCCTCGCGGAGATTGATCGCGATCAGTCCGCCCGAGCGCGGGGAGTTGTACTCCGCGAGGCGCGTCTTCTTCACGAGCCCACGACGCGTGGCGAGCACCAGGTACTCCGCGGCGTCGTAGTCGCGCAGGTCGAGGACCTGGGCGATCTTCTCCCCGGGCTGGAAGGCCAGCAGGTTCGCGACGTGCTGCCCCTTCGAGTCACGGCTGCCCTCGGGGAGCTCGTACGCCTTCGCACGGTAGACCCGGCCGAGGTTCGTGAAGAAGAGCAGCCAGTGGTGCGTCGTCGTGACGAAGAAGTGGTCGACGATGTCGTCCTCGCGCAGCTGCGTGCCGCGGATCCCCTTGCCGCCCCGGCGCTGCTGACGGTAGTTGTCCGAGCGGGTCCGCTTGGCGTAGCCGCCGCGGGTGATCGTGACGACGACCTCCTCCTCGGCGATGAGGTCCTCCATCGAGACCTCGCCGTCGAACGGCAGGATCGTCGTGCGTCGCTCGTCGCCGTAGCGCGCGACGACGTCCGCGAGCTCTTCGCTGACGATCGCCCGCTGACGCACCTGCGAGCCGAGGATCTCCTCGTACTCGAGGATCTCGCGCGCGAGCTCGTCGTGCTTCTCGATGATCTCCTGCCGCTGCAGGGCGGCCAGGCGCCGGAGCTGCATGTTGAGGATCGCGGTCGACTGGATCTCGTCGATCTCGAGGAGCTCCATCAGCCCCTCGCGCGCCCGGTCGGCGTCGGGGGAGCGGCGGATGAGCGCGATGACCTCGTCGAGCGCGTCGAGCGCCTTGAGGTAGCCGCGGTAGATGTGGATCTGCTTCTCGGCCTCGCGCAGCAGGTGCTGGGTGCGGCGGATGATGACGTCGAGCTGGTGCGCCGTCCAGTGCCGGATGAACGCGTCGATGCTCAGCGTGCGCGGCACGCCGTCGACGAGCGCGAGCATGTTCGCCCCGAACGTGTCCTGGAGCTGGGTGTGCTTGTACAGGTTGTTGAGCACGACCTTCGCGACGGCGTCGCGCTTGAGCACGATGACGAGCCGCTGACCGGTGCGGCCGGAGGTCTCGTCGCGGATGTCCGCGATGCCCTGGATCTTGCCGTCCTTGATGAGGTCGGCGATCTTCGTCGCGAGGTTGTCCGGGTTCACCTGGTACGGCAGCTCGGTGACGACGAGGCAGATCCGGTTCTGGATCTCCTCGACGTTGACGACCGCACGCATCGTGATCGAGCCGCGGCCCGTGCGGTACGCCTCCTCGATCCCCTTGTGGCCGAGGATGGTCGCGCCCGTGGGGAAGTCGGGGCCTTTGACGCGGGCGAGCAGCGCCTCGAGCAGCTCTTCGCGCGTCGCCTCCGGGTGGTCCAGGTACCACTGCACACCCTCGGCGACCTCGCGCAGGTTGTGCGGCGGGATGTTCGTCGCCATACCGACCGCGATGCCGGCCGAGCCGTTGACCAGCAGGTTCGGGAACCGCGCGGGCAGCACGACAGGCTCCTGCGTACGACCGTCGTAGTTGTCCTGGAAGTCGACGGTCTCCTTGTCGATGTCCCGGACCATCTCCATGGCCATGGGCGCCATGCGGCACTCGGTGTACCGCGGTGCCGCCGCCGGGTCGTTGCCCGGCGAGCCGAAGTTCCCCTGACCGGCCACGAGCGGGTAGCGCATGGACCAGTCCTGCACGAGCCGCACGAGCGCGTCGTAGATCGCGGAGTCCCCGTGCGGGTGGTACTTGCCCATGACGTCGCCCACGACACGGCTGCACTTGGAGAACGCGCGGTCAGGGCGGTAGCCGCCGTCGTACATCGCGTACAGCACCCGGCGGTGCACCGGCTTGAGGCCGTCGCGGACGTCGGGCAGCGCACGCCCGACGATGACGCTCATCGCGTAGTCCAGGTAGGACCTCTGCATCTCCAGCTGCAGGTCGACCTGCTCGACGCGGCCGTGGTGCACCGCGATGCCGTCGCCCGAGGGCGGCCCGACGTCGGGGAGCGTGGGGTCCTGCTCAGGAGTGTGGTCGTCCGTCACCGTCTACCTCGTATCTACCTTCCGGCGCCCGCTGTCCCGCGGCGCGCCTGCATCGCGTCCTCGTCCGTGCCCGACGCCGTTCCGCAGGTCTTGCGCGGCGGTGTCGGGCAAGCCCTCACTCAGATGTCGAGGAACCTCACGTCCTTGGCGTTGCGCTGGATGAAGCTGCGGCGGGACTCGACGTCCTCGCCCATGAGGACCGCGAAGATCTCGTCCGCGGCGGCCGCGTCGTCGAGGTTCACCTGGAGCAACGTGCGGTGCTCGGGGTCCATGGTGGTGTCCCAGAGCTCGGAGTAGTCCATCTCGCCGAGACCCTTGTACCGCTGGATGCCGTTGTCCTTGGGGATCCGCTTGCCCTCGGCCTGCCCGGCGACGAGGAACGCGTCGCGCTCCCGGTCCGAGTAGACGTAGTCGTGCGCGGCGTTCGACCACTTCAGGCGGTACAGCGGCGGCTGCGCGAGGAAGACGTGACCGTGCTCGATGAGCGGCCGCATGTAGCGGAACAGCAGCGTGAGCAGCAACGTGCAGATGTGCTGGCCGTCGACGTCCGCATCGGCCATGAGGACGATCTTGTGATATCGCAGCTTGTCGAGATCGAAGTCCTCCCCGATCCCCGTCCCGAAGGCGGTGATGAGGGCCTGGACCTCCTGGTTGCCCAGCGCCCTGTCGAGGCGCGCGCGCTCGACGTTGAGGATCTTCCCGCGGATCGGCAGGATCGCCTGGTTGTGCGGGTTGCGCCCGCGCACCGCGGAGCCGCCCGCCGAGTCGCCCTCGACGATAAAGACCTCGCAGTCCGCCGGCTTGTTCGACTGGCAGTCGCGCAGCTTGCCCGGCATCCCGCCGGCCTCGAGCAGACCCTTGCGTCGCGTCGCCTCGCGCGCGCGCCGGGCGGCGAGCCGCGCCTGGGACGCCTGGATGGCCTTGCGGATGATGTCCTTGGCCTCGCCGGGGTGCGCGTCGAACCAGTCGGTGAGCTGGCTGCGGACGACCCGCTGCACGAACGACTTCGCCTCGGTGTTACCCAGCTTCGTCTTGGTCTGCCCCTCGAACTGTGGCTCGCCGAGCTTGATGGAGAGCACCGCCGTCAGGCCCTCGCGGATGTCGTCGCCCGTGAGGTTCTCGTCCTTCTCCTTGAGGTGCCCCTTGGCCCGCGCGTACTCGTTGACCAACGAGGTCATCGCCGCCCGGAAGCCTTCCTCGTGCGTCCCGCCCTCGGTCGTGGAGATCGTGTTCGCGTAGGTGTGTACAGACTCGGAGTAGGCACTTGTCCACTGCAGGGCGATCTCGACCGAGATCCGCCGCTCGGTGTCCTCCGACTCGAAGTCGATGACCTCGGGATGGATCAGCTCGACCTTCTTCGCCGAGTTGAGGTGCTTGACGTAGTCGATGAGGCCGCCGTCGTACTTGTACGACACGGTCCGCGGAGCGACCGCCTCCCGTGTCGTCCCGTCGTCGGTCTCGTCGCCCGGGACGTCCGTGCCGGTCACCTCGTCGCCCGTGTCCAGGTGCTCGGGCCGCTCGTCGGTCAGGTTGATCCGCAGACCCTTGTTGAGGAACGCGTACTGCTGGAAGCGGGCCCGCAAGGTCTCGAAGTCGAACTCGGTGGTCTCGAAGATCGAGTCGTCGGCCCAGAACGTCTGCGACGTGCCGGTCTCCTGCGTGGGCTCACCGCGCTCGAGCTCGGTCACCGGCTTGCCGCCGTCGGCGAACGACTGCCGCCAGGAGTACCCGTCCCGGCGGACCTCGGTGAGCACCCGGCTCGAGAGCGCGTTCACCACGGAGATGCCCACGCCGTGTAGACCACCGGAGACCGCGTAGCCGCCGCCTCCGAACTTTCCGCCCGCGTGGAGGATCGTCATGACGACCTCGACGGTCGGCCTGCCCTCGGTCGGGTGCATCGCCACGGGGATGCCGCGCCCGTTGTCGACGACACGTACACCTCCGTCGGCCAGAAGTGTCACGTCGATGGTGTCGGCGTGCCCGGCGAGCGCCTCGTCCACAGAGTTGTCCACAACCTCGTACACAAGGTGGTGGAGGCCACGAGCACCGGTGGAGCCGATGTACATGCCCGGGCGCTTGCGGACCGCCTCCAGGCCCTCGAGGACGGTGATGTTGCTCGCGTCGTAGCCACCGCCCGAGCTCGCCTCCGGTGCGCCGTTCGGGGGTACGTCGGATGAGGGTCGGGTGGTGTCGATGTGGTCTGCCACGGGCGGGCGTGCTCCTCGTCGTCGTGCTCGTGATCCTGCCTGCGGGCGGGGAGAGTCCCCGTCTGAAGGCGTCGCACGGCTCATAGGTCCCGGGCCCGCGCCGACTCGTCCGGCGCGGGTGGGGGACATGCCCCGCAGGCCGCACGGACGGGCGACGACACGACCCGGAATGACCTGCCCAGTCTACCCGTAGCACGCAAAAAACCGTGGATCTTCTGCGGATCCGGCGTGCAGGCGCGCAGCAGATCGTTCATCGGCGCGGCGCTGTCCCGCGAAGTTCTCCACAGGGTTGTCCACATGGTCATCGATCGGTACGGCGCGGGTTGTCCTCGCGTCTGCACAGGTGGCTCTCAGGTGAACTTATGTCGGACCTATACCGACTTGAGCCAAGAGGTGATGTAATACCACACACCACCTGACCCCGCACGCCGAACGACCTGCGACCGCTGCCCCCGGGGGTGCTTCGGGGTGCTCGGCGCCCACCTCGGAAGGACCCACCACCTCGTGAAGAAGTTCCTGGCCGGCACCCTGGCAACGGTGCTCGCCGTCGGAGGCCTCGCCGTCGCGACCGCGACGCCCGCCTCCGCCCACACGCCCAGAATCTCCCCCACCTGTACCGAGCTCTCGGTCGACCTCACCCAGTACGCCCAGCAGGGCAACACCGTCACCGTGACGATCGACGACGAGGTCGTCGAGGAGTCCGAGTTCGGACGCTCGTTCCGCGGCACCTACGCGATCCCCGACCCCGCGGTCGCCTCCGAGTGGGAGGTCGACATCGTCGCGTCCGACGACCGCCGCGGCAAGCGGGGCTGGACCCGGACCGAGTCCGGCACGACGACGCCCTGCGTCGACGAGACCGCGCCGGACACCGGCAAGGAGGTCGGCCTCTACGTGTACAAGAAGCTCGACCCCGCGGAACCGCCGTCGTGGGAGAACTCCGGCCGCCAGACGCTCATCGAGCACCGCCCCGGCAGCGAGTGGTTCACCGAGCTCCCGGGCGACCTGCCGACCTTCGTCTGCGGCCCGGGCTGGGCGGCGCAGCAGGACATCGTCCACCAGGACGGCAGCTTCACGTGGCCCGAGTTCCTCGAGTACCCGCACGTGACGCTCGGCTCGGCGCTCCTGGACTGGCGCCACCACGACCTCGACCAGCTCGTCGCGGTCCCGGACTGCGAGTCCGACGAGGTCCGGCTCGCGCCGGCACCGGAGCCCCGTGCGATCGACGTGTGCGGCACCGAGGACGACCGCATCATCGCGGAGGACACCGAGGACTACACCTACACGACCGAGCAGCAGGACGACGGCACGGTCACGGTCCGCGTCTCCGCCCGGCCCGGCGCGGAGTTCCCCGAGGACGCCGAGACCGAGTGGTCCTTCGAGATGACCGACGAGGCCTGCGCCGACGACGTCGCCCCCGCGATCCCCGAGCCGCCCTTCGTGGTGGACCTCTGCGGGATGGACGAGGACGGCTTCTGGCTGCCGGAGGACTCCGCGGAGTTCACCTACGACGTGACCGACGACACGCTCGTCGCCTACCCGGCCGCCGGCATGACCTTCGGTGAGGACCTGGACGGCTACGTCGTGTCCGAGGACGGGACGTACGCGACCTTCGCCCTCGCCGACGACCTCTTCACGGACGAGCCGTGCGACCTCGTCCCGGGCGACATCGGCGCCGTGTGCGTCGGGGACGTGCCGTTCCTCGGCTACGAGATCTTCCTCCCCGAGGGTGCGTGGACCGACGAGGAGAACCCTCTGACGATCACGTTCGAGCACCCGACCGGCGGCGAGGACTACGTCGTCGAGGGGCTGCCCCTCGCGGGTGACCTCCTGTGGCCGGGCGCCTCCGACGTCGAGCCCTTGCAGTGGCCCGGCTGGGAGCGGCTCGAGGACGGGTCCTACGTCGAGACCGACGAGAACTTCGCCTGGACCCGCGCCGGTGTCACCGTGCACTTCGAGGTGAACCCGGACTACTCGACGTCGATCGAGTACCCGGAGCCGACCGCGGACTGCGCCAACCCGCTGCTGACGGACGACCCGGCCGTGCCGGTCTCGTCCGACGGCGGCGAGACCCCGGGCCTGGCCGCGACCGGCACGACGGTGACCGTCGTCGCCGTTGTCGCCGCGTTCCTGCTGCTCGGCGGGATCGCCCTCGTCGTGATGGTTCGCCGTCGCGCGCGGGTCTGATCAGACAGACGGACTGATCTGACAGTGACCGACTGACCGGGCGGAGGCCCGGTGCCGTCACCCCCGTGACGGCACCGGGCCTTCGTCGTCCCTGCGTCCGCGCCGCCCCCGGGTGAGGTGCAACCCGAGGGTCCAGACGCCGCCGAGCACCGCGAGCCCGCCGGCGGCAGCGAACGACCACGGGACGCCTGCGCCCTGGGCGACGAGCCCGAGCACGATCGGTCCTCCGCCGAGCCCGAGGTCGAGGAAGACGCTGGCCGTGCCGGCGGCCGCGCCCCGGTCCGCGGGATCCGCGGCGGCGAAGATCGCCGCGAAGAAGGCGGGGGTGCAGAAGGCGACGCCGACCGCGAGGACCGCGGTGCCCACGATCATCCCGGCGACGGTCGCCCAGAGGGCGACCAGGACCAGACCTCCGGCCATGAGCACGAGCGCACCCGCACCGAGGAGCAGCGGCGGCACGGCGTCCGGCACCCGCGCGAACACGATGCGGCACACCACGACCACCGACCCGTAGACGCCCAACGCGGCGCTCACCGGCACCAGTCCGATCGCGCCCGCGTGCAGCGGGGCGAAGGCGAGAAAGCCGCCCATCGCGACGACCGACGCGAGGAAGCCGAGGCCTGGCGCGACCGACGGCCGGTGCACGAGCGGCCCGGGGACGGAGCGCTCGGCGGAGCGCGGCCGCGTCTCGCCGACCCGCAGCGCGAGCACCGCCGCGACGACGGAGAGCGCGGCCGCCGCGTACCAGCCCGCTGCCGTCCCCAGGGAACGGACCGTCAGCTCACCGAGCGCGGGCCCGAGCGCGAGGCCGACGTACAGCCCGAGCGAGTTGTAGCTCAGGGCCTCGCCGGTGCGCCCGCGAGGCGCCAGGTCGGCCAGCGCCGCGAACGAGGCCACCACGAAGGCCGCCTCGGCGACGCCACCACCCGCGCGGAGGACGACCACGAGCCCGAGGGCGTCCACGTGCGCCGTCGCGGCGAGCATCACGGCGCCCAGGAGCGCGCCCCCCACGAGCAGCGGACGGCGGCCGTGGCGGTCGGCCGCGCGGCCGGCGAGCGGCCGGAGCACGAGCGCGGCGAGCGCGAAGACGCCGAACGCGAGACCGGCACCTGCGAGGTCGGAGCCGACCGGTCCCGTCACCGTCGTCGGCAGCGTGTAGATCGTCACGCCGACCGCGGTGAAGTAGGCGAGATCCGCGAACGACAGCGCGAGGAACGCCGGGGTGAGGAGGGGCTCGGAGGTCGTGCCCGGCGCCCGGGCGACCAGGGCCGCGGGGACGCGGGTGCGGGTGCGGTCGTCGGTGGTCATGCCTCCAGCGTCGCGACGCACCACCCGCGGGACATGGGTAGGACTACCGGGATTCCTCGACCAGCCCGTGCCGCATGGCATAGAGGGCCGCGGCGGCACGGGTCGAGACCCCGATGCACTGGTAGACGTCCTGCACGTGGTGCTCGGCCGTCCGTCGCGAGATGACGAGGTCCCTCGCGATCTCCCGGTTCGTCAGCCCACGGCCGAGCAGGCGCAGGACCTCGACCTGGCGGGCCGTGAGCCCGCCCGTGCGGACGGGACGGCCCCGGACCCTGTCACCGGAGGCCTCGAGGACCGCACGCACGGCGTCGGCGTCGAGGGCGCCGGCGGCCGCCTGAGCCGTCAGTCGTGCGGCGGCCTGCGCCGTGGTGAGTGCCGGACGGCGCGGCCCGGCCTCCACGAGGAGCTGGTAGGCGTCCGCGGCCGCCAGGACCCTCGCCGGCATCGAGAGCTGGGCGGCCGTCACACCGCGGTGGAACCCGCTGCCGTCGCACCGTTCGTGGTGCGCACCCGCGATCCGCGCGACGTCGCGCAGCTCAGGTACCCGCGAGAGGAGGCGTTCGCCGTGGTACGGGTGCAACCTCACCTGGTCTTCCTCCGACCCGGTCAGCGCCGTGCGCTTGTCCCAGATCCTGCTGGACACCCCGACCCGGCCCAGGTCGTGCAGGTGCCCGGCCAGACGCACCGACCGCGCGTCGTCGTGCAGACCGAGCCGGCGCACGGCCTCCTCCGCGAGGTGCGCCACGGCCGAGGAGTGCCCGTGCAACCACGGGCTCTTGAGGTCCACGAGGTCCCCGAACGTCGCCGCGACCTCGACGACCGCGTCCGGGCCGACGAGGCGGACCGGGTCCGGTTCCGCGTCGAGGGCGGCCTGGTACGCGTCCAGGTCGGCGATCCCGTCGAGCAGTCCCTCACCCGTCCCGACGAACGCCTCCGCGAGCACCGGGTCCAGCGTCGAACCACCTCGTCGGGCGACCTCGTCGAGGGCTCGACCGATGCCGTCCCGCAGGGCGAAGAGGACCCCGGTGGAGGCGACCTGCACGATCCTCGTCCGGCGCGGGACCTGCTCACCGGACCACGGCGGGTACCCCGACCCGTCCCACGCGCACAGCACCGCCTCGAGGCCGGTGACCACCGTGGCGGGGAGATCGAGGCGGCGTGCCGCCGTACCCGCGACCTCGCACGTGGCGACGGGCGCCGCGGCATCCACCGCGCGCCCCGAGGTGATCGTCGTCGCCAGGACCCGCGCCGTCGAGCGTCCCGTCGCCTCCGCGAGGCCCGGGACCCACGTCCGCAGCACGTCGCGCGGGTCGTCGAACCGGGTGACGACCGACAGCCGCACGGCCGCGACGTCGTCGCCCCAGACGCGCGCGTTCTCGTGGGCGTACGCCGTGCACCCGACGTGCTGCAGGAGCGAGACGTACAGGACGTCCGCCACCTCGTCGTCGTGGCAGCCGAGGGCGCGCGCGAACCGCGCCGCGACGACGCAGCGCTTGAGCGCCTCCTCGAGCGGCGCCCCCGTCCCCAGGTCGGTGACGACCGACAGCCCGCCGAGGAGCCCGAGCAGCCGGAACACCTCTTCACCATGGCACAGGTGCCGGGGTCAGCCCCAGGTGTCGCGCGGTCCGCGCCCCCGCACGGACCGTGGGCCCTTGCGGAAGCTCGGTCCGGCCGGGCCCAGCACCGTGACGGTCTCCACGACGCCCTCGCCGACCTCCTGCGCGAGCCGGTCCAGCAGCCGGGGGACCAGCAGCCGCACCTGCGTTGCCCACGCGGTCGAGTCCGCCCGAACGATGAGCACCTTGTCCTCGAACGTCTCCGGGGTGCAGTGGTCGGCGACCTGGTCGCCGACCACGTCCCGCCAGCGGCCGATCACGCCGCCGACGGAGACGTCCGCGACCCAGTCCCGCTGGTGCAGGAGGTTGGCCAGCACGTCGGCGACCCGCTGCGGGTCGCGGACTCCCGGACGTGCGCCCGACGACGGCGGGTCGGCGAGCACACGACGACGCGGCTCCTGCCCGGGGCGCAGTCCTTTGGCGCGGGCCGCGGCCTTCGCCCTGTTCAGGGCCGCTTTGGCGACCTGCGCGGGCGGGGTCAGGTCGACGACCTCCCCGACGGGCAGACCAGACGCCCTGGACGGCTCCTCGGGCGGCTCCGGGGCATCCTCGTCGGGTCTCTCCGGCTCACGCACGACGCACCGTGCCGTCCTCGACGTCGAACCGCGCGCCGTCGAGCTGAACCGGGACGTCCTCCGGTACCGCGGCAGTGATGAGCACCTGGCCGGCGCCCGCGACGAGCTCGGCGAGACGCGTGCGACGCCGCACGTCGAGCTCGGCGAACACGTCGTCGAGGATGAGGACGGGCTCCCCGTCCGGCCCCCAGTCCGACGCCCACAGCAGCGACTCCAGGTCACCCGGCGGGCCGTCCGTGAGCAGCCGGTAGGACGCCAGCCGCAGCGCGAGCGCGAACGACCAGGACTCGCCGTGGCTGGCGTACCCCTTGGCGGGCAGTCCGCCGAGGGTGAGGACGAGGTCGTCCCGGTGGGGGCCCACGAGGTTCACCCCCCGCTCGACCTCCTTGCTGCGCGTCCGCGCCATGGCCTCGAGCATCTGCTGCTCGAGCCCCTCGACCGTGCGGGGACCCTCCGGGGCGGGTGGCTCGCCCTCGTCGGCCAGCGCGGCGTCGACCGACGACCGGTAGCCGATCTCCGCGTCCCCCTGCCCTGCGCTGACCTGCTCGTACGCGGCCGCCACGTACGGGCGCAGGGCTGTGACGAGCTCGGCGCGCAGCGCGAGGATCTCCGCGCCGAGCGTCGCGAGCTTGGCGTCCCAGACGTCGAGCGTGCGCAGGTCGGGGCTGCCGGAACGGGACCGGGCCGCGGCGCCGGCCGACTTCAGGAGCGCCCCGCGCTGGCGCAGCACCCGGTCGTAGTCACCGAGCAGGCCGGCCACCCGCGGGACGAGCAGCACCGCGAGCTGGTCCAGGAAGCGCCGCCGCCCGTCGGGGTCGCCCTTGACGAGGGCGAGGTCCTCCGGGGCGAAGAGCACGGTGCGGGCGATGCCGAGCACGTCCCGGGGACGGGGCGCCGGGGCGCGGTTGATCCGCGCACGGTTCGCCTTGCCGGCGGTGATCTCGAGCTCCACCGTGCTGGCCCGGTCGCCCCGGACGATGCGTGCCCGCACGACGGCGCGGGTGGCGCCGGCACGCACCAGCGCCGCGTCCGTGGGCACCCGGTGGCTGGCGAGCGTCGCGACGTACCCGATCGCCTCGACCAGGTTCGTCTTGCCCTGCCCGTTCGGCCCGACCAGGGCGTTTACGCCGGGCTCGAGCTCCAGGTCGACGTTCTCGTAGGACCGGAAGTCGACGAGAGACAGGTGGGAGACGTGCATGGGTCCTCGAGAGCCGCGGGCGCGTCAGGCGGGTGGTGCGGGCTTCACCGCGTGCCCACCGAACTGCTGGCGCAGCGCCGCGACGGCCTTCATGGCCGGCGAGGCACCCTGGCGCGAGGAGAACCGGGCGAAGAGCGCCGCCGAGATCACCGGCAGCGGGACGGCGGAGTCGATCGCCTCGTCGACCGTCCAGCGTCCCTCTCCCGAGTCGTCCACCCAGTCGCTGATCGCGCCGAGCTCGGGGTCCTCCTCGAGCGCCTTGACGAGCAGGTCCAGCAGCCACGACCGCACGACCGTGCCACGGCTCCACGCCTTGAGCGTCCCCGGGACGTTCGTGACGATGTCCTTGGCCTCGAGCAGCTCGTAACCCTCGGCGTAGGCCTGCATGAGGCCGTACTCGATGCCGTTGTGGACCATCTTGGCGTAGTGCCCGGCGCCGACCTCGCCGGCGTGGACGAACCCCTCCTCGCGCGGCCCCTCCGGGCGCAGCGCGTCGAAGACCGGCATGACGTCCGCGACGGTCTGCGCGTCACCGCCGACCATGAGCCCGTACCCGTACTCGCGGCCCCAGATGCCGCCGGAGACGCCGACGTCGAGGTAGCGCACCCCATGAGCCGACAGCTCCTGCGCGTGCAGGACGTCGTCCGTGTAGTGGGAATTCCCGCCCTCGATGATCGTGTCGCCCTCGTCGAGCAGGCCGCCCAGCTCGGTGACGACCGCGCGGGTGATGGGACCGGCCGGCACCATCACCCACAGGACACGACCAGCCGGAGGCAGCGCGGCGACGAGCTCGGCGAGCGTCGCGACGTCGGACACCTCCCGCTGGGTGTCGTACCCGGTGACCTCGATGCCGGCCGCGCGCAACCGCTCGCGCATGTTGGCGCCCATCTTGCCGAGACCGACCAGACCGATGTGCGTGACCATGGAGTGCCTCCCAGAGCGGTCAGGTACGGGGGAATCCGCGGCACGTCCGCGGAGACGTCAGCTGGCGAACCGGATGGGGACCAGCAGGTAGCGGTAGTGCGAGGAGTCCTCGCCGTCCAGGGACTCCTGCCCCGTGAACTCGACGGGCTTGTTCGGGTGCGTGAAGCTCAGGCGGACGAAGTCGGTACCGAGCGCACCGAGCCCGTCGAGCAGGAACGACGGGTTGAAGGCGACGGAGATCTCCTCGCCCACGAGCACCGCCTCGAGGGCCTCCGACGCCTGCGCGTCGTCACCCTGGCCGGCGTCGAGCACGACCTGGCCGTCGGTGAACGACAACCGGATCGGCGTGTTGCGCTCGGCCACCAGCGCGACACGCTTGGCCGCGTCGATGAGCGGAGCCGTGGGGACGACGGCGTGGATGGGGGTCTCGTCGGGGAAGAGCCGGCGCACGGCCGGGTAGTCGCCGTCGACGAGCTGCGACGTCGTGTGCCGGCCGCCCGCCTCGAAGCCGACGAGGTCGACCCCTGACCCGGTCGAGAGCCCGACGTTGACGAGCCCCGAGGACCCGAGGGACTTCGCGACGTCGTTGAGGGTGCGTGCCCGGACGAGCGCGACGGCCGAGTAGTCGGGGGTCACGGGCGTCCAGGTGAGCTCGCGCAGCGCCAGGCGGTAGCGGTCGGTGGCGAGCATCGTGATGCGCTCGCCCTCGATCTCGACGCGCACACCGGTGAGGAGCGGGAGCGTGTCGTCGCGGCTCGCCGCCACGGTGACCTGCGCGACGGCGTGGGTGAGCTCGTCGCCCGAGACCGTGCCGGAGAGCTCGGGCATCGTGGGCAGTGCGGGATAGTCCTCGACCGGCATCGTCAGGAGGGTGAAGCGGCTGGCGCCGCACGTGACGATGACCTTGTTCCCCTCGACCGCGAAGTCGACCGGCTTGGCCGGCAGGGAGCGCGAGATCTCGGCGAGCAGACGACCCGAGACGAGGACCGTGCCCGGCTCGCTGACCTCGGCGGGGATCTCGGACCGTGCCGAGACCTCGTAGTCGAAGCTCGAGAGACCGATCGTCCCGACCGCGTCCGCCTCGATGCGGACCCCTGCGAGGACCGGCGCCGGTGGGCGGGTCGGCAAGGTGCGAGCCGTCCAGGTCACGGCGTCTGCCAGGACATCACGCTCAACCCGGAACTTCATCCCACACCCTCTCGTCCGTGGACACGATCTTCACATGTCGGGCTCCGCTGCGCATGCGGCGCAGCACGGTGCACGTCCTGTGGATGCACCCTACGCGAGGAGCGGGACGGGAGGAACCTGAGGTGAGCGGCGTGGGCGTCGGTCCTGGCTTCCGTTCCAGCCGCAGCGGGCGAGTTGGCTCCGGTGCCCTGATGAAGGCGTGTGGATTCTTCCCGGTAGAGATGAGTCGTCATCGTCATCGGTGCTGTGCAAACCGTGGATAAGCGGTGTTCTTGCAGGTCAGAGGGTGTTTTTAGGTGTGGACCGCGCAGTGAGGTTGGCTGTGGGAAAGTCGGAGGTCCTGTGGGCGACGAGTTATCCACCACAGGCGGTCCACCGATTCACGGGGCACCGTCCACACCCAGAGGCCAGTCGTCCACAGTTATCCACAGCACTGTGCACAGCTGTGAACATTCGTCCTATGGCTACCTGCGTGTTTGTCCACGGACATCTCCACAACGCTGGGGAAACCTGTGGTCAACTCTGCCGCCCTCGGCGTGCGCCGGGAGGGAGGGCACGCTGATCGGCGTCGTTCCGGGGGACTGGTACCCACAGCACCCTCCGATCTGTACACACCCCTGTGGACAACAGTGTGCGACGCCGAACAGGCGGTTGCTCGGCACGGGAGAGCATTCGTGCCGAGCAACCGCCTGTTCGGCAGGGTCGAGAGGGGATCAGCCGCGACGCTGCTGCTTGATCCGGCTGGTGAGCTCGGTGACCTGGTTGTACGTCGACCGGCGCTCGGCCATCTGCTCGGTGATCTTGCGGTTCGCGTGCATCACCGTGGTGTGGTCGCGGCCGCCGAACTGCTGGCCGATCTTCGGCAGGGACAGGTCGGTGAGCTCCCGGCAGAGGTACATGGCGATCTGCCGGGCCGTGACGAGCACCCGTGACCGGGAGCTCCCGCAGAGGTCCTCGATCGTCAGGCCGAAGTAGGCGGCCGTCTGGGCGATGATCGCGGCCGGGGTGATCTCCGCGGTGTCCTCGTCGGTGATGAGGTCCTTGAGCACGATCTCCGCGAGCGGCAGGTCGACCTGCTGGCGGTTGAGGTTCGCGAAGGCCGTGACCCGGATCAGTGCGCCCTCGAGCTCCCGGATGTTCGTCGAGATCTTCGAGCCGATGTAGGACAGGACGTCGTCCGGCGCGGCGAGCCGTTCGTTGCTCGCCTTCTTGCGGAGGATCGCGATGCGGGTCTCGAGGTCGGGCGGCTGCACGTCCGTGATGAGGCCCCATTCGAACCGCGACCGCAGCCGGTCCTCGAAGCCGTTCAGCTGCTTCGGCGGCAGGTCGGACGTGATGACGACCTGCTTGTTGGCGTTGTGCAGGGCGTTGAACGTGTGGAAGAACTCCTCCATCGTCTGCTCCTTGCCCTGCAGGAACTGGATGTCGTCGATGAGCAGGACGTCGACGTCCCGGTAGCGGCGCTGGAACGCGCCGGCCTTGCCCTCACCGATGGAGTTGATGAAGTCGTTCGTGAACTCCTCCGAGTTCACGTAGCGCACCCGGACGTTGGGGTACAGGTTGTGGGCGTAGTGCCCGATCGCGTGCAGCAGGTGCGTCTTGCCGAGGCCCGAGTCGCCGTAGATGAACAGCGGGTTGTAGGCCTTGGCGGGTGCTTCCGCGACAGCGACCGCGGCTGCGTGCGCGAACCGGTTGGACGAGCCGATGACAAAGGTCTCGAAGATGTACTTCGGGTTGAGCCGGCTGGGCTCGGCCTGCGGGCGCTGCGCCGGGCGCGGGGCGATCGGACGCTCGGGGAACGCGGTGTAGTCGTCCAGGTCGTCCATGTCGTCAGGATCGACCGGCGGGCGTTCGACGGCGGGGCGGGACGCGGGGGAGGACACGGGGTCGGAGCTCAGTTCCGGGTCGACCGTGATGCCGAAGCGGATCTCGCGCCCGAGCGAGGAGGACATGGCCGTGACGAGCTCGTCACGGACCCGGGTCTCGAGGTAGGTCCGGGTCTGCTCGTGCGGGACGGCGATGAATACCGTGTCGTCGAGGATCGCCATGGGCTTCGCGAGCTTGATGAAGGCGATCTGGCGCGGAGTCATGTCCGGGCTCGACTCGAGGACCGCGATGGTCTGAGCCCAGACGTCGGCGATGTTCTCGTCTGGGTGGGCCACGTGGCGTTCCTTCGGCGTCGCGCCCGGGTGACTCGGGCGAGGATCGGCGTGCTCTGGGTGGGGTCCGGCCCCGCTGAGAACGACGGAGCATCTGGTCCATCGAGATGACCTTCGGGATGACCGTCGAGATGGTGCGAGTGTGCCATGCTGACCCGTCATCCACATAGTTGTCCACAGCCTGTGCGTGACTAGCGCCTCGTACGCGACGCAGCAACTCGGGACGTGAAGAGCGGACGATCTTGCCCCGCGGTGAGCCCGAGCACGGGCAGGCCCGCGTGGAGCCGACGAGGGGTACGGAACGGGCATACCACGAGGGAGCTGATCGGGGAAAGCTCGGTTTGACCCCAGGGGTGCCCGCGGCGTAACGTCATACAGCCGTTCCAGGTACTTTGGCGCGCCCGTACGAACCTCTCCCACCGAGGCTCGGCTGTCGGGCGAACGCCGCACCCGGACTGGCACGGGGCAACCATCTTGGTCGCCCCGTCCTGTTGTAGCACTGCATCGTCGAGGACTTCAGACGGTGTACCTCCCCGACGTTTCTTGGAGTACCTCGTGAGCAAGCGGACTTTCCAGCCGAACAACCGGCGCCGTGCGAAGACCCACGGTTTCCGGCTGCGTATGCGCACCCGCGCCGGCCGCGCCATCCTGGCCGCCCGTCGTCGTAAGGGTCGCACCGAGCTCTCTGCCTGAGATCAGGTGCTCCCCGCGGCGCACCGACTGCGCCGTTCCGTAGATTTCGAACGGGCGGTGCGCCGCGGCGTGCGTGCTGGACGATCGACCGTGGTGGTTCACCTCGTGCGCGACGCGCAGGAGGACGAACCGCCGCAGGTCGGTTTTGTCGTATCTAAAGCCGTGGGGAATGCCGTGCAGAGAAACCGCGTCAAGCGTCGGCTACGGGCCGCTGCGTCGACGCACCTCGATGCGATGCCCCCAGGGGCTCACATCGTCGTCCGGGCGCTGCCTGCGTCCGGTGCTGCCGACTACTCCCAGCTCGATCGTGACCTGATGAGCGGGGTGGCACGCGCTGCTGACCGCTGGCAGTCGCGCGAGGCCGCACGATGACGGCTGCGGTCCGTGAGGACACGAGCCGGGAAGACCGCCCCGACGACCAGGACCACCACGGCGGTCCTGTGCGACGATGCGCACGCCTGCTCATGCGGCTGCCCGGCCTGGTGGTCGTCGCGCTGATCCGCGGCTACCAGATGGTCATCTCGCCCATGACGGGTCCCACGTGCAAGTACTACCCGTCGTGCTCCCACTACGCGCTGGAGGCTGTTCGCCGGCACGGAGTGGTGCGGGGCGGGGGACTCGCCGTCTGGCGTCTGCTGCGGTGCAACCCGTGGAGCCGTGGCGGTGTGGACGACGTGCCCGACGTTCGGGAGAAGCACCCGCACTAGTTCCCCGGGGACACCCGGAGGGACACGAGATGGTTGAAGGTTAGGGAGCAGTACGGATGGACTTCTTCGCGTTCCTCGCCCCGATCGAGTGGGCCGTGGCGTGGATCATGTACCTGTGCCATCAGGGCCTGGTGTACCTCGGCTTCTCCGACGGCGCGGGCCCAGGGTGGGTGCTGTCCATCGTCGGGCTGGTGATCATCATCCGTATCCTGCTGATCCCGCTGTTCTTCAAGCAGATCAAGGCGTCTCGCGGGATGCAGATGCTCCAGCCCGAGATGCAGGCGATCCAGAAGAAGTACAAGGGCAAGTCCGACCCGGCGTCGCGTGAGGCGATGAGCCGCGAGACGATGGCGCTGTACCGCAAGCACGGGACGAACCCCTTCGCCTCCTGCATGCCGATCCTCCTGCAGTCCCCGATCTTCTTCGCGCTGTTCCGCGTCCTCAACGGCCTGGTCCCGATCTCGGACGGCCGGAACGACCCGATCGGTCCGATCGACGCCTCCGTCGCCCGGGCCATCGAGAGCTCGACGATCTTCGGAGCCCAACTCTCCGACGTCTTCGTCCGGACCGACAGCCTCCAGACGCGACTCGTCATCGCGGTCCTGATCATCGCGATGTGTGCGACGACCTTCTTCACCCAGCGCCAGCTGACGATGAAGAACATGCCGAAGGCAGCCCTCGAAGGGCCGATGGCCTCGACGCAGAAGATGATGCTGTACTTGTTCCCCCTGATCTTCGCGATCTCCGGTGTGAACTTCCCGGTGGGTGTGCTCGTCTACTGGACGACGACGAACCTCTGGTCCATGGGTCAGCAGTTCTACACGATCAAGCGGATGCCGGCTCCCGGTTCCGAGGCCGAGAGGCTCCTCAACGAGCGCAAGGCTCGCAAGGCCAAGGCCAAGGGCATCGTCGAAGAGGCGCCTCCTGTCATCGAGCAGCCGCGTGGGCAGCGCCAGCAGCCGAAGCGGAAGAACCGTCAGCGCACCGTCGGGCAGGACGGCACCAAGCCGCGCAGTGAGCCCGCGGCGGACGCGAGCGCGAACGGTGCTGCGGACAGCGCGAGCGAGGACTCGATCGAGGACGCTCCGAGCACGGACGACGACAAGCCTGACGCGGCTCCGCCGAAGAAGCCCAAGAAGCCGAAGAAGTAGTAGCCCGACCCACCTCGAGCAGCAGTCCGGGCCAACACCCTGGGACGCTCCGTGAGATTGCCAAGGAGTCATGATGACGTCGACGGATACGCCAGTGCCCGCTGAAGGTCCGATCGAGGAGAACACGACCCTCGAGGAAGAGGGTGAGATCGCGGCCGACTACCTCGAGGAGCTGCTCGACATCGCGGATCTCGATGGCGACATCGAGATCGACGTCGAGCATGACCGCGCTGCCGTCGAGATCGTCACGGAGGACGAGGGATCGCTCAGCCAGCTCGTCGGTGCTGAAGGAGAGGTGCTGGACGCTCTGCAGGAGCTGACGCGCCTCGCTGTGCAGACGCGCACGGGGGAGCGCAGCCGGCTGATGCTCGATGTGGCTGGGCATCGGGCGGAGCGGCGTCGAGAGCTGACCGCCCTGGCCGAGGCGGCGATCGCCCGTGTCCGCGAGTCCGGCTCTCCCGAGAACCTTGCGCCGATGAACGCGTTCGAGCGTAAGGTCGTCCACGATGCTGTGGCGGCGGCAGGCCTCACGAGCGACTCGCAGGGCACCGACCCTGCCCGCTACGTCGTGATCCAGCCAGCAACTGCCAGCTAGAGGTTCGAGACGACACAGCCACTTCACAGCCGCGTCATGTTCCACGTGAAACAGGGCGCGGCTGTGGCGTGTCACGGGTAGGACGAGGTACACCGCGTGGGTGGCCTGTGAGAGCGCGAACCGGTTCGGGCGTTTCACGTGGAACACGACGGCCGTGGTCGATGGAGTCAGAGGGAAGGAAAGAGATGTCTGATGTGACGAGCGACGACTACCCGCAGGAGGCCCTGGCGACGTCCGCTGCTGTCGCCGAGTACTTCGGTCCTCGGCTGGACGCCGTCAGCCGCTTCGCGGAGATGCTGCACGATCAGGGTGAGCTGCGTGGGCTCATCGGACCGCGCGAGGTCCCGCGGATCTGGGAACGCCACATCCTGAACTCCGCAGCGGTGACGCAGTTCCTTCCCACGACGGGAACGATCGCCGACATCGGCTCTGGGGCAGGCCTCCCGGGAATCGTCATCGCGATCATGCGCCCCGAGGCTCAGGTCATCCTCATCGAGCCGATGGAACGCCGGTGCGCATGGCTCGAAGAGGTCGTCGCCGAGCTCGGACTCACGAACGTCGAGATCAAGCGTGGCCGGGCGGAGGAGTTCCACGACGCGTTCGAGTGCGACGCGGTGACCTCCCGTGCGGTCGCCGGACTCGACAAGCTGGTGCGGATGTCGATGCCACTGGTCAAGTCCGGTGGGCAGATGGTGGTACTCAAGGGGAAAAATGTCGCGCAGGAGATCGACCCCGCGCGCAAGGTGCTACGGAAGCTGCGTGGTCGCGAACCGGAGATCCTTGAGGCCTCGACGGTTCCCGGTGTGGAGATCACGACAGTGGTCCGCATCGTGCGGCAGACTGGGGGCCGCTGAGGCTCCACCCTCGGTCCCACCGGGTTCGGACGGATGCCGATGGGGGAGCGCTCTCCGCGCGCTCACGTGATCGTGTGCAGAACACGGAAGCGGCATGGCGCGCGGGCCGGTGTACGTCACGCATGCTGTACTGGTGAGTCGAACGAGGGAGTCAGGTGTGAGCGAGGGTTCCGACGGATCCGATGAGGCAGTCGCCTCCCGGGACTTTCAGCGCGATGGACAGGCCAGCGCCGGCTCGTCGGGGGACGACCAGCGTCGACGCGACCTGATGGCGAGCCTTCCGGACACCGACGACTCCACACCACTCGCCGCACAGCTGGCGATGGATGCCCGTCGACGGATCGAGCTCCACGGACGGCAGTTCCCGCGGCCGGAGCGAACCCGTGTGATCACGGTGGCCAACCAGAAGGGTGGCGTGGGGAAGACGACCACCACGGTCAACCTCGCTGCAGGGCTGGCGCAGGCCGGACTCAACGTCCTCGTTATCGACAACGACCCGCAAGGCAACGCCTCGACCGCGCTGGGTGTCGACCACCGTGCGGGAACGCCGTCGGTCTACGACGTCCTGGTCGACGGCGCATCACTCGCGAGCACCGTGCAGCAGTGCCCTGACATTCCGACGCTGTGGTGCGTGCCGGCGACGATCGACCTTTCCGGTGCGGAGATCGAGCTGGTCTCGCTTGTTTCACGTGAAACGCGCCTGCGCCGAGCGGTCGACGAGTACCTGCAGGAGCGCGTGGAGGCTGGTCAGGACCCCATCGACTACGTCCTGGTCGACTGCCCCCCGAGCCTTGGTCTGCTGACCGTGAACGCCTTTGTGGTGGCGCGTGAGGTACTGATTCCGATCCAGTGCGAGTACTACGCGCTCGAAGGGCTCAGCCAGCTGCTCAAGACGATCGAGCTCATCAAGGCGCACCTCAACCCCCGGCTCCACGTGTCGACCATCCTCCTCACCATGTATGACGGGAGGACGAACCTTGCGCAGCAGGTCGCGAGCGAGGTGCGCACGCACTTCCCGGACCAGACGCTGAAGACGACCGTGCCACGGTCGGTACGCATCTCGGAGGCTCCGAGCCACGGGCAGTCGGTGATGACCTACGACCCGGGTTCCACCGGGGCTCTTGCCTATCTGGAAGCGGCGCGCGAGGTCTCGGAGCGCGGTGCGCGCGGTGGTCGTCCACCTGAGCATCACACAGGCGCAGCGAACGGCGGCACGTCCGAGTCGGGCGTTCGCCCTGATGAGGCGATCATGAACCACGAGGAGGCACGATGAGTGAGAAGCGGCGGGGACTGGGCCGGGGACTCGGTGCGCTGATCCCGACGAGCCCGGAGGGGAAGCGTCCCGTCGACGTGTTCTTCCCGCCGGCACCGGAGGGTGAGGAGTCGGGGAGGTCCACAGGGGAGGGGCAGCCCGAGCACCAGGCGACGACGGTGCTGACCGTCGAGCGTGATGGAGCGTCGGCCGACCCGGCATCCGTCGACACCTTCGACGCGGATTCGCTCCAGGACGCCTCCAACGGTGACGGGTCGAGCGACCGGGTCGATGAAGAACTGCGATCGAGCGACAAGGACACGGCCGTTGGTTCCAACGGTGTTTCACGTGAAACGGAGCGGCCAGCACCGGCCGTGAGCGACGATCATCTCGTGCCGGTTCCTGGCGCGACGTTCGCCGAGCTCCCCGTCGACCTGATCCGCCCGAACTCCAGGCAGCCACGAACGGTCTTCGACGAGAGCGAGCTGGAAGAGCTCATCGGGTCGATCGCCGAGATCGGCGTCCTCCAGCCGGTCGTGGTGCGCCGCGATCCCGACCAGGCCGGCCGCTTCGAGCTCATCATGGGCGAGCGCCGGCTCCGTGCGACGCAGGCCGCCGGCCTCGAGGTGATCCCGGCGATCATCCGTGACACGGACGACTCGGACCTCTTGCGCGATGCTCTGCTGGAGAACCTTCACCGCAGTGCCCTGAACCCTCTGGAAGAGGCCGCGGCGTACCGTCAGCTGTTGGACGACTTCGGCTGCACGCATGAGGAGCTCGCGACTCGGATCTCACGCAGCCGACCGCAGATCTCCAACACCCTGCGCCTCCTTCGCCTGCCTCCCCTGGTGCAGCGACGGGTCGCCGCTGGTGTGCTGAGTGCTGGCCACGCCCGCGCGCTGCTGGGTCTCACCGACGGCGGAGAGATCGAGCGACTGGCACAGAAGATCGTCTCCGAGGGGCTGTCAGTCCGTGCGACGGAGGAGATCGTGGCGCTGGGTGGTTTGACCAGCCGTCCGGACCCGGTGCGCCGACCCCGGGCCGGGCAGCGGAGCGCGGCGATCGACGAGCTCGCGTCCAGACTGTCCGACCGGTTCGAGACCAGGGTCAAGGTCGACCTCGGCAAGAACAAGGGGCGTCTGACCGTGGAGTTCGCCTCCGTGGAGGATCTCAACCGGATCCTCGACGTGATAGCCCCTGAGGATCCAGGTCTTCTGAAGAAGTAGATGGACGACCTGAACCCACTCCGCCGTGCGGGGTGGGTTCAGTGCTGTACACCTGAGCACCTGAGCACATGGCGCGGGGGAGTGGTGGACCCGCACGCTGAGCCAAGCGTCTTCCGGTCGTACGGTTGGTGACGAGGAGAAGAGAGCCCGGTTCCACGTGAAACATGGGCGCTGGTCCTCGCCTCGCACGTCGCGACACAACACAGACCGTGAGGCGCTGTCTCGGCGTCTGGTGCGGGAACCTGCGCGAGGAGAGCAGTACGACGGCGCCCCCGCCATGACGCTAGCGCCGCATGCCGGGCTCTCCGGATTCCATGCGTCCGATAGCCGTCCGGCGGTGCATCTCACCGGACGGTCGCTCAAGGAGAAGACGACCTGGTGACCAGCGAGTGCCCGCGGGGCCACGCACCGGACTGACCTGCGCCGATGATCGCCGGGCCACTAGGGACGGGCATCGTCCTCAGGGCGCGACCCGCTGTCGCCGAGCTCCGTGAGGGACAGATGGTCCTCCGTGGCACGGTGCGCGATCCACCTGCTGTGATCTACAGTCCCGTGGCCGGCGCGGGTGAACAGATCCTGGTGGGGGCGATCTGCCACGGACCTCTCGCTAGTTTCAGACGACGCGACCTGGTCGCGGTCTGCGACTCGGCCTTCTGACCACAGCCCGTAGCTCACAGCTCACGGCCCCAGGGTCCTGGGGTCCGGTCCAAGGCGCCAGATCCTGCCGCCGCGATTCCGGCATTCTCGACCGTGGACCGTGGACCGTGGACCGTGGACCGTGGCCCTGTGCCCGCGAAGCCGGCCAGACGCCGGGGGTGTGGGGGAGGGGTGGCGAGATCTGCCCTCGCGAGCAGCGATATGGAGCTCGAGTTCGGGCAGGTCGTGATCAGGTGTCACGTCGCGACATCTGAGGAGGAGCCTGTGCTGATGTCTGCGCGGACTGAGGGGGCGCGGTCGGAGCAGTGCCGTGGACGCGCAGCCGTAGACGCGCTGCCGTGCGCTGCGAGGGTCAGTCGCCTGGTCCCTGCGACGCCACGGGTGCCTATCGGGCGCCCTGGGCAAGGACGGAGACACGTAGCTGCCCATGTTCCACGTGAAACACGGGAAGAGCGCGGAACCTCTAGGGTCCCCTGCAGAACGCGCGCGACGACTTCGTCCGTTCCACGTGAAACACCGTCCGACCCACCCTGCCTGATGATCCTGCTGACGGGGACAGCAGCGTTCCACGTGAAACGTCGCGACTGAACGAGTACCGAAGAAGCCACCGGCGGGCGTCGAGACGCTCTGCGAGCCCTGCGGTGACCTCCAGGAGGCATCCGTTCCGCACGGCAACTCATCGAGCCGGGCAACAGACCGGCGGAACGGTCACGTCCTCCGACATCGTCGCGGAGCGGCGCCTTACGCGGGCAGGCAGCCTCGGACGAGGGACCTGTAGAGAGCGGGGAGCTCGAGTCCTGCGGCGCGTGCGGCCTGGGGGAAGAGGGACGTCTCTGTCATCCCTGGTGCCACGTTCACCTCGAGGAACTGTGCGACACCGTCCTCGTCGAGGATGAGGTCGGTCCGGGAGAGGTGCCGCAGGCCCAGTGCCTGGTGCGCACGGACAGCGACTTCGGAGACGTGCTCCGCGACGTCCTGCGCGAGCCGTGCGGGCGCGAAGTACTCGGTCCGGCCGGGGTTGTAGCGCGCGTCGTAGTCGTACGGGCCGTCGGTGACGATCTCGACGGCAGGGAAGGCGACGGGCCCCTCCGGGCCGTCGACGACGCTGACGGCGAGGTCGGTGCCCTGCACGGCCTTCTCGAGCAGCGCGACGTCTCCGTACGAGAAGCAGTCGACCATCGCGCGGGCTAGCTGCTCGGGGCGCTCCACGAGCGTCACGCCGAGCGACGAGCCGCCGTGGGTGGGCTTGACCACGAGGGGCAGGCCGAGCTGCTTGACGATGGTCTCGAGGACGGGCTGTGCACCCAGCTCGCGGAAGAGGCTCTGGGGGAGGGTGACGTAGTCGGGGGTCGCGATCCCGGCGGCCAGGGCGACGCTCTTGGCGATGGGCTTGCTCCAGGCGGTACGGCTCGCCCGGGGCCCGGTGCCGACGTACGGGACGTCGAGCAGCTCGAGGATGTCGCGGATGGACCCGTCCTCACCGCTGGCGCCGTGCAGCAGCGGCCAGACGACGTCAGGCTGTGCCTGGCGAAGGAAGGGCAGGAGGTCGGCGTCGACGTCGTGGATCGTGACCTCGACACCGGCCGCGCGCAGCGCCTCGGCGACGCGCCGGCCGGAGCGCAGGGAGACGTCGCGCTCGTGCGAGAGGCCCCCGGCAAGGATGACCACGTGCTCGCCGACGGGGACGAACGAGTCGTCCACCGTGATCGGGCGCCACGAGGGTGTCGTGTCGGTGTCCTGCTGCCCGGAGGTGGCGGTGTTCTCGTCCACTGCGGTCTTCCTTCCGAGGACGTCGCCGCCCTGTTCGTCTGCATCGATGGTGGTCGCCCCTGCATCGCTCGAGCGGACACGAGTCCTGCGTCGGTACGCCGAGGAGTGCGCGTCCGGTCGAGCGGGGTCAGGCGAGGTCGGGGGAGGGGCTGTCGACGTCCGTCAGGTCCGGGTCCAGGTCGGCGCCGGTCCCGAAGATCTCGACGAGCTCGCGCTCGGCGTTCACCACACCGGCGAATCGCCGGACCCCTTCGCGGATACGGTCCGGCGTCGGGAAGCAGTAGGAGAGCCGCACGTGGTCCGCGCCGCTGCCGTCGGCGTAGAACGCCGTCCCGGGCACGTAGGCGACCCGGGAGGTGACGGCACGAGGCAGCATCGAGCGGGCGTCCAGTCCGTCGGGCAGCCGGACCCAGGTGTAGAAGCCGCCGTCAGGGACGGTCCAGGACGCCGAGGGAAGGTGTTCGGCGAGTGCGCCGATCATCGCGTCCCGCCGCTCCCGGTAGAGCTCGCGGAACTGCTTGATCTGGCCCTTCCAGTCGCAGGTCTCGAGATACGCAGCGATGGCCAGCTGCGAGGCGTTCGACGGGCACAGGATCGCGGACTCGCTCGCGAGGACGAGCTTCTCGCGGACGGCGTGGGGAGCCACGACCCAGCCCACCCGGTAGCCGGGGGCGAAGGTCTTGGAGAACGAACCGAGGTAGAGGACCCCGTCCTCGTCCATGGACCGCATCGCCGGCAGCGGTTCACCGGAGAAGCCCAGCAGGCCGTAGGGGTTGTCCTCGATGACGAGGACACCGAAACGCTGGGCGATCTCCAGGACGCGCGGACGGCGCTCGGCGGAGAGAGTGACACCGGCCGGGTTGTGGAAGTTCGGCACGGTATAGAGGAGCTTGACACGTTTGCCCTGGCTTGCGAGGGAGGTGAGGGCTTCCTCCAGCGCCTCGGGGACGAGCCCGTGCTCATCGAGGGGCACGTGCACCACGTCGGCCTGGTAGGAGCGGAACACCCCGAGGGCCCCGACATAGCTCGGAGCCTCGGCGACGACGACGTCGCCCGGGTCGATGAAGATCCGGGTCACGAGGTCGAGCGCCTGCTGGGAGCCGGTGGTCACGACGATGTCGTCGGGGTGGCAGTCGATGCCCTCGAGGCGTACGACGTCGACGATCTTCTCCCGGAGGGTCTCGTCGCCCTGACCGGAGCCGTACTGGAGCACGGTCGTGCCGCGCGTCGCGACGAGACGTTGCATCGTCTCCGCGATGGTGTCGAGCGGCAGGCCCTCGAGGTAGGGCATCCCGCCGGCGAGCGAGACGACCTCAGGCCGGTTGGCGACCGCGAACAGGGCGCGGATCTCCGACGCGCGCATCCCGTGCGCTCGCTCCGCGTACGCCCCGAACCAGGGGTCGAGTCGTGTTCCGCCGCTGGCGGACTGCGCGGGAGGTGTCGTCGGCGTGCTCACCGGCCCAGTCTCGCACGGTGGATCGGGGGATTCCGTGAAGAGACCGGGTCGTGAACGGCGCGAGATCAGGCGAGGAGGGTGTCGATCTCCTCGACGAGGGCTCGCTTGGGGCGTGCACCGATGATCGACTTCACGAGCTCGCCGCCCTTGTAGAGGTTGAGCGTCGGGATCGAGACGATGCCGTAGGCCGCGGTGGTCTGCGGGTTGGCGTCGGTGTCGAGCTTGGTGATCTTGATCCGGCCGGCGTACTCCTCGGCGAGCTCCTCGAGGATCGGGGCGACCTGGCGGCACGGGCCGCACCAGGTGGCCCAGAAGTCGACCAGGACAGGGATGTCGGAGTCGGTGACCTCGGCGGCGAACGTGTCGTCGGTGATGGCGACGGTCGCGCTCGGGTAGCCGTCTGTGGTCGTGGTCTCGGTGTACGGGGTGCTCATCGGATCTCCTCCAGTGCGTGGGGCAGGTTCTCAGGGTCTGGGGTCGCCGGTGTGCCGGCGAGGTCTTCGGCACCGGCGGCGTCGGCCAGCTCGGTGAGGTAGCGCTGGGCGTCGAGGGCTGCGGCGCAGCCGGACCCGGCAGCGGTGATGGCCTGACGGTAGGTGTGGTCGACCGCGTCACCGCAGGCGAACACCCCGGGCAGGTTCGTGGCCGTGGTCCGCCCGACCACCTGGATGTACCCCTCGTCGTCCAGATCGACCTGACCGGCCACGAGCTCGGTGCGCGGGTCGTGCCCGATCGCGACGAACACCCCCGTCGCGTCCAGCACCCGCTCCGCACCGCTCACCGTGTCACGCAACGTCACCGAGGAGACCTTGTCCGCCCCCGAGATCCCCACGACCTGCGCGTTCCACACGAAGTCGATCTTCGGGTCCGCCTGCGCCCGATCGACCATGATCTTCGACGCCCGCAACGCATCCCGACGATGCACCACCGTCACCCGCGAGGCGAACCGCGACAAGAACGTCGCCTCCTCCATCGCCGAGTCCCCACCACCGACCACCACCACGTGCTGATCCCGGAAGAAGAACCCGTCACACGTCGCGCACCACGACACCCCACGACCCGACAACCGCTTCTCATCAGCCAGGCCCAGCTCCCGGTACGCCGACCCCGTCGCCAGCACCACCGACCGCGCCCGCCACGACGCACCATCA
>NZ_JAOXSR010000007.1 GCF_026163685.1 Oerskovia flava
CGCAGCTGACCGGTACTAATCAGCCAACAACTTCAACACCAACACTTTTGCTACGCGTCCACTGTGCGGTTCCCGAGAAACGGGCCAACACCCCCACCACCCACGACCACGGGCGGCAAAAGGGGGGCACCCGACAACTCGATAGCGTTACGGCGGTCACAGCGAAGGGGAAACGCCCGGTCCCATACCGAACCCGGAAGCTAAGCCCTTCAGCGCCGATGGTACTGCCCTGGAGACGGGGTGGGAGAGTAGGACGCCGCCGAACACCCATTCACCAAAGGCCCACCCCACCGGGGTGGGCCTTTGGCATACCCCCACACCCCGTCTCCGGGCGGCCGGCCCACGTCGCTCGTCAGCTCCACCCGTAGCCGGCCACCCACCGCGTCATCTCGGCGAAGAAGCGAGCTCGTGGTACGGGTGCCGACAAGCAGAGGTCGTGCACGCCGCCGAGGATCCTCACCACGGAGACCACGGGTCCCAGGTTCGGTGCGCGACGGGCGAGCAGTTCCACGTCGAGGACGATGTCCGCGCTGCGCATCTCCTCGCTCCACCGGGCGCTGATGAGCGAGCGGCTCGCGGTCAGGACGGCCACGGGACAGTCGATATCCAGCCCTGCCGCCACGCGCGCGTGCCCCTCGATGATGGCGCGCAGCCACCCGGCACGGACTGGGAACGACGGGACCGGCCGCCACGCCGGTTCGATGTCCCAGCCGCGACCGTTCAGGTCGCGGAGACTGCGCGCGTAGTAGCCGGGATCCACGTTGGGCAACGGTGCTCGGGGCTGGAAGCGTGCGAGCTGGCGGATCGCCGGCGTCGAGACCGTCCGGACCACCGACGAACCCTGCAGCTCCAACCAGGGGCTGTTGAGGACAAGGCCGCGGATCCGTCCCGGGTGGCGCTGCGCCCAGAGCGCCGCGACGAGCCCACCCGTGGAGTGCCCCATGAGCATCACCGACGCGTGCGCACCGAGCTCGTCCCGCACCAGGTCGAGCGCGGCTCCGATGTCCTCGTCGTACTCGTCGAGGTGCTCGACGTACCCCGGGGTCTGGTGTGGTCGCAGGCTCCGGCCGTACTTGCGCAGGTCGAGCGCGTAGAACGCCGCGCCCTGAGCCTTCCAGTACTGCGCGAGCTCGGTCTGGAAGAAGTAGTCGCTCCAGCCGTGCAGGTACAGCACAGCCCGGACCGGTCGCCTCGCGTCCGGCGTGGGCGGTTCGTAGCGCACGACGGTCGCCTCGACGGCGCCCTCGTCGTCCGGCGTGAGTTCGAGCGTGTGCCGCCGGTAGTCCGGTCCGAGCACGTCCTCGGTCCATCCGGGCGGGTAGGTGCGTGGCGTGGTCACGGTTCTGGCACGTCCCTCCCGACCTGATGCTCGGCCCGAGGGCCGTCCAGCGGGTCGGGGAGTCCGAGGTGGGCAGCGTACGCGACGAGCATGGGACCAACCTACGGTCTGGGCGGGCACTGCGCCTGGCGCGCGGCTCGTGCGTACATCGGCCGCAGATCCGTTACAGCAGCGGGAGCATCCGCCCGAGGTCGGGCACGGCCTCCGAGGTGTGCGCCGGCGCCAGAGCACGAGCGAGCTCGTCGACGTCATAGGGCTGACGTCCGGTCGCGAGCCGTACCCACAGGAGCGGGTCTGCGACGGTCAGACGCCATCCGCCCCGGGCGACGACGATGCGCAGCAGCTCGTCGGCGACGGCCGCCAGAGCCTGCGGATCGACGGGGTCCGACCCGATCTCCGGCGCGGAGCGAGCGAGGTCGTCGGCGTGGACGACCAGCTCGACCGTTCGGGAGACCACCATGTCCCGCAGGGTGAGCGGACCACGCCTCGCCTGCACGATCGTCTCGCCCGCGAGCTCGTCGAGGCGAGCGAACGCGGCCTGTGCCAGACGGCCGACGCCGGTGAGGCGGTCGAGACCGAGGTCGGCGTCGAGCTCCCGTGTCGCATCGGCGACCTCCTCGGCTCGCGCCGGGTACGTGCCCAGGTACTCGGCCAGCGTCAGTGGATGTGTGCCCGCCGGAACGGGGCTCGCAGCCGTGAGCGCCGTCATGGCACGTCCGAGGTGGGAGACGAGCTGGCCGAGGGTCCAGCCGTCGAGCACGCTCGGACGCTCGGTGATCCCGTCGTCCAGAGCGCCGCTCTCGTCGAGATCGCGCAGCCACGTGTCGAGCCGCGCCCATTGCTGCCGCAGCACGCGGGCTGCTTCTGTGACCTCCGGATCCATCCTGCTCCTTGCTCCCGTCCTCAGAGCCGCGCGCGCTGGCCGAGGAAGTCCGCCACCACGGGGCCGAGCTGGTCGAAGTCGATGAGGAACCCGTCGTGCCCGAAGTCGGACCGTAGGACGTGCAGCGGCTCGGCTCCCGGGATCCCGGCGACGATGCGCGCGCATCCGGCGGGGAGGAAGAGCCGGTCGGTGTCGACCGCCACGACGAGCGCCCGGGCCGTGATCTGCGCGAGCGCCGCCTCGACCCCGCCACGGTCGCGGCCGAGGTCGTGGGTGAGCATGGACTCGGTGAGCACGAGGTACGAGTTCGCGTCGAACCGCCGCGCGAGCTTGTCGCCGTGGTGATCGAGGTAGGACTGGACGGCGTACCGCCCGTCGACGAACGGGTTCTCGCCCCCCTGCGGCAGGCGGCCGAAGCGTTCGTCGAGCTCACGCGCCGACCGGTACGTGGTGTGGGCGATCTGTCGCGCGATCCCGAGACCGCGGTGCGGCCCCTCGCCGTCGGGCAGATCGTAGTAGTCCCCACCGTGGAACCCGGGGTCGGCACGGATCGCGCCGAGCTGCGGGTGCGCCCAGGCGATCTGGTCCCCGCTCGTCTGCGCGTTCGTCGCGATGGGCGCGATCGCCTCGACGGCGATGCCGGCCTCGGGGCCGAGGACCGCCCACTCCAGCACCCGCAGGCCACCCATCGAGGCGCCGACGACCAGGGCCCAGGAACTGATCCCGAGCGCGCGGGTGAGCTCGATCTCGACGGCGACCTGGTCACGCGTGCTGACGCGGGGGAAGCGGCTGCCCCACGGGCGCCCGTCTGGCGCCGACGACGCGGGGCCGGTCGTCCCCTGGCAGCCGCCGAGCGCGTTCGGCGCGACGACGAAGTACGTGTTCGTGTCGATCGGTGCGCCCGGCCCGACCATCTCCTGCCACCACCCGGCCGTGGCGTGCCCCGGGCCCTGCGGCCCGGTGACGTGGGAGTCTCCCGTCAGGGCGTGCAGCACCAGGACCGCGTTGGACCCGTCGGCGTTCAACGTGCCCCACGTCTCGTACGCCACGCGGACGTCGGGCAGGCGCACACCTGACTCGAGGTCGAAGGTGCCGACCTGCGCGAACTGCCGGTTCCCGACGTCGTCCCCCTCGCGCCAGGCGCCCGAGGCGCGCACCGCCGGCTTCACCCGGGCGCGCGACGACGCCGGACGTCGGGACGGTCCGGCCACCGGGGCAGGGTCGGGCTTCACTGCTTCCCACTGTAGGGCCGGGGCGCCAGGGGCGCCCCGGCTGTCCAGGTGCGTCATCGGGCAGGTCGTCTCAGGCGCCGAGCTGCGACTTCGCGGCCGTGAAGCCGAGCTCGAGGTCCGCGAGAATGTCGTCGACGTGCTCGATGCCGACGGACAGGCGCACGAGTCCCGGCGTCACCCCGGACAGGGCCTGCTCGTCCGGGCTCAGCTGGCTGTGCGTCGTCGAGGCCGGGTGGATGACGAGCGAGCGGACGTCACCGATGTTCGCCACGTTCGAGTGCAGCTCGAGCGCGGACACGAACGCCTGGCCCGCCTCGGCGCCGCCGTCGAGCTCGAACGCCAGCACGGCGCCGGCGCCCTGCGGCGCGTACTTCTGCGCGTTCGCGTACCAAGGGCTGGAGGGCAGGCTCGCGTAGTGGACCTGGCGGACGTCGTCGCGCGCCTCGAGCCAGGCCGCGACCTTCTGCGCGTTGGCGACGTGGCGCTCCACGCGCAGCGACAGGGTCTCGATGCCCTGGGAGATGAGGAACGCGTTGAACGGTGAGATGGCCGACCCGAGGTCGCGCAGGAGCTGGACGCGGGCCTTGAGGATGTAGGCGAGGTTCGCACCGAGGATGCCTCCCACACCGAGGTCACGGGCGAAGACGATCCCGTTGTAGCTGGGGTCCGGGGTGTTGAAGTTCGCGAAGCGCTCCGTGTCCTGCGCGAAGTCGAACGTGCCGCCGTCGACGATGACCCCGCCGATGGCCGAGCCGTGGCCGCCGAGGTACTTGGTCGCCGAGTGCACCACGATGTCGGCGCCGTGCTCGAGCGGCCGGACGAGGTACGGGGTCGCGACGGTGTTGTCGACGATCAGCGGGACGCCCGCGGCGTGCGCCTCGGCGGCGACCGTCTCGATGTCGAGGACGTCGGACTTCGGGTTGGGGATGGTCTCGGCGAAGAACAGCTTGGTGTTCGGCCGCACCGCGTCGCGCCAGGCCTGCGGGTCGTGCGGGTCGGTGACGAACGTCGTCGTGATGCCGAGCTTGGGGAGCGTGTAGTGCAGCAGGTTGTACGTGCCGCCGTACAGGCTGGGGCTGGCGACGACATGGTCGCCGGCCTCGGCGACGTTGAGGATGGCGAAGGTCTCGGCCGCCTGGCCCGAGGCGAGCAGGAGCGCGCCCACCCCGCCCTCGAGCGAGGCGATGCGGTTCTCGACGACCTCCTGGGTCGGGTTGCCGATGCGTGTGTAGATCGGACCGAGGTCCTTGAGCGCGAAGCGGTCGGCCGCGACGCCGGCGTCGGGGAAGACGAACGAGGTCGTCTGGTAGATGGGCAGGGCGCGGGCGCCGGTCGTCGGGTCGGGCGACTGCCCGGCGTGGATCTGGCGGGTCTCGAAGGACCATCCGGGCTGGGCTGCGGGCTGGGTGGTGTCGGTCACGATGCTCTCCAGGTGGGTTCGTCGATCGGAGCCGCGAACCGTCGTCGCACGTGCTGCTCGACGCGCGGGACGCGGGGCGGGCGGATGGCGCACGTGTACGGGAGATGCCCGAGGGGCGCCGGAGCTCCGCCCGTCATCGACGACAGGGGGAGGGGGCGACGCAGGGCAGAGCGAACGTGCGCGGGGTCAGCAACACATTCGGCAGGTCATACGGACGAGACTAGGTCGCCGTCTCGCGGGTCGGTAGACGTGTCTTGAAGAGTGAGATCTCGCAGGGTGGTGCTCATCGGCCCGCACCGCCTCCACGCACGACGGCGCCGCTCCCGACCAGGGGAGCGGCGCCGTCGCACGTGGTGCGAGAGGTCAGTGACCGGGCGTGTGGTACCCGCTGTCGATGGCGCGCTGGATCGAGCGCTCGATCTCGGCCTCGGCCTCGGAGCGGCCCGTCCAGTGGGCGCCCTCGACAGACTTGCCGGGCTCCAGGTCCTTATAGACCTCGAAGAAGTGCTGGATCTCGAGACGGTGGAAGTCGGACACGTCGTCGATGTCCTGGCGCCACGCGGCGCGCTGGTCACCCGTCGGGACGCAGAGCACCTTGTCGTCGCCGCCGGCCTCGTCGCGCATGCGGAACATGCCGAGCGCGCGGCAGCGGATCAGGCAGCCCGGGAAGGTCGGCTCCTCGAGGAGGACGAGCGCGTCGAGCGGGTCGCCGTCCTCGCCGAGCGTGCCCTCGATGAACCCGTAGTCGTCCGGGTAGCGCGTCGAGGTGAAGAGCATGCGGTCGAGCCGGATCCGACCGCTCGCGTGGTCGACCTCGTACTTGTTGCGCTGGCCCTTCGGGATCTCGATCGTGACGTCGAACTCCACTGTTCTCCTCCAGGTCGAACCAGTCCGGCGTGCTCGGCGCGGTACCTGGTCGGGTGATGGCTGTTCGTGCAGACGCGGGCCCCCCACCGGCGACGAGCCGACGACGACGCGGACCACGCCTGCGTGCGCGTCCAGTGTGCCATGTGATCGGTGTTCGGCGAGTGGTCGCGGCCCCCGTGAGGGCCGGAAACTGAGTGATAATGCGCACGTGCATCTGCCGGTGCACGGTGCGCGTCGCGTGCAGGACGCCCGAGAGACATGAGGGACGAAGATGGGGTGGGGCGCACGGACCGGCGCGACCGCTGCGGTGGTGCTGACGTTGGCCGGGGCATACCTGACGGCCGACGCGTACGACGCGGTGCCGGGGATGCTCACCCTCGCGCCGCCGCACGCAGAGCCGGCCCCGTTCCCGCAGGCGCCCGGCGCGGTCGAGGGGACGCCGCCGAGCGTCACGCTCGACATCCTCGACGAGACGGCGCCCGTACCGTCCCCGGCGCAGGTCGGGTCCGCCGTGGACGCGCTCGCCGCCGACCAGCGGCTCGGCCCGGCGCTCGGTGCTCTGGTCGTCGACGCGAGCACCGGGGAGGCCCTCGGCTCGCACGCCGCCGACGCGACGCTCGTCCCGGCGTCGAGCCTCAAGCTGCTCACCGCGGTCGCTGCCCTCAGCTCGCCGGGGGGCGCCACCACGCTGCCGACGAGCGTCGTGCAGGAGTCCGCGGAGACGATCACGCTGGTGGGCGGCGGCGACATGATGCTCGCGGCGGGTGCCGGTGACCCGACCGCGGTGAACGGCCGGGCCGGGCTGGGCGACCTCGCGGCGCAGGTCGCCGCAGAGCTGCGGCTCACCGGCCGCACGACCGTGCGGCTGGTCGTCGACGACTCGCTGTTCACCGGTCCGGCCGAGAGCCCCAGCTGGCACCCCGACAGCGTCCGGGACGGCTGGGTCGCGCCCGTGACGGCCCTCGCGATCGACATCGCGCGGCTCGAGGACGAGGAGTACGCGCCCCGCAGTGCCGACCCGGCGCTCGCGGCGGCCCAGGTGTTCGCCGCCGCACTGGACGAGCGGGGTGTCACGGTCACCGGGGAACCGGTCCGGGGGACCGCGCCCTCGAGCGCGACGACCATCGCCGAGGTGCGCTCGGCGCCGCTGAGCGAGGTCGTGGACTATCTCCTCCAGCGGTCCGACAACACCATCGCCGAGGTCGTGGGCCGTGTGGTCGCGCTCGACGCGGGCCTGCCGGGCTCCGCCGAGGGCGCCACGCAGGCGGTGCGGGCGAGCGTCGAACGTCTCGGCGTCGACCTGACCGGTGCGCAGATCGCGGACTGCGCGGGGCTCGGCGACGGGTCTGCCCTGTCCGCGCGCCAGCTCGTGGACGTCCTCGCGCTGCTCACCGACCCCGCGCACCCCGAGCTGCGGACCGGTGCCACGGGTCTGGCGATCGCCGGGCTGAGCGGCACGCTCGACGACCGCTTCGTGGAGACGCCGGGCGCCGGGGTGGTGCGCGCCAAGACCGGGAGCCTGCCCGACGTCACCTCGCTCGCCGGCACCGTGGTGACCGACGACGACCGCCTCCTGCTGTTCGCGCTCCTCGTGGACGACGTCCCCGAGGGCGGGACGTGGGGCGCCCGCCTCATCCTCGACGGCTTCGTGGCCTCGCTCGCCGAGTGTGGCTGCACCTGACCGGTACGCGGCCGTCCGGGGCCGCCCACGGTCGCTCACGGTGGCCACGCGGCGACTACGGTGGAGCGATGACGCTCACCGACGCGGCGCCCACCCCTCTCGTGGACTGGTCCGCAGCTGCGCAGATCGCCGGCCGGCTCGCCCGGCCCGGCCCGGCGGCGTCCCGCACCGAGCTCGACGACCTCGTCGCCGACCTGCACGCGGTGGCGAGCGCCGCGGTCCCGCACGTCCTGCGCGTCACGCGGATGCGCGTCGCTCCCGGCCCGGGCGCCGACCCGGGGGGCCCGACGAGCCTGGGGCCGGTGTACGTCGTCGACCGGGTGCGGTGGGCGAGGGCGAACACCGAGATCATGGCCGCGATGACGGCCGGGCTCCCCGGCGACCACCAGGCCGAGGCCCGCGGCCGGCGACCGCGGGTGTCGCAGGCGACGGCACTCACGGGCGCCGCGCAGGTCGGGGCGGTGCTCGCGGCGCTCTCCAGCCGGGTGCTCGGGCAGTTCGACCCCTACAGCGCCCCCGAGAGCCCCGGCGCGGGGCGCCTGCTGCTCGTCGCACCGAACGTTCTGCACGTCGAGCGGGAGCTCGAGCTCGTGCCGTCGGACTTCCGGCTCTGGGTCGCCCTGCACGAGCAGACCCACGCCCTGCAGTTCTCGGCGGCACCGTGGTTGGCCGACCACCTGCGCGCACGCGCGACGTCGCTCCTCGCGGACGTCACGGAGTCCTCCCGGCGGCTGACGGAGGCCCGGCTCCGCGACCGGCTCACGGTCGCCGGCCGCGCGGTGCTCGGCGCGGTGCGGGGGGACGGTTCGTCGCTGCTCGACGGCGTGCTCAGCCCCGAGCAGCGGCACGCCGTCGAGGAGGTCTCGGCCGTCATGGCGCTGCTCGAGGGCCACGCGGACGTCGCCATGGACGCGGTCGGTCCCCGGACCGTGCGCACCGTCCGGCAGATCCGGGCCCGCTTCGAGCGACGGCGCGACGGCGCGGGGTCGGGGACGTTCGACGCCGTGCTGCGCCGCCTGCTGGGGATGGACGCCAAGATCGCGCAGTACCGCGACGGGGCGGCATTCGTGCGCGCCGTGGAGAAGGACGTCGGCCGCGACGGCTTCAACGCCGTGTGGGCCGCACCGGAGAACCTGCCGACCTCCCGGGAGATCGCCGACGCGCGGGCCTGGGTGCGCAGGGTCCACGGCTGAGCCGATGGCCGGACCCGCACCGTCCGTGGCCGCCGCGCGCAACGCCGTCCGTGCCGCGACGGCGGACCTCGCCCCGGGCGACCTCGTGCTCGTCGCGTGCTCCGGCGGCGCCGACTCCCTCGCGCTCGCGGCCGCGACCGCGTTCGTGACGCGCCGGTCCGGCGTCCGCGCCGGTGCGGTGATCGTCGACCACGGCCTCCAGCCGGGTTCGGGCGGCGTCGCCGCCGACGCCGCCCGCACCTGCCGCGGGCTCGGGCTCGACCCGGTCGAGGTGCGCCGCGTCGTCGTCGGCTCGGACGGAGGGCTGGAGGCCGCCGCCCGGGCAGCCCGGTACGCGGCGCTCGAGGACGTCGCGCGTGATCGGGGTGCGGCCGGGGTGCTGCTCGGGCACACGCTCGACGACCAGGCGGAGACGGTTCTGCTCGGCCTCGCGCGCGGGTCGGGCGCTCGCTCGCTGGCCGGCATGCGAGCCGTCCGCGGGCTGTGGCGGCGCCCGTTCCTCGGGCTGCGCAGGAGCGACACGGAGGCGGTGTGCACCGCGAACGGCCTCGCCTACTGGCAGGACCCGACGAACGGTGCGGCCGGGACGCCGCTGCGTTCGCAGGTGCGGGCGCGCGCGCTGCCCGCCCTGGAGGGGGTGCTCGGTCCGGGCGTGGCGGAGGCGCTCGCCCGGACGGCGGACCAGCTGCGCGACGACGCAGACCTGCTCGACGGCCTCGCCGACGACCTGCTCGAGCGCGCACGGCGCGAGGTGGACGTCGCCGGGACCGGCGGGGACCAGGACGGTCGCGGGATCGTGCTGGGCGTCGAGGTGCTCGCGGGCGCACCGCCGGCGCTGCGCCGTCGGGCACTGCGGTCCGCCGCCGCCGCCGCGGGGGCGCCCGCCGGGGCTCTCGGGCACACGCACGTGGCCGCCCTCGACGCCCTCGTCACCCGCTGGCGGGGGCAGGGTCCGCTGCACCTGCCGGGTGATCTTCGTGCGTGGCGCGCGTGTGGCAGGCTTTTCCTACGACCCGCACCCGTGGTCTCCGGCCACACCCACCAACACCACCAGGAGTAGCCCCCGTGGACGCATCGGACGTCGGCAACGATCTCGAGAACATCCTCCTCACCCAGGAGCAGCTCGAGACGCGGCTCGGTGAGATCGCCGCGCAGATCGACCGCGACTACGCGGGCAAGGACCTGCTGCTCGTCGGCGTCCTCAAGGGCGCCATCATGGTGATGGCGGACCTCGCCCGGCACCTGCACCACCCCGTCGAGATGGACTGGATGGCGGTCTCGTCCTACGGCTCGGGCACCAAGTCCTCGGGCGTCGTGCGGATCCTCAAGGACCTCGACACCGACCTCTCCGGCCGCAACGTGCTCGTCGTCGAGGACATCATCGACTCGGGCCTGACGCTGTCGTGGCTCCTGTCCAACCTGCGCTCGCGCGGGCCGGCGTCGGTGGAGATCGCCTCGATGCTGCGCAAGCCCGACGCGGCGAAGGTCGACGTCGACGTGCGCTACCTCGGGTTCGACATCCCCAACGAGTTCGTCGTGGGCTACGGCCTCGACTACGCCGAGAAGTACCGCAACCTCCCGTTCGTCGGGACCCTCGCCCCGCACGTCTACTCCAGCTGACGACGGGTCAACGCCCTGGGCGAACAGACCAGCCAATTGCCAGGGAGAACGTGTAACTTCACTGGCGAACCATTGCGCGAGTGGAGGGATGCGGGGAATCGTCCCCGTCGCCGATGAACATCAAGAAGATTCTCAGTGGCCCGATCGTCTGGATCGTGCTCGGCCTGGTGATCCTCTGGATCGCCTTCACGACGCTGTCGGGGCCCTCCGTCGAGCGGATCGACACGTCTCAGGGGCTGGAGCTGCTCGCCGGCGACACGGTCGAGCAGGCCCTCATCGTCGACGGCGACCAGCGGGTCCGGCTGACGCTCTCGGAGGACTACGAGGTCGACGAGGACAACAAGGGCCGCGACGTCGAGTTCTTCTACGTCGCACCGCAGGGCGAGGCCGTGGTCGACGCGGTCGTCGCGGCGGAGCCCACCGACGGGTACAACTCGGAGGTCGCGCAGCCGTCGTTCCTGTCGTCGCTGCTCACCCTGCTCATCCCGTTCCTCATCATCGGCGTCATCTTCTGGTTCCTGCTCTCCCGGATGCAGGGTGGCGGCTCGAAGGTGATGGGCTTCGGGAAGTCCAAGGCGAAGCTGGTCTCGAAGGACACCCCGCAGGTGACCTTCGCGGACGTGGCCGGCGCCGAAGAGGCCGTCGAGGAGCTCCACGAGATCAAGGAGTTCCTCGCCGAGCCGGAGAAGTTCCAGGCCCTGGGCGCCAAGATCCCCAAGGGTGTGCTCCTGTACGGGCCGCCCGGGACGGGCAAGACGCTGCTCGCGCGCGCCGTCGCCGGCGAGGCGGGCGTGCCGTTCTACACGATCTCCGGCTCGGACTTCGTGGAGATGTTCGTCGGTGTCGGCGCGAGCCGCGTCCGCGACCTGTTCCAGCAGGCGAAGGAGAACGCGCCCGCCATCATCTTCGTCGACGAGATCGACGCCGTCGGACGGCACCGCGGGGCAGGCATGGGCGGCGGCCACGACGAGCGCGAGCAGACGCTCAACCAGCTGCTCGTCGAGATGGACGGGTTCGACGTCAAGGCGAACGTCATCCTCATCGCGGCCACGAACCGGCCCGACATCCTCGACCCGGCGTTGCTGCGCCCCGGCCGCTTCGACCGTCAGATCGCGGTCGAGGCACCGGACCTCAAGGGCCGCGAGGCAATCCTGCGGGTGCACTCCCTCGGCAAGCCGATCGTCCCCGAGATCGATCTCATGGCCGTCGCGCGCCGCACGCCCGGCTTCACCGGTGCGGACCTCGCCAACGTGCTCAACGAGGCCGCGCTCCTCACAGCGCGCAGCGGTGCCCAGCTCATCGACGACCGCGCGCTCGACGAGGCGATCGACCGCGTCGTCGCGGGTCCGCAGAAGCGCACACGCATGATGAACGTCAAGGAGCAGAAGGTCACCGCCTACCACGAGGGCGGGCACGCCCTGGTGGCGGCCGCGATGCGGTACACCGACCCGGTGACGAAGGTGACGATCCTTCCCCGTGGGCGAGCCCTCGGGTACACGATGGTCATGCCCACCGAGGACAAGTACTCCACGACGCGCAACGAGCTGCTCGACCAGCTCGCCTACGCGATGGGCGGCCGGGTCGCGGAGGAGCTCGTCTTCCACGACCCGACGACCGGTGCGTCCAACGACATCGAGAAGGCGACGGCGATCGCCCGCAAGATGGTCACCGAGTACGGCATGAGCGAGCGCGTCGGCGCGATCAAGCTCGGCACCGGGTCCGGGGAGCCGTTCCTGGGCCGCGACATGGGGCACCAGCGCGACTACTCGGAATCCGTGGCGGGCACGGTGGACCACGAGGTCCGCAAGCTCGTCGAGGCGGCTCACGACGAGGCGTGGGAGGTGCTCACCCAGTACCGCGACGTGCTCGACCACCTGGTGCTGGAGCTCCTGGAGAAGGAGACCCTCAACCAGGCCGAGCTCGCCGACGTCTTCGCGCCGGTCGTCAAGCGGGATGCCCGCGACGTCTGGCTCTCGAGCGAGCAGCGCGAGGTCTCCCAGCGCCCGCCCGTCCAGACGGACGTCGAGAGGTCCAAGAGCAACGGCAGCCCCGTGATCCCGCAGGACGAGGCCGCTGCCGCGAGCGACGAGCTGCCGCCCGAGCGGATCGGCGAGGTGCCGTCGGGCGGTGCTGTGGGTGGTGTGCAGGACGCGCCGAGGTCGGTCGCCGACCGGATCGCCGACCGGCTCACCGACCGGCCCGCGGACGGTGACGACCCGGACCGGACGACCTGATGGACGACGCGCACCGCGTCGCCCACGCCGCCGACGACCTCCCGGCACCCGGCGACGTGCCGGCGTACGACGCGCCCAGGATCGAGGCGGCGGTCCGCGAGATCCTCTTCGCCGTCGGCGAGGACCCGGACCGGGAGGGTTTGCGCGAGACCCCCGCTCGGGTCGCGCGGGCCTACCGGGAGATCTTCGCCGGTCTGCGGCAGGATGCGGGCGAGGTCCTGAGCACGACGTTCGACCTCGGCCACGAGGAGATGGTGCTCGTCAAGGACATCGAGGTGTACTCGACGTGCGAGCACCACCTCGTGCCCTTCCACGGCGTCGCGCACGTCGGGTACATCCCCAACACGGACGGCCAGATCACCGGGCTGTCCAAGCTGGCGCGGCTCGTCGAGGTCTACGCCCGCAGGCCACAGGTGCAGGAGCGCCTCACCTCGCAGATCGCTGACGCACTCGTGGGGAACCTCCAGCCGCGCGGGGTCATCGTCGTGGTGGAGTGCGAGCACCTGTGCATGTCGATGCGCGGGGTGCGCAAGCCGGGCTCGCGGACGGTCACGTCCGCGGTGCGGGGGCAGATGCGCGACGTCGCCACCCGCGCCGAAGCCATGAGCCTGATCCTCGGGCGCTAGCGTGAGGCTCCCCGGCCTGGCCGAGCTCGACGACCTCGGGCGCACTCTCGTCATGGGGGTCGTCAACGTCACGCCCGACTCGTTCTCCGACGGCGGCGAGTGGTTCGAGCCAGCCGCTGCGGTCGCGCACGGACGTCGGCTGCGCGCCGAGGGTGCGGACATCCTCGACGTCGGCGGTGAGTCGACACGGCCGGGAGCGGCGCGGGTGCCCGTCGAGGACGAGCTCGCGCGCGTCCTGCCGGTCATCGAGGCCCTCGCCCGCGACGGCGCCGTCGTGAGCGTCGACACCACCCGCGCGGTGGTCGCGGAGCGGGCGGTGGCGTCCGGCGCCAGGCTCGTCAACGACGTCTCCGGAGGCCTCGCCGACCCGCGCATGGCGGAGGTCGTCGCCCGCACGGGTGTCGCGTACGTGTGCATGCACTGGCGCGGGCACGCAGACGTCATGGACTCCCTCGAGGTGTACGACGACGTCGTGGCGGACGTGCGGGACGAGCTCGCCGCGCGGATGGTCGACCTGCGCGCGGCAGGGGTGCGGGCCGAGCAGATCGTGCTCGACCCGGGTCTGGGCTTCTCCAAGGCCGGCACGGCGAACTGGCCCCTGCTCAGCCACCTCGGCACGCTGCGCACCCTCGGACGTCCCGTCCTGGTCGGTGCGTCCCGCAAGAGGTTCCTCGGGCACCTGCTCGCCGGACCCGACGGCGTCCTGGCGCCGCCCGCTGCCCGGGACGCGGCGACGGCGGCGGTCTCCACGCTCGCCGCGGCCGCGGGGGCCTGGTGCGTGCGGGTGCACGCCGTGCAGGCGACCGCGGACGCGGTGCGGGTCGTCGCGGCGTGGGACGGCGCACGCGCCGTCGACTCGACGGCGGGCCCTGTCAGCACGCAGGATGAGACGGTTCAGGAAGCGTTCGGCGACGACGAGGGGAGCACGACGTGACCGCAGCGTTCACAGGGGTCGTTCCCGGTCCGGACGGCCGCCCGCTCGACCAGATCAGGATCGGTGGGCTGTCGGCCACGGGCCATCACGGTGTGCTCGCGCACGAGCGTGTCGAGGGCCAGGTGTTCCGCGCGGACGTCGTCCTGCACCTCGACACCCGGTCGGCAGCGGTCGGGGACGACCTGGCGGACACGGTGAGCTACGCGGTCGTGGCCGAGGAGGTCGTCGCGATCCTCGAGGGGTCGCCGGTGGACCTGATCGAGACCGTGGCCGAGCGGGTCGCCGCCGCCGCGCTGGCACACGGGCCCGTCGTCGCCGTCGACGTGGCGATCCACAAGCCGCAGGCACCGATCGACGTCCCCTTCGACGACGTGGAGGTCGTGATCCGACGTGATCGGGTGAAGGTGCCCGTCGTCGTCGCACCGACGGTCGCGCCGCAGCCGGCAGCAGAGGCGCCGCAGCACGTGGCGGCCTCGCCCGCAGCGCCCGCGGCGCCGATCCCCGTGGGCTCCGTCGCACCCGCCGTCCTGCACGGCGAGCCCTTCGCCCCGCAGGCACCCGCCGGTCCACCTCCGCTGCCGGACGTCGGCGAGGCTCACCACGTCGCACAGCCGGACGACCAGTCGCACGACGAGCCGGCGCGAGCCGACCAGGCGAGGGCCGACCTGCACGAGCCGGCCGTTGAGGAACAGGAGCCCGACGACCAGGACCCCGGCGAGCCGCACGGGCAGCCGGACCGTCATGGGGACGGCGCGGCCGCCACGACGCCGTCCGTGCCCGCCCGCGAGCGCGACCGGATGGACGAGGTTCCCGCGGGCTTCGTCGACGTGGTGATCGCGCTCGGTGCCAACCTCGGCGACGCGCAGGAGACGCTGCGCGAGGCCATCACGGATCTCGACCGCATCTCCGGCATCGAGGTCACGGACGTATCGCCGCTCGCCCGGACGGCCGCCGTCGGACCGGAGCAGCCGGACTTCCTCAACACGGTGCTCCTCGCCCGGACGGTGCTGTCCGCCCGCGACCTGCTGCACGCCTGCCAGAGCGTCGAGCAGCTCCACGGCCGGGTACGCGACGAGAAGTGGGGACCGCGGACGCTCGACGTGGACCTCGTGGTCTACGGCACGCTCACCGCCGTCGCCGACGACCTCGAGCTGCCGCACCCGCGTGCCCACGAGCGGGCGTTCGTGCTCGAGCCCTGGTCCCAGATCTCGCCCGATGCCGTGCTCCCCGGCCTGGGCGGCGGCCCGGTCCAGGCGCTCGCCGCGACGGCCCCGGACCGCACTGGGATCCGTTGGCTCGCGCTCGACTGGTTGACGGAACCGACACCAGGGCTCGGGACGGGAGAGACTCCGTCCGTGGCCCCGGCCGCACCCTCGTCGCCCGCACCGATCTCGGGGCAGTTCCTGGCGGCCGTCCCGCCGCAGGCGCCCGTCCCGCGGCCCGAGGCGCCGGTCACCGCGGTGACCGGCGACGGTCCGGGCAGCATCACGGGCCCGGTCCCGATCGTCCGGGCCGCAGACGCACAGCCCACCGAGGCCCAGCCGGTCGACGAGCCTAACCACGTCCAGCCTGCCGGTGAGCGGTCGACGGACGAGCACACGCCCGTCGGGCAGCCGGCCGGCGAGCCGGCACCTCCCGCGCCCCGGCGACACGACGAGCAGTCCGGGCACCAGCCGGTCCCTCCGCAGCCGCAGGCACCCGCGCGGCCAGAGGCTCCTGCGCAGCCACAGCCGCAGCAGTGGGTGCCGGAGCGGATGCCGGAGTCGGCACCGCTGGCTCCCGCACCGCTGACACCGGCGCCGTCGCCGGCGCCAGCCCCGATGCTCCCGCCGGCGCCGCCGTTCGAGCAGGTGACGCAACCGACCGCTCCGTCGAACGAGCCTGCACCGGAACGGCCGCGGCCACCCTTCGCGCCCGTCCACCCGCAGCCCGACGAGCCGGCGGGTGCGGGCGACCCGACCGCCTTCGTGGGTGCGGGGTCGCAGCTGCCGCCGAACCCGTTCGCCCCGGTCAGCAGGGTGCCCGCGATCGAGACGCCTTCGGGCCCTGCCGACGTCGGGCAGGCGCCGAGGCGCGACGAGCAGGAAGCCCTGGACGAGGGGGAGCATCCTGCCGCGAACCCGTTCGCACCGGTCCGCCTGCCCCGCCGTGAGCCGGGTGCGACGACCGAGGCGTCCGACCCGAAGGGCCCGATCACCGGGGTGCCGCCGACGTTCCCCGTCGACCCGGCGGGCCCGTCCCGTTGATGCGTCGCACCGCGGTCGCCACGCTGGTCCGGCTGCTGCTGATCACGACCCTCCTCAGCTGGGTGGCCGTCTGGTCGCTCGAGCGTCGTGGGACGTACCTCCCCGTCGTCCCGTGGGTCGTGGACGTCACGCTCCTCGCGCTCGCCGGTGCGATCCTCTGGGCCGGGTGGGCGGTGCGCTCCTACCAGCAGGGCAGGCGACCGTCGCTCGACCCGCTGCGAGCGGCACGCACCCTCGTCCTGGCCAAGGCCGCGTCGCTGACGGGCGCGCTCCTCGCCGGGTGGTACCTCGCCCAGGTCCTCGTCGTCCTCGGGGACCTCGCCATCGACGCGCGCCGGGACCGGGCGACCGCCGCGGGGGCCGCGGTCGTGTGCGCGGTCGTCCTGACGGTCGTCGGGATGGTGGTGGAGAAGTTCTGCGAGCTGCCCGGCGGGACGGACGGCGACGGGCCGGGAGGGGCGTCCGGCGCAGAGAGCCCGGACGCCCCGCTGTCCACCTGACGCCCGCTCGGGCAGCAGCGGTGTCGCCCGTGCCTGACCGGTGGCGCGTCGATGCGAGGATGGAACCATGACTGACCAGCCCGGCACGACGGACGCCGCACCGTCCGGACCGTTCGACCCGCCCGGCATCGTGTGGCAGCGCGTCTCGTTGCGCCTCGTGTCCGCGCGCCTGCTCACTCTCGGGCTGTGGCTGGTGGTGCCGGCCGTCGCGGGCGGGGTGGTCGCGGTGCTGACGTCGACGCCGTGGGTGTGGATCGCTCCCGCCGTGCTGGTGATCATGATGGTCGTCGCCGTGCTGCTGGTGCCGCGGCAGGTCCGGGCGATGGGTTATGCAGAGCGCGACGACGACCTGCTGATCCGCAAGGGGATCATGTTCCGGTCCCTCGTGGTGGTGCCCTACGGGCGGATGCAGTACGTCGACGTCGAGGCCGGTCCCGTCGCGCGCAGGTTCCGCATCGCCCAGGTCCAGCTGCACACCGCGTCGCCCGGCACGGACGCGACGATCGATGGCCTCGAGCCGAGCGAGGCGGAGCGCCTGCGCGACCGTCTCGCGTCCCGGGGCGAGGCCCGGCTGGCCGGGCTATGAGCGACCTGACGCCCACCGACCCGATACGCACCGACCCGTCGCCCACCGACCCGTCGCCCACCGACCCGTCGTCCACCGACCCGACCCCGCCCGAGCCGGCCCCGCTGGTATGGCACCGGGTGCACCCGGTGACACCGGTGGTGCGCGGCTGGACGGTCATCGCCGTGCTCTTCGTCATCGTCGGGCAGCAGACGGTCAACGGGCTGCCCGAGGGTGACAACCTCCTCGAGGGTGACCGATGGTGGCAGATCCTCCTCGGCATCCTCGCGATCGGTCTCGTCGGGCTCGCCTACTCGGCCCTCGCATGGCGCATGACGACGTACGCGATCGACGACGAGTCCGTGCGGCTCCACCAGGGCGTGCTCTTCCGGCAGCAGCGCAAGGCGCGGCTCGACCGGCTGCAGGCCGTCGATATCGTGCAGCCACTGGTCGCGCGCCTCTTCGGGCTCGCCGAGCTGAAGCTCGAGGTCGCCGGGGGCGCGGACTCGGGCATCAAGCTCGGCTTCCTCAAGGAGGCGCAGGCCCAGCGGCTGCGCAACGAGCTGCTCGCCCTGGCCGCGGGCATCCGGGTGGGGGGCCCGGCGCCCGGCGCGTCGGCGTCGCCGGACGTCGAGGGAACCCCCGGCGGCGTCGCGCCCGGCGACGGTGTCGACGCGTCGGACACCCTCGCGCTCGTCGCCCCGGAGGCCCCCGAGCAGCCGATCACGACCGTGCCTCCGGGCAGGCTCGTGCTGTCGCTCCTGCGCTCCGGGGCGACGATCGGCCTCGTTCTCGGTCTGCTGCTGCTGGTCGGCCTGGTCATCGGTACCCGCGAGCTCTCGGTGCTGTTCACCGCCTTCCCGGCGGTGCTCGGTTTCGGTGGGTATCTCTTCTCGCGGTTCACCCGGGAGTTCAACTTCCGGTCGGCGCTCTCGCCCGACGGCATCCGGCTCCGGCACGGCCTGCTGGAGACGCGCTCGCAGACCATCCCGCCCGGCCGCGTGCAGGCGATCCGCCTCACGCAGGGTCTGCTCTGGCGCGGTCCGGACTGGTGGCGCGTGGACGTCAACGTCGCGGGCTACACGCTCTCGGCCGACGGCAGCGACAGCAACAGCGTGCTGCTGCCCGTGGGCACGCGTGAGGAGGCGCTCACGGCCGTGTGGCTCGTCCTGCCGGACCTCGGCGCCGACGACCCGCTCGCGGTCCTCGACGAGGGCATGACGGGGCTCGACGCGGGGGAGTACTTCACGGCGGCGCCGCGGCGCACCCGCATCCTGGACCCGGTCGCGTGGCGCCGCAACGGCTTCGCCGTGACCGACCGTGCGCTCCTCCTGCGGCGCGGTCGGTTGCTGCGACGGCTCGAGGTCGTGCCGCACGAGCGGACGCAGTCCCTCGGCCTGCAGCAGGGTCCGTGGCAGCGGCGACTGCGCGTCGCGACGTTCACGGTGCACTCGACGCCCGGACCGGTCATCCCGACCGTGCAGCACCTGGACGAGGCCGACGCCGGCCTGCTCATGGACACGCAGGCGCGGCGTGCGCGCGAGGCCCGGGCGCACGCCGCACCCGAGCAGTGGATGCGCACCGATGCCGCCGCCCGTCCGGAGCCCGCGGATGGCTGACGTCTCCCGCCGCCCCGGACGTCTCGGGGTCGGCGTCATCGGCGCGGGCCGGGTCGGGGCCGTCCTCGGCAGCGCGCTGCGGGCGACCGGGCACGCCGTCGTGGGCGCCAGCGGGATCTCGGAGGCCTCGCGCGAGCGGATCGAGACCCTGCTCCCTGGCGTCCCGGTCCTGGAGGTCCCGGAGGTGGCCCGGCGCGCCGAGCTCGCGCTCCTCGCCGTGCCCGACGACGTCCTGCCCACACTGGTCTCGGGGCTCGCCGAGGTGGGGGCGTGGCAGGCAGGACAGCTCGTCGTGCACACCTCTGGCAGGTTCGGGACGTCCGTGCTCGAGCCCGCGCGCGCCGCGGGGGCCATCCCGCTCGCGATCCATCCCGCGATGACCTTCACCGGGACGTCGCTGGACCTGTCCCGCCTGGAGGGAACCACGTTCGCGGTGACCGCGCCCGCGCCCGTCCAGCCCATCGGGCAGGCGCTCGTCGTGGAGATCGGGGGCGAGCCCGTCGTCGTCGACGAGGACGCCCGCGGCCTGTACCACGCGGCGCTCGCCCACGGGGCGAACCACCTCGTGGTCCTCGTCGCGCAGGCAACGCAGGCACTCGCCGCCGCGGGCGTCGAGCAGCCGGGACGGGTGCTCGCACCGCTGCTCGCGGCGGCGCTCGACGGCGCGACCCGCACCGCCGACGTGGGCTCCGGTGGTGGTCCCGGGGCGATCGCCGCCCTCACCGGCCCGGTCTCGCGCGGCGACGTCGGGACGGTCGAGGAGCACCTCGCGGTGCTCGAGGACCTCGCGGTCGCGAGCGGCGCGACCGACGTCCCGGCGTCGTACCGGGAGCTGAGCCGCGGGGCGACCCGTCGGGCGCTCGCGAGCGGGCGCATCGACGCGCGGCAGGCGCAGGACATTCTCGACGTGTTGGAGGAACGCTAGATGTCGCACGGACGTGCCCCCGGATCAGGTCCCGGACCGCTCGTCGCCACCACCCGCGCGGAGCTCGACGCGGCGCTTCGCGGCTGGGACGCGAGCCGTGCACCGGGCGCGCGCCGCGCCGTCGTCATGACGATGGGCGCGCTGCACGACGGGCACCTCGAGCTGGTGCGCCGGGCCCGGGAGCAGGCCGGCCCGGGCGGGCAGGTCGTGGTGACGATCTTCGTCAACCCGCTGCAGTTCGGTGCTGGGGAGGACCTGGAGCGCTACCCCCGTGATCTCGCGGGTGACGTCGCCCTGCTCGCGGGGGTCGGCACCGACCTGGTCTTCGCGCCGGACGGCGACGGCGTGTACCCCGGGGGTGAGCCGGTCGTGCGGGTGAGCGCGGGTGCCGTCGGCGAGGTGCTCGAGGGCGCGCACCGCCCCGGCCACTTCGACGGCATGCTGACCGTCGTGCTCAAGCTGATGCACCTGACACGGCCGGACGTCGCGCTCTTCGGCCGCAAGGACGCCCAGCAGCTCATCGCGGTGCGTCGGATGGTGCACGATCTCGACGTCGCCGTCGACGTGGTCGGCGTGCCGACGGTGCGGGACGAGGACGGCCTGGCGCTGTCGTCGCGCAACGCCTACCTGTCACCCGCCGAGCGTGCGGACGCCCTGGCGCTCAGCGCGGCCCTGCGCGTGGGTGCGGACGCCGGAGCGCTCGGCGCCGGTCCGACGGGAGTGATCCGCGCCGCAGCGGGAATGCTCAACGCGTCACCGGGCGTTGTGGTCGACTACCTTGCGCTGGTGGACCCTGCGGACGCGGCCGAGCTGGCGTCGGACGCGACCGGGCCGGCACTCCTGCTCGTGGCGGCACGCGTCGGCTCGACGCGACTCATCGACAACATGGCCGTGGACCTGCGCGCCATGGCCCCCACGCCGGGCGGCAAGGCCCGCCCGGCGGCTCGACCTGGAGGAACCTCGTGACCGACCCGACCCGACACCCCCGTCCCGCGTCCCTGCAGCGGCCGATGATGATCGGCAAGATCCACCGGGCGACCGTGACGCAGGCCGACCTGCACTACGTCGGCTCGATCACGGTCGACGTGGACCTGCTGGAGGCGGCCGACCTCTACCCCGGGCAGCAGGTCGACGTGGTGGACGTGACGAACGGCGCACGCCTGACGACCTACGTCATCCCGGGCGAGCGGGGTGCGGGCGAGATCTGCATCAACGGCGCGGCCGCCCACCTGGTCTCGCCGGGCGACGTCGTCATCCTCATCGCGTACGGCATGGTCGCCGACGCCGAGGCCCGTCACCACCTCCCGAACGTCGTGTTCGTCGACGGGCGCAACCGGATCGTCGAGCTCGGGGACGAGCCGGGTCTGGTCCCCGACGGGTTCGGCCTCGAGGCGAGCGGCATCGCGGCCGCCCCGTTCCAGCGACCGGTCGGCGGGGCATGAGCCTCCGGGTCGCGCGAACCCTCGCGGCGCCCGACCCGGGCTGGACGACGACGGCCGACGCGATCGTCGTCGGCTCCGGGATCGCGGGCCTCACCGCGGCGCTCGAGCTGCGGGCACGGGTGCCGCGGGTGCTGCTCGTGACCAAGGGCGCGCTGTCGTCCGGGTCGACGGTCTGGGCGCAGGGCGGGATCGCCGCCGCGCTGCACCCCGAGGACTCGCCGGAAGCGCACCTCGCCGACACCCTCGTGGCGGGCGGCGGTCTGTGCGACCCGGTCGCGGTCGAGGTCCTCGTCACCGAGGGTCCGGCGCGGGTGCACGAGCTCGTCGCCCGCGGGGCGAACTTCGACCTGGGGCCGGGCGGTGACATCGCCCTCACCCGTGAGGGCGGGCACCACGCCGACCGCATCGCCCACGCCGGCGGGGACGCGACGGGCGCCGAGATCTCCCGCGCGCTCGTCTCCCAGCTGGAGGCGGTGCTCGCGGACCCGGGCATCGAGGTGATCGAGAACGCCCTCGTCCTCGACGTGCTGACGACGGCGTCCGGCGACGGGCCGCGGGCCTGCGGCGTCACGCTGCACGTGCGCGGCGAGGGGTCCCGGGACGGGGTCGGCGCGGCGCTCGCCAAGGCCGTCGTCCTGGCCACCGGCGGCGTGGGCCAGGTGTTCCGCTCCTCGACGAACCCGCCCCAGGCGACCGGCGACGGGATCGCCGCCGCGCTACGTGCCGGCGCGACGCTGGGCGACCTGGAGTTCGTGCAGTTCCACCCGACGGTGCTGTGGTCGGGGATCGGTGCGAAGGGCCAGCTCCCGCTCATCTCGGAGGCGGTGCGCGGGGAGGGCGCGATCCTCCTCGACACGGACGGCGCGCGCTTCATGCCGTCGGTCCACCCCATGGCCGAGCTCGCTCCGCGCGACGTCGTCGCGCACGCGATCGTGCGGCAGATGGCCGCGACGGCGTCCGACCACGTCCTGCTCGACGCACGCCACCTCGGGGCGGACTTCCTGCGTCGCCGGTTCCCGACGATCAGCGGCCGGCTGCTCGACCAGGGCATCGACATCACCGAGGAGCCGGTGCCGGTCGCGCCGGCCCAGCACTACCACTCGGGCGGTGTCGTCACCGACCTGCACGGGCGCTCGTCGCTCGACGGTCTCTACGCGATCGGCGAGGTCGCGTGCACCGGTGTGCACGGCGCCAACCGCCTCGCGTCGAACTCGCTGCTCGAAGGGCTGGTGTTCGCCCACCGCGCGGCCCGGGAGATCACGGAACGGGTCGGCGCGGGCGACCTCGTCGGAGGCGAGCCGGTCGCACGTCCCGGACCGTCAGCGCTCGTCGCCGCAGCCGCCCGCTCCCGCATCCAGTCGATCACCTCCGCAGGCCCCGGCGTCATCCGGGACGCGGTCGGGCTCGCGGTCGCGGCCGACCGGCTCGCGTCGGTGCGTACGGACGCCCACGTGGCCTCCGACGTCGTCGCGGAGCCGCAGGCGGCAGAGTGGGAGACGACGAACATCCACCAGGTCGCCACCGCGCTGACCGCTGCGGCCACCGTGCGCACCGAGAGCCGGGGCGGGCACTACCGCACCGACTTCCCCGCGCCGGACCCGACCTGGGAGCGGCGGGTCGTCGTCGTGCTCGACGAGGACGGGACGCTGCACGCGGGGTGACCGGCTACCGTGGGTGCGCGTGAGCACCTCCCCGCAGGCACCCGTCCCTTCTGCATCAGCGAACGGCCTCGACCCCGCCTGGATCGCCGAGACCGTCGCACGGGCCCTCGACGAGGACCTCGGCCCCGCGCCCGGCCGTGACGTGACCACCCAGGCGACCGTGCCGGCGTCGGGCACGGGCACCGCCCACCTCGTGGCGCGCGCCCCCGGTGTGGTGGCGGGACTGGTCGTGGTCGCCGAGGTGACCCGCCAGGTCGCCGAGCGGTTCGGCCTGCCGGGCGTCGAGGTGGGACTCGTCGCCCGCGACGGGGACGAGGTGACCGCCGGTCAGGTGCTCGCCCGGCTGAGCGGTCCCGTGCAGGTGCTGCTCACCGCGGAGCGCACGCTCCTCAACCTCGCGAGCAGGGCCTCGGGCGTCGCGACGGCGACCAGGGCCTGGGCCCGCGAGCTCGACGGCACGGGGGCGCAGGTCCTGGACACGCGCAAGACCACCCCGGGCTTGCGCGCCCTCGAGAAGTACGCGGTCCGCGCAGGCGGTGGCACCAACAAGCGCATGGGCCTCTACGACGTCGCGATGGTCAAGGACAACCACGTCGTCGCCGCGGGGTCCGTGAGCGCCGCGATCGTCGCGATCCGTCAGGCGTTCCCGGACGTGCTGGTCCAGGTCGAGGCGGACACCACCGCGCAGGCGCTCGAGGCGATCGACGCCGGTGCGGACTTCCTGCTGCTCGACAACATGCCGACGCCGGTGCTCGCGGCGACCGTCACGGCCGTGCGGGAGCGCGAGGACGAGACCGGGCGGATCGAGCTCGAGGCCACGGGCAACCTCACGCTCGAGCGCGCGCGCGAGGTCGCCGGGACGGGCGTGGACTACCTGTCGGTCGGTGCCCTCACGCACTCCGCGCCGATCCTCGACCTCGCGCTGGACCTGCAGCCCGAGGCCTGACCTGCTCGTGCCGGGGCGTGCCGAGGGCGCCGGTAGAATCCTCCGGTGACCTCCGACGCCCCCACCGCCCTGGCCGACGCGCCCGACGACCTCCCCGAGCAGCTCCGGATCCGCCGGGACAAGCGTGAACGCATCCTCGCGCGGGGCGACGAGGCGTACCCGGTCGAGGTCGCGCGCACGCACACGATCGCCGAGGTGCGTGCCGCGTACGACCACCTCGAGGCCGGGCAGGAGACCGAGGACGAGGTCGGCGTCGCCGGCCGGGTGGTCTTCCTGCGCAACACCGGCAAGCTCTGCTTCGTGTCCCTGCAGGACGGCGAGGGCAACCGTCTCCAGGTCATGCTGAGCCAGGCCGTGGTCGGCCCCGAGTCGCTCGAGACCTTCAAGGCCGACGTCGACCTCGGCGACCACCTCTTCGCGCACGGCAAGGTCATCAGCTCCCGCCGCGGGGAGCTGAGCATCTTCGCCGACTCGTGGCAGCTCGCCGCCAAGTCGTTGCGCCCCCTGCCGGTGCTGCACAAGGACCTCTCCGAGGAGTCGCGGGTCCGCCAGCGGTACGTCGACCTCATCGCCCGGCCCGCCGCCCGCGACATGGTGCGGCTGCGTGCGGCCGTGGTGCGCTCCCTGCGGGAGAACTTCCACGAGCGCGGATTCCTCGAGGTCGAGACCCCGATGCTGCAGACACGTCCGGAAGGCGCGGCGGCGCGCCAGTTCGAGACGCACATGAATGCGTTCGACATCCCCTTGTTCCTGCGAATCGCTCCCGAGCTCTTCCTCAAGCGTGCCGCGGTCGGGGGAGTGGAGAAGGTCTTCGAGATCAACCGGAACTTCCGCAACGAGGGCGTCGACTCCACGCACTCGCCGGAATTCGCGATGCTCGAGGCGTACGAGGCCTATGGCGACTACAACACCATGGCGACGCTCACGCAGAACCTTGTGCAGCGGGCGGCCTCCGACGCGCTCGGGACGACGCTGGTCACTCTTTCCGACGGCACCGAGTACGACGTCGGCGGTGAATGGGCGCAGCTGCGCATGTACGACTCGCTCTCCGAGGCTCTCGGCGAGGAGATCACGCCCGCGACGACCGTGGAACACCTTTCCGCCCTCGCGAACCGTCTCGAGGTCTCGTTCGACCCGAAGAGCGTGAATCACGGAAAGCTCGTCGAGAGCCTGTGGGAGCACCTCGTCGGCGACCATCTCGTCGCACCCACCTTCGTCCGGGACTTCCCGGTCGAGACCTCGCCGCTCACGCGGGACCACCGCACGGTGCGCGGTCAGGTGGAGAAGTGGGACCTGTACATCCGGGGCGTCGAGCTCGCGACGGCGTACTCCGAGCTCGTCGACCCGGTCATCCAGCGCCAGCGCTTCGAGGCGCAGGCGCAGCTGGCGGCCGCCGGCGACGACGAGGCGATGCGGCTGGACGAGGACTTCCTCGTGGCCATGGAGCACGCCATGCCGCCGTCCGGGGGGATGGGCCTGGGCATCGACCGACTTCTCATGGCGCTCACGGGCCAGGGGATCCGCGAGACGATCCTCTTCCCGCTCGTCAAGCCCGCGCAGTGAGCGGACGTAGACTCGACGCATGAGCGATTTCTGGCCCGCCGTCGGCGCGTTGATCCCGTCCATCGGTGTGGGCGTGCTGTTCTACGTCGCGATGCGATACATCGTGCGTGCTGACAGGAACGAACGCCGTGCCCTGGCCGAGCTGGACGCCAGGACACCTGTTTCTCCCGCACCTTCTTCCGTGCGCCCGGACGAGAAGCCTTGAATTCTTGCGTGCCACAGGCGTTGTGCTTTGACGCTCGCGGGGCGCGCTGGCATGATTACCACACGATCTCCATTCTCTGATGCGTGAGGTAATCACAGTGGCTCAGAAAGTCCAGGTAATTCTCGTCGACGACATCGACGGTGGCGCGGCGGACGAGACGGTGACCTTCGCTCTCGACGGCGTGTCCTACGAGATCGACCTCAGCTCGGCGCACGCACAAGAGCTGCGCGACGCCATGGCGTCCTGGGTCGGTAATGCGCGCAAGGTCTCCTCGCGAGGGACGACGCGCACGTCGCGCCGGCCTCGTGGGGGCGGGAACGGCGTCTCCAAGGCGACCGAGATCCGCGAGTGGGCGCGGGCGAACGGTTACACGGTCAACGACCGTGGCCGCATCTCCCAGGACGTCCAGACGGCGTACGACGCCGCGCACTGACGCGACGCGCGATCGACGGCCGGCAGGGGCGACCCTGCCGGCCGTCGCCGTCCCTGCCGACCGTCCCTGCCGACCCACGCTGACGCTGCGGGCGCGAGCGGTGCCGCGTGCGAACTAGGCTCGCTCCATGAGCTCCGGCACCTCCTCGACGTCCGCACCGACCAGCACACGCGGCCTGTGGATCGGCACGTACCCCGACGGCGGGCCCGCAGGAAGCGGTGAAGGAGTCTGGCGGGTCGACGTGGACTCCCGCTCCGGTGCGTTCACGGCCCCGCGGCTCGCGGCCGCCACCCCCGCACCGTCGTTCGTCGCGCTGCACCCCACGGGTCGTGTCCTGTACGCGGTCGCCGAGGTGACCGACGGTGAGCTCTCGGCGTTCACGGTCGGGCCGGGCGGCACGCTCGCCCCGCTCGGTGAGCCGGTGACGACCGGCGGGTCGTCCCCGTGCCACGTCGTGTCCACCGAGACCGAGGTCTGGGTCACGAACTACGGCAACGGCGTCTTCACGGCCGTGCCGCTGGACACCGACGGGGCGTTCGACGGCGCGGCCCAGCACCGGACCCACGAGGGCTCGGGCCCGGACCACGAGCGCCAGGACGGGCCGCACGCGCACTCCTCCGCGCGTGTCGACGGGGAGGCGTGGGTCGCGGACCTCGGCACGGACGAGCTCCGCCGGTACCCGTACCCGACCCGCCCCGACGCCCCGGCCGGGCTCGCGGCCAGGCTCCCGGACGGTGCGGGGCCGCGCCACTTCGTGACGCTCGACGGCGACGTCCCGGGTGACGGTCCCGGCAGCGCCGTGCTGCTCGTGTCCGAGCTCGACGCGCGCGTCTACGTCCTGGTCCCGGCCGCGCACGTGCAGCCCGGCGCGGACCCCGGCGGCGCGCCCTACGCCGTCGCCGCGCACCACCCCGCCTGCTCGACGGTGGCGCCGGACGGGGGGCGGGGATACCCGTCGCACATCGCCCTCAGCGCCGACGGCACCCGGCTGTTCGTCGCGGTCCGCGGCCCGGACGTCCTGTCCACCTTCGCGGTGCGTCCCGGTCCCGTCCCCGAGCTGACCCACCTGGGCGACACCCCGGTCGGCGGCCGGTGGCCGCGGCACTTCGCGGTCGTGTCGTCCGGCGCCACGGACGCGCGCGCGGACCTCGTCGTCGTCGCCAACCAGGAGTCGTCCACGCTGACGGCGCTGCGCGTGCCGCGCGAGGGCGGCGTGGGCGAGGTCGTGGGCTCGTGCCCGGTCCCCGTCCCCGCGTGCGTGGTCGAGGACTGACCGTGCGCGACGACCCACGGATCGCGATGCTCTCCGTCCACACCTCCCCGCTCGACCAGCCGGGGACCGGGGACGCGGGCGGGATGAACGTCTACGTCACCGAGCTCTCGCAGGCGCTGGCCCGGCGCGGGGCGCAGGTGGAGATCTTCACCCGGGCGACGTCGTCCGCGCAGCCGACCAAGGTGGAGGTCGCCGAGCGCGTCCTCGTCCGGCACGTCGCGGCCGGACCGTTCGAAGGGCTGGACAAGAACGACCTGCCCGGGCAGCTCTGCGCCTTCACGGCCGGGGTGCTGCGGGCCGAGGCCCGGCGCGCGGTCGGGTGGTACGACGTCGTGCACACCCACTACTGGCTCTCCGGTCAGGTGGGCTGGCTGGCTGCCGATCGTTGGGACGTGCCCCTCGTGCACACGATGCACACGCTCGCGCGCGTGAAGAACGCCGCGCTCGCGCCGGGCGACGCACCCGAACCCCTGGGCCGGATCATCGGCGAGGAGCAGGTCGTCGAGGAGGCGGACGCGCTCGTCGCGAACACCGACGCGGAGGCGTCGGACCTCGTCGCGGACTACCACGCGGATCCCGCGCGCGTCCACGTCGTGGCACCGGGCGTGGACCTCGAGGTGTTCTCGCCGGGGACGCTCGGCCGGCCTGCTCTGCGCGCCGCGCTGGGCCTCCCGGCCGACGACCGGATCGTCCTCTTCGCGGGCCGGGTGCAGCCGCTCAAGGCGCCGGACCTGCTCGTCCGGGCGATGGGTGTGCTCGCCGAGCGGGGCGAGGCGGTCCCGACGCTCGTGGTGCTCGGAGGAGCGAGCGGTCGTCCCACGGCGGTGCGCGAGCTCGAGGCCCTGGCCTACCAGGTGGGGGTCGCCGACCGCCTCGTGGTGCGCCCGCCCGTGGGCCGGGAGGTGCTCGCGCAGTACTTCCGGGCCGCGGACGTCGTGGCCGTCCCGTCCCACAACGAGTCGTTCGGGCTCGTCGCCGCCGAGGCGCAGGCGACCGGGACCCCGGTCGTGGCGGCCGCCGTCGGAGGGCTGCGCACGATCGTCGAGGACGGTGTGTCCGGTGTGCTCGTGCCCGACCACGATCCCCGGACGTGGGCTCGCGCCCTCGCCGACCTGCTCGGCGACGACGTCCGCCGCGCCGCGCTGGCCGCCGGGGCTCGCCGCGCGTCCGCGCGATTCGGCTGGGACGCCGCGGCCGAGCAGATGCTCAAGGTCTACGAGCTCGCCGCGCAGGTACGCTCCGCCCGCTAGGGCTGCGCCGCCCGCCGGCTCCCTACCGGGCTGCTGCGGGCGGCAGCCCGGTCACGCGGTCCGCTCGAGGACGAGCACCGGGATCTCTCGCCGTGTGCGCTCCTGGTAGTCGGCGTACGGCGGGTAGGCCGCGACGGCCCGCTCCCACCACGCGGCCTTCTCTGCGCCCGTGACTTCGCGGGCGACGTAGTCGTGGCGATCGGGGCCGTCCTGCAGCTCGGCGAGGTGGTGCGCCAGCAGGTTGTGGTACCAGACGGGGTGCGTCGGCGCGCCGCCGAGAGACGCGACGACCGCGTACGCGCCGTCGTGCTCGACGCGCATGAGCGGGGTCTTGCGGACCTTGCCGCTGCGGGCGCCGAGCGTCGTGAGGATCACGACGGGGCGCCCGCCCATCGTCGTGGCCTGCGTCCCTCCGGAGCTCTCGTAGGTCTCGACCTGGCGGCGGGCGTGCTCGGACGGGCTCGGTGCGTACTCTCCGGTGATGGGCATGCCCGTGCAACACACCGCGGCGCGGTCGTGATTCCCACGACCCGACCACGCGTGACCACCACCCGGGACACGGGTGCCCCGTCCTGACGGCGTGCGGCAGGATGGAACCATGACCTACACCCTCGTGCTGCTCCGCCACGGCGAGAGCGAATGGAACGCCAAGAACCTCTTCACCGGCTGGGTGGACGTCCCGCTGTCGCAGAAGGGCACTGAGGAGGCGACGCGCGGAGGGCATCTCCTGCGCGAGGCCGGCATCCTGCCCGACGTCGTCCACACGTCGCTCCTGCGCCGCGCCATCACGACGGCGAACCTCGCCCTCGACGCGGCGGACCGCCACTGGATCCCGGTCAAGCGCAGCTGGCACCTCAATGAGCGCCACTACGGGGCACTCCAGGGCAAGGACAAGAAGCAGACCCTGGACACGTACGGCGAGGAGCAGTTCATGCTGTGGCGCCGCTCCTACGACGTGCCGCCGCCGGACATCGAGCTCGGCTCGGAGTTCTCGCAGGACACGGACCCGCGCTACGCGGACGCCCCCGTCGTGCGGGCAGAGGCGCTGAAGAACGTCCTCGACCGTGCGCTGCCGTACTGGACGTCTGACGTCGTCCCGGACCTGCAGGCCGGCAAGACCGTCCTGGTGGCCGCGCACGGCAACTCGCTGCGCGCGCTCGTCAAGCACCTCGACGGCATCTCCGACGAGGACATCGCCGGGCTCAACATCCCGACCGGCATCCCGCTGCTCTACGAGCTGGACGAGGACCTGCGCCCCGTGACGAAGGGCGGACGCTACCTCGACCCCGAGGCGGCTGCCACGGCCGCGGCAGCAGTCGCGAACCAGGGTCGCTGAGCCACCGGCCCCCCGGGCAGCACGACGAACGGCGCGGCCCCCGCGAGGGGGCCGCGCCGTTCGTCATGCTGGTGGGGCGGTGCCGGCGTGGACCGCTACGCCGTCGTGCTGGCCGTGCTCGGGCGCCCGCGGTCGTCCGCGAAGTCACCCGTCACGAGGAACGTCACGCGCTTGGCGATCGAGACGCCGTGGTCGCCGAAGCGCTCGTAGTAGCGACCCAGGAGGGTGACGTCGACGGTCTCCTGCGGCGTCCCGGACCAGTCCGGGCCGAGGAGCGCCGTGAACGTGTCCTGGTGGAGCTGATCGAGCAGGTCGTCGTCGCGCTCGATGTTCGACGCGACGGTGAGGTCGCGCGTCGTGAGCAGGGTGGTCGTCCGGCGTGCGACGCGCACCGCGGCGTCCTGCATCTGCTCGAACGTGCGGCGCATCGACGGCTCGACCGCCGCGCTCGGGTAGCGCCCGCGCGCCACCTGGGCGACGTGCCGGGCGAGGTCGCCCATGCGTTCCAGCGTCGCGCTCATGCGCAGTGCGCTGACGACCACCCGCAGGTCGGTCGCGACCGGCTGCTGCTGGGCGAGGAGCAGGACGCACCGCTCGTCGAGCGTGCGCTCGAGCGCGTCGATCGCGTGGTCGGAGGCGATGACCGACTGCGCGAGCTGGAGGTCCGCCGTGAGGAGCGCCGTTCCGGCACGATCCATGGCCGACTCGACCAGTCGGCTCATCTCGGCGAGGTCCTCGCCCACCTGCTTCAGCTCGGCCTCGAAGATTTCCCGCATCGCTTCCCTTCCTCCAGCCGCCGGGTGTCAGCGGTTCCGGGCCACCATCGCATCGCGAGGTGAACGGTCCGGTGAACTCCAGTGTCCCCGCAGATGAACACTGCGCACCGAACACGCCACAGCAGGGTTCGTCGTCCGGACGTCCCTGGTACCGACCGTACCCTGGAAGTGTGAACGGACTGATTCAGGGAGTGCCGATCCTCGTCGCAGGGGTGATCGGCCTGGTCGTCGGTGTCGTCGCCGCGATCGCGTTCCGGGTCAGCGAACGGCAGCAACACCGGCTTCCGCCCGCCGAGCCGGCAGAGCTGGACGAGGGCCTCGTCCGGGTGCTCGCCGTGCTGCGCTCGGCGGCGGTCGTCCTCGACGCCGAGGACGAGGTCGTCCGGGCGAGCCCGCCCGCCTACGCGCTCGGGCTGGTTCGCAACGACACCGTCGTGCACCCCGCCATCTGGGACATGATCGCGGGCGTTCGCCGCGACGGCGTGATCCGCGACGAGGAGCTCGAGCTCCCGCGCGGTCCGGTCGGGCGCGGCCGGGTCATGCTCCAGGTCCGGGTGGCGCAGGTCGGGCCCGAGCATCTCCTCGTGCTCGCCGAGGACCGGACCGAGGCGCGCCGGGTCGAGGCGATCCGGCGGGACTTCGTCGTCAACGTCTCCCACGAGCTCAAGACCCCGGTCGGCGCGCTCGCGTTGCTCGCCGAGACCGTGCAGGACGCCGCGGACGACCCGGTCGCCGTGCGCAGGTTCGCCGAGCGCATGCAGTCGGAGGCCACCCGGTTGTCCGCGCTGGTCCAGGAGATCATCGAGCTCTCCCGCCTCCAGGTCGCCGGCGCCCTCAAGGAGGTCAGGACGATCCCCGTACGGGACGTCGTCGAGGAGGCGGTCGACCGTGCCCGCACCCGTGCCCAGGCGAAGGGGATCACCCTCACCGTCGGCGGGGACCTCGACGCGGCCGACGCCGTCGTCTACGGCGACCACAACCTGCTCGTCACCGCGGTGCGGAACCTGCTCGACAACGCCGTGGCCTACTCGGGTGACAACACACGCGTCGGGGTGGGCGTCTCGGTCACGGGCGACCTGGTGGAGATCGCGGTCGTCGACCAGGGCATCGGCATCTCCGCGGACGAGCAGGACCGGGTCTTCGAGCGGTTCTACCGCGTCGACCCCGCACGGTCGCGCGACACCGGGGGCACCGGTCTCGGCCTGAGCATCGTCAAGCACGTCGCGGCGGACCACGGCGGCGACGTGACGATGTGGTCGGAACCTGGCCGCGGGTCGACCTTCACCCTGCGCGTCCCCGCCGCGAGCACGTCGGCCCCGGTCGACGACGATCCCGACCCCGCGCCCGCGGAACCGATGTTCCACCCGTCCGGCGCGCCGCGCGCGGCCGGCAGCACGAACGACCCGACCAAGGAGGTGGATGCGTGACGCGCATCCTGGTAGTCGAGGACGAGGAGTCGTACCGCGACCCCCTGACCTATCAGCTCACCCGAGAAGGCTTCGACGTCGTCGCGGCCGCGACCGGCCCGGAGGCTTTGGCGGCCTACGACGACGGCGGCGCGGACCTCGTCCTGCTGGACCTCATGCTCCCCGGTCTCAGCGGCACCGAGGTCTGCCGCGAGCTGCGGCAGCGAGGCAACGTCCCGGTGATCATGCTGACGGCCAAGGACTCCGAGATCGACAAGGTGGTGGGGCTCGAGCTCGGTGCCGACGACTACGTCACCAAGCCGTACTCGTTCCGCGAGCTCCTCGCCCGGGTCCGGGCCGTCCTGCGCCGGCACGGCGCGACCGAGCAGGGCGCCGAGGCGCCGGGGGAGCCGTCCCTCGAGGTCGGTCCCGTCCGGATGGACGTCGAGCGGCACACCGTGACAGTCCACGGCGACGTCGTCGCGTTCCCGCTCAAGGAGTTCGACCTCCTGGAGCTGCTGCTGCGCAACGCCGGCCGCGTCCTCACGCGCGGTCAGCTCATCGACCGGGTCTGGGGCGCGGACTACGTCGGCGACACCAAGACGCTCGACGTCCACGTGAAGCGCATCCGGTCGAAGATCGAGCCCGACCCGGCCTCGCCGCGCTATCTCCTCACGGTGCGGGGCCTCGGCTACAAGGTCGCCGACGGGGTCGGCGAGGGCTGAGAGGGCGCACACGGGAGCGGTCGTGCACAGCCCTGCGAAGTGTCTGTGCACTGTTCATCTCGTGTTCACCGTGACTAGGCGGACGCGTCACTCGGCCTGCTTAGCGTCTTCCTTGTCACCGGCGGTCGCTGGTGGCTCGAGACGTTCGAACAGGATGGAACGAAGAGTGAAGCTCAGCCGATTCTCCCGCGCTGGATCCGCCGTCGTCATCGGCGCGCTCGCCCTGACCCTCGCCGCATGCGGCTCGGACGACCCGGTGGGCAACGCCACCGGGGAGTCCACCGGTGACGGATCCACCGCCGACACCGTCAGCGACCTCAGCGGTGAGCTGAACGGCGCCGGCGCGAGCTCGCAGGAAGCTGCGATGAATGCCTGGCGCGCCGGCTTCCAGAGCCTGAACGCCGACGTCACCGTCAACTACGACCCCGTGGGGTCGGGTGGTGGCCGCACGCAGTTCGTCGAGGGTGGCGTGTCCTTCGCCGGCTCCGACGCCGCCCTGGACGAGGAGGAGTTCGCCCTCGCGCAGGAGCGCTGCATGGGCGACTTCGTCGAGGTGCCGCTCTACGTCTCGCCGATCGCGGTCATCTACAACCTGCCCGAGGTCGAGGGGCTCCAGATGTCCGGTGAGACGCTCGCGGGCGTCTTCAACGGCGACATCACGTCGTGGGACGACCCGGCGATCGCCGCGGACAACGAGGGCGTCGAGCTCCCCAGCACGCGCATCACCCCGGTGAACCGCTCCGACGAGTCGGGCACCACCGAGAACTTCACCGAGTACCTCGCGGCTGCCGGCGGCGACGCCTGGCCGCACGACCCGAGCGGTGACTGGCCGGTGCAGGGCGGCCAGTCCGCGCAGGGCACCTCGGGCGTCGTGCAGACGGTCCAGGGCGGCGAGGGGACGATCGGCTACGCCGACGCCTCGCAGGCCGGATCGCTGGGCACCGTCGCGATCGGCGTCGGTGAGGACTTCGTGCCGTACTCGCCCGAGGCCGCAGCGGCTATCGTGGACGCGTCGCCACGACTCGAGGGCCGCGGTGCGGGCAGCCTCGCGCTCGAGCTGGACCGCGACACCGACGCCGAGGGCACCTACCCGATCGTCCTCGTCTCCTACTCGCTCGCGTGCCTCCAGTACGCGGACGAGGCCGAGGCCGAGCTCGTGAAGTCGTTCCTCGGCTACGTCGCCAGCGAGGAGGGTCAGCAGCAGTCGGCCTCGGCCGCGGGCTCCGCGCCCATCTCGGCCGAGCTGCGGGGCGAGATCGAGACGATCGTCGAGCAGATCAGCGCCTCCTGAGGCACCGAGCATCAGCACCACCGATGCGCCGACGCCGGTGGTCGGGTCCTGTGGGACCTGGCCGCCGGCTGCGGCGTGACAGCACACCGATCCGCACCCCGACCTGCACGGGAGCTTGAGTGACTACCACCGCACCTCCGCCCGCCGCACCGCCAGCGGCACGTCGGCGACGTCGTCGCACGACTTCTGACACGGGCCTGAGCCGTGTCTTCCGCTGGCTGTCCACCGGTGCCGGAGCGCTCATCCTGCTCGTCCTCGCCGCCGTCGCGATCTTCCTCCTCATCGAGGCGTGGCCCGCCATCAGCGCCGGGGGCGACGAGCTCTCCGCGCGCGTCAGCTGGTTCCCCGAGGACGCGAACCTCGTCACCTTCGTGGGGCCGCTGGTCTTCGGCACGCTGCTCGCCGCAGCGCTGGCCCTGGCCATCGCGACCCCGCTCGCCGTCGGTATCGCCCTCTTCATCTCGCACTACGCTCCCCGCCGCCTCGCGAGCGCGCTCGGGTACGTCGTCGACCTGCTGGCGGCCATCCCTTCCGTGGTCTACGGGCTGTGGGGCGCGCTGACGTTCGCCCCCCTCGTCTACCCCGTGTGGGACTGGCTGGCGAGCACGCTCGGGTGGTTCCCGCTCTTCGCCGGACCGGCCTCCCAGCCGCCGCGCGTCATGCTCACGGTGGCCGTCGTCCTCGCGGCGATGATCCTGCCGATCATCACGGCCGTCTGCCGCGAGGTCTTCCTCCAGACGCCGCGCCTGCACGAGGAAGCCGCGCTCGCGCTGGGCGCGACCCGGTGGGAGATGGTGCGCACCGCGGTGCTGCCGTTCGCCCGCTCGGGCATCGTCTCGGCGTCGATGCTCGGCCTCGGTCGAGCGCTCGGCGAGACGATGGCGGTCCTCATGATCCTGTCCCCGGGGACGCTCTACTCGTTCGCGGTCCTCCAAGCAGGTCAGCAGCAGACGATCGCGGCCAACATCGCCGCCCAGTACCCCGAGGCGCCGCCGCTCGGTGTGAGCACGCTCATCGCCACCGGCCTCGCCCTGTTCGTGATCACCATGGCCGTCAACATGGCCGCCCGCGCGATCGTCGCGCGCCGCAAGGACTTCTCGGGGGCCAACTGATGAGCACCACCGTCGAGCACCTCCCGGGCGACAGCACCCCGGGCCAGGACCAGGACCGCAGCGCATCGGTCCGCGCGATGCTCAAGGGCGCCGACGCGCGTCGCAAGCGCACCGACCGAGGCATGACGGTCATGGTGTACCTGGCCTTCGCGCTGGCGATGGTCCCGTTGATCTCCGTCTCCTGGACCGTGCTGTCGAACGGCATCGAGCGGTTCAACCTGTACTTCCTCACCAACTCGATGCGTGGCGTCTTCGGGGGCATCGACGCCGGCGGCATCTACCACGCGATCGTCGGCACGGTGCAGATCACGCTCGCCGCGGCCGTCATCTCGGTGCCGATCGGCATCCTCGCTGCCGTCTACCTCGTCGAGTACGGGCGTGGGCTGCTCGCCCGGTCGGTGACGTTCTTCGTGGACGTCATGACCGGTATCCCCTCGATCGTGGCGGGACTGTTCGCCTACGCACTCTTCGCCGTGTTCTTCGGACCGGGCATCCGGATGGGCATCGTCGGTGCTGTCGCGCTGTCGGTCCTCATGATCCCGGTCGTGGTCCGGTCCACCGAGGAGATGCTCAAGCTCGTGCCCAACGAGCTGCGGGAGGCGTCCTACGCGCTCGGTGTCCCCAAGTGGCTCACGGTCGTCAAGGTCGTGCTGCGCACCTCCGTCGCCGGCATCGTCACGGGCGTCATGCTCTCGATCGCCCGCGTCATCGGGGAGACCGCACCGCTGCTCATCACGGTCGGTGTGATCGACTCGATCAACAACAACCTCTTCGAGGGCCGCATGATGACGCTGCCCGTGTACGTCTATCGTCAGTACCAGCAGGGTTACGTCCCCTGCGCGGCGGACGCCGCGGACTGCATCTCGACCATCAACTTCGACCGGGCGTGGGCAGCCGCGCTGACGCTGATCCTCATCGTCATGGCGCTCAACCTCCTGGCCCGGCTGATCTCCCGGTACTTCTCGCCGAAGCTGCGCTGACCGCGCACCGCACACCCGACAGACTTCCGCACCACCTGACAGGACGGACCGATGGCACAGCGCATCGACGTGAAGGATCTCAACATCTACTACGGTGACTTCCTCGCCGTGGAGGACGTCTCGATGACGATCGAGCCGCGCTCGGTGACGGCGTTCATCGGCCCCTCCGGCTGCGGGAAGTCGACGTTCATCCGGACCCTCAACCGCATGCACGAGGTGATCCCCGGCGCTCGGGTCGAGGGTACGGTCGCCATGGAGGGCGTGGACCTGTACGGCGACGAGGTGGACCCGGTCGCGGTCCGCCGCCAGGTCGGCATGGTCTTCCAGCGCCCGAACCCGTTCCCGACGATGTCGATCAAGGAGAACGTGCTCGCCGGGGTCAAGCTCAACAACAAGCGGATCTCGAAGTCCGACGCCGACGCGCTGGTCGAGTCCTCGCTGCGTGGCGCGAACCTCTGGAACGAGGTCAAGGACCGCCTCGACCGGCCGGGCTCGGGCTTGTCCGGCGGGCAGCAGCAGCGTCTGTGCATCGCCCGGGCGATCGCGGTCAAGCCCCAGGTGCTCCTCATGGACGAGCCCTGCTCGGCTCTCGACCCGATCTCCACGCTCGCGATCGAGGACCTCATCGCCGAGCTGAAGAACGACTACACGATCGTGATCGTCACGCACAACATGCAGCAGGCCGCACGGGTCAGCGACCGGACGGCGTTCTTCAACATCGCCGGGACCGGCATGCCGGGCAAGCTCATCGAGATGGGCGACACCGCGACCATGTTCTCCTCGCCCACCCAGCAGGCGACGGAGGACTACATCTCGGGCCGTTTCGGGTAGGTCCCCCGACGGCCGAGAACGACCTTGGCGTCGTTCTGCGGCCCTTCACGGCACCGATCCCGTGTTCGGCGGCGAGCAGGGTCGTGGTCGGCGGTGTACGCGTTGGCGGAGCGGCATCGAGAGAGCGGAGCGGCTCCGGCGAGCGGCTCAGAGGGAGCGGCTCAGCGCCCGGAGCCGGCCAGGCTGCCGGTGACCAGCTCCGGGGCGGTGTCGAGCACGCACTGCACGACGCGGTCGTCCAGGGCCTGCCACCCGGCCTCGAGCGGGGTCATCGACCAGAAGTAGAGCTCCGAGTCCTCGTAGGCGACGCCGACGAAGGGCTCGAACTCGGCGATGCAGAACTCGTCCGCCCGGGCGTTGACGGCGTCGGCACCCGGGAAGTCGCCCGCCGGGAGCTCGAGCTCGGCGTAGATCTCGCCGTCGTGGGGGTCACTGCAGGGGACGACGGGCAGCGACTCGATCTCGCCCGCGCTCTCTGCCGACTGGTCGAGGCAGTCACCCACCTGCAACGAGAACACGTCAGCCTGCGAGGCCGCGGTGATCTGCCCGCCGGGCTCGTCGCGCTGCGCGTCCGCGGCGCCTCCGAGCGCGTTCTGGATCGCTCCGCAGCCGGAGAGCAGGGCGACGGCCGCAAGGCTCGCGACGAGGGTGGTGACGGAACGCCGCGCGGCGCTGCTGGGGTTCACTGAGGTGTCCTTCGACCTGGGGGCGGCTCTGGTGGCCGTCCGACGGGCGCAAGGATAGGCCCTGGTGGGACCCCGTGGAAGGGCTTTGCGCGGGCGGTACGTCGATGTCCGGCCGAGCCGGTCGACGGCGGGCCGGACGCCCCGGCGACGGGCTACGGCAGGAGGACCTCGGAGTACTCCGGGAGGGTGCCGTCGAGCACCGGGATGGACACCGTCGTGGAGTCGCCTGCGCTCGAGCTGACGGTCGCGGGGATCATGCTCCCGGGGGCCCCGGGCACGCTACCGATCTCCACGTCGACGCCGCCCTCGGCCCCGATCAGGAGCGTCTCGCCGGCGGACACGACGATCTCGACCGATTCGCCGACGTCCGGTGCGACCAGGATGGCGACGTCCTCGCCGGAGTCGTTCGACAGTGCGCCGAGCATGACCCCGGGCTCGCCCTCGGCCGTCGTGACGAACATGAGGTTGAGCGCGCGGACGTCGTCCGTCAGGTCCACCCGCACCCCGTCCGACGGGGAGTAGGGGTTGTTGGTGGTGATGGGCGCGCACGCGGCGAGCGCGAGGGCGCTGGCCGCGGCGACGGGCAGTGCGAGACGGCGCAGGGTCCGGGAGGCTCGTCGGGGCTGGGTGCGGGTCACGTGCTCTCCAATGCGCGAAGGGGCCGAACAGGTCCGCGGCGGGACGCCCACCGGGGCAGACCGTGCTCCAGCCTAGTCGGTGGACGGGGCCGCGCGGTGCACCGTCCGTCCGACAAGACCAGCATGTGCCGTCTGAGCGGTTCAGGTGAGTCGGCATCTCCGTCGAACACGGCGCTGACCTGCGACGATGTGTTCGAGGAGGGTGCGCCGGAGGCGTCCGGGACTCGGAATGGGCGTCTCGCCCGTGGTAAGGTTGACCTCCGCGAAAGGGGACATCCACAGATGACGTTCACAGTAGGCGAGACCGTTGTCTACCCGCACCACGGTGCCGCTCTGATCGAAGAGATCAAGACCCGCACGATCCGCGGAGAGGACAAGATCTACCTCAAGCTCAAGGTGGCCCAGGGTGATCTGACCATCGAGGTACCGGCGGAGAACGTCGACCTCGTCGGTGTGCGCGACGTCGTCGGCCAGGAAGGTCTGGACCGCGTCTTCGAGGTGCTTCGTGCACCATACACCGAGGAGCCGACCAACTGGTCGCGCCGGTACAAGGCCAACCTCGAGAAGCTCGCCTCCGGCGATGTGATCAAGGTGGCCGAGGTCGTCCGGGACCTGTCCCGTCGCGACGCTGACCGTGGCCTGTCCGCAGGGGAGAAGCGCATGCTCTCGAAGGCGCGCCAGATCCTCGTCTCCGAGCTGGCTCTGGCCGAGCACACCGAGGAGGAGAAGGCCGAGGCCATCCTCGACGAGGTGCTCGCGTCCTGATCCGACGTGACCGACGCGCGGGGACAACTCGCGCGTCGGCTACGGTGTGCGCGTGACCACCCTCGCGATCCTCACGGCAGCAGGTTCCGGGACACGACTCGGGATGGACGTGCCGAAGGCGCTCGTCGAGCTCGAGGGTCTTCCCCTCGTCGTGCACGCGGCCCGTCGTCTGAGCGCCTCCGGCGTGGTCGACTCGATCATCGTCACCTGCCCGCGCGGCCTCCAGCAGACCATGACTGCGCTCGTCGCCGACGACGAGCGGACCTCCGTCCCCGTCCAGGTCGTCGAGGGTGCCGGCACCCGGCAGGCCTCCGTCCGAGCGGGGCTCGCCCTGGCGGGCCCGGACGTCGGCGTGGTCCTCGTGCACGACGCCGCCCGCCCCCTCGCCCCTGCCGACCTCGTCCGCCGCGTGGTCTCCGCGGTCCTCGCGGGCCGTGGCGCCGTCGTCCCAGGCCTCGCGGTGACGGACACCGTCAAGGAGGTCGCCTCGTCCCCGGACCGGGCGGCCGAGCGGGTCGTGCGGACCGTGGACCGGACGCTCCTGCGGTCCGTGCAGACACCTCAGGGGTTCGCGCGGACGCTCCTCGACCGTGCCCACGACAGCGCCGTCGACCGCTCCGCCGACGAGGGGACCGCCGCCAGCGACGACGCAGGACTGGTGGAGGCGCTCGGGGAGGAGGTCCACGTGGTCGCGGGCGACGAGCTCGCGATGAAGGTCACCACCCACCGCGACCTGCTCGTCGCCGCCGCGCTCCTCGCGGACCCGACAGACCTGGAGGCCCGATGACCGACACTGCGCCGCTGATGCCCCGCACCGGGATCGGGGTCGACGTGCACGCCTACGCCGCGGACGACGAGCCTCGGCCGTTGTGGCTGGGTGGCCTGCACTGGCCGGGAGAGCGAGGGCTGGCCGGGCACTCTGACGCCGACGTCGCCGCGCACGCGGCGGCCGATGCGCTGTTCTCGGCCGCGGGCCTGGGTGACCTCGGGTCCAACTTCGGCACGGGGGAGCCGCGGTGGTCGGGTGCCAGCGGGTCGGCCCTCCTCGCCGAGGCGGCACACCGTGTCCGGTCCGCAGGCTTCGTGATCGGCAACGTCGCGGTACAGGTGGTCGGCAACCGTCCCAAGATCGGTCCGCGGCGCGCGGAAGCCGAGCGCGCGCTCTCCGAGGCGGCCGGCGCTCCGGTCACGATCAGCGCCACGACGACCGACGGGCTCGGCCTCACCGGTCGGGGCGACGGCGTCGCGGCCGTCGCCACCGCGCTCGTCGCGCCCCGGCCGGCCTGATCGACCCGTCCGGCAGGATCGGTCGGGCGCGCGCACGGCCACGCTCGGCCCTCAGACGTCCGCAACCGCCCCTTGCGGTGACCTCAACCGGCCTCGGTGGCCTCGGGGGCCCCGGCGAGGCTCTCCAGCACGCTGAAGGCCTCGAGGGCGCCGTCCTGGTCGCCGTCGGCGGCGGACGCGGTGAGGAGGGCGAACGCCCCGCCCTGTGCGTCCAGCTCGACGACGACCACGACCTGGTCCACGACCACCGCGCGCGTCGCGGCGCCCGGCGCGGCGCTCGGGGAGGTGTACGTCCCCGAGACGGAGTAGGCGGGCAGGCCGGCGAGCTCGGTGGGCCCCGTCCCCGCCTCGTCGACGTCCCATCCGGGCAGGGTCTCGGCGTACGCGGTCGTGGCGGCGCCCTGGTCGGCGAGCGTCCCGGCGCCGACCGTCCGGGTGGTCACCACGACGTTCGACCGGAACCCTCGGTCACCGAAGCCGTCGTCCGCCCGCAGGGTCAGCCGTCCGTCGCGCTCGGACGGTGACCAGCCGTCCGGGGCGGTCACTGTCCACGATCCGGACGCCCCGGGGAGCGGGATCGCGCCCGGCGTCCCCGCCGTTCCGTCGGCGCCGTCCACCTGGTCTCGGGTGTCGTCTGGGCCGCCGCCGCCGGGGCCGACGTCTGCGCCGCAGCCCACGAGCGCGAGGGTGCCGAGCAGCGCGCCGACCAGAGGTCGTGCGGCGCGTGCCGTGCGGCGGCGCTGTCCCTGGGTCATGTCGTCCTCTCTGCGGGGCTGTCGGAGGTGTCCGTCCAGGACCCCGGTGATCGTTCCAGCGTGCCATGTTGCTCCGCCGGCCATAAAATCGTCTTGAGTGCGTCGAACTGACGGAAATGTTTGACTTTCACAAGATCGACACCTGGGATGGCGGCATGAACCGGATGTCAGTCGAAGAGCGTCGAGTCCAGCTGATCGATGCCGCGATGACGATCGCCGTCCGAGAGGGCGTCGAAGGCATCACGATCCGTGGGGTCGCGGCCGAGGCCGGGGTCTCGCTCGGCGTGGTGCACTACTGCTTCGAGGACAAGGACGACCTCCTGCGGGCGATGGGCAACAGCCTCGCTCTCGTCGCCTCGGACCCGGTGCGTGACGCGCTGTCCGCCGGCACCGACGTCAAGACGATCATGCACGCCGCGGCCGACGGGCTGTGGGAAGGGTTGACGCCGCGTCGGCACATGCGTCTGCTGACCTTCGAGTTCGCGACGGCGGGTGCACGCAGCCGTGCGCTGCGTTCGGTCGCCGAGGCGCACCTCACCCAGACGATCGACATGACGCAGGGAATCCTCGACGAGATCGCGCGGGTCGCGGGGGTCACCTACTCGATCGAGTCGCGCTTCCTCGCGCGGCTCGTCGCCGGCTACATCGACGGGATCGAGATCGCCTGGCTCGTCTCGCAGGACGACGACGTCGCGGTCGCGAGCTTCCACGCCCTGGCGGACTACGTCCACTCGTTGGTCGTCGAACCGGAGTAGCCCGGCCGGCCCAGGACGCGATCGGTGTAGTCGTTCGCGAAGACACCGCGCGGGTCGGCGGTGTCCCGTACCGCCCGGAAGTCCTCGAAGCGCGGGTAGAGCTGTCCGAGCCGTCCGGCATCGAGGCCGTGCAGCTTGCCCCAGTGAGGTCGGCCCCCTCTCTCGGTCATGATCCGCTCGACGGCGGCGAAGTAGCGGGCGTACGGCAGCCGCGCGTACTGGTGCACCGCGACGTACGCCGTCGGGCGGCCGTGGGCGGTCGAGAGCCACACGTCGTCGGCCGCGGCGAAGCGCACCTCCACCGGGAACGGCACGTGCTCGCCGGACGTGCGCAACCAGTCCTCGACGGCGCCCAGGGCGTCCGCGAGGTGCTCGCGCCCGATCGCATACTCCATCTCGCGGAACCGCACGCGCCTGCTCGTCACGAAGACCTCGTGCGACGGCGCGACGTAGGTCCGCGGTGCGAGGGCACGGGCCGAGACGGCGTTGAGCCGCGCGGTCGCGCGCGGCAGCGCCGTGGCGACGCGGTTCACGACCTCGAACGCGCCGTTGGACAGCAGCTCCTCGTCGATCCACGTCCGCGCCCGGGCCACGGTCCCGGGGCCGTGGTCCGCGAGGCGCCGGACGGCAGCGGCCTCCTCATCGGGGGACAGGCGGTTGTTGCGCTTCGTGAGCGCACGCCGGGTGTGCGGGAACCAGTAGAACTCGACGTGGTCGTTGGCGTCGACGAGCCCGTCCGGACCGTCGAGCTCGGCCAGCACACGGTCGAGCGGCCACGGCTCCTCCTGGGCGCGCAGCAGGAACGCGGGCACGACCTCGAGGGTCACCGACGACAGGATCCCTGTGGTGCCCAGGCCGAGGCGGCTCGCGGCGAACAGCTCGGGGTGACGGGCCTCGTCGGCGTCGACGACCGAACCGTCGGCCCCCACGACCCGCAGCCCGCGCACGGCCGTGCAGAGCCCGCCGAGGCGCGCCCCCGTCCCGTGGGTACCGGTGGAGATCGCCCCCGCGACCGACTGCCGGTCGATGTCCCCGAGGTTGCGCATCGCGAGCCCTGCCGCGGCGAGGACCTCGTTGAGGCGGTGCAGGCGCATGCCCGCCCCGACCGTGACCTCGACCCCGCTCCGGGTCCGTGCGATCCGCTCGACCATCGCGAGCCGGTCCAGGTCGAGCAGCAGGCCGTCGGTCACGGCTGCCGGGGTGAACGAGTGCCCCGCGCCGACCGCGCGCACGCGCAGCCCGTCCTCGGCGGCGCCCGCGACCAGGGCGCTCAGCTCGGCCTCGTCGGCGGGGGAGGCCCGACGCCTGGGGGTGGCGGAGGTGGTGCGCGCCCAGTTGGTCCAGGTCGAGGAGCTCGGGCGCCCGCGCGTGATGCTCGTCACGTCCGGCACTATCTCACGACGGCGCTCGGCCGTGCTCCGGCGCGCTCTGCCGCGACGGTGCGGCCGGCCCGGTCGGCGGTAGGTTCCTCCTATGACCACGCACCTGACGCCCCGGACGCTCGGGGAGCGGCTCACCGCCGCGACCGCGGGACGCGGCGCGCCGATCGCCGTCGTGGACCTCGACCTCTTCGATCACAACGCCGCGGAGCTCGTCGAGCGGACGAGCGGATCTCCGGTGCGGATCGCTTCGAAGTCCGTGCGGGTGCGGTCGCTGCTTGACCGCGCGCTCGCCGTCCCGGGCACCGCCGGGGTCATGGCGTACTCGCTCGCGGAGGCGTTGTGGCTCGTCGACGGTGGCACCCGCGACGTGTTGGTCGCCTACCCGAGCGTCGACAGGGAGGCGCTCGCACGGCTCGTGGCGAGCCCGGCGGCGCTGCGCGAGATCACCGTGATGATCGACAGCCCGGCACACCTCGACCTCGTGACCGCGGCCTCGCGCGGCGCGAGCGACCTGCCCGTGCAGGTCTGCCTCGACGTCGACGCGTCGCTGCGGCCGGGCCTCGGTCCGTGGACCGCGCACCTCGGTGCCCGGCGTTCGCCCGTGCACACCCCCGCGCAGGCCGCGACGCTCGCGGCGGCGGTGGCCGCGACGCCCGGGGTCCGGCTGCGCGGGGTGATGTTCTACGAGGCGCAGGTCGCCGGCCTGCCGGACACGCGGCTGGCGGTGCGGCTCGTCAAGCGGGCGTCCGTGCGAGACCTCGCGACGCGCCGGGCCGCCGTGGTCGCGGCGGTGCAGGACGTCGTCGGGCACCCCGTGACGCTCGTCAACTCCGGCGGCACCGGCTCGCTCGAGACTTCCGCCGCCGACCCGGCCGTGACCGAGGTGACGGCCGGGTCCGGGCTGTTCGCCCCGGGTCTGTTCGACGGTTACCGCGCCTTCTCGGCACGCCCGGCCGCGTTCTTCGGGCTCGACGTCGTGCGCGTCCCCGCACCGGGGTGGGCTACCGCGTTCGGCGGGGGCTACGTCGCCTCGGGCCCGGCCGGGCGCTCGCGCCTGCCGCGGCGCGCGGAGGACGACGGCTGGGAGCTCACCCGGGCGGAGGCGGCGGGCGAGGTGCAGACCCCGCTGCGCCGTCGCGGCCGCGGCGACGGTCGCCCCTCGCTCGAGATCGGTGACCGGGTGTGGTTCCGCCACGCGAAGGCCGGGGAGCTCATGGAGCGCTTCGACCAGGTGCACCTCGTCCGCGGGACCCGGGTCGTCGACGTCGTCCCCACCTACCGCGGGGAGGGCAGGTCCTTCGGGTAGCGCCGGCCGCCGCGGGTGATCCTGCCCGCCGGTTCGGCCTCGCAGGACGTGCGCCGGTACCCTTGCGGGCGTGACCCTTCGCCTGTTCGACACCGCCACGCGGGACGTGCGCGACTTCGCGCCCCTGACCCCGGGCGAGGTCGGCATCTACCTGTGCGGGGCCACGGTGCAGGCTGCACCGCACATCGGGCACATGCGGTCGGCCGTCGCGTTCGACGTGCTCGTGCGGTGGCTGAGCCGCACGGGCTCGCGGGTCACCCTCGTCCGGAACGTCACCGACATCGACGACAAGATCCTCGCGAAGTCCGCCGAGGCCGGCGAGCCCTGGTGGGCCTGGGCCGCGACGTACGAGCGCGCGTTCAGCGCCGCCTACGACGCCCTGGGCGTCCTGCCGCCGACGGCGGAGCCGCGCGCGACCGGGCACGTCACCGACATGGTGGCGCTCATGGAGCGGCTCGTCGAGCGTGGCCACGCGTACGTCACGGGTCCGGGCGACGTGTGGTTCGACGTCCGCTCGTGGCCCGACTACGGGTCGCTGACGAACCAGCGGCTCGAGGACCTCTCCCCGGCCCCCGAGGACGTGGGCGAGACGTCCGGCACGGTCAAGCGCGACCCCCGCGACTTCGCGCTGTGGAAGGCGCCCAAGCCGGGCGAGCCCGGCACCGCCTCCTGGCCGACGCCGTTCGGCCGCGGCAGGCCGGGCTGGCACCTCGAGTGCTCGGCGATGGCGCGGCGCTACCTCGGCGACACGTTCGACATCCACGGGGGCGGCCTCGACCTGCGCTTCCCGCACCACGAGAACGAGCAGGCGCAGTCGCACGCGGCCGGCTACGGGTTCGCCCGGCACTGGTTGCACAGCGCCTGGGTCACCCAGGGCGGCACCAAGATGAGCAAGTCGCTCGGCAACGGGCTGCTGGTGCGCGAGGTCCTGGCGACGACCTCGCCCGCCGTGCTGCGGTACGCGCTCGCGTCCGTGCAGTACCGCTCGATGCTGGAGTGGACCGCCGACACGGTCGCGGAGGCGACGGCGACGTGGGAGCGCCTCGCCGGGTTCGTCCAACGCGCCACCGAGCGCGTCGGCGCCGTCGCCGCCGAGGAGGTCGCCGACGCCGAGCTGCCCACCGCCTTCGTCACCGCGATGGACGACGACCTCAACGTGCCCGCCGCGCTCGCCGCCGTCCACGAGCACCTGCGCGCCGGCAACTCCGCGCTGCAGGACCGCACCGCCGCCGCCGACACCGTCGCGCGGCACCACCTCGTCGCCCTGCGGGCGATGCTCGACGTCCTCGGCCTCGACCCCGGCTCCCCTCGGTGGGCCGACGAAGGGGACTCCCGCTACGCGGCGGCGCTCGACGCCGTCGTGTCCGCCGAGCTCGCGGCTCGCGCCGAGGCGCGCGCAGCCCGGGACTTCGCCACCTCCGACGCGATCCGGGACCGGCTCGCCGCCGCCGGCATCGTCGTCGAGGACTCCGCCGACGGTGCGCGCTGGACCCTTCCTGCGCGCTCGCCGGGCGCCTGACCATCTCACTGATCCACGACACGACGGGTACTCCCATGGCTGGCAACTCACAACGACGCGGCGCGACCCGCAAGGCCGGGTCCAAGAAGGCGGCGACCGCCGGTACCGGCGGAAAGGGCCGCAAGGCCCTCGAGGGTCGCGGCCCGACCCCGAAGGCGGAGGACCGCCCCTACCACCCGGCGCACAAGCGCAAGGTGCTCACCGAGAAGCGCTCGGCGCCCGAGCGCCCGAGCCGCGCACCGGCTCGCGCCGCGGGTGGCGAGCGCTCGGCCGGGCGTGGTCGAGGATCGGGCTCCCAGGAGGTCATCGCGGGCCGCAACGCGGTCCTCGAGGCGCTGCGTGCCCGGGTCCCCGTCTCGACCGTCTACCTGGCGTCGCGGCTCGACGGCGACGACCGGACCCGCGAGATCCTCAACATCGTCAACGGGCGCGGGTACGAGCTCGCCGAGGTCTCGCGGCAGGAGCTCGACCGGCTCACCGAGGGCTCGGTGCACCAGGGCGTGGTCATCAAGGTGCCGCCCTACGAGTACGCGGACGTCGACGACCTGCTCGACGCCGCGGCCGACGCCGGTGAGCCCGCCCTGATCATCGCGCTCGACGGGATCACGGACCCGCGCAACCTCGGCGCCGTCCTGCGCTCCGCGGGGGCGTTCGGTGCGCACGGCGTGCTCGTGCCCGAGCGTCGTGCGGCCGGTGTGACCGCCTCCGCGTGGAAGGTCTCCGCGGGTGCCGCCGCCCGGGTGCCGGTCGCTCGCGCGACCAACCTGGCGCGCTCCCTGGGCGAGCTCAAGCAGGCCGGGTGCTTCGTCGTCGGGCTCGACGCCGGTGGCACGACCGTCGTCCGCGACGTCGCCTTCGCGACAGACCCGCTGGTTCTCGTGGTGGGATCGGAGGGCAAGGGCCTCTCCCGGCTCGTGCGCGAGGCGTGCGACGTCGTCGCGTCGATCCCCATGAGCTCGGACGTCGAGTCGCTCAACGCGGGCGTCGCCGCCGGGATCACCCTGTACGAGGTCGCCGCGCTGCGCGCCGAGGGCGCCGAGAAGGCCTGATCCGAGCAGTCTGGTCCGAGCTGTCTGGTCCGAGCAGGTCCGGGCCGAGCGGCCCGGGCCGGCGGGTCAGCCGAAGAGCTCGTCGGTCTCGCCGGGCGCCAGGCCGAGGATCGCCTTCTCGTCGGGGCGGTGGCGCAGGACGTCGTCGACGTACGACTGCGTGGCCTCCGCCATCGGCACGTCCCGACCCGCGCGCTCCGAGGTGAACCAGCGGTGGTCGAGGATCTCGTGGAAGAGCTGCGCGGGCTCCAGCTTGCGCCGCAGGTCGCGCGGCACGGCCTGGATGGTGGGCTCGAAGACGCCGCTGAGCCAGTCGTGCGCGACGAACTCCTCGTCGTCGTTCTGCCGCTCGGCGGCGGCCCGGAACGAGTCGAGGTCGTTGAGCAGCCGCCGGGCCTGGTTCTCCTGCACGTCGAGGCCGGTCAGGCGCAGCAGCCGGCGGGAGTGGTGCCCGGCGTCGACGACCTTCGGTTGGATCTGCACGGTCGTGCCGTCGATGTCGGTGGTGATCGCGAGCTCGCCGACGTCGAAGCCGAGCGTGTTGAGCTGCTCGATGCGCGCAGCGACCCGCCAGCGCTCGTTCGAGTCGAACGACTCGGACACCGTCAGCGCCTCCCAGAGCTCGTTGTACCGCTCGACGAGCGCGTCGCCGATCGCGACCTCGTCGACGTCCTCGTCGAGCAGCTCGCCGGCGGCGAGGTCCATCAGCTCGCCGATGATGTTGGTCCGCGCGAGATCGAGGTCGTAGCTGCGCTGCCCGGGCGAGAGCTCACGGTGCAGGTCGCCGGTCTCGGCGTCGACGAGGAACGCCGCGAACGTCTCGGCGTCGCGCCGGAAGAGCGTGTTCGACAGGGACACGTCGCCCCAGTAGAAGCCCACGAGGTGCAGGCGGACGAGCAGCACGGCCAGCGCGTCGATGAGGCGCGTCGCGGTGTCCGGGCGCAGGGCCTGGCTGAACAGCGCGCGGTAGGGCAGCGAGAACTGCAGGTGCTCGGTGATGAGCACGGCCTCGAGGCGTTCGCCGTCCGCGTCCTTGCGGCCCGTGATGACCCCCACCGGGACGACGCTCGGTACCTCGAGCCGGCGGAGCTGGCGCAGCAGCTCGAACTCGCGGTACGCGACGCTCTCGCCGATCTCCTTGATCGCGATGACGCGGCCGGACAACCGTACGAACCGCACGATGTGCCGGGAGATTCCGCGCGGCAGCGCGGCGAGCGTCTCCGCGGGCCACTGCTCGAGCGGGATGTCCCAGGGCAGGTCGAGGAGGGCGGGGTCGGGGTTCGACGCCGTGATCTGTAGGTTCTGCACCGTCACGCCCCCCATTGTCCACTGATCGGCCGGCAGACGCGGGAGCGACCACGGGTGATCCCGGCGGGAACGCCCGACGGGGCGGGTCCGGCCGTGTGGCCGGACCCGCCCCGTCGTACGTACCGCGGGACCGTGAGGTCAGCTCAGACGCTCACCCGTGGCGGACGAGAACACGTGCGCCTGACCCGGGCGGATCGAGACGTACAGACGCTCGCCCTTCTGGGGCACGTTGCGGGGGTCGATGCGGACGATCACCTGGTTGTCGCCGGCGCCCGACGTCAGGTGGGCCTCGCTGGCGAGCTCGCCCTTGAGGGTGCCGTAGACGAACGCGTCGGAGCCGAGCTCCTCGACGATGTTGACCTCGACCGGGAAGGCGGACTCGGTGGCCTGGCCCACGACGTCGAGCGCCTCGGGTCGGAAGCCGACCGTGACGTGGCCCTTGTCGGCCTCGGTGACCTTGGCCAGCGTCTCGCGCTCGAGCGGGATACGGGCCGACCCGACCTGGGCAGCGCCGTCGGTGACGCTGAAGGTGGCCAGGTTCATCGCGGGCGAGCCGATGAAGCCGGCGACGAACACGTTCGCCGGGGTGTCGTACATGTCGCGGGGAGTGCCCACCTGCTGCAGGAGGCCGTCCTTGAGGACCGCGATCCGGTCGCCCATGGTGAGCGCCTCGGTCTGGTCGTGCGTGACGTAGACCGTGGTGACGCCGAGGCGGCGCTGGAGCGACGCGATCTGCGTACGGGTCTGGACGCGCAGCTTGGCGTCGAGGTTCGACAGCGGCTCGTCCATCAGGAAGACCTGGGGCTGACGCACGATGGCGCGGCCCATGGCCACACGCTGACGCTGACCACCGGAGAGCGCCTTCGGCTTGCGGTCGAGGTACTCGGTGAGGTCGAGGATCTTCGCCGCCTCCTCGACACGCTGGCGGATGTCCGCCTTCGGGTTGCCGGCGATCTTCAGGGCGAAGCCCATGTTGTCGGCGACCGACATGTGCGGGTACAGCGCGTAGTTCTGGAAGACCATCGCGATGTCGCGGTCCTTCGGCTGGACGTCCGTCACGTCGCGGTCACCGATGTAGATGTTGCCGCCGTTGACGTCCTCGAGGCCTGCGAGCATGCGCAGCGAGGTGGACTTTCCGCAGCCCGAGGGGCCGACGAGGACGAGGAACTCGCCGTCCTCCACGTGCAGGTTGAGCTGGTCCACTGCAGGACGCTCGGTCCCGGGGTAGAGCCGGGTTGCGTGGTCGTAGGTGACCGTAGCCATGATCAGGTACATCCCTCCACCGGCAGGTACGTGCCGGACGATCCGTTGTGTAGTGACGTGCCGTAGCTTTCACGACGAGCGTGTCTGCGGTGACACAGAAGAAGTCGGACCACGTCACGTCCCAGGTCTCCCCGGGACGGCCGTCGCTCGACCCCATCGTGATCCGCATCCTACTCCCCGTTGCTGAGTGCTGGGTCACACCCGGGTCACGATCGTGCGGCGTCGATCTCGAGCCGGTCGGCGATCACGGTGAGCACGGCGGCGGCGGCGTCCGGGTCGGCGACCCGGAACCGCGCGGCCGTCTCGCCCGACCCGACCTTGACGGTCAGGTCCTCCCGCTCGAGCACCTCGAAGGCCCGCTCGTCGGTCACGTCGTCGCCCATGTAGAACACCGTGCCGAGGCCGAGCTCGTCGCGCAGGGCCGTCAGGGCCACGCCCTTGGACGTGCTCGTGACGGCGATCTCCACCACGTCCTTGCCGCTCATCGTGTGCGCACCGAGCCCTTCGCCCAGCTCGACGGCTGCCCGGGCGGCGAGCGTGCCGTCCTCGGGCGCGCACCGCCGCGTGTGCAGGACGGCGGCCGAGGGCTTGTCCTCCACCCACGCGCCCTCCAGCGGGTCCGCGATCTGCGCGAGCCCCGTGCGCACGCGCCCCAGGAGCGCGCCCTCCTCCGCGGTCAGGTGGAACGGCACACGCTCCACGACCGTCGTCCCGTCGGGTGCCGCGTGGACGTCGGCCCGCTCTGCACCGTGGCTGCCCACGAGGAGGGTCCCCGCGGGTGGGTCCGTGAGCCGCGTCAGCGAGTCCAGGTTGCGGCCCGAGACCAGCGCGACGCGGACGCGGTCCGGCGCCGCCACCGCGAGCCGGCGCAGCGCGGCGTCCGCGGCGTCCGTGGGACGGGATGCCGACGGGTCGTCCACGAGCGGGGCCAGGACTCCGTCGAAGTCGCTCGCCACGAGCAGCGGCGGACCGCCCAGGGTGTCGTCCACGGCACGCTCGAGCGCGCCCCGCAGGTCCGTGGGCAGGTCGGGGTGATCGGTGGTCATCGTGCGGGGTGCCTCTCGTCAGGACGTCCGGTAGTGCGGGTCCTTCGCCCGGACGGGGTCAGACGTGGTCGGTGCGCGGGGGCATCGCGGTGAGCACGCCGAGGAAGGACTGCGACCAGCGTGCCACGTCGTCGTTGAGCACCTTGCGCCGCAGGCGTCGCATCCGCTTGCGCTGCTCCCGGCCGTCGAGGTGGGCGGCCGCGACGATGATGTCCTTCATGCCGTCGATGTCGTGCGGGTTGACCAGCAGCGCGCCGCTCGAGAGCTCGTCCGCCGCACCCGTGAACTCGGACAGCACGAGGGCGCCACGGTCGTCGGACCGGGCGGCGACGTACTCCTTCGCCACGAGGTTCATGCCGTCGCGCAGCGAGGTCACGAGCATGACGTCGGCGGCCAGGTAGAGGGCGGCCATCTCCTCGGGCGGATAGGAGTGGTGCAGGTAGTGGATCGCGGCGTGCCCGATCTCGGCGTACTCGCCGTTGATCCGTCCGACGAGACCCTCGACGTGCTCGCGCAGCTCGGCGTAGGCGTCGACGTTCTCCCGGCTGGGGCTCGCGACCTGCACGAGCGTGGCGTGCTCGACGTCGAGCCGGCCGTCCTGCAGCAGCTCGCCGTAGGCCTTGATGCGGTGCCGGATCCCCTTGGTGTAGTCGAGGCGGTCGACGCCCAGCATCATGATCTCGGGGTCACCGAGGTCCGACCGGATCTCGCGGGCGCGGGCCTGCACCTCCGGCGTCCGGGCGAGCTCGTCGAAGCGGCGGGAGTCGATCGAGATGGGGAACGCCGCGGCGCGCACGTGCCGCCCGGGCTTCCCGTCCGGACCGGTCGTCGAGATGATCGGTCCACGGGTCGTGTAGTCGGTGAGCCGGCGCACCGCCCGCACGAAGTTCGAGGCGTCACCCGCGCGCTGAAAGCCGATGAGGTCGGCGCCGAGGAGGCCGTCCACCACCTGGCGGCGCCACGGGAGCTGCTGGAAGAGCTCCAGGGGCGGGAACGGGATGTGGTTGAAGAACCCGATACGCAGGTCCGGGCGCAGCTCGCGCAGCATGCGGGGGACGAGCTGCAGCTGGTAGTCGTGCACCCAGACGATCGCGCCCTCTGCCGCTTGCGCAGCAGCCGCGTCGGCGAACCGCTGGTTGACCCGGCGGTAGGCGTCCCACCACGTGCGGTGGTAGGTGGGCGGCGAGATGACGTCGTGGTAGAGCGGCCACAGCGTGTCGTTCGAGAAGCCCTCGTAGTACCGCTCGACGTCGTCGGCGCTCAGGCTGACGGGCACGAGGCGCATGTCGTCGGCGTCGAACGGCTCCGCCTCGATGTCGGGCGCGCCGGACCAGCCCACCCAGGCGCCGTCGGCTCCCTGCATGACCGGTTCGAGCGCCGTGACCAGGCCTCCGGGCGAGCGCTTCCACGCGATGTCCCCGTCGTCGCCCACCGTGACGTCGACCGGCAGCCTGTTTGCCACCACGACGAGGTCGTACCCGCCTTTGCCTGACACTGGATATCTCCTTGGGTTGGTCTTGAACGATCCTCGAAACGACCCCTAGGTTAGCGTCCGGCTCGTTCGCTCGCCCATCAGCAGCACGTCTCGTCCGCGCCGTCCAGCGCGCCGTCCGTCGCGTCGTCGGCCGCGGAAGCCCGCCGTTGTCGGTACCTTGAGCGCATGGGTTCACCGACGCAGGAGGCCGACCGCGACCCCTCAGGAGAGTGGGGTCTGGAGCCGGGCAGCGAACGAGGCGGCTACCGCATCCTCGAGCTGCTGGGCTCCGGTGCGATGGGCACCGTCTACCGCGCGGCCGACGGCGGCGGGAACCTCGTGGCGATCAAGTTCCTCCACGCACACCTCGACGCCGACGCCCGTTCGCTCGGCCGGGAGCGACTGCGCCGCGAGTCCGTCGCCCTGCAGCGCCTGCACCACCCTGCCGTCGCGCAGATCCTCGACGTCGAGCTCGATGGTCCGGACGCGTTCATCGTCACCGAGCTGCTCGAGGGCCCGACCCTCGACGACGAGATCGCCGAGCGCGGTCCGCTCGACGCGCACGACCTGTTCGAGCTCGCGGACCAGCTCGCCGAGGCGCTCGAGGCGGTGCACGCCGCCGGGGTCGTGCACCGTGACCTCAAGCCCTCGAACGTCATCGTCAGCGACCGCGGCCCGGTGCTCATCGACTTCGGGATCGCGCACGGACTCGAGGACGCGCGGGTCACCTCCACGGGCCTCGTCATGGGGACCCCCGGGTACCTCGCCCCGGAGCTCCTCGAGGGTGCGCAGCCCAGCACCGACACGGACTGGTGGGGCTGGTCCGCGCTGCTCGCCTACGCCGCGACCGGGCGGGCGCCCTTCGGGACGCGGCCGGTCGACGTCGTGCTCGCCCGTGCCCGCGCCGGGCGGGCGGACCTCGCCGGTCTCGGACCGATCACGGTGCGTGCCCTGGAGGGCGCGCTGCGTGCCGACCCGGCGCGTCGGCTCGGGCCGACCGAGGTCGCGGCCGCGCTGCGCGGTGCGGCCGAGGTCGGTGACGTCCCGGGCACGGTCGTCCCAGCCGCCGCGACCGAGCTCGTGCCCGTGGTGCGCGGCGACGTCACGCCGACGACCGCGGTCGCGGCCGGCACGTCGGGCGTGGGGCGCGGCGACGGGTCCGACGACGCCCGGCCGACCGTGCGGATGCCGCCGGTCGGCGCCCACGACGGGCGGACGGCGCCCGCCCCCGTCGGCATGCCGGCGCCCGACGAGGAGCTGCTGGACGAGCTCGGCGCACCGCTCGAACCCGGTCAGGAGGTCACGGGCTACGTGCGCCCGGCCCCGGCGCGGCGTGCGCTGAACCTCCTGTCGCTCGGCCTCCCGCTCGTCCTGCTCGCCGGGCTGTACCCGGGCATGGCGCTCGTCGTGCTGACGCTGGTCGTGTTCGTGGCGCGGGTCGTCGGTGTCACGAGCGACTCGTTGCACGGCCGCAGGGAGCGGCGGGGCGTCGCCCGGTCCGACACGTGGCGCACCGTGCTGTCCATGCCCTGGTACCTGGTGCGCGCGCTCGTGGGCACCCTGCCCTCCGTGCTCGTGGCGGGGTGCGCGGCGGTCCTCCTCACCGTCGGAGGCTGGTGGCTGCTCGCGCCCGGCCGACTGATCCTGGCCCCGGACCCATCGGTCGCGGCCCGGTCGATCGGCGGGGTGAACGAGGACTGGGTGTTCTCCGTCGTCCTGTGCGTCGCGATGCTGGCCGCGGTCCTCCTCGCCTGGTTCGGGCCTCTCACGCACCTCACGCGCTACGGCGCGCGCACGGCCCTGGCGCACGTGGCGCCGGGGACCGTCGGCTCTTTCGTCGTGGCGCTCGTCGGCCTCGGTGCCGCCGTGTCCCTGGGCGTCCTGCTCGCGGTCGGACCCACCATCGACTGGTGGCCGCTGCCGGGCGCCCCGACGATCCGGTGAGCTCCGACCTTCCGCCCAGTTCCGCCTTGTACCCTGGGGCCGTGCTCCGGACGTCGGCCCCGCGCGCGCTCATGCGCCAGCGTCGTCCTGCCGCGTCGGTCCGCGACGCCGTAGGACGGCTCGCCGGGCAGCGCCTGCGCACGGCCCGGCACCTGCTGCTGCTCGGATCCGTCCTCGCACCGGTCCTCGCGCTGGCCGTCACGTCGCTGACGCACCTCGCCGACCGTGGTTACCTCCTCGTCCACCAGTGCGTCCCCGCCTCGGGGGCGTGGGGCTGGGTCGGGACGAACCTCGCCCTCGTGCGGCACTCCGCGGAGTGCCCCGTCGGCACGGCCGCGCTCGGCGGTGAGCCCGCGCACGCCGCGACCGTGCTCGGGGTGCTCGCGCTGCCCGTCGCGCTCGCCCACGCCGCGGCGCTGCTCGCCGGCTGGGGCGCGACCTCGGCGGTCCACCGCGCGCTCGTACGGCTGCGGGGCGTGCTGCGCACGCCGCGCCCCAGCGCGCTCGCCGACGTCCTCGTGGACGTCCCCGCGCCGGTGCGCACCACCGCTCCCGTCGCCCCGCGCGTCACGACGTGGCACCACCTCGTCCTCGCCGCTGTCCACCCGCGGCGCGGCCCGCCGTCGGGCACCCTGGCGCTCGCCTGACCCCCGCTCCACGGGGTGGCGACCGCCGCCGGACCGCGCTGCCGCGCGCCGTCCCGCACCCGTGGAGCAGCACACCCGACCAGGACGCGAACGTAAGGACACCCATGCCCACCGAGAAGCCCCAGTCCAAGGCGGAGCGCCGCGAGGCCGCCCGCGCCGAGGCGCTCGCACTGCGCGAGGCACAGGCCAAGCGCGACAAGCGCAGCCGGACCATCACCATCAGCGCCCTCGCCGTCGGGGTGCTCGTGCTCGTCGGCCTCGGCGCGTACATCCTCAGCCAGGCCGGCGACCCGGACCGTCCGCTCGAGGGCGTCGCGGCGCCCACCGTGGCGACGGAGAACGGTGGCATCCCCGTCGGCGCAGAGGGCGCCGCCGGCACCGACAACGGCCCGGACGCCGTCGAGGTCGGGGTCTACCTCGACTACATGTGCCCCCGCTGCGGGGAGTTCGAGGCGATCAACGGCCCGACCCTCGACGAGCTGCGCGAGGCGGGCGACATCACGCTCGTGCTGCACCCGGTCTCGATCCTGGACCGCCAGTCGAACCAGACGCAGTTCTCCACGCGGTCGGCCGCGACGGCGGGGTTCGTCGCGGACCGCGCCCCCGAGGCGATGAACGAGTTCAACACCCTGATGTTCGCCAGCCAGCCCGGTGAGGGCTCGAGCGGGTTCACCGACGAGCAGATGGCGGACATCGCCGTGCAGGCGGGAGTGCCCCAGGACGTCGCCGACGAGATCGCGGACGGCGCGCCCATGGACGAGTTCGGCAAGTGGGCCGAGGGCGCGACGCAGGTCGCGATGTCCGAGGTCTCCGGCCCCAACGGGTTCGGCACCCCGACGGTGACGATCGACGGCGAGCGGTGGGAGGGCAACTGGGGCGACCCGACGGCGCTCGCCACCGCGATCACCGAGGCGCAGGGCTGACGCGATCGCCGAGCCGGTAGGGCTGACGGTCTGGCCCTGACCGGTCGGGGCTCGCTGCGCGGACGAGCAGGTAGGCTTTTCCGCGCAGCGCGCCCGTGCCGCCTTAGCTCAGCTGGTAGAGCACTCGCCTTGTAAGCGAAAGGTCGTCGGTTCGAACCCGACAGGCGGCTCCGACGCACGAAGGGCCCGTCTCCGCGGAGACGGGCCCTTCGTGCGCGCGGCGACGGGCGGTGGGCTAGCGCTCGGCGGCACCGCCGTCGGCGGCGGCGCCGAGGTCGGCGAGGGGCACCTCGGCGAGGACGGGGGCCTTCGGCACGCGTGCGTCGCCCGAGCTGGTGCCGCGGATCCGGCGCTGCACCCACGGGTACACGTGCACGCGCGCCCACTGGGCGTGCTGGCGTGCGCGGTCGAGCGCGGGCGCCGGGGGCAATGGCGTGAGCGGGTCGTCCCACGCGTCGTCGTCGGGCGTCTGGCCGAGGGCGACGAGCGCGGCCTGCGCCACCCGGCGGTGACCGTCGGGCGTGAGGTGGATGCGGTCGTCGGACCACATGCGCCAGTCGTGCAGCGACCGCATGCCCCACAGATCGAGGACGTACGCGCCGTGGCGGCGCGCGATCGACCACAGGTGGGCGTTGAACACGCCCACCCGCTGGCGGGTGAGGCCGACCAGCGGGCTCTCGGAGGCGTCGAACCCCGTCCCGAGGAGCACGTCGGCGCCCTGGGCGCGCAGGCGCGCGACGGCGTGCTCCAGGTTGCGCGCCAGCCGGTCGATGTCCGCGGCCGGGCGCAGGATGTCGTTGCCGCCGCCGACGAGGCTCACGAGGTCGGGACGCATCTCGAGCGCCGCGGGCACCTGCTCGGTGAGGATCGAGCGCAGGCGTCGGCCACGGATGGCGAGGTTCGCGTACTGCAGGGGCGGGGCGTCGCCGGCGGCGCGCCGGGCGGCCAGGTGCTGCGCGAGGAGGTCGGCCCAGCCGCGTTGGTGGTCCTCGTCGCCGGGGTACGGGTCCCACAGCCCCTCCGTGAAGGAGTCCCCGATCGCTGCGTAGCTGGTCCAGCGCGGGAGGTCCGTGGTCGTCTCGGGGCGTGTCGGGAGCGTGCTCACTCGTCCATTGTGGCCCGGGAGCAGACATCCGCTCGTCAGGTGGTCGGCAGGCGCCAGTCCACCGGCTCCGCGCCCTGGGCGACGAGCAGCTCGTTGACCCGGGAGAACGGCCGTGAGCCGAAGAACCCACGGCGCGCCGACAAAGGGCTCGGGTGGGCACTGGCGACGACCGGCGTGTCGCCGAGCAGCGGCCGCAGCGTCCCGGCGTCGCGGCCCCACAGGATCGCCACGAGCGGGGCGTCGCGCGCCACGAGGGCGCGGATCGCCGCCTCGGTGATCTCCTCCCAGCCGTGCCCGCGGTGCGAGCCCGACTCGCCGGGGCGCACGGTGAGGACCCTGTTGAGGAGCATGACGCCCTGGTCGCTCCACGCCGAGAGGTCTCCGTTCGCGGGGGTCGGGGCGCCGACGTCGGTCCCCAGCTCCGCGAAGATGTTCTGCAGCGAGCGCGGCACGGGCCGCACGTGCGGCTGGACGGAGAAGGACAGCCCCATGGGGTGCCCGGGCGTCGGGTAGGGGTCCTGCCCGACGACGAGCACCCGCACCTGGGCGAGGGGCCGGGCGAAGGCCCGCAGGACGTCGTCGGGCGCCGGCAGGTACTCGCGGCCGGCACGGACCTCGGCACGCAGGAAGTCGCCCGTGGTGCGCAGCACGCCCTCGACCGGGGTGAGTGCCTCGGCCCAGTCCGCCGCCATGAGGTCGGTCAGGGGCCGTCGAGCGCTCGCGGGCCCGTCGTGCGGACCGTCGGCGGCTGGGTTCGTGGTGGTGTCCGTCCCGTTCACGACGCCGAGGTTACGTCAGGGTGCGCCTGCATGACACGGGTGTAGTTCGCACGTAACCTGGTGTCCGACCCCGGCCCGTCGGGTGACGGGCACGCGGACCGAGCGCGAGGAGTGGTGATGACCGAGGCAGCAGCCCACGTCGAGGACGTCGCGGGCTCCCCGGACCCCGGCTCCCGGCTCTCGGAGCGGGACCAGCAGATCCTGGCCTTCGAGCGGCAGTGGTGGAAGTACGCCGGCGCCAAGGAGCAGGCCGTCAAGGATCTCTTCGACATGTCCGCCACCCGGTACTACCAGGCGCTCAACGCGCTCATCGACTCGCAGGCGGCGCTCGAGCACGACCCGATGCTGGTCAAGAGGCTGCGGCGGATGCGATCGACCCGTCAGCGGGCCCGCTCCGCGCGCCGTCTCGGTGGTCTCTGAACCGACCACTGAACCGCCCTCGGTGCTCCCCGACGGACCACCGAGATCGATCCGCACCGCCCCGCACGCTTTAGCGACGGCGGGCAGCCGGGCTACCCTGTCGCCGTGACCAAGAGCCAATACCCCTACGCGCCCGACGAGTTCGACGTCCCCGCGCCGGAGGGGGCACCGGTCGGAGTCCACCGCACACCGCGCAGCCGCTGGAGCAAGACGTGGCCGTTCCTGGTCGTCGCCGTGGTGTTCGCCGGCCTCGCGCTGGGTGGAGTCTCCCTGCTCTCGCGCGGCGACTCCCCGCCGCCGGTCGCCGAGACGCCCACCTCGCAGGAGCCCACCGAGCCGACCGACGGTGAGGATGCCGACGGCGCCGGGGACGAGGGCGCCGGCGACGTCGACGGTGAGACCGAGGGCTCCGAGGAGGGCGCCGAGACCGAGGGGTCGGAGGAGGGCGCCGAGGAGGGCACCGAGGACGAGTCGACCGACGAGCCCACGGGCGACGTCGACCTGACGCTGGGCGTGCGGGTGCTCAACGGTGCGGGTGTCGACGGCCTCGCCGGCGCCGGGTCGGACGTGCTCACGGAGGCCGGCTTCACGTCGGTGGAGGCGGTGACCTACGAGGGCGAGGCGCTCCCGGCGAGCGCCGTCTGGTACCAGGGTGCGGAGAACGAGGACACGGCCCGCGAGATCGCCCGCCTGCTGGGGATCAGCGCCGTCGAGGAGGTCTCGCCGCTACGCGCTCCCGTGGCCGTGATCTTCATGACGGACTTCCGGTCCTGAGCGCACCGCTCGCGCGGTGGCCCCTGCGGGCCGCGCCGCACTAGGCTCGAGGACCAGCGTCCGGAGACCCGGGAGGTGGCGCATGAGCGAGACGGTCGACGCCGTCGTCGTCGGATCGGGCCCGAACGGGCTCGCCGCCGCCGTCACGCTCGCGCGCGCCGGTCTGACGGTCCGGGTGCTGGAAGCCCAGCCCACTGTGGGCGGTGGCGCCCGCACCCTCGACCTCGGCCTGGCCGACGGGATCGAGCACGACATCTGCTCGGCGGTGCACCCGCTGGCGTGGGCGTCGCCCTTCTTCGAGGCGTTCGACCTCAGGGCCCGCGGGGTCGACCTGCTCGTCCCGGAGATCTCGTTCGCGCAGCCGCTCGACGAGGGCAGGGCGGGGATCGCCTACCACTCGGTCGAGCGGACCGCGGAGCGGATCGGCGGGCCCGACGGCGCGGCGTGGTCGGCGCTGCTCGGTCCGTTCTCGCGGAGCTGGCGGGAGGTCGTGGCGCTCGCGCTGGGTGACAAGCGCAGCATCCCGTCGGGCCTCGTGCCGGGCGGCCTGACGACGGCGGCACGGTTCGGCGCGGCGGTGCTCGAGCAGGGCACGCGTGCGTGGAACCGGCGGTTCGCCGGGGACGAGGCCGCGGCGCTGCTGACCGGGGTCGCGGCGCACGCGATCACCCCGCTCCCGTCGCTCGGCGGGGCCGGGACCGCGCTGCTGCTCGGGTCGCTCGCGCACGCCGAGGGCGGGTGGCCGATCCCGCGCGGCGGGTCGGGGGCGATCGTCGCCGCGCTGGTCGCGGACCTCCTCGCCCACGGGGGCGAGGTCGTCACCGACCACCCGGTGCGCACCCGCCGGGACCTGCCGCCGGCGCGGGCGTACCTCTTCGACACCACCCCGCGCGCGGTGCTGGAGGTCTTCGGTGAGCGGGTGCCGACGAAGGCGGCCCAGGCGCTCGCGCGCTTCCGGTACGGCAACGCGGCCGCCAAGGTCGACTTCGTCCTGTCCGGCCCGGTGCCCTGGGCCGAGCCCGAGGTCGGCCGCGCGGGCACGGTGCACGTCGGTGGGAGCCGCGCGCAGATGGCGGCGGCCGAGGCCGCCGTCGCGGCCGGGCGCCACGCCGGGCGCCCGCTCGTGCTCGTGAGCGACCCGACCGTCGTCGACCCGAGCCGAGGGTCGGGCGGCCTGCGGCCGCTGTGGAGCTACGCGCACGTACCCGCCGGCTCGACGGTCGACGTCACCGAGGCCGTGACGGCGCAGATCGAGCGCTTCGCGCCGGGGTTCCGGGACGTCGTCGTCTCCTCGCGGTGTGTGCCCGCGGCGCACATGAGCGAGCACAACGCGAACTACGTGGGCGGCGACATCGCCGCCGGTGCGGTGACGATGTGGCAGATGGTGGCCCGACCGAGCCTGCGCCGGGACCCGTACGACACGGGTGTCGACGGCGTGTACCTGTGCTCGGCGTCGACCCCGCCCGGCCCGGGGGTCCACGGCCTGGGCGGGTGGAACGCGGCCCGTCGTGTGCTGCGCCGGGAGTTCGACCTCCGCTCCGAGCCGTCCCTCGCCCCACCGCCCCCGCCGAGGTAGAACTCCTGTCGCCGAGGTAGAGCTCCTGTGCGTGACCGGGGTTCTACCTCGACGACAGGGGTTCTACCTCGCGGCGTCCAGCTCGACCAGGGTGAGCACGACGACCGCCGACGTCCAGGCGAGCGGCGCGACCGCCGCCGGCGAGCCGTCCGCGAGGACCTTCTCCGGCAGCGCGCCGGACGTGGTGCGGTGCTCCTCGAGCCAGTGCAGCGCGGCGCCCGCGATCTCGGGGTGGCCGTTCGACGCCGCGGCGAGCGCGTAGAGCGACGTCTGCGGCGTCCAGGAGATCCCGTCCTCACGCCAGCCCGCGCCGGGGGCGAGGCCACCCGCCGGTCGCAGCATCGGTGTGGCCGAGGCGGTCCAGGCCTCGGGCGCCCCGGCGAGCGCCTCGGGCTGGAACGGCGGCAGCACGAACGCGGTCGCGGCGTCCTGCGGCCCGCCCGTCGCGTGGCGGGAGTACTCCGGCCCGAACGTCGCCTCGACCGCCGACCGCAGGCGCTGCGCCGCGACGCGCGCGCGGGCCGCGCGGTCCGCGGCTCGCAGCTCGGCGGTCGGGGAACGCCAGTCGACGGTGGGGTAGAGGGCGGCCGCGGCCTCGAGCCCGGCGAGCAGCGGCGCGGCGGTACCCAGGGTGAGCACCTCCTCGTCGACCTCCCAGTAGTCGCTGGACACCGGCGGCAGACCGCTGGGCGTGTCGACGAGGTCGAGGACGTGGTCGGTGCTGGCGTCGAGCAGGGGAGCGAGCCCGCGCGCGACGGCGTCCCGTCGCGCCGGGTCGCCGATCTCGTCGAGGAGCACGCCCACGGACCACAGCGCCCACCCGTTGCCGTCGGACTGCAGGCCGCGGTCGTCGGGGACGCCCGACCCGTCGGGCAGGTAGCGCGCGTGGAAGGAGCCGTCGTCCTCCTGGACCTCCTGCAGGAACGTCAGGACCCGCACCGCGTCCTCGACGTGCCCGGTCCGGGCGTAGGCGGCCGCCACGAAGGAGCTGTCGCGAGGCCACACGTACCGCCAGTACGGCGACGGCGCCGCGAGCGAGGCGCCGTTCGGCAGCGTGAGGGCGTGCATGTCGAGCAGCGCGGAGACCCCCAGCTCCTCGAACCCGCCGCCCCGGCCGGGGGTCTCGCCCTCGGCGAGCCAGTCCTGCGACGCGCGGGCGGCGTCGTGGGCGGCGTCGGCGTCGGCGAGCGTGGTGGTCCGCGTCGTCGGGCCGGCGACGTGGGCGAGGCGTGTGCCGTCGTCGTCCCCCCACTCGATCCCCGCGGCGAACAGGGCCGGGTCGAGGGCGTCCGGGTCGAGCACCCGGCTCCCGTCGAGGTAGGTGACGCCGCCCCCCGGCGGGACCTGCAGGAGGGTGCCGTCCGCGGTCAGGGCCACACCGTCCTGGTAGAGGTCGATGTGCTCGCCGGGCTCCGCCGGGGGAGCCACGCCGGCGCCCGAGGCGAGCAGCGTCGCGGGCAGCGCGACGGCGAGCCCGACGGCGACGTACCGCCACCTCGATGTTGCGCGGATCACACGGGCATCCTAGATGCCGCACACGGGCGGCCGGTGCGCGCCCTGCGGTGCAGCCGTTCTTCGCTGCGCGCGATACCGGCGGTCGCGCCTTGCACTCTCAGGGGGAGAGTGCCAATAATGGCGTTAGCACTCGCACTACGAGAGTGACAGACTGAGGTAGTACCCGAGGTCGCCAGGTGAGGCTCCAGCGTTCGTGACGTGACCAGAACGTCGTGCGCGGGAGCCGTCCGTCGCGGGCGCCGGCCGACCACACCACGACCAGCGGAGGATCACACCCCCATGGCAAAGATCATTGCCTTCAACGAGGAGGCCCGTCGCGGTATGGAGCGTGGGCTCAACGTCCTCGCCGACACCGTGAAGGTCACGCTCGGCCCCAAGGGCCGCAACGTCGTCCTCGACAAGAAGTGGGGCGCGCCCACCATCACGAACGATGGTGTGAGCATCGCCAAGGAGATCGAGCTCGAGGAGCCGTACGAGAAGATCGGCGCCGAGCTCGTCAAGGAGGTCGCCAAGAAGACCGACGACGTCGCGGGTGACGGCACCACCACCGCCACCGTGCTCGCCCAGGCGCTCGTGCGCGAGGGTCTGCGCAACGTCGCCGCCGGCTCGAACCCGATCGCCCTCAAGCGCGGCATCGAGAAGGCCGTCGAGGCCGTCACGGAGCAGCTGCTCATCGCGGCGAAGGACATCGAGACGAAGGAAGAGATCGCCGCCACGGCCGCGATCTCGGCCGGCGACCCGGCGATCGGCGAGCTCATCGCCGAGGCGCTCGACAAGGTCGGCAAGGAAGGCGTCATCACCGTCGAGGAGTCGAACACGTTCGGCCTCGAGCTCGAGCTCACCGAGGGTATGCGCTTCGACAAGGGCTTCCTCGCCCGCTACTTCGAGACGGACCCGGAGCGCCAGGAGGCCGTCCTCGAGGACCCGTACGTCCTGATCGTCGAGTCGAAGATCTCGAACGTCAAGGACCTGCTGCCGCTGCTCGACCAGGTCATGAAGGCCGGTCGTTCGCTGCTCATCATCGCGGAGGACGTCGAGGGCGAGGCCCTGGCCACCCTCGTGCTGAACAAGATCCGTGGCACCTTCAAGTCCGTCGCCGTCAAGGCTCCGGGCTTCGGCGACCGCCGCAAGGCCATGCTGCAGGACATCGCGATCCTCACCGGTGGCCAGGTCATCTCCGAGACCGTCGGCCTCAAGCTGGAGACCGCGACCCTCGACCTGCTCGGCCAGGCTCGCAAGGTCGTCGTCACCAAGGACGAGACCACGATCGTCGAGGGTGCCGGCGACGCCGACCTCATCGGCGGCCGCGTGAACCAGATCCGCTCCGAGATCGAGAAGTCGGACTCCGACTACGACCGCGAGAAGCTCCAGGAGCGTCTCGCCAAGCTCGCCGGTGGTGTCGCGGTCATCAAGGCCGGCGCCGCGACCGAGGTGGAGCTCAAGGAGCGCAAGCACCGCATCGAGGACGCCGTCCGCAACGCGAAGGCTGCCGTCGAGGAGGGCATCGTCGCCGGTGGTGGCGTCGCGCTCATCCAGGCTGGTGCCGTGGCGTTCGAGAAGCTCGAGCTCGAGGGTGACGAGGCGACCGGTGCGCAGATCGTGCGTTCCGCGATCGACGCCCCGCTCAAGCAGATCGCGATCAACGCCGGCCTCGAGGGTGGCGTCGTCGCGGAGAAGGTCCGCAACCTCCCCTCCGGTCACGGCCTCAACGCCGCGACCGGTGAGTACGAGGACCTGCTCGCCGCCGGCGTGAACGACCCGGTCAAGGTCACGCGCTCCGCGCTGCAGAACGCCGCCTCCATCGCGGCGCTCTTCCTCACGACCGAGGCCGTCGTCGCCGACAAGCCGGAGAAGAACCCGGCTGCGCCTGCTGGCGACCCGGGCATGGGCGGCATGGACTTCTGATCCACCGCTGACACCGCGCGGCGCGAGCCGCACGCACACGAGGGCCGTCGCCCGGGTTCGCCCGGGCGGCGGCCTTCGTCGTGCCCGGAGACGTGCCCGACGCCGGCCGGGCACCCTGGCGAGCAGGCCGCACCGAGGCCTGGTACACGAACGTATAACGTGCCGTATACACGCCCGACACACGGGCCGTGAATCATCTGGTCATGCACCTGACACCGGCGGACACCGAGAAGCTCCTGCTCTCCGTCGCGGGCATCGTCGCCCGTGACAGGCGTGAGCGGGGGGTGCTGCTCAACTACCCCGAGGCCGTCGCGCTGCTCACCACGTGGGTGATCGAGCGCGCCCGGGACGGGCGCAGCGTCGAGGACCTGATGGTCGCGGGCCGCGAGGTGCTGCGCCGCGAGGACGTCATGGACGGTGTCGCCGAGATGCTGCCGGACGTCCAGGTGGAGGCGACGTTCCCCGACGGTCGCAAGCTCGTGACGATCCACGAGCCCATCGCCTGACCCGGTACGCGCACCCCAGCACGCCGCACCCCAGACCCGACATCCCCGACGCAGGAGGCACGATGGCCGGCATCACCACGAGCGGTCCAGGAGCGATCCGGCTCAAGCGCGGGACCGAGGACCTGCCCGTCGTCCTCAACGCCGACCGGACGGACGCCGAGCGCCTCACCCTCGTCGTCGTGAACACGGGCGACCGGCCCGTGCAGATCGGGTCCCACCTGCACCTGCCGGACGCGAACAGCGCGCTCGACTTCGACCGGGTCGCCGCGCACGGCTTCCGGCTCGACGTGCCGTCGGGCACCTCGCGCCGGTTCGAGCCGGGAGCCTCGGCCGAGGTGAACGCCGTGGCGCTGCGGGGGCGTCGGCGCGTCCCGGGCATCCAGCGCGGCAAGACCGACGGCGGCGCGCTCGCCGCGTTGCCAACCGAGTCGCCCGAGGAGGGCTGAGCCATGGAGATCCCTCGCGACCGCTACGTCGCCCTCTACGGCCCGACGACGGGTGACCAGGTGCGCCTCGGCGACACCGATCTGTGGATCGAGATCGAGCAGGACCGCACGTTCGGCGGCGAGGAGGCCGTCTTCGGCGGCGGCAAGTCGATCCGCGAGTCCATGGCGCAGGGCACGACCACCCGCGCCGAGGGTGCGCTCGACTCGGTGATCACCAACGCGATCGTCCTCGACTGGTGGGGTGTGGTGCGGGCCGACGTCGGCGTCCGCGACGGCCAGATCGTCGCGCTCGGGCGGGCCGGCAACCCCGACATCGCCGACGGCGTGCACCCCGACCTGCACATCGGTCCGAGCACGGACGTCATCAGCGGCGAGGGCAAGATCCTCACCGCCGGGGCGATCGACTCGCACGTGCACCTCATCTCGCCCTCCCAGATCCTCGAGGCGCTCGCGACGGGCGTCACGACGATCGCCGGCGGCGGGACGGGGCCGAGCGAGGGTTCGAAGGCGACGACCGTCACGCCGGGCGCCTGGCACCTCGAGGCCATGCACCGCAGCCTGGACCGGCTGCCCGTCAACGTGCTCCTGCTCGGCAAGGGCAACACCGTGAGCGACGAGGCGTTCCGCGAGCAGGCGCTCGCCGGCGCCGGCGGGTACAAGGTGCACGAGGACTGGGGCTCGACCCCGGCAGCGATCGACGCCGCTCTGCGCGGCGCGCAGGAGTGGGGCCTGCAGGTCGCGCTGCACTCGGACTCCCTCAACGAGGCCGGGTTCGTCGAGTCGACGCTGCGGGCCATCGGCGGCCGGTCGATCCACGCGTTCCACGCCGAGGGCGCGGGCGGCGGGCACGCCCCCGACATCCTCACGGTCGCGAGCCACCCGAACGTCATCCCGGGCTCGACCAACCCCACCCTGCCGCACACCGTCAACACCGTCGCCGAGCACCTCGACATGCTCATGGTGTGCCACCACCTCAACCCGGCCGTGCCGGAGGACCTCGCGTTCGCCGAGTCCCGGATCCGCGGCACGACCATCGCGGCCGAGGACGTCCTGCACGACATGGGTGCGATGTCGATCACGTCGTCCGACGCGCAGGCCATGGGCCGCATCGGCGAGGTCGTCACCCGCACCTGGCAGGTCGCGCACGTCATGAAGGCCCGGCGCGGAGACCTCGGGGGAGGGCTGCCGGCGGACAACCTGCGCGCGCGGCGCTACGTCGCGAAGTACACGATCAACCCGGCCGTCGCGCACGGCATCGACGCGTACGTCGGCTCGGTCGAGGCGGGCAAGGTCGCGGACCTCGTCCTGTGGGAGCCCAAGTTCTTCGGGATCCGCCCGAGCGTCGTCATGAAGGGCGGCGCCCTCGTGTGGGGTGCGCTCGGTGACCCGAACGCGTCCATCCCGTCACCGCAGCCCGTGCTCATGCGCCCGGCGCTCGCCGACGCGATCGGCGCCGACGTGTCGATGTCGTTCGTGTCGCCCGCGGCGCTCGCGGACGGCATCGAGGACCGGCTCGGGCTCGACCGCGCGCTCCTGCCGGTGGCCGACACGCGCGCCGTCGGCAAGGCGCAGATGAAGAACAACGACTACCTGCCCCGCATCGACATCGATCCCGAGTCGTTCGCGATCGAGGTCGACGGTGAGCTGATCGTGCCCGCACCCGCCGACCGGCTGCCGCTCGCGCAGCTGTACTCGCTGTTCTGAGGCCGGAGTGCTGGTGACCTCGGACGGCCGGGCCGAGCTGGTCCTCGCGCTCCTCGCCGACGCACGCCTGCCGACGGGTGGGCACACGCAGTCCGCCGGGCTCGAGCCGGCGTTGCGTGGTGGGATGGACGCGGCCGACGTCCCCGCGTACATCAGCGCTCGGCTCACGAGCGTGGTGCGGGTCGAGGCGGCGACGGCGGTCGTGGCGCGGCACGTCGTGTCCGGCCTCGGCGTCGTCCCGCCCGACGGCGTCCTCCCGCCAGGCAGCCTGTTGCCCGACGCCGTGCCCGACGCCGTGCCCGACGCCGCGCGCCGCCTCGCCGACACGTGGCTCGCCTGGGCGGCCCGGACACCCTCCCCGGCGCTGCGCGAGACGTCGCAGCGGCTCGGCCGTGGCTACCTGCGGCTCCTGCGCCGCCTGTGGGCGGGGCACCCGGCGGTCCTGGCGCTCGACGCGGCGGCCCGCCTCGTCGTCCCGACGGGCTGGGAGAGCGCACCGGGCCGCGCGGGCGACCCCGCGCCGTCGGGCCGGCGGGAACCGCCTCCGCCCCGTCCGCTCGTGCTCGGGGTGACGGCCGCGTGCGCCGGCCTGTCGGCGGTCCAGGTCGCGCGCCTCGTCGGGTACGAGGACGTGCAGACCGTGGCGTCCGCCACCCTCAAGCTCGAGCCGATCGACCCGGTCGTCGCGACCGGCTGGGTGCTCGCCGCCCATGCCCGCATCGACGCGACCGCGTGCGACGTCGCCCACCTCACCGACCCCCGGGGCATCCCCGCCGCCGGCGCACCGCTCGTCGAGCAGTGGGCCGAGAACCATGCACGCACCACCGAGAGGCTGTTCAATGCCTGACCACCTGCCTGACCACCTGCCTGACCACCAGCACGACCACCCCGCCGTTCCTGCCGTACCCGCCGTGCCCCCGGCCTCCACGCGGTCGCTGCGCCTCGGCGTCGCGGGCCCCGTGGGCACGGGCAAGAGCTCGCTCATCGCTCTGCTGTGCCGCGAGCTGTCCGCCGACCTGCGCCTCGGCGTCATCACGAACGACATCTACACCGACGAGGACGCCCGGTTCCTGCGCTCGGCCGGGGTGCTCGACCCCGAGCGCATCCGCGCGGTCGAGACGGGCGCGTGCCCGCACACCGCGATCCGCGACGACGTCACGGCGAACCTCATCGCGGTCGAGGACCTCGAGGCGGACTTCGCACCGCTCGACGTCGTGCTCGTCGAGTCCGGCGGTGACAACCTCACGGCGACGTTCTCGCCCGCCCTGGTCGACGCGCAGATCTTCGTGCTCGACGTCGCGGGCGGTGGCGACGTGGCCCGCAAGGGTGGTCCGGGCATCGCCCGGGCGGACCTGCTGGTGGTCAACAAGACGGACCTCGCCCCCTACGTCGGCGTCGACGTGCCGCAGATGGTGGCCGACGCGACCGCGGCGCGCGAGGGCCAGCCGGTGCTCGCGCTCTCGCGGATCGACCCGCCGTCGGTCAGCGCGCTCACCGACTGGTTGCGAGGGCTGCTCGCCGCGCACCGCGCCGGCTCGCACGTCCCGCAGGACCCCGGCCCGATGGCGCCGCACTTCCACGCCGACGAGGAGGGCGGCGGGGTCCTGCACACGCACGGCGACGGGGACGCCCAGCACGACCACGACCACAACCACGAGCACGTCGGACGCTGACACCGCTCGAACAGGCACGCGAGAAGGAGGAGGGGCGGATGGAGGTCACGCGCGTCGCCTCGCACGGCACGCCGGGCGGACGTGTGCGCTGCACGCTGGAGCCCGCCGCGCTGAGCCCACGCGTGCTGCGCACCGGCCAGGCGTCCGCACAGGTTGCGCTCATCGCCACGCGCGCTCTGCTCCTCGGGGGTGACGACGTCCGCCTCGAGGTCCGCGTCGGCGCCGGGACCGTGCTCGAGCTCGTCGAGATCTCCGGGACCGTCGCGTACCACGGGCGCGGCCGGGCGGCGTCGTGGACGGTCGACGTGCACGTCGAGGCCGGCGGCCGGCTCGTGTGGGACGCGCTGCCGTTCGTCGTGGCCGAGGGAGCGGACGTCGAGCGACGGACGCACGTTCACCTCGAGCCCGGCGCGGTCGCCCTGCTGCGCGAGACCCTCGTCCTCGGGAGAACGGGGGAGAGCGGTGGCCGGTTGCGGACGACGACCCGCGCCGACCTCCAGGTGGAGCACACCGGACCTCCCGCGGGCCCGGGCGCCCCCTCGACGCACGAGCTCTTCGTCGAGGACCTCGACCTCGGCGCCCAGCGGTCGCTGCCCGGGATCCTCGGCACCGGTCGCGTCCTCGACACCGTCCTGCTCCTCGGCGCCCGGCCCGCGCCGGACGAGGCACCCGGTCCGCTGCGGCTCGACCTCGCCGGTCCGGGTGCGCTCGCCCGCCACCTCGGACCCAGCACGCACGACGCCCGCACCCAGGGTGTCTTCGCCCGCTGGGCCGCCGGGACGCGCGCCGTGCCCGCACCTCCCGCCGCACCCTCCCCGACGCGACCCACGACCCGACCCACGACCCCGCTGGTGACCGCTCGACCCTCGACGACAGGAGCCTGACATGCACGTCCCCGACCACTTCCTCAACGACCCGACGTCGGTGGCGACCGGTGTCGCCTCCCTCGCGGCCGTCGGCTACGCCGTCCACCGGGCGCGACCCGAGCTCACCCGGGACCGGGTCGTCCTGGCCGCCGCGACGACGGGCTTCGTCTTCGCGGTCCAGATGATCAACTACCCCGTCGCGGCCGGCACGAGCGGGCACCTCATGGGCGGCGCGCTCGCCGCAGCGCTGGTGGGACCGTGGCTCGGGATGCTCTCGGTGACGCTCGTGCTCCTGGTGCAGGCGGTGGTCTTCGCCGACGGCGGGCTGACGGCCCTCGGGACGAACGTCCTGCTCATGGCCGTGGTCGGCACCCTCGTCGGCTGGGCGGTGACCCGGGGAACGCTGCGCCTGGCCCGTGGTCGCGGCGCACCGTTCGCCGCCGGGGCCGGGGCGCTCGTGAGCGTGCCGGTCTCCGCCCTGGTCTTCGCGGCACTGTTCGCCGTGGGCGGGACCGTCGCGGTGCCGCTCGGCACGCTCGTGGCGCAGATGCTCGCGGTGCACACCCTCATCGGTGTGGGCGAAGCCCTCATCACGGTCGGGGTCGTCTCGCTGGTCTTCGCGGTGGCGCCGGGCACGGCCGTGCTCGACACGCGCGCCCGGGCCCACTCCACCCGCGCTGCGGCGACGCTCGGTGCGGGGGCGCTGCTCGCCGCCGTCGTGCTGTCCTCCTTCGCCGCCGCCACCCCGGACGGGCTGGAGGCGACCGCCGAGTCCGTCGGGTTCGCGGGCGCCGCCCGGGACCACGCCCTCGGTACGTTCCCGCTCGCGGACTACGGGGAGGTCGGCGAGATCTTCGTCGGCGTCGCCGGGCTGATCGGCGTCGCGCTGTGCGTCGTGCTCGCGCTCGGTGGGCTCGTCGGCAGCCGCCGCGCGCCCCGCGTCGTGACCTGATCGTGACCGTCGGACACGCACAGTTAACAGCACGGTGAGACTCGGCGAAACACGGCGTCCCTAGCGTCTACGTCAGTGGGCACAGCGTTGTATACGCCTCCGCGGCACACCCCCGCCCGGCACCCGCACCCCCCGCTCGACCTCTGCCGTCCCTGCCCGAAAGGACCCTCGGTGACTCCCTCACGCGCATCGACCCGCCTCCTCCCCGCAGCCGCCATCACCCTCGCGCTCGTCCTGTCCGCCTGCGGTGCCCGGACCGACTCCGGCGAGACCGACGGCGGCTCCTCGGCCGCCGCGGAGAGCTGTGTCGACACCTCCGGCGACTCCGTGAAGATCGGATTCCTCAACTCGTTGTCCGGCACCATGGCGATCTCCGAGCAGACCGTCCACGACTCCCTCCAGCTCGCCGCCGAGGAGATCAACGCCGACGGCGGAGTCCTCGGCAAGGAGCTCGTCATCGTCTCCGAGGACGGCGCCTCCGAGCCCACGACCTTCGCCGAGAAGGCCGAGAAGCTCATCACCAGCGACTGCGTCGCGGCCGTCTTCGGCGGCTGGACGTCCGCCTCGCGCAAGGCCATGCTCCCCGTGTTCGAGTCCCAGGACTCCCTGCTCTTCTACCCCGTGCAGTACGAGGGCCTCGAGTCCTCGCCCAACATCTTCTACACCGGGGCCACGACGAACCAGCAGATCGTCCCCGGGCTCGACTACCTCAAGGAGCAGGGCGTCGAGTCGATCTTCCTCGTCGGCTCCGACTACGTCTTCCCCCGCACGGCGAACAAGATCATCAACGCCTACGCCGAGGCGAACGACATCGAGGTGCTCGGCGAGGAGTACGCGCCGCTCGGGCACACCGACTTCTCCACCATCGTCAACAAGGTGAACTCCGCCGACGCCGACGCCGTCTTCAACACGCTCAACGGCGACTCCAACGTCGCGTTCTTCAAGGAGTACAAGAACGTCGGCCTCGGCCCGGACGAGATGCCCGTCGTCTCCGTGTCCATCGCGGAGGAGGAGGTGGGCGGCATCGGCGTCGAGAACGTCGAGGGCCAGCTCACCGCCTGGAACTACTACCAGACGATCGACAGCCCCGAGAACGCCACGTTCGTCGAGGCGTTCAAGGCCAAGTACGGCGAGGACCGCGTCACGTCCGACCCGATGGAGGCCGCGTACACGTCGCTGTACCTGTGGAAGGGCATGGTCGAGAAGGCCGAGTCGTTCGACGTCGCGGACGTCCAGGAAGCGGCCGGCGGCGTCTCGTTCGACGCCCCCGAGGGCTCGGTGACGGTGAACGGCGACAACCACCACATCGCCAAGACGGCGCTCATCGGCAAGATTGGCGCCGACGGACTCATCCACACCGAGTGGAGCTCGGGCGAGCCCATCGAGCCCGACCCGTACCTCGAGGGCTACGACTGGGCCGAGGGCCTCTCGTAGTCGGTCCCGGGGGCGGCCTTCGGGTCGCCCCCGGTTCGCCTCCGGGTCGCCTTCGGGGGCTTTCGGGTCGTCTTCGGCGATGGGCGGGGTGGGGGGGGCGGGGGGGGGGGGGGGGGGGGGGGGTGGGGGGTGGGGGGGGGGGGGGGCCCGGTTGCGCCGGGGGGGCTGGGCCCCCCCCCCCCCCCCCCCCCCCCCCCCGCCGGCCCCCCCCACCCCGCCCTCCACCTCTCCCGTCAGGTCACCTCGGGCCCGCTCGGCCCCGCTCGACCCTCGGTCGGTTCTGTGGGCCGGGTGTGCCGACGAGCGACCGCCGCCCTCCTCCAGAGACCGTCACCCCCACCGAGCACCACACGTACGAACTGTCCGTCCGCACGCACTCACCGGAAGGCGCGACGCCCCATGGATGTGCTCTTCTCCCAGCTGTTCGCCGGGCTCAGTCTCGGCTCGGTCCTGCTCCTCGCCGCTCTCGGTCTCGCGCTGACGTTCGGTCAGATGGGCGTCATCAACATGGCGCACGGCGAGTTCATGATGGCCGGTGCCTACACGGCCTTCGTCGTCCAGGGGATCTTCTCGAGCGCGGGGGTCTCCCTGCTCGTGTCGCTGCCGCTCGGGTTCCTCGTGGGTGGTGTGCTCGGCCTGCTGCTCGAGGCGACGCTCATCCACCGGATGTACCGCAGGCCGCTGGACACGCTGCTCGTCACCTGGGGTGTCGCGCTCGTGCTCCAGCAGCTCGCGCGGGACATCTTCGGTGCGCCGAACGTGGACGTGCGGGCACCGGCCTGGCTGAGCGGCGCGGTCGACGTCTTCGGGGTGGGCATCCCGAAGACGCGCCTGTTCATCCTGGCGCTCGCGATCGTATGCGTCGTCGCCCTGGCCCTCGTGCTCAAGCTGACGCCGCTCGGCCGCCGGATCCGCGCCGTCGTGCAGAACCGCGACCTCGCCGAGGCGAGCGGGATCTCCACCCGGCGCACGGACCGCCTCACCTTCTTCATCGGTTCCGGACTGGCGGGCATCGCGGGGGTCGCTCTCACGCTGCTCGGGTCCGTCGGCCCGACGCTTGGCACCAACTACATCGTCGACGCCTTCCTCGTCGTCGTCGCCGGCGGGATCGGGCAGATCAAGGGCACCGTCATCGCGGCGTTCGCGCTCGGCCTGCTGCAGGCGACCATCGAGTTCTCGACGACGGCCAGCCTCGCCAAGGTGCTGGTGTTCGTCGTGATCGTCATCTTCCTGCAGGTCCGCCCACAAGGACTCGTCAGCGTCCGGACGAGGAGCCTCGCATGACCACGATCCAGACCACCGTCGGTGGCCTCTACCGCTCGAGCCGGGCCCGAGCGGTCACGGGCTTCGGGGTCGCCGCGATCCTGCTGTTCGCCGTCGCGCCCGCCACCATGACGATGTTCCGTCTCGGCCTCCTCGCGAAGTTCCTGTGCCTCGCGATGGTCGCCGTCGGCATCGGCCTGGCCTGGGGGCGCGGCGGCATGCTGACCCTCGGGCAGGGTGTGTTCTTCGGCCTGGGCGCCTACATCATGGCGATGCACCTCAAGCTGGCCGACGCCGGACCCGGCGGTGTGCCCGACTTCATGATGCTCTACGGCTCCGGCGAGGTGCCGTGGTGGTGGGAGCCGATGCGCTCGCCTGTCCTGACGATCGTGCTCGTCGTCGCCGTGCCGACAGGGCTCGCGATCCTGCTCGGGCTCGCCGTCTTCACCCGCCGCGTGCGGGGCGCGTACTTCGCGATCCTGTCCCAGGCGCTCGCCGCGGCGTTCGCGATCCTCCTTATCGGCCAGCAGGCGACCACCGGCGGGACGAACGGGCTCAACGGCTTCCGGTCGTTCTTCGGCTACGACCTGTCCGACCCGCTCAACAAGCGCATGCTCTTCTTCATCGCGGCGGGCGCCCTGCTCGTCATGGTGGCGGTCGTGCGCCAGCTCATGCACTCGCGCTTCGGCGAACTGCTCGTGGCCGTGCGCGACCAGGAGAACCGGGTGCGGTTCCTCGGGTACGACCCCGCGAAGGTCAAGGTCGTCGCGTACGCCGTGGCGGCCGCGATGGCCGCGATCGGCGGTGCGCTGTTCGTGCCGATCGTCGGCATCATCTCGCCGGCCGACGTCGGGGTGGTCCCCTCGATCGGGTTCCTCATCGGCGTGGCCATCGGTGGGCGGGCGACCCTGCTCGGACCCGTCCTCGGGTCGATCGCCGTGAGCTGGGCGCAGACCAGCCTCTCGGAGAGCTTCCCGTCGGGGTGGATCTACTTCCAGGGTGCGCTGTTCATCCTCGTGGTGGCGTTCCTGCCCGGCGGACTGGCCTCCCTCGTGGGGAAGTGGCGCCGTCGGCGCACCACGCAGGACCCGCCCGACGGCGCCCCTCACCCCTCCGTTCCCGCGACCTCGGGGAGTGCAGCATGACCGACCGGACCGGACCAGACGTCACGCAGGACACCGCGCCACAGACCGCCGTACCGACCGCCCCGAAGCCCGAGCCGAAGCCCGCGCCCGAGCTGAGCGGCGACCTGCCGCCCGACCCGACGCTCGCTCCGGAGACCGGGCCGGTGCCCGAGACCGGGATCGAGGGCGACGGCCTCGACCTCGACGCGGCGGCCGCCGTGCTCGGCGACGACGAGTCGCGGTTCCGCCACGACTACCTGGAGGTGCGCGGGCTGCGCGTCGAGTTCGACGGGTTCGTCGCGGTCCAGGGGATCGACCTCACGGTCGTCCAGGGAGACCTGCGGTTCCTCATCGGCCCCAACGGCGCCGGGAAGACGACGATCGTCGACGCCATCACGGGCCTGACGAAGGGCACGGGGTCGGTGAAGTTCGGCGGGACCGAGCTCCTCGGCAAGAAGGTCCACACGATCGCGCGGGCCGGCGTCGGGCGCACGTTCCAGACGGCGAGCGTCTTCGAGGAGCTCAGCGTGCTGCAGAACCTCGACATCGCCGCGGGCTCGGGGCGGGGGCCGCTGAGCATGCTGCGGCGTCGGCGCGGGGTCCCGGAGGTGGTCGAGCAGGCGCTCGAGACGATCGGGCTCGCGCACCTGCGCGACGTGCAGGCCGGGATCCTCGCGCACGGCCAGAAGCAGTGGCTCGAGATCGGCATGCTCCTCGTGCAGGACTCCCGCCTGCTGCTGCTGGACGAGCCCGTCGCGGGGATGAGCCACGCCGAGCGCGAGCAGACCGGTGAGCTGCTGCAGCGGATCGGTGCGCAGCGCACGGTCGTCGTCGTCGAGCACGACATGGAGTTCCTGCGCAGCTTCGCGACGTCCGTGACGGTGCTGCACCTCGGTGCCGTCCTCTCGGAGGGCACCTACGCCGAGGTCCAGGCGGACCCGCGCGTCCAGGAGGTCTACCTCGGATCGGCGGGCGCCACGCGAGGCGCCCGTCGCGGTACGAGCCGGAAGGAGAAGTGATGCTCGAGATCCTCGACGTCCACGTGGGGTACGGGCGCACCATGGTGCTCCACGGTGTCGACGTGCACGTGCCCACCGGCGGCGTGACCGCCGTCCTCGGCCACAACGGGGCCGGGAAGACGACCCTGCTGCGCGCCGCCGTCGGGCTGCTCAAGCCGCGCAGCGGCCGCATCCTGCTCGACGGCGAGGACATCACCCGGCTCCCGACGTTCGAGCGGGTGCGGCGCGGGCTGGCGTACGTGCCGCAGGGGCAGCAGTCCTTCGGCGAGCTCACGGCGCGCGAGAACCTCCAGCTCGTCGCCGACACCCGCAAGGACGGCGCGCAGCGCATGGCCGACGCCATGGACCTGTTCCCCGCCCTCGCGGGGTTCCTCGGACGGCGCGCCGGCCTGCTCTCGGGCGGGCAGCGCCAGCAGCTGGCGATCGCCCGCGCGCTCATCACCGGTCCCCGGGTGCTCCTTCTCGACGAGCCGACCGAGGGCATCCAGCCGTCGGTCGTCACGGAGATCGAGGACGCCATCCTCGAGCTGACGGACACCGGCGACCTGTCGGTGCTCCTCGTCGAGCAGCACGTCGGCTTCGCGCTGGGTGCCGCCGAGCGGTACACGGTCCTCGAGTCGGGCCGGTCCGCGACCAGCGGCGCCGGGGGTGAGGAGGCCGAGGAGGCCGTCCGCGCGGCGATGGCGGTGTGAGCGCTCAGGTTCGGCGCACGATGCGCGAAGATGGCGGAGGGGCCCAGGACGTGGCGGACGGACGAGCAGGAGAACGACGATGGACATCGTGAGCGCACCGACGGCCGGCGCCCCACCCTCGCTGCGGGACGCGGTCTACACCCGTCTGCGGACCGAGATCCTCAACGGGCAGGTCGACCCGCGCGAGCGGCTCACGGAACCGAAGCTCAGCAAGTGGTTCGAGGTCTCCCGGACGCCGGTGCGCGAGGCGCTGTCCCGCCTGCTCTCGGACGGGCTCATCGAACGGACCGACTTCGGGTACGCCGTCGTCGTGCCGAGCCTCGCCGAGCTCCGCGACCTCTACGAGCTGCGGGTCACGCTCGAGCTGCGCGGCGTCGACCGCATCATCGAGAACCCCGAGCTGGGCTACGACACGGACGCGCTCTCGGCGGAGCTGGCCCGCTGGCACGAGCTCCGGGCGGAACCGCCGGAGCCCGACCCGAGCTTCGTCGTCCTCGACGAGCGCTTCCACACCGCCCTGTCCCGTGCGGCCGGGAACACCCGTCTCACCGAGGCGCTCGTCGCGGTCAACGAGAAGGTGCGCGCCGTGCGGATGTACGACTTCGTCGAGCACGAGCGGATCGGCATCACCATCGCCGAGCACATCGAGATCCTCGAGCTCGCGATCGCCGGCCGTCTCCCCGAGGCCCGCACGGCGCTGCACCAGCACGTCGGCGAGTCGCTCGCCGTCGTCATGGAGCGTGCCGCACGAGCCCTGTCGCGCATGGCGCTCGCGGGCTGACGGCCGCTCGGGCGCCGGTCGGGCGCCCGGCGTAACCGCGCGGTTACACGATGAGCGACATCGAGAAACACCGCCGCCCTAACCTCGCTGGATACCGGGGTGTATACACCCCCTCCCGCTCTGTGGGAGAGCTGTCCACCGCGAGGAGCGCAGATGTTCAACCCGCAGTTCGACACGGTGCTGGTCGCGAACAGGGGAGAGATCGCCTGTCGCCTCGTCCGCGGGGCTCGCGAGCTCGGGCTGCGGACTGTCGCCGTCTGCTCGACGGCCGACACCGACGCCCCGCACGTCCGCCTCGCCGACGAGGCGGTGCTCCTCGGCCCGGCACCCGCCGCGCAGAGCTACCTGGACGCCGAGTCGATCCTCGACGCCGCGCTGCGGACGGGGGCGGGGGCGATCCACCCCGGTTACGGGTTCCTCTCCGAGAACGCCGCGTTCGCGCAGGCCGTCGAGGCCGCGGGGCTCGCGTTCGTCGGACCGACCCCCGAGCAGATCCGCGTCTTCGGGGACAAGTCGAGCGCGCGGGACGCAGCCCGCGCGTGCGGCGCCCCGCTCGTCGCCGGGACGGGCGTCCTCGACGGTGTCGAGGACGCGCTCGAGCGCGCCGACGCCATCGGGTATCCCGTGATGCTCAAGGCCGTCGGCGGTGGTGGCGGGATCGGCATGCAGGCCTGCGCCGACGCGTCCGAGCTCGCCGCCGCCTACCTGCGCGTGGAGCGCCTCGCGACCTCCAGCTTCGGGTCCGGCGGGCTCTTCCTCGAGCGGTTCGTCGCCCGCGCCCGGCACCTCGAGGTCCAGGTGTTCGGCGACGGCGACGGCCGGGTCGTCAGCCTCGGCGACCGCGACTGCTCCCTGCAGCGCCGGCACCAGAAGGTCGTCGAGGAGGCGCCCGCGCCCGGGCTGCCGGACACGGTCCGCGCCCAGCTGCACGCCAGCGCGCGCGCCCTGGCGGCGTCGGTCGCGTACCGGTCCGCCGGCACCGTCGAGTACGTCTACGACGTCGAGCGGGACGAGCTGTCGTTCCTCGAGATGAACACCCGCCTGCAGGTCGAGCACCCCGTCACCGAGGAGGTGACCGCGGTCGACCTCGTCCACTGGATGCTGCGCCTCGCGCAGGGCGAGGCCGACCTCCTGGCGGACGTCCCGGCGTCGGGCCCGCCGGTGCGCGGGCACGCCGTCGAGGCGCGGGTGTACGCCGAGGACCCGCGTCGCGACCACCGCCCGAGCGCCGGACTCCTCACGCACGTGACGCTGCCGGATGCTGACAGCTCTGACGACGCCGACTGCCCAGGCGGTGGCATCCGGGTCGACACGTGGGTCGAGGCGGGCCAGGAGGTCACGAGCCACTACGACCCGCTGCTCGCGAAGATCATCGCCCACGGTCCCGACCGCCAGGCCGCCCTCGACGCGCTCGGGGCCGCGCTCGGCCGGGCACGCATCACCGGTCTCCAGACGAACCTCCCGCTCCTGCGCGCCGCGGTCGACGCGCCCGCGGTGCGTGCCGCGACGCACACGACCGGGACGCTCGCGGGCGTGCACGACGACGAGCCGTGGATCGACGTCCTCACCCCCGGGGTCATGACGACCGTCCAGGACTGGCCCGGCAGGCTCGGGCACTGGGACGTCGGCATCAGCCCGTCCGGGCCCATGGACGACCTGTCGTTCCGCGCCGGCAACCGCGCGCTGGGCAACTCCGAGGGAGCGCCAGGCCTGGAGTGCACGCTCACCGGGCCGCGGCTGCGGTTCAGCCACGACACGCTCGTGTGCGTCACCGGTGCACCCGCGCCCGTGACCCTCGACGGCACGCCGGTCCCGCAGTGGGAGCCGGTCGCGGTCGCGGCCGGGTCCGTGCTCGACGTCGGCGCACCGCACGACACCGGCCTGCGCACCTACGTGCTGGTGCGCGGCGGGCTCGACGTACCGTCCTACCTCGGGTCGGCGTCCACGTTCACGCTCGGTGGGTTCGGCGGGTACACGGGGCGGGCGCTCGCGCTGGGCGACGTCCTCGTGCCCGGTGCGGTCCCCGACGACGCCCCACGGCCGGCCCCCGTGCCGGACGCCGCACGTCCGGCGCTCGGCCACGACTGGGAGCTGGCCGTCCAGGAAGGTCCGCAGCCGGCGCCGTCGTACTTCACGCGCGAGGACATGGCCCAGCTCTACGCGACGACCTGGGGCGTCCAGTCGCACGCCAACCGGACCGGGATCCGCCTGACGGGACCAGCGCCCACGTGGGCGCGGCCGGACGGCGGCGACGCCGGGCTGCACCCGTCGAACCTGCACGACAACCCGTACTCGGTCGGCGCGCTGAACGTCAGCGGGGACACACCCATCCTGCTCGGGCCCGACGGGCCCAGCCTCGGAGGGTTCGCGTGCCCGCTGACGGTCGTCGCCGGGTCGCGGTGGAAGCTGGGGCAGATCCGGCCGGGCGACACCGTGCGGTTCGTCCCGGTCGACGACGACGGCGCCCGCCGGCTCCGGACCGACGACACCGTCCGTGCCCGGGCACAGGTCACCGGTCCCCGCACCGCGCCGACCGACGACGGGGTCCTCGGGAGCTCCGGTGCGCCGCAGGGGGGCGCACCGGGCACCGCGGCCCCGACGCGCCCGGCCGTCACCTATCTGCGGGGCGGCGACGACAACCTGCTCGTCGAGTACGGCGACCCGGTGCTCGACCTCGGGGTGCGGCTGCGCGTGCACGCGCTCGCCGAGGCCCTGCGCGCCGCCGCACCCCGCGGCCTCGTCGACATCACCCCCGGGGTGCGGAGCCTGCACCTGCACACCGACCCGGACGTCCTGCCCCTCGACCACCTCGTCGGGCTGCTCGCCGAGCTCGAGGACGACCTGCCCGGGTCCGACGACCTCGTCGTGCCCAGCCGGCGGATCCACCTGCCCATGAGCTGGGACGACCCGTCGATCCGCGACGCGATCGACCGCTACTCGGCGGGCGTGCGCACGAGCGCCCCGTGGTTGCCGTCGAACATCGAGTTCATCCGGCGGATCAACGGTCTCGAGTCGGTCGACGACGTACGGCGCACGGTGTTCGACGCGGAGTACCTCGTGCTCGGGCTGGGCGACGTCTACCTCGGCGCGCCCCTCGCCGTGCCGCTCGACCCGCGTCACCGCCTCATGACGACGAAGTACAACCCGGCGCGCACCTGGACGCCGTCGGACGCCGTGGGCCTGGGCGGCACGTACCTGTGCGTCTACGGCATGGAGAGCCCCGGCGGGTACCAGCTCGTCGGACGGACGGTGCCGATCTGGAGCGGGCACCGCCAGCGCGGCGTCTTCGAGCCCGGTGTGCCGTGGCTCCTGCGGTTCTTCGACCGGATCGTGTGGGAGCCCGTGAGCCCGGCCGAGCTCACCGAGCGCCGCGCCGCGTTCGCCGCGGGCCGGCTCGACGTCCACGTCGAGGAGGGCGAGTTCTCCCTGCGCGAGCACCTGGCCTTCCTCGACGAGAACGCCGACGACATCGCGCGCTTCCGGGAGCGGCAGGGGGTCTCGTTCGCGGCCGAGCGCACGGCCTGGGAGCTCGCCGGAGAGCTCGACCCCGTCGCGGCACAGACCGACCATGTCTCGGCACAGACCGACACGGTCGCCGAGGCCGACGGAGGACTCGACGTGCCCGACGGCCACCACGTCGTCCACGCCCCGATGGTCGGGAGCGTGTGGCGCCTCGAGGTGGGCCACGACCAGCAGGTGGCCGCGGGCGACGAGCTCCTCGTCCTCGAGGCGATGAAGCTCGAGCTGCGCGTCACCTCGCCCGTCGCCGGGCGCGTCGCACGCCTGCTGGTCGAGCCCGGGGAGCAGGTCCGCCCCGGGACCGCGCTCGCGCTCGTCGCGGCCGACGGCGGCGCATGACGCCGCCCACCGTCCCGCACCCCACGGACGCCGCCGGGTCTCCCGCGTCGCCCGTCGCACCGTCCGCCCGAGGAGGCACCCGCATGACGACCACGCACGACCTCACCAGCACCGATGGCCCCCACCTCGTCCGCGACGACACGCCCGGACCCGTCGTCGAGCGGGTGCACCGTGCCCTGGCGCGCCTGGACGAGGTGGATCGCCCGGAGGTGTGGATCACGCTGCGCGGTGCGCAAGACCTGCTCGCCGAGGCGGCCCGGCTCGACGCGCGGGTGCGCCGCGGCGAGGACCTGCCGCTCGCGGGCCTCCTGCTCGCGGTGAAGGACAACATCGACGTCGCGGGTCTGCGGACGACGGCCGGCGCGCCGTCGTACGCGACCGTCGCGGAGCGGTCCGCGCCGTGCGTCGAGCGTCTGGTCGCCGCGGGCGTCGTCGTGGTCGGCAAGACGAACCTCGACCAGTTCGCCACCGGGCTCGTCGGGGTGCGCAGCCCGTACGGGGCGGTGCGCCACGCGACGCACCCCGAGCGGGTGTCCGGCGGGTCGAGCTCCGGGTCGGCGGTGGCGGTGGCGCTCGGCGTCGTGGACCTCGCTCTCGGGACGGACACTGCCGGGTCAGGCCGCGTGCCAGCCGCCCTGCACGGGATCGTCGGCATCAAGACGACCCCCGGCCTCGTCCCGACCGAGGGTGTGGTGCCCGCTTGCCGCAGCTTCGACGTCGTGACGACCTTCAGCCGGGACGTCGCGCTCGGCCGCCGCGCGACGGCGATCATGACGGGCGGACGTCGGACCGCACCCGCCGACGCCCGTCTCGGCCTGCGTCAGGCCCCCGTCGTCGGGGTACCTCGGCCACAGGACCTCGAACCGCTCGAACCGGCCTACCGCGCGGCGTTCACCAACGTGCCCGCCCGCCTCGAGGCGCTCGGTGCACGTGTCGTGGAGATCGACGTGCAGCCGCTGCTGGCTGCCGCCCGCCTGCTGTACGACGGCGCCCTCGTCGCGGAGCGGTACGCGGCCGTGGGACCGGCCGTCGAGTCGGGCGCGCCTGACCTCGACCCGACGGTCGCGGCCATCATCCGCGCCGGACGCGACGTCCCCGCCCACGCGTACGTCGCGGACCGCGCCCAGCTCGACGCCGCGCGTGCGGTGCTCACCGAGCTGCTCGACGGCGTGGACCTGCTCGTCACACCGACGACCACCGAGCACCCGACCATCGCGGACGTCCTCCGCGACCCCGTCGCGATCAACGCGCGCATGGGGACGTACACGAACTTCGTCAACCTCCTCGACCTGGCGGCGGTCTCGGTGCCGGCGGGGAGCGTGGGCGCGGCCGGGACCGAGCGGCCGTTCGGTGTGACGGTCGTGGCGAGGACGGCGGACGACGACCTGGCGCTCGACCTCGCCGAGCGCTGGTGCGGCTCGGCGCCCGGCACCGCGGTGTCGCCGAGCACCGCGGTGTCGCCGAGCACCGCGGTGTCGCCGAGCATCGCGGTGGCGGCAGGCACGCCGGTCGCGCGTCTCCTCGTCGTCGGTGCGCACCTGCGGGGGCAGCCCCTGCACCACCAGCTCGAGGACCTCGGGGCGCGTATGGTCCGTCCGGTCCGCACGGCCGACGCGTACCGGCTCGTCGCGCTGTCGACGGTGCCGCCCAAGCCGGGTCTGGTACCCACGAGCCCGGGGGAGGGCGCCGGTGTGGAGGGCGAGCTGTACGAGCTGTCCGCAGGTGCGCTCGGGGCGTTCCTCGCCGCGCTGCCCGCACCCATGACGCTCGGACCCGTGACCCTCGACGACGGCGAGGTCGTCACCGGGTTCGGCTGCACGGCCGAGGCCGCGGACGACGGGCACGACATCACGCATCTCGCGTCGTGGCGGGCCTACCTCGCGTCGTGAGCCGCGAGTCCCGTGCCGGTCACCGACCTCAGCGGGTGGTGAAGAGGCGCGAGGCCTGTGACTCGGCGTCGGCGTAGGTCTGCGCGGCGGAGCCGAGCGCGGCGGTGATCGCGTCGAGCGACGTCTCGACCTGCGTCTGCGTCGTCTGCCACTGACCCATCACCCCGGTGAAGGCGGTCGCGGCGCCGCCGCGCCAGCTCGACTGGAGGTCCTGCAGGTGCCGCATCATGGCACCGACCTCGGCCCGGATCGCGGTCACCGACCCGTTGACGGCCCCGCTGGCCTGCGCGACCCGTGCGCTGTCGACCTCGTACCTGCTCATGTCGCTCCGTCCTGGCCACACCCGTCGCGGGTGCCCCTGTGTCGTGGCGAGGTCGGGGTGTCCCGGCCTCGTAGCAACGACGGTAGGGGAGGAGGGGACGTGCGTGCCGGGCGCCGAGAGCAACCTGTGGACAACCACGTCCGTAGGACGTCTGTGGACCGGCGTGCGCCGGTGGCAGGGTCAGCCGCTCGTGGACGCCTGTTCTGGCGTCGTCGGCTGCGCCTCTGTCTGCGCGGCCTCTGTCTGCGCCGCTGCCTGTGCCTCGAGCTTGCGACGGGCCTTGTGCAGGCGCTGCAGCTCGGCATCGAGGTTCTGTCGGGCGGGTTCCTCCCACGCCGCTCCGAGCGGGCTCGAGAACAGGCTCGCCCGGTCCAAGAGCTTGGTGAGGATCGCGATGCGCGCGGTGACGTAGCGGTCGTCGGGGATGTGCGCGTACTCGCTGCGCACGTCACGCAGGTACTCCTTGTACCGCTGGGGCTCCGAGGCGAGCATCGACAGGTCCGCGTCGCACAGCACGGCGCAGTCGAAGTCGGTCGGGTCGGGAGCGTGCCGCACGAGTGCGTTGACGAGGTGGGCCACGCGGCGAGCCGACGCCTCGGGGACGCCGAGCGCCGTCAGCTCCTCGAGCGCGAGGCGGGCGCTCGCCGTCTCGTCCTCACCACCCTTGTGGGAGTAGGCGGCCTTGTCCTTCGCGTCGAACACCGCGCCGTGGTACCAGGCGGCGAGCCGGACGAGGTCGGGGTCGTGGGTCTCCTCGGACAGCTCGTCGACCCGGCCGAGGACCTCGGCGAGGTGGCGCAGGTTGTGGAACGAGCGGCCCGGTTGGTCCCAGCGGTCGAGGAGCTGCTGCCCGACGGCGCGGATCTCGTTCGCGGGAGCCGTGGCCCCTGCGCCGACGCAGCTGCGCGTCCAGGACGCGAGGAACCATTGCGGTGCGTCAAGACTGGTGACGCCCATGAGTTTGCCTTTTCGACGGGAACAGGTGATCTATCGGTGTGTCGCTCTCTCGAGCCTACGTCCAGCGAGCCGACGATCCGCCATCGTAGTCCGCCCGGGGCAGCCGGACGGACACCGTGAGCCCGCCGCCGTCGGTCGCCTCGACCGACACCTTGCCCTGGTGCGCCCCGACGATCGCGGCGACGATCGCCAGACCCAGCCCGGACCCGCCCGACGACCGGTTGCGCGAGGAGTCGGCGCGGTAGAAGCGCTCGAAGATCCGGGAGGCCTGCTCTGCGGACACGCCCGGACCGTGGTCGCGGACCTGCAGGACGGCGAAGCCCTCGTCGTCGGCACCTCTCCCTTCCTCGGTGCCGTCGCCGACGACGATCTCCACGGGAGACCCGGCGGGGGTGTGGCGCGCGACGTTTCCGATGAGGTTGGCCAGGACCTGCCGGAGCCGGTCCTCGTCGCCGGTCACCCGCACCGGGGCGGGGGGACCGCCGTCGGGCCCGGTCACGGTGACCTCGCGCTCCGGGTCGAGCGCGTGCAGGTCCTGGGCGGAGTCGCGGGCGAGCGCCAGAAGGTCGACGGGCTCGTGGCGCACCGGGCGGCCCTCGTCGAGCCGCGCGAGGGCCAGCAGGTCGTTGACGAGGGTCCCCATGCGGGTGGCCGAGTCCTCGATGCGACCCATGGTGTCGTCGACCTTCTCGGGGGTGTCGAGCGCGCCCATGCGGTAGAGCTCGCCGTACCCGCGCACGGTCGCGAGCGGTGTGCGCAGCTCGTGGCTCGCGTCCGAGACGAACCGCCGCATCCGCTCCTCGGACGCCTCCTGGGCGGCGAACGCCTGCTCGATCTGCGCGAGCATCGCGTTGAGCGACGCGGCCAGGCTGCCGACCTCCGTCGTGGGCGGCGCCGGGCGGACACGCCGGGCGAGGTCTCCTGCCGCGATGCCCGCCGCCGTCTCCTCGATCTCGCGCAGCGGACGCAGCGCGCGCTGGACGGCGAGGAACGCGACCGCGCCCCCGATGAGCGCGATGCCGAGAGCCGACACGGCCAGGACCTGCCCGAGGAACTTGACCGTCTCGTGGATCCCCGTGAGCGGTAGCGCGACGAAGGCGCTGTCCACGGTTCCCGTCGTCGTCGACCGGGTGAGCGGGATGACGCGCCACTGCGTCGGGTCGGTCGGGGCGCCCAGCGGGGAGGACATCGAGTCGACGGTGAAGGGCTCGCCGTCCAGGGCTCGGATCTCCGCTTCGGAGAGCGCGGGGATGTCCGGGGTCCCGTAGCGCTCCACGGTGCGTTCCGTCCGCCGCTCAGCCTCCGAGCCACCGGCGAAGCGGTACAGCACGAAGTAGTCCGAGGGCATGCTCGCGGAGCTGCCCGGGAAGGTCTGGAAGGGCTTGTTCGCGAGGTCCTGCGCGGTCCGTGAGAGCTGCTCGTCGACCTGGTCCACGAGGTAGTTCGAGACCACGGTCGTCGTCGCGAGCGCGGCGATGCCCTGTCCGGCGACGAGGAGGAGCACGATGATCGCGACCAGTCGTGCCCACAGGGGGGTGCGGTCGAGCCTGCTCCAGCGTGACGGGACGGGCCTGCCGTAGGGGCGCTGCATCGTCGGGCCGGGTGGGGGTGGTGGTGGCGGGTGCGTCGTCGTGGCCCGGGTGGTCGGCGCGCTCATGGCCGTGCGGCGCCGCCGGTCGCGCCGGGGGGCTGGCGCAGCAGGTACCCGACGCCGCGCTTGGTGTGGATGAGCGGCGTGACGGGAACCTCGCCGCCGTCCGGGCCCGGCACGGTGAGGTTGTCGATCTTGCGCCGCAGGTAGGAGATGTACGACTCGACGATGTTCGCGTCGCCGCCCCAGTCGTACTGCCACACGTGGTCGAGGATCTGCGACTTGGAGAGCACCCGGCCGGAGTTGAGCATGAGGTAGCGCAGCAGCTTGAACTCCGTGGGGGACAGGTCGACCTCCTGGCCCCCACGGCGCACCTCGTGCGAGTCCTCGTCGAGCTCGAGGTCTGCGAAGCGCAGCACCGCGTCGTCGACGGGCTCGGCGTGCGTACGACGCAGCACCGCGCGGATACGGGCGACGACCTCCTCGAGGCTGAACGGCTTGGTCACGTAGTCGTCGCCGCCGACCGTGAGGCCCTGGATCTTGTCCTGGGTGTCGTCGCGCGCGGTGAGGAACAGGACCGGGGTGTGGTGGCCCTTCTCGCGCATCCGACGCGTGACGGTGAACCCGTCCATGTCGGGGAGCATGACGTCGAGGACCACGAGGTCGGGCTCGACGTCGCGCACCAGGGCGAGCGCGCTCGCACCGTCGTCTGCCGCGAAGACCTCGAAGCCCGCGAACCGCAGGGACGTCGAGAGCAGCTCACGGATGTTGGGCTCGTCGTCGACGACGACCAGGCGCGCCTCGGGTGTGCTCATCCTCCCAGTGTGCGCGCGTCGTCTGGTAGTCGCCTGGGAACGTCCTCGGCCCGGGCTGACCTCGAGAGCTAGACCGCCGTGCCGAACTCCCGGATCGTGATCCCGGTGAAGCTCGCGGGGCCACCGTCGGTGTAGAACGAGATGCCGGTGTCCGACGCGGTGAAGTGCACCTGCTGGGAGAGCACCGTGTGCCCGGCGTTGACGAACACCTCGACGCTCTGGGTGTCGACGAAGATGCGCAGGTGCACCGAGCGGGCGTTCGCGTCGATCGGCGCGGCGGCGCGGGTGTAGGGCACCAGCGAGAACACGCCGAGGTCCGAGGGCCCGCGGTCGACGTACAGCTCGTCGCCGTACTTGCCGATGTTCGTGTGGCGGGAGCCGTCGGCGGACCGGCCGACGGACACACCGACGTTCGTCGCCGCGTCCCACGCGATGTCGAGCTCGAGCTCGTACGCGCGCCCGTTCCACGGCAGGACCGTGCTGCCGTCGACGGTCCGGTCGGGGAGCGTCGTCGTCGCGGTGGCGTAGGCGGCCAGCGCCTCGACGGGGCTGCTGAGCAGGCTGTACCAACCGCCCGGCTGCCGGTCGAGGCGCAGCTCGCGGACGATCGAGTTCTGACCGTTGTAGCCGTCCGTCGCATCGGTGGGGACGTCGCGGGCGGCGTACTTCCAGTTGTTCATCCAGGCGATCGCCAGACGGCGCTCGTCCGGTGCGTCGGCCTTGGGCCACGTCACGGCCCCGTACCAGTCCCAGCCCCAGTCGAGCCACTGCGGCGTCAGGTCGTCCGCGATGAACTGCTCGCCGTCCCAGGTGCCCGTCCAGTAGGCGTAGGTCATCGGCAGGCCGACGCCGTAGGCGTCCATGCTCGCGCCGAGCACCCAGTGGCGGGTGCCGTCGTCGGCGGTCATCTCGAACAGGTCGGGGCACTCGATGCCGCCGAGCGCGGTGTTCGGGAAGTCGAAGTTGCGCTGCAGCTGCCAGTCCCGCAGGTTCGGGGAGGTGTAGAACGCCGCGTAGCGCGCCCGCCCGATGACGCACACCCACTCGCCGCGCGTCACGTCCCAGTGGATCTTCGGGTCGCGGAACCACTCGGCGTTCTCGATCTCCGCGGGGGTCGTCGCGGTGCGGCCGTCGACGTTGACGATGACCGGGTCCGGCAGCGCGGTGAAGGTGTAGCCCCCGTCGGTCGACCAGTAGAGGTACTGCTCCTGGTACCTGCGGACGCCGTCGGTCGGTTGCGTCGCGAGGGCGACGACGGCCCCGGCGCCGAAACCGGCCGTGTCGGCCGTGTCGACGACGGCCGATCCGGACCACACGGGGAAGTCCGGCTGCAGGGGCATCACCGCGCCGTGGTGCGTGAAGGACACACCGTCGGCGGTCGTCGCGTGGTCCCAGCCGCCCGGGCCGTTGTTCTGGTCCGAGTGCAGGTAGTACAGCTGGTAGGCGCCGTTCGTGGTGACCGGCCGCTGCGGGTCGCAGAGCCAGCCCGAGGGTGGTGTCATGTGGTACCTCGCCCGCAGCGAGGTCTGGGCCTGCGCTGCGACGGGGAAGGCCCCGCCCATGAACAGGGCGAGCGCCCCGACTCCTGCGCCCTGCAGGACGGTCCGTCGTGAGATGCCATGCGTCATCGCTGATTCCTCTCGGTTGCGCGGGCGCGCCGGTGCGCCCGCCTCGGTCTGTCGGCGGTGCTAGGGGTGGCTCGCCTCAGGCGAGCGCGTCGGCTCGGTCGGCGAGGACGGGTGCACCCGCTCCGTCCGGGACGGGGACGTCGACCGCGGTAAGGGTGACCGGGCTGTGCCGCTCGGTGTCGAGCGTCATGGTCGTGGAGCCGCTGCCCAGCACGACGAGGTTCGACACGGTCGACTCCCCGTCGTTGACGAACACCTCCAGCAGCGGCCCGTCGAGGCTCAGCAGCAGCCGCGCGGGCGCCGCGGCGTCGAGCGCGACCGTGCTCGACCAGGGGAAGTCGGGATGCACCGACTCCGCCGCGCTGCCGCTCCGCGTGATCCGGAGCGTCCCGGACCCGGGCGTGTGCTCGACGTCCACCCGTGCGTCGCCCTCGCCCTGCAGCCCGAGCCGGAGGGCCCCGGTCGACGCAGGGTCCCACCGGAGCTCGACGAGCGCGTGGTCGCTCAGTGCGACGTCGCGGGGTTGCGCGGCGCCGAGCACGGTGGTCCGGGTCGCACGGGCCAGGTGCGCCCGGACGAAGCCCGGCGGTTCCTGCACGAGGCGCGGTGCGCCCTCGATCGTGCGCAGGGAGAGCCGACGGGGCAGGGACATCGCGCCCCGCCACGGCGCCGAGGGGAACGTGTCGGCGTAGCGCCAGTTGCTCATCCAGCCGAGCATGATCGCGGCCCCGCCCGGAGCGCCGTCGAAGGTGACGCCCGCGTAGAAGTCACGGCCGTGGTCCAGCCGGACGAGCCGTGGCTCGTCCGCCGTGAACCTCACCCCGTCGAAGTGCCCGACGACGTAGCTCATCGACGAGCCCTCGGGGTCGGCGTGGTCACCGACCGGGTTGGTGCTGAGCGTGAGCACCCACCGGACGTCGTGCGGGTCGCCGTCGACGGCCAGCGGGATCAGGTCAGGGCACTCCCAGACGACGTGCTCGTCGCCGAGCGGGCCGAAGGTGCTCAGGTGCTCCCACGAGCGCAGGTCGTCCGACGCGTAGAACAGGACCTGCCGGTCGTCGGCCTCGACGCAGAGCATGATCCACCGGACGCCGCCGGCGTCGTCGGTGACGCGGACGACCTTCGGGTCGCGGAACGCGCTCGTGCCGCGGTCGAGCACCGGGTTGTCGGGGTCGAGCTCCCAGGTGAAGCCGCCGTCGCGGCTGGTCGCCCTCGACTGCGCCTGGTGGTCGTCGTCGTAGGCGCTCGTGTAGTACGCGGTCAGCAGGTCCTCGTCACCGGGCCGCGGCGCGACCACGGAACCCGAGTAGATCTGCTCGCCGGGCAGGTAGGGCAGCGCCACGGGATGCTCGGTCCAGTGCTCCAGGTCGGTGCTCGTGGCATGGCCCCAGCTCATGTTGCCCCAGTGCGAGCCCTCCGGGTTGTGCTGGAAGTACAGGTGCCACAGGCCGCGGTGGACGACGAGCCCGTTGGGGTCGTTCATCCAGTGGCGCTGGGGCGCGAAGTGGAACGCGGGTCGCGGTACCCGAGGTGCGGTGCGCACGGTCGTCACCTCAGATCGACTGTCGCCGGACCGGCGGGCAGGCGATGCGCTGGGGACGCGCGTCGTCCGCGGCCTGGCGGCCGAGGAGCACCCGGACGCCGGCGGCGCCGAGCTCGTAGTGGGGGAGCGCGACCGTCGACAGCGGGGGGCGCAGGTGGGCGGCGATGACGTCCTGGTTGTCGAAACCCATGACGGCGACGTCGTCCGGGATGCGCAGACCGTGATCGCGCAGGCCGTCGTAGAGCCCCATCGCGACCCGGTCGTTGTGGCAGAACACGGCCGTCGCGCCCGAGTCGACGATGCTGGCCGTCGCGGCGTACCCGCCCTCCTGCTCGGGCGCGGCGGGAAGCACGAGCGACTCGTCGACGGCGACACCCGCGGCCTCGAGCGCGGAGCGGTACCCGGCGAGGCGTCCGCTCTGCGCCGGCGAGGGCGTCGTCGTGTTGATGAACGCGATCCGGCGGTGGCCGGCCGCGAGCAGGCCCTCGGTCGCCGTGCGTCCGCCCTGCTCCTCGTCGGGGACGACGGCGGGCAGGCCGCTCCCGTCGGCGAAGCAGTTGACCAGCACCGTGTCGGTCTGGTGCAGGGCTTCGGGGACGACGATCTCGCGGTGGTACCAGGTCGAGTAGAGGATCCCGTGGACCTGGTGCTCGAGCATCATGGCGATCGCCTCGACCTCGGCCGCGGTGTTGCCGTCGGTGTTGGCGACGAGCAGGACGTAACCGTGCTTCCACGCCTCGTCCTGCGCGCCGTGGATGATCTGACCGGCGAACGGGGTCGTGGCGATCGCGTCCGCGACGAGGCCGATGAAGCGCGAGCTCCCGCGCGAGAGCGTCTTCGCGAGCGCGTTCGGCCGGTACCCGAGCTGGACGACCGCCTCCTGGACCCGGCGTCGGGCGTCGTCACCGATGCGTGCGCCGGGCTTGTCGTTCACGACGTGCGAGACGGTCGCCACGGACACGCCCGCGACCTTGGCGACGTCACGCATCGTGACGGGCGCGCCGTTCTTGCCGTGCTCCGAGGCCTTCATCCCTTGGTCGCTCCGCTCTCGAGACCGTTGATCATCGCCTTGTTCAGGACGAGGAACACCAGCAGCAACGGTGTCACCGTGACGCATACTGCCGCGAAAGTCGCCGTCCAGTCAGTGTTGCCCATCGCGCCGATGTAGTTCTGCAGGCCGAGCGGGATGGTCTTGAGCCCGTCGGAGAGCACGAAGGTGTTCGCGAAGATGAAGTCGTTCCAGATGAAGATGCTGTTGACCAGCACGACCGTGACGATCGTGTTCAGCGACAGCGGGAACGTGATCTGGGCGAAGATCCGGTAGGGACCTGCCCGGTCGAGGGACGCGGCCTCGTACATCTCCCGGGGGATGTACTGGTAGAACGACGAGAACAGGTAGACGGCCATCGGCAGCGAGAACGCCGCGAGCGGGATGATCATCGACAGGTGCGTGTCGAGCAGCCCGACGCGCGAGTAGTCGATGAACAGCGGCACGAGCGCGATCTGGACGGGCACGATGATGCCGAGCAGGAACAGCGCACGGACGAACCCGCTGAAGCGGAACCCGAGCACCTGGAGGGCGTAGGCGGCCATCATGCCCGCGACGACGATGAGGGCGCTGGCTCCGAGCGTCACGACGAGGCTGTTGAGGATGTTCAGCCCGAGGTCGCCCGTCGCGAAGGCTCTCGCGTAGTTGTCGAGGGTGAACTCGGACGGCAGCGCGAACGGGTTGCCGGACGCGAAGTCCGTCGCCGTGCGGAAGCTCGTCAGGAAGAGCCACGCGAGCGGGTACACCTGCACGATCACGATCAGCACGACCGTGACGGTCAGCAGCGTGCGCTGCACCTGGTGCCTCGAGGAGCGGACCGGGGCCCTGCGCGGGCCCGGCTGTGCCGGCTGCGCGGGGGTGGCCGGCGCGGTGAGGACGGGGGTGGTCACGAGTCGTCCCTTCGACGGAGCAGGAGGAAGATGAGGCCGACGGCGACCAGGCACTCGACGACGATGAAGACGGAGATCGCGCTCGCGTAGCCGTAGTCGGTGTGGACGAACGCCGTCTTGTACATGTAGGTCGTCAGCAGCTCGGACGCCTGGCCGGGGCCACCGTTGGTGAGCAGGTAGGGGATGTCGAAGCCGCGGAGGGCGAACGTCGTCGCCATGACCGTGGTCGTGATCCACACGGGCCGGATGTAGGGGAAGCGGATGCGCCAGAACACCTTCCACCACGAGGCGCCGTCGAGGCGTGCGGCCTCTTCGAGCTCGCGCGGCACCGCGATGAGGGCCGCGTAGATGATGAGCATGTAGAGCCCGGTGAACCGCCAGCCTTCCGGGACGGAGACCGCGGCCAGCACCGTCTGCACGTTCGAGAGCCACGCCGTCTGCAGGCCTTCCAGGCCGACCCACCCGAGGATCTGGTTCAGCAGCCCGAGCGGTTCGAGCGAGTAGATGCGCAGGAACAGGAAGGCGATCGCGACGGTCGAGATCACCGCGGGCAGCAGGTAGAGCGTCTTGACGAGCTCGCGCGCCCGGGGGAGCGCGGTGAGCAGCGCTGCGACGACCAGCGCGCCGCCGAGCTGCAGCACGAGGCAGATCGCCAGGTAGCCGAGCGCGTTCCCGAACGACGTCCAGAAGACGTCGTCGCGGGTGAGCATCTTGACGTAGTTGTCGAGCCCGACGAACGTCATGTCGGTGATGCCGTCCCACCTGTACAGGCTCAGGACCAGCGACTGCACGATCGGCAGCAGCACCGCGGCGCCGTAGAGGAGGAGCGGCGGCACGAGGAACACTGCCACGGAGAGCGCGGACCGACGAGGGAGCATCGACGTCCTCATCGGCGTCCGCCGCCGGGGCGGACGCGGACGCGCCTCGCCCACCCCGGTGTGCGTGATCTCAGCCATCGCTGTTCTCCGCGAGGCTCGCATCCATGGTCTCGATGAACTCGTCCGGTGTGATGTCACCCTGGACCAGGAGGGTCAGCTCCTGCTGGAGCCGCGTGTTCGTCGCCGGGTCGAGCTGGGTGTCCCACGGCATCGCGATCGCCGGGCCCACCGCGTCCGCCTCCTCGACGGCACGTGCGTACAGCTCGGTCGCGTCGTCGGGGATGACGGTCTCGGCCGTCGTCGTCGGCGACAGCGCGCCGGTCGCCGCGTAGATCGTGGGGTACCGTTCGAGCGCGAAGGCGAGGAAGTCCCGCACGAGCGGGTCGTACGTCCGGGCGTTGACGGCCATGCCGATGCCGGACGGCGTGACGTACTCGTCGTCGGCCGTGACGGCACCGTCGATGGTCGGCAGCGTGAAGTAGTCGACCGTGTCGCGCACGGCGGGGTCGAGCGACTCCGTGGCGAGGTTGCTCAGCTCCCAGGTCCCGATGTTGTAGACGGCGGCGCGACCCGACGTGAAGAGCGCCTGCGCGTCCGCGTACCCGGTCGACGAGAAGCCCTCCTGGAAGCACCCTGCCTGGCCGAGGCCGTACAGCCACTCCGCGGCCGCCCTGCCGGCGGGATCGGCGAAGGACGCGTCACCGTTCTTCAGCTCCTGGACGTAGTCCGGGCCCGCCATCCGGAACGGGTAGTAGGCCATGTACCGCTCCAGCGGCCACTGGTCCTGACCGTCGAGCGCGATCGGCGTGATGCCCTCGGCGCGGAGCGCCTCGCACATCTGCGGGAAGTCGTCGAGCGTCGCCGGGATCTCGACGCCCGCGTCGTCGAAGAGCGCGGAGTTGTACCAGAAGAACTCGAGCTGGAACTCGAACGGCACCATGTACAGCGAGCCGTCGTCGAACCGCTGGTAGTTCAGGGCCGCCTCGCGGTAGTCGTCGGCGAGGCCGAGGTCGTCGAGCAGCACGTCGACGTCGACCATCCGCCCCTGATCGGCGAGCTTCTGCGCGAACGGGGTCGCGTCGGTGTCGAAGAGCTCGGGCAGCTTGTTCGCGGCGGCGAGCGTCTCGTACTTCTGGATGTACGACGGGCGGTCGGGCGTGGTGATGAGGTTGAGCGAGAAGCCGGGGTGCTCCTCGGCGTACTCGTCGGCGATCTGCTCCATCGTCGTGATCACCCCGCCGTCCGCCGGGCGTGACAGCAGCCACGCGATCTCGCGGGCGACGATCTCGCCGTCAGGGTCGACGTCGGTGGGGTCGGCGCCGGTGGACCCGCCGGCACAGCTCGAGAGCACGAGGGCTGCGGCGACGGCGAGGGCTGGCGCTCTGCGCGTGGTGCGGGACATGGTCACAATCTCCTTTGATTCAACGGCGGGCGGGAGTCGGGTAGGGCGGAACTGCTAGGGCACAGCGGCGACGAGGTTTTCCTCCGACCGCTCGGGCGCGGTCTCGTCGCTGCCGCGGGCGAAGACGACGAGCTCGTCGACCGTGACGACGCCCTCGCCCACGAAGGCGCCGACGCGGCCGGTCGGCCGGTCGTAGAGGCGGGTGCTCAGCACCGTGGCGTCGTCGACGGTCGCGACGCAGAGGTCGCCGTCGACGATCACCTCGATCTCGTGGTCCCCGGGCTCGAGCGAGCAGGGGCGCTCCAGCTCGACGGCGAACGGCACGTCGCCGGAGATCTGCCACTGCTCGGCACCGGTCGTGCGACGCGGCCAGCGGTCGAGCACCAGGCGCCCGCGTTGCGGTTCGAGGCGCAGCGCGTAGCCCTCGTCGCCGTCGGCGCTCGCCCGCAGCAGCACACCGCACTCGCTCGTGCGCGGGGTGATGTGGAAGCGGGCGACGAGCCGGAACGAGGTCGGCGCGTCGGCCGGGGTCAGGACGTCCGCGTAGCCGTCGGGCGCGCGCAGGGTCGTCCCGGCGACGAGCTCGTCGACCGGTCGTGCGAACGTCTCCCGCAGCTCTGCGGTCGGGTGCAGCGCGAGCGTCCCGTCCGCTCGCTGCTCGGCCTCGAGCACGGACAGGGTCCCGGCCCACTGCCAGGCGCCGTCGTCGTGCGACCCCTCGCGGGAGGCGATCCAGCCGAAGAAGAACCGGCGGCCGTCTCGCTCGGCCGACTTGGCCGCGTAGTACGCGCGCCCGTCGAGCGTGTCGTGCTCGGGGACGATCCACGGACCGTCCAGGCTGCGCGCCATGCGGTAGCGCGTCGTGAAGGTCTCGCTGAACTCGGAGTAGACGAGGTACCACCACTCGCCCCACTGGAACACCTCGGGGCACTCGTGCGCGATGTATCGGCGCGGGTCCCAGAACGGCGCGGCGGCCTCCCAGGTCGTGAGGTCGCGCGACGTGCACTGCGCGATCACGCCGCGTCGCCGCGCAGGGCCCTCGGCGTGGCGTGCGGTGATGAGCATCCGCCAGAGCTGCGCGTCCTCGTCCCACAGGACGAAGGGGTCGCGCCAGTCCCCGGTCTCGTAGCCGGCGGTCGCGCCGAAGGTGTCGGACGCGTGCCGCTGCCAGGTCTGCATCCCGTCACGGCTCGTCGCGTGCATCACCACCTGCAGCGCCCGCCCGTCCGGCCCCGTCCGTGCGGGGTTCTGGCCGGTGTAGAAGGCGTGGTGCGTGCCGTCGCCGTCGAGCACGATGCTGCCGGTGTAGACGTTGAAGTCCTCGGCGGCAGGACCGCCGGACGCCAGGGCCTCGCCGGCCTCGCGGAAGTCGACGAGGTTCTCCGTCACCACGCGGTGCCACGGCATGCCGTCCTGCGGGACGTTGCGCGACTCGTGCAGGTAGAAGAGGTGGAACGCCTCACCCTCCTGCCAGGGGATGACGTCCCCGACCCATGCGCCCTTCGGCTGGTAGAACCCGCGCTGGCTCATCCTCACCCCATCGTTTGGTTAATCGGTTACGCAGGACGATAGGGCCTCCACGCGACGTGGTCAAGCGGTTAATCAGATCGTGACCGAACGTCCTGCGGGAGGCGGGGGATCCACGTCACCGGCACGTCCGGTGGTCGACGAGCCGGCGGGAGGGCAGGCTCGACCTGCGCGCACCGCTCGGTCCGCGGGAGGAACGACGATCGGGCCCCACCATGGTCAGCGACCTGTCACCACGGCTCCGTCGCGTCGTGGACGCCCTGCCGCTCCGCGCCGGTGCGCGAGTCATCGAGGTCGGGGGAGCGCCGGGTGCGGCGGCGCGGGAGGTGGCGGCGCGGGTCGGCCCGCGCGGCCACGTGCTGGTGGTCGATCGGTCGCCGGCGGGCGTCGCCCGCACCCAGCACGGGTGCGCGGACCTCGTCGCGGCCGGCACGCTGTCGACGCTCTGTGCGCCGGTGGAGGACTTCCGGCTCCCGGCCGGGGAAGACCTGTTCGACCTCGCGTTCGCCTGCCGCGTCGGCGCGCTCGACGGGCGTCACCCCCACCTCTACGAGCCCGCTCTCGCCTGCCTGCGCGCCGCGCTCGTCCCCGGCGGCAGGCTCTACGTCGACACCGGCACGCCGTTGACCGCGGTGCAGGTCTGAACCGCGGTGGACGCCTGACCCGCCGAGCGACCCGCGGCGGTCGTGCGTGGGGTCGGGTGCGGCAGGATGGCGCTCGTGCGGATCACGGTGGACCAACGACGACGCCAGCTCGTGGCGCGCCAGCTCGCGCTCGCGGACGACCACCCCGGTCTGCCGGCGGCACGCTCACCCGAGGACGTCGTGGACCGGCTCCTGGCGCTGCACGCGACCGACGCGCCGACGGTGTACCTCTCCGTCCTCGCGCGGGTGCCGGGTCTCACGCTCGCGGACGTGCGGGACGCGCTCTACGAGCGCCGCACCCTCGTCAAGGTGCTCGCGATGCGCCGCACGATGTTCGTCGTGCGGCGCGAGGCCGTGCCGCTCGTGCACGCAGCGGCCGGTGCCGCGGTCGCCCGGCGGCTGCGGGCGCGCCTGCTCAAGGAGCTCGCGACACTTCCCACCGACCCGCCGGTGGACGACGCGACGTCGTTCCTGGCCGACGTCGAGGCCCAGGTGCACGCCGCCCTCGCGGAGCACGGTCCGCTCGACGGGGCGAGCCTGTCGCGGGTGGTGCCAGCCCTGCGCACGGCGTTCCTGCCGACCACCGACAAGGCGTGGGACGTGCGCCGCTCGATGACCTCCCAGCTGCTCTCGCTGCTGTCCGCCGAGGGCGTCGTCGTCCGTGGCGAGCCCCGGGGGAGCTGGGCCTCCAACCGGCACGTGTGGACGCCCGTCGAGCAGTGGCTTCCCGACGGCCTCCCGGCCGTCGACGAGGTCGCCGCCCGCACGGCCCTGGCGCGGGCCTGGCTCGAGGTCTTCGGTCCGGCGACGGTCGAGGACCTGCGGTGGTGGACCGGCTGGAACCTCGGGCACACGCGCGCGGCCCTCGCCGAGCTCGACGTGACGGCCGTCGAGCTCGAGATCGGGTCAGGTGGGGCACCGGAGGTCCGCGACGGCGTGATGCTGCGCGGCACGCACCTGCCCGAGCCTGCCGAGATCCCGCTCGAGGGCCACGTGGCGCTGCTGCCCGCGCTGGACCCGACGACGATGGGCTGGGCGGCGCGCGACTGGTATCTCGGCCCTCACCGCGCGCAGCTCTTCGATACCGCGGGCAACGCCGGGGCGACGACCTGGTGGGAGGGTCGGATCGTCGGCGCGTGGGTGGTGCGACCCGGCGGCGAGCCCGCGGTCCGGCTGCTCGAGGACGTCGGGCGGGACGCCGAGGCCGCCGTCGCCGCGGAGGCCACCCGCCTCGCGGCGCTCCTGGGAGGTGACGGGGTGACGGCGTCGTTCCCCACCCCGCTGTACCGCGACCTGCGCGGCTGACCCGCGCCTCGGGGACCCGAGGCGCGGGCCGGACGCCCCGCGGTTCAGAGGTAGCGCAGCGGGTCGAACTCCTCCAGCGGGATGATCCGCACGCGCGGCAGCATCGTCGTGAACGCGCCGGCGTTGTCCTCGAGGTCGTAGAAGCCGAGGCCCCGCGAGGCGAGCTCGGTGAAGCGGGCGTTGACGAACTCCCGGAAGCACAGCAGGCCGACGCGCCGGTCGCCGTCGTCCAGCAGGCCCTCCACCTGGGGGATGAAGTCACCGTCGTGGCTGGCGAGCAGCACGTCGCCGGCACGGGAGTCCAGGGCCTCCAGCGTGCGCTGGATACCGATGTCGACGACCTTCTCCGAGCCGGAACCGGCCAGCGGGATGGGCCGGTAGCCCATCGCGAGCAGCGCCTGGACGAACGCCATCGGCATCTGCCCGGACGACGCGTTGAGGAAGAACAGGGGCGTGACGGGCTGGCCCCACAGGTTCTGGGCGAAGTCGACGATCCGGTCCCACCGGGGTCGTTCCTCCGGGTTGGGCCGGTGGCCCAGGACGTTCATCCCGAGGGTCGCGTCGATGTTCTCCCCGTCGACGATCAGGTACGTGCGGCGCTCGGGTGCCGGCGAGGCGGCAGAGGGCACGAGCAGGGGACCGTTCGACGTGGGGGAGTCCGACATGGGGTCAGCCTAGACGGTCAGCGGACCCGTAGGGTGGGTGGATGATCCGCCACACCGTCGTGTTCCGGCTCCGTCACGCCCCCGGGTCCGACGCCGAGTCCTCGTTCCTCACCGATGCCCGTGTGCTCGCCGGGATTCCCGGCGTGCACCGGTTCGAGCAGCTGCGCCAGACCAGCCCCAAGAACGACTACCACTTCGGGTTCTCCATGGAGTTCGACGACGCCGACGCCTACCGGGCGTACGACGCGCACCCGGACCACCGCGCGTTCGTCGCCGAGCGCTGGGTCCCCGAGGTCGAGGACTTCCTCGAGATCGACTACGTACCGCTCGACGCCTGACAGCCCGAGGGCCGATGACCTGCTCGGTCACCGGCCCTCGTCGACCGTCGCGAGGTTCACGCCCCGGGCGTCACCAGGTCTCGGGCTGCGGAGCGTCCTCGACCGGCGTCACGGCCGTCGGGGTGATCTGCGGGGCGGTCGACGTCGGCCCGCCCTTGAGGGCCGCGAGGCGTGCCTCGATCTCGATCGACTCGCCCGACGACTCCAGCTCGGCGAACTGGGCGTCCAGGCTCGACGCCGCGACCTCGGCCTGGCCCAGCGCCTGCGCCTCCTCGCGGCGCACCATCTCCTCGAAGCGGGACACCTCGCTCGTCGGGTCGAGGACGTTGATCGAGCTGAGCGCGCCCTGGACGGTCTGCTGCGCCTCGGCGCTCTTCTGCCGGGCCACGAGCGAGTCGCGCTTCGACTTCAGCTGGCCGAGCTTGTCCTTCATCTGGGCGAGCCCGGACTTGAGCTTCTCCACGGTCTCGCGCTGAGACGTGATGAGCGGCTCGGCCTGGCGGACCTCGGACTCGGCGGCGATCTGCTTGCCGAGCGCGACCTTCGCCAGGTGGTCGAACTTGTCCGCGTTGACGGTGTCGCCGCCGGCGCGGTAGCGGTCGGCCTGGGCAGAGGCCGCGAGGGCCTTCTGGCCCCACTCCTGCACGGCAGAGACGTCCTCGTTGTAGTCCTGCTCCGCGAGGCGCAGGTTGCCGATCGTCTGTGCGATCGCCTGCTCCGCCTCCGCGATGTTGTTCGTGTAGTCGCGCACCAGCTGGTCCAGCATCTTCTGCGGGTCCTCTGCGCCGTCGATCAACGCGTTGATGTTCGCCTTCGCGAGCTGGCTGATTCGTCCGAAGATGCTCTGCTTCTGCGCCATGGGGATGTCCCTCTCTCAGGTGTCGATCACTGCTGACGGTGCTGGCTGACGTGCGAGGTTGAAGGTCAGAAGCGGCCTCCGCGCGAGGACCGGCCACCGGACGAGCGCCCGCCCGACGAGCGGCCGCCGGACGACCGGCCCGAGCTCCCGAGGCTGCCGCCCCTGCTGCGGCTGCGGCTACCGCCCCGGCTGCTGCCGCCGAACCCGCCGCCGCCGAACCCGCCGCCGCCGAACCCGCCGCCGCTGAACCCGCCGCCTCCGTACCCGCCGCCGTAGCCGCGGTTCCCGCCGCCGAGCATGCGGTCGAGGAGGATGCCGCCGAGGATCATGCCGCCGACGTTGCTGCCGCCGCCGGAGCCACCGCCCGTGCCGTAGCCGCCGCCCTGCTGGGACCAGGACGAGGCGTCGCGCTGGGCGAGCTGCGTCGCGGACTGGGCCCGTGCGTCGGCCTGCTGCGCGTGGGTGAGGGCGGTCACCGGGTCGGTCGGGGCGAGCGTGCGCGCCTCGCCGAGCAGGCGGATCGCCTCCGAGAGCTGGGTGCGGGCCTCGGGCCCGACGGCGCCGCGCCGCGTCTCGATGAAGTCGTTCGTGGCCCGGATCTGGGACTCGACCCGGCCCACGGTCTCGCGCAGCAGCGCGCTCGCCCGGGCGGCGTGCTCGGCCTGCTCGCGGTGCGGGGCGAGCGCCGCGTCGAGCGCGGCCTCGGCGTCGGTCAGGCGCCGCAGCGCCGCGATGGGGTCGCCCCCGCTGCGGACGCTCCCGGCGTTCGCGACGGCCGCCTGGGCCTCGGTGACCAGCGGTGCGACCGCCGGGTCGCCGGGCAGGAGGCGTCCGGCGTCGGCCATGTCGGCCGTGATCGAGGCGACCGCGCGGTCCAGGCGTGTGCCCGCTTCCGCGAGGTCGGACCCTGCGCGGTCCACCGCGTCGAGGAGCGTGACGGCCTGCCCGACGGCGTTCTCCGCCGCGCGCGCGAGCGTCACCGCGGTCGCCCGGTCGTCGGTGGTGAGAGCGGCGCGCCCCTGCGCGACGGTCTCGCGCGCGCCGGCCAGCAGGGCGGCGGCCTGGTCGGGGTTCTGCGAGACCGAGGCGAGCGCCGTCGCGGGGTAGGTGGTCGCGAGGGTCGCGAGCGTGGCGCGCGCGGCGTCGAGCCGACCCTCGATCTCCCCGGCGCGCCGGTCCGTCGCGTCCAGCACCTCGGGCGCGCGGGCCTGCAGGTCACGCAGCTCGTCGAAGGTCTCGGACTGCTCGTCGAGGGCGTCGTCCACCTCGTCGCACAGCGTGATGATCTGCACCATCATCGTGCGCGCGACCGGCTCGGTCTCGGGGACGTCGTCGTCGAGCTGCTGACGCAGGGCGAAAGCCCGGCCGACCTTCGCCGTGCACGCGTCGAGGACGGCCGCGAACTCCCCGGTCGCGTCGAGCCCGAACTGGGCCTGCGCGAACCCGAGCTCCTCCTCCGACGTCTTCATCGCGTCGTCGACCGCCACGAGCGCCGAGCTCGCCCGGCGGTCGAGCTCGGGCGTCGGCAGCGCCGAGAGCTCGTCCGCCCCGGCACCCTGCGCGCCGCCCGTCGAGCCGTTGCGGCGGCGCAGGAACGCGCGGACGACGAACACCCCCACGACCACCACGGCGCCGATCAGCAGCAGCACGAGCACCGGTGAGGTCCCCGAGCCCGAACCGCCCGCGGCCTCCCGCGTGGTGTCGGCGGCCGCGATCGCGGCACCCGCCCAGGCGTCCTCGCGCAGCTCGTCCTCGGTGGCGGACTCGATCCGGTCGAGGTCCGACGACGACAGCGCGACGTTGGTGTCGTACGACAGCCCGTAGCGGCGCTCCTCGGTCGCGACCGCGAGCAGCAGGTCGTTGGTGCCGAGCCCGGACTCGTTCGCCGTGGCGTCGGCCCACCCGGCGCCGTCGAGCCCGTCGAACGTCTCGACGAACACCACGAAGAGCTGCAGGTCCGTCTCGTCCGCCAGCCGGTCGATCGCCGCCTGCACGTCGTCGGTCTCACCGCCCAGCACGCCCGCCGAGTCCGTGATCTCCCCGTCCACGTCGAGCGGGGGCTCGGCGCGGGCCACGCTCGCACCCCCCGTCGCCAGGGCGAGGAGCAGGGTGAGCAGGGCCGCGCTCAGGAGGGTCAACCGCCAGGGCGCGCGCAGCGACGCGGGCATCAAGGTCACCTCGTGATCCTTTCCCACGCCGCACCCCCGCGCAATCCACGACCACCGCCCGGCAGGCTTCTCACCCGCCCGAACGCGCGGGTCCGGTCCCTTTCGGTGCCGTCGCGAGCGCGCCGTCAACCGCGCCGGGCGGGTCCTTGCTGCCGATGACGAGACAGCGGACCCACCCTCTACTGCGCAGTGTCGGAGATGCCCAGATCCTCCGCGTCCACGATGCGGTAGGCGTAGCCCTGCTCCGCCAGGAAGCGCTGCCGGTGCGCGGCGAAGTCCTGGTCCACGGTGTCGCGGGCGACGACGGCGTAGAAGTGGGCGGTGCGGCCGTCGGCCTTGGGGCGCATGATCCGCCCCAGGCGCTGCGCCTCCTCCTGGCGGGAGCCGAACGACCCGGACACCTGGATCGCGACGGACGCCTCGGGCAGGTCGATGGAGAAGTTCGCGACCTTGCTCACGACGAGCCGGTTGATCTCGCCGGAACGGAACTCCTCGAACAGGCGCTGGCGTTCGCGGACCGTCGTCGCGCCGGTGATGAGCGGCGCGTCGAGGTGCGCGGCGAGCTCCTCGAGCTGGTCGATGTACTGGCCGATGACGAGGACCTGGTCGTCCGGGTGCTGGGCGACGATCTGCTCGACCACCCGGTTCTTGCCCGTGGCGCTCGCCGCGAGGCGGTACTTGTCCTCGGGCTCGGCGGTCGCGTACGTCATGCGGTCGGACTCGGGGAGCGTGAGGCGCACCTCGACGCAGTCGGCGGGCGCGATGTACCCCTGCGCCTCGATGTCCTTCCACGGCGCGTCGTAGCGCTTGGGGCCGATGAGGCTGAACACCTCGTCCTCGCGGCCGTCCTCGCGCACGAGCGTCGCGGTGAGCCCGAGCCGGCGCCGCGCCTGCAGGTCCGCGGTCATGCGGAAGATCGGCGCCGGCAGCAGGTGCACCTCGTCGTAGACGACGAGGCCCCAGTCGCGGGCGTCGAGCAGCTCGAGGTGCGTGTAGACGCCCTTCCGCTTGGTCGTCAGCACCTGGTAGGTCGCGATCGTCACCGGGCGGATCTCCTTGCGGGCGCCCGAGTACTCGCCGATCTCGTCCTCGGTGAGGCTGGTGCGCCGCACGAGCTCGTCGCGCCACTGCCGGGCGCTGACGGTGTTGGTGACGAGGATGAGCGTGGTCGTCCCGCTCTTGGCCATCGCGCCCGCGCCGACGATCGTCTTGCCGGCGCCGCACGGCAGCACGACGACGCCGGAGCCGCCGTGCCAGAACCCTTCGACGGCCTGCGCCTGGTACGGGCGCATCTCCCAGGGCTTGCCGGGTGCGTCGGACGGGTCCGCACCGTCGGGCACGCGCGGCGGGACGGTCGTGGTGAGCTCGATGGCGTGCTTCTCGCCGTCGACGTACCCGGCGAGGTCCTCGGCGGGCCAGCCGAGCTTGACGAGGACCTGCTTGAGGTGGCCGCGCTCGGACGGGTGGACGAGCACGGTGAGGTCGTCGACCCGCTCGCCCACGAGACCGGCGGTGCGCTTGGACTTGAGGACCTCGGCGAGGACGGCGCGGTCGGTCGCCTCTAGCACGAGGCCGTGCGTCGGGTGCTGGGACAGGGTGAGGCGCCCGTAGCGCGACATCGTCTCGGCGACGTCCACGAGCAGGGCGTGCGGCACCGAGTAGCGGCTGTACTCCAGGAGGACGGCGACGACCTGCTCCGCGTCGTGCCCGGCGGCGCGCGCGTTCCACAGCCCGAGCGGCGTCAGCCGGTAGGTGTGGACGTGCTCGGGCGCGCGCTCCAGCTCGGCGAAGGGCGCGATCGCACGACGCGCCTCACCGGCGCGGGGGTGGTCGACCTCGAGCAGCAGCGACTTGTCGCTCTGCACGATGAGGGGGCCGTCGTTCATGCGTCTCCTTCTGCACGAGGGAGAGCACCTGTCGGCGACGGGTGCTCTATGCCGACGACCCGTCGTCGGGGTCGTCGGGTAGGTCAAGGGTGACGGACGCGATGCGGTGGACCGCGACCGTGAGCTCGGCGTCCCGCACGAGATCCTGTGCGCGCAGGCGACCCGCCTCGAGCGTGACGGGCCGCACCCGGCGGCGTGCCGGCGAGCCCTGCGGCCCCACGACCTCCAACCAGACCATGGTGCCTGCGTCGATCGCCTCGCGCAGGAGCGACAACGCGTCGGCGGGGTCCGTTGTTCCGGAGCCCTCCCGCACGCGGGCCCGTTCCGGCCCGCCCCACGGACCCTGCCCGACGTCGGTCCCGCCGCGGCGAGGGCCGTCGCCACCGTCCGTGGTCGGGCCGGGCCCCGTGCGCTGGGCGTCGTCGGTGCGCCCGGTGGCCCGCAGCTGGGCGACGAGCCGCTCCGCCGCGGCCCGCGGGCTCGTCACCTCGACCTGCCGCCCCCGGAAGCCGCCGCGCCGTGGCGCCGGCCGGGCCGGGGGGTGCTGGTCCTCGGTGCGCAGCACCCGGCCGTCCGGCCCCTCCACCGCGGAGACCAGGCCGTGCGCGCGCAGGGCGTCCTGCAGGTCCGCGGCGGGGGCGTGCGCGACGAGCACCGTGGGGGCGATCCGCACGAGCGTGAGGTGCCGCAGCGAGAGGTCCTCGACCAGGCCGGTGAGCAGCACCGGGTCCTCCGCGCGGACGTAGCTCATGGCCGCACCGACGCGCAGCCGGCCGTGGCGGCGCGCGGTGTCCCGCACGAGGTACTCCAGCGGCTGGGGGAGCGGGGTGCGCGAGTGCGCGGCGAGGTCGGTGAGCAGGTCCTCCGCGCCACGACCCTGGTCGAGGGCGCGCACCACCGAGTCGGGCGTGAACCGGACCGTCGTCGCGGCGCCGCGCGACTCGACCTCCGCGACGGCGTCGACGAGCCGCTCGAGGTCGCCCGACGGCCTGCCCGGGATGATGCCCGTGAGGTCGCCCTGGAGGAGCAGGTCGTCGACCTCGGGGGGCAGGACCCCCTCGAGCGCCGCCGCGAGCGCGGCGGTCGCGCCGCCGCCCCCACCCGGACCGGCGGCGCGCTCGATCGGCACCGGCGCCGTCGTCGGCTCCGTGCCGTCGGCCGGCTCGGGGGACCCCGCCAGGACCCGGCAGAGCTCGACGCCCTGCGGTGCGAGCGCACCGACCCCGGTCACGCCGAGCGCCTCGGCCTCGCGCAGCAGCCCGCGCACCGCCTGGGCGGGCGGCGCGGCGCGAGGGGTGTGCCAGTGCAGGACCTCGAGCACGGCGTCCTCGTCGAGCGCCGCACCGGGCTGCGCCGCGAGGGCGTCGAGCACGGCCCGGCGCAGGCGCACCACCCACGGCCGGTGCATGTCCTGCTCGAGCGGGGAGCGGCGGGCGCCCTTCTCGTCGCGCGTTCCCACGAGCCACGGGGTGCGCGGGGATGCCCCCCACGCGGCCGTGAGCACGGCCCACCGCGCGGACAGGGTCTGCTCGGCCCAGTCCGTGGCCGCCACGGTGACGGCGTACGACGGCGGGTCGTCGCCGTCGTCGGCCACCAGCCCCGCGGCGAAGGCCAGCTCGGCCGCGAGGACGGCCGCCTCGTCGTGCGTCCCGAGCTCGCGGGCGAGCCGGCGCAGGTCCCGGACCGACAGGCCGCCCGAGCGCAGCACGCTCGGCGGGTCCAGACGCCAGGCAGCGACGACGTGCGACACGTGCCGCACGATCTCGCGGGCGGCGTCGGCCGACTCGGCGGCGACGGTCGCCTCGGGTCGCTGCGGGGCCTCGGGGCGCGGGGGCCGGGCGTCGACCCGGGCGTGGGTGCGCCCGCCGCGCAGCGCCAGGGCCACCTCGCGCGGTAGGACGACGTGGCGCTCGTCGGAGCCCAGCAGCAGGCTGCGCTCGGTCAACCACCGGGTCGCGGTGACGCCCCGAGGGTCCGCGGTCGGGGCCACGCCGACAGGTGGGCCCCACGTGAGCGCCGCGAGGATCTCGCGCGCCCCGGGCGGCGCGTCGGCCAGCTCACGGCCCAGGTCGGCGGGGACGCGTCGACCGCGCGGGCCGAGCCCGGCCGGGTACGGGCCGAGCGCCTCGGCCAGGCCCGGCGACGGGCGCAGGTCGACGGCCGGACCGCCCGGCCTCGCGGCCGCGTCCCACACCAGCGCCTGCTCGACGAGCCGGTCGAGCGCGGCGAGCACGAGGTCGGCGTCGGGCTCGTCCCCCGCTTCCTCGGTGAGTGCTGCGAGCAGGGCGGTGGGGTCGAGCGGCGCGCCGGTCGGGGACGCGGACCCCTCCCCGAGCACCACCACGGCCTCCAGGACCTGGACCTCGAGCACGTCGAGCCGCACGAGCGCGCGGTCGATGCTCGTGCGGCTGGAGGCGCGGGCTGCGAGCGAGCGCAGCGTCGAGGGCGACGGGCGGCCCAGGTCCGGGCGGCGGAGCAGGAGCGCAACCAGGTCCTCGTCGCTGCGGGAGCGAAGAGCGTCGCTGAACGTACGGCCACCGGGCGTACTGGGGCTGGGCATCGTCCCGATCCTATGTCGCCGACCGCCGCTCGACCGTCGGGCGGGCGCGCGGGTGGTGCGGATGCGGTGATGGAGCGTGACGGCCGGTAACCTTGAGGTTCTGGTTCCCACGAGCACAAACGAGGTTCACGTGCCCACCGGCAAGGTCAAGTGGTTCGATACCGAACGCGGCTTCGGATTTATCGCCGCCGAAGACGGCGACGAGGTGTTCCTGCACGCCTCCGCGCTGCCCGCGGGCGCTCCTGCTCCCAAGCCGGGGGCGCGCGTCGACTTCGGTGTCGCGGACGGCAAGCGTGGCCCGCAGGCGCTCGCGGTCAAGCTTCTCGACCCGGTGCCCTCGGTCGCGAAGGCGCGTCGTCGGCCCGCCGACGAGATGGCGATCATCGTCGAGGACCTCATCAAGGAGCTCGACGGGGTCGGCAACGGTCTGCGCCGTGGCCGCTTCCCCGAGAAGCCCAAGGCGACGACGGTCGCGACCGTGCTGCGCGCCGTCGCCGACGAGCTCGAGGCCTGAGATGACGGTGGCCGCAGCGGAGGAGAAGCGCACGACGACCCGCAAGGTGTCTGCGCGTGCCGCGAAGGACGCGGTGCTGCTCGGCGCCGTCGAGGTCGCCCGTGCCGCGGCCGAGGAGGTCGCGGAGCGAGTGGCCGACGTCGGCGAGCACCTGGGCACGCTCGTCGAGGACGACCGGCTCGTCTCGCACTACTTCGCGTGCACGCTGCGCGGGTACCGCGGGTGGCGCTGGACCGTGACGCTCGCGCGCATCCCGCGCAGCCGCAACGCGACGGTGTGCGAGGTCGAGCTGCTCCCGGGCGACGAGGCGATCCTCGCCCCTGCCTGGCTGCCCTGGTCCGAGCGCATCCGCCCGGGTGACATCGGCGCCGGCGACGTGCTGCCGTTCGTCCCCGACGACCCGCGCCTCGAGCCCGGGTTCACGTCGAGCGGTGACGAGGAGGTCGATGCGGTCGCGATCGACGAGCTCGCGCTCGCCCGGGTGCGGGTGCTCTCCCCGCAGGGCCGCGACGAGGCCGCCGAGCGGTGGTACCGGGGCACCCGCGGGCCGACGACGCCGGGCGCCGTCGCGTCCGCCGAGGGCTGCGGTACGTGCGGCTTCCTCGTTCCGCTCCAGGGCGCGCTGGGTCAGCTCTTCGGCGTCTGCGTCAACGAGTGGTCGCCCGACGACGGCAAGGTCGTGAGCCTCGACCACGGATGCGGCGCGCACTCCGAGACCGACGTGGAGCCGCACCCGACCGACTGGCCGGCGCCCGCGCCCGTGATCGACGAGCTGGGCGTGGAGATCGTCGACGGGGCGGTCCCCGAACGGTGACCGAGGACGTCTTCGGGACGGCGGCGCTGCGCGGCGCGGTCACGGAGGCGTGGCGCGGCTCGCCGACGAGGTTCCGCGAGGACGCGAACACCGAGGAGGACCACGCCCACGGGTATTACCGGGGGCGGGTCGTCGTCGAGCTCGCGCAGAACGCGGCGGACGCCGCGGCGCGGGCTGGAGAGCCCGGGCGACTGACCCTCCACCTGCGGCGCGACCCCGCCGGCACCTGGTCGCTGCGCGCGCACAACACCGGTCTGCCCCTGGATGCCGACGGTGTGGCGTCCCTGGCGTCGATGCGCGCCTCGGCGAAGACCCACCCCGGCCAGGTCGGCCGCTTCGGCGTCGGGTTCGCCGCGGTGCGGTCCGTCGCCGACGAGATCTCCGTGCGGTCCGTGGGCGGCGGGGTGCGGTTCTCCCTGGAGGCCACCCGCGAGGCGCTCGAGGAGGCGTCGCGCGGCACCGCCGGCGGGGACGTCGACGACGCCGGGCGCCGCCTCGCGCAGGCCGTGGCCGAGCGCGGCGACGCGCTGCCCGTCCTACGCCTGCCCTTCCCGGCCGACGGCGTCACGGACGGGACCGTCGTCGAGCTGCGCCTGCGGGACGCCGCCGCGGTCGTCGAGGTCCGGCGCCAGCTCGCGGAGGTCGACGACGCCCTGCTGCTCGCGCTGCCGGCGCTCGCCGAGATCGTCGTCAGCACCGACCCGGAGGCCCTCGCCGGCGGCGCCGACGACCAGGGACGTGAGCACGGGCCCACGACGCGCCGGCTCGCCGACGTGGGGTCGCGGTGGACGGTCCTGCGGGCGGGCGGCGACCTGCCGCCGGACGTCGTCGCGTCGTTGCCCGTCGAGCTGCGCCGGTCCGCGTGGACGGTCGTGTGGGCCCTGCGGTCGGACGACGGCCGCCCCCGCCCCCTCGTGGCGGCACCCGTGCTGCACGGCCCCACTCCCACGGACGAGCCGCTGACGTTCCCCGCACTGCTCGTCGCGTCGTTCCCGCTCGACCCCGGGCGTCGCCACGTCGCTCCCGGTCCGGTGACCGACGCCGTCGCGCAGCACGCGGGGCTCCAGTTCGCCCGGCTGCTCGCCGACGTCGCGTCCACGGGCTCCGACGTCCTCGACCTCGTGCCGACCGGGATGCCCGCCGGTGCGCTCGACGCGGCGATCCGGGACGCGGCGCTCGCCGCGCTGCGGAGCACGCCGCTGCTCGCTGGCGCCGACCCGGGCGTCGACGACCCGGACGTCAACCCGGACCTCGACGACAGAGCCGCGGGTGCGCTCGTCGCACCGCAGGACGCCCAGATGCTGCTCGGTCCGGCGGGCCGCGACCCGCGGGTGCAACAGGTGCTGGGACGCGCGGTGGGCGACCTCGTCGACGTCCCCGCCCGGCAGCACGCGCTCGCGCGGTCGCTCGGTGTGCGGGCGCGCGACCTGGCGGACCTGCTCGACGACGTCCCCGCGGGCCTCCCGCCCGAGCGGTGGCACGAGGTGTACGCGGCGCTGGCCCCGTCGGTCGGCGAGCAAGGCGTCGCGGAGTCGCTCGGCGCCATGGTGGTGCCGCTCGCGGACGGGCGTCGGGTCCGCGGCCCACGGGGGACGGCGCTCCTGCCAGAGGGCTCCGGTGGCCGGCTCGGGGAGCTCGCGCGCGCCCTGGAGGTGCGGGTCGTCGACCCGGCCGCGGCCCATCCGGTCCTCGAGCGGCTGGGTGCCGTGCCGACGTCGGCCCGCCGGCTCCTCGACGACGCGACCGTCCGCGCCGCGGTGCGGGAGGCCGCACAGACCCTGCTCGACGACCCGCACGACGACCTCGCCCTCGAGGTGACGTCCGCGGCGCTCGAGCTCGTCGCGCTCGCGACCGGCGAGGCGGGCGCGAGCGACGACCTACCCTTCTGGCTCGGGGAGCTCCCGCTGGCCACCGACGAGGGCGACCTGTTGCCCGCGCGGGACTGCGTACTGCCCGGCAGCTGGGCGGCGGACGTCTTCGACGCGCTCGTGCCCGTCGCCGCGGACGTGGTCGACCGCTGGGGGCAAGACGTCCTGCGCGCGGTCGGCGTCCACACCGGCCTCGCGGTCTACCGGGTCGTCGACGTGCTCGTGCCGCTCGACGGGTCCTCCGACGCCGGCGATCACGACGATCTGGCCGGTCCAGGGAGCGACGCAGGTGACGGGCCGCAGGCGTGGCTCGCGTCCTGGTCTTCCTACGTGGCGTACCTGGGGGAGACGCTGGGCGCAGGAGCGTGGGTCGGTGACGTCGAGGCGGTCTCCGACCTCGACGCGGTCGCTGACGACGCCTGGCCCGACCTGCTCGCTCGCCTCGCCCAGGACCCGGCGGCTCGAGCCGCGCTCGTCACCCCCGTCCGTGCGGAGGGCGGCGCGGGCGCGCACATCCGCACCGCGCCGTCGTACACCGCGTGGTGGCTCCGCGAGCACCTGGGTGCGCCCTTCGCCGCCGACGTCCCGCTCCTGGCCCCCGTGCCGCCCGCCGTCGCGGGCCTCGACCCCATCGTGCGGCGGGCGCTGGGCGAGGTGGCGGACCTCGGCGAGGTCACCCCGCAGGACTGGCCCTGCGTCCTGGCCGCGCTGCCCGACGTCGGCAGCCCGGTCGACCCGCACGTCGCCCTGGCCGTGTGGCGGGGCCTGGCGGCGCTGGCCGCGACGGGGACCGAGCTCGACCCGCTCCCGGACCGGTTGCCCGCCCTGCACGGCCAGGACGTCCAGGTCGTCGACGCCGGTGACGTGGCCGTCACGTCGTCGACCCAGCACGCCCAGCTCGCACCCGTCGTGCCGACGACCGGGGACACCGACGCGCTCGCCGACCTCCTCGACCTGCCGGTCGTGCCCGGCGAGGGCCATGCCGAGCGGCCGGACGAACCGGGCGTCGCGGTGCCGCTCGACCCGCGCGTGCGGGCGCTCGGACCGCTGCCCGCGCACTGGTTCGAGCACGACGACCTGACGGTCGGAGGGCAGGGCGTCGACTGGTGGGTCGCCGGCGGCGAGGTGCACGCCGCGACCTCGGCCGGCCTCGCGCGCGCCCTCGCGGAGGTCTGCGGACGCCCCGGCTGGCGGCACCTGTTCGCCGCGGCGCTCGCGGAGCCCGGCGAGGCGGCGACGCTCCTCCCGGAGACCGTCTGGGACGACCGGGGCGGCGTCAGCCCTGCCGGGACGCCTCCTCGGTGACCACCGAGCACAGGGCGTCGACGCCCGCGGTGATCTGCGCGAACGCGACGTCGTAGGCGCCCTCGCCCCGGCCGTAGGGGTCGGCGAGGTCGTTCTCGTGCGCGGTGTTCGCGAACCGCGCCCGGAGCCCGGTCGCGTGCGCCAGGAGGTCGCGGAGGCGCTCGGCGTCGCTCGCGGCACCCGCGGGCGCCTCGTGCCCTCCGGCGAGTCGCGCGAGCTCGAGGAAGGTGAACGTCGAGCGCAGCGCCGCCGGGTGCAGGCGGAGCACCGCCTGGCGGTGCTCCGCGGTCATGGTGATCACCACGTCGGCCGCGGCGACGATCGGCGTCGTGAGCTGGCGGGAGCGGAAGGTGTGCGGGTCGACGCCCTCGGCGGCGACCCGGCGTGCCATGGAGTCCGTCATCGGGTCGCCGACGAGCGCACGCGTCCCTGCGCTCGAGACGCTGACGGAGTCGTCGAGACGGGCGGCCAGGAGGCGATCGGCGGCGGGCGAGCGGCAGATGTTGCCGGTGCACACGACGAGGACGGAGGTGGGCATACGAGCCTTCCGGTCGGTGTGACGTTCCCGGCAAATCTAGCGCCCGCTGCGTTCTGACCGCAGACTCGTGCGCAGGGATCAAGAGGGGGCACTCGTGACACATCCCGGTTGGGGTTCGCAGTGGGCTGGTGTGCAGGTCGTGGAACCACCGCGGGAGGAGGGGCCCACGCCCCGTGTCCGTGCGGTGCGAGGACGCCGGCGGCCGCGGCGCCGGCGGACGGTCCTGATCGTCGTCGCGGCCGTGCTCGTCGTCGCGATCGCGGTGATGGCCTGGGTCGCGGTCGACGCCCTGCGCGCGCGCACGGCGCTGACCCAGGCGGCGCAGACCGTGGCCGAGCTGCAGCAGGTCGTCGTCGACGGTGACACCGCCCGGGCCGAGGCGCTCGTCGCCGACCTCCAGCGCACGTCGGCGCGGTCGGTCGAGCTGACGACGGGTCCGCACTGGCGGGTGGCGTCGACGCTGCCCTGGGTCGGCCCGAACACCGACGCGGTGACGACCCTGGCGGACGTCGTCGACGACCTCGCGCAGGACGCGTTGCCGCAGCTCACCGAGGCTGCGCGGGTCGCGGCCCCGGGTGCGATGACACCCGTCGACGGGAGGGTGGACCTGGCGCCGATCGAGGCCGTGCGGGCCGACGTCGTGCGCGCGGACGCGGCGGTGGGAAACGCTGTCGAGCGGGTGCGGGCGCTCGAGGGAGCGGGTCTCGTCGACGTGCTCGACGAGGCTGCGTCGACCTTGACCGCCGAGCTCGTCGAGGTGCACGCGACGACCGCGACGGCCGCGCGTGCGGTCCAGCTCGTCCCGCCCATGCTGGGCACCGACGGCCCGCGCGACTACCTGCTGCTCGTGCAGAACAACGCCGAGCCGCGGGCGACCGGAGGCATCCCGGGGTCCGTGGTGCACCTGCGCGCGGACGACGGTGAGGTGACCTTCGTCGGGCAGGAGTCCGGGAGCGACCTGGGTGCCCTGGACGAGCCCGCCCTGGCACTCAGCGGGGCGGAGCAGGCGTTGTTCGGCCCGGACCTCGGGCGCTACATGCTCAACGTGAACTTCACGCCGGACTTTCCGCGGTCCGCGGAGCTGGCACGGGCGATCTGGGCGGAGCGGTTCGGGGAGGACGTCGACGGCGTCCTGTCGATGGACCCGGTGGCGCTCTCCCTGGTGCTCGGGGCCTCCGGCGCCGTGGAGGTCGACGACCCGACGGGCGTGACGGCCGCGCTGACGGCCGAGAACGCCGTGGACCTGCTGCTCAACCGCGTCTACCTCGACATCGAGGACACCGGCGCGCAGGACGAGTTCTTCGGCGCCGCGGCGGGCGCAGTCTTCGACTCGGCGATCTCGGGCGAGGGCGACGCGGCAGCCGTCGTCACCTCGTTGGCGGAGGCTGCTCGCCAGGGCCGCTTTCTCGTCTGGTCGGCGCACGAGCAGGAACAGTCGTTGCTCGGCGGAACGGTGCTCAGCGGTGATCTTGTGGGCGAAAGGTCCGGTTCGCCGGTGGTAGGCGTGTACCTCAATGCGTCGAGTGCCGCGAAGATGGGGTACTACCTCGACACCTCATTCGATGTGACGCGCATCACATGTCGGCCCGACGGGTCGCAGTCGTTGACCCTCGCGGTCACCCTGACGTCCACCCTCGACGAGGGTGGTGCGGGGGGTCTGCCCGCATACGTGACGAGCTCTGCGGACCGCAGCGGGACCATCCACACCAACCTCCTCGTGTACGCCCCGCGAGGCGGCGGAATCCTGGAATCCAGCGGATCCGACGGCGTCGACCAGCTCTTCTCGCAGTCCCACGAGGGCCTGGTCGTGGGCGGTCGTACGGTCGCCGTACCGCCGGGCGGCGAGCAGACGTACACGTACGCGATCGTCACCGGGAAGAACCAGCGCGGGCCGCTCGAGCTCCGCACCACCCCGGGGGCGCGGGAATCTCGGACCGTGTCGGGGGGTCGCGAGTGCGGGTGAAGTGTGCTTCATTTGAAAAAGGACCAACGGTGCACGAACGCACCGCGGTCCGCGGTACCCGGTCAACATTGTGTTAACCGTACCCAGGGGGGATTACATGTTCGTTCGTCGTGCTTTCGCTGTGGCTGGAATCGCCACAGCCCTCATTCTCAGCCCGGTCGCCGCTCAGGCATACGAGGCGGATGACTACACCGTCGGGGTCTCCGAGACCACACCGGTCGCGGGGGAGACGTTCACCGTCACCATCGACGGACCGGCCGGCAACCCGACCATCGCGCTGACCGTCTCGTCCGACGCCGTCCCGGACAGCGCCATCACCATCGCGGGCTCGAGGACCCTCGTGAAGGACACCGACGCCAACGGCGACGCGACCTTCGCGGTGACGCTCACGCAGCCTGCCACGTACACGATCGTCGCGACCGACGCCGACGGCACGGTCATCTCGACGCAGACCGTCCAGGTCCTCAGCTCGTCCGCCGCAGGCGGGTCCGGCGACGCCGGGTCCGGCGCCGCCGGCTCGGGCGACGCTGCGGGCAGCAGCGGCTCGGGCAGCTGGCTGCCGGCCACCGGCGCGTCCACCGTGCCGCTCGCGATCGGCGCCGGTGCGCTCGTCGCCGGTGGTGGCGTACTCCTGCTGATGCTGCGCAAGCAGCGCAGCGCCAAGGCCTGACCCGCCGCCGCGCAGCGGCGACGCACAGGTACGCGCAGACAGGTACGCGGGCTCGCCCCGCCGTACCACGTGGCCGGACGCGGCAAGACCCCCGGGGACGCAGTCGTTCCGACTCCCGGGGGTCTTGCCGTCCTCCGAGCACCTCTCGATCGTCCGCGTTCTGCAGGAAGAGCGCCGTCGTCACCAGTTGTGCCGCCGGCGCGCTCAGGGGGCTCCGCATGACAGTTCACGAGACGAGAGGACCGGGAATCAGTGGATTTCCCGTCCCTCGACCATTCGACACCGGGCAGCTCGCCCGCATCGCCACGGGGACGTCCCGGCGGCCGTCCTGGAGGGCGCGCCTGCCGCGTGCCGTCCTTCTCACCGACACCGTCGCGGTCGTGCTGGCGCTCGCGGCTGCGTCCGTGATCCGCTTCGACACGCTGGTGCCACGCGGTTCGACCTACGCGGGCATCACGGTGCTCCTCGTCGTGGGCTGGCTCTTCACGCTCGTGGTGGCTGACACCCACGACACTGCGATCCTCGGCGCGGGCGCCACGGAGTACATCCGGGTCACGAACGCCACCGTGGTGTTCTTCGGGCTCGTCGCGATCGCCGCGTACCTCGCCAAGTTCGACCTGGCGCGAGGGTATTTCGCCGTCGCGCTCCCGCTCGGCCTGCTGCTCCTGCTCGTGGGCCGGCACACCGTCCGCCGGAACCTCGCGGCACGCCGCGCGACGGGCCGGTGCCAGTCGAAGACCGTCGTCGTCGGCGGGCGGGAGGGCTCGGCCCACCTCGTCGGCCAGCTCCGCGAGGCGAGCGCTGCCGGCTTCGACGTCGTCGGGCTGTGCGTCCCGGGCGGGCAGCGCCACGAGGGGGAGCAGATCGCCGGCGTCCCGGTCGTCGGGGACGTGTCCGACGCCGCGGGCGTGCTCGGGGTCCTCGGTGCCGACACGATCGTGGTCACCGAGGCCGACGAGATCACCCCCAAGAGCCTCAAGCGGCTCGCGTGGGAGCTCGAGCCGTGGGGCGCCGACCTCATCCTGGCCCCGAAGCTCACCGACGTCGCCGGTCCGCGCATCCACACCCGTCCGGTCGCCGGCCTGCCGCTCCTGCACGTCGAGGCGCCCGGCTACTCCGGTCCGCAGCACATGCTCAAGCGGCTGTTCGACGTCGTGGCGACCACCGTGCTCGTCCTGCTCTTCGCGCTGCCCATGATCGTCACGGCCGTCGCCATCAAGGTGACGAGCCCGGGGCCCGTCCTGTTCCGCCAGGAGCGGGTCGGCGTCCAGGGCAGGCCGTTCACGGTGCTGAAGTTCCGGTCGATGGTCGACGGCGCCGAGTCCCGTCTCGAAGAGGTGCTGGGCGTCGGCAACGTCGGGGTGTTCTACAAGAGCACGACCGACCCCCGCATCACGAAGGTCGGCGCGTTCATCCGCCGGTACTCCATCGACGAGCTGCCGCAGCTGTTCAACGTGCTCCAGGGCAGCATGAGCCTCGTGGGCCCACGCCCGCAGGTCGGGCTCGAGGTCGAGCAGTACGACGACGAGATCGGTCGCCGCCTGCTCGTCAAGCCCGGGCTGACCGGGCTGTGGCAGGTCAGCGGTCGCAACAACCTCACCCTCGACGAGAGCGTGCGTCTCGACCTGTACTACGTGGAGAACTGGACCATGGCCGGCGACCTGGTGATCCTCTTCCGGACGGCCAAAGCCGTCCTCGGGAGGGACGGTGCGTACTGAGCGGAACCGGACCTTGGTGGTCGGATGATCGGACAGTTCGCGTGGCTTACGTGCGGTCGGTTGTTCGCTGCCGTCCTGCAGGCCTTTACGTTCGGAGCGCTGGCACTCGCGGTGAATCCCGTGACTCTCGGTGCGGTCGGCACCGCGCTGGCAGTGCTCCTGGTCCTGCAGACCGTCTGTGACCTCGGTGTCGCGACGTATCTGGTGCGGACGCGTGCCACCGATCCCCACGGCGGTCGGATCCGCGCGGGCGTAGCGGTCAACCGGATCACCACCGTCCCGCTGTTCCTGCTGGCTGCTCTCGTCGCACTGGCAGTGGGCTCGTGGAGCACGGCCGTCTCCGGACTCGTCCTCCTGCCGCTCGCGGTCTGGGCTGCTGCCGAGCGGAACGCCGAGACGGTTGCGGGTCTTGCGGTGGCCGACGGCCGCGCGGGCATCTCGGTCGCGAACCTCGTGTCCCGCCGAGTGGTCGCCCTCGTGGTCTTCGCCGCGCTCGCGTGGCAGGGCGCGGACCCGGTTCTCGGCTACGGGATCGGGATGGCCGTCGGGGCGCTCGTCTCGGTGGCGTGGATCAACGCGGTGATGCGAGCCAGGATCGCGCCGGACAGGGTCGCCCTCGGCGTCGTCGTCCGCGAGGCGCGGCCGTACTGGGCGAACTCCGTCGCCGTTCAAGCGCGGAACCTGGACGTCGCGGTCGTCGCGGGCCTGGCGGGCGCGGCCGCGGGAGGAATCTACTCGCTCGCGAGCAGGCTCACCGTTCCCCTCCGGCTCGTACCGACGTCTCTCGCGGCGGCACTCCTGCCGCACGCTGCACGCGCGAGCGGCACCGCAGAGCAGGCCCGAGTTCGTGGCACTGTCTACTGGCTCGTCGCCGCGATCTCTGCGGTATACCTCGTTCTCGCAGCCATGATGCCCACGCTCGTGCAGAGCTCCTCGCTCTTCGAGGAGTTCGCGCCGGCGATCCTGCCGATCCAGATCTTGCTCGTGGCGCTCCCGTTCGGTGCCGTCGCATCCGTAGCGACCTCGCTTCTCCAGGCGCAGGGTTATGCGGGATTCGTCTCCTGGACAGCAGCACTGATGTCGGCCGTGTGCCTCGTCGGGGCGGCCATCGGCGCGGTCGTCGCCGGCGCGGCAGGTGCGGCGCTGGCCTTCGGAGCAGCGCTCGCGCTGCAGGCGCTCGTCCTGACGTCCAAGCTCGTCGCTGTGCACCGAACGCGTGACACGACCGGTCGGCAGCCCAGGACGATGTCGCATGCCTGAGGGGGGAAGCACGTGAGAAGACGCCGAACGATCGCGTTCTGCAGCATCATGGCGCAGACGGACAACCTCGGGGACATCGTCATCCGACGAGAGATGCTCGACTGGTTGCTCGGATCCTGCGACCAGGTCGTCGTCCTCCGAGGAGATCTGCCTGCGTCGTACGTCGCCGCTTTCGGCAGGCACGACCGGATCACGTTCGTGCGAAGCCCGCTGTCCTTCCAGGCGGCACTTCTCGGAGCGGTCGTGCGTCCGGGCTCCCGTCCCGTTCTCGTGTTCGCACCGGGCCCGGCAACCCTCGTCGACGCCCCGAAGCCCTTGCTCAAGGCGTGCGCGAACCTCGCCAACGTCGCGCTCGTGCGGATCGGGAGGGGTGCCGTCTTCACGGTGGGGCGCGCGGTGCGAGGGACGGCGTCGGTCGCCCGTCTCATCGAGCGTTCGAGCGCGAGACTCCAGTCGCTCTACGTCGCTCGCGACGCCGTGACGCGGTCGATCGTCGGCGCCGAGGTGGTGGTGGCCCCAGATCTCGCGTTCGCGCGAGCCGATCGTCCGACCTCGACGTCGGGATCGACCCGGAACCTCGTCCTCTCGTTCCGGGGAGACCGCGTGGCGGACGACGAGCTCGTCGCCCGCAGCGTCGTCGCGGCGACAAAGCTCGGTCTGCTCCCCGTCCTCGTGACGCAGGTGGCTCGCGACGATCCCCAGCACGCGCGACTCGCACGGGACCACGGTGTCGAGCACGTGTCGTGGGACGGGCGCGACCACGCGACACAGATCGATCGTGTCACGGGCATCATGACCCAGGCAGACGTCGTGGTGAGCGACCGGCTGCACGCGCTGATCCTGGGAGCACGCAGCGGAGCCGTTGCTGTGCCCGTCATCCATCCAGGAACAGACAAGCTCTCCACGACCCTTGCGGTGGTCCCTTCCGCCACCGGGCCGCATGCCACTGCGGACGTCCTTCGAGACTGCGGTCTCGAGCCCCAGGTCATCGACCCGGCGGCAGCAGGTTCCACGTTGGCTCGGGTGCGTGCGCTCTTCGAGGCGCGTGTATCGGAAGTGGACCAGCGAACATGACGGATGCTCCGGTGACGGTGGCGGCGGTCACGACCGTGCTCGGGATCGTGCTGCTGATCGGTGCGAGCGGCCTGCGCCGAGGTGGCCTCGTCGGCCCCCTCGGGCTCGCCACGTTCATGGTCGTCGCGATCTACGGTGTCCGGCCGCTCTACATGGTGCAGCGTGACTCGTTCGACTTCTACGGACTGCGTGTGACGGATGGCTTCGCCCTGGCGACGTGGATCGGCCTTGCCGCCCTGGTGGCGATGTACCTCGGCTACACGGCCTCGGCGATGCATCGTTCCAGGAGCCGCGCACGTGTCGACGGGAGCGAACGGAAGTCGCCGTCCACGGGCGGGATCCACGCCGCCGACCCCACCCCCACCCATGTCGCCGGGAAGCCGGAGATCTCGATCCTGGCCGCGTCCGTCGCGTGTGCCGGACTCGTGGTGGCGTGGTTCGTCCTCCTCGCGGTCTACGGAGGCGGCGCGGCCTTCCTCACTCTGATGTTCTCGGGGCGATCTGCCCAGGTGAGCCAGAGGATGGAGGGGATGCCCGCCGTGGTCATGGCACTCCCGGTCGTCGGCGTGCTGGTCGTGGCAGTCGTGCGCGTCCTCGTCGAGAGAACTCGCAGGCTTCATCGCCCGGAGCGGCTGACGTACTGGGTCGTGACACTCCTCGCGATCGTGCCGACCTCCGTTCTCGGGACGAGACGGTTTCTCCTCCCCGTGCTCCTCGCAGCGATCATCGCGGCACTCGCCCCGTCCTGGAACCGGCGGATCCGGTTGCGGCATGCGGGCATCGGGCTCGTCGGTCTCCTTGCCCTGGCCATCATCCCGTTCGTGCGGAGCGCCGGTTCACGTACCGGCGACGCGTCCCTGGCCGGCGCGATGCGCGACTACTACGCGACGGAGGGTCCTGCCGCAGTGATGGAGAACTTCTTCCTCTCGTACGACACCGAGATGTTCGCCTACGTCTCGTACGTGGCTCCGCGACTTGGCGGTGATCTACCACTGGGCATGGGGCGCGGTACTTTCCTCGAGGTCATGATGGCGCCCGTGCCTGCTGCGCTCGTCCCCACGGAATCGTGGAGCAACGAAAGGCTGCGCACCATCTTCGGAGGGTCCTGCGTCGAGTACCTCTGCCCGGTACCGAGCCTTCCTGGAGCGTTGTACTTCGACTTCGCGTTGCCTGGTGTGATCGTCGGGATGTTCCTCTTCGGCTGGGCACTTCATGTCGCCGGACAATCCTTCACCAGCGCGACGGGCACGAGGCTCGTCGTCGTCGTCGCATTCATCAGCTTCATCCCGAACATCGTCCGGGGTAATCCTGCTTCCCAGCTCGCGATTCTTGTGCAGGTGATCATCGTCGCGGTGGGGGTCCTCTGGTTGCTCCGAAAGATGAGTGGGCTGACCAGGGTGAGGAACGGTGGTCGTATCTCTGGTGAAGAGGGCGGGAAGCTGCTCCCGAGGGGCGTAGATGAGGCGCATTCTGCGTCGAGGGGTTTGATGAACGAGTCGAAGCGAGGGACGCACTGATGGATGATCTCGGCTTCTATCTCGCCGTCCTGCCACGTTATCGGCGTGCGTGCATGGAGGCGGTGCGTCAGCAGATGCAGGGTCGCGTCCGTGTGTGGGTGAGTGACGCTCACCTTGACCAGAGCGTCCGGAGCGACACGGGAGTCGAGTGGTACGAGAAGGTGCGGATGGTTCGCGTCGCTGGAGGGCGTGCATTCGTGCAGTTCGGCGGGTGGCGTGGCGCGCTGCGGCCGAGGACCCTCGTGATCGATCTCAACCCGCGAAGCGGGACCGCGTGGTTGCTGCTCCTCGTCCGCAAGCTCCTGCGCCGACGAACGGTCGTGTGGGGCCATGTCTATCCCCGCGGCGGTGCTGAGGCGAAGACCGCTGGTGTACGGCGGGCCATGCGGCGACTCGCCGACGGGACGATCTCCTACACGCACACCGACGCTGCCCGCGCGCGAGCAGACCTGCCGGGCTCGCCCGTGTGGACGGCGACGAACGCCCTGTATCCGGAACGTGACATCACGGTCGCCGCGGGGTCGGCGGACGAGCGGGTCTCGGTCATCTACGTCGGGCGGTTCGTCGCAGCCAAGAAGGTCTCGCTGCTCGTCGAAGCCTTCGCGGCCGCACACGACCGCGAACCGTCCCTCGAGCTGGTCCTCGTCGGAGACGGCGTTCTACGTGCCGACATCGAGAAGGCATCGCGGCGCCTCGGCGTCAGCGAGGTCGTCCACATGCCCGGATGGATCGACAGCACGGAAGGCCTCCGCGAGTACTACGCGCGAGCCTTCGTCGCGGTCTCGCCAGGCTTCGCAGGCCTCTCGCTGACGCAGGCTGCGGGCTTCGGGATCCGGACGCTCGTCTCGCGGGACGAGCCGCACTCGCCGGAGATCGAGCTGGCAGAGCACGGCGCGGTGCGCTGGTTCGAGACGGACTCCGTGGAGAGCCTCGCCGAAGAGCTCCTCGCTGCCTGGCGCTTGCGCCGGCACGCTCCGGATGCAGGGCTCTCCCGGTGGGTCGGGCGCAACTACTCGGCAGAGTCGATGGCCGCAGGGATTCTTGCTGCGGCGGAACACGACGGGTCGAGCCGCGACGCAGGTAGCACCGAAATGAAGGTGGCGTAATGCAAGAGTCTCCATCTCTGTACGACACACGGACGCAGATCGCGCCAATGCTGGTGCGGCCTGTCCGGGCGATCTCTCGAAAGCTCGGAGTCCGCCGGAACGTGGTTTATGGCATGGACTTCCGGGTCGGGCGGTTCTCGGTGATCAGCGCACCGCACAGACTGGAGATTGGTGACTCGGTCTCCATCGGCCCTTGGTCGATCGTCGAGGTGGACGGGACCATCGGGGACTTCTGTCTGATCGGCCAGTCCGTACAGATCATCGGCCGGGACGACCATGCGATCGACGAGGTCGGCGTCCCGGTCGGGCTGTCGACCTGGGTGGCCGAACGGGAGGAGACCGCGCGGGATCGGGTCACGATCGGTCGCGACGTGTGGATCGGCGGCGCAACGGTGGTTCTCAGCGGGATCTCGATCGGGGAGGGCGCGATCATCGGCGCGGGCTCCGTCGTGACGCGAGATGTTCCGCCCTACGGCGTGGCCGTGGGTAGTCCTGCGCGAGTGGTGCGACAGCGCTTCGGCGACCCGGACGCGGAGGTCCGGCACTCGCGAGAGCTGGATCGCCTGGCCCAGGAACTGAGGAGCCGGGCATCTGGTGCCAAGAAGCGTTCACCAGGTGCGTGATCCTGCGCCGGCACCGCCGGCGAGGCGCGCTACCTCCCGGCGGTACGGTCGCCAGCGGCGTCAGAACCGTGTTCGGGCGGAGAGCTCTCGGCCGTCCCACACCGCGCCGTCGGGCACGGTGCCGCGCACGACCGAGCCGGGTGTCGCGAGCGACGAGCGGCCGAACCGCGTCCCGCCCAGGACGATGCAGCGGGTGGTGATCCACGTTCCTGCCCCGACGTGGACGGGGGCGGTGACGAGGGCCATATCGTGCCGGTGCCGGTGGCTGCCCGTGGTGATGAACGTCTCCTGGGAGACCACGACGTCGTGCTCGAGCCACACGTGGTCCTGGTTGTGGAACCAGGCTCCCTCGCCAATCCAGCAGTCGTCACCGATGTGCAGCTTCCAGGGAAAACGAACACGAGTCCTTGGTCGGAAGATGACGTTCTCGCCGATCTCCGCGCCGAAAAGCCGTAGTGCCGCGATCCTGAGCCCTGAACTGATCTGCCACGGGTTGGTGACGAACAGCAGCTCGACCACGCTCCAGAGGTACACGACGATTGTCGGCCGGTCCCACGAGGAGCGTTCACCCGGAGCGTTTGCCAGCGAGACCACAGGAATTTTCCTGGGCGTAACATCGGATTCCATCTGCCCCCCAGCGAATCGACTCGCGCACGGTTATGGTACTCGCGTGAACACGGATGAACTGAGCGTCCTCGTGATCGGCGCGAACTACTCTCCAGAACCTACCGGAAACGCGCCCTACACGTCGTCGCTGAGCCGTGCCCTGAAGCAACGAGGTATCGGCGTACGGGTCATCACGACGTTTCCGCACTATCCCGAGTGGCGTATTCGTGAAGGCTACGGCGGCTCGTCGCGACGGGAGCTGGTCGACGGCGTCGACGTGCTCCGCCTGCGTCACTACGTCCCGTCGTCGCCGAGCCCCGTCCGGCGCCTGCTCGCGGAGCTCAGCTTCGGCGTCCGATCAGCGGCGACGCGCTGGCCGCAGGCCGATGTCGTCCTGCTCGTCTCGCCGTCCCTCTTCGCCGCCGCCGTAGCGATGTCCCGGGTGCAGATCGGCCGGGCGTTCCGGGGCCGGTCAGGTCGAGGAGTCGTCCTGTGGACGCAGGACCTGTACTCGCTCGGGGTCACCGAGACCGGCACCGCATCGGGCCGGCTGGCGCGAGCGGTGCACCAGGTGGAGAGCTGGGTCGTGCGCAAGGCCGACGGCGTCGTCGCCATCCACGACCGGTTCGCCGAGCATCTCCGGAGTGCGCTGGGCGCCGTGCCGGACCGCGTGACGACCGTCCGCAACTGGACCCACCTGCGGTCCCGGCCCGCGCCCGACGTCGCCGCGACCAGACGGTCCCTCGGGTGGGCCGACGGCGAGACGATCGTCCTCCACGCCGGGAACCAGGGGGCGAAGCAGGGCCTGGAGAACGTGGTGGAGGCCGCCCGTCGGGTGGACGCTCGCGGCGAGCGGGTGCGCTTCGTCCTGCTCGGTGACGGGAGCCGGCGCCGGGCGCTCGAGGAGTCCGCCCGGGGGGTCCGCGCGATCCAGTTCGTCGACCCGCTGGACGACGAGCAGTTCCCGGCAGCACTCGCCGCTGCGGACATCCTGCTGGTCAACGAGCTGGCGGGCCTCGCCGAGATGTCCGTCCCGAGCAAGCTCACCTCGTACTTCGACGCGGCCCGTCCGGTCCTGGCGGCGACGTCGTCGAGCTCGACCACCGCGCACGAGATCGCCGCATCAGGTGGCGGGGTCCGTGTCGACGCGGAGAACCCCGACGCGCTGGTGGATGCCGCGGTCGAGCTGGGGAACGACGTCGAGCACGCCCGTGCGCTCGGCCTGGCGGGCAACCGCTACCGGCACGAGGTGCTGTCCGAGGACGCGGCCGTGACCCGGTTCCACGACTGGCTGGCTCGCCACGCTGACCGCCCGCGGGGTCGCCCAGGGGCGTCCCGCGTCGCAGCGAACGAACCGACGACCTAGCTCGAACGATCGGCCGGCACACCGCCGACGACCACAGGGGGAATCATGAAGAAGGCTCTGATCACGGGGATCACAGGACAGGACGGTTCGTACCTGGCCGAGCTGCTCCTGCACAAGGGGTACGAGGTCCACGGACTCATCCGTCGCGCGTCGACGTTCAACACCGCTCGCATCGAGCACCTGTACCAGGACCCGCACGAGGAGGACGCCCGGCTGTTCCTGCACTACGCGGACCTGTCCGACGGTGCGCGGCTCGTGTCGCTGCTGTCGCAGATCCACCCGGACGAGGTCTACAACCTCGCCGCGCAGTCGCACGTGCGGGTCTCGTTCGACGAGCCGGAGCACACGGCCGACACGACGGGCACGGGAGCGGTCCGGCTGCTGGAGGCCGTGCGCCTGGCCGGGATCGAGACGAAGTACTACCAGGCGTCGTCGTCGGAGCTCTACGGCGCGACCCCGCCGCCGCAGAGCGAGACCACACCGTTCTACCCGCGCTCCCCGTACGCGGCGGCGAAGCTGTACGCGTACTGGATCACGAAGAACTACCGCGAGGCGTACGACATGTTCGCGGTGAACGGCATCCTGTTCAACCACGAGTCGCCGCGGCGCGGGGAGACGTTCGTGACGCGCAAGATCACGCGCGCGGTCGCCGCGATCCAGGCGGGCCGCCAGGAGCACCTGTACATGGGGAACCTGGACGCGATCCGCGACTGGGGCTACGCGGCCGAGTACGTCGAGGGCATGTGGCGGATGCTGCAGGTCGACGAGCCCGACGACTACGTCCTCGCGACGGGGACGGGGCTGACCGTCCGCGACTTCCTGCAGGAGTCGTTCTCGCACGTCGGGCTGCGCTGGGAGGACCACGTGCGCTTCGACGAGCGCTACCTGCGCCCCACGGAGGTGGACGCCCTCGTGGGTGACCCGAGCAAGGCGAACGCGGAGCTCGGCTGGAAGGCGGTCGTCGACGGTCGCGCCCTCGCGAAGATCATGGTGGACGCCGACGTCGAGGCGCTCGAGCACGCCGGGACACCGTGGATCGACAAGGTCGCGCTCGCGACGTGGGACGCCGCATGACGGCCACGGATGCCCGCGACCAGGTCGCGCACACCCCCGCACCCCTCGACCGGGATGCGACGTTCTACGTCGCCGGGCACCGTGGGCTGGTCGGGTCGGCGATCTGGCGCCGGCTCGAGGCGGCCGGGTTCGGCCGGCTCGTGGGCCGTAGCTCGTCAGAGCTGGACCTGCGGGACCGGGACGCGGTCTTCGCGTACCTGGGTGAGGTGCGGCCCCGCTACGTCGTGCTGGCCGCGGCCAAGGTGGGCGGGATCCTGGCGAACTCGACGTACCCCGTGGAGTTCCTCAGCGACAACGTCCGCATCCAGACGAACGTCATGGACGCGGCCCGGCGCTACGGCGTCGAACGGCTGCTGTTCCTCGGCTCCTCCTGCATCTATCCCCGGCTCGCACCGCAGCCGATCACCGAGGACGCGTTGCTCACCGGCCCGCTCGAGCCGACGAACGACGCGTACGCCATCGCGAAGATCGCTGGCATCCTGCAGGTCCAGGCGGTGCGCCGTCAGGACGGGCGACCGTGGATCTCCGCGATGCCCACGAACCTCTACGGGCCGAACGACAACTTCTCCCCGCAGGGGTCGCACGTGCTGCCCGCGCTGATCCGCCGGTACGACGAGGCAGCGCGCTCGGGCGCGGACCACGTGACGAACTGGGGGACGGGCACTCCCCGTCGTGAGCTCATGCACAGCGACGACATGGCTGACGCCTGCCTGCACCTGCTCGAGAGCTACGACGGCCCGTCGCAGGTCAACGTGGGCACCGGCACCGACGCGACCATCGCGGAGATCGCAGCGCAGGTCGGGCGCGCCGTGGGGTTCGAGGGCGAGACGCGGTGGGACACCACCCAGCCCGACGGCACGCCGCAGAAGGTGCTCGACGTGTCCCTGCTCGCCTCGACGGGCTGGACCTCCCGCATCGACCTCGCGGACGGTCTCGCCCGCACGGTCGAGTGGTACCGGGACAACGCGTTCGAGCTGCGCGGATGACGGGGGTCCCAGCGGCTGCGAGATCGCGGTGCGCGGATAAACTCGGCCACAGGTCGCGAACTGAGGGGGCTCATGGAACTCGCTGACTACCTGCGCCTCCTGCGCAAACGATGGTTGTACATCGCGGTCGTGGGGATGATCGGGGTGCTGGCCGCCGTCGCGCTCTCGCTGGCGACGACACCCACCTACCAGGCCACGTCGCAGGTCTACGTGTCCGTGCGCGGTGCGGACACGTCCAACGACCTGGCGCAGGGCAGCGCGTTCACCGTGCGGCAGGTCAAGTCCTACTCCGAGCTCGTCACGAGCCCGCGGGTGCTCGAGCCCGTCATCGAGGAGCTCGGTCTGGAGGAGACGCCGGCCTCGCTCGCGCAGATGGTCAGCGCGACATCCCCGCTCGACACCGTCCTCATCAACATCGCGGTGACGGACGAGTCGGCCGATCTCGCCGCCCAGATCGCGAACTCGGCCGCGACGAACCTTGCGGCGGTCGTCGCCGAGCTCGAGAAGCCCGCCGACGCCCCCGAGTCTCCCGTCCAGATCAGCACGGTGCGCCCCGCGTCCGTGCCGGAGTCCCCGGCCTCGCCCAACATGCGGCTCAACGTCGCGCTCGGGCTCGTGCTCGGACTCGCCGTCGGGTTCGGCGTGGCGGTGCTGCGCGAGCTCCTCGACACCCGCATCCGTTCGCAGGACGACGTCCGGAGCGTGACGTCGTCGTCGATCATCGGTGCGATCACGTTCGACGAGGACGCCCCCGACCACCCGTTGATCGTGCAGGAGAGCCCGCAGAGCCCGCGTGCCGAGGCGTTCCGCCGCCTGCGCACCAACCTGCAGTTCCTCGAGCTCGACGGATCTGCCCGGGTGCTGGTCATGACGTCGGCCATCCCGGGCGAGGGCAAGACGACCACGAGCATCAACCTCGCGGTCATCCTGGCCGACGCCGGGATGCGGGTCGTGCTCGTCGACGCCGACCTGCGGCGCCCCTCCGTGTCGACGTACATGGGCGTCGAGGGTTCCGTCGGCCTCACCACGGTCCTCATCGGCCGGATCGGTCTCGAGGACGCGGTCCAGCCCTGGGGGAACCAGAACCTGCACGTGCTCGCGTCGGGCGAGATCCCGCCGAACCCGAGCGAGCTTCTCGGCTCGGCCGCCATGTCCGAGCTCATCCACAAGCTCGGTACGGAGTACGACGTCGTCATCCTCGACACCGCACCCCTCCTTCCCGTGACCGACGGCGCGATCCTCGCCAAGCTCGCCGGGGGAGCGGTCGTGGTGGTCGGCGCGGGCACGACGCACCGGCCTCAGCTCGAGGAGGCGCTCGGCGCGCTCGAGACCGTCGGCGCCCGCGTGCTCGGACTCGTCGTCAACAAGCTCCCGCAGGGCGGCGGCTCGGGCGGCTACCACTACGGGTACGAGTACTCGTCCCGGACGGAGCCCGAGCCTCTGCGGCGGGCCCGGCCGGGCGTGCGCATGATCGGGTGGCCCCGGCGTGAGGCGTCACGCGCGACGGTCGAGCCCGGCCGGCGTGCGGCGCGGACCCGGCCCGCACCGGTCGACCCGACCGAGAGCCGGCCCGCAGCGGATGCTCCGGCCGAGAGCCGGCCGACGTTCCCGTCGACGACCGGCGAGCTCCCCACCGAGACCGTGCCGTTCGACGCCGTCTTCGGTGCGCGCAAGGACGGCTGAGCCAGCCGTCGGCGTCGGTCGGTACCGTCGGCCACGTCCAGCAGCACCTCGTCACGACCATCCGTCACTGCAGGGGGAACGATGCGCATCTCGGTCATCGGTTGTGGGTATCTCGGAGCAGTCCACGCGTCGGCGATGGCCGCGCTCGGTCATGACGTCGTCGGCGTCGACGTCGACCCCGTCAAGGTCGCCGCGCTCCAGCGCGGAGACACCCCGTTCTTCGAGCCCGGCCTCCCGGAGCTGCTGACGGAGGCAGGGGCGACCGGCCGGCTGCGCTTCACGACGGACATGGACGCCGTCGCCGAGGCCCAGGTGCACTTCGTGTGCGTCGGGACCCCGCAGCAGGCGGACTCCTACGCAGCCGACGTCACCTACGTCGACGAGGCGTTCCGGGCCGTGGGCCGGCGGGCGGCGGTGGGGTCCGTCGTCGTCGGGAAGTCCACGGTGCCGGTGGGGACGGCGGCGCGGCTCGCCGAGACGCTCGCTCGCGAGGCGCCCGGTGTGCACCTCGCGTGGAACCCCGAGTTCCTCCGGGAGGGCCACGCCGTCGACGACACCCTGCACCCCGACCGGCTCGTCTACGGGGTCGACGGCAGCGAGGGGGACATCGCGACGGCGGTGCTCGACGAGGTGTACGCCGGCCAGCTCGCCGACGACGTCCCCCGGATCGTCATGGACTACGCGACCGCGGAGCTCGTCAAGGTCGCGGCGAACTCGTTCCTCGCCACCAAGATCTCGTTCATCAACGCCATGGCAGAGCTGTGCGAGGTCGCGGGCGGCGACGTGACGCTGCTCGCCGACGCGATCGGCCGCGACCCGCGCATCGGGCGGCGCTTCCTCGACGCAGGCCTCGGGTTCGGGGGCGGCTGCCTGCCCAAGGACATCCGCGCGTTCATGGCGCGTGCGGCCGAGCTGCATGCCGAGCCCGCCGTGAGCTTCCTGCGCGAGGTCGACTCGATCAACCTGCGACGTCGTGAGCGCATGGTCGACCTCACGGCGGGGGTGCTCGACGGCCGCCCGCTCGCCGGCGCCCGGATCGCGGTGCTCGGCGCCGCGTTCAAGCCCAACAGCGACGACGTGCGGGACTCCCCGGCGCTCGACGTCGCCCGCAAGCTCGCCGACCGCAGCGCGCACGTCGTCATCACCGACCCGCAGGCCGTGCCGAACGCACGCCGTCGCTTCCCCGACCTGCGCTACGTGCAGACCGCGGAGGAGGCCGTGCAGGGCGCCGACGCCGTCCTCCTGCTCACCGAGTGGGCCGAGTACCGGGCGCTCGACCCCGACAAGACGGCTCTCCTCGTCGCGTCACCGCGGATCGTGGACGGCCGCAACGTCCTCGATCCGCAGGTGTGGCGCGCCGCCGGCTGGGTCTACCGTGCGCTCGGTCGCCGGTAGCCGCGCCGCGGCAGCGGCGTCCGCGGGGCTGCTTCTGGCGGCCGCGGCGTGTACTCCGCCGAGCGTCGCCCCCGCGGACACGCCCCGCGGGCTGACGGCGGGCGACTACGCCCAGGCGCTCTTCGACGGGACGAACGCCGTCCGGGCCGAGCAGGACCTGCCGCCGTTCGAGGAGGACGAGTGCGCACGTGCGCAGGCGCTGGACCGGGCGGAGGCGCTCGTCGGCGCCGCTGAGCTCGAGCACGCACCGCTCGAACCCGTCGTGGAGGCGTGCGACCCCGCCAACGTCGCCGCCGAGAACCTCAGCCGGTCGGCCACCGCGCCCGCCGACGTTCTCGAAGCATGGTGGGAATCGCCTGGACACCGGTCCAACATCGTCGACCCGGAGCTCGGTCAGCTAGGTGTCGCGTGCGCGCCGACGGACGAGGGCGAGATGCTCTGCTCGCAGATCTTCCTCGGAGTCGTGGGCGACGAGGCGCCGACGCAGGGGTAGCAGCGCGAATCCTGCGGCTCCCGCGGAAAAACTGCGGGTTGCCTGCGGTGGACCGGCGTTCAGATTGCGCCGGCTACGACAGTCTCGGTCCCGAGAAAAGGGCACCCGAGGAGGTCGCTGATGTTCAGCCCATGGAGCGGTACTGCGAGCGGTGCCGCCGTTCCCACAGCAGGCCGATGCCGCCGAGCGCAATGCCGGCTGCCGAGGTCGCGACGAGGCGCGGGGTGTTCGCACCGACCGCGAGCAGCACAAGACCCACGACCAGGGCGAGTGCCCACAGGGCGATGCCTGCCAGGAGAACGGTGCGCAGGTCCACGACGAGCGGCGGGGGCCCGGGGCGTCGACGCTCCGGGTGCACGAGCAGCGAGATCAGGGACGGCACCCGCACAGTGTATCGAGGCAACCGTCGCCCGCCGGGTGAGGGCGCGGATTCACCCGCTCGCGGTGGCACGAACGCGCTCCACGGCGCTCTGTCCATGGTGCGGGGGGAACTTGATGACATGTGAGGGGGCCGTCGCTACCATGAGATCGTTGCCACCGCATCCCGGCACGCGCATCGCGGCGCGGTCACCGGGCGGCATGCAGGCGTGCCACGCGCCCGTAAAGGGCTGGACAGGCGTCCAGGTCCACTCGCAGGAATGGCGACCAAAGGCCCTTCTCAAGAATCGAACTCACCCGGGTGAAAAGGCCTCTTCTCGGGCTCTGAGAGGCGACCACGCTCCTAGTATGGGGCGGTCGAGGAACCGCTCGACGAACGAGCCGCCCAGCAGCGGGCAGTGGACGACGCCGACGAAGACGGCGCCCTCCGTGAGCAGCCGATCGGTGCGCCACGGGGAGGAGGGTTGAGATGAGCAACGACACCATGCGAGAGCCTCGTCGTGGGCTGCGCCAGATGATCGAGTCTGCGCGCGCGACGACGAACGCGGCACGCATCCGTGCCGCACGCGCGGCGTTCGCCGCGACCGGATGGCGCGACGACTACCGCCGCAAGACGCTGCTCTCCGACGCCGCCGCCGTGCTCGTCGCGGTCGGCCTCGCCTACGTCCTGCGCTTCGGCGAGCTGAGCAACCAGCCGCTCTACAGCGACATCGGCATCGGGTACGTGGTCCTCACCGTCCTCATCGCGGGTGGCTGGATGCTTGCACTCACCCTGCAGAAGTCGCGGGACACCCGCATCATCGGCAGCGGGCCGACGGAGTACCAGCGGGTCTTCGACGCGTCCTGGAAGCTCTTCGCCATCCTGACGATCCTCGCGTTCGCGACGGGCACGCAGGTCGCGCGCGGCTACCTGCTCTTCGCCTTCCCGGTCGGCCTCGCCGGCATCTTCCTCGGCCGGTACTGCTGGCGCCAGTGGCTGCACGCGCAGCGGGCCCACGGCCGGTACAAGTCCGCGGTGCTCGCCATCGGCTACCGCGACCAGGCGGAGCGGCTCATCCGTGACCTCAACGACCGCGACGAGTCGGGCTACCAGGTGGTCGGGGTGTGCATCCCGACCGGGCAGTTCGCAGAGGGCGAGACCGTGCTGGGTGTCCCCATCCTCGGCGACCTTCACCAGGCGGGGTCGATCGCCGCTCAGGTGAACGCCGACAGCGTCGCGGTGAGCGGTTCCGGGACGATCACGGCCGACGTCGTGCGCCGGCTCGGGTGGGAGCTCGAGCCCCGTGGTGTCGACCTCATGTTGACGGCCGAGCTCGCCGACGTCGCCGGCCCGCGGATCACGATCACCCCCGCGGAGACCGTGGCGCTGCTGCACGTGGACGCACCGCGTTTCACCGGCCCCAAGTTCGTCGTCAAGTCCGTCACCGACTGGCTCGGCGCCGCGCTGCTGACGATCGTGCTGCTGCCCATGCTGCTCGGTGTCGCCGTCGCGGTGGCCGTCACCAGCCGGGGCCCGGTCTTCTACACGCAGGACCGTGTGGGTCGTAACGGCAAGACGTTTCCCATGTACAAGTTCCGCTCGATGCGCGTCGGTGCCGACGCGGAGGTGGTGAAGCTCGAGGAGCAGAGCGACGGTGCCGGCCCGCTGTTCAAGATGCGCAACGACCCGCGGGTGACGCCCCTGGGCCGAATCCTGCGGCGGTACTCGATCGACGAGCTCCCGCAGATCCTCAACGTGCTGCGCGGGGACATGAGCCTCGTCGGCCCCCGCCCGCCGCTCCCGCGCGAGGTCAGCGCCTACGAGCAGCGGATGCGCCGGCGCCTCCTCGTCAAGCCAGGGCTCACCGGCCTGTGGCAGGTCGGCGGGCGCTCGGACCTCTCGTGGGAGCAGAGCGTGCGCCTCGACGTCTACTACGTCGAGAACTGGACGGTCTTCGGCGACTTCCTCATCCTCGCCCGCACCGCACGAGCCGTCCTCTCCGGCAGCGGCGCCTACTAGCGGCCCGGATCGCATCGACCGGACACACGACGACCGGCTGGCGGAGGTGCCAGCCGGTCGTCGTGCGTTCTCCGCGGCAGCGTGGGGAGGTCGCGGCGCTGCCCGGTGCTGCTAGCTCCTGGCCACCCGCAGCGTGAGGATCTCGAACGGTCGGAGCTCGACCGCCACGCCGTCGTCGCTCTCGGCGAGGTCGCGGGGCTCCTCGAGCGGCCGCTCGAGGAGGTCGGTCGCCGTCACGGCGCCGTGCGTGAAGTCGAGCCGGACCGTCGTCGCGGCGCGTGCCCCGAGGGACTCGTAGAGCCGGACGACGACGTCGCCGCTGCGGTCCTCGGCGAGCTTCACGGACTCGACCACGACCTGGGGGGTGGCCACCCGTACCAGCGGTGCGATCTCGCCGCTCCCGGCGACCCGGCGCTCGGGCAGGTTGATGGCGTAGCCCTGGCGCACGGCCTCGCCCACGTCGGCACCGAACGTCACGGCGCACCGGAAGGTGTGCTCGCCCTGGTCGGCCACCGGGTCCGGGAACAGGGGCGCCCGCAGGAGGGTGAGCCGCACCATCGAGCCGACGCCGTCATCGCCGCGGAGGCGGGTGACGTCGTGCCCGTAGGTGGCGTCGTTGGCCACGGACACCCCGAAGCCCGGCTCGCCGACGTGCACCCACCGGTGCGCGACCGTCTCGAAGCGCGCGGCGTCCCACGAGGTGTTGACGTGCGTGGGGCGCGTGACGTGGCCGAACTGCATCTCCGACGTCGCGTGCTGGCTGTGCACGTCGACCGGGAACGCGAGCTTGAGGAGCTTCTGCTTCTCGTGCCAGTCCACGTGCGTGGTGACGTGGAGGGTCGGGTCGTCGCCGTCGGCGAGGACGAGGTGCTGCTCGACGCGGCTCCCGGAGAAGGTGCGCACGAGTCGCAGGCCGGCGTCGCCGTCGGGCTCGAGCACGTCGAGGTCGACGAGGTCGGTGACGTTGCGGCGGTAGTGCGCGTCGATGTCCCAGGCCTCCCACGTGTTGGGGATGTCGCGGTGGAACTGGAGCAGGTTGCCCACCTGGCCGGCGGGCAGGACCTCGCGGCCTGATGCCAGGTGCCGCACCGACGTCACGAGTCCGCGACCGTCGACGACGACCCGCGCCCCCGCGTTCTCCAGCACCCAGCCGTCGCCGTCGGCGACCCTGGTCGCGGGCGTCACCGTGGTGGACGACACCGTGACCGATGCCGACCCGCCGAGCGCGGGCACGCCGTCGCGGGCGAACGGCGACGCGTTCACCACGACCTCGCCACCGCTCTCGCCCCCACCCTCACCGCTGCCCTCGGAGACCAGGCCGCGCAGCGACGCCGAGATCAGGCCCTCGAGCTCACCCGCGATGCGCTCGTAGTTCTGCTCCGCCTCCCGGTGCACCCACGCGATCGACGAGCCGGGCAGGATGTCGTGGAACTGCTGCAGCAGGACCGTCTGCCACGCGGACTCGAGCTCCTGGTACGGGTAGTCGTGGCCGGTGCGGACGGCCGCCGTCGTCGCCCACAGCTCGGCCTCCCGCAGCAGGTGCTCGCTGCGGCGGTTGCCTCGCTTGGTGCGCGACTGCGACGTGTAGGTGCCGCGGTGGTACTCGAGGTAGAGTTCTCCGACCCAGGTGGGTGCGTTCGGGTACTCGGCGCGCGCGGCGTCGAAGAACGCCTGCGGGGAGGACAGCGTGACCGTGGGCGACCCCTCGAGGTCGTGGGTGCGGTGCGCGGCGGAGACCATCTCGCGGGTGGGGCCACCGCCGCCGTCGCCGTAGCCGAACGGCACGAGCGAGGTGTTGGCGGCGCCCTTCTCCGCGAACTGGTCGGACGCCCGCGCGAGCTCGGGGGCGGAGAGGTCGGAGTTGTAGGTGTCGACGGGCGGGAAGTGCGTGAACACACGGCTGCCGTCGATGCCCTCCCACCAGAAGGTGTGGTGCGGGATCCGGTTGGTGTCGTTCCACGAGAGCTTCTGCGTGAGGAAGTCGGGGCAGCCGGCGAGCCGGGCGACCTGCGGGAACGAGCCCGTGTAGCCGAACGAGTCAGGCAGCCACACGTTCCGGGGCTCGACGCCGAGCTGCTCGATGAAGAACCGCTTGCCCTGGACGAACTGCCGCACGAGGGCCTCGGAGCCGACCATGTTGGTGTCGGACTCCACCCACATGCCGCCGACGGGGATGAAACGGCCCTCGGCCACACGCTCCTTGACCCGCTCGAACAGCTCGGGGTAGTACTGCTGGATCCAGGAGTACTGCTGGGCCGACGAGCACGCGAACGTGAAGTCGGGGTCGGCGTCCATCAGCGCGAGCACGTTGGAGACCGTCCGGCCGACCTTGCGCACGGTCTCGCGCACGGGCCACAGCCAGGCGGAGTCGATGTGCGCGTGCCCGACGGCGTGCACCCGGTGCGCGCTCGCCGTCGCCGTCGCGGCCAGGGCGGGAGCCAGTGCCTCGCGACCCGCGGTGGCGGTCCCCGCGACGTCGTCGGGGTCGACGGCGTCGCACATCCCCTCCAGCGCCCGCACCACCTCGGCGCGGCGGGGCGACGTCGTCGGCAGCGTGCTGACCAGGCCGCGGAGCGACGTCGCGTCGGCCACGAGCTCGTACACCTCGACGTCGAGCAGAACGACGTCGACGGCGCGCAGCACGTAGACGGGATCGGTGCCGGACGTGGCCTTGTCCCCGAGCTTCGTGGGCTTGGTCCACTGGTTGCCGGGGACGTCAGGGTTGGCCGCGCCCTCGACGTAGAGATCGATCGAGGACGGCTCCTGCGGCAGCGGCAGGTAGCTGTTGCGCGGCGAGATGCCCTTGAGGAGGACCCCGTCGGGCGACCACGCAGCGCCCTCGGCCTGGAAGCCGGGCTGCTGCGCGATGAAGCCGAGGTCGACGTCGAGCTCCACGCGGGTGCCGGGCAGCGGCCACTGGGCGGGGACGTCCCCGGTGACGTGGAACCACACGGTGCTCCACGGTGCGCCCCAGGGGGTGCCGACGGGGTGCGGGGCGTACTCCGCGGCGCGGGCCTGCGCGAACGGCACGGGTTCGCCCGGCGCGGTCCAGCTGCTGACCTCCAGGGGGTGCCGGTCACGGTGGATGGCCGGGGTGATCCACTCCGCCACGAACCTGTCGATCCGGGCGAGCGTGAGGTCGGTGCTGTCATGCATGGTGAGGCGTCCTTTCGGGCGACGAGGGGCGACGAGGGCCGACGAGGGCCGACGAGGGTACTGACGACGGGCACGACGGAGCGGCGGAGCCGCGGTCGTGAGCGGTGGGGGAGGAGCGGTCTGCGCTCACCCCTGCACATCACCCCTTCACGGCGCCCGCCATCGCGAACGAGCTGCCCGAGAGCCGCTGGACCAGCAGGTAGAGGAACAGCACGGGGACCGAGTAGAGGATCGAGAAGGCCGCGAGGCGCCCGTAGGAGACGGTGCCGTAGGTGCCGAAGAAGCTGAAGATGGCGACGGCGGCCGGCTGGCTGTTCTCGCTGAAGAGCAGCACGAACGGGACGAAGAAGTTCCCCCACGCCTGCGTGAACACGAAGATGAACACCACCGCGATGCCGGGCCGCATGAGCGGGACGACGATGCGCCACAGCGCCGTCATCGCGCTCGCGCCGTCGACCCATGCCGCCTCCTCGAGGGAGATCGGGATGGAGTCCATGAAGTTCTTCGTCATCCAGATCGCCATCGGCAGCGACGTCGCGGCGAGGAACAGGACCGTGCCCCACAGGCTGTCCAGCAGCCCGAAGGCCACGAACAGCGCGTAGACGGGGACCATCATCGCCGTGATCGGCAGGCAGGTGCCGAAGAGGATCCCGTACATGAACGGCTTGCGCCACCGCATCTGGTACCGCGAGAGCGGGTACGCCGCGAGCACCGAGCAGATCACCGTGATGACCGCCGTCCCCATCGAGAGGAGGAACGAGTTCCACAGCGGGCGGAACGTCGTGTCGACGTTCATGATCTCGGTGAAGTTGTCCAGCGTGACACTGGTCGGCAGCTTGACCGAGACCGTGGCGGCCGAGTCGAACGCGGCCAGGAGGATCCAGCCGAGCGGGATGACGAACGCGACACCGATCAGCAGGAGGATCAGCGACGACGCGATCTTGCTGTTGCGGGCGCGCGGCGAGGCGAGCGCGCCCGTGCGGAGCGGGCGGGGAGCGTCTCCCGGCGCGCGGGTGACGTCAGGGGTGACGGCGGTCATCAGTCCACCTCCGGCTTGAGCGCCTTGATGTACACGATGGCGAACAGGCCGCCGAGGACGAGGGTCACGGTCGCGATCGCGGTGCCGTAGCCGACCTGGGCGAACTTGAACGCCTCCTGGTAGGCGAGCACCGGCAGGGTCGAGCTCTCGACACCGGGTCCGCCGGCCGTCATCACCCAGATGAGGGTGAAGACACCGAGGGTCTGCAGCGTGGTGAGCATGAGGTTGGTGGAGATCGAGCGGCGGATCATCGGGAGCGTGATCCGGGTGAAGCGCTGCCAGCCTGAGGCGCCGTCGATCTCGGCCGCCTCGGAGATCTCCGGCGGCACCTCGGCCAGCGCCGCGGAGTAGACCATCATCGAGAAGGCCGTGCCGCGCCAGACGTTGGCGACGATCACCGCCAGCATGGGCGTGACCACGAGCCATGCCTGTCCCTCGATGCCGAGCCAGCCGAGCATGATGTTGAGCGTCCCGTCGGAGGCGAAGAACGCGTACAGCGCGAACGCCGCGACGATCTCCGGCAGCACCCACGAGACGACCACGATGGTGCTGACGACCGCACGGACCGGTCCGTGCGCCGTCTTCATCAGCAGTGCGAGGCCCATCCCCAGGAGGTTCTGCCCGATGAGCGCCGAGGCGATGACGAACACCAGCGTCAGGACGACGGACTTCCAGAACTGCGGGTTGGCGAACAGCTGCTCGTAGTTCTGGAGGCCGATGAACTCGGGGTCGGCGGCCCTCGGGCCGGTGAGGGACGCGTTCGTCAGCGAGCCGTAGAGCGAGTAGACGATCGGTCCGGCGAGGAAGAGGACGAGCAGGACGACAGCGGGGAGCAGCGGGGAGGACCGGAGCAGGGCCTGCGCCACCCGTCGGGACCCGGGCGACCTGCCCGGGTCCCGACGTCCCCGCCCGTCGAGGGCGAGGGAGGTCATGGATCAGCCCGCCTCCGTGACCATGTCGTCCCCGACGACCCGGGTCACCGCCTCGTCGTACGTGGCGGCGGCCTGCTCGGGTGTGGCCTGGCCGGTGATGACCGACTCCGCCGCGACCTGGATGTTGTTGGAGATCTGGGCGTAGTCGGGCGTCGCCGGACGGAAGTTCGTGTTCGGCACGAGCGAGGAGAAGAACTCGAAGGACGGGTTGAACGCGACGTAGTCCGGGTTGGACGCGACGTCGTCACGGGCGGCGATCTGGCTGTTCTCGGTCGCGAACTTGAAGCTGTTCTCCTCGTTGAGGGTCAGCGCGATGAAGTCGAACGCCGCCTGCGGGTCGGGGGCGTTCGCGCCGATGCTCAGCAGCCAGCCGCCGGACATCGAGGTCGAGCCGGGCGCCTGGCCGTTCTGGGTCGGCATGGCGGCCATCCCCATGACCTCTTCCCACTCGGGCCACGCGTTGTCGCCGGCCATCCAGCCGCCCGGAACCCACGAGCCGTCGATCGCGATCGCGAGCCGACCCTGCGGCAGCAGCTCACCGGAGACCCGGTTGGGCAGGTTGGTGTCGAGCGCGTCCTCGAGGTTCGGTGCGAGATCCTCGTCCTGGAGGGTCTTGAGGAAGGAGAGCGAGTCCTCGAAGCCCTGCGAGCCGACGATCCACTTCCCCTGCTCGGCGTCGTAGAGGGTGTCGTCCGTGCCGTACAGGAGCATCTCGAAGCCCTGCATCGAGGTGGCCTCGCCCTGCGCCTTGGAGGAGTAGACGTTCATCGGGATGACGTCGGGCACGTTCGCCTTGACGGTGCGCGCTGCGTCGAGCAGGTCGTCCCAGTTCTCGGGCTGCCAGTCGGTGGGGAGACCCGCCTGCTCGAAGATCTCCTTGTTGTAGTAGACGCCGCGGGTGTCGGTGCCCATCGAGACGCCGTAGATGCTGCCGTCGTCGCCCTTGCCGGCCTCGCGGATGCCCTCGGGGAACTGGTCCCAGTCCTCCCACTCGGCGAGGTACTCGTCCATCGGGAGGAGATAGCCGGCCGCGGCGTCGGGCCGCACCTGGAAGGTGTCCTCGTAGATGATGTCGGGCGCCGTGTCGGGAGAGCCGTTCATGAGGGCGAGCTTGGTGAAGTAGTCCGTCTCCTGCGACGCGATCGGTTCGAGCTCGATCGTCATGCCGGGGTTGGCCTCCTCGAACTCCGCCTTCGACTTCACCAGCAGGTCGTGGAGCTGGAAGAACGAGTCGGTCTTCTGGTAGGCGACCGTGATGGTGCTCGCGTCGCCCGAACCTTCGTCGCCGCTACCCGAGCACGCCGTGAGGACGAGGGCGAGGGCCGTGGTGGCCGTGACGAGCTGTGCTGTCTGACGCATGACGCTCCTTTGACGCATACGGGGCGTTCCTCGGCAGTGAAGAACGCGCTCAAGGTTTACTCTAACGATTGGAGTTAATAACGCAAGGGGTGGTCCGCGTCGTGACCAGATCGTTGCCCCGGCTGGAACGCCGGCTCAGGCGGTGACGGGCTGTGCCAGCAGGATCGAGGCGTGGGGCGTGAACGCTGCGTCGAGCACGCGGCTGGCTGCCCCCACGGCACCCAGCCACGGACCCAGGGCGGCGCCGCCCATCTCGACACCGTGGAGCTCACGCAGCGTGGCGTGCCCGGCGAACTCGGTCCGGGCGGCCGCGGAGAGCTGGGGCCTGAACCGCTCCCAGTTGGCGCCGCCCACCACGACGCGGTCGGCGTCGAGCAGGTCGGAGATCACCACGATCCCCCGGGCGAGGCGTCGCGAGGCGCGGGCCAGGATCTCGGTGGCCGCGCCGTCGTCGGCCTGGCTCGCGGTGGCCAGCAGTCCCATCGCGAGGTCGAGCTCGGCCGGGGTCGAGCGAGGCGTGGACTCGGCGAGCACTCCCGCCGCGACCGCCTCGGCGACGAGGTGGTCGAGCGAGACGCTCACGCCGAGGCAGCCCCGGTTGCCGCAGAAGCACTCGGGACCGTCGGCGTCGACGATGAGGTGGCCGATCTCTCCCGCGTTGCGCGAGCTGCCCGAGAGCACCTCGCCCCCGCGGGCGAACGCGAACCCGACACCGAACCCGAGGTAGACGAAGAGGGTGGTGCCGGCGATGTCGTGGTCGCCCTGCCAGAGCTCGGCGACCATGGCGGCCGCGACGTCCTTCTCCAGCAGCGTGGGCAGGCCGGTGGCGTCGGCGACCCGGTCGCGCAGCGGCACGTCGCCCCAGCTCTGCATGAGCGGGGGGTGGATGACGCGACCTCCCTCGGGGTCGATCGGCCCCGGGGCGGCGACCCCGAGCCCGACCACGGCGCCGTCGGGCACCAGTGCCTGCATCCGGGCGACCTCGCCGGCGAGCGCGTCGATGACGGCGGTGGGTCCGTCCGGGGTCGTGACGACCGAGCGGTCCACCATCGTCCCGGCGAGATCGATGAGCACTGTCGTGACGGAGACGGGGTCGACGTGGACGCCCAGCGCGTAGCCGGCCGCCGCGCGCAGGTGGAGCATCGTCCGGGGCTTGCCGCGTCCCGCGATCTGGCGCTCGCCCTCCTCGATGAGGCCGAGCTCGAGAAGGCGGCCCACGACGTTCGAGATCGTCTGGCCCGACAGGCCCGTGGTCGACGCCAGCTCCACGCGGCTCACGCTCTGGCTGGCACGACGGATCTGGTCGAGCACGACGAGCTGGTTGTAGTCGCCCATCCTCGGGAGATTCGTCCCGCGACGTCCCGGATACCTCATGGCCCCTGATTCTGTCGCCCTGCCCGGCGCAACGCCTGTCGATGCCCAGGTTACGTGCCCGAGAGTGCCACATCTCCTGCTCGACGGCGCCGCTCGCCCGTCGCGAGCGCGCGGGCCGGGTCGTCGGCACGGCAGACGGGCGGAGCCGACTCGCCGACAGACCTTCACCGTCCGTGCGACGGGCAGACAGGTGTATCTGGCACGATTCTCCCCATGGCAGCGAGCACCACGGTCGACAGCGCGCCCCAGGGGGCGCTGGACCGCTACTTCAAGATCACCGAGCGCGGTTCCACCCTGGGGACGGAGGTGCGCGGCGGGCTGGTGACGTTCTTCGCGATGGCGTACATCATCGTGCTGAACCCGCTCATCCTCGGCACCACACCGGACGGGACGGGCGCGTTCCTCGGCGGTGACGGCGGGCTCGCGAAGATCGCGGCCGCGACCGCGCTCGCGGCCGGTGTGCTGAGCATCCTCATGGGGGTCGTGGCGAACTTCCCGCTCGCGCTCGCTGCGGGGCTCGGACTCAACGCAGTCGTCGCGTTCTCGATCGCGTCGATCGAGGGCGTCACCTGGGCGGATGCGATGGGCCTGGTGGTGATCGAGGGCATCATCATCCTCGTCCTGGTCCTCACGGGGTTCCGCGAGGCGGTGTTCAAGGCGGTGCCCGTCGAGCTGAAGACCGCCATCAGCGTGGGCATCGGGCTGTTCATCGCCCTCATCGGCTTCGTCAACGCCGGGTTCGTGCGCGTTCCCGAGGGCGGCGGCACGCCGCTCGAGATGGGCCTGGGCGGCTCGCTGGCCGGCTGGCCCATCCTCGTCTTCGTCGTCGGACTGCTGCTGATCGTCGCGCTGTCGGTGCGCAAGGTGAAGGGCGCGCTGCTCATCGGGATCCTCGCGGCGACCGTCCTCGCGGTCGTCATCGAGCAGGTCACGCGGATCGGCCCGCGCATCGGCGCGGACGGAACCGTCAACCCGACCGGTTGGAACCTCAACAGCCCCGACCTGCCGTCGAGCCCGGTCGCCGTGCCGGACTTCTCCCTGCTCGGGCAGTTCTCGCTGCTCGGGTCGATCCAGAACATCGGCATCGTCGCGGCGGTCCTCCTGGTGTTCTCGCTCCTGCTCGCCGACTTCTTCGACACCATGGGGACCATGGTCGCCGTCGGCGGCGAGGCCAAGCTGCTGGACGCCGAGGGCAACCCGCCGAGCACACGCAGGATCCTCGTCGTGGACTCGATCGCCGCGGCAGCCGGCGGGGCGGCGAGCGTCTCGTCCAACACGAGCTACGTGGAGTCCGCGGCCGGCGTCGGCGAGGGCGCCCGGACCGGGCTCGCCTCGGTCGTCACCGGCGTCGCGTTCCTCCTCGCGACGTTCCTCTCTCCGCTCGTGGCGCTCGTGCCCTACGAGGCGGCGACCCCCGCCCTGGTCTTCGTCGGGTTCCTCATGATGACGCAGGTCACCGGCATCCGGTGGAACGACTGGGAGGTCGCGATCCCCGCCTTCCTAACCATCGTCCTCATGCCGTTCACGTACTCGATCACCGCCGGCCTGGGCGCGGGCTTCATCGCCTTCGTCGTCGTCAAGCTCGCGGTGGGCAGGCCCCGTCAGATCCACCCACTCATGTGGGTGGCCGCCGCGCTCTTCCTCGCGTACTTCACGCTGGGACCGATCCAGGAGGCCCTGGGGGTCTGATCCGTGCCGTTCCACCCGCTCGAGAACACGGTCCAGCGCTACGACTGGGGCTCCATGACGGCGCTGCAGGAGCTCCTCGGCCAGGAGGTCGACGGCGCACCCGCAGCAGAGCTCTGGATGGGTGCGCACCCCATGGGGCCGTCGATGGTCCGGGCTGCCGACGGCTCCGTGCTCTCGCTCGCCGAGCTGATCCGCAGCGCCCCGTCCGCCCACCTCGGTACGCGCGTGCTCGAGGACTACGGGCCGCGCCTGCCGTACCTGCTCAAGGTGCTCGCGGCCGACAAGGCCCTCTCGCTGCAGGTGCACCCCAAACCGCACCTGGCCCGCGCGGGCTTCAACCGGGAGAACCGCGCCGGCCTGGCGAAGGACTCGCCGGTCCGCAGCTTCCACGACGACCAGCACAAGCCGGAGATGGTCGTCGCGGTCTCCCGATTCGAAGGGCTCTCGGGCTTCCGCAGGCCGGGACGGGTCGTCGAGCTGATGGCTGGTCTGCGGGGCGACCTCGTCGGTCGGATGCGCGAGATCCTCGAGGCGGACCCGACGGCGGAGGGGGTGCGCGCGGCGTTCACCCTCGCGCTGCACGCGCGCCAGGAGCCCGACGTCGCGACGGACCTGGCCGTGTCCGTCGCCGACGTCCGCTCCAGGGTCGCCGCGGGGACGTCGTCACCGCGCGCCGATGCGACCGTCCTGATGCTCGCCGAGCAGCACCCTGGGGACCCGGGCGCGATCGTGTCGCTGATGCTCAACCGGGTGACCCTCGAGCCGGGGGAATCGATGTTCGTCCCGGCCGGTGACGTCCACGCCTATCTCTCGGGCTGTGCCGTGGAAGTCATGGCCAGCTCCGACAACGTCCTGCGTGCCGGGCTGACGAGCAAGCGGGTCGACGTCGACGCGCTGCTGGAGTGCGCGACGTGCACCCCCGCGCCCGCCGCGCGGCCCCGGGTCTCGCGCGCCCCGGGGGGCCTCAAGGCGTACCGGGCCCCGATCCCCGAGTTCGCGCTCCTGGTGGGTCGCGTACGGCCGGGGCGGGACGCCGTCGTGCACCCGTCCGGGCCGCGGGTGGCGCTGTGCCTGGAGGGCGAGGTGCGGCTGCGGTCGTGGACCGGGGAGGAGCACACGCTGCGGCAAGGGGAGTCGGCGTTCGTCCCCCACGACGTCGGCGACCTCGCGCTGGCCGGCGCCGGGATCGTCGTGGTGGCGTACGTGCCCTGACGTCGAGCGCGTGGCCAGGCACCCTTTCCTTACTCTAGGTAATGAGTTAAGGTAACGAGATGCCTGCTGCGGAGACGACTGCCCCGACCAAGAGCCAGTGCCGTCCCGAGAACCTCGGCGGTGAGCTGCGCGTCGCCCTGACCCACATCTCCCGTCGGCTGCGTGCCCAGCGCGGCGAGGCCGACCTCCCCGAGGGACAGTTCGGCGTCCTCACGGTGCTGTTCAAGCACGGCGAGATGTCCCCGGGCGCGCTGGCCGCGCACGAGCGCGTGCGGCCGCCGTCGATGACCCGGGCGGTGAACTCGCTCGTCGAGCTCGGCCTGGTCGCCAAGGTCGAGCACCCGACGGACGGCCGCCAGGTCGTGGTGACCCTCACCGACGACGGCGTGCGCGAGGTCACCGAGACCCGTCGCCGCCGCGACGCGTGGCTCACGCAGCAGCTGACCGACCTCACCCCCGACGAGAGAGAGACCTTGGCCCGCGCCAGTGAGCTGCTGAAGAGGATCGCCGCCGGATGAGCGCGACGTTCTCCTCCCTGAAGTACTTCAACTACCGTCTGTGGTTCGCCTCCGCCCTGGTGGCGAACATCGGCACCTGGATGCAGCGCGTCGCCCAGGACTGGCTCGTGCTGACCGACCTCACGGACAACTCCGGTGTCTCCGTCGGGATCGTCACGGCCCTGCAGTTCGCGCCCGTGCTGCTGCTGTCCGCCTGGGCAGGGCTCCTCGCCGACCGCCTCCCGCGCCGCAAGCTCCTCATCGGCACGCAGAGCGCGATGGGCGTCCTCGCGCTCGGGCTCGGTGCGCTCGTGCTCTCCGGCCACGTCGAGCTCTGGCACGTCTACGTGTTCGCCGGTCTCCTCGGCTGCGTCTCCGCGATCGACGCGCCCGTCCGCCAGACCTTCGTCGCCGAGATGGTCCCGTCGGACCGGCTCTCGAACGCCGTCGGGCTCAACAGCGCGTCGTTCAACGCCGCACGCCTCATCGGCCCCGGCGCGGCCGGCCTGCTCATCGCGCTCGTCGGCACCGGCTGGATCTTCGTCATCAACGGCGTGACCTTCGCCGCGACCATCGTCGCCCTGACCCGCATGCGCTCCCGCGAGCTGCACGCGATGCCGAGCGCGAGCCGGAGCAAGGGGCAGATCCGCGAGGGGATCCGCTACGTTCGCGGCCGCACGGACATCGTCGTCATCATGGTGGTGGTCGGCGTCGTGTCGACGTTCGGGCTGAACTTCCAGCTCACCTCGGCCATGATGGCGCGCGTCGAGTTCGACAAGGGTCCGAGCGAGTACGGCATCCTCGGCTCGGTGCTCGCGATCGGCTCGCTCACCGGGGCGCTGCTGGCCGCACGGCGTGAACGACCGCGCGTCCGGCTGGTGATCGGCTCGGCCTTCGGCTTCGCGGTCGCGACGGGGGTGATGGCGCTGATGCCGACCTACCCGTCGTTCGCGATCGCCTGCATCCCCGTGGGTCTCGCGTCGCTGACCATGATGACCGCGGCCAACACGACGATCCAGATGAGCACCGACCCGGCGATGCGCGGTCGGGTCATGTCGCTGTACATGATCGTGTTCCTCGGGGCCACGCCGATCGGGTCACCGATCGTGGGGTGGATCGCCGAGGAGTGGGGACCGCGCTGGGCCATCGGCATCGGCTCCATCTCAGCCCTGCTGGTCTCCGTCGGCGCCGCCCTCTGGGCGATGCGCAGCTGGCACCTGCAGGTGCGCTACCGGTTCCTGCAGCGCCCGCACCTGCTCGTGCGCTACCTCGAGGCCGAGCCGCCGGGTCGGGGCGCGCGCGACCGCACGCGCAGCGAGCTGGAGCGCGAGGAGGCGGAGGACGCCGCCTCGGCGGCCTAGTTCCGGACGTGGCGTCAGCCGCGGGCGTGCAGCTGCTCCACGACGTGGTCCACGCAGCGCGTCAGCGCACGCACGTCCTCGGGGTCGATCGCGGGGAACATCGCGACCCGCAGCTGGTTGCGGCCCAGCTTGCGGTACGGGAAGACGTCGAGCACTCCGTGCGCCCGCAGGGCCGCGATGACCTGGGTCGCGTCGATCGTCGGGTCGAGGTCGATCGTCCCGACGACGGTCGAGCGCTCCTCGGGGCGCGTGACGAACGGCGTCGCCCAGCTGCGCTCCTCGGCCCAGGCGTACAGGATCTCGGCCGACGCCGCCGACCGACCCACCGCCCAGGGCAGGCCGCCCTGGGCCAGGATCCACTCCAGCTGCTCGACGAGCATCACCAGGGTCGCGACGGCGGGGGTGTTGAGCGTCTGGTCCTGGCGCGAGTTCACCAGGGCCGTGCGCAGCGAGAGCGACTCGGGCACCCAGCGCCCGCTCGACTCGATCTCCTCCGACCGGGCCACCGCGTCGGGCGAGAGCAGCGCGATCCACAGGCCGCCGTCGGACCCGAAGACCTTCTGCGGCGCGAAGTAGTACACGTCGGTCTCGGTGACGTCCACGGGCAGGGCGCCTGCGCCCGACGTCGCGTCGATCACCGTGAGCGCACCCTGCTCGCGCGATCCGGGCACACGCCGGACCGGCGCCATGGCGCCCGTGGAGGTCTCGTTGTGCGGCCACGCATAGACGTCGACGCCCTCGGCGAACCGGGGGAGCGCGACGGTCCCCGGCTCGGCGGTGACGACCTCGGAGTCGGCGAGGAACGGCGCCCGGGACGTCGACGTGGCGAACTTGGCGCCGAACTCCCCGAACGCCGCGTGCTGGGCGCGCTCGCGCACGAGGCACAGCGTGGCCATGTCCCAGAACGTCGTCGACCCGCCGTTGCCGAGAGCGACCTCGTAGCCCTCGGAGAGGTCGAACAGTGTGGTGAGACCCTCGCGGGCGCGCCGCACGAGCGAGCGCACCGGGGACTGGCGGTGCGATGTACCGAGCACGGACCCGCCCGCCACGACGAGCGCGCGGACCTGCTCCGCGCGGACCTTGCTGGGCCCGGAGCCGAAGCGTCCGTCCGCGGGCAGCAGGTGGGGCGGGATGGTGAGTGCGGTGTCCGGGGCGTTCACGGGGCCACGATACGCGGGCAGGTGGGACCCGGTGTTCGGCGTCCGGACATAAACTGTTCCGAGCGGCCCGCCGGTGCAGGCAGGTGCCATCAAGCGATGAGTGACAGGAGCGCGACGTGACCGATCTGATCGATACCACCGAGATGTATCTGAAGACGATCTACGAGCTCGACGAGGAAGGCATCGTCCCCCTGCGCGCGCGCATCGCGGAGCGGCTCGGCCACTCGGGCCCGACGGTCTCTCAGACGGTGGCGCGCATGGAGCGCGACGGTCTCGTGATCGTGACGGGGGACCGTCATCTCGAGCTCACCCCGGTCGGCCACGACAAGGCGATGCGCGTCATGCGCAAGCACCGGCTCGCCGAGCGGCTGCTCACGGACGTCATCAAGCTCGACTGGGAGCACGTGCACGTCGAGGCGTGCCGGTGGGAGCACGTCATGAGCGAGCTCGTCGAGAAGCGGCTCATCGGGCTTCTCGACCACCCGCACTACGACCCGTACGGCAACCCCATCCCGGGCCTGGCCGAGCTCGGGGAGCAGTACGAGGACGTCGAGTACCTCGACGGGGTCGTGGCCCTGCCGTCGTACGTCGCCGCGGCGTCGCCCGCGGTCGGCCGGCTGGAGGTCACCGTCCAGCGCATCGCGGAGCCCCTGCAGACCGACATCGAGCTGCTCGCGCGCCTCGCGACGGCGGGCGTGCTGCCGCAGCGGGCGGTCACGGTGGAGCAGGGCGACGGTGTCCTCACGGTCGCGGCCGACGGCGCCGACATGGTCCTCGACCTGCCGGACGACGTCGCGCGGCACATCTTCGTCAGCGCTCGCTGAGGCCCCTGCGCACCGGGTGCTGGAGGGGCGTCGTGGCCTGTCAGCGCGCTGTTCTTGGTGCGTCGTGACAGGAACGTGACATTTGCTGGAGGGTCCTGTACGGTCAGACCTGCTCCTGAGATGAACCCATTGCAGGAGCCCTCCGGTGGAACGCCAAACCCTGTCACCACGGGAGGTTCACGACGACCCGATGACAGGGGCGGGGGACCCAATATCTGGGTGCTGTTCGCAGCATCCTCGGGGTGAAGCCGGTCGGACCACGGTCCGGACGGCCGGGTGATTTCTCCCACCCGAACCCGACAGCTGACCTCGTAGGCGTACATGGAGAGGGTTCACGTGACCGTAAGCACCACACGCGCTCGCCACCGTGCAGCGCGTCGCCCTGTGACGCCACTGACCAACATGGCCCAGGCTGCCTCTGACAGCATGTCCACCGTCGGTCGTCGCACCGCCGTCGTCGCCGCGTCCTCGGGCCTGCTGGTCTCGATGATCGGTGCCGCCGCCCCCGCGACCGCCGCCCCCGTCGACAGCGAGTCCGGCAAGCTCAACACCATCGACCTCAGCGCCCTCACGGCGCAGGCGCGCGCAGCCCTCGAGGCGGCTCCCGCCGTGACGGTGGATGCCGAGGCCGAGTGGGCCATCGAGTCCGCACCCGTCAAGGTGACACCTGCCCCCGAGCCGGAGCCCGAGCCGGAGCCGGAGCCCGTCGTCGAGGTGCGCAGCGAGTCCACCACCAGCCGCACCGCCGAGCGCACCACCACGGAGCAGGCCGCGCCCGAGGCCGAGCAGGCCGCCCCCGCGACCGAGCAGGCCGAGGTCAACGTCCCGGCCTCCGCCCACGGGTCCACGATCATCTCGATCGCCAGCCGCTACGTCGGTGTCCCGTACGTGTACGGCGGCACGACGCCGGACGGGTTCGACTGCTCCGGCTTCACCAGCTACGTCTACGCCCAGGTGGGCATCAGCCTTCCTCGCACGTCCAGTGCGCAGGGCTCGGTCGGCACCAAGGTCCCGCGCTCGCAGGCTCAGCCGGGCGACCTCATCTGGACCCCCGGTCACATCTCGATCTACGCCGGCGACAACATGCAGATCGACGCGCCGCGCCCCGGCAAGACGATCCAGTTCCGCCAGATCTGGCAGTCCAACCCGACGTTCATCCGGGTTGCCTGACCACACCGCACGGCTTGTCGGAGCCCCGCCCCGCTGCTCACGCAGCGCGGCGGGGCTTCGTCGTTCTCGAACAGGCTTCCCGGCCGTCAGGTTCGGACGGATCGTCACGCCGGCCGGCCGTGCCGCGCGTGGGTCTTTGCCCTTTCCTTCGATAGGTTTGTCCCATGATGGTGCAGCTGCCATCGGGAAGAGGGAGAACGATGACTCACGCGGATGCCGTGCTCGTCGGAGTCGACGGATCAGCGCCCAGCCTGCACGCCCTGGACTGGGCTGCCGCGTACGCGAAGCAGGTCGGCTGGCCCCTGCACGTGGTCTGTACGTACTCCCTGCCCTCTTTCACCGCCGCCTCGCTCGACGGCGGCTACGCGGCCCTGGACGACACCGCCATCCAGGAGGGCGCACGCGCCGTCCTGGAGGAGGCCCGCGGCCGTGCGGAGGCCGCCGGCGTGCGGACCACCGCGACGGTCACCACGGGTGACGCCGCCGGGGTCCTCGTCGAGATGTCCAAGGAGTACGGCCTGGTCGTTGTCGGTACCCGTGGCCGCGGCGGCTTCGCGGAGCGACTCCTGGGGACCGTCTCGTCGGCGTTGCCCGCCCACTCGCACTGTCCGACGGTCGTGGTGCCGCTGCGCCAGCGCGGGCACGACGAGCAGAGCGAGGAGATCGAGCTCCCCGCCATCCGGCCCGTGCAGCGCATCGTGGTCGGCGTCGACGGCTCTCCGGCGGCGGAGATCGCGCTGCGCAAGGCGATCCGGCAGGCGATCGCATGGGGCGCCGAGCTCGTGGCCGTGGCCGGTGTCCCGGTCGGAGCCGGCGCCGGGCTGCTCGCGTGGCTGCCGGCGTCGATCGACCACGAGCAGGTCCTCGCAGACGTCACGGAAGGGCTCAACGTCATCATCGACCGCCACGAGGCGGACAACCCGGGCCTGCGGATCCGGCGCATCGTGCTCGACGGCACGGGTGCCGAGCTGCTCACCGAGTTCTCGACCGCCACCGATCTGCTCGTCGTCGGCTCGCGCGGCCGGGGAGGGTTCCGCGGCCTGCTGCTCGGCTCGACCAGCCAGGCCGTGCTGCACCACTCCGAGTGCCCCGTGATGGTCGTGACGAAGCGCTGCGAGGAGACCGAGCCGCAGGCGGAGGCGGTCTGAGACCCGCCGCCGCCTGCGGTCACCGCACCAGGCAGAGGTCGCTCAGCTGCGGTTGCGGTACAGGCGCATCGTGATGGGCGCGAAGACGATGGTGAGCCCGACCGCGGCGATGAGGACCCAGCCGATCTGGTCGAACGACGTCGTCCCGCCCATCAAGCCGCGCACTGCCGTCGCGAGGTGGCTGACGGGGTTGATGTCCACCCAGCGCTGCAGGAGCGCGGGCATCGTCGAGGGGTCGACGAAGATGTTGGACGCGAACGTCAACGGCATCAGCACCAGCATCGACGTGCCCATGACGGCATTCGGTGTGCGCAGCAGCAGCCCGAGGATCGTGAAGATCCAGCTGAGCGCGAAGGCGAACACCAGCAGGAGCAGCACGCCGAGCACCACCCCCACTACACCGCCGTCGGGCCGGAACCCGAGCGCGAGCCCGAGGGCGAGGGTGATGACCGAGGCGATCGTGTAGCGCACGGTGTCACCGATGAGGGCGCCGACGATCGGGGCCGGTCGCCAGATCGGCAGCGAGCGGAACCGGTCGAACACACCCTTGGTGATGTCCGTGTTGAGCGTGTACCCCGTGTAGACCGTCGTGAACAGGACGGTCTGCACGAGGATCCCCGGCAGCAGGTACTGCAGGTACGTCGTCACGTCGCCCGCGAGCGCCCCGCCGAACAGGTACGTGAACATCAGCGTGAAGATGATCGGCGTCAGGGTGACGTCGAAGAGCTGCTCGGGCACGTGCTTGATCTTCAGCAGCGCACGCCATGTGAACGTCAGCGTCGCCGAGACCGGTGACGGCCGGGACGGCCTGTCGTCGAGGGCGATCGCCGCGCGGAGCTTGGACGCCTCGGGGGTCGTGTCGAGCTCGGTCGTGGTTTGCGTGGCCATCACGCCACCTCCTCGGTGATGTCGTCGGTCGGCTGGCCCGTGAGCGCGAGGAAGACCTCGTCGAGGCTGGGCTGACCGAGGGAGAACTCGGGGACCGTGATGCCGGCGTCGGCGAGCGTCGGCAACAGCCGCCCGACGTCGACGGCACCGTCGTCGGGGACGCGCGCCGCGAGGGCGTAGGGGTCGGGGGCGAGCGTGACCTCGGTGCCGAGGACCTGCTCGACGAGCTCGGCGGCCCGGGCACGGTCGGCGGAGTCCGCGACCCGCAGGTGCACCGCCCCCTCGCCGACCGACCGCTTGAGCTCCGTCGCGGTGCCCTCGGCGATGACCTTGCCGTGGTCGATCACCGCGATGCGGTCCGCGAGCTGGTCTGCCTCCTCGAGGTACTGCGTCGTGAGCAGCACCGTCGCGCCGTCGGCCACGAGCACCCGCACGATGTCCCACACCTGGTTGCGGCTGCGCGGGTCGAGGCCCGTGGTCGGCTCGTCGAGGAACAGAACCTTGGGGCTCATGACCAGGCTGGCCGCGAGGTCGATCCGACGCCGCATGCCGCCGGAGTAGGTCTTGACCTGGCGCGAGCCCGCGTCGGCGAGCCCGAACGCGTCGAGGAGCTGCCCGGCCCGGCCCTTCGCGCGGGAGCCGGTGAACCCGTACAGCCGGGCCAGCATCACGAGGTTCTCGGTGCCCGTGAGGTCCTCGTCGACGGACGCATACTGCCCGGTGAGCCCGACGACGGAGCGCACCGCGTCCGCGTCGGTGAGCACGTCGTGGCCGAGCACCCGCGCGGTGCCCGCGTCGGGCCGCAGGAGGGTCGCGAGCATCCGTACCGCCGTCGTCTTGCCGGCACCGTTGGGCCCGAGAACTCCGTACACCGTCCCCTCGGGGACGGCGAGGTCGATGCCGTCCACCGCCTTCGTCGTGGTCTTGCCGCTGGTGAAGTGCTTGACGAGGCCCCTCGCCTCGATCGCCAGCTCCTGCTGCGTCGCCATGTCGTCTCCTGGTGTCGATGGGCGGGGCAGACCCGTGCCGGTGCCCCGCTGTGGTGAGGACTGCCGCTGGCGGTCGAACTCATCGCCGCGGGTGTCGCCCACCCGTCCATCCTGCGCCGAGCCACCCACGAGCACCAGGGATATTCGTCATGCCGCGGGGGGCGCGAGCTCCTCGAGGGCGGCGGTGAGGGCGTCGAGCCCATGGTCGAGGTCGGCGCGCGAGATCGTCAGGGGCGGAGCGAGGCGGATCGTCGAGCCGTGCGTGTCCTTGGCGAGCACACCCCGGGCGAGGAGGGCCTCGCACAGGTCACGTCCCGTCCCGCGGGCGGGGTCGAGGTCGAGCCCGGCCCAGAGCCCGACGCCGCGCGTCCGGACCAGGAGCCCGGCGTCGACCAGCGCGGCGAGCCGTGCGTGCAGGACCTTCCCGAGCTCGCGGGCCGCGGCCTGCGGTGCGTCCGTGGCCAGCAGGTCGATCACCGCGAGCGCGACGGCGCAGGCGAGCGGGTTGCCGCCGAACGTGCTCCCGTGCGTCCCGGGCGTGAGCACACCGAGCACGTCCCGGCGCCCCACGACGGCGGAGACCGGGAGCACACCACCACCGAGCGCCTTGCCGAGGGTGACAAGGTCAGGTCGTACGCCCCACAGCTCGCTGGCGAGCGTCGTGCCCGTGCGGCCGAGACCTGACTGGATCTCGTCGGCGATCAGCAGGATGTCGTGCTCCGCGGTGATCGCGCGGACCGCGGGCCAGTAGTCGTCTGCCGGGACGACGACGCCCGACTCACCCTGCACCGGCTCGAGGAGCACGGCGACGGTCGTGTCGTCGATCGCGTCACGGAGCGCCGCGGCGTCGCCGTAGGGGACCGTCCGGAAGCCCGGGGTGTACGGGTCGAACCCGCGGCGCGCGTCGTCGTCGTCGGAGAAGGACACGATGGTCGTGGTGCGCCCGTGGAAGTTGCCGGAGCCGACGACGATCGTCGCGGCGCCGGGCTCGACTCCCTTGACGTCGTAGCCCCACTTACGGGCGACCTTGATGGCGGTCTCGACCGCCTCGGCACCGGTGTTCATGGGCAGCACCATGGTGCCGTCCGCGCCGCCGGCGGTGAGCGGGCCGACGAGCGCGGACAGCCGCTGCGCGAAGGGCAGCAGCAGGTCGTGGTCGAACGCGCGCGACGTGAGGGTGACCCGACCGAGCTGCCGGACGGCGGCGTCGACGAGCTGCGGGTGCCGGTGCCCGAAGTTCAGGGCGGAGTACCCGGCCAGCAGGTCGAGGTAGCGGCGGCCGGCGGTGTCGGTGACCCAGGCACCCTCGGCGGACTCGATGGTCACCGGCAGCGGGTGGTAGTTGTGCGCGAGCACGTCGGGGTCGGGCTCCTGCCCGTAGGCGCCTGCCGCGCGGACCTCCTGCGCGGTCATGCGACGGCCTGACGGCTCGTGGTGCCACGGATCTCGAGGGTGCAGCACTTGGCGCCGCCGCCGCCGAGCAGCAGCTCGGAGGTGTCGACGCCGACCGGTGCGTAGCCGCGCTCGCTCAGCGCGTCCGCGAGGTGGGTGGCGCGCGGGTTCATGACGACGTGCACGCCGTCGCTCACGGCGTTGAGACCGAGGACGACGGCGTCCTCCTCGTGCGCGAGGTGCGCGTCGGGAAAGCGCTCGGCGAGGACCTCGCGGGACTCGGGGGAGAAGGCCGGCGGGTAGTAGGCGACGTCGACGCCGATGCCGGTCGCGGCGTCGGGCAGGAAGGTCCTGCCGTCGTTGCCGCGCAGCACCACGAGCGCGGTGTCGAGGTGGTAGAAGCGGGGGTCCACGAGCTCGAGGCTGACGACCTCGCGGCCCCAGAGCGTCGAGGCCTCGGTGTGCGCGGTGCGCTCGGTGCGGAAGCCGGTCCCGGCGAGGACGACGTCGCCTGCGACGAGGAGGTCACCCTCGCCCTCGTTGACGTGGTCGGCCTGGTGCGTGACGTACCCGTGGTCGGCGAACCACTTGAGGTAGGCGGGGCCCTCGGCCGCGCGCTCGGCGTGGCGGAACAGCGCCGAGTAGACGAGCCCGTCGACCACGGTGGCACCGTTGGCGGCGTACACCATGTCGGGCAGGCCAGGCTCCGGCTCGATGGTCTCGACCGTGTGCCCGAGCTCGAGGTAGGTGTCGCGCAGCCGTTCCCACTGGGAGACCGCGAGCGCGGTGTCGACCGGGCGGGAGCGGTCCATCCACGGGTTGATCTCGTAGCTGACGGTGAAGTACGTGGGCCGGCACATCAGGTAGTGCCGGGCGGAGCCTTCGAGCATCGGCGTCTCCTCGGTCGCGGTGCGGTCCCGGGGTGTGGACCGCCCTTCTGGCCAGGGTACGGCCGCCACGCCGGTCTCGGGGCGGTCGACACGGCACTCACGAAGGGTTGACGTCGATACACTAGCGATATATCGTTACTGCATCGACGAGGTGATCACTCCCCGCCGGTCCACCCTCTTCCGCATCCCAGGAGAACCCCATGAAGCGCCACCACACGCACCAGCAGCACCCGTTCGCCCGACCGGTCGCCTCCGGCGACCAGGGCCGTCCTCGCCGCCGTCGCGGTGACTTCCCGGACCTCGACGACACCGGCTCCTTCCGTGAGGGCAGGTCCCACCATGGCGGGCACGGTGGTCCCGACGGTCCTGGTGGCCGCGGGCACCGTGGCCCCGGCGAGGGCCGCCACGGACCGCGGGGTCGCCGTCGTGGCGGGCGCGCCGGCCGCGGCGACGTCCGCGCCGCCGTCCTGCTCCTGCTGGTGGACGAGCCCATGCACGGCTACCAGCTCATCCAGGAGATCGAGAACCGCAGCGAGGGGACCTGGCGACCGAGCCCCGGCGCCGTGTACCCCGCGCTCGCCCTGCTCGAGGACGAGGGGCTCGTGCGGCTCGACGCCGAGGGTGGGCGCAAGCTCGCCAGCCTCACCGAGGAGGGTCGCACCTACGTGACCGAGCACGCCGCCGAGCTCGGCGACCCGTGGCGCGACGTCGCCGGCGGGTCCCGTCCGCAGCGCGAGCTGCGCGGGAAGGTCGAGGCCGTGGCCGCGGCGGCCGTGCAGGTCGCCCGGACCGGCAGCGACGCCCAGGCGCGCGCGGCGCTCGACGTCCTCGAGCGCACCCGCCGCGAGCTCTACCTGGTCCTCGCAGGTCCGCTCGACGGACCGGTCGACGGACCGGTCGACGGACCGGTCGACGGACCGGTCGACGGACCCGGCGACGGGTCCGCTGACGGGCCGGGCGCGGAGCCCGGGGCCTCGCAGGGCTAGGGCGTCGCGCCGTGGCGGATCAGCCGCCCCAGGCGCCCGAGCGACGCCCGCATCATCTGACGCAGCAGCGCGTCGACCACGGGGCCGGTGACCGTTCGCGGCACCGGTCCTGCCATGTGCACGTCCTCCCACCACACGACCCGGCTGCGGCCGGCGTCGAGCGGCCACACCTCGAAGCCCGCGTCGCCGAGCAGCGCGGGCCCGAGCTTGCGCACGCGGGTCGTTCCGGGCCGCACCCCCTGCGGCGGGGTGCACTCCTCGACCCGCATCCGGTCCGGGAAACCGGGCGCTCCCCGGAGCGCGAACGGCCCCGACACCATCGTGAACTCCTGCCCGACGGCGGGCAGCCCACCCTCGTGCGCACCCTCGTGCTCGGCCCGGGTCAGCGGGATCCAGCGGGGGTGCGTCGCCGTGTCCGCGACCCAGGCGAAGGCCACCGAGGCGTCCACGGGGAACGTGCGGGAGACCTCGACGCGCCGCCGCTCGTCCGCGGCCGCCGACGAGCCGCTCACCGGCGTCCGAACGGCAGGAGGCGGCGCCGACGGCGCCGTGCGTCGTCCCGGGGCGCGTCGTCGGGCTGGTCCGTCACAACCCGGACCGCGTCGCCCCGGTCCTCGTCGGGCAGCGGTACGAGCGTGGGACGTGCCTGCGGGTCGGCGGACTCCACGACCTCGAGGAGGCGACCGAACGCCGACGGCGGAGGGCCGAAGGCCCGCCGCGACTGCCCGATCACACCGTGACCCAGCGCCCGCGCACCGGCGACCCCGACGATCGCGCCCACCCCGAACGGCACGAGCCGGCCGAGCGCGAGCCCACCCTGCTTCGCGAGCTGCGTACGCAGGAAGCGGTTCGCCAGCGCCTTGTTGACCTTGACGATCGTGCCGGACGGCATGCTCGTCAGCATGACCTTGCCCCAGGCGAACGAGGACCCGCCCACGGCCCGCTCGACGTCGCGCGCGCCCTTCTCGCCGAGGACCGAGGCGAGGAGCAGCGCCCGGCGTCTTTCCACGTCGTCCACCGCGATCCCGTGGACGTCCGCGACCGCGAGCGAGAACGCCGCCGACGAGGCGAAGAACGTCGCGACGTCACCCGACGTGAGCGCGATACCGACCCCGGTCCCGACCGCAGGGAACGCGGCCGCCGTGCCCACCGCGCCACCGGCCGCGGCCACGACCAGCAGGTACTCCCGCTCGAGGAGGTGCACGATCCCGGCCGGGCTCGTTTCAGGGTTGCGCCGGCGCAGGGAGTCCACGTGCGCGCGGATCGCCGTCGACGGGATGGTCACGGCCTTGTCCAGGGCGGCGTCGAGCAGCGGTGTCGCCCGGTAGGACGTCCAGTCCGTCCGGGACGGTGCGTCCGTCGGGTCTGTCGTCGCCGGGACGGCCGGGTCCCGGCGGGCGACGTCCCTCGACTTCTTCGCTGCGCTCACGTGCCTCGCCTCCGCTCGATCGGGTGCTCTCGCCGGCTCGTCCCTGGGGCTAGACCTCGCGTCCCGAGCCCTCCGGCTGGAAGAGGGTCTCCACTGTGGCACCGTTCTTGATCGTTCGCCCGACGGTGCACGTCTTGTCGATCGCGCGCTCCGCGACCGTGAGCAACCGCTCGCGCGCCTCGTCGTCGAGCGGCGACAGGTCGATGTCGAAGTGCTCCGTGATGACGGGGTAGCGGTCCTCCTCGAGGTCCTTGACGCCCTCGACGCGGATCGTCACCGCGTAGTCGTCGCCGAGCCGTCGTGCGAACGTGCGGTCGCTGCTCATGCCCGCGCACGCCGCGAGGGCGATCTTCAGCAGCTCTCCCGGCGTGAAGACGGCGCCGGCGCTCGCCGGACCGATCGACACGCTCGCGCCGCGCGCGGAGTGGCCGGTGTACGTGCGGATCCCCGTGCGCTCGACCCACAGCGCGTCGGTCGGTGCCGGCGACGACGGGGCGATCGCCTCGTCGTCGGGCTGGCTGGCGGACGTGTCGGTGGAGGGCGTGGTCTGGGTCATGGACACGATCTTCCCACCCGCGGCCACCCGTGGCACCGTGGTCCAGGTCTGTGGACCTCAGGTCCGGGCGACGGGCGTGATGACCGAGAAGGTGGCCCCCAGCGGGTCGGCGACGACCGCGACGCGGCCGTGCGCACTGTCGAGAGGGCCCTGCAGGACCGAGCCGCCGAGCGCGACGACCCGCTCGGCGGCGGCGTCCGCGTCCTCGACGCCGAAGTAGACGCCCCAGTACGACGGGATGCCCTCGGGCAGCACCGTCGACGCGTCCATGAGGCCCGCGAGCTCCTGGCCGCCCGACTCCTGCACCAGGTACCGGAACCCCGGGGCGTCGCTCTCGACGCGCGTGGTCCAGCCCATGACGCCCTCGTAGAACGGCAGCGCCGCGTCGATGTCGCGCGTGAGCAGCTCGTGCCACACGGGGGTGCCCGGCTCGTCGGCGACCTCGAACCCCGCCATGCCCGCCGGCTCCCACAGCCCGACCGCCGCACCCGACGGGTCGCCGACCATCGCCATGACACCCTGCCCCGGGATCGCCATGGCGTCCACCATGACCTCCGCCCCGGCCGCGCGCGCCCGCGCGAGGGTGTCCGCGACGTCGGGCGCGTACAGGTAGACCGACCACACGACCGGCTGGCCTTCGGCCATCAGCGGACCGAGGCCCGCGACAGCCGCGCCGCGGTGGGTCAGTACACCGTAGTGGCCGAACTCCTCGCCGAAGTCCCGGAACTCCCAGCCGAAGAGCTCGCCGTAGAACGCGACGCTCCGTGGGACGTCGGACGTCCCGAGGTCGTTCCAGATCGGTGCTCCCGGAGGCATGGTGGCTCGTGCAGGCATCGTCAGCTCCTCGCCGTGCGTGCCGCCGCCGTCCGCGGCGACCCGGGGACGGCCGCCCCGGTCCCTCGACCATCCCACCACCGGGCCGCCCACCGCGACCCCTTCGGGAGGGTGATCGTGCCTAGACTGGCGACCGTGGCCACCGACTCACCGTCCGACATCCCGACCCCGTACGAGGACCTCCTGCGCGACGTCCTGGAGAACGGGAGACCGAAGGGCGACCGGACGGGGACGGGCACCCGCAGCGTGTTCGGCCGCCAGATCCGCTTCGACCTGTCGCAGGGGTTCCCGCTCGTCACGACCAAGCGCGTGCACCTGAGGTCGATCGCGTACGAGCTGCTGTGGTTCCTGCGCGGCGACGCGAACGTGCGCTGGCTGCAGGAGCGCGGCGTGAGCATCTGGGACGAGTGGGCGGACGCCGACGGCGGGCTCGGCCCGGTCTACGGGGTGCAGTGGCGGTCGTGGCCGACGCCGGACGGGCGGCACGTCGACCAGGTCGCGCAGGTCATCGAGCAGATCCGGTCGAACCCGGACTCGCGCCGGCACATCGTCTCGGCGTGGAACGTCGCCGAGCTGGAGAACATGGCCCTGCCGCCGTGCCACGCGTTCTTCCAGTTCTACGTCGCCGACGGCAAGCTGTCGTGCCAGCTCTACCAGCGCTCGGCGGACCTGTTCCTCGGCGTGCCGTTCAACATCGCCTCGTACGCGCTGCTCGTCCACATGGTCGCGGCGCAGACCGGGCTCGAGGTGGGCGACTTCGTCTGGACGGGCGGCGACGTCCACATCTACGACAACCACGTCGAGCAGGTGCGCGAGCAGCTCACCCGCGCGCCCTACCCGTACCCGACGCTGCGCCTCGCACAGCGCGGCTCGATCGACGAGTACGAGTACGAGGACATCGAGGTCGTCGACTACCAGCACCACCCGACGATCAAGGCCCCGATCGCCGTATGACCACCCCCGGTACACGTGTGGGCGGGACGGTGGCGGGTATCAGGGGCTCGATTGTCGCCATGATCCCGCCCACAGCGGGTCGGGGGTGGGTGGCGTGATCGGGGTCGTCTGGGCGCAGGCGCGCGACGGTGCCGGGCGGCCCGTCATCGGGGCGGGCGGGACCATGCCGTGGCACCTGCCCGAGGACCTCGCGCACTTCCGCCGCCTCACGTCGGGCCACCCCGTCGTCATGGGCCGGCGCACCTGGGACTCGCTCCCGCCGAGGTTCCGGCCGCTGCCCGGCCGGACGAACGTCGTCGTCACCCGCCAGGCCGGATGGGTGCCCGACGCCGGCCCCGCACCGACGCAGAGCGCCGTACCCGTCGTCGTGGCCGGGTCGGTCGACGTGGCGCTCGCCCGCGCCGAGGAGTCCGCCGCGCACGGCGAGGTCTGGGTCGTCGGCGGGGCGCAGGTCTACGCCGCGACGCTCGCACTGGCGGACCGGTGCGTCGTGACCGAGATCGACGCGGTGGTCGAGGGTGACACGTTCGCACCGCACGTGCCGGACGGGTGGAGCGCGGACGCGGGGGAGTGGGCGACGTCGTCCACCGGGCTGCGGTACCGGGTCGTCACCCACCACCGGGACTGACCCGGCCGGCCTCCGGGGCGCACGGCATCCGCGCGTCCCGCTAGGTTGACGCGCTATCTAGTCAGCGATAGGTTCTAGTGGTGGACGACGACAACTGGCCCCCGGAGTGGCTGCGCGGTGTGCTGTCCGTCTGCGTGCTGCGTGTGCTCGCCGACGGCACCACCTACGGCTACGCGATCGCCGCGGCGCTCGCGGACCGCGGCCTCGGACCGCTCAAGGGCGGCACGCTCTACCCGCTGCTCAAGCGCCTGGAGGAGGCGGGCTGGGTCGTCACCGAGTGGCGCGCCGGGGACGGCGGTCCGGGGCGCAAGTACTACGCGCTGACCGCGGCCGGCGAGGTCGAGCTGGCGCGGTCGGCCGCCCTCTGGGAGCAGTTCACCACCATGACGCGGACGATCATCGCGGACGGCGCGACGCGCCCGTCGCAGACCGAGGAGGAGCTCGTATGAGCAGCACGACCCGCCGGCGGAGCGAGCGCCGGTACGCACTGGAGCGCGAGCTCGCCCCGCACGTGGACCCGGCCTGGACCGAGGCGGTGCTGCTGGAGCTGCGCATCCAAGGAGTGTCCGGCACGCACGTCGGCGAGGCGATCCGGGAGGTCGAGTCCCACTGCGCGGAGAGCGGGCAGAGCGCCGACGAGGCATTCGGCGACCCGGTCGGCTACGCCCGGAGCCTCGGCCTGCCGCACAGCCCGGCGCAGAGCTCCGCCGCGACCGTCCGCGCCGTGCTGCCGACGCTCGTCCAGCTCGCGGGCATGTTCCTCGTGCTGTGGACCGTGCCCGCCCTCGCCGCGGGCGACGCCGTGACCATCACGCTCGGGCACGTGCTCGCGGTCGTCGTCCTCGTCGCCGTCAACGTCGCGCTGGCCCGGTGGCCCGAGCCCGTCCTGCGCGCGGTCGTGCGCCGCCCCGTCCTGGCCGCGCTGGCGATCGGCGGCGGCATCACCGCGATCGTCGTGCCGCTGCTGCTCCTGCAGGCCGGGCTCTTCTCGGTCCCCGCCGCGGCCGCTGGCTGCCTCGGGCTCGTCCTGCTCGCGGTCGGGGTGGCCGTCGAGCTGTCGAAGGGTCGGCGGGCCGAGAGCCAGGACCCCGTGCTCTGGCCGCTCCAGGACGAGGAGTCCGCCGAGCGGCGGCGGCACGAGTCCCGGCGCGTCGGGCTGCTCGGTGTCCTGCTCGTCCCCGCCTGGACGGTCGTCGTCGGCGCGCTGCTCTGGTGGATCACGAGCGCCGCCTGACGCCGCGACGACGCCGCACGGGCCGGGCGGGTCAGACGGTCTCGATGGGCTCGAGCCGGGTCGTGCCGGCGGGCTGGGGTTCCTCGAGGGTCTCGACACCCGGCCGGGGGGAGAGGAGCCGGGCGACCGCGGCGTCGAGGTGGCTCGTCAGCGCCGCGACGAGGCCGTCCTCGTCCCGCGCCTCGAGGAGGTCGACGAGCGTCGCGTGGGTCTCGGGGGAGTCCTTGCGCACGACGTACTCGTCGCTCACGGTGTAGCTGGCGATGCGCACCTCGACGATGAGGGACGACATGTAGCGGCGCAGGTAGGGATTGCCGCTCGCGGACACCAGCGTCCAGTGCAGGGTGAGGTCGGCGTCCCCGATCCGTCGCGCGTCCTGCGTGCGGCCGGCCTCGACGAGCGCGTCGTACGCCGCCCGGACGGTCGCGATCGCGGCGTCGGTGCCGTGGCGGACGAGCAGCCGCGCCGCGTGCGTCTCGACGGCCAGGCGCGCGGCGTACAGCGCCGGCACCTTCTCCGGGCCGATGCGCACGACGCTCAGGCCACGCCCCGGGGTCGAGGCCAGCAGCCCTTCCTGGACGAGCCGCTGGGCGGCCTCGCGCAGCGGACCCCGGCTGACGCCGAGCTGTCCGGCGATCTCGATCTCGCGGATCGGTGAACCCACCCGCAGCGCACCGGAGTAGATCGCGTTCCGCAGCTCGACGGTGATGAGGTCCACCGTCGAGGGCCGGGTCACCGGCGACATCAGAGGGGGCGCACCGAGCGGCGCCCGAGAGGTCGAGGGCATCGACTCTCCTTTCGATTCGGTCACGATCTGCGTCCTATCATCCCTGCTCCACCGGCCGGGGGCGGCCGCACGACGCGCGGGCGGCCGGGTGGGTCCGTCGCGCCCGGCGCCCGTCCCCGGGTTGCCGCGCGGGGCCGGGAGGCCCCCCAGATCCCGCACGATCCCGCGGTCCGTCGGTCGCGGCACCGACGGACGGGACGACACGGGAGCCGTGCGCCGGTGACCGCGGCGGCCACCAGCGGGAGAACCCGTCGTCGAGATTGTAGACAATCAGACGATCAGACACTCGGATTGTCTGGACGTCCGACAGTCGCTAACGTAGCCAGCCGTCCCCCGAACGAACCGAGATCCACGATGATCCGGGCCCCTCGACGGCGCCGTGCGCCGAACCGCGGGTCCGGGTGTCCGAAGGGAACCATGTCCTCCTCCATCACCTCCACGCCTCGTGGCCGCGCGCTCCTCGCCGCCGGTGCCGTCCTCGCCCTGACGACCGTCGCGGCGTGCACCAGCACCGAGGGCGAGACCGGCGGGGGAGGTGACGGTGCGAGCGCGCTCGAGCAGCTCCAGGAGTCGGGCACCGTCACCGTCGGGTTCGCCGGCGAGGCCCCGTACAGCTACGAGGACAGTGGCGAGCTCACGGGCGCGACCGTCGCCCTGCACCGCGAGATCTTCGGAGAGCTCGGCATCGAGACCGTCGAGGGCGTCAACACGGACTTCGGCTCGCTCATCCCGGGTCTGACGGCAGACCGCTTCGACGCCATCAGCGCGGGCATGTCGATCCTGCCCGACCGCTGCTCGCAGGCCGCCTTCAGCGAGCCCGAGTTCATGTACACCACGGCGTTCCTCGTCCCCGAGGGCAACCCGGACGGTCTGACCGACATGCAGTCCGCCGAGGCCGCGGGCGTCACGCTCGCGACGATGAGCGGCGCGATCGAGGGCTCCTATGCGAGCGACCTCGGCATCGAGAACCTCGAGGTGGGCACCCCGCAGGACGGCCTCGACGCCGTCGTCGCCGGCCGTGCGGACGCCTTCGCGCTCACGGGGATCTCGCTCAACACGCTCGCCGAGGGCACCGACGCGCCGATCGAGGTGACGGAGTCCTTCGTCGCCGAGATCGACGGCGTTCCGCAGATCGGTGCCGGCGGCACGGTGTTCCGGACGAACGACACCGAGCTCCTCGAGGCCTACAACGAGAAGCTCGCCGAGATCGTCGCCGACGAGGACCGCTACCTGGAGATCGTCGGTGAGTTCGGCTTCACCGCGGCCGAGCGTCCCGTCGACGGCCTGACGACCGAGGGCCTGTGCGAGGGCAACCTCGACGACCTGGCCACCGAGCTCGCACCGGAGCTCGGCCTCGACGGCTGAGGTCCTCGGTGTCCGACAATCTCCAGACGCTCGGCGACGCGCTGCCGAGGCTCGGCGACGCGGTGCTCGTCACCCTTCAGCTGACCCTCGGCGGCGCGGCGCTGGCGTTCGTCCTCGCGCTGCTGCTCGGCTTCGGCTCGCGCTCGCACCGCGGGGCGGTGCGCGTCCCGTCGCGCGTGGTCGTCGAGTTCTTCCGCGGCACGTCGCTCATCGTCCAGATGTTCTGGCTCTTCTACGTGCTGCCGGTCTTCGGGTTCCGGCTCGAGTCCCTCGCCTGCGGCGTCCTCGCCCTCGGCCTCAACTACGGCGCCTACGGTGCCGAGGTCGTGCGCGGGTCGATCAACTCGGTGCCCGCCGGGCAGTGGGAGGCGTCGACGGCGCTGAACCTCGGTCACGTCCACCGCCTGCGGCGGGTGATCTTCCCGCAGGCATGGGCCCTCATGATCCCCATGTTCACCAACCTGCTCATCCAGCTGCTCAAGGGGTCGGCGCTCGCGACGTACATCCTGCTGCACGACCTCAACTACTTCACGGAGCAGCTGCGGCGCAGCACGCAGGACACGTTCTTCTCCTTCACCTTCGGCCTGCTGGTGTACTTCGCGATCGCGTACCTCCTCACGCTCGTCATGAACGCGCTCGAGGTCCGGGCGAAGAACCGGCTGGGCGCCGGACCGACCCTGCGCGAGGTGCTGCGCATCGCGCCCGTGCCCGCGACCGCGAAGGCAGGTGCCGCATGAACGACATCTGGAGCTGGCAGCGTGCGGCCGACGTCCTGCCGCTGCTGCTCGAAGGGTTCCGGATCACGGTGCTGGCGACCGTCGTCGGGATGGCCATCGCGTCCGTCCTCGGCCTGCTCGTCGCGCTCGTGCGACGCGCGCCGTCCCGCTGGGTCACGCTCCCGGTCGGCTTCCTCGTGGAGTTCATCCGCTCGACGCCGCTCGTCGTCCAGCTCGTGTTCGTCTACCTCCTCGTCCCCGGGCTGTCGTCCCTGACCATCGGGTTCCTCGTGCTCGGCGTGCACTACGCGACGTACATGTCCGAGGTGTACCGCGCGGGGATCGACGCGGTGCCCCGCGGGCAGTGGGAGGCGGCCACGGCGCTGAACCTGCCGCGAGCCCGCACGTGGCGCGCCGTCGTCCTGCCGCAGGCGATCCGCAAGACGCTGCCGGGTCTGGGCAACTACGCCATCTCCATGTTCAAGGAGACGCCGTTCCTCTTCGCGATCGGTGTCGTCGAGATGTTCACCGCCGCACAGCAGTACGGCAGCAGCAACTACGCCTACACCGAGGCCATCACGATGGTCGGGATCCTCTTCCTCGCGGCGAGCTACCCGACGTCGGTCCTCGTGCGCCGATTGGAGACCCGCCTTGCCTGAGTCGACCAGCACCACCGCACCCCTGCCCACGACGGAGGACGCCGTGACCGACCGGGACACGACCCCGGCCATCGAGTTCCGGGGCGTCGTCAAGCGCTTCGGGGACAACACCGTGCTCGACGGCCTGGACTTCACGGTGGCCAAGGGTGACCGCGTCACCCTCATCGGCCCGTCGGGGTCGGGCAAGACGACGATCCTGCGCCTGCTCATGACGCTCGAGGAGTCGAACGGCGGGCTCATCCTCATCGACGGCGAGCCGTACACCCACGAGATGCGCGGGGGCAAGCGCGTGGCCGTCCCGGAGAAGCGCCGGCGTCAGGTGCGGCGGCGCGTCGGGATGGTGTTCCAGCAGTTCAACCTGTTCCCCAACATGAGCGTGCTGGAGAACATCATCGAGGCGCCCGTGCACGTGCTCGGCCTCTCGACGGCGCAGGCGGTCGTCCGCGCCGAGGAGCTCCTGGAGCAGGTCGGTCTCGCGGACAAGCGCGACGCCCGCTGCACCCAGCTCTCGGGCGGCCAGCAGCAGCGGGTGGCGATCGCCCGGGCGCTGGCGATGGACCCGGAGATCCTGCTGCTCGACGAGGTGACGAGCGCGCTCGACCCCGAGATCGTCGCCGACGTGCTCGGTGTGCTGCGGGAGGTCGCCGAGACCACCGACATCACGATGCTCATCGTCACGCACGAGATGCAGTTCGCCCGCGACGTGTCCAACCGCGTCCTGATGTTCGACCACGGTCGGATCATCGAGGAGGCGGAGCCCGAGGTGATCTTCACGGCGCCCCGCGAGGAGCGCACGCAGCAGTTCCTCAGCGCCGTCCTGGGCGAGGACACCGCCGACCGCTCGTGACCGCCGGGGGCCGGCGCCTTCGCGCCGGCCCCCGCCCGGGCGCTAGGCTGTCGCCCGTCCCATCGCGCCTGTAGCTCAGGGGATAGAGCACCGCTCTCCTAAAGCGGGTGTCGCCAGTTCGAATCTGGCCAGGCGCACCGTCCTGTCGCCGGATCGCCCTCGTGCGTCCGTCAGCACCATGCCCTCGCCCTGACGGGGCGAGGGCGCACGCATTTTCGTCCGTATTCCCAGCGGGCGCTCAGGAATGCGCTCGTTGGACAGGTCATATGGACACTCGTCCAGTTTCACCCGCTGGACCGCTCCTGGACGTTTGACGAGCGGGTGCGGGCCGGTGCAGACTAATCACCGACGGCGCACATCGCCTGCCCCCTGCGCGGTGTGCGCCGTCTTTACTCTTCTTCGGTGACGTCTCCCGAATTCCCCACCTGGATTGTTGTCCAGAGCATTCTTTCCCCTCAGGCGCGATGCCGTCGACCGGCGCTGATCGGCCGCCCGGTGCCCGTCGCCCGGTCCCGGATCCTCGTGTGAATCGGTGTCCGTCGGCGTGCCGATGCCCTCCCCGGGCGCCACGGCGTCTAGCGTTCTGAGGGTGACCGCCGCCGCACGTGACGCATCTGCCGCCCGGAGCGTGGCCGATCCTGATCGGCTGCGCGACGACCACCCGACCGAGCACGCGCTCGACCCCTCGTCCGAGGTGCCGGACGACGCGACCGGCCGCCCCCAGGCGCCACCGCGCCGCCCGGTCCTCGTCGCCGCTCCGACCGACGCCGAGCTCGTCGATCACGCCGTCGAACGCTGGCGCCAGGGTCTCGTCGAGCTGGCGGGCGGATCGTCGCTCGCGGACGTCGGGCTGCTGGGGGAGGCTGTCGTCGACCTCACCGCCGCGCACCCGTCCGGCATCGCCCAGCTCTTCGCGGGCCGACCGACCCGGCTGTCCAACCTCTTCCGCGAGGGCGGCTCCCTGCCCGCCGCGCGCCGTCGTGCACGTGCGGTGGTCGTCCGCGCCCAGGAGCACGCCCAGCGCTACGGCGTCTCGCCGACGTACCTCGCGATCGGGGTCGCGACGTGGAGCGAGGAGGGCGCGTCACGCCTCCCGGAGGACGACGTCGCCGCGCTGGCCCGGGCGACCGGTCACCACCGGGACGTCCCCGAGCAGGCTCCCCAGCTCACGGCGGCCCCGCACGGGCCGACCGACGCGCACGACCCGGAGAGTGCCGACGGGCAGGGGACGGGGTCCGACCGCCCGGACGGCACGACCGAGCCGGACGTGCACGCCCCGCGCACCGCCCGGGCGCCGGTGCTCCTGCGGCCCCTGACGATCACCCCGCGCGGCGACGGCGAGACGGACTACGAGCTGACGCTCGAGCCGACCGCGGAGATCAACCCCACCCTCGCGCGCACCCTCCGGGGGCACGGCGCCCTGCTCGATCCCGTGGCGCTCGCCCGGTCGACCTTCACCGGGTCGGGCTTCGACCCGTCCGACGCGCTCCAGCGGGTCACCGCGCTCGGGCGTGCGGTGCTCGGGGACTTCGCGCTCGACCACCGCCTGCTCGTCGGGACGTTCGTCCACCCCGGGCAGGTGCTCGTCGACGACCTCGACGAGATCTCGGCCGGCCTGGACCGGCACGAGGTCGTCGCCGCGGTCGCCGGCTCCGACAAGGCCGCGCGCTCGCTCGCGCGCGAGCTGCCCGCCCCGCCCGTCGGAGACGCCGACCCGGCCCTCGAGCGCGGTGTCGGCGACCTCGGCGCGTCCCAGCGCCACGTCGTCGACGCCCTCGCCACCGGCAGCCACCTGTTCGTCGACGCGCCCGCAGGGTCCGACGTCGCGGGCACCCTGGCCGCGGTCGTCGCCGAGGCCGCGGCGAGCGGACGCAACGTCCTCTACGTGCCGGGGCACCGGCGCGCGGCCGACGCGCTCACCGCCCGGCTCGACGCGCTCGGGCTCGGTGGCCTGCTGCTCGACGTCGCGCCCGAGCCGACGTGGCGCACGGCCGTCTCCCACCGCCTGCTCAGCGCGATGGCGGCGGAGCCCGAGCACATCGACGACGACGCCGTCGCGCGGGTCCGTGACGCGCTGCTCGGTGCGCGTGCCCAGCTCTCGGGGTACATCGGTGCGCTGCACCTCGTGCGCGACCCCTGGAAGGTCTCCGCCTACGACGCCCTGCAGGCGCTCGCGCGCCTCACCTCGGAGCGGCCGGCGCCGTCCACGACCGTCCGGCTCGCGCCCGACGTCGTGCTGGACATCGGCCCCCTGCGCCGTGGTGAGCTCGCGCAGGACCTGGTCCGCGCCGCCGCTCTCGGCGCCTTCACGCTCCGCGCGACGTCGACCCCCTGGTACGGCGCGAACCTCACGTCGGGCGCGGAGGCCGCGGACACGCTGGTGCGCATCGAGCGGGTCGTGCACCAGACGCTCCCCGGTCTGCGGGAGCAGGTCACGCAGGTCGCCGCCACCACGGGGCTCGTGCCCGCCACGACCGTGCGCCAGTGGGGCGACCAGCTCCGGATGCTCGCCGGGATGCGCGGCACGCTCGACGTGTTCCAGCCGCTGATCTTCGAGCGCACCGCCCAGGACATGGTCAACGCCACGGGCACGCGCCAGTGGCGCACCGAGCACCGGATCGAGATGGGATGGTTCCTGCGCCGCCGGCTGCGCAAGCAGGCCAAGGACATGGTCCGTCCGGGCGTGCGTGTCGAGGACATGCACAGCGCCCTGCAGGAGGTCCAGGCGCAGCGCGCCGTCTGGCAGGCCCAGTGCCCGCGCGGCGGCTGGCCGACGCTGCCCTCGGGCCTCGCCGCGATCGAGGACACCTACGAGGCCGTGCGCATCGACCTGGAGGACCTCGAGCCGGTGCTCGCGCCGACGCTCGGGGGCACCGCGCTGCTCGACACCCCGCTCGCCGACCTCACGGCGCGGCTGACGGCGCTCGCCGAGGACGACGAGTCCCTCGAGAACCTCCCGGAGCGCACCGCGCTGCTGCGCCGGCTGCGCGAGGCCGGGCTCGGGGACCTGCTGGCCGACCTCACGGCGCGACGCGTCGAGGGCGACATCGTCGCCGCCGAGCTGGACCTCGCCTGGTGGAGCTCGGTGTTCGAGCAGATCCTCGCGCAGGCGCCCGCCCTGGCGACGCAGGACGGTGCGGGGCTCGAAGCGCTCGCCGGCCGGTTCCGCGAGCTCGACCGGCAGCACATCGCGTCGCTCGCGGCTCCCGTGCGGGCTGCCGTCCGGGAGCACCTCGGGACGGCGATGCGCGAGCACCGCGTCGAGGCCGAGGCCCTGTTCACCGAGCTGCTCGAGGGCCGCCTGACGAGCCTGCGCGACGTGGCCGAGCGGTTCGGCCCTCTGCTGCGGCGGCTGCGGCCGTGCGTCATCGCGACGCCCACGCTCGTACCGCACCTGTTCGACACCCCGCGCACGGTCGACGTCGTGGTGCTCGACGCCGTCGAGCACGTGCCGGTCGAGCTCGTCCTGTCCGCGGTCGCGCGCGGCCGCCAGGTCGTCGTCGTCGCGGACCCGCGGGTCGCGTCGAGCACGGCCGTGCCCGAGCTCGCCCGCGTCCTGCCGCGGGTCGCCCTGGAGGTCGACGGCACCCGCCGGGACGCCGGGCTCACCGACTTCCTCGTCCAGCACGGCTACGCGGGCGTCCTGCGCCCCACCCCGCAGCCGCGCGCCGAGGCGCTCGTGCACCTCGACCTCGTGCCCGGTACGGGGATGCCCGACGCGACGTCGGGCGCGGTGGAGAGCACCCAGGCCGAGGTCGACCGCGTCGTGGAGATCGCGATCGAGCACGCGCTGACCCGGCCCGAGGAGTCGCTGGGGATCGTCACGGTCTCCGCCCTGCACGCCGACCGCGTCCGCGAGGCGCTGCTCGTGGAGGTGCGGCAGAACCCCGCCCTCGCGGGCTTCTTCTCCGCGTCCCGGGCCGAGCCCGTGGTCGTCTCGGAGCTGACCGGCGTCGCCGGGCTCACGCGCGACACCATCGTGCTCTCTGTCGGGTTCGGCAAGACGCCGCACGGCCGCGTCCTGCACCGCTTCGGCGTGCTCAACCTGCCGGGCAGCGAGGCGATGCTCCTCGACACCGTCTCCTCGACCCGCCGGCGTCTGCACGTCGTCACGTGCTTCACCGCCGAGGACCTCGACCCCGACCGCCTGCGCGGACCGGGCGCCAAGCTCCTTGCCGACGTGCTCGACCTCGCGGCCCGGCGGGACGGCGTGGCCGACCAGGTCGCCCTCGGGAACGGCGTCGACGTCGGGGGCAACCCGGACCGTCTGGTGATCGACCTCGCGGAGCGGCTCTGGCGCGCCGGACTGGCCGTCGAGACCGACTACGGTACGGGCGACGGGGACCGGATCCCGCTCGTCGTCGGGCACCCGGACCTCCCGGGCGAGCTGCTCGTCGCCGTCCTCACGGACGACGCCGCCTACACCGCCGAGCCGAGCGTGCGTGTGCGCGACCGCCAGCTGGCCGAGCGGCTGCAGCGGGCCGGATGGGTCGTCTCCCAGGTCTGGTCGGCGGCTGTGTTCCTCGACCCGGGCAAGGAGGCCGAGCGCATCCGCCGGGTGGTGCACGCCGTGCGGGACGCCCGGCTGCCCGAGACCGGCGGGATCACCCCGAAGAGCGTGGTCGTGCCCGTGCTCGACGACGACGCGGTGCACGCGGCGGACGACGAGGTCCCCGGGGGAGAGGGCCCCGTCGGCGTCGTCTGATCCCGTCCGCGAGACACTGGTGCCATGACCGACCTGCCCGACGACGCCCCCGACCCTGCCGACCCGTCCGAGCCCGGGCGTGCGGCCGGGTCCGGGCGGCGCGAGATCCCGCGTCGCCCGCGCCGGGTGGTGCGGCGCGGCACCGAGACGTCGGCCGTCGACGGCGCCAGCGGCGACGAGCGCGGGACGTGGGGCGAGAGCGGGCCCGTCGACGGGTCCGGCGCCAACGACGAACGGCTGCGCCGGGACGTCCCACCGCACTGGTGAGCGCCCTGGCGCAGCCGGTGTGCTGGTCGGCCCGGCCCGTGCCGGTCCTGACCGTGGGTCAGAGGGTCGGTCGGTCCGCCGGACCGGCCGGCGGTGCAGGCGGGGCGGCGGGGCCGCCGCGGGCGGCGTTCTGGGCGGCGAGCAGGTCGCGGATCTCCTGCAGGACGAGCACGTCCTCGGCCGGGGCCGCGGGCTCCTCCTCCTCGCCCGACTTGCGGCGCGAGGCGAGGGCGTTCATCGGCATGACGATGACGAAGTAGATCGCGGCGGCGACGATGAGGAACTTGAGGAGCGCGTCGAGGAAGAGCCCGACGCTGAAGACGGCCTCGTTGATCGTGAACACGCCAACCTTGGTGAGATCGGTCGCGCCGAAGATCGCGGCGATCAACGGCGTGAAGAGCCCGTCGACCAGTGCGGCGACGACCGCGCTGAACGCCGCGCCGATGACGATGCCGACCGCGAGGTCGACCACGTTGCCGCGGAGCACGAACTCCTTGAAACCGCCGAGCACGTTCTTCATCTGAGGTCCTTTCACGTGGGGGCCGCGTGGCGACCGCGCCACGTGTGTGCGGGAGCGATCCTTCCACGACCCCCGGCCGGCGCGCAGGACGTCCGGCGGTGCACGCCGGACGCGTCCAGGACGACGACCTCGCTCACGGGACGAGCACCGCAGCGACGGTGCCCCAGCCGGAGACGGTCGCGATCTGCACGGCCTCCTGCGGCGTGACCGCCACCAGGGTCACCCCGGCGGCGGCGTCCCCGGACCCGCCGAGGAGCCCGCCCGCGGCGGTCGGCGGCGGGGTGCCGGGCAGCACGATCGCGCCCCGCGCGAGGTACGGGGTGGGCGGGTCGTCGCCGGTGTCGTGCCCACTGCTGTGACCGCTGCCGTCGGCGCCGACGAGCAGGTCGACACGGTCCCCCGGGACCAGCAGCGCGGCCACGGCGGAGTCGCTCAGGCGCACGGGTGCGACCACCGTGCCGGCCGGGGCGGACGCCGTGACCTCCCCGGCCGCCACGAGCTCCGGGGTGAGGGGCAGCCCGCGCGCCAGGGCCAGCGACGCGGTGCGCCCCGAGGCGGCGTCCTGCGTGCTCAGCACGCCGTCCGGAGCGAGGCCGACCGGCAGGTGCACGACGTCGAGGTCGTCGACCCGCAGGACGGTCCCGGCGTCGACCGCGCGAGCCGTCACGACCACGGGCTCGGTCGGTGGAGGTGCCGGCCGGAGCTCGCCCACCACGACCGCGGCCGCGAGCCCGCACGCGACGGCGGCGACGACGAACCGCAGGCGCCACAGCAGGGCGCTCGAGCGACGCCGGAGCCGACCGGACCGCGGGGGGCGCGCACCGGCGTCGGGCAGGACGGGCGAGGGAGCGGAGGGCATACCGCAGACGCTAGGTCCGCACCGATGCCCGACGTCGGTCGGTGACCCGGGCCTGTGGACGCCCCGGCGGCGGGGTCGACCTGTGGACGGCGACGACCGGGGTGTCAGCTCGCCGCGGCCGGAGCGCTCGACGTGCTGGACGAGCCCGAGGATGAGGACCCGGAGGACGACGACGCGGCAGAGCTCGATGAGGAACCGGACGACGACGACCCGGCAGAGCTCGTCGAGTCCGACGAGCCGGAGCCGGACGACGAGGACTCCGAGGAGCTCGACCCCTTGCTGCTCCGGGTCTTCGAGCCGTTCGACGACGCGCGGGAGTCCGTGCGGTAGAAGCCCGACCCCTTGAAGGTCACGCCGACGGAGGAGAACACCTTGCGCAGCCGGCCGGCGCACTGGGGGCACACCGTGAGCGCGTCGTCCGAGAACGACTGGTGGATGTCGAAGGCGTGGTCGCAGGCGGTGCACGCGTACGCGTAGGTGGGCACGGGCTCTCCCTGGTCGTGATGGGCTCGGCGGGTCGGGTGCGGTCCGGAGCGCGCGCCCGCTCGGGGCCGTCGACCGGCCGAGCTGCTGGCACTCCTGGGAACCGAGTGCTAATCATACGCCCACCTCTCGCGGGGTAGTCTCGCTCCGTGTCTGCTGCAGCCCCTGCCGAGGTCCACGGCGAGCCCGGAGCCCCTGGAACACCCACGACGCCTGCGCGGCGGCGCGGCCGCCGAGCGATCCTGCGCAAGCTGCTGCTCGCGGTGGCGCTCCTGCTCGTCGTGACGCTCGTCGCGGGGACGGTCCTGGCGGTCGTCACGGTCCGTCGGCCGTTGCCCGAGACCAGCGGCGAGGTCCAGCTGTCGGGGCTCTCCGGCGAGGTCTCCGTGCTGCGCGACGACCAGGGCGTGCCGCAGATCTACGCCGACACGGCCGAGGACCTGTTCAGGGCGCAGGGGTTCGTCCACGCCCAGGACCGCTTCTTCGAGATGGACTACCGCCGCCACGTGACCTCGGGGCGCATCGCCGAGCTCGTCGGTGACAACCCGGCGGCGATCGCGGGCGACAAGGTCATCCGGACGTTCGGGTGGCGCCGCGTCGCCGAGCAGGAGTGGGCCATCCTCGACGCCGAGACCAAGACCTATCTGCAGGCGTACGCCGAGGGCGTCAACGCCTACCTCGCCGAGCGCAGCCCCGGCGAGCTCGGGTTCGAGTACACCGTGCTCGACGTCACCGTCTCGGTCGACGACCCCGAGCCCTGGGACCCGATCGACTCGCTCGCCTGGCTCAAGGCCATGGCCTGGGACCTGCGCGGCAACTACGACCACGAGCTCGACCGGGCGCGCGCCTACAGCACGCTGCAGGACGCGGAACGGGTCGACGAGCTCTTCCCGGCCTACCCGTTCGACGTCAACGTCCCGATCATCGACGCGGACGAGGCCGACGCCCAGCAGGTCGACCGGCAGGTCGAGCCCGCCAGCGGGTTCGGCGAGGCGCTCGAGTCCGACGCGCTCCACGAGGCGATCGAGGCCGCCGACCGCGCGCTCGCCTCCACACCGGTCCTGGTGGGTCGCGGGGAGGGCACCGGGTCCAACTCGTTCGTCGTGTCCGGCGAGCACACCGCCAGCGGTCTGCCCTTGCTGGCCAACGACCCGCACCTGTCCCTGGGCGCTCCGAGCATCTGGGCGCAGGTCGGGCTGCACTGCAACGTCGTCGGCCCCGAGTGTCCCTTCGACGTCGCCGGCTTCTCCTTCGCGGGCTACCCCGGTGTGATCATCGGGCACAACGCCGACCTCGCCTGGGGCCTGACGAACATGGGCGCCGACGTCACCGACTTCTTCATCGAGCGTGTCCGGTCGGGTGCCACGCTGCGTGGCGACGAGTGGGTGCCGCTCGAGACGCGCACCGAGACCATCGAGGTGAACGGCGGAGACGACGTCCTCCTCGAGGTCCAGTCCACCGTCCACGGCCCGATCGTCTCGACCGTGCTCGACCTCGACGAGATCAAGGACGCGCCCCGGGAGGGCTTCGAGTTCGGGGAGCTGGCGGTCTCCCTGCAGTGGACGGCGCTCGAACCCGGGCGCACGGCCGACGCGATCTTCGCCTTCAACCGTGCGGCCGACGCCGAGGACGTCCGCGCTGCGGCCGCGCTGTTCGAGGTCCCTGCCCAGAACATCGTCTTCGCGACCACCGACGGGCAGATCGGCTACCAGGCACCCGGCAAGATCCCGGTCCGCCGAGACGTCGAGGGGCCCGTCCCCTCGGACGGCACGTGGCCCCGGCCGGGCTGGGACGAGCGCTACGACTGGGACGGGTTCGTCGACCCGGACGACATGCCGCGCGTCGTCGACCCGGCCGAGGGGTTCATCGTCGCCGCGAACCAGGCGGTCCTTCCCGAGGGTGCCGGCCCGCACCTGACGAGGGACTGGGACTACGGCTACCGGTCCCAGCGCATCCGCGCACTCATCGAGGACGAGATCCGCGGCGGTCGTCCCCTCGACACCGACGCCATGAACGAGATCATGCTCGACGACTGGAACCCCTACGCCGAGATCCTCGTGCCGCTGCTCCTCGAGCAGGACGTCGAGGACGACTTCGCCGCGGACGGTCAGGAGCTCCTTGCCGACTGGGACTACACGACGGACACCGACTCCGCGGCGGCAGCCTACTTCGCCGCCGTGTGGCGCAACCTCCTCCGGACGACCTTCTGGGACGAGCTGCCCGCGGACGCCTACCCGAGCGGAGGGAGCCGGTGGCTCGCCGTCGTGCAGGGCCTGCTCGACGACCCCGAGGACCCGTTCTGGGACGACAGGTCCACCGTGAGCGTGCTCGAGACCCGTGACGAAGCGCTCCTGCAGGCTCTCGTCTCCGCCCGCCTCGACCTCACCGTCGAGCTCGGCAAGAACACGAGCGACTGGGAGTGGGGCACGCTCCACGTCCTGGAGCTGGAGCACCCCGTGCTGGGCGGGGACGGCATCCCCGCGCTCGTGCGCGACTACGTCAACCCCGACGCGGTCGGGATGCCCGGTGGGTCGTCCATCGTCAATGCGACGGCCTGGGACGCGGCCTCCGGCTCGTTCGCGGTCACGGCGGGGCCCTCGATGCGGATGGTCGTCGACCTCGGCTCGCTCGACGACTCGACCTGGGTCACGGTCACCGGGGTCTCGGGGCACCCCGGGTCGCCGCACTACGACGACCAGCTGGACGCCTGGGCCGAGGGCCGCACCTTCGACTGGCCCTTCAGCCCGGCCGCGGTCGCCGACGCGTCGTCGGACGAGCTGCGCCTGGTGCCGTAAGCGGGGTCGCGTCAGACGAGCCAGCGCCACCCCAGCGGGGTGGCGACGGCGTCGACGGTGCGGTCGTGCGTCTCGAGCGGCAGAGGTCGCTCGTCGGCGTCGTAGACCTCCTCGGGGAAGACGACGGCGACGACCTTCACCCCCGGGCGGGCGTGCTCGAGCGCGCGGTCGTACCACCCGCCGCCCTGCCCGAGGCGCACCGCCCGAGTGTCGACGGCGAGCGCGGGCGCGATGACGATGTCGGCTCCTGCGAGCGCGTCCGGGCCGAGGGTCGGGCTCCCGGGCTCGGGCGGGCGACCGGGGGCGCGCACCCGCAGGTCCTCCGGACCGGTGTACAGGGCCCAGTCGCGCTGCAGCCCGGCGCCGAGGACGGGCAGCAGGACGGACACGCCGCGCGCGGAGAGCCGCTCGAGCAGCACGCCCATGCCGGGTTCCGTCGGGCGGGACGCGTAGGTCGCGACGCACCCGGCCGCCTGGACCTCGGGGATGGTCTCGACGACGTCGGCGAGAGCGTTCGCGGCCTCGACCCTGCGCCGCTCGGAGCGTGCCTGACGCGCGGTGCGGATCGCCTTGCGCAGGAGCTCCTTCGCGTCCTCGGCCTCGATGCTTCCGTGCAGGGGATACGGCTGTGCCGGGCCATTCATCTCCCCATTGTTGCAAAGATCTTTCCAGGTTCCCACCATGTGATCGGCCGAGATGGTGGGAGATGTCGGCAACGTGCCGCTGCCGAGGCCGCCGTGACCGACGAACAGCACGCAGCGGGCTAGTGCACCGCCGCGCTTCCGTGATACACCCTGTGCACCGGGCGTCGTCCGACGCCGGGTGCTCGCAGGCCGGGGGCCCCTTCACCTCCCGGTGAGACGGATGGATGGCACGAGTCGAATGACGCACAAGCTCGCGAAGGCGTGGGCTGTCTCCAAACCGTGGCCGGTGACGCTGCGCGAGGACACGGCGACGGGTGCGGTCGTGCTGCGCCCCCTGCACCGCCGTGACGCGACCGCCTGGATGCGGTTGCGGGCCCAGAACGCGGAGTGGCTCGAGCCCTGGGAGGCGACGTCCCCGCACGTCTCGGCGTCCGCGTCCGGACCACCGACCTTCGCGGAGTACGTCCGTGTCCTCGCGGCGCAGGCGCGGGGCGGCTCGTCGCTGCCCTTCGCGGTCGAGCTCGACGGCGAGCTGGTCGGGCAGCTCACCGTCTCGAGCATCACCTATGGATCCCTGTGCTCGGCGAGCCTCGGCTACTGGGTCGGTGAGCACGTGGCGGGACGCGGCGTCGTCCCGACCGGAGTCGCCATGGCGATCGACTACTGCTTCCAGGTTCTGGGCCTGCACCGCGCCGAGATCAACATCCGCCCGGAGAACGCCCCGAGCCTGCGCGTCGTCGAGAAGCTGGGCCTGCGCGACGAGGGGGTACGCGAGCGGTACCTGCACATCCAGGGAGAGTGGTGCGACCACAGGACCTTCGCGATCACGACGGAGGAGGTACCTGAAGGGCTGCTCTCACGGTGGCAGGCGGCGCGGCGGCTGTCCGGGTGACAGTCGTGCCGGCGTGGCGGGACGCGCTGCGGTGCGGAGTTCTGCGACGTCGTCGACCGACACGCCGGGGCGCGTCCGATCCGAGTCCCGTGCGCTCGCCTACCGTCGTGATGTGGAATCGACGGCAGGACTCACGGCGCTCGCGCTGTTCGTCCTGTGGCTCGGCTACTACGTGCCCCACCGGGTGAGTCACCGGCAGACGCTGCTGGAGTCGCGGACGGAGGACCGTTTCTCGGGTTCGCTGAGGGTCCTGGCGGTCGCGTCGGGGCTGTCGGTCCCGGCTCAGCAGCACAGCGCAGTCGCGGCGATCACCGATCGTCCGCACGTCGGAGCGGGTCCGTCACTTCTCCTCGCGACAGCGGGGAGCGGCGGTCACGTCCGACCGGGACCGGCCGACCGGCCGCAGCAGGAGGAGGGAACGTACGCCATGGAGAGCACTCCCCGCGCGAGCGGAACCCGCCCGAGCGCCGTCCCGCGCCCGCAGACGGGTGCGCACCCGACCGTGCCGGCCGCCCGGCAGGGCGCGGCGGCGGCCCGGTCGAGCTCCGCACCCTCGAGGATCGCCGTCCTCGAACGCCGTGCCGCGGCCGCGCGCCGCCGCCTGACCCTGACGGTCCTGCTGCTCCTCGTCAGCGCGGGAGCCTGGGCCGCGGTCGTGCTGACGCCCGTGCCGTGGTTCGTGGCAGCGGGCCCGACGGCGCTGCTCGCCCTCGTGCTGGTCCTGGGGCGCCGGGCCGTGCTCGCCGGGCAGCGGGCCGACGCAGCGTGGTTGGCCGAGCGTCGCGCGAACGCCCGCGGCGCCGCCCGCGCGGCGCGCGCCGTGCCGGGCAGCCCCGCAGCCCCCCGCAACGCCCGTCCCCGGGTGACCGGCCACGCCGTGCACGCGTCCCAGACGAGCACGCAGATGATCCCGCGGGTGACCGACCACGACCTGTCCCGCGCCCGCAGCCAGTCCGGCGGTCAGCGTGCCGGGACCTCGAGCACCGCGCGCGGTGGTGAGACACCCGCCGACGAGCCCGAAGCGGGCGACGCCCGCATGACGGTGACCGAGGGCTTCACCACCTCGCCGGGTGCTGCGCTCGCCACCGCGCTCGGTGCGTCGGCCGACGCCTCCGTGGAACCCACCGGGGATCCCGACGCGCGGCCCGCTGGTTCCGGCGACGACTCCGCCGCGCAGGACGCGTCCCCCTCGGGGCGCGCCTGGGACCCGGTCCCCGTCCCGCGGCCGACCTACACGATGAAGGCGACCGCCCCCCGGCGGGAGCCCGCTCCGCTGCCGGAGGATGTCGCGAGTGGCGCCGCACCCGCCCCCGAGGGCGCGGCGCCGGCCCAGGAGGCCGCGGCCGACCGCACCGGAGGCGGCGGGGGCGAGCCGGTGGTGAGCGCCGGCGACGAGCCCAGACCCTCGACGGAGACGCTCGGGCTGGACCTCAACGAGATCCTCGCCCGACGCCGCGCGGCCGGCCAGTAGGAGCACTCGCGGGCCCCTGCGAGGGGTCGGCAGGACGGCCGTACGGCGCGGTCGCGATTGCGACTTCACGGCCCGGTGGTGCTAATCTGATGACCGCTCGGGGCTATGGCGCAGTTGGTAGCGCGTCTCGTTCGCAATGAGAAGGTCGGGGGTTCGAATCCCCCTAGCTCCACCGATCAAGGGCCGTTGGGTCTGGCGACATGCCAGCCCAGCGGCCCTTTGCGTGTCCCCGTGCGTTGGTCGGCGCTCATGACCAGTACGAACAGAAGCGAGACCTGGTGGCGTGATCCGTGTCACCTTCGAGGCGCAACGATGCGACCACGGAGGTGTCAAAGATGACGATCACCCATGAGGACGTCGAGGAACGCGCCCGCCGATCGGCAGGACCGCGACCAGGAGCGCCCGAGGAGCACCTACCAGGGGCGCGACTGTGGATCGGCCGCATCCTCGGCCCGGTCCTCGGGCTGGCCACCTACCTCCTGCTGCCCGCGGACGCCGCGCTCTCCGACCCGGCCCGGGCCACGGCCGCGATCGCGATCATGATGGCCGTGTGGTGGATGACCGAGGCGCTACCGCTCGCGGTCACGTCCCTGGTGCCGATCGTCGCCTTCCCGGTGGCCGGGGTGCTGTCGGTCAACGACACCACCGCGCCGTACGCCTCGCCGACGGTGTTCCTGTTCATGGGCGGATTCATGATCGCGCTCGCCATGCAGAAGTGGAACCTGCACAAGCGGGTCGCGCTCGTGGTGATGCGGGCGATCGGCACGAAGCCGCGCCAGCTCGTCCTCGGCGTCATGGTCGCGACGGCGTTCCTGTCGATGTGGGTGAGCAACACCGCGACCACGCTCATGATGCTGCCCATCGGCATCAGCGTCCTCGCCCTCGTCGCGAGCACGAGCGGGGGAGCACGCGGCTCCGACGACGGCGCGACCACAGGCCCGGAGGGCGAGGCGGCCTCGCAGGCGCTCGCCGACAAGGACACCCGGAACTTCGCGGTCTGCCTGATGCTCTCGATCGCCTACGCCGCGACGATCGGAGGCCTCGCGACGCTGATCGGCAGCCCGCCGAACCTGATCCTGGCCGGGTTCGTCGAGGAGACGTTCGACGACGTGACCCTCGGGTTCGCCGACTGGATGAAGATCGGCGTGCCGCTCTCGGCGGTGTTTCTCGTGGTGGCGTGGCTCCTGCTCACGCGGGTGATCTACCCGACGAAGCTGGCCAACGTCGTCGGCGGACGACAGGTGATCGACACCGAGCTCGCGGCGCTCGGCCGCATGTCGCGCGGTGAGTGGGTCGTCGCCGTCGTCTTCACCGTCACCGCGCTGCTGTGGGTCTTCCGTGACGTGATCACCGAGTCGGGCGTCCTGCCCTTCATGGAGCACGTGGACGACGCGACGATCGGAATCGCGGCCGCCGTGGTGCTCTTCCTGGTGCCGGCCTCGACCGAGCGCGGCAAGCCCGTCATGACGTTGGACTGGCGGACCGCCCAGGCGGGGATCCCGTGGGGTGTGCTGCTGCTCTTCGGGGGCGGTCTGAGCCTGGCGAGGGCCGTGCAGGAGACCGAGCTGAGCACCTACATCGGCACGCAGCTCGACGGGCTCGGTGTGCTGCCGACCGTGCTCCTGGTGGCCGCGGTATGCCTCGTGATCCTGGCCCTCACCGAGCTGACCAGCAACACCGCCACGGCTGCGACGTTCCTGCCCGTGCTCGCCGGGGTGGCGCTCGGCATCGGTATCGACCCGATGCTGCTGCTCGTCCCCGCGGCGTTCGCCGCCACCTGCAGCTTTATGCTCCCGGTCGGCACGCCCCCGAACGCGATCGTCTTCGGCTCCGGGTACGTGACGATGGGGCAGATGCTGCGCGCCGGCGTGTGGCTGAACCTCATCGGCGTGGTGCTCATCACCGGCGCGATGCTGCTCCTCGGCGGCTGGGCCTTGGGGATCGACATCTGACCCATCGTCCCTGGAAGGACTGGGAGACTGACCGCATGCACCGACGCATGAGTCTGGCCCGGCAGCTGTTCCTGCTGCAGCTCGGTGTCATCGTGCTCCTGGTCGGCGCCGGGACCGTGCTCGCGTTCCTCGACGCCCAGCGCATCAGCGAGGCCGGTGCCGACCGCCGCGTGGTCATGCTGGCCTCGGCGCTGGCCGAGCTGCCCGAGGTCCGGGCAGCGCTGGCTGACGACGACCCGTCGAGGACGCTGCAGCCGCTCGCCGAGTCCGTCCGCACCGCCACGCGCACCGACTTCATCGTGTTCATGGACACGGACCGCACCCGCTACACGCATCCGAACCCGGACCGGATCGGTGAGCCCTTCCTCGGCACCGTCGAGCCGGCGCTCGCGGGCGGTACCGTGACCGAGACCTACGAGGGCACCCTCGGCCCGTCGGTCCGTGCGGTCCTGCCGGTGCACGACGAGTCCGGCGAGGTGGTCGCGCTGGTCTCCATCGGTGTCCTGCAGAGCCAGATCGGTCAGGAGCTGCTCGAGCGGGTACCCGCGCTGCTCGGGGTGGCCGCGGCGGCGATCGTCGTCGCCGCGCTCGGCTCGTGGGTCATCAGCAGGCGGCTGAGCAGGCAGACACTGGGGCTCGGTCCCGTCGAGATCACCCGTATGTACGAGCAGCACGACGCCGTGCTGCACGCCGTGCGCGAGGGCCTGGTGATCATCGACCTCGACGGGAGGCTGGCGCTCGCCAACGACGAGGCCGCCCGCCTCCTGGGCCTGCCGACGGACGCGGAGGGAGCGGAGGTGGAGGACCTCGGGGTCGACGAGCCGCTCCGCTCGCTGCTGCGCAGCGGCGAGCCGGTCAGCGACCGGCTGATCGTGTACCGCGACCGGGTGCTGGTCGTCAGCTCGGAACCGGCGATCCGGGACGGCCGGGAGCTCGGGGTGGTCACCACCTTGCGAGACCACACCGAGCTCGAGGCGCTGAGCGGTGAGCTGGACACTGCGCGCGGGTTCGCCGAGGCCTTGCGGGCGCAGGCGCACGAGTCCGCGAACCGGCTGCACACCGTGGTCACGATGATCGAGCTCGGCAGGCCGGAGAAGGCCGTCGAGTTCGCCACCGTCGAGCTCGCCTCCGCGCAGCAGCTCGCCGACCAGGTCGTGGGGTCGGTCGAGGAGCCCGCGCTCGCCGCGCTGCTGCTCGGCAAGGCGGCGCAGGCCCACGAGAAGGGGGTCGAGCTGGTGATCTCCGACGACACCGAGGTGCGGGACGTCCGTGTGCCGGCGCGCGACCTCGTGACTCTTGTGGGCAACCTCGTCGACAACGCCATCGACGCGGCGCTGACCGCTCCACCGCCGCGACGTGTCGTCGTGACGGCGCGCGGTCGGGACGGCGGTTTGGTGCTCGAGGTCGCCGACTCGGGCGCGGGGATGGACGCGACGCAGGTGGACGACATCTTCACCAGGGGCTGGACGACCAAGGAGGTGGCGGGGGCGCACGGCCACGGGCTGGGCCTGGCGCTCGTCCGCCAGATCATCACCCGCTACGAGGGCAGCGTCGAGGTCGCGTGCGACGGCGCCACGACCTTCACCGTGCGGCTGCCCCCGGTCCCCGCGGCGGGCGGTGCGGCGCGATGATCAGGACCCTCGTCGTCGAGGACGACCCGCAGATCGCCGACGCGCACGCCGAGTTCGTCGCGCGGGTCCCGGGGTTCACGGCCGTCGGTGTGGTGCACCGCGGCAAGGAGGCCTGGGACTTCGTCGCGCAGCACGAGGTCGACCTCGTCCTGCTCGACTTCTACCTCCCGGACATGACGGGGCTCGACGTCTGCCGTGGTCTGCGGGCGAAGGGCCATCTCGTCGACATCATCGCGATCACGTCGGCGCGTGACATCCGTGTGGTGCGCTCCGTCGTCGCCTACGGCGTCGTGCAGTACCTGCTCAAGCCGTTCACGTTCGCCGCGTTCAAGGACAAGCTCGAACGGTACGCGGCGTTCCGTGACCAGCTCGCCGAGCACGGCGCCGAGGCTGCGCAGCAGGACGTCGACCGCGCGTTCGCGGCCCTGCGCGGGAGCCGAGAGGTCGCGGTGCCGAAGGGGATGAGCGAGGCGACGTTGAACGCCGTCGTCGACGTCCTGCGCGCGTCCGGTGAGACGGGCCTGTCCGCCGCCGACCTGGGGGACCGGCTCGGCACGGCCCGGGTGACGGCGCGGCGCTACCTCGAGCACCTGGCGCACCACGGGCTCGCCGACCACTTCCCGCGCTACGGAGGACCCGGCCGCCCCGAGCACATCTATCGCTGGCGGACCTGAACGAACGGGCGTGGCGGGATGGACCGACGTCGGGTCACCCGATGCCGAAGAGGCCGATCACGAGGCACATCACGAGCACGGTGACGAGCTCGTGCGCGATGTTGAGGAGGGTCAGCGCGGCGGGCCGGCCCTCGAACGCGTCGTGCGTGACGAAGCGCGCCGCGGTGAAGCCGGCCCACAGGATGACGCCGGTGACGAAGGCGCTGGTCACAAAGGACCCGCCGTAGAAGCTGTGCGCGATCGCCGCGCACCCTGCGAGGACCCACGCCGTGACGAAGCTGACCACGACGGTGAGGAGGATCGGCCGGACGGCGGACGCGGAGTCTCCGCCGGGTGACACGTGCGCCAGTCGCATCCAGAGGGTGCCGAAGACCTTCGGTGTGTACCAGACGGACCCGACGACCAGGGTGGACAACGTCGCGACGACGACGGCCCAGATGTTGATGTCGGGCACCATGGTGCGCTCCTCGGATCGGGTCGGACGGCCGCTGCGGCTCGCAGTCTAGTGTCGCGGCCGCCCTGATGTGACCCAGGACACACCGCGAGATATGGGGCGTTCGACTTGGGCACCTGACCTAAACGTGGGTACGGTGGTGCCGACCACCCGTCGTCGAGACCCGAGGGGTCACCATGATCGTCGTCACGCCAGCCGCGCCCGTCCACGTCGAGGAGGCCGCCCGTGTCCTCGCCCGCGCGTTCCGGGAGGACCCGGTGATGTCGACGTTCGTCGGTGGGCGACCGGACGACCGGGAGGCGCGCCTGACCCACCTGCTCCGCGTCGTCGTGCGGGCAGGCCTGCGCCACGGCGTGGTCGACCTGGCTCGCGCCGAGGGGGACCAGGCCGTGCTCGGCGCCGCGGTGTGGTCGGGGCCGGGGCGCCGTGGCGGCGGGCTGCTCGATAGCCTCCGTGACGCCGGGTCGTACGTGCGGGCGTTCGGGGTCCGTGGCCTGCGCCGCGCGAGCAGGCTCGAGCACACGCTCCACGCCGCCCGTCCCGGCGAGGCGCACTGGTACCTCGCCGCGATCGGGGTGGGCTCCGCCGGGCGTGGCCTCGGCGTCGGGTCCGCCCTGCTCGCCTCCCGTCTCGGCACGCTCGACCGGTCCGGGGCGCCCACGCCGGCCTACCTCGAGGCGTCGACCGCGCGCAGCGCCGCCTTGTACGAGCGGTTCGGCTTCGTCGTCACCGGTCAGGTCGAGGGCTTCCCGGCCTCTGCTCAGCCCCTCACGATGTGGCGGGCCGGCGCCCGCGACCGGGACCTGGCGCGGCACGGTCGATGAGGCACGGCAGGGCTGAGCAGAGCGGAGGCGGGCATCCGATGGCGCGCACGACACGAGAGCACCGGCCGGCGGCCGAGCGCCGCGAGCAGCTCCTGGACGCCGCCGTCGCGGTCATGCGCGAGGGCGGCATCAGCGCGGCCACCACGCGGGTCGTCGCCGATCGCGCCGGACTGCCGCAGGGCGCGTTCCACTACTGCTTCCGGTCCAAGGACGAGCTCTTCGCCGCGCTCCTGGACCGTGAGCTCGACGCGTCGCTCGGCCACGTGTGGGACGCCGTGGCGGACGCCCAGGACCTCGAGGAGAGCATCGCGGTCGCGCTGCGTGCGCTCCTCGACCACGTCCGGTCCGACCCGGAGTACCACCTGCTCACCGCCGAGCTCGTGGACGTCGCGGCGCGTACACCTGCCCTCGCCCACGTCGCGCGCCGGGAGCACACCGCGTACGTCGACCACGTCGAGCAGCGGCTCCGGCAGTGGCAGGAGGTCAACGGTGACCTCTCGGTCAGCCCGCGGGTCCTGGCCGAGGCGCTCGTCGCCGCCTCCACAGGGATCTCGTCCGCGTGGCTGAGCTCGCGCGACGACGAGGCGGCGCACGCCTCCGTCGCGCTGTTCTCCTCCGCGCTGGCCCACGCGACCGCCCCGTGACGGCGCGGCGTTGGCTAGGGTGGCCGGGTAGGCAGCCAGGAGGCGCGCGACGACGGACGGAGCACCCATGAGCACGGGCGACACCCCAGCGGTCCCGGCACCGGTCGAGCGGTTCGTCGCGGCGATCAACCACGCCGACACCGACGCCTTCGTCGCCTGCTTCACCGAGGACGGCTACGTCGACGACTGGGGTCGGATGCTGAGGGGTCCCGCCGGTGTGCGGGGCTGGGCCGGGTCCGACGCGATCGGGGCCGGCGCGCAGATGACGATCCTCTCCGCGGAGACCGCCGGGGACACCGTGACGACCCGGTTCGCCTGGCGCAGCCGCAGGTTCAACGGCGAGTCCACCGGGATCTTCACCCTCGACGGCTCGAAGATCGCTGGCTTCGCGATCCCTCCGCACGGCTGACCGCTCGGTGCGGATGAGGCCGTTCGAGGAGCTGGTGGCGGAGGCGGAGTCCGCGGAGATCGGCGGCTGGGGTTTCACGTGGCTGGACGGTCGCGCCACGGAGGAGCGCCCGCCGTGGGGCTACGCGCGCCTGCTGGCGGACCGGTTGGGTGAGGTGCGGTCCGCGCTCGACATCGACACCGGTGGCGGCGAGGTCGTCGCCGAGGCGCCCGTCCTCCCGCCCCGCATGGTGGTGACGGAGGGGTGGGCACCGAACGTCCGCCGCGCGCGTGAGCTCCTCGGGCCTCGAGGGGTGCAGGTGGTCGAGGTGGCCGACGCCCCGCTGCCGTTCGACGACGGGTCGTTCGAGTCGGTCAGCTCTCGTCACCCGGTCCGCCCGGACTGGGCCGAGATCCGCCGTGTGCTGGAGCCCGGTGGTCGCTACCTCGCGCAGCACGTCGGCCCGGCGTCCGCCTTCGAGCTCATCGAGCTCTTCCTCGGGCCGCTGCCGGAGCAGCGCACCCATCGCGACCCGGCCCGTGAGATCGCGGACGCGCAGGGCGCCGGTCTGGTCGTCGAGCGGTTCGAGGAGGCCCGCTGCCGGATGCAGTTCTTCGACATCGGCGCCGTCGTCTGGATCCTGCGCACCTGCGTGTGGTGGGTCCCGGACTTCTCGGCCTCCCGGTACGAGGACACGCTGCGCGCCCTCGATGCCCGCCTCCGGGCAGGCCACCCGTTCGTGGCGCACTCGACCCGGCACCTCGTCGAGGCGAGGCGGTAGCGCAGGGCGTCCTGCCCCCCGCAGACCACGGCGGGCACCGTCGGTGTCCGACGGTGCCCGCTGTCTGACTGCTGCGCGTGATGCTGACCGGAGGTCAGCTGCAGGTGTAGGTGATGCCGTTCACGTCGTGCGTGCCCGGGCCGAGCTCGGCGCACTTCTCGACGAGCTCGGCGGCGCCGATGCCGACGACGATCGCGACGACGACCGTGATGACCAGCACAACGGAGCCGACGATGATGCCGGCGAGGGCGATGCCGTTGCTGAAGCCGGCCTTCTTGGACTTGCGCAGCGCGACGATGCTGAGGATCAGACCGACGATCGACAGGCAGCCGAGGAAGGACAGGATCAGACCGACGATGCCCAGCGTCTTGCCGGGGTTCTCCTGGACGGGGGCGCCGTAGCCCTGCGCGGGCGGCGGCGCCTGGGGTGCACCGTACTGGGGTGCCTGGGGCGCGCCGTACTGGGGCGCCTGCGGGGCGTCCGAGCCCTGGCCGGCCTGGGGGTTCTGGGGGTTCTGCGGGGTCCCGTACGGGTCCTGCGGGTTCTGACCGGGCTGGTCGGGGGTCGACATGTCGGGCGTGCTCCCTCGGTTCGTGGATCGTGGCGGCCCCTAGTATGCCGTCCCGCGCGTCGCACGCCCATGGGTACGCCTCCCCTGGCGCGTCGCGAGCCTCTTCAGGCGCCTCTCCGGTCAGCACGAGGCGCAACAGGGGGGACAACCCGAGAGTTCTCGGATCGAGGCCCCCGACCCTACCTACGCAGGCGTAGGTAGAGATACTGTCGACGTAATTCACCACGTCAGGCCGGATGTGCTGCCCCTCGAGGTTGCCGCGTTCGCGAGACCGAGAGGCATCACCCATGACACTGGACGCGCTCGCCCCCAGCCGTGAGGACTCTCCGCGCAAGCGACAGACGAGCGACTTCACCGCGCTGACCCGCACTGTCCAGGAGCTCGGGCTGATGCGGAGGCGCTATGCCCACTACTGGATCAGCTTCGCTGCCCTGACGGTGGCGCTCGTGGGGTGTGGTGTCGCCTTCTGGCTGATCGGTGACTCCTGGTGGCAGCTCGTCGTGGCGGCGGTGCTCGGTGTGGTGCTGACGCAGACCGCGTTCCTCGCCCACGACGCCGCGCACCGGCAGATCTTCAAGTCGGGCGTCTGGAACGACTGGGCGAGCCTCGTCATCACGAACCTCTACACCGGCATGAGCTACGGCTGGTGGCAGCACAAGCACTCGCGCCACCACCAGAAGCCGAACCAGATCGGTGGCGACCCGGACATCGTCAACGGCGTGCTGGTCTGGGAGACCGACACGATCGAGGAGCCCAAGACCGGAGTCCGCGCCTGGTTCGCGGCCCGCCAGGGCTACTGGTTCTTCCCGCTGCTGCTCCTCGAGGGCATCAACCTGCACATCTCGGGGATCAAGAACATCTTCGGCCGTGCTCCCGTCAAGCGCCGCGCCGTCGAGATCACCTTCGTCACGGTGCGCCTGGTCGGCTACCTCGCCGCGGTCTTCTACGTCCTGCCCCCGGGGAAGGCAGCGGCGTTCCTCGGCATCCAGCTCGGCCTGTTCGGCCTGTTCATGGGCGCGTCGTTCGCCCCGAACCACAAGGGCATGCCGATCGTCCCGCCGGACGTGAAGATCGACTTCCTGCGCCGTCAGGTGCTCATGTCCCGCAACATCAGCGGGGGTCGATGGATCGACGTCGCGATGGGTGGGCTGAACTTCCAGGTCGAGCACCACCTGTTCCCCAGCATGCCGCGGCCCGCGCTGCGCAAGGTCCGGCCGATCGTGCGGGAGTTCTGCGCCGAGCGTGGCATCCCCTACACCGAGACGACGCTCGTCGGGTCGTACGGCATCGTGATCCGGTACCTCAACAAGGTGGGGCTCGCCGCCCGCGACCCGTTCCAGTGCCCGCTCACCCTCCAGTACCGTTCTGCGCGTTGAGGTCCGGCACCTGATCGGCGCGATCGGAGGTCCGCTCGCGGCGCGTGGTGGCACTCGTGAAGGTTCCGCGAGGAATGCTCCCGCGGCTCACGGTGCGGGTGCCGGGTGCGCCATGATGGGACCCGTGAAAACACGGAAGGTCCGATTCGCGACGATCGCCGGCTCTGTCGCGCTCGTCGGTTCCCTCCTGGCTGGATGCGCGTCCGGCGACGCCGTCGAGAGCCCCGGCGAGACCACCTCGGCGGCGACCGGTGCCCAGGCGGCCGAACTGCCGGCACCCATCCTGGTTCTCGGGTCCTCGGACCCGGCCGAGCTCGCGCTCACGGCGAGCCAGACGTTCTTCGAGCAGGCGCCGGTGGTGGTCGTCGCGGATGCGACGGACCCCGACGCCCAGGCCACGGCGGCCGAGGCCGCCGTGGCGCTCACCGCGCCGGTGCTGCTCACCGGGGGCGCGATCTCCGACGACGGGATCGGCAGCGAGCTGGAGCGGCTCGGCGCGGTCGCCGCGGTGCACGTCGGCGACGCTGCCGCAAGCGTCCCCGTCGCGGTGCGGCACTTCCCGGACGTCCACCTCGCGACGAGCTCGCTGCGCGAGCAGCCGGCCGGGATCAACGACGACGACCTCCGGACCGTGCTCGGCGCACTCCCTGATCTGCCCGAGCCCGAGGTGCTGCACGAGGTCCTGGTGCTCGTGGACGGTGCGCCGGGCCAGGGCCCGGCCGTGGCGACGGCGCGGGCGGCCGGCGCCGTCCCCCTGGAGGTCCCGGACGGCGAGCTGTCCGCCTCGTCGGAGGCCGTGCAGGCCGTGGCGGCCGCGAAGGCGCTCGCCGTGGTGGGTATCGGGGCCGGCTTCGGGTCTGCCGACGACCTGGCCTGGCGTGTCCGCGCCGCAGAGACCGGCGCGGAGCTGCCGGGTGGCGGCCAGGAGGTCCTGCCCGGCAAGCGGTACGTGACCCTGCACCGGTCGGCCGTGACGCCCTACCTCACCGAGCTCACGGAGGAGGAGATCACGGGCCGGGTGGAGCTCGCGCGGGAGACCGCGGCACCGTTCGAGGACGTCGAGTCCCCGGACGGCGCGACCATCGTCCCGACTCTTGAGCTCGCGGTCACGGTCGCCTCCGGCGCGCCCGGGGTGGACGGCAACTACTCGACCGAGCTCGACGTCGAGACGGTGCGCCCGCTCGTCGAGGCCGCCCACGACGCCGGGGTGTACGTCCTGCTCGCTCTCCAGCCCGGTGGCTCGACCTTCCTCGAGCAGGTCGAGCAGTACGACGACCTGCTGCGGCTCCCGGCCGTGGGGCTGGCGCTCGACGTGGAGCACCGTCGCGCGGGGAACGGTTCGGTGCAGTCCGGCACCGTGCCGGTCACGGAGGTCGACGACGTCCTCGAGCACGTCGCGGGCCTGGTGCGCGAGGCGGACCTCCCGCAGAAGCTCGTCGTCGTCCACCAGTCCTCCGCGGGCTCGGTCCTCGACCGGCAGGACCTCGGTGCCGGCGCGTCGCAGACGGCCGTCGTGCTGCACTCGGACGTGTACGGCGCGCTGTGGCTCAAGGAGTCGGCGTACGAGGAGCTGCGTGCCGACGCCCCCGACGGTGTCGGGTGGGGCTGGACGCAGCACCGTGGGACGGGCGTCGCGCCGGGTCCCGAGGAGGCGCTCGTGCTGGAGCCCGCTCCGGACTACATCAGTTTCGAATAGACTCCTCACAAATGGGCTTGTCCCCGTCGCCGCGCGGGGATACCGTGTCTGACGAGCGCTGCCGAATCGATTCGATTCGGCGGAGGCGCTCACCGTCGTCCTCCCCCAGTCCGGACGACGGACCGCCCCAGACGACGAGGTTCTGATGGTCTCGATCCTTCCCCAGCCCCTGTCCCTGTCCGTCGGCGACGGGGTCTTCCGGCTCGACGGCGACGTCGCCGTGGTCCCGGAGAGCACGTCGACCGCGGAGGTCGCGGAGCTCGCTGCCGCGCTCCTGACCGCAGCGGCAGGTACCCCCGTCCCCGTGGCCGCAGCCCCTTCGGCCGCCGCCAGCCCGATAGAGCTGCGTCTCGACACCGCCGAGGGCGCGGTCGGCTCGAGCCCCGAGGCGTACACGCTCACCGTGACGTCCGACGGCGTCCTCGCCACCGCGACGACGCCCGCCGGGCTCCTGCACGCCGTGCAGACCCTGTGCCAGCTCGTCGTGCCCGCCAGCACCCCCGGTGCGACGGACGTCCACGTGCCGGCCGTCGTCGTGCACGACGCGCCCCGCTTCGCGTGGCGCGGCCTCTCGGTCGACATCGCCCGCAACTTCTTCGGCGTCCCGGAGCTCATGGCGGTCATCGACGTCCTCAGCGCGTACAAGCTCAACGTCCTGCACCTGCACCTCACCGACGACCAGGGCTGGCGCATCGAGTCGCCGTCGCGGCCGGAGCTCGCGAAGCTCTCGTCCGACAGCGAGGTCGGGGGAGGGCCCGGTGGCTACCTGAGCCTCGCCGACTTCCGCGCGCTGCAGGACTACGCGGCGCAGCGCTTCGTGCGCGTCGTGCCGGAGATCGACGTCCCGGGCCACATCAACGCGGCCACGCACGTGTACGGCGAGCTCATGCCGGACGGGAAGCCGACCGACGTCTACGCCGGGATCGAGGTCGGTTTCAGCAAGCTGACCTACGACCTGCCGGCGACCGAGCCGTTCCTGCGGGACGTCTTCTCCGACCTGGCGCACGCCACCGACGGCGAGTACGTCCACATCGGCGGCGACGAGGTCCTCACCATGGAGGCCGACGAGTTCGCGCGCTTCATGGACCTCTGCCAGCAGATCGTTCACGACGCCGGCAAGAAGGTCGTCGCCTGGCAGGAGATCGCCCACGCCGAGGTGCGTCCCGGGACGGTCGTGCAGTTCTGGGACGTCCACAAGAAGGACGTCCGGCCGTTTCTCGAGGCCGCGGAGAAGGGCGCCACGCTGCTGCTGTCTCCCGGCAACCGCGCGTACCTCGACATGAAGTACACGGCGGAGCACCCGCTCGGGCTCGAGTGGGCCGGGCTGGTCGAGCTGCGCGACTCCTACGACTGGGAGCCCGAGGAGGTCATCCCCGGGCTGCGGGCCGAGGCGATCGAGGGCGTCGAGGCGGCGGTGTGGACGGAGACGCTCACCACGCTCGACGACCTGTTCTCCATGTTGCTGCCCCGGCTCGCCGCCGTCGCCGAGGTGGCCTGGACCGCCGCGGACCGCAAGGACTGGGACGACTTCCGGGCGCGGGTCGCCGCCGAGGCCGTCCGGTGGCGTCGCGACGGCGTGAGCTACCACCCGACGCCGCAGGTCGCCTGGTAGCCGAGCAGCGGGTCCGTCCGGGTGCCGGTCCGGCGCCCGGCTGGGAGGATCGGGGGGTGCCCTCCCGTGACGCTCGCCCGACCACGCGCCGGGGCCGTTCGCTCGCCGTCGCCCTCCTGACGATCGGGCTCGCCGCCGGTGGTTGCACCGCCGGGGCGCCGGACCGTGACACGGAGCCGACCGAGGAGGTCACGACGACGCCCGAACCGCCCCGGGCGGTCGCGGCGACCGTCGACGGCGTCGTCACGCTGGAGCAGTCGGACCCTGCCGGCCTCGCGCTGGGAGCCAGCGAGACGTTCTTCGACGAGGCGCCGCTCGTCGTGCTCGCCGAGGTCGCGTCGGCGCCGGCGGAGGGCCTGGCGCACACGCTCGCCGGGCCGCTGCTGCTGACCGGTGGAACGGTGGACGACGAGGCGGTGCTGGCCGAGATCGATCGGCTCGGCGCCGTCGGTCTCGTCGTCGTGGCGGACGGGTCGGCCGAGCCCACCGGCGAGGCCCTGCCCGCAGGCCTGGCCGACCGTCTCCCCGACACCACGGTCGCGACCGTCGACCCCGCGGACCTGGCGCTCCCGGAGGGCGACGACCTCACGAGCGGTGACCTCACCGGCAGCGACCTCGAGTCGTTGGCGACGTCGGTCCGCGACGCGGCGCCCGACCTGCCCGACGCCGGCGAGCCCCGCCTCGTGAGCGACCTCCTCGTGCTGTGGGACGGCGCGCCGGAGTCCTCCGCGGCCCTCGCGTCGGCGCGTGCGGCCGGGGCGACGCCCGTCGAGACGCCGGGCGGCGACCCGCGCGCGACCACGGGCACGGTGGAGGCCGTCCACGCGGCCGGGGCGGGCGCCGTCGTCGGGATCGGAGCGTCTTTCGGCAGTCCGGACGAGCTCGCGTGGCGCGTCGGCACGGCCGCGACCGGGGTGGAGCTTCCCGGCGGGGGGCAGCTCGTGCTGCCCGGCAAGAGCTACGTGGCGCTCTACGGGTCGCCGGTGACGCCCGCCCTCGGCGTCCTGGGGGAGCAGGGCGTCCCGGAGACGATCGCCCGGGCGCAGCGCCTCGCGAAGCAGTACACCGACCTCACCGACCAGCCGGTCGTGCCGACGCTCGAGATCATCGTCACGGTCGCCTCCGGGTCGGCCGGTGACGACGGGAACTACTCCAACGAGTGGCCCGTCGAGACGTTCCTGCCGCTCGTCGACGCGGCCGAGGAGGCCGGTGTGTACGTCGTCCTGGACTTCCAGCCGGGCCGTACGGACTTCCGTACGCAGGTCGAGGAGTACGCCGAGCTCGTGGCGCGCCCGCACGTGGGGGTCGCGCTCGACCCGGAGTGGCGGCTCGAGCCCGACGAGGTCCACCTGCGGCAGATCGGCTCGGTCGGGATCGACGAGGTCAACGACGTCGTGGACTACCTCGCCGACCTGACGCGGGAGAACGACCTGCCGCAGAAGCTGCTCGTGCTCCACCAGTTCCGGTTGTCCATGATCACGGACCGCGAACGCCTCGACACGAGCCGCCCCGAGCTGGCGGTGCTCATCCACGCCGACGGGCAGGGTGGCCAGCAGGCGAAGACGGCGACGTGGGAGGCCCTGCACCGCGACGCACCGGACGGCGTGTACTGGGGGTGGAAGAACTTCTACGACGAGGACACCCCGATGCTCACGCCGGAGCAGACCTTCCGCGTGCGGCCGGTCCCGGACTTCGTCAGCTACCAGTGAGGGGTCACACCCAGCTCGGCAGCCACATGTGCAGGTGCCAGAACCAGTACGGCACCTCGATCGCGGTCCACACGGGGTAGAAGAACACGCTGACCGTGCCGATCACGGACAGCATCATGATGATCACCCACTGCGCGCGCCCGCGGGCGACGGGCAGCCGCTCGGTGCGTTCGAGCGCGACGGTCGCGACGTACACGAGCGTGAGGACCACCCACGGCGTGAACGCGATCGAGTAGAACGTGAAGATGGTGCGCTCGGAGTGCAGGAACCACGGCGCCCAGCCTGCGAGGATCCCGCTCAGCGCCGCACCGGCACGCCAGTCGCGCAGCCGCACGAGCAGCACGAGCGCGACGACGACGGCGGCGGCCGCGAGCCACCACAGGACCGGGTTGCCCACGGACGTGATCGCGCGCGAGCAGCGCTCGATCTCGCACGTGCCCTCGCCCTCGGCGAACGACCGGTAGTAGAACGACGTGGGCCGCCACTGCACGAGCCAGCCCACGGGGTGCGCCTCGTAGGGGTGCTCGGACGTGAGGCCGGTGTGGAACGACCACATCCGCGTGTGGTACTCCCACAGTGAGCGCAACGACTCCGGCAGCCACGTGACCCCGAGGGTGGGGTTCTCGGCCGCCCACTCGCGCATGTAGGAGCCGGGGGTGCGGAACCACGAGAACCAGCCGGCGACGTAGGTGAGCGCCGCGGTGGGGAGCATGACGAGCGCGGCGGGGATCGCGTCGACGAGCAGCGCGTCCTCCCACCAGCGGGTGACCCCGACGGCACGGCGCGCCAACGCGTCCCAGACCACCGACATCACGGCGAACACGGCGAAGAAGTACAGGCCGGACCACTTCACGCCGCACGCGAGGCCGAGCGCGACGGCCGCGGCCAGGCGCCACCACCGCCAGCCGAGGCGGGGACCGTAGCGCCCGACGACGCCACCGGCGTCGAGGATCGCGGCGCAGCGCTCGGCGAGCCGGCGCCGCGCCTGGTCACGGTCGAGGAGGAGGCAGCCGAACGCGACGAGCACCCAGAACATGAGGAAGTTGTCGAGCAGCCCCGTGCGTGAGTGCACGATCGCCGCGCCGTCGACCGCCAGGAGCGCCCCGGCGACGATGCCCATCGCGGTCGACGCGAACATCCGGCGGGCGATGCGGGCGAGCAGGAACACCGCGAGCGCGCCGACCAGCGCGGAGGCGATCCGCCACGACCACGGGTTCTCTGCGCCACCGAACAGCCGCATCCCGGCCGCGATCATCCACTTGCCGACCTGTGGGTGCACCACGTAGTCGGCCTCGGCGAGGTACGTGTCGACGTCCCCGGCCTCGAAGGCCGGGTTCGGCTCGTCGGGCCAGTCGGCCTCGTACCCGACGCGCAGCAGCGTGTACGCCTGCTTCACGTAGTACGTCTCGTCGAAGACGAGCGTCCCCGGTCGCCCGAGGTTCCACAGGCGCAGCGCTGCGGCCACCAGCGCGACGATCAGCGGACCGAGCCAGCCCCACAGCCGGTCGTGGGCGCTCACGCCGAGCGCGATCCGGCGTCGGCCGAGCAGGGTCGTCAGGAGACGGTCGCGGTGCGACGTCGTCGCCGAGGGTTCCGACGCAGCGTCGCCCGGGTGCAGCACGACGTCGGGAGGCACGACGTCGGGAGGCGGGGGCACGCTCGCCATCGTAGGACGTGCGAGGCTGGAGACCATGAGCAACGCGCGCCCGGACCACGGCGAGGACGACGAGCAGACCATCGAGGCAGCGTCGGCACCCGCCGAGGCCGGGCACCTGGTCCTCGTGGCCACCCCCATCGGCAACGTCGAGGACGCCAGCCTCCGGCTGCGGCGCCTGCTCGCCGAGGCCGACGTCGTCGCGGCGGAGGACACCCGCCGGCTGCACGCCCTCGCGCACCGGATGGGCGTGCAGGTCGGGGGGCGTGTCCTCAGCTACCACGAGCACAACGAGACAGAGCGGGCGGACGAGCTGCTCGACGCCGTCGCCGACGGGTCCGTGGTCGTCGTCGTCACGGACGCCGGCATGCCGAGCGTGTCCGACCCCGGCTTCCGCGTCGTGGCACGCGCCGTGGAGCGGGACCTGCCGATCACCGCCGCACCCGGGCCCAGCGCCGTCCTCACGGCCCTCGCGCTGTCGGGGCTCGCGACCGACCGGTTCTGCTTCGAGGGGTTCCCGCCCCGCAAGCCCGGCGAGCGGGCCCGCACCTTCGCGGCCCTGGTCGACGAGCCGCGGACCATGGTCTTCTTCGAAGCGCCCCACCGCATCGCCGACACCCTCGCCGCGATGTCCGACGCGTTCGGCCCCGACCGGGCCGCCGCCGTCGCGCGCGAGCTGACCAAGACGTACGAGGAGGTGCTGCGCGGCGGCCTCGGCGAACTCGCCGACCGCGTCACGCAGACCCCGCTGCGCGGCGAGATCTGCGTCGTCGTCGCCGGCGCCCCGCCGCGCGGCCCCGTCCCCCTCGCCGAGCTCGTGCCCCAGGTCCTCGAGCGGGTCGCGGCGGGGGAGCGCCTCAAGGACGTCGTGGGCGACGTCGCCGGTGGAGCCGGCGTCGCCAAGCGCGACCTCTACGAGGCGGCGCTCGCGGCGAGGTCTCGTTGACTCACCGGCGTCCGGTCAGACGTCGGTGCTCACCTCGAGCCGGACGCCCGCCGCGGCGAGATCTTCTCGCGCCTGGGCGCCGAGCTCGGGCGAGACGGGCACGGTCAGGTCGGTGAGGACGCGGGTGCGCAGGCCGAGGCCGTTCGCGTCGAGCGCGGTCGCCCGCACGCAGTGCGACTCGGCGATGCCGACGACGTCGACGCTCGTCACCCCCGCGGCGGCGAGGATCTCGGCCAGCGGGCGCCCCGCGGTGTCGACACCCTCGAACCCGGAGTAGGCCGCCTCGTAGGCGCCCTTCTTCACGCTCGCGTCGGGGGCGAGGTCGGCGAGCGCCGGGTGCAGCTCTGCGTTCGGTGTGCCGGCGAGCCCGTGCGGCGGCCACGTGTCGACGAAGTCGGGCTCCTCGGGGTGCGTCGCGAAGTGCCGACCGGGATCGACGTGCCAGTCCTGGGTCGTGACGACGACGTCGTAGGCCTCCCGCCGCGCGGCGGCGAAGGCGGCGATGCGCTCGGCGACGGCGTGCCCGCCAGGGACCCCGAGCTCACCGCCCTCGCAGAAGGTCGGTTGCACGTCGACCACGATCAGGGCGCGGCGTGCGGTGTCGTGCGGGTCGTTCGGTGCCATGCCCTCACTCTGGCACGCGCGCGGGCCCGCGCCAACGCCGGTGATCGCCGTAGGCTGGCACCACGACGTGCGAGGAGGCCGAGATGACTGACGAGGCACCGGGACCGGGCACGCGAGCACCGGCGGGCGCCGGCGGCGAGCGTCGACCGATCGGCTACTGGCTCAAGCTCGTGGACCGGCTCATCGACGACAGCTTCGACGAGGTGTTCCACCACTCCGGGCTGACACGCCGGCACTGGCAGGTCCTCAACATGATCCGCGACGGCGTGAGCGACGCCAGCACCGTCGACGGCGTCCTGTCGCCGTTCGCGCACGGGACCACGGACCCGGGGCACGCGGCCGGGGTCAGCGCCGAGATCGACGACCTCACGCGCCGGGGGTGGGTGCAGCGCTCGGACGCCGGCCTCACGGTCACGGTCGCGGGCAACCACGCCTACCACGACCTGCTCGACGCCGTCTCGACCTCACGGCAGCGGCTCGCCGAGGGCATCAGCCCCCAGCAGTACGACGACACGGTGGCGACGCTCGAACGGATGGCGCAGAACCTCGGGTGGCCTCCGACGGCGTAACCTGCGAGAACGCCTCGAGAGTGGGAGCACCCAGATGGAGTTCCGCCGGATTCCCGGTCTGCCGCCGTACGTCTTCACGATCATCGACGGACTGAAGGTCGAGGCGCGTCGGGCCGGTCGCGACGTCGTCGACCTCGGGTTCGGCAATCCCGACCTGCCGAGCCCGCAGATCGCGGTCGACAAGCTGGCGGAGGCCGCGCACAACACCCGCAACCACCGGTACTCGGCGTCGCGCGGTATCCCGAAGCTCCGGCAGGCGGCGGCGGACCACTACCTGCGCCGGTTCGGCGTCGTCCTCGACCCCGAGACCGAGGTCATCTCGACGATCGGGGCGAAGGAAGGCTTCAGTCACCTCATGTGGGTGCTGCTGCAGCCGGGCGATGCCGCGATCGTGCCCACACCGAGCTACCCGATCCACATCTGGGGGCCCTACTTCGCGGGCGCCGACGCCCGCCAGGTCCCCATCGGCGACGGGACCGACGCCGCGGGGTACATCGACCGTGTCATCGAGGCGTGGGAGCTGGGCTGGCCCAAGCCCCGTGTCGTCGTGCTGTCGTTCCCGCACAACCCGACGACGACCGTGGCGACGAAGGAGGACCTGCAGCGCCTCGTCGACTGGGCCCGCGGCAAGGACGTCGTGCTCGTCCACGACCTCGCCTACGCGGACATGACGTTCGACGGGTTCAAGCCGCCGTCGATCATGGAGTGCGAGGGTGCGCGCGAGGTCGCGGTCGAGCTGTACTCCATGACGAAGTCGTTCTCGATGGCCGGCTGGCGGGTCGCGTTCCTCGTGGGCCGCAGTGACGTCGTCGGCGCGCTCGCGAAGCTCAAGAGCTACCTCGACTACGGCACGTTCGGGCCGATCCAGATCGCGGCGACGGTCACGCTCAACGAGGCGACCGACTACCCGGCGGAGCTCTCGGAGGTGTACGCCTCGCGCCGCGACGCGCTGTGCGACGGCCTCGACCGGATCGGCTGGGAGATCCACCGCCCGGGCGGCACGATGTTCGCGTGGGCCCGCATCCCCGAGCCGTACCGGGAGATGGGCTCGATCGAGTTCGCGACCCACGTCGTCGAGGAGTGCGACGTCGCCGTCTCTCCCGGCGTGGGGTTCGGGCCGGGCGGGGACGAGTTCGTCCGGTTCGCGCTCATCGAGAACGAGCACCGGATCGGTCAGGCCGTGCGGGGCCTCAAGCGGGGTCTCACGCGCCTGCGGTAGGCCAGACGCCCGCGGGGTCGGTTCCGCCGTCGTACCTGGTGGGCGTCGACCTGTCGGCTGGCGCGAGCGCCCACGTGTGGCCGTGCACGTGGGCTGAGGAACGCCACGACGAACGGGCGCACCACCCGCCCGACGCGCCCGACGAGTGGTGGGCGGCGTCGCACGCCGTGATGATGGCAGGCATGAGTGGGGCGGCGCGACCAGATGACGGGCGACCCTGGGCACGGTTCGCCGGCGCGGCCGCCGTGCTGCTGCTCGCTGTCGGCTGCACGTCACCCGGGGCGCAAGCCCCTGAGAGCCCGGCGGACACGGTGACGAGCACGACTGCTCCGCCGTCCTCGCCCTCCCCGGAGGAGGACGAGCCGTCGCCCGAGGATCCTCCCGAGTCGTCGCTGCGGGCGGTGCCCGAGGTCGACGTCGAGGTGAGCACGGTCGCGGAAGGCCTCGCCGCACCCTGGGGGCTCGCCCCGCTCGCGGACGGTCGGCTCCTGGTGTCGTTGCGCGACGAGCGCACCCTGATCCTCGTCGACCCGCAGGACGGCTCGACCACGCAGGTCACGGGCCCGGGGGCCGACGACCTGCGCGAGCGCACCGACGCGACCGGCGAGGGCGGGCTCATGGGGCTCGCACTGGACCCGGACGACGAGGAGATGCTCTACGTGTACCGGACCGGTGTCGCCGCGAACGAGGTGCTGCGCGGGCGGCAGGCGGACGGCACGCTCGCGGACCTCGAACCGGTCGTCACCGACATCCCCAAGGCGGGCAACCACAACGGCGGGCGCCTCGCGTTCGGGCCGGACGGGTACCTCTACGTCGCGACGGGGGACGCCGCGCAGCCGGGCACGTCCCAGGACCCGGACGCGCTCGGCGGCAAGATCCTGCGGGTCACGACGGACGGTGAGCCCGCTCCCGGCAACCCCGACGAGGGCTCGCCGGTGTGGAGCCTGGGGCACCGCAACGTCCAGGGCCTGGGCTGGGACGCGACGGAGCGGATGTTCGCGAGCGAGTTCGGTCAGAACCGGCTGGACGAGCTGAACGTCGTCGAGCCGGGGGCGAACTACGGCTGGCCGGAGCGCGAGGGCACCGAGGGGGGCGGCGGCGACGGGCTCGTCGACCCGATCGTCACGTGGGAGACCTCGCGGGCGAGCCCGAGCGGGCTGGCGGTCACGGACGAGGGGGTCTACGTCGCCGGGCTGCGCGGGCAGGTGCTGTGGCGCGTGCCCTTCGCGGAGGGCCCCGGGGGTGTGCCCGACGACGGGTGGTCGGCTGACGCGTTCGGCGAGCCGCAGGCGCTGCTCACCGACGTCGGGCGCGTGCGGACGGTCGTGGCGCGCCCCGACGGCGGGCTGTGGGTGCTGACGAACAACACGGACGGGCGGGGCAGTCCCCGCGCGGGGGACGACCGTCTGCTCAGCGTGTCGGTCGACTCGTGAGCGGGGCGGTGACGACCACCCGGGCGGGGCGGTGACGACCACCCGGGCTTGGATCCAGATAACGAATCGGTTACGGTCGAGTGTCCTCGCGTGCTGGACCTCACCGACAGGTGTAGGCGTGCGCGCCGGGACGGGGTGTCCCAGACCGAGGCGCGCAGCGCTCGCGAGACACCGCACGACAGCCGGATCGGCTGGTCGAGAGCGGACGAACCGTCCCACGCCCCCCAGGGTGCCCACGCACCTCCCGCCGTGGGACGCGCAATCGACCACCGTGCCGGGAAGCCCGAGGACAGGACCCGAGTGAAGCACCTCTTCCGCAGGACCGCACGCGCGGCCGACCCGACTGATTCGAGCACCCACGCCATGACCGACAGCACCCTGCACGACGTCCCGGGCGGCGACGCCCCGGACGCCGCCACCCCGGTCGGCAGCACCGCTGCCCGTCGTCGCCGCTGGCCGATCGTCGCCGGCGCGACCGCCGTCGCGGTCCTCGCGACCGGCGCGGTGGCCTACGGCAACGCGCGCAAGACGGTCGAGCTCGACGTCGACGGCCAGGTCGTCTCCGTGACGACGTTCGCCGGGTCGGTCCAGGGGTTGCTCGACGAGGAAGAGATCAGCGTCGACGAGCGCGACCTCGTGGCGCCCGGCCCCGACGCCGCGCTGAGCAACGGGACCGACGTCGTCGTGCGCACGGCCCGCCAGGTGACGGTCGAGACCGACGGCGAGCAGGCCGACGTCTGGTTCACCGTGCTCGACGCCGACGAGGCGCTCGAGACCCTGGCCGCCCGCGGCGGTGACGTCCGTCTCGTCGCCTCGCGCTCCGCGACCGACGGTCGTGCGTCGCTCGCGCTGAGCCTCGACACGGACGGTCCGGTCAACGTCGTCGCCGACGGCGAGAGCGTCGTCGCCCCGGACGGCAGCATCGGGATCGACGCGATCCTCGACCGCGAGGGCATCGTCCTCGAGGAGCTGGACCGCGTGCACGTCGAGCGTGACGAGTCGCAGGACCCCGCGGTCTCCCTCGTCGTGCAGCGCGTCGTCGTCGAGGAGAAGAAGAAGACCAAGGCGATCGACTTCGAGACCGTCACGAAGACGGACCCCGACCGCTACGAGGACCTCGACCCGGTCGTCGAGCGCAAGGGTTCCAAGGGTGAGCACACGACCGTCTACTCCGTGACGACCGTCGACGGCGAGGAGGAGTCCCGCGAGACGGTCTCGAAGGGCGTGACCACCGAGCCCGTCGACAAGATCGTCGTCGAGGGCACCAAGGAGCGCCCCGCGCCGGAGCCCGAGCCCGCCGCGACGAGCAGCGGGTCGAGCGGGTCGTCGGGCTCGTCCCCGGGCCCGACCGTCTCCGGTTCCCCGCAGGAGATCGCGCGCCAGATGGTTGCCGACCGCGGCTGGGGTGCCGACCAGTTCCAGTGCCTCGACAACCTGTTCACCAAGGAGTCGAACTGGAACCCGTCGGCGCAGAACCCGTCCTCGGGCGCCTACGGCATCCCGCAGTCCCTGCCCGGCAACAAGATGGCCACGGCGGGCAGCGACTGGCGCACCAACCCGGCGACGCAGATCACCTGGGGCCTGGACTACATCTCCGGGCGCTACGGCACGCCGTGCGGTGCGTGGGCGCACTCGCAGGCGAACAACTGGTACTGAGCCGGAATCCCGGCGCGAGCGTCGGGCGTGGCGAACTACGATGTGAACCATGCCCGACGCCGCCCGCAAGAGCTTCTACCTCACGACGCCGATCTACTACGTGAACGACGCCCCGCACATCGGGCACGCGTACACGACGGTCGCTGCGGACGTGATCACCCGCTGGCACCGCCAGCGCCAGGAGAACGTCTGGTTCCTCACGGGGACCGACGAGCACGGGCAGAAGGTCATGCGCACGGCCGAGGCCAACGGCGTGAGCCCGCAGGAGTGGGCGGACCGTCTGGTCGAGGGCTCGTGGAAGCCGGTGCTGCAGACGATCGACGCGATCAACGACGACTTCATCCGCACCACGCAGCCGCGCCACACCGAGCGTGTGCAGGCCTTCATCCAGGACCTGCACGACAAGGGCGAGATCTACGCCGGGTCGTACGAGGGCCCGTACTGCGTGGGCTGCGAGGAGTACAAGCTGCCCGGCGAGCTGATCGACGGCACGGGCGAGTACGAGGGCCTCAAGCTCTGCCCGATCCACGGCCGGCCGGTCGAGATGCTCTCGGAGCAGAACTACTTCTTCCGGATGAGCGCGTACACCGAGCGTCTGCTCGCCCTCTACGAGGAGCACCCGGAGTTCGTCCAGCCGGCCAGCGCGCGCAACGAGGTCCTCGCGTTCGTCCGTGGTGGGCTGCAGGACCTCTCGATCTCGCGGAACACGTTCGACTGGGGCGTGCCGATCCCGTGGGACACCACCCACGTGCTCTACGTGTGGTTCGACGCGCTGCTCAACTACGCGACCGCCGTCGGGCTGGGCAGCGACGACCCGCAGGAGAAGGCGCGGTTCGCGTCGACGTGGCCGGCGGACGTGCACCTCGTGGGCAAGGACATCCTGCGGTTCCACGCCGTGATCTGGCCGGCCATGCTCATGGCGGCGGGTCTGCCGCTGCCGACGACGGTGTTCGCGCACGGCTGGCTGCTCGTCGGCGGCGAGAAGATGAGCAAGTCGAAGCTGACGGGCATCGCGCCGAGCCAGATCATCGACCACTTCGGGTCGGACGCGTTCCGGTACTACTTCCTCCGCGCGATCGCGTTCGGGCAGGACGGGTCGTTCTCCTGGGAGGACCTGAGCGCCCGCTACCACGCGGAGCTCGCGAACGGCTTCGGCAACCTCGCCTCGCGGGTCGCGGCGATGGTCGGCAAGTACTACGGCGGTGCGCTGCCGGCCGCGGGCGAGGCGACCGACGCCGAGCGCGCGCTGGAGCAGGTCGCGGCGAAGGCCGTGGCGGACGCCGAGGCGGCGATCGACCGGCTCGCGCTGCAGGACGCGATCAACGCGGTGTGGACGCTCGTCGACGCCACGAACGTGTACATCACCGAGCAGGAGCCCTGGAAGGTCGCGAAGCTCCCCGAGGAGCAGGCGCCCGACGGCGGTGCGGTCCAGGGCGGTCGCCTCGCCACGGTGCTGGTCACCGCGGCGGAGGCGCTGCGCTCGCTGGCGGTCCTGCTGCACCCGGTGACGCCGAAGGCCGCCGATGCGCTGTGGGAGTCGCTCGGTGCCGAGGCGCCGCTCGGCGCGCTCGCCCTCCAGCCCGTCGACGGTGCGGGCCGCTTCGGGACGCTGCCGGCCGGCACGACCATCACCAAGGGCGCCTCGCTCTTCCCGCGCCTCGAGGACCCCGTCGTCGCCTGACACCCGCCCGCGAGAGAGAACCGAGGTCCGCGAGGTAGACCCGAGGTCCGCGAGATAGAACTCCAGTGCGCGAGGTAGAACCCCAGTGCGCGACCAGGGTTCTATCTCGCGAGCCGGGGTTCTACCTCGCGCAGGAGAGGAGAGGGTCCGTTGGCCAAGAGCCGTGACCGCGGATGGCCGGCCGACCCCGAGCCGCTGCCGCTGCCGGTCGTCGACAACCACACGCACCTCGAGTCGGTGGCCGACGTCCTGCCCGACGGCGAGCCCGTCCCGAGCGTCGACGAGCACGTGCGGCGCGCCGCGGCCGTCGGGGTGGACCGGATGGTGCAGGTGGGCTGCGACCTGCCGTCGGCCCGCCTGACCGCCGAGCTGGTCCGTGAGCACCCCGCGCTCGTCGGGGCCGTGGCGATCCACCCGAACGAGGCGACGCTGCACGGGGGCGTCACCGAGGTCGGCCCCGACGGCCTCGTCCCGTCCCCGCAGGCCCGCCACGCGATCGGGCTCGACGCCGCGGTCGCGGAGATCGCGGACCTCGCCCGGGCCAACGACCGCATCCGCGCGATCGGCGAGACCGGCATGGACCTGTTCCGTACAGGACCGGCAGGCGCTGACGTACAGCGCGCCTCGTTCCGGGCCCACGTGGCCCTCGCGAAGGAGCTGGGGCTGCCGCTGCAGATCCACGACCGCGACGCCCACGCCGAGGTCCTCGAGGTGCTGCGCACCGACGGCGCCCCCGAGCGCACGGTCTTCCACTGCTACTCCGGCGACGTCGAGATGGCGCGGTACTGCGCCGAGCAGGGCTGGTACCTCTCGTTCGCCGGGCCGCTCACGTTCCGAGCCAACGACCACCTGCGCGCGGCGCTCGCCACCGTGCCGCTGTCCCAGGTGCTCGTCGAGACCGACGCGCCCTACCTCACCCCCCACCCGCACCGCGGCCGCCCGAACGCGCCGTACCTGCTGCCGCTGACCGTGCGGACCGTCGCCGAGGTGACCGGCACGCCGCTGCACGAGGTGTGCCGCCAGGTGTCCGTGTCGTCCGAGGACGTCTACGGACCCTGGTAGGCCCGCGTTCTCGCCGGTGTGGCCTTTCCGGATCGTCCCGATTCGGCTACGGTCGTGCCGGGCTCTCGCCCCCACGTCGCGGGGTCTCCCGCGAGGGGCGTACCGGCGCCCGACAGGCTGACGAACAGGTAGGTGATCCGTGCTCGCTCCCGACGGGACGATGCGTCGGCGCGTGACGCGGCTCGTCGCGCAGGGCGTCGTCGTGGCGAGCATCGTCGGGGCGACCAGCGCGTTCGCGACGATGCACAAGTCGCTGGTGATCGACGTCGACGGCGAGGTCCGGTCGGTGAGCGCCTACGGCCGGACCGTCGGCGAGGTCCTCGACTACCGCGACATCTCGGTCGACCCTGCCGACCTCGTCGAGCCGGCCGCGAGCGAGGCGGCGCGCAACGGGTCGACGATCGTCGTGCGCACGAGCCGCGACGTGACGCTCGAGATCGACGGTCAGGTGCAGACGATCACGACGACGGCGCGCACCGTCGGGGAGCTCCTCACCGCGCTGGGCCCGCGCGCGGAGGGCGCGGTGACCTCCGCGTCACGCTCCGAGGTGCTCGGGCGGGGCGAGCTGCGGGTCTCGACGCTCAAGACCGTGCACGTCGCGGTCGACGGCGCGGTCATGCCGATCACGACGGCCGAGCCGGTCGTCCGCGGCGTGCTGTCGCACGCGGGCATCGTCCTGGGCGAGGGCGACGACACGTCGGCACCGCTGGACGCGGCCGCCGTCGACGGGATGCTCGTGCTCGTCAGCCGGGCGTCGACCGCGTCGGACAAGGTGACCGAGGTGCTGCCGTTCGACAGCCAGGAGATCGAGGATCCGAGCCTCCCGCGCGGGCACCGGGTCGTGGAGACCTCCGGGCTGGCGGGCGAGGCCGTGACGACCTACGCCGTCCGGACGCTGGAGGGCGCGGAGGTCTCGCGCGAGGTCGTGGCACGGGTCGTCACACGCGAACCGCGCGACGAGGTGATCCGCATCGGGACGTTCAACCCGTCGAGCGTGTCCGTCGACCCGGGCTCGGCGCGAGCGTTGGGCCGTTCGCTGGCGGCGCAGCGGGGGTGGGGCGACGACCAGTTCGTGTGCCTCGACAACCTGTGGACCAAGGAGAGCAACTGGCGCGTCAACGCGGAGAACCCGTCGAGCGGTGCCTACGGGATCCCGCAGTCGCTGCCTGGTACCAAGATGGCGTCGGCTGGCGCGGACTGGCGGACCAACCCGGCGACGCAGATCACGTGGGGTCTCGGGTACATCGAGGGGCGCTACGGGTCGCCGTGCGGCGCATGGGGTCACTCGCGGGAGGTCGGCTGGTACTGACGGGTGGAACGACGAGCGGGTGACATTCGCCTGGATACCCGGACAGAACGTGCGTTCGGACGCGTCCGAACGCCGTCCGGGGTTGGCGGGAGATAACGAATCGGTTACGGTCGATTGTCGCGTGGTCCTCCGGACTCGCGGCACGCCCACCCGCAGGACCGTCGTCCGACGGTGCAACGGAGGGGCGAGAGCAGCCGGATCGGCAGTTCGAGACCAGCGGTGACCTCCCTCGGGTGGTCGCGTCGCAGCCCTTCGCGGCGACATCGTTGAGGCGCACCTGCGCCGTCGGACCCCGTGCCCGGGTACTTCGACGACTGGACCCGAGTGACGAACCCCTTCCGCCGGACCGCGAGAGCGGCCGACGCTCAGCCGAGCGCCGAGACCATGCCCCTGCAGCTGCACGACCCCGCCCAGGCCGCCGTCCCCCCGGACGCCGCAGAGCCGGGCCCCACCACTTCCCGCCGTCGTCGCTGGCCCCTGATCGCCGGCGCCACCGCGGTCGCACTCCTCGCCACGGGTGCCGTCGCGTACGGCAACGCGCGCAAGACCGTCCAGCTCGACATCGACGGCCAGATCACCACCGTGACCACCTTCGCTGGTTCCGTCGAGGGCTTCCTCGACGAGCAGGAGGTGCGCACGGGCGAGCGTGACGTCGTCGCACCCGCCGTCGACGCGCCGCTGCAGAACGGCAGCGAGGTCGTCGTGCGCTACGGGCGCCAGGTCACCGTCGAGACCGACGGTAAGCAGGACGACATCTGGCTCACCGCGCTCGACGCGGACGAGGCCCTCGCCGACCTCTCGTCGCGCGGCGGCGACGTCCGCCTCGTGGCGTCCCGCTCGGCCACCGACGGGCGTCCGTCGCTCGGCCTGCGCCTGAACACCGACGGACCCGTCAACGTCGTCGCCGACGGCGAGGCCGAGGTCGCGCCGGACGGCTCGATCGGCATCGACGCGATCCTCGACCAGCAGGGCGTCGTGCTCGAAGAGCTCGACCGGATTCACGTCGCGCGCGACGAGGAGGAGACCCCGGCGGTCTCGCTCGTCGTCCAGCGGGTCGTGGTCGAGGAGCAGAAGAAGACCAAGAAGATCGACTTCGAGACGGTCACGAAGTCCGACGCGAACCGTTACGAGGACCTCCCCACCGTGGTCGAGGAGGAGGGCAAGAAGGGCGTGCACACGACGGTCTTCAGCGTCACCCTCGTCGACGGCGAGGAGGAGTCCCGCGAGACCCTCTCGAAGGGCGTGACGTCGCCCCCGGTCGACCGTGTCCTCGTCGAGGGCACCAAGGAGCGCCCCGAGCCCGAGCCTGAGCCGGCCCCCGCCCCTGCCGCGAGCTCGTCCGGGTCGAGCAGCTCCGGCTCCTCGTCCAGCGGTTCGTCCTCGTCGGGCTCGAGCGGTTCGTCCGACGCCGACGTCTCGTCGGGGTCCTCGGGCGCGGCCGCGAGCGGTGACGTCTGGGCGGCCCTCGCGCAGTGCGAGTCGGGCGGCAACCCGTCCACGAACACCGGCAACGGCTACTACGGCATGTACCAGTTCTCGCTGCCGACGTGGCAGGCCATGGGTGGTACCGGCCTGCCGTCCGACGCGTCGGCCGCCGAGCAGACGCGTCTCGCCAAGAAGCTGCAGGCAGCGTCGGGCTGGGGCCAGTGGCCGCACTGCTCGAGCAAACTCGGCCTGCGTTGACCGGACGTTCCGGCGGGTGCGCCCGCCGCCGGTAGGCTCACGTCCATGAACGACACCCCGAACGCCCTGCTCGGTCCTGCGGAGATCCGCGACCTGGCAGGGCGTCTCGGTGTCCGGCCCACGAAGACCCTCGGGCAGAACTTCGTGCACGACGGCGGCACGGTGCGCAAGATCGTGCGCACCGCCGGCATCGGGCCGGGGGACCAGGTCGTCGAGGTCGGGCCGGGTCTCGGCTCGCTGACGCTCGGGCTGCTCGACGCCGGGGCGAGCGTCGTCGCCGTGGAGATCGACCCGGTGCTCGCCGCGGAGCTCGGTCGTACCGTGGCCCGGCACCTGCCCGACGACGCCGCGCGCCTGACGGTCGTCGGTGCGGACGCGCTCGATGTCACCGAGCTGCCCGGACCGCCACCCACCGCGCTCGTGGCGAACCTGCCCTACAACGTCGCGGTGCCCGTGCTGCTCACGTTCCTCGAGCGGTTCGACTCGCTCGAGCGGGTGCTCGTCATGGTGCAGGCCGAGGTCGCGGACCGGCTCGCGGCGCCGCCCGGCAACCGCACCTACGGCGTCCCGTCGGTCAAGGCGGCCTGGTACGCGTCGGCGCGCCGTGCCGGCACGGTCGGGCGCAGCGTGTTCTGGCCGGTGCCGAACGTCGACTCGGCCCTGGTGGCGCTCGAGCGTCGGGACCCGCCACCGACCACGGCGACCCGCTCGCAGGTGTTCGCGGTGGTGGATGCCGCGTTCGCCCAGCGGCGCAAGATGCTGCGGTCGGCCCTCGCGCAGCTCGCGGGCTCGCCCGCCCGCGCGCGGGCGGTGCTCGAGCATGCCGGGGTCGATCCCGAGGCTCGCGGGGAGCGGCTCGAGATCGCCGACTTCGCCCGGATCGCCGAGGCGCTGGCGACCGTGCCGGCAGTCGATGCCGTTCCTGACGGCCCGCGGGGCACGTCCGCCTCGTCGCGCGCCGGGTCCGGTGGACCTGGCACAGTGGACGCGTGACCCCGCACCTCGCCGCCGCGCCACCCGTGTCGGTGCGGGTCCGTGCGCCAGGGAAGGTCAACCTCTCGCTGCGGGTGGGTGCGCGCCAGGACGACGGCTACCACCCGCTGGTGACGATCTTCCAGGCCGTGAGCCTCGTCGAGGAGGTACACGCGCAGCAGGTCCCGGACGGCTCCGGGATCTCCGTGTCGGTGACCGGGACCCACGCCGAGCGAGTCCCCACCGACTCGTCGAACATCGTGTGGCAGGCGGCCGAGGCCTTGGCCCGGTACGCGGGGGTGGCGCCCGACGTGCACCTGGACATCGTCAAGGGAGTCCCGGTGGCCGGGGGGATGGCCGGCGGCTCGGCCGACGGCGCCGCCGCGCTGCTCGCCTGCGACGCGCTCTGGGAGACGGGCGTGGGCCGGGCAGAGCTCATGGACCTCGCGGCAGGGCTGGGTGCGGACGTCCCGTTCGGTCTCGTGGGCCACACCGCCGTCGGCACGGGACGCGGTCACCTGCTGACGCCGGCCATGGCCCGGGGAGAGTTCCACTGGGTCTTCGCCGTCCGCGACGAGGGGCTGCCCACCGTCGAGGTCTTCCGGGTGTTCGACGACGTCGTCGGCGGGACCCCGGACGTCGAGCTCGCGGACGACACCGAGCTCATGCAGGCCCTGCGGGCCGGGGACGCCGTCGGGCTGGGGCGTGCCCTGCACAACGATCTGCAGCGCGCGACGCTCGAGATGATGCCCGACCTCGCCCGGACCATGTCCGTCGCGCGCGACTCGGGCGCGCTGGGCGTCATCGTGTCCGGCTCGGGCCCGACGATCGCGGCGCTCGCCCGCAGCCGTCAGCACGCGCTGGCGATCGCGGCGTCGTGGACGGCGGCGGACGTCGCGGACGCGGTCTACTGCGCGACCGGCCCGACGCCCGGGGCGCGGGTCGTCCAGCACTGAGGTGGTACGCGCTCAGGCGCCGTGCGCACGCAGCCAGTCGAGCTGGCGCACGAACCGGTAGCCCTGCCCGCCCTCGTGCTGGTTGTACGGGTACACGTCGATCTCCTTGTCGACGGACCGGTCGATGTCACTGTCCATCTCCCGGCCGCCCTGCGCGCCGGACGTGTACCGGTTGAACGACGCGTACACGGTCGAGGGCGGGCAGACGGTGTCCATGAGGGCGACGGAGAACAGCGCCGGGGCGTTCGCGCGGACGGCGAAGTTCACGCCGTCCAGGTAGGACAAGGTCCGGAACACCCTCTCGGCCTGATCGCGGTGGACCGCGAGGTACTGCGTGATCTCCCCGTACGGCATGTCGCCGGTGGTCTCCACGGCCCGGCGGAAGTGACTGAGGAACGGGACGTCCGGCATCACGGCGAGCAGGTCGGGGACCAGGCCGGCGACGGCGAGCGCGATCCCGCCGCCCTGGCTCGTGCCGGTGACGGCGACCCGTGCCGGGTCGATCCCGTCGACGGTGCGCACGGCGTCGACGGCGCGCACGCCGTCGGTGAAGACGCGCCGGTAGTAGTGCTCGTGCGGGTCGTCGATCCCGCGCGTGAGGAACCCGGGGGCGGCCGGGCCGGACCCGCCCGGGTCGGGGGTGTCGCCGCCGGTTCCCCAGCGGCTGCCCTGGCCGCGCGTGTCCACGAGGAGGTGCGCGAACCCGGCGTTCGCCCACGTGAGGTGCTCGTGCGCGAGCCCTCGCCCGCCGCCGTACCCGACGAACTCGACGACCGCGGGCAGCAGCTCGGTCGCGCCCGCGGGGCGGACGAGCCACGCCTTGACCGGCTGTCCCGCGAAGCCCGGGAAGGTGACGTCGTCGACGTCGACCAGCCGCAGCCCGGTGGTCACCCGCTCGACCTGCGCGGCGCCCCCGTGGGCGCGCGACTCGGCGAGGGTGCGGGACCAGAACTCGTCGAAGTCCGCGGGCTCGGCCACCTGCGGGGCGTAGGCGGCGAGCTGGTCGGGGCCGAGGTCGAAGAACGGCACGACAGGTTCCTCCGGGTGGTCGGGGTGCACGGTGCGGTGCGACTCTAACGAACGTCTCCCCGGCCGGTCGTCGGCCGGCCGCCGTTAATAATGCGCATCATCGTGTTGACGCCCGTGCACGCCCGTTCACAGACTGCGACGGAGCCGGGGCGTGCCCCCGGTGGCCGGCGCGCGAGGAAGCCGCCGGCAGGAACCGACGGAGGTCCTCGTGACGAACCCGCGTCCCCATCCCCGCTCCCGCGCTCGTGCGCACCGTCTCCGGGCGGTGGCACGGCGAAGAACCCGGGCCGTGGCCGTCGGCGCCCTCCTGGTCGCCTCGACGACCCTCGCCCCGGCGGGCGCCGTGCCCCAGGCCCCGCAGCCCGCGTCCGCCGCAGCCACCACGGCGCCGCCTGCCGCCCCAGCGCCGTCGGAGTCGGACCTCCCGGTGTTCGACTACCGAGGCGTCATCACCGAGCCCGACGAGATGATCTACAACCCGACGGACGAGTTCATCTTCCCGAGCGTGTTCCACGCGGGTGCCCACCTCGAGGACCCGCTCGGCGAGTGGTACCTCTACCTCGCCCCGCACGACGACCCGGGCGGCATCATGCTCCTGTACGCGGACTCCCTCGAGGGCCCGTGGACCGAGTACGCGCAGAACCCGCTCATCAGCAACGACTGGCCGCCGCACTACGGCCCCGTGCCGCACGTCTCCTCCCCGGACGCCTTCTGGAACGCCGACGAGGGACGCCTGTTCCTCTACTTCCACGGCAACAACTCCACGACCCGCTACGCGACGTCCGCCGACGGGGTGACCTTCGAGTACGGCGGCGTGGCGGTGACCAACGCCGACGGCGGGCCCGGCACGACGGAGACGTCGTACGCGCGCGTGTTCGACCACCCGGACCCGGACTCCGCCTACCGGTACGCGATGTTCTACATGCAGAACCGGACGGACGACATCCGGCGCATCAAGGTCGCCGAGTCCGTCGACGGCCGCGACTGGGACGTGCGGGCGGACCCGCTCGTGGTGCCCGGCTGGGACGAGGGGCAGAACGTCTCCGGTGCGGACCTGTGGGAGTGGCAGGGGCAGCTCTACGTCGTCTACCACGGCTCCACCGGCATCATCCACGCCCGCACGGTCGACCCGACGCTCACGGACCTCGGCCCGGTGTGGACCCTGCACCGGTCGTCGGGGACGGGGGAGGACACCGGGCGCGTCGCCGCGCCGCAGATCGTGACCGACGGCGCGGACACCTACCTCTTCTACGAGTCCGGGGCGCGTCTGACGGGCGTGATCGCCTGGGCGAAGCGCGACCTGGACGCGGTGCGCCCGCCGCAGCCCGCGCCGGACCCGGACCCGCTGCGCGAGCAGTGCCGTGGGGCCGCGTCCGACGAGTTCGACGGGGACGAGCTCGGTGCGCCCTGGGCGCTCGTCCGGGCGGAGACGTCCCGCCACGAGGTCGCGGACGGCACGCTGACGATCCCCACCTACGCGAGCGGTGTCGCGGGGGCCGCGTTCCCGCTCCAGCCCGTGCCCGACGGCGCGTGGGAGGTCACGACACAGCTCGAGATCGAGCCGACGCAGGCGTACCAGCAGGCCGGGATCCTGCTGTACCGGAACGACTCGAGCTACGCCAAGATCGACTTCAACGTCGGCCAGGGCGGTCTGCGCTTCTCGTACCTGTGGCGCAACGCCGGTGTCGACCGCAACGCGTCCCAGGACTCGCGCGTGGTGCCGGCGGGCACCGCGACGACGGTGTGGGTGCGCCTGGCGAGCGACGGCGAGCAGGTGCGCTCCTTCGCGTCGATCGACGGCGTCGACTTCCGGGAGATCGGGCGCCCGGTGCCGCTCGCCACGCTCGCCCCGACCGGCGTCGGGCTCTCCGCGATGCGGGGGACGACGGGCGCGCCGGAGATCACGGCGTCGTTCGACTGGTTCCGCTGGACTCCCAGCGAGGCCGAGGCGGCGGAGTGCGCGACGGGTGAGCCGGCGGTCGAGGCGACGTCGCAGGTGCGCTGCCTCGCGGGCCGCGCCTACGTGGCCGTGAGCGCCCGCAACGTCTCCGACGGACCGGTGGCGGTGCGCCTGGCGACGGCGTACGGGGAGCGCACGGTGCACGACGTCGCGCCGGGGGCGAGCGTGTACCAGGCCTTCGGCGCCCGGGCGGCGTCGGTGGGCGCCGGGTCGGCGACGGTCATGGCCACGCCGGGCGGGGCCCACGACCCGGCACCGGTCCCGCTCGAGGTGCCGTACGCGGGGCTCGACTGCGACTGACCTGCGCGGCAGGCGGCCGTCCGATCAACCGATCGGGCGGCCGTCGGCCGTTAATAATGCGCATTATCTGATTGACCTCGTCCTGCACCTCTCGCGAGACTCCTTCCACGTCACCGATGACGCGATCGAGGAGGATCCATGCCGAGGCACCGCATCACCCAGGCCGACGTCGCCGCCATGGCGGGCGTGAGCCAGGCGACCGTCTCGTTCGTCCTCAACGACTCGACGCCGGCCGGGGTCCGGATCAGCGAGGAGACGCGCCTGCGTGTCCTCGACGCGATCAGGATCACCGGGTACTCGGCGAACCCCGTCGCGCAGCGGCTCGCCGGCGGGCGCAACCAGATCCTCGGGGTCTTCACCTACGAGGCGACGTTCCCCCGCGGTGGGCGCGACTTCTACGGCCCGTTCCTCGTGGGCATCGAGCACGCGGCCGAGACGCTCGGCATCGACATCCTGCTCTTCACCAGCGCCCGGGTCGAGGACGGCCGGCGCCGCCTGACCCGCGACGGCTGGCAGCGGCTGGGCATCGCCGACGGCTGCCTCCTCCTCGGCCAGCACGAGGACCGGGGCGAGCTGCAGCATCTGCTCGACACCAACTACCCGTTCGTCTTCATCGGCCGGCGCGGCAGCGACGGCGGCCGGCTGCCGTACGTCGGCGCCGACTACGCCGCCGCCACGACCCGTGCCGTCGCCCGGCTCTGCGAGGGGGGCCACGAGCGGATCGGGTACGTCGGCCCCCGCGGCACGGACCAACCCACGCTCGACCGTGTCGACGGCTACCGGGCGGCTCTCAAGGCGCGAGGGCTCGTGCCGCGCTTCGTCGAGGCCGAGGACCCCGACCAGTGCGCCGCGGAGATCCTCGACCTGCGGCTCAGCGCGGTGCTCGTCGCCCCGGAGCACGATCCCGACGCCCTGGTCGCGGCGCTCGGCGACCGCGGCGTCGGCGTCCCCGACGACGTCTCCGTCCTGCTCCTCGGGCAGCCGCACCACCGTCGGCCCGGCGCCACGAAGTGGTCCGGCTTCACCATCCCGCGCGAGGAGATGGGGGCCAGGGCGCTGCTCCTGCTCTCGCGACTCGTCGCCTCGGACGGGCCGGCCCCGTCCGAGCTGCACCAGCTCCTCGACTGCACCGACGTCGAGGGCGCGACCGTCGGCCCCGCGTCCACCTGACGCGCCGCGCCACCTGACGCGTCGCCCTTGACGCACCCCAACCACAGGCCAGCACCACCAAGAGATCGGACCAGCACGTGAGCAACCCCACTCCCAGCACCGCCAGCACTGCCAGCACCGGCGAGATCACCGCCGACGTCCTCGTCGTCGGAGCCGGGCTGGGCGGCGTCGCCGCGGCGCTCGCGGCGGCCGAGCGGGGGGCGCGCGTCGTCCTCACCGAGGAGTTCCCGTGGATCGGTGGCCAGCTCACGTCGCAGGCCGTCCCGCCCGACGAGCACCCGTGGGTCGAGAGCTTCGGTGTGACCGCGAGCTACCGGCGGCTGCGCGACGGCATCCGGGACACCTACCGTCGCTCGTACCCGCTGACGGACGCCGCGCGCGGGTGGGCCGGGCTCAACCCCGGCGCGGGCTGGGTGTCGAAGCTGTGCCACGAGCCGCGGGTCGCGGTCGGTGTGCTCGAGGAGATGCTCGCCCCGTGGCGGTCCGCCGGCCGGATCTCGCTCCTGGAGCGGGTGCGTCCGACGTCGGCCACCACGGACGGCGACCGGGTCACCTCGGTGACGCTCACCTCGCTGCTCGACGGCGCACGGACGCGCGTGATCGCCGGGTACGTCGTCGACGCGACCGAGACCGGTGAGCTCCTGCCGCTGACGGGGACGGAGTACGTCACCGGGTTCGAGTCGTCGGCCGAGACGGGGGAGCCCAGCGCACCGGACGAGGCGCAGCCGGGCAACGTGCAGGCCCTGAGCGTGTGCTTCGCGGTCGAGCACGTCGACGGCGACCGGACGATCGACCGGCCGGAGCGCTACGACTTCTGGCGCTCCTACCGCCCGGCGGCATGGAACGGCGCGCCGATGCTCTCGTGGCAGGCGCCGAACCCGCGCACGCTCGCGATGGACGTGCGCACCTTCACGCCGAACCCGGGGGACGACCCGCTGGCGGTCGACGCGGACCAGTCGAAGAACCCCGGCGACGGCAACCTGTGGACGTTCCGCCGGATCGCCGCCCGCGACCTCTTCGCGCCGGGGCACTACGCGAGCGACCTGTGCCTGGTGAACTGGCCGAGCATCGACTACTTCCTCGACCCGGTGCTCGACGTGCCCCAGGACGTCGTCGACGCCCGGGTCGCGGACGCCCGGCAGCTCAGCCTGTCGATGCTGTACTGGATGCAGACCGAGGCGCCCCGGCCTGACGGCGGCACCGGTTATCCCGGTCTGCGGCTGCGCCCCGATGTCATGGGCAGCGCCGACGGCCTGGCCCAGGCGCCGTACCACCGCGAGTCCCGCCGGCTGCGCGCGCTGACGACCGTCACCGAGAACGACGTCTCGTACGCGGTGCGGGGCGACCGCGGCGCGACGCGGTACGACGACAGCGTGGGTGTGGGGATGTACCGCATCGACCTGCACCCGTCGACCGGCGGCGACACGTACATCGACGTCGCGTCGACCCCGTTCGAGATCCCGCTGGGTGCGCTGATCCCGCAGCGGGTGACGAACCTGCTCGCGGCGAACAAGAACATCGGCACGACCCACGTCACGAACGGCTGCTACCGCCTGCACCCCGTCGAGTGGAACATCGGCGAGGCCGCCGGTCACCTCGCGGCGTTCTGCACGGACCGTGGCCTGCGACCGCACGAGGTGCAGTCCAAGGCCGACCTGCTCGCCGAGCTGCAGGCCGAGCTCACCGCCGCGGGCGTCGAGCTGCGCTGGCCGGCCGGCGCCCACCCCTACTGACGTGCCCCACCCCACCTCACCTGTCCGTCTCAGTCCGAAGGAGCACTGATGTCCCTCCACACCCCTCGCCGGTCCCCGGTCCTCGTCACCGGGGCCGCCGCCGTCCTGTCCTTGTCCCTGGCCGCGTGCGGCACCGGCTCCGACACCCCGGCCGGTGAGCCCGAGACCCCCGACGACCCGGTCGAGCTGCGGATGACCGTCTGGACCGCGGACGAGACCCAGCTCGCCCAGTTCCAGGAGATCGCCGACGCGTACGTCGAGGCGAACCCCGAGCTCGTCTCGGGCGTGACGTTCGAGACCGTCCCGTTCGAGGACTACACGACGTCGCTGACGACCCAGCTCGCGGGCGGCAACGCCCCGGACCTCGGCTGGATCCTCGAGTCCTACGCCCCGGAGTTCGTCTCCAGCGGGGCGCTCGTCGACCTCGCCCCCACGCTCCAGGCCACCGAGGAGTACGCGTACGACGACCTGCTCGACAGCTCGCTCGCCCTGTGGGGCGAGGACGACGCGCTCTTCGCGTACCCGTTCTCCAACAGCCCGTTCGCGGTCTTCGTCAACACCGACCAGGTCGCCGCCGCCGGTGCTGCGGACCCGGCGGAGCTCGTGGCGTCCGGGGAGTGGACGTACGACGAGGCGCGGGACGTCGCCACGGCGGCCGCCGCCGAGTCCGGCGGGCAGGGCCTGGTGGTCCGCGACTTCGAGTACCAGGTCTGGGAGAACCTCTCGACGGTCTGGGAGGGGTGGGGCGCCGCGCCGTGGAGCGAGGACGGCACGCAGTGCACCTTCACCGACCCGGAGATGGTCGAGGCGCTGACGTGGATCCACGACGCCACGTTCGTCGACGGCGCGATGCCCGGCCCCGGGACCACGGCCGACTTCTTCGCGGGCGACGCGGCCATGACCATCACCCAGATCAGCCGCGCGTCGTCGCTCGACGGGTCGTTCGCGTGGGACGTCGTCCCGCTCCCGGCCGGGCCCGCGGGCCAGCAGAACGTCATCGGGCAGGCGGGCATCGGGGTCTTCGCGAACGCCGACACCCCGCAGATCGCGGCGGACTTCCTCGCCTGGTTCACCAACCCGGAGAACGCCGAGACGCTCGCGGCGTACTTCCCGCCGCCGCGCGAGTCCCTCCTGACGTCGGCGACGCTCGCGGCCGCGAACCCGCTGCTCAGCGAGGAGCAGCTGCAGGCCGTCGTCGTCGAGGGCGTCCAGGGCGCCGTGACGAAGCCCGCGCACCAGAACTTCGCCCGGCTCCAGGACACCGTCCGCGCCGAGCTGGACGCGCTGTGGACCGCCGACGCCGACGTCGAGGCGGTGCTCGGCGACGTCTGCGGGGCGATCGATCCGCTCCTGGCGGACTGACCGTGGTCACCAGCGCCTCCGCGGTCGCCGTCGCCGCCGCGGAGCAGACGGGACGGCGACGGCGTCCCCGACGCTCTGCGGCGACGCGGCGCGACTGGCTCGTCGGGTACACCATGGTGGCGCCGCAGGTCCTCGGCGCCCTCGCCTTCGTCGTCGCCCCGCTCGTCGCGGTCTTCTGGTACTCGCTGCACGAGTGGAACGTCCTCGCGAACACGTTCACGTTCGCCGGCGCCGACAACTACGAGCGGATGCTCGCCGACCCCGGGCTGCGCGACTCCCTCGTCGCCAGCCTGTGGTTCTCCGTCGGGCTCGTCGCGCTCAACATCTCCCTCGCGCTGGTCCTCGCGGTCCTGCTCAACCAGAAGCTGCCCGGGACGACGACGTTCCGCACGTTCTTCTTCTCGCCGGTGGTCGTGTCCCTGGTCGCGTGGACGATCGTCTGGAGCTTCCTCCTGCAGGCGGACGGCGGGATCAACGGGTTCCTCGCGACGGTCGGGATCGACGGGCCGAACTGGTTGCGCGGGGAGGCCACCGCGATGCTCTCGGTGATCGTCGTGCAGGTCTTCAAGAACGTCGGACTCAACATGATCCTGTTCCTCGCGGCGCTGCAGGCGGTCCCCGTGGAGATCCAGGAGGCCGCCCGCATCGACGGCGCGTCGGCGTGGCGCCGGTTCCGCTCGATGACGCTGCCGCTCATCAGCCCGACGATCCTGCTCGTGTCGATCCTCACGATCGTGGGCTCGCTCGAGGTCTTCGCGCAGATCGCGGTCCTCACGGGGGGTGGGCCGGGGAACTCGACCACCGTCCTCGTCTACTACCTCTACCAGCAGGCGTTCCGGTTCAACGACTTCGGCTACGCGAGCTCGATCTCCGTCCTGCTGTTCGTCATCGTCCTCGTCCTGACACTGGTCCAGTGGCAGACGCGCAAGAGATGGGTCTTCCATGAAGTCTGACGTGATGAGCGCCCCCACCCCCGCCCCCCGGCAGGACGGCGTGCGGGCAGGAGCGGCGGGCGGGCGACGGCCGGACCGGCAGGTTGACGCGCGGGCACGCGCCGACTCCTCCGCGCGGCTCCGACGCCGCTGGGGCCGTGCGGGGCTGGTCGCGCTCCTGGTCGTCCTGAGCATCCCGTTCGTCTTCCCGACGTGGTGGATGGTGACCTCGAGCCTCAAGCCGATGAGCGAGATCCTGCGGTCGGTGCCGACCCTGTGGCCCCAGGACCCGTCGTTCGCCGCCTACGGCGAGGTCTTCGACCTGCAACCCTTCGCCCAGCAGTACTGGAACAGCCTCTACGTCGCGGTGCTGGTCACCGCCGGGACCATCCTGGTGTCGGCGCTCGCCGGCTACGCGTTCGCGCGCATCCGGTTCCCCGGGGCGAACGCGCTGTTCGTCCTCGTCCTCGTGGGCCTGCTCGTCCCGTCCGAGGTGACGATCGTGCCGCTGTTCCGCATGGTCAACTCGCTCGGGCTCATCGACACCCACTGGCCGCTCGTCGTCATCCCGATCTTCGGCGCACCGAGCGTGCTCGCGACGTTCATCATGCGGCAGTTCTTCCTCGGCCTGCCGGGCGAGCTCGAGGAGGCCGGGCGCATGGACGGGCTGGGGCGCTGGGGGATCTTCTGGCGGATCGCGTTCCCGCTCGCCCGGCCCGCGATCGCGGCCGTCGCGATCTTCACCTTCCTCAAGTCCTGGAACCTCTACCTCGAACCGATCGTCTACCTGTCCAGCCGGGAGAACTTCACGCTCCCGCAGGCGCTCACGCAGTACGTCGACGCGTACGGCGGACCCATGTGGAACGTCCAGCTCGCCGCGACCACGCTCACGGTCCTGCCCGTGCTCGCGGTGTTCCTCGTGGCCCAGCGACAGTTCGTCCAGGGCCTCGCGCACTCCGGGCTCAAGGGCTGACGGCGCGACCGACGAGCGGTCCGGGGCGACTACCCTCGTACGGTGGCTCATCTCCTCGGCGCGGACGGCGTCTCGCTCGTCGTCGGCACGCGCACGCTCTTCGACGGCATCGCTCTCGGTCTGGACGACGGTGACCGCGTCGGCGTCGTCGGCCCCAACGGCGCGGGCAAGTCGACCCTCCTGCGACTCCTCGCGGGGAGCCAGACGCCCGACGGCGGCCGGGTCACCCGGGTGGGTGGGCTGCGGATCGGCATGCTCGACCAGCGGGACGAGGCGGGCGAGGGCCAGTCGATCCGCGACCTCGTCCACGGGCAGTCCGCGGAGCACACCTGGGCGTCGGACGCGAGCACCCGTGCCGTGCACGCGGGGCTCCTCGCCGACCTCGACCTCGACGCCCCGGCCACGACCCTCTCGGGCGGGCAGCGGCGCCGGGTGGCGCTCGCGGCCCTGCTCGTCGCCGACCACGACGTGCTGTTCCTCGACGAGCCCACCAACCACCTCGACGTCGAGGGGGTGGCCTGGCTGGCCGAGCACCTGCAGGAGCGCTTCGGGCGGCCGAACGCCCGGGGTGCGCTCGTCGTCGTGACCCACGACCGGTGGTTCCTCGACGCGGTGTGCTCGCGCATGTGGGAGGTCCGCGGGGACGGATCGGGCGAGATCGAGGGCTACGAGGGCGGGTACGCGGCCTACGTCCTGGCGCGCGCCGAGCGGGCCCGCACCGCGGCCGTCAGCGCGGAGAAGCGCAACAACCTGCTGCGCAAGGAGCTCGCCTGGCTGCGCCGCGGGGCACCGGCCCGCACCTCGAAGCCGAAGTTCCGGCTCGACGCCGCCGCGGCCCTCATCGCCGACGAGCCCGCACCGCGCGACCCGCTCGAGCTGACGCAGATGGCCACCAAGCGCCTCGGCAAGGACGTGCTCGACCTCGAGGACGTCACCGTGCGGGTCCCGCCGCGCGGCGCCGAGCCGGGACGCACCCTCCTCGACGACGTCACGTGGCGCCTCGGCCCGGGGGACCGCTACGGCGTGGTCGGGGTCAACGGCGCGGGCAAGACGACGCTCCTCGCCCTGCTCGCCGGCCGCCGCCAGCCCGACGAGGGCCGGGTCAAGCGTGGCAAGACCATCCACGTCGCCGAGCTCACGCAGGACGTCGGCGAGCTCGACGACGTGGGCGGACTGCGGGTCGTCGAGCTCATCGAGCAGGAGAAGCGCACTGTCTCGGTCGGCGGCAAGGAGCTCACCGCGTCCCAGCTCGTCGAGCGGCTCGGCTTCACCCGGGAGCGCTCGCAGACGCTCGTGCGTGACCTCTCCGGCGGCGAGCGGCGGCGCCTGCAGCTCCTGCGGCTGCTCGTGGCGGAGCCGAACGTCCTGCTCCTCGACGAGCCCACGAACGACCTCGACACCGACACCCTGGCCGCCTTCGAGGACCTCCTCGACGGCTGGCCGGGCACGCTCGTCGTCGTCTCCCACGACCGCTACCTGCTGGAACGGGTCTGCGACCGGGAGGTCGCGCTCCTCGGTGACGGCACCATCCGGGACCTGCCCGGCGGCGTCGAGCAGTACCTCGAGCTGCGCCGCGCGGCCGTGCGGGACGGCGCCTCGGCCGCCGGGGAGCCCGCGGTCGCGGCGGACGGTGCGGCGCCCGGGCCGGCAGCAGGCGAGTCCGCAGCACCCACGAGCGCCGAGCTGCGGGCTGCGAAGAAGGAGATCGGTCGGATCGAGCGACGGTTGACCAAGATCGCCGAGCTCGAGGCCCGGCTGCACGACTCGATGGCGCAGAAGGCGACCGACCACGAGGCCGTCACGGCGCTCGCGGCGGACCTGCGCAAGCTCGCCGTCGAGAAGGACGAGCTCGAGGCCGCCTGGATGGAGGCGGCGGAGGTCGCCGGCTAGGGAGCTCGCGCGGCACGTCCGCCAGGTTCACGCGGCTCGTAGAGTGGTGGGAGGCGAGGCGCCGCGGACACATGCCCGGTGCGAGGTTCTCGACGACGAGGAGTCGACGTGATGAGGCGAGGCCGAGGGACGTTGACCGTCGCCACAGCGGCGGTGCTGCTGCTGGCCGGTTGTGCGAGCGCCGAGGACCCGCGACCTGCGGACGACGTGGTCACCGCCGAGCAGGACGTCGCCGAGCCGGAGACCCCAGAGCCGGACGCCGAGCCGGACGCCGAGCCGGACGCCGAGCCGGCAGGGTCGGCGGACTCGGCGCTCACGTTCACCGCGGAGACGCTCGACGGCGAGGACTTCGCCGCGTCGGACCTGACCGGCAGGCCGGTCGTGTTCTGGTTCTGGGCGCCGTGGTGCCCGACGTGCGTCTCCCAGTCCCCGCAGGTGCTCGACCTGGCCGAGGAGTACGGCGACGCGGTGAGCGTCGTCGGTGTCGCGGGCCTGGACGGGCTCGCGGCGATGGGGGACTTCGTCGAGATGACCGGCACCGGGAGCCTCACCCACCTGAACGACGAGAAGGGTGTGGTGTGGCGGCACTTCGGGATCACCGCGCAGAGCACGTTCGCCGTCGTCGACGCGGACGGCGTCGTCACCGACTCCGGCTACCTGGAGCCTGAGGAGCTGTCCGACCGGCTAGCCGACCTGGTCGGCTGAGACGTGGACGGGTTGCCGCTGGGGCTGGCGCTGGTGGCCGGGATGGTCGCCGTGGTGAACCCGTGCGGCTTCGCGCTGCTCCCGGCCTACGCGACGATGCTGGTGATGGGCAAGGACTCGCCGAGCCGGGCGGTCGCGGTCCGGCGAGCGCTCGCCTTCGCCCTGGCGATGACCGCCGGGTTCGTCGCGGTGTTCGGGCTGTTCGGGCTGCTGCTCACTCTTGTCTCCGGCGTCGGCGCGGTCCAGCGGTACCTCCCCTGGTTCACGGTGGTCCTCGGTGTGCTGCTGGTCGGGCTGGGGGTGTGGCTGCTGGCCGGGCGGGAGCTTCCCGGTCTGCGGATCGCCGGTGTCACGAGGCCGACGCTGACCCGGTCGGCGTCGTCCATGGCCCTGTTCGGTGTCGCCTACGCCACCGCGTCGCTCAGCTGCACCGTCGCGCCGTTCCTGGCCACGGTGGTGGCGAGCTTCCGGGCGGAGTCGGTCGCCGGTGGTCTCGCCGTGTTCGGCGCGTACGCGCTGGGCATGGGGCTGGTGATCGTCGCCGTCTCTCTGGCGGTGGCGCTCGCCCAGACGGCGGTGGTGACGTGGCTGCGGCAGGTCGGCCGGATCGTGCCCCGGCTGGGCGGTGGTCTGCTGGTCGTCGCCGGCGTGTACGTCGCGTACTACGGCTGGTACGAGATCCGGGTGCTGCGCGGCGGCGCGCCGGACGACCCGGTCATCGGGGCGGCGGAGGGCACCCAGCGCTGGCTGGCGGGCGGTGTGGACCGGCTCGGCGCCGGCGGCATGGCGGCGGTCGTCGCCGCGCTGCTGGTGCTCAGCGTCCTGCTGACCTGGTGGCTGCGCCGTCGGCACCGGGTCGCCGCGCCGGACGACCGACCCGGCACCTGACCCGGCGACCCGGCGACCGGCTCAGGTGCGCCGCACCCCGGTGCGGTTCTCGGGGTCGAGGCGTTCGAGGATCTTGCCCGCGATGGTGTCGAGCTGGCCGATCTCCTCGTCCGTGAGGGGGTCGACGACGTGCGTCCTGACGGTCTCGACGTGCCCGGGCGCCGTCGCGACGATCTTGTCCCAGCCGGCGTCGGTGAGGTGCGCGTTGGTGACGCGGCGGTCGTCGGCGGACGGGAGGCGTTCGACGAGGCCGCGCTCCTCGAGCCGCGCGACGACGTGCGACAGCCGGGGGAGCGTGGCGTCGGTCTTGGCGGCGAGGCGCGTCATGCGCAGCGAGCGGTCGGGGGCCTCGGAGAGCATCGCGAGCACGTAGTACTCGAAGTGGCTCAGGCCGGCGTCGCGCCGGAGCTGGGAGTCGAGCACGCCGGGGAGCAGCTCGACGACGGACACGAGGCGCTTCCACGCGTCGAGCTGGGTCTCGTCGAGCCAGCGAGGCTCGGTCATCCGTCTCTCCTCCTCCGGGTGGTCGCCGACCACGGGCGCGCCTCCCGGCACGGTCCTTGACACGACAACTGATCCCACCACGGTACCGCTCGGTCTACCGACCGGACGCCGGTGCCCTGCCCGTCAGCACCGCGCCGATCACGGTCATGGCCCCCAGCGCGCCGAGCACGACGGCGACCGGCGCGGTCCACGTGCCGGTCGCGGCCTGCAGCGCACCGGCAGCGGTCGGCGCGACGGCCGCGAGGCAGTAGCCCGTGGACTGGACCGTCGCGGACGCCTGCCGTGCCCGCCGGACGGTCGGGTAGTGCTGCGCGACGAGCGTGAAGATGACGACGAAGTTCGCGGCCTGCGCGATCCCCGCGGCCGAGGCCCAGACCGCCCAGAGGTTCGGGGCGAGCAGCAGGCCTGCGGGAAGCATGAGCCACAGCACGGCGATCCCGAGGAACGTCGTGCGCATCGACAGCCTGCGGGTGGCGAGCGGCACCGCGAGGCCGCCGACGATGGCGAAGCCCTGGAAGAGCGACGCCGCACCACCGGACGCGCTGCGGGGGATCGCGGCGAGGTCCTCGAGGATCAGGGGCAGCCAGGCGGTGAGGGCGTAGAAGCTCGACGACTGCAGCGCGAACATCGCGCACAGCCACCATGTGAACGGCGTCCGCAGGACGTGGCGCTCGACCGCCGCGGCGGCGTCCGGCTCGGTCCCGGTGACACCCTCCGCCATGCTCTGCGCGAGCGGGTCGGGGGGCTCGGGCGAGCGGCCGTCGTCGGTCGCCGGGGCGCTCTCGGACGAGGCCGGGCGGGTCGGGCGAGGCTCTCGAGGGACCGCGCGCAACCACCACACGAGGGCGACGACGACCAGGGCACCCCACGAGGCGAGGCCCCAGCGCCAGCCCACGACGCCCGCCAGCGGCGCGGTGAGCGCCGTCGTCGCCACGGTGCCGACGTTGATCGCCGCCGTGTACAGGCCCGTGACCGTCGAGACCTGCCCGGGGAAGTCCCGCTGGGCGATCATCGGGACGGCGAGGTTCGCCGTCGTGATGCCCAGCCCGATGAGCACCGTGCCCGCGAACGTCCCGCCGTAGCCCGGCCCGCCGATCGCGAGGTCGGCCGAGCGCAGCAGGGTTCCGGCCAGGACAAGCCCGAGCGCGACGGCGATCGCGGTCCGCAGGGAGGAGCGCCCGAGGATCCCGGCGACCGCCGGGGTGGTCAGCGCGAAGCAGAGCACCGGCAACCCCGTGAGCAGACCCGCCGTCGCCGGGGTCAGGTGCAGGTCCGCTGCGATGTCGGCGACGACCGGCGGGACCGCCGTGATCGGCGCGCGCAGGTTGACGGCGACGAGCAGGACGGCGACGAGCAGGACACCGTCGACACCACCGCGGAACACGCCGGGGCGACGGGGCGGTGCCATCCGGTGATCGAGCTCCTTGCCGGGCGAGGGAACTGAGACAGGTGAGAGCAGGGCAGGGGTCGGGAGAGGTCCGGCCTAGCCGTCGAACTGACCGACGACGGTCCGCAGGAGGTCGGCGAGCTGTGGTCGTTCCGCCGAGCCGAGCGCAGAGAGGATCGTGGCCTCGACCGCGAGCAGGTCGCTCATGGCGGCGTCGACCCGGGTGAGCCCTTCCGGGGTGAGCTCGACGAGCACCCCGCGACGGTCGTCGGGGGACCGGCGTCGGACGACCAGCCCTCGCGACTCGAGCCGGTCGATCCGGTTGGTCATGGTGCCGCTGGTCACGAGGGTCTGCGTGATGAGGGACCCGGGCGACAGGCGGTACGGCTCACCCGCGCGGCGCAGCGCCGACAGGACGTCGAACTCCCACGTCTCCAGGTTGCGGGCCGCGAACGCGGCGCGGCGTGCGAGGTCCAGGTGCCGGGCGAGCCTGCTCACCCGGGAGAAGACGGTGAGCGGCTCGACGTCGAGGTCGGGCCGCTCCCGCCGCCAGGCAGCGACGATGCGATCGACCTCGTCGGGGTGCTCGTCGGAAGGCTCGGACTCCATGATCGCGAGGGTACTCGATATCTCGACGTCAAGAGTCTTGACGAACCCGGCGCGTGACCGTAGCGCTCCCTCGCGGTCAGGACGCGCGCAACGCGTCCTTGAGCCGCACGCGCGATCCGCTGCGCAAGACGGCGTTCGAGTAGATCTTCCCGGCCAGCCACACGAGCACCGGCAGGAGCACGACGGACAGCCCGAGCGACAGGACCACCTCCCAGGTCTCCACGCCGCCGAGGGCCATCCGGACCGGCATGAGCAGCGGGGCGCACAGGGGGATGTAGGACACCCAGACGACGAGCGGGTTGTCCGGCGCCCACGGCGCGACCGACACGCCGAGGATGTACGGCACGACCATCAGCATGATGACGGGCGTCGTCACGGCACCGATGTCCTCCTGCCGCGACACGAGGGCGCCGAGCGCCCCGAAGATCAGCGCATAGGTGGTGAACCCCACGAGGAACCACACGAGGGCCCAGAACGCGGCCGCGCCGAGGTCGATCGTCCCGGGATCGACGAGCCCGAGCCCGACCGCGGTGCCGGCTCCCGCCGCCACGACGAGGAAGACCTGGAGCAGGCCGACCGCCCCGATGCCGAGGACCTTGCCCGCCATGAGCTGCCAGGGCCGGATCGTCGCGAGCAGCAGCTCGACGACCCGGCTGGTCTTCTCCTCCACCACCCCCTGGGCGATGAGCTGCCCGCTGAGCATGATCGCCATGAACAGCAGGATCCCGGTCACGAGCCCCGTGACGTAGCGGGCCGGGTCGAACGCGCCGGCCTCCCCCACGACGCGGACGTCGGGGCCCGCGGTCGCGATCTCGCCCGCGACGGCGGCGGGGTCGCCGCCGAGCGCCTCGACCGCGTCGGTCAGCGCGACCTGCTGCAGGACGGCGGTGACCGCTGCCGCCAGGCTCGGGGAGAGCTCGGAGTCCACGACGACCGTGAAGTCGTCGGCGGACCCGACCAGCAGCGCGTCGAGGTCGCCGTCGCGGACCTGCGCCTCGCCCGTGGCCTCGTCGGCGACGGCGGTCGTGGTCAGCTCGGTGCCCACGCTCTCGCCGGCCGCGGTGAGGGTCTGGGCGAGGCCGGCCGTCTGCGGCGTGAGCCCCACGCGCTCGGCGGTCGGCCCGGACGAGCCGATCGCGTTCAGCGCGACCCCGGCGAGGACGACCACCGCGACGAGGATGATCGTGAGCCAGACGAACGACTTCGACCGGATGCGGGTGGAGATCTCCCGTCCGGCAGCGAGCCGGACGGCGCCCCACGAGGAGACCGGGTCGTTCATGCGCTCGCTCCCGTCCGTGCCGGGGCGCTGGTCTGCTCGCCCGTGCTCGCAGGCTCGTCGTCCGTGGAGACCACGTGCCGGTAGAGCTCGGTGAGCGACGGACGCAGCCGGGAGAACTCGCGGACGGGACCGCTCGTCAGCGCTGCCCGCAGCACCGCCTGCTCGGCCCCCTCCGGTGCCCCGGCCGCGAGCTCCACGACCGTGCGGGTGCCCTCCTCGGTGACCATCCGGGCGTCGGGCACGCCCGACAACCACCGCTGCGGGTCGGGTGGGCCGTCGACGACCCACCGGGTGTGCTCGGTCGTGCGGAGCTCGTCGATGCCGCCGGCCGCGACGACCCGCCCGGCCTTGATGATGCCGACCCGGTCGCACAGCCGCTCCACGAGGTCGAGCTGGTGGGAGGAGAAGACGACCGGGACGCCGGCCGCGGCGCGCTCGCGCAGGACGCCGCTCATGACGTCGACCGCGACGGGGTCGAGGCCCGAGAAGGGCTCGTCGAGGACGAGGATCTCGGGATCGTGCACCAGGGCGGCGGCGAGCTGGACGCGCTGCTGGTTACCGAGCGAGAGCTTCTGCACCTCGTCGCTCCGCCGCTCGTGCACGCCGAGGATCTCGGTCCAGCGGTCGGTCGCGGCGCGGGCGGCGGACGCGCCCATGCCGTGCAGCCGGGCGAGGTAGACGAGCTGGTCTCCCACCTTCATGCGGGGGTAGAGGCCGCGCTCCTCGGGCATGTAGCCGATCCGGCGCCGGACCGCGTGGTCCACGGGCCGTCCGTCCCAGCGGACCTCCCCACCGTCGGCCTCCAGCACGCCCAGGACGATCCGCATGGTCGTCGTCTTGCCGGCGCCGTTCGAGCCGACGAAGCCGAAGATCTCCCCGGCACGGACGTCCAGAGAGGTCCCCCGCAGCGCCTGCACGGAGCCGTAGGACTTGTCCAGGTTCTCGATCTCGAGAGCACGCATGCGCCTCACCCCATCACACCTGCACGCGCGTGTCACGGGCACGGGGGCTCGCGCGCGGGAGTCTCAGGTCGCGTCGTCGGAGCGGAACATGAGGGTCGGCGTCGGCTCCATGCCGGACAACCCGTTCCACGCGAGGTTGACCAGGTGCGCGGCCACCTCCGCCTTCTGCGGGTGGCGCGCGTCCAGCCAGTACTGCCCGGTGAGCGCCACCATCCCCACGAGCATCTGCGCGTAGATCGGCGAGATCCGCGCGTCCAGGCCGCGGCGCTCGAACTGGTCGGCCAGCAGGTGCTCGACCTGCGTGGCGACGTCGCCGATCAGGCTCGAGAAGGTCCCCGTCGCCTGCGCCACGGGGGAGTCGCGCACGAGGATCCGGAATCCGTCCTCGGAGTTCTCGATGTAGGTCAGGAGGGCGAGCGCGGTCCGCTCGAGGAGGACCTTGGGGTGCCCACCGGCCGAGAGTGCGCCCGTGAGTGCCGCCGTCAAGCCCTGCACCTCGCGGTCGACGACGACCGCGTAGATGCCCTCCTTGCCCCCGAAGTGCTCGTACACGACCGGCTTGGAGACCTCCGCGCGGGCCGCGATCTCCTCGACGCTCGTCCCCTCGAAGCCCTTCTGGGCGAACAGGACCCGGCTGACGGCGAGGAGCTGTTCGCGTCGTTGGCTGGCGGTCATGCGGGAGCGGGGAGGTCGTTTCGTGTCGGCGGCCACGCGTCCATCATGCCTTGTGCGTGCCTTGCGCATGCCGGGTGCCCTGCGGTGTGACGCGGATCGCTCTGGCGGGCGCACGCACGGGGCATCGCCGGTCACCTGGCAGACTGTTCCCTGGATGTGCGACGGTGGTGCCTGCGCCGCGGCCGGCTGGCCGTGGCCGGGTGTGACGTCGAGGTCCGTTCCGCCTTGGTGTAATCGGCAGCACACGGGTTTTTGGTGCCCTTGGTCCAGGTTCGAGTCCTGGGGGCGGAGCTCGCGCCACCAACCGGATGGGAGTCCACGTGACCGTCGCCGTCTCGCTCGACACGGCAGGGCCAGCAGCAGTGATCGTCCTCGCCGCAGGTGAGGGGACCCGCATGCGGTCGTCCACCCCCAAGGTCCTGCACGCCCTCGCAGGTCGCAGCATGCTGGGCCACGCCCTCGCGGCGTCGCGTGAGCTGGACCCGTCGCGGGTCGCGGTCGTGGTGCGCCACGAGCGCGAGAAGGTCGCCGCGCACGCCCTCGAGGTGGATCCCGCGGTCCTGGTCGTCGACCAGGACGACGTGCCGGGCACCGGCCGGGCCGTGCAGTGCGCCATGTCGGCGCTGGACGCCAAGGCACAGGCCGAGGCGGCTGCCCACGGGGTCCCCGACGGCGAAGAGGGACGCGGCATCGGCGACGGCCTCGAGGGTGCTGTCCTCGTCCTCGCCGGCGACATCCCGCTCCTCGACGGCGCCACGCTCGCGGAGCTGCTCGCCGCCCACCGCGCCGACGGCAACGCCGTGACGATCCTCACGACCGAGCTCGCGGACGCGACCGGCTACGGACGGATCCTGCGTGAGGACGGCACCGGCGACGTCGTCGGCATCGTCGAGCACAAGGACGCGACGGACGCGCAGCGCGCGGTCCGCGAGATCAACTCGTCGGTCTACGTCTTCGACGCGGCTGTGCTGCGGCGCGGGCTCGCAGGCCTGGGCCGCGACAACGCGCAGGGCGAGGTCTACCTCACCGACGTCGTCGCCGCCGCGCGTGCCGAGGGCGGCACGGTCCGGGCGCTGCTCTCCGACGACCCGCTGGTCGTCGAGGGTGTGAACGACCGGCTGCAGCTCGCCACGCTGCGCGCCGAGCTGAACCGGCGCATCCTGGCCCGCTGGATGGTCGAGGGCGTGACCGTCGTCGACCCGGCGACCACGTGGGTGGACGTCGAGGTGGATCTCGCCCGCGACGTGACGCTCCTGCCGGGCACGCAGCTCCTCGGCGCCACCACGGTGGGCGAGGGCAGCACGGTCGGCCCGGACACGACCCTCACCGACACGGAGATAGGCGCCGGCGCGACGGTCGTGCGGACCCACGGGAGCCTCGCGGTCATCGGGGACGGCGCGTCCGTCGGACCGTTCGCCTACCTGCGTCCGGGCACCCAGCTGGGTGCCCGGGGCAAGATCGGGACGTTCGTCGAGACCAAGAACGCTCAGATCGGCACCGGCTCGAAGGTGCCGCACCTGTCCTACGTGGGGGACGCCACGATCGGCGACCACACGAACATCGGGGCCGCATCGATCACGGTCAACTACGACGGCGTCTCGAAGCACCGCACGACGATCGGGTCGTACGCGCGCACCGGTGCGGACAACATGTTCGTCGCGCCGGTGACCGTCGGCGACGGCGCCTACACGGCCGCAGGCTCCGTCATCCGCCGTGACGTCCCGGCGGGTTCGCTCGGGGTGAGCGGCGGGCAGCAGCGCAACATCGAGGGCTGGGTGGTCCGACGTCGACCCGGCACGGAGGCTGCGGACGCCGCCCAGCGCGCGCTCACCTCCGACGAAGAGGCGCCCGTGCTCGGCGCGCAGGCGAAGGCGCAGCTCGCCAGCGCCTCGGCCGCCGGTGCGGTACCTCGTCCCACACCGCCGCCGCAGAGCCCGGGTGTCCCGGGCCTGACGGACGAGTCGCAGGACCGGACGGCCGACGGGTCGGACGACGCACACAGCGAAGGATCCACGCAACGATGAGCAGCACGATCGCCGGCAACGGGGCGAAGTCCCTGGTCCTCGCCTCGGGGCGCGCCCACCCCGAGCTCGCCACGGAAGTCGCACGAGAGCTCGGCATCGACCTCCTGCCGACCACCGCCTACGACTTCGCGAACGGTGAGATCTACGTCCGGTTCGGGGAGTCGGTCCGCGGCGCGGACGTGTTCATCCTGCAGAGCCACACCGCGCCGATCAACCAGTGGATCATGGAGCAGCTGCTCATGGTCGACGCCGCCAAGCGAGCCTCGGCGCGCACCATCACGGTGGTCCAGCCGTTCTACGGCTACGCCCGTCAGGACAAGAAGCACCGCGGGCGCGAGCCCATCTCGGCGCGACTGATGTCGGACCTGTTCAGCAGCGCGGGTGCCGACCGGCTGATGAGCGTGGACCTGCACGCGGCACAGACGCAGGGCTTCTTCAACGGCCCGGTGGACCACCTGTGGGCCATGCCGATCCTCACCGACTACGTCCGCTCCCGGGTGGACACGACGAACGTCACGGTCGTCTCTCCGGACGCCGGCCGCATCCGTGTGGCCGAGCAGTGGGCCGCGAAGCTGGGCGGCGGGCCGCTGGCCTTCGTCCACAAGACCCGCGACATCACCCGCCCCAACCAGGCGGTCGCGAACCGCGTGGTCGGCGACGTCGAGGGGCGCGACTGCGTCCTGGTCGACGACCTCATCGACACCGGCGGCACCATCGCCGAGGCCGTGAAGGTCTGCATGGCGGCCGGTGCGAAGAGCGTCATCGTCGCCGCGACGCACGGTGTGCTGTCCGACCCTGCCGCCCAGCGCCTGTCCGAGTGCGGCGCCAGCGAGGTCGTCATCACCGACACCCTGCCGATCGCCGTCGAGAAGCGCTTCCCGCAGCTCACCGTCCTGTCGATCGCGCCGTTGCTCGCCCGGGCGATCCGCGAGGTGTTCGACGACGGCTCGGTCACGTCGCTCTTCGACGGCAACAGCTGACCTGCCAGGTTCCGCAGGCGACCACTCGTGACATTCGGCACGGGTGGTCGCGTCGGCGGGCGATCTAGGGTCGAGGCATGCTGATCGCAGAAGACCTGTTGCTCCTGCTGTTCGACGACGAGTCGGGCAAGGCCACGGGGGACACGTCGATGCTCGAGCAGGTCACGGCCGGGGCGCTCCTCGTCGAACTCACGCTGCTCGGTCGGGTCGACCTCACGCACGACGCGCCCGGGGTCCGGGGGGACCGGCTCGTCGTACGGGACGGGTCCCCGACCGGTTCCGTGCTGCTCGATCGTGCGCTCGCCGTCATCCACACCAAGCAGGGCAGCAAGCCGAAGAACATCATCGGCCCGCTCGCGAAGGACAAGCCGACCGGCCAGGTGCTCGCCTCGCTCGCGGCGCGAGGCATCCTGCGCCGCGAGGACGAGCGGATCCTCGGAATCTTCCCGACGACGCGCTGGCCCGCCGAGGACTCCCGGCACGAGGACGCGGTCCGGGCCGGCCTGTGGCGCGTCCTCGTGGACGGCTCCGCCCCGGACGAGCGCACCGCCGCGCTGGTCGCGATCCTTGCGGCGACCGGTCGCGCCGGGAAGGTCGTCGGTGCCCCGGACCGCCGTGCCGCCGACCGCCGCGCGAAGGAGGTCGCCGCCGGGAGCTGGGCGGGCGACGCGACCCGCCGGTACCTCGCGGAGGTCGCCGCCGCGGTCACAGCAGCCCTGACGGCCTCGATGGCGGCGGTCGCCGCGTCAGGGTGACGTCGACTGCGGAGCCTGCGTCCGCAGCCACCGCGCGACCGCCGCCGTGGACGTGGTGATGGACTCCTCGGTCAGGGCCAGGCGCTCGAGACGCGTGCGGACGGCTCCGACCGCGGCGTCCCGTGCGTGGCGACGCGCGCAACGGACCCCCTTGACCGTCCGCAGGCCGACCCCGTCGAGCGCGTCCGCGACGTCGTGCCGGACCGCGTCGAGCCCGGCCGGCACGGCCGCGTCGAGCGCGGCGAGGTCGAGGAGCGACCTGGCCACCGTCCGCGGGACGTCGAGCGTTGCCGCGAGCTCGTCCACCGGGGTGCGGACGAGCAGATCGGTCGTCGTGAGCCCGAGCGCCGTGAGCCTCGCACGGAACGGCGCGAGACGGGCCAGCGCCAGCACAGCGTCGTGGGGCGCGGCCCCGAACGTGACACGGTAGGCGTCGGTGCGCCGGTACGTGCCCAGCACCGGGTCGGACGCCATGGTGGCGCGCGACGACGGCCGGCAGTCGGCGACGACGAAGTGCGCCGTCGCCTGCTTCAGGTCCTCCGCGGTCGGTGGCGTCGCCCGGGACGCGAAGTAGCAGCCGAGGTTGTAGTGCCCCGACGGGCTCAGCGGGATCACCGCGAGCACCTCCGCGAGATCGTCGATCCCTTCGGGGACCTCCTCCGGCAGGGTGACGACGGCGCCGCGGGACCGGATCACGAGAGGTTGCTCGACTGGCTGCTCCAGGGGAAGGCAGCGCAGGTACATGCCGAGCGACGCACCGCGCAGCGTGTTCACGAGCTGCCCCGCCGACGCGGAGGGTTCCTCGGCGAGCTCGTCCCACAGCTTGAGGACGGGTGTGCGGTGCGACGGCGTCAGCGGCCCGCACGCGCCACCGGTCGACTCGAACTGCTCGTTCACGGTGACGGCGGCGCGCGTGTACATCGCGCGTAGCCGCAGCGTCTCGAAGCCCGCCCGCGGGCGGTCGCCGTCCCACGACGTGTGGTCGATGAAGCGGTCGAGCCACCGCAGGTAGGCGGGCGCCCGGCCCTCGTGCGACGTGCGGTAGACGGCGTTCGTCAGGGCGAGCTGCGCCAGCCAGTTCTCGGGGTCGGCCCCGACGGCCTGGGAGAGCAGCTCGGTGCGTCGACGGTTGCTCCTGCCCGGCGAGGAGGCCGCGTGCTGGAGGGCGAGGCTCCGCCAGCTCGTAGCACCGCAGAGCCCGTCGAAGCCGGTGTGGTGGCGGGCGAGCGTGGTGAGGACCGCGGCGGCGATCCCGGGGTGCAGGTCGGCCGGGTCCGAGCCCATCTGGCCGAGCAGTCGCGGCGTGACGACGGCAGAGCCCGCGGCACGCCCGTTGCGGGTGATGACCACCGAGACGTCGTGCGCCTCCTCGTGGACCAGCACGCGCCACGGGGTGGCACCGAACGCTCCCTGCACGAGCTTGACGAGCGGCTGGACGAGCCTGCCCTGCGGCAGCTCCTGCAGCACTCCTCCGCTGAGCGCAGTGACGTCCGTACCGACCGGCGCCTCGAGCCCACGCGGGCGCTCGGCACCCATCTCGGACAGCAGCGCGACGACGTGGCCGGCGCTCGCCGCGCGCTGGCTCCCGTCGTCTCCCACGACCTCGACCGAGAGCCGCAGCCGGGTCGCGAGCCACGTCGCGACAGCCAGAGTGCCCGCGACGCCCGTGACGGCTCCCGCGAGCACGACGCGCCAGGACCCCGCGGCGAACGAGACGCCCGAGGTCAGCAGGAGTGCCGAGCCCGTGGCGAGCGTCCAGCCCGCGACGGGCAGGACTCGTCGCTGCCACGGGCGAAGTCGCGGCCAGTGCAGGGTCGAGGGGGTCAGGAGGCGGGCGACGACGGCCCAGAAGAGCAGGACGACTCCGGCGGCGACAGCGGGCGGACCCAACGGCGCGAGGTGGTCGTCGACGAACGTCGACCACGACGACCCCACCTGCTGCGCGGGACTCTCGAGGGCGGCCGTCGCCGCTTTCTGGATCTCGAGGGCCGTGGCGTTGGCACCGTCCAGCGCCAGAGCCTGCTCGGCGACGGCGAGCGCGTCCCTCCATGAGCTCGTCGCCCCGTCCGTGCCCCCCTCGGGCGTCAGCGCGCGCGCCTGGTCGGCCAGGGTCGCGGACGCGTCGATCGCCGCGCGGGCGTGCCGCAGCTCCGCCGCGCAGAGGGTTTCGCTGGGTGTCGGCACCACGCTCTCGACCGTCTCCTGCGTGACCGTCCCGTCCTCGCCGGTCGTGGTGGTCGTCGTGCTGCCCGACGCGACGTCTTCCGGTGGGGGAGCCGCCCGTGAAGCGTCGACGAGCCCGACGGCGACCTGCGGCCGACCGTCGGCCGTGGCCTCGCTCGCCGCGACGCAGACATCCGGCGCTGCAGCCGTCGAGGTGGCTGCCGAGGTGGCAGGTGCGCCCAGGAGCGACCCGAGCGCGAGCGCGGCGGTGAGGACGGGGCGGAGCACATGCTGACCCATGACGACCCCTTCGTCGCCGGTGGTGCAGGCAGGACGCACGAGGCGTCGTGCGGGCCGCGACCCGGGGGGTCACGTGCTCGCGAGGACCGCTCACGGACAGCTCGTGTCTCAGCGTCCCAGCATCGCGACCGGCACGGTCGGGTCGTAGCGGGTGAAAAGCCTCAGGGGCCGCGTGGACGGCACCTCGGTAGTCGCAGCGGATGACACTGAGTCGCACCCGACCTCCTCGACGGCGTGCGACGACCGCCGGACGGCACCCTGCCAGACTCCAGCACTGAGGCCGACCACGCTCCTACCCGGCCTGGACGGGGCGATGGCTCTCGGATCCGCGATCGGGGTGAAAGCGGACGCTCACGGGTGAACTTCGGTCCACGGGCTCCCCGCGGGGCATACCGAGGTGGTTCGATCGGTGGTGGGGAACTCGCGGGGGGCGATCGCGTCGCGGTGACGTGGCCGTAGGTCCCAGGAACCACCGAGGCGAGGAACACCATGTCGGGTACCGGCGCACCATCTTCAGATCGGCGTACCCGCCGGTACACGATCACCGCCATGGGCGCGGTCGCCGCCCTCGTGGCCGGCACGTTCGCCGTCACGGCCGCGCTGCCGGTCGGGGCGGACCCGGACGGCGTCGACCTCGGCACAGCGATCCGCGGGGACGTACGCGCCGACAGCCGTACCATCGGCGGTGAGATCGGCCAGGACGTCGCGGCGAACTTCCTCGCACCGGACGACGTCGCCGCGTCGCCGTCCACCGTCTCCCGGTCGCTGTGGTGGACGTGGCGCGCGCCGTCGTCGGGCCCGATCACGTTCACGACCCACGGCAGCGAGCTCGACACGCTCCTCAACGTCTTCCCGGCGAGCTCGCCGGAGTCGCTGATCATCAGCAACGACGACGACGGCGACGTGTCCACCTCGTCCGTCACCTTCGACGCGGTCGCGGGCGAGGACTACCTCGTCGAGGTCGAGGCGAAGAGCGACGACGCCGGACTGCTCACGCTCGCCTGGCAGCCGGTCGCTCCCGCGGCAGCGCCCGAGCCCGACGAGTCGACGAGCATCACCTCGACCGGTATCCCCCTGACGGGCAACACCGGCGAGAAGCCGCAGTCGAAGCTGTGGCACGCCGGCGGGAGCTGGTGGGCGGTCCTGGCGTCCGCGAGCACGACCCCGGCCGGGACGTGGGTCTGGCGCTACGACGACGCGGCGCAGACGTGGACCAACGTGCACCGCGTCTCCGAGCGGACCGACGTGCGTGCCGACGTCAAGAGCGCCGGCGACGTGGCGCACGTCCTGCTCCACGGCCCGACCACGACCCTGGTGTCGATCCAGCGGGTGGCCGGCACGAACACGTACGAACCGTGGACCCAGCGGACGGGTGCGACGACGATCTCGTTGCCGGGCAGCGAGACCGCGACCCTCGACATCGACACGACGGGCCGTATGTGGGTGGCCTCGGACACCAGCAGCGCGGTCCAGGTGCGACACAGTGCACCTCCGTACACGTCGTTCTCGAGCCCCGTGACCCTCGCCACCGGCATCACCGACGACGACCTCGCGCTCGTGACGGCGATGCCCGGAGGAAAGATCGGCGTCCTGTGGTCCGACCAGAGCCGGAAGCGTTTCGGGTTCCGGACCCACGCGGACGGCGCGAACGCGTCGACGTGGACCGCCGACGAGCGCCCGGCGCAGAGCTCGGGCCTGTCTCTCGGCGGAGGGATGGCGGACGACCACCTGAACGTCGCGATGTCCGACGACGGGACGCTGTACGCCGCAGTCAAGACGTCGTACAACTCCTCCAGCGCACCGGTCATCGGCCTGCTGGTGCGGCATCCCGACGGGACGTGGGACCCGCTGCACGAGGTCGACCGGACGGGGACACGACCGATCGTCGTCCTCGACGACGAGACCGACCGCCTGCGCGTGCTCTACACCAGGACGACGGGCATGGACCTGATCCTCGAGAAGGAGACGTCCCGGACCGACATCGACTTCGACTTCGACGCGACCACAGCGGTCGCCGGTGCGCACAACAACGTCACGGGCGCGAAGGACAACGTCCCGGGTGCGGCCCTGGTGCTCGCGTCCTCGGCCTCGAGCACGTCGTCGGCCAGACTGCCCTGGCTCGACCCGACCGGCCCGACGGCCGTGGACGGGACCGTCTCGACGACGGTCGGTACTCCGGTGGAGGGTGTGCTGGGGGGGTCGGCGGCGTCTGGTGCGTCGGTGGTGTTCGAGGTGGTGGCGGGTCCGTCGTCCGGTGAGGTGGAGGTGGCGGGTTCGGGTGCGTTCGTGTATTCGCCGGCTGCGGGGTTCACGGGTGTGGACTCGTTCTCGTTCCGGGTGGGTGCTGGTGGTGAGTGGTCGAACGTGGCGGTCATGACGGTGCGTGTGGTGCCGGCGGACGGTCTGCTGGGTGCGTGGGACCTGGACGAGGGTTCTGGTGTGGTGGCGGGTGACTCGTCGGGTTGGGGCGGTGACGGTGCGCTGGTCGGTGGGGTCTCGTGGGTCCCGGGTGTGGCTGGTGCGGCGGTGTCGTTGGACGGGTCGACGGGTCATGTGCTGGTGCCGGACGGCGAGGCGTTGGACGTGTCGGGGTCGATGACGGTCGCGGCGTGGGTGCGGCCGGACTCGGCGCGCACGCAGTACGTGGTGAAGAAGGCGGCGCAGGGTTCGACCGATGGGTACGAGCTGGGGTTGGCGAACGGGGGCAAGGCGTTCCTGCGGTTCAACCATGCGACGTCGGGTGACACGTTCCGGGTGAACGCGACGTCGTCGTATCCGACGGACGGGCAGACGTGGGTGCACCTGGCGGGCACGTTCGACGGGTCGAAGATGCGGATCTACGTCGATGGTGTGCTGCAGGGCACGGTGAACGGTCCGTCGTCGATCGGGACGAACTCGTTGCCGTTGGGCATCGGGGCGGAGTCGAACGGGACGCGTTCGCTCGACGGGTCTCTCGATGGTGTGCGGTTGTACGACCGGGCGTTGAGCGCGGCGCAGATCGGTGCGCTGCTCGACACCGAAGAACCCCCCGCGGAGATCCCCGTCGCCACGGGCGGATCGGTGACCACCGTCGCCGGTACTCCGGTGGAGGGTGTGCTGGGGGGGTCGGCGGCGTCTGGTGCGTCGGTGGTGTTCGAGGTGGTGGCGGGTCCGTCGTCCGGTGAGGTGGAGGTGGCGGGTTCGGGTGCGTTCGTGTATTCGCCGGCTGCGGGGTTCACGGGTGTGGACTCGTTCTCGTTCCGGGTGGGTGCTGGTGGTGAGTGGTCGAACGTGGCGGTCATGACGGTGCGTGTGGTGCCGGCGGACGGTCTGCTGGGTGCGTGGGACCTGGACGAGGGTTCTGGTGTGGTGGCGGGTGACTCGTCGGGTTGGGGCGGTGACGGTGCGCTGGTCGGTGGGGTCTCGTGGGTCCCGGGTGTGGCTGGTGCGGCGGTGTCGTTGGACGGGTCGACGGGTCATGTGCTGGTGCCGGACGGCGAGGCGTTGGACGTGTCGGGGTCGATGACGGTCGCGGCGTGGGTGCGGCCGGACTCGGCGCGCACGCAGTACGTGGTGAAGAAGGCGGCGCAGGGTTCGACCGATGGGTACGAGCTGGGGTTGGCGAACGGGGGCAAGGCGTTCCTGCGGTTCAACCATGCGACGTCGGGTGACACGTTCCGGGTGAACGCGACGTCGTCGTATCCGACGGACGGGCAGACGTGGGTGCACCTGGCGGGCACGTTCGACGGGTCGAAGATGCGGATCTACGTCGATGGTGTGCTGCAGGGCACGGTGAACGGTCCGTCGTCGATCGGGACGAACTCGTTGCCGTTGGGCATCGGGGCGGAGTCGAACGGGACGCGTTCGCTCGACGGGTCTCTCGATGGTGTGCGGTTGTACGACCGGGCGTTGAGCGCGGCGCAGATCGGTGCGCTGCTCGACACCGAAGAACCCCCCGC
>NZ_JAOXSR010000008.1 GCF_026163685.1 Oerskovia flava
CCCCCCCCCCCCCCCCCCCCCCGCCCCGCCCCCCGCCGAGCCCCGTCGGCGAACACGACCTTGCTGCCGTTCTGACGTCGAGAACGGCAGCAAGGTCGTTCTCGGCGGCTTCCTGGGCCTCGTCGTGGCGAGGTGTGGTGGAAACTTTTGCAGACTTCGTTACCTGTGAAAGTATTTGCCGAACACCTCGACGACTCGGAGGCTCAGCAATGACGCTCGACAACTCCCCCACGTCCCCCGCACCGGCGCCGGCCGGTCTCGGACGACGCCAGTTCCTCACGCTCGCCACGGCCGCGGTCGCCGCGAGCACGCTGTCCGTGATGGTCGGCTCCCTCACCCCGGCGGCCGCACTCGCCGGATCGACCCACGCCGCGACGTCGGGCACCCCGATTCCCCGCAAGCGCGACCTGCGCGCGATGTGGATCAGCAGCGTCGTGAACATCGACTGGCCGTCCGCGTCCGGCCTGTCCGCGGACCAGCAGAAGGCCGAGTTCCTGCACTGGCTCGACGTCGCGCGTGACTTCCGGCTCAACACCGTGTTCGTCCAGGTCCGCCCGACGGCGGACGCCTTCTGGCCGAGCCCGTACGAACCCTGGTCGCAGTACCTCACCGGCACGCAGGGCCAGGACCCCGGGTACGACCCCCTGGGCTTCGTCGTCGAGGAGTCGCACCGGCGCAACCTCGAGATCCATGCCTGGTACAACCCGTACCGCGTGTCGATGCAGTCGGACCTGACTCAGCTCGTCCCGGACCACCCGGCACGTCAGCACCCGGACTGGGTGTGGGCGTACGGCGGCAAGCTCTACTTCGACCCGGGGCTGCCCGAGGCGCAGGAGCACATCAAGAACGCGATCCTGCACAGCGTCGAGAACTACGACATCGACGGTGTGCACTTCGACGACTACTTCTACCCCTATGCGGTCGCGGGCGAGACCATCCCGGACGAGGGGACGTTCGCGACCCACGGGGCCGGGTTCGACCGCATCGACGACTGGCGGCGTCACAACGTCGACGAGTTCGTGCGCAGCATCTCCGCGCGCATCAAGGAGGCCAAGCCGTGGGTCAAGTTCGGGATCAGCCCGTTCGGCATCTGGCGCAACGCGTCGACCGACCCGCGGGGCTCGGAGACCGGCGGCTCGCAGTCCTACGACATGCAGTTCGCGGACACGCGCAAGTGGGTCCTCGAGGGCTGGCTCGACTACATCAACCCGCAGATCTACTGGCAGTTCGGGCTCGCTGTCGCCGACTACGCGAAGCTCGTCCCGTGGTGGGCGGAGCTCGCCGCGCAGTCCGGCACCCAGCTCTACATCGGTGAGGCGCTGTACAAGGTGACGTCGGGCGTCTTCACCGACCCGGCGGAGCTCTCGAACCATCTGACGTTCTGCCAGGAGCAGGAGCACCCAGTGCACGGCAACGCGTACTTCTCGGCCAAGCACATCCCGGCTGACCCTCAGGGCTCGATGACGCGCGTGCGCGACGACCACTACCGCTACCCGGCCCTGGTGCCCGCGATGCCGCACCTGCCCGGCACCACGGTCCGCACGCCGACCCTCACCCGGGTCGCCCGGCACGACGACGGGATCCGCGTCCACTGGAACGACGCCGGACCCCGACGGTCGGCGGCGACGTCGTTCGCGATCTACCGCGCCGACGGCCAGGTACACCACGTGGACACGGAGAACCCCGCCAACCTTCTCGCCACCCAGCGGGCGAGGAACGGGGTGGTCCAGCACTTCGTCGACCCCACCGCGGTGCACGGGCGCTCCTACACGTACGTCGTGACCGCGCTAGACCGCCTCTGGAACGAATCCGCACCCAGCCGACCCCGCTGGACGCCCTAACCCCCCGCCTACCCCCGCGCCGAACACGACCTTGCTGCCGTTCTGGCGTCCAGAACGGCAGCAAGGTCGTGTTCGGCGCCTCGTAGGGTCGTTGTGGGGCAGAGTGGGCGGCATGGGCAGCGGGGCGCCACGGTCTGGTGGTGTCACCGACCCGAGCAACGCTGCGGCACCTGCGCCGGGCGCACGACCTCATGGACCGGGACGTCGCGGAGCCGCTCACGGTGGCGCGCGTGGCCGCGGAGGCAGGGCTCTCGCCGGCGCACTTCTCACGGTCGTTCACTGACGACGGCGTCCGGGCCGTCTCCGGCCCTCCAGGCCCAGGCCCGCCCAGGGGGTTGACACGTCAATCCCCTGCCCTTAGAGTTGACACGTCAATCCGACAGGACGTACGACCCAGGAGATGCCATGACTCAGCAGAAGCGACGAGCGATGCCCACACGGGACGAGCTGCGCGTCTGGCGGAGCTTCATCGAGACCTCCGAGGTGCTGCGCACCCGGCTGGCAGGTCGGCTCCAGAGCGAGTCGTCCCTGTCCCCGGGTGACTACCAGGTGCTGCTCGCGCTCAGCGAGGCGGACCAGCACAGTCTGCGCTCCTCGTCGCTCGCGGCACTCGTCGGGTGGGAACGCAGCCGCCTGTCCCACCACCTGGGGCGGATGGAGAAGCGCGGGCTCGTCCGCCGCGAAGCCTGTCCCGACGACGTCCACGGCATCGACGTGCTGCTGACCGACTCCGGAGCGGAGGCGTTCCGGAGCAGCTCGGTCCCGCACCTGCGCGCGATCAGGGAGCTCTTCATCGACGCGCTGACCCCGGAGCAGCTGGCGCAGGTCGACGACATCGCCGCCGCGCTCCGCCACCATCTCGACCTCGACCCGGAGCACAAGCCCACCGCCTGACCCCGAACCACTTTCCCCGCCGGAGCGGTCTTCGCCCGGCTCACGATCTGAGGAGTCCTCCCATGAACGACAAGAAGATCATCGCCGTAGCAGGTGCCACCGGGGCGCAGGGAGGTGGCACCGTCCGGGCGATCCTGTCCGACCCGAGCGGCCAGTTCGCCGTGCGCGCGCTGACCCGGGACCCTGACTCGGCCGCCGCCCGCGCCCTCGTCGAGCAGGGCGCGGAGGTCGTCCGGGCGGACTTCGCCGACCGGGACAGCGTCCGGACGGCTCTCGAGGGCGCCTACGGGGCTTTCCTCGTCACGAACTTCTGGGCGCACGCGTCCGCGGAGCGCGAGACGCAGGAGATCGACAACCTGGCCTCGGCCGCGCAGTCCGCCGGGCTGCGCCACGTGGTGTGGTCAACCCTGGAAGACACGCGCGAGCTCCTGCCGCTGGACGACGAGCGCATGCCCGTCCTCCAGGACACGTACAACGTGCCGCACTTCGACGCCAAGGGCGAGGGGAACACGCTCTTCCTCGACGCCGGGGTACCCACGACCTTCCTGAACACGACGTTCTACTACCAGGGCTTCCTGCAGGGCCTCGGCCCTCAGCGTGGCGAGGACGGCACGGTCACGCTGTCCCTGCCGATCGAGGACGGCAAGCTCCTCGCCGGTATCGACGTGAACGACATCGGCCACGCCGCCCACGCCGTCCTCACCGGCGGAGCACAGCACGTCGGCCAGACCATCGGCCTGGCCGGCGACCACCTCACGGGCGCCGGGTACGCCGAGATCCTCGGCGAGGCGATCGGCGAGCCGGTGCGGTTCCAGGCGGTGCCCTACGACGTCTTCCGCGGGCTCGACATCCCCGCGGCCGACGAGATCGGGAACATGTTCCAGTACTACGGCGACTTCGACCAGGAGTTCACGGGCGCGCGCGACCTGGACCAGATCCGCGAGCTCCACCCGGGGCTGAAGGACTTCCGCACCTGGGCGACCGAGAACGCCGAGGCGCTCAAGGCCGCCCTCTGACCGCAGAGGACCTCATCCGAGCCCAGCCGAGCTCACCCCGTGAGGGTGGCGCCGCCCGTCGGCGGTACCACCCTCACGGTCACGGGAGCGGCGATGTCACCGGGGCTTGGTCGAGGACAGGTAGGCCGTCGAGACGAACCCCGTCTTGCCACCCACGCTCACCTTCAGCCATCCGTTGGACGCCGTGCCCGCATGGGTTACGGTCGCGCCCTTCCCCAGCTTGGCCATCGACGTGGACGCGGTGGTTGCCTTCGCCCGCAGGTTGAGGTTCGCCACCGTCACGTACGACACCTTCTTCGCCGCCGGCTTCGGAGCCGGCTTGCTCGCGGTCGACGACGCGGCGGGCTTCTTCGACGACAGGTACGACGTCGAGACGAACCCGGTCTTCCCGCCCACCGTCACCTTCAGCCATCCGTTGGACGCCGTACCCGCGTGCGTCACCGCGGCACCGTGCTTGAGCTTCGCCAACGACGTGGAGGCCGTCGTCGCCTTCGCCCGCAGGTTGAGGTTCGCCACCGTCACGTACGACACCTTCTTCGCCGCGGGCTTCGGAGCCGGCTTCGGAGCCGGCTTGGGCGCGGGCTTGGGAGCGGCCGCGGGCTTCTTCGACGACAGGTACGACGTCGAGACGAACCCGGTCTTCCCGCCCACCGTCACCTTCAGCCATCCGTTGGACGCCGTACCCGCGTGCGTCACCGCGGCACCGTGCTTGAGCTTCGCCAACGACGTGGAGGCCGTCGTCGCCTTCGCCCGCAGGTTGAGGTTCGCCACCGTCACGTACGACACCTTCTTCGCCGCCGGCTTCGGAGCCGGCTTGCTCGCGGTCGCGGGCTTCGTCGTCGACAAGTAGGCGGTGGAGACGTACCCGGTCCTGCCGCCGGTGCTGACACTGAGCCAGCCGTTGGTGGGCTGGGCGAGCATCGAGACAGCCGTGCCCCGCTTCAGCTTCGCGAGCGAGGCGGACGACGATGTCGCGCCGGCCCGCAGGTTGAGGTTGTCGACCGTCACGTAGCGCGTGCCGATGGGCTTGCTGACCGGGGTCGCACCGGCAGGCTTCTTCGGGCTGATCGCGGTCGCGAGCATCCACCCGGTGCGGGACCCGTAGGTGACCTTGCGCCACTGGCCCGACCCGTCGCCGGGCTTCGCGGTGAGGGTGGAGCCCTTGGGGACCACCACGAGGGACGAGTAGCCCGTGCCCGCACCCGAGCGCAGGTTGGTGTTCGCCGTCGGGTAGTACGTGCACGACGCCGGCACCACCCGCGGTGCGGCCCGGGTCGCGGACTGCACGAGGTCGATGCCCTTGGTTCGCAGGAACGGGATCGGGTCGGCCACCTTCGCGCCGGATCCGTAGGTGCCGTTCCAGATCTCGAGGTGCAGGTGCGGTCCGGTCGAGTTCCCCGTCGACCCGACGTCGGCGATGCGCTGCCCGGCCGAGACCGTCTGCCCGACGCGCACGTACTTGCTGCCCGAGATGACGTGCCCGTAGAGGGAGGACACGGTCTTGCCGTCGATCGTGTGCTTGATGACGACCCACTGGCCCAGCCCGGCGGCTGCTCCCGCGCGGATCACCGTGCCGGACGCGATCGCGTTGATCCGCGTACCGGATGCCGCGCCCATGTCCTGCCCGAGGTGACTCGTGGAGGCACCGGCGATGGGCATGCACCGCGGTCCGTAGTAGGACGAGATGGAGTACGACTTCGACGGCAGCGGTGCCACGACCTTGGTGCCGGCGGCGGTCGCGGAGGTCGCGGGCCCCACGAGCACGGGGACCATCGCGAGCAGCATCGCGGTGATGATCGCCACGAGGCGTGTCCGGACGACGGTTCGAGAGCTGTTCTGCATGGTGACCACCCCTAGGCTGAGCTGCCCCGGCCGCGACCGTCCCCCTGGAGGCCACACCGAGAGGAACCTGCATTCGCCACGGCGTGTCGACTGGACATCAGGCCCCCGTTGCACCATAAGAGCCATTCGGGTTCTGCGCGCGCCGAACGCACATTCCTCCGGTTGAGCGCCAGTCCGACATGGCAGGATCAGCCTCGTGAACCACCCGGTACCTCACCCTCGCGACCTGCCTCTGCTCGACCCGTTGCGGACCGTGGGCTGGGTGAACGTCCGGGACGGGCGCCTGCTCACCGTGCGCAGCACCGGTAAGGACCGGTTCTTCATGCCGGGCGGCAAGGTCGAGGACGGCGAGAGCGACGCGCAGGCCCTCGTCCGGGAGATCCGCGAAGAGCTGGGTGTCCTCCTGGACCCGACGACGGTCCGCCCCGGCTTCGTCGCGGAGGCCCCCGGGCACGGGCTCGGTGGGCGCCTGGTGCGCATGCACTGCCTGTACGCCGACCCGGAGCCCTCGTCGCCGGAGCCCGCTCCGCACGCGGAGATCGCGGAGCTGGCGTGGCTCACCGCCGCCGATGCCGACCTGGTCCCGCCCGCCGGCCGGATCGTCCTGGAACGGCTGGCCCCGGTCCTGACGGCCTGACGCGGCACCGGCGGTCACGTAGCGTCGTGCCATGGACGCCTGGCCGTCGCTGCTCGCGGAGTACGAGGACGCCACCGGCGCCGCGCGCACGCCGCTCCCCCGCGTCGCGCCCGCTCCCCCGGGGCTGCTCGCCGCGACGCTCCCCGTCCTCGGGCTCGCCCTCGGTTCGGTCGCGGCGCTCGAGACCGCGACGGCTCGCGCGCGGGCCGCGGCAGCACCCGCCCGTGGGCGCACCACGGACGTCGCGCCGCGAGCCGTGCTCGACCCCGAGCGGGTCGCGGCGGCGTTCGCCGGCGACCGGCTGCTGCGGGTCGGCGGCGAGCCCGTGGACGGCTTCGCCCCGATGTCGGGCTTCTTCCGCACGCGGGACGGCTGGGTGCGCACGCACGCCAACTACCCGCACCATCGCACCCGCCTCCTCGACGCCCTCGGCCTGCCCGACGGCGCGACCAGCGACCAGCTCGTCGCGCACCTCGGGCGGTGGTCGGCCCAGGACGTGGAGGACGCCGCGGCGGCCCGCGGCGCCGTAGCCGTCCGGGTCCGCACCGAGGACGAGTGGCGAAGGTCGGCGCCGGGCCGGGCCGCGGCGTCGGGCCCGCTGGTGCGATGGCGCGTCCGCACCGGCGGTAGGGCCGGTGGTGGACCGGTGCCGCTCCTCGGCGGGACCGCGCCGCTGACGGGGGTGCGCGTGCTCGACCTGACGCGGGTGATCGCGGGACCGGTCGCGACGCGCGCGCTCGCCCGGCTCGGGGCGGACGTCCTGCGGGTCGACCCGCCGCACCTGTTGGAGATCGAGCTCCAGCACCGCGACACCGGCCAGGGCAAGCGCTCGACCCTCCTCGACCTGCGCACCCCCGCGGACCACGGGCGTGCGCAGGAGCTGCTGGACCGCGCCGACGTCCTCGTCACGGGGTACCGCCCGGGCTCCGTCGAGTCGCTGGGCCTGCGCCCGCCGGCCGCGTGCGTGCTGGCCCGGGTCAGCGCCTGGGGCGACGGGCCCTGGGGCGGGCGGCGAGGGTTCGACTCGATCGTGCAGGCGGCCTCGGGCGTCGCGCTCGTCGAGAGCCCCGACGGTGAACGTCCGGGCGCCCTGCCCGCGCAGGCCCTCGACCACGCGAGCGGCTACCTCCTCGCAGCCGCCGTGACCGACGCGCTGACGGCGCGGGCGCTCGACGGCCGGGGCCGCGACGTCGCGGTGACCCTCGCCCGGACGGGCGCCTGGCTCCTCGACGCCGCCGGGCGTGATCCCGCGCACGCGGCGCCCGTCGCGCCCGGGCCGAGGACCGTCGTCGAGCACCGGGTGCCGCTCGACGGCCGCGAGCAGGTCCTCACGACGGCCCGGCCGGCCGTCGTCGAGCACGACGACTACGGCACCGTGGCCGGACCCTGGGGCGCGGACGAGGCCCGCTGGCGCTGAGGGGGCGTCAGGCCAGGGCCTGTGCCCGGGCGTGGCCGCGGCGCAGGAGCACGACGAGCGTGACACCGGCCGCGACGACCACCGCGCCGATGATCGCGACGAGCACGATGCCGTCGACCGGTGTGGTGCCCTCGCAGGTGGTCGTCGTCTCGCCTCCCTCGACTCCGATGGTGGTGCACACCTCCGCCACCAGGAGCGATGCCGCCAGGAGTGCGATGAGCCCGATCCCGGCCACGAGACTCAGGCCGATGCCGAGCACCTTCTCCCGGACCGTCCACAGGGTGGAGACGCCGAGCAGGACGGCCCCCACGAGCCACACGACCCACGGCAGGACGAGCGCCGAGCCGAGGAACCCGAGGAACAGGGCGAGCGTCGTGACGAGCGGGACCCAGGTCCCGGTCAGGGTGCCCGGCCGCTTGCGTCGCGGCGCGAACGGCGCCGGTGCGCCGGCGGACGCCTCGCCCGCCACCTGCTCGGGCGGTCCGAGCGCGGTGAGGACGGCGGTGACGTCAGCCTCGGTGGGCGGCCGTCCGAGCTCGGCGAGCCGGGCGTCGACGTGCTCCCGCACGCCGCCGAGCACGTCGGCCCGCTCCACGGGGTCGGCGTGGGCGAGCATGCGGGCGAGCTCGTCGAGGTAGGCGTCGACGGCGTGCGTCGCAGGGCTGGTGCCCGGCGGCGGTCCGGCAGCGCTACCGGTCGGGTCGGGTCGGGTGTCGGTCATCGGTGGCTCCCCAGGGTCGAGTCGACGGCGTCACGGAAGGGCGCCCAGGTGCGGGCGAAGGCGTCGAGGGCGCGGCGGCCCGCGTCGGTCAGCGCGTAGTACCGGCGGGGCGGCCCGGTGGCGGACTCGCGCCACTGCGTCTCGACGAGCCCGCCCTTGCGGAGGCGGGCGAGGAGCGGGTAGAGCGTGCCCTCGCCGCCGAGCAGGATGCCGTCGGCACCCAGCCGCCGGGCGATGTCGAGGCCGTACCACTCGCCGTCAGCCAGGAGCGCGAGCACGCAGTACTCGAGCGCTCCTCGTCGGAGGTTCGTGAGGATGCCCTCGTCACCAGGTACCATGCGACACACGATAGCAGAACAGACCGCGTCCGGGCAGTGGCCTGGGGTCGGCCCGACGCAGGAGCCTGCCGGGCCGACCGGTCCGTCAGATGTGGTCGAGGCGGCGCAGGATCGCGCCCTCGCGCAGCGCCCAGGGGCAGATCTCCACCTCGTCGACCCCGAGCGCCTTCATCGTCTCGACGGCCACGATGCCGCCCGCGACGATCTGGAACGTGCGCTCCGGCGTCACACCCGGCAGCGCCGTGCGGCCCTCCGCCGGGATGCGCGCGAGCCGCGGCACCCAGTCCGCGAGCTGCGACCGGCGCATACGCCACCGCTCGTCAGGACCGACGACCTCGACCTGCATGCCCGCGAGCCGCGCGAGGGAGCGGAACGTCTTCGACGTCGCGACGGCGTGGTCGGGCCGCGGCAGCTCCTTGAACGCCCGCACCGTGCCCTCGAGCGTGGAGCGCACGTGCTCGCGCAGCGCGTCGAGGTCGCCGGTCGGTGGCGGGTCCTGCGCCAGGAAGTCCATCGTCATGCGCCCCGCGCCGAGCGGGACGGACACCGCGAGCTCGGGCTCCTCGTCGAGGCCGGTCGCGATCTCGAGCGACCCGCCGCCGATGTCGAGCACGAGCAGCCGACCGGCCGCCCACCCGTGCCAGCGCCGGGCGGCGAGGAACGTCAGCCGCGACTCGTCCTCGCCCGACAGCACACGCACCGGCTGCCCGATCCGGTCGGCGATCGCCGCGAGCACCTGCGGGCCGTTCGTCGCCTCGCGCAGGGCGGAGGTCGCCATCGGGAGGATCTCGTCGACGTGGGACTCGCGTGCGAGGCGCACGGCGTCGTCGACCGCAGCGAGCATCGCCGCGACACCCTCGTCGGACAACGAGCCGTCCGGCTGCAGGTACCGCATGATGCGCACGACGGTGCGCGCACCGGCGGCAGGGATCGGTCGCGCGCCGGGCGCGGCGTCGACGACGGCGAGGTGGACGGTGTTCGAGCCGATGTCCAGGACACCCAGGCGCAGCGTTGCGGTCACGCCGACACGCTACCGCCCGGCAGACTCCGACTCGGCCTCGTACACGGCGGCCTCAGCGCCCGCGACGACGGCCGCCAGCTCGGCCTGGGACGCGGCGAGGGCCTCCGCCCGCGCCTCGACGATCCGGGTGTGCAGCTCGGCGTGCACGCGGCGGCGGGCCGTCCGCGAGAGCTCGGCGACCTCGTCCTCCAGAAGGACCCGACCCGCGGCGCGTGCCGCGGCGACGTGGTGGGCGACCTCGTCGCCGATGCGCACCTCGGCCTCGTCGAGCAGCGCCACGACGGCGGCGTCGGCCGTGCGCCCGAGGCGTGTGCCCTCGAACGCCTCGGCGGCGCCGTCCACGATGCGGCGCGCCTGCGCGACGACGACCGAGCCCAGCGCGGGCGAGTGGGCCTTGAGCGTCGCGAGGTCGTAGAGGAGGACCCCCTCGACGTCGGCGACCCGCGGGTCGACGTCACGGTGCAGCGCGAGGTCGAGGACCACCATGGGCCGACCGGGCTCGGCGTCGCCCGCGGCCTCGGCAGCACGCGTGCGCGCCCGCACGAGCGCCGCGACGTCCAGGACGTGCCCGATGCTCTCGTCAGCCGTCTCGCCGGCAGGCCCAGCCGCGTCCGTGCTCGGCTGGTGCCCGCGTGCGACCCCGGCGCCCGCGCGGCCCCGCGCACCGCTGCACGAGACGACGAGGTCGGCGTCCTCGAGCGCCACGGCGAGGTCGTCCACCGGCTCGACGCCGTGCGAGTCGGCGAAGATCTCGGCGCGGCCGGACTGCGAGTAGACCCGCACGTCGAAGCACCCACGGCTGCGCAGCGCGGCAAGGCTGGCACCGGCGTAGGAGCCCGTGCCGATGAGCACGACCCGGACCTGGCGCCACGGCGGCAGCTCGGCGCCCGCGAGGTCGAGCCCGAGAGCGACGACCGAGCGGCCCGCACCGCCGAGCGACGTCTCGTTGCTGACCCGCTTGGACGTGCGCGACGCGGTCTGGAAGAGCAGCTCGAGGGTCTTGGACGTGGTGCCCTCGCTGCGGGCGCCCTCGAGCGCGCGCTTGACCTGCCCGGCGATCTCCCGCTCCCCCACGACCATGGAGTCGAGCCCGGACGCGACGGCGAACAGGTGCTCGGCGACCTCGGTGCCGGACCGGGTGCGGAACGAGGCCTCCGCGACGGCGCTGTCGACGCCGGAGGCGTCCGCGACGAGCCCCGCGAGGTGGCGCACGGCATGCTGGACCCCGGCGCTCTCGACGGGGGCGTCGAGGTCCAGGTACACCTCGAACCGGTTGCACGTCGCGACGACGACGGCACCGGTGATGGCGTCGCAGGCACCGACGGCAGACCTGCCGAGCGAGCCGGCTCCGCTGGAGAGCCGCTCGAGCGTGTCGAGGTCCAGCTCGTGGTGGCTGGCTGTCATGGAGAGGAGAACCACAGTGGTTCGATTTAATCATTCCGGTACGCGCGGGGCAGAATCGGTTGTTGTGAATTCCGTCGCCTTTTCCTCGTCCCACCCGCTGATCGACGGTCGCACGACGACTTCTCCCCTCGTGCGTGCATTGCGCGGTGAGCGCCCGGAAATGACACCGGTGTGGTTCATGCGCCAGGCGGGCCGCTCGCTGCCCGAGTACCGGGCGCTGCGCGAGGGCACGACGATGCTCGACTCGTGCCTGCGCCCCGACATGGCCTCCGAGATCACGCTGCAGCCCGTGCGCCGGCACGGCGTGGACGCGGGGATCTTCTTCTCCGACATCGTCGTCCCGCTGCGCCTGGCGGGCGTCGAGGTGGAGATCGCGCCCGGCGTGGGCCCGGTCATGGGCCAGGCCTACCGCACGCCCGACGACGTGGCGCGCCTGGTGGACCGCGAGCTCACCCCCGACGCCCTCGCGCCGATCACCGAGGCCGTCGCCATGACGGTCGACGCCCTCGGCAGCACGCCGCTCATCGGCTTCGCGGGCGCCCCGTTCACCCTCGCGGCCTACCTCGTGGAGGGCCGCCCGTCGCGGGACCACCTCGCCGCCCGCGCCCTCATGCACGCCGACCCCGACTCGTGGGCACGGCTCGTGGAGTGGGCCGCTGACCTCACGGGCACGTTCCTGCGCGCGCAGGTGCTCGCCGGGGCGAGCGCGGCCCAGCTCTTCGACTCCTGGGCCGGCAGCCTGTCCCTGGCGGACTACCTCGGCGGTGCGCAGGGCGCGAGCACCCGCGCCCTCGCCCACGTCGCAGACCTCGACGTCCCCGCCATCCACTTCGGGACCGGCACGGGCCACCTGCTGCCCGCCATGCTGGAGGCCGTCACCGCCGCCGGGATCACGCACCCCGTCGTGGGCGTCGACTACCGCACCCCGCTCGACGAGGCGAGCCGGCTCCTCGGGGGCACGACCCCGCTGCAGGGCAACATCGACCCGGCCCTGCTCGCGGCGGGCGACCGCGCGCTCGAGGCGCACGTGCGCGACGTCCTGCACCGCGGGACCGCGGCTCCCGCGCACGTCGCGAACCTCGGCCACGGCGTCCCGCCCGACACGGACCCGACCGTCCTGACGCGCGTCGTCGAGCTGATCCACTCGGTCCGGTCATGACCCCCGACGCGATCGTCGTGGGGGCCGGCGTCGCCGGCCTGACGGTCGCGCACACCCTGCGCCGCGCCGGGCTCGCCGTCGTGGTGTTCGAGGCGTCGGACGCCGTCGGCGGGCCGGTCCGGGGCGACGCGTTCACCGCGCTGCCCGGACTTTCGCTGGACGTCGGCGCCGAGTCCTTCGCGGCCCGCGGCAGCGCAGTCGGCGAGCTGGCCGCGGAGCTGGGGCTCGACGTCGTGCAGCCCGCCCCGCTGAGCGCGTGGGCGCACGCCGACGGGCGGTCGTTCCCCCTGCCGCGCGCCGGCGTGCTGGGCATCCCCGCGAGCCCCTGGGACCGCGACGTGCTGCGGGCGGTGGGCGTCCCCGGTGTGCTGCGGGCCGCGCTCGACCGGGTCGCACCCCGCTCGTGGGTCGACACGCAGACGTTCGAGACGTTCGCCCGCTCGCGCGTCGGGCGGCGCGTGACCGAGCGTCTCGTGGCGCCCGTGGCGACCGGCGTGCACTCCGCGCCCCTCGACCGGCTCGACGTGGACGCCGTCGCCCCCGGGCTGCGCGCCGCCTACGAGCGCGAGGGGTCGCTCTCGCAGGCCGTGGCGTCGCTGCGCGCGCTCGCGCCCGCCGGCTCCGCCGTCCGCGGCATCGACGGCGGGATGCACCGCCTCGTCGAGGCCCTCGCCGCGGCCGTCACGTCGCCCGACGCCGGCGGCCCGGCCGGGGAGATCCGCACGGGCCACGAGGTGGTCGGGCTGGAACGGACCTCCGACGGGTGGCTCGTGAGCGTGCAGGCGCCGCCCGGCACGGACGCGAACGGCCCGCCGCTCGCGCTGCGAGCGCCACGCGTCGTCGCAGCGACCCCGGCCGTCGTCGACCTCCTCACACCGCTCGTCGGGAGCGCCACGGACCCGGTGCCCGACCCGGAGCCGGGCGCCGACATCCGCCTGGTCACGCTCCTGCTGGACGCCCCCGCGCTCGACTCCGCGCCGCGCGGGAGCGGCCTGCTCGTCGCGCCGGCCCGGCGGAGCTGGTCGGAGCAGGGCTCGGCGCACGTCCGGGCACGGGAGGACGTGACCGCCAAGGCGCTCACCCACTCCACGGCAAAATGGCCCTGGCTGGCCGACCGGCTGCGCACCGCCGTCGGGCCGGGGCACCACGTGGTGCGGCTGAGCTACGGGCGGATGGGCCAGGTGGGCGTCGAGCCGGACCTCGCGCTCGTGACGTCCGACGCCTCGCGCCTGCTCGGCACCGACCTCGACGGCCGGGTGCTCGACCACCTGTCGACCCGGTGGAACGGCTCCCTGCCGCCCCCGACCCCGGCCTACCGGCGCGAGGTCGCCGCGTTCGTCGAGCGCGTCGGTGCGACCCCCGGACTGGGCGTGGCCGGTGGGTGGGTCGCCGGGACCGGGCTCGCCGCGATCGTCGGGCACGCGCAGGAGTGCGCCCGGACGATCGCCACCGGTGCGGGTGGCGAGCCGGACCCCGCGGACCCCCGGAAAATGCACGCGGCGGACCGTCCGAGAACACCCGGACTCTCGTCCTGACACAATGTCGCGTCGTCCTGACTATTTGTCACGACGACGTCACCCGCCGACATTTCGACAATTCCTGCCCGCGCGAGAGACTGGGACGGTGAGCATGACCGAGAGCATTCGTGTGGGGACCCGGGGCAGCGCCCTCGCGACGACGCAGACGGGACTCGTCGCCCGGCGGCTCGACGAGCTGACCGGCCGCACCACCGAGCTCGTCCGCGTACGCACCGAGGGCGACGTCCGCACCGGCTCGCTCTCCTCCATGGGCGGCACCGGCGTCTTCGTCACCGCGCTGCGCGACGCCCTGCTCGCCGACCGCTGCGACGTCGCCGTGCACTCTCTCAAGGACCTGCCGACCACACCCCACCCCGGACTGACGATCGTCACGCCCGAGCGGGAGAACCCGCGCGACGCCCTGTGCGCCCGCGAGGGGTGGACCATCGCGACGCTCCCCCGCGGGGCGAAGGTCGGCACCGGCTCGCCCCGCCGCGCGGCGCAGCTCCGCGGCGTGCGGCCCGACCTCGACGTCGTCGACATCCGCGGCAACGTCGGCACCCGGCTCGCCCGCGCCCAGGGCCCCGACGCCGACCTCGACGCCGTCGTCCTCGCCCACGCGGGCCTCGCGCGGCTCGGTCTGCTCGACGCGGTCACCGAGGTCATCGACGTGCGCGTCATGGCACCGGCACCGGGCCAGGGAGCTCTCGCGGTCGAGGTGCGCACCGCCTCCCTCGACGACACGGCGCTCGCCGAGGCGCTCGACGCCCTCGACCACCTGCCCACCCGGCTCGCCGTCGGCGCCGAGCGCGCGCTCCTCGCGCAGCTCGAGGCCGGGTGCGCCGCGCCCGTCGGCGCCCACGCGACGGTCGAGGACGACGTCCTCACGCTGTACGCCGTCGTCGCACGGCTCGACGGGGTCGAGCAGCTCACCCACTCCGCGCGCGCCACCCTGCCGTCGCGGGCGGGACGCGACGAGCTCGACCAGGTCGCGGACGACCTCGGGCGACGTGTCGCCGACGCGCTGCTGGCCGACGGCGCCGGCGCGCTCGCGCCGCTGCGGGCCACCGGCCCGGGCACCGCACCCGACACGACCCCCGAGAGCACCGAAGGTGTCGGCGACGCGATCGAGACCGCGCGCACCACGCTGCGCGACGGCGGGTACCGCGGGGACCCCCGGTGACGCCCGGACGCCTGCGGGACCCGGCCCGCCACCCGGTCCCCGCGCGTCCGCTCGACCGTCGGACCGTCCTCGTCCCCCGGCCCGCCGACCGCGGCGCCCGCCTCGCCGGCCTGCTGCGGGCACAAGGAGCCCGGGTCGTGCTCGCCCCGGCGATCGAGCGCGCGCCCATCACGAACACCGCACCGGTCGACGCCGCCGTCCAGGCCCTGGCCGACGGCGCGTTCGCGTGGGTCGTCGTCACGAGCGTCAACGCGATCGACGAGCTGCGCGACGCCGCGGCACGGCTCGGCGTCCCCCTCGCGCCCCCCGACACCGCCGACGGCGTGCGATGGGCCGCCGTCGGGCCGGCGACCCGGCGGGCGCTCGAGGCCCAGGGCGTCCAGGTCGCGCTGGAGCCGCGAGAGAACTCCGCGCGCGGCCTGCTCGCCGCGTTCGGCGAGCTCGGCGAGGCCGGCGGGCCGACCTCGTCCGGTGCGCCCGGCAGCACTGACGCGCCGCTCGTGCTCGTCCCGCAGGGCGACCTCGCAGCACCGACCATGGCCGAAGGGCTGGCCGAGCTCGGCTACGCCCCGCACGTCGTGACCGTCTACCGCACGGTCGCCCACGACCTCCCCGAGGCCGTCGTGCGCTCCTGGCGGTCCGGCACGATCCACGCCGTGGTGCTGACGTCCGGCTCCGTCGCACGGGAGGTCGCCCGCCAGCTCGGCCCCGACCCGGCCGTCGCCGGCGTCGCGATCGGCGAACCGACCGCCCGTGCCGCGCGCGCCGCCGGGCTCCGGCTCGACGCCGTCGCCGCCGCGGCGACCGACGACGCGCTCGCGGCAGCGGTGCTCAGCGCCCTCGCCGGCGCGGACCCGACCAGCCCACCCGACCGACCCGACGACGCAGGAGACCCCACGTGAGCAGCGCCCCGCGCTACACCCCGTACCGTCCTCGCCGGCTGCGCACCACCGCGCGCATGCGGCGGCTCGTCGCCGAGACCCGGCTGCACCCGGCGGACCTCGTCCTGCCGCTGTTCGTCAAGGAGGGCCTGGACGAGCCGCACCCGATCTCGTCGATGCCGGGTGTCGTGCAGCACACGCTCGACACCCTCCCCGACGCGGTCCGCGCCGCGGCCGTCGCCGGGATCGGCGGCGTCATGCTCTTCGGCATCCCCACGGAGCGGGACGCGACCGGGAGCCAGGCCGACGCCGAGGACGGCATCCTCAACCGGGCGATCACGATCGCGCGCGACGCCGCCCGGTCGCCCGACCTGCGCAGCGACGAGCGGCCCGGCCCCGTCGTCATGGCCGACACCTGCCTCGACGAGTTCACCGACCACGGCCACTGCGGTGTGCTGACCCCTCCCGGCCCGGACGGCCTGACCCGCGTCGACAACGACGCCACGCTCGAGCGGTACACGGCCATGGCCCTCACGCAGGCTGACGCGGGCGCGGAGGTGGTCGCGCCGTCGGGCATGATGGACGGCCAGGTCGCGGCGATCCGCGACGCGCTGGACGACGCCGGGCACCACGACGTGAGCATCCTCGCCTACAGCGCGAAGTACGCGAGCGCGTTCTACGGGCCGTTCCGCGAGGCCGTGGACTCGACGCTGAGCGGCGACCGCCGGACGTACCAGATGGACGCGGCGAACGCCCGCGAAGGGCTGCGCGAGGCCGACCTCGACCTCGCCGAGGGCGCCGACATGGTCATGGTCAAGCCCGCGGGCTCCTCCCTCGACGTCCTCGCCGCCGTCGCCGAACGCTCGGACGTGCCGGTCGCGGCATACCAGGTGTCGGGCGAGTACGCGATGATCGAGGCGGCCGCGGCGCAGGGCTGGATCGACCGGCGCGGCGCCGTCCTCGAGTCCGTGCTCGGCATCAAGCGGGCCGGCGCCGACATCATCCTCACCTACTGGGCCCTCGACATCGCGGAGTGGATCTCTTGACCGACACGGCAGGCCTCGGCCTCACCGAGACAGCACTGGCGGCCGCCCGCACCCCGGGCGACAACCACACGGCGTTCCTGCGCGCGCAGACCGCCATCCCCGGTGGGGTGAACTCGCCCGTGCGGGCGTACGGCTCGGTCGGCGGCGACCCGACGTTCGTCGCGAGCGCCCGCGGCCCGTACGTCACGGACGTCGCCGGGCGCGAGTACGTCGACCTCGTCTGCTCCTGGGGGCCCGCGCTGCTCGGCCACGCCCACCCCGAGGTCGTGGCCGCCGTGCAGGACGCGGCGACGCGGGGGCTGTCCTTCGGGGCGCCGACCGTCGGCGAGGTCGAGCTCGCCGAGGAGATCCGCCGTCGGGTCCCCGCCGCCGAGCACGTCCGGCTGGTGTCCACGGGCACCGAGGCGACGATGACCGCGATCCGGCTCGCGCGCGGCGTGACCGGGCGCAGCCTCGTCGTGAAGTTCGCCGGCTGCTACCACGGGCACGTCGACGCGCTGCTCGCCGAGGCGGGGTCGGGCGTCGCGACGCTCGCGCTGCCCGGGTCGGCCGGGGTGACCGAGGCCAGCGCCGCCGAGACGCTCGTCCTGCCCTACAACGACCTGCCGGCCGTCGAGCGGACGTTCGCCGAGCGCGGCTCCGAGATCGCCGCCGTCATCACCGAGGCGAGCCCCGCGAACATGGGCGTCGTCCCGCCGCACGAGGGCTTCAACGCCGGGCTGCGCCGCCTCACCCGCGAGCACGGCGCGCTGATGATCATGGACGAGGTGCTCACGGGCTTCCGCGTCGGCCCGAGCGGCTGGTGGGGTCTGGAGAACGCGGCGGGCGGGCAGGGGTACACCCCCGACCTGTTCACGTTCGGCAAGGTCGTCGGCGGCGGGATGCCGGTCGCCGCGCTGGGCGGCCCGGCCGCGATCATGGACCAGCTCGCGCCGCTCGGGCCGGTGTACCAGGCGGGGACCCTGTCGGGGAACCCCGTCGCGGTCGCCGCAGGCCTGACGACGCTGCACCTCGCCGACGACGCCGTGTACGCCCGGGTGGACCACGTCGCCCGGGTGGTGGGCGACGCCGCGAGCGCCGCCCTCGCCGCGGAGGGTGTGCCGCACCGCCTGCAGCGCGCGGGCAACCTCTTCTCGGTGTTCTTCGGAGACGCCGCCGAGCGCGACGGCGTCCACGACTACGCGCAGGCCAAGGCGCAGGACACCTTCCGGTACACGGCGTTCTTCCACGCGATGCTGGACGCGGGCGTGACGCTGCCGCCGTCGGTGTTCGAGGCGTGGTTCGTCAGCGCCGCGCACGACGACGCGGCGGTCGAGCGCATCCTCGCGGCCCTCCCCGCGGGCGCGAAGGCCGCGGCCGCGGCCTCTCTCCCCGCGAGATAGAACACCGGTCGCCCAGGTAGAACCCCTGGGGTTCTACCTGGGCGACCGGGGTTCTACCTGGGCGTCTCGGTCGCGGCGGCCGCCTTCTTGCCGAGGCTGCGGAGCGAGAACCCGAGGACGACGAGCGCCACACCGAGCACGATCGCGTAGATGCCGATGATCCAGATGATCGTGACGAGACCGGCGCCGACGTTGACGAGCACCAGGACACCGAACGCGATCCCCAGCACGCCGGCGAGCACACCCCAACCCCACCCGCTGCCCGGGACCGAGCGCAGCCCGATGCTCACCACGACCTGGAAGAGGCCCACGACGATCGACCAGATCGCCACGGTGTAGACGAGCACGGCGATCGTGATGCCCGGCCACGCGAGCACGACGATGCCGAAGATCAGCGTGAGGACACCGATCGTCACCCGGAGCGCGACCCCGCCGTGGTCGCGATAGCGGATCCCGTCGACGATCTCGACGATGCCGTCGATGATCGCGAAGATCCCGATCACCACGGCGAGCGCGACAGCCGTGTCGATCGGCGCCACGAGCGCGATGATGCCGAAGATGATCGCGATGACACCGCGGATCACCGGCCAGTACCAGACCTGCCGTGCGGTCGTGGCGAAGGTGGACAAGATCGGGTTCTGCATCGGGTTCTGCGCTGCCATCGGTTGCTCCCGGCGTCGTGCCATCGGGTCCGACGTCGGTCCCCGCCCTGGCGGCCCCGCTCGCCTCCCGCTTCACTTCCCATAGAACACCCAGGTGACGCTCATGTCGCGTCCACCGGCGGGATCAGGACAGCGCCTGGACCCCGAGGTGCGCGAGCACGCCGAACAGCACGGCCCACAGCGAGACGGCGACGACTCCCCAGACGAACACGCTCCGGCGGGGAGCGCCGAAGCCGACCATCGCCGCAGCGGTGACGTGGCTCGGGAGGAGGAGCGGGCCGAGCAGGCTGACGCCGGGGACGCCGTACCGGTCGAAGACCCGGCGCATCCGCTGGCGCTTGGGGTCGGTCTCCACCGCCCGGTTGCGGGAGAGGCGCGTGCGCGCCGCGCTGATCACCCACACGACGACGGCGAGCGCGATGGCGTTGCCCACGATGGCGGCGGGGATCGCGACGAACGGGTCGACCCCCGCGACGATGCCGAGGATGGCACCGCCCTCCGCCTCGACGTAGGGGATCATCCCGGCGAGGAGGATGCCGACCCAGCGCAGGAGGGGCGGTAGGTCGAGGGTGAAGTCCTGCAGGGTGGTGATGATGTCGTTCATGGCGAGCCTCTCGTGTGGTCGTCCCTCCACACTGCCGTCGCACTCCGCCCGCGGGTAGTGCGGACCCTCACCAGGGTGGGTGCGTGGTGCACGGCCGACCGGTGACAGGTGTCATCACCCGACGCGCCGCTCCGCACGGGCGGGCCGCGTGGCCCGCGGGGTCGCGCGTCAGACCCGTGCGCGCGCGGGCGACCCGGTCTGCGCCGCAGCCTCCGCGCGCAGGCGCGCCCGGCGGGCTCGGTCGCGGGTGAGGTGCCGGTGCGCGACCACGACCACGACGACCGCGAGGAGCAGGAACCCGCCGAACGCGAGCACCGGGCCGGCGTAGAAGGCGCCGATGCGCCGGTCCGCCACCATCGTGTAGGTGCGGGCGACGTCCGGGCCGTCGGAGGGTGCGAAGACGAAGTCGGAGAGCACCTCCTCGTCGGGCGACGTGAACGTCTGCTCGTGCGACGTGACGTAGTCGCCCGCGCGCAGCAGCGCCGCGAGCTCGGGGGTCGTGACGCTCGCCGGGTCCACGCGCCCCGCGAACCTGACCTCGGGCGCCGTGGCCTCCGCGGTCGGGTCCGCGCGGTCGACGCGCTGGTCACCCAGGACGTAGGTGCGGACGCGCTGCGTCTCGGTCGCGACCGCGGACATCCGCATCGGGTAGACGAGCTCCTCGGTCGGGAACGTCACCCGCAGCGGCTGCAGGGCGCCGTCGAACCCCTCCTCCTCCGGCGCGATCCGGGCGGCGACGAACGCCCAGCCCTCGTCGACGTACGGCGCGATCGCCCCGCCGAACCCGTCGGGCAGGACGAACCCGTTCTCCTCCAGCCACGCGTCCAGGGCATCGGTGTCGCTCGCCGAGAGGGTCGTGACGTCGAGCGGGCCGAGGCGCACCTGGTCGTGGACCTCGACCGCACCGGGTGCGCCGCCCGCGACCCCGTCGTCCCCGAAGCCGAGCCGCGGCCACCAGCGGTAGCCGACGACGACCGGCTGGGGGCGGGTGAGCTCGTCGAGCTCCACGAAGGTCTGCGGGTCCCCGAGCTCGACCTCCGCCGGCGCCGGCGTCGGCAGCAGGAGTCCCACCTCGGGCGCGGTCGAGAGCCCCGCGAGCTCGAGGAGGATCGTCTGCGTGCTGCCGTCCCACTGGAGGACGGCGGTCTCCGCCGTGATGGCCGTGTCATGGCCCGGCGTCTCGACGAAACCGCCGCACGCGCACGCGCTCGCGGCCGGGGCGACGGCGACGGCACCGGTGGCGAGCGCGAGGGCCACGAGGGCCGCCCTGGCCCACCGCCGCGCCGCGACGCCCCGTCGTGTCCCCATGTCCGGCAGGTTAGGTCGGGGCCGGACCCGGCGCCCGGCGAGCCCGGAATCGTGACGTCTCCGTGACCCGCGTGCCGTCGTCAGGCGGGCAGTGCGCCCGTCCTGGCGACCTGCCCGAGCCAGGCGAGGCTCTGCTTCGGCGTGCGCTCGAACGTGGTGCGGTCGACCGCGATCAGGCCGAACGTCGGGGCGAACCCGCTCATCCACTCGAAGTTGTCGAGCAACGACCAGTGCAGGTACCCGTCGACGCGGCAGCCGGACCTCATCGCACGCGCCATGCCTTCGAGCGCACCGCGCGTGTAGTCGATGCGGCGCGAGTCGTCCGCGGTGGCCATACCGTTCTCGGTGACGATCATCGGGACGCCGCCCGTGAGGCGATGGGTGTACTCCAGCGCCTCGCCGAGCGCCTGCGGGTAGTACTCCCACCCGGTGAGGGTGCGCTCGACGTCGTCGCCGAACGGCACGGGACCGTCAGGGCCGATGATGGTGCGCAGGTAGCTCTGCACGCCCACGAAGTCGTCGTCGCGCGAGACCTCGAGGAAGTAGTCCTCGCGCGGGTACGCGTACGCGTCCCGCTCGGCCTCCGCGCCGGGCGCGGCCTGGAAGACCTGGTTGGCGATCGTCCACCCGGCACGGACGTGCCCGAGCCCGCGCAGGATCTCGACGGCGCGGCGGTGTGCCTTCGTCTGGGCGTCGGACGCCTCCTGGTCGGGGGCGGCGAGCCCGCCGGCATCGAGGTTCGCGCGCCGGTCCGCGCCCAGCATCATCGACGTGATGTTGGGCTCGTTGATGGTCACGACGTGGTCGACGTCGTCGAGGATCGTCGTGGCGGTCTCGACGTACCGGGCGAACGTGTCCGTGGCGCCGTCGGACAGCCATCCGCCGCGCTCCGCGAACCAGCGGGGCAACGTGAAGTGCATCAGCGTGACCACCGGCGTCACGCCGGCCTCGAGGCACGTGTCGATCATGCGGCGGTAGTGCGCGAGCTGGGCCCTCGACACCTCCCCCTCGGCGGGCTCGATGCGCGCCCACTCGATCGAGAACCGGTAGGCGTTCAGGCCCGCGTCCGCGAGGAGCCGCACGTCCTGCGGGTACCGGTGATAGCTGTCGACGGCGTCGCCGGAGCTCTCCGCGCACAGCGAGCCGGGCGCGTGCTCCTTGACCCACCAGTCGCTGTTGACGTTCCCTCCCTCGATCTGGTGGGCCGCCGTCGAGGCGCCCCAGAGGAAGTCGGGCCCGGTGGGCAGGGTGAGGTCGTGGGACACGGCGAGGCTCCTTGGATGGGTCGTGGGTCTGGTCGATGGCGACGTCGGCCGGTGGTCACGTCGGGCCGGTGGTCACTTCAGGCCGGTGGTGGCCACGCCCTGGACGATGTGGCGCTGCAGGGCGAGGAAGACGGCGAGGATCGGGGCGACGACGACGGTCGCGCCCGCGACCATCAGGCCGTAGCGGACGGTGTTCTGCCCCGTCGTGTACAGCGCCAGCGCGACCGGGAGCGTGTACATGTCCGCGGACTGCGCGGCCACCAGCGGCCAGAGGAAGTTGTTCCACGAGCCGAGGAAGGTGAGGATCGCGAGGGTCGCGAGCGCCGGCCGCGTCTGCGGGAGCACGATCCGGAAGAACGTCCGGAACTCCCCCGCGCCGTCCACTCGCGCGGCGTCGAGCAGCTCGTCGGGGACGTCCATCATGAACTGGCGCATGAGGAAGACACCGAACGGGGCCGCGAGGAACGGCAGGATCAGCGCCGCGTAGGTGTTGATGAGGCCGAGGTTCGCCACGAGGACGAACAGCGGCACGAACGTGACCACCCCCGGGACCATGAGCGTCGCGAGGACGAGCCCGAACAGGAGCTTGCGCCCCGGGAAGTCGATCTTCGCCAGCGCGTACCCCACCATCGCGCTGAACAGGACCGCGCCGGCAGTGACCACGACGGCCACCACGGTGGAGTTCCAGAAGAACTGCGGGAAGTTCAGCCGCGAGAACAGGTCGGTGTAGTTCGAGAAGGTGACCTCGTCGGGGAGCAACGTCGGCGGGAACTGGCGGATCTCCCCCTCGGGCTTGACGGAGGACGTCACCATCCACAGGAGCGGGCCGATGGAGGCGGCGAGGCCGACGAACAGGGCGAGGTTGAGCAGGGCCGCCTTCCCGGTGAGACGACCGGTGAGGCGTCGACGGCCGCGGCCGTGACGCGGCGGCGAACCGTCGGGGACGACCGGTGCGGCGGTCCCGGGTGCGGCGAGAGGTGTCGTCATGGCGGGCTCCTTCAGGCCTTGGACCGCAGCAGGCGGAACTGGACGAGGGACAGGACGACGATGGCGATGAACAGCAGGTAGCTCATCGCGGCCGCGACGCCGTACTTGCCGAAACCGAACTGGTTGAAGATCTCGTAGGCGACCGACGTCGTCGCGCCCAGCGGGCCACCCTGCGTCATGACGAACGGCTCCTCGAAGAACTGCAGGTAGCCGATACCCATGATCACGGCGCAGAACAGGAGCGTCGGCCGCAGCAGCGGCACGGTGATCGAGCGGAACTTCTTGACCGCGCCGGCCCCGTCGAGCGACGCCGCCTCGTAGAGGTCCCGCGGGATCCCCTGCAGGCCGGCGAGCAGGATGATCACGTAGTACCCGACGTTGCGCCAGGTCGCCATGACGATCAGGGCGGGCATCGCCCACGTCGTGTCGGTGAGCCAGTTCGGCCCGTCGATCCCGACGAGGCCCAGCATCGAGTTGACGGCGCCGAACTCCGGCTGGAGCAGGAACCGCCAGACGACGGCCACCGCCACGATCGACGTGACGAACGGAGCGTAGAAGCCCACCCGGAACACGGACCGGAACCAGACGAGACCCGAGTTCAGGAGGGCCGCGAGGAAGAGCGCAAGCGCCAGCGTGAGGGGCATCGCCACACCGACGAAGTAGATGGTGTTGCCGATCGCCTGGCGGAACTTGTCGTCGGCGAGGACGGTGGCGAAGTTGTCGAACCCGACGAACTCCACGGCGAGCGGGTCGCGCAGGTCGGCGCCGCGCATGTCCGTGAAGGACATGTACAGCGACGAGACCACCGGCAGCACGAGGAAGACGGCGAAGAGCACCGTGAACGGGAGCGCGAAGCCCCATGCGGCCCACCCGCGGCGTCGGCGTCGGGCGCCCGGCTCGCGCCGCACGGGTGTGCGGCGCGAGCCGTCGATGACCGGGGTCGCCATGGGATCAGGACAGCCCGGTACCGATGGCGGCCGCTGCGTCCTGCATCTGCGCCGCGCCCTCCTCGGGGGTCGTCGTCCCCGCGATGACCTGCTCGAGGATCAGGTCGAGCTCGTGGCCGACCTCGCCCCAGGTCGGGATCGCCGGGGTGGATCGCGCAGTCTCGAGCGCCGTGCCGAAGACGGCGACTGCCTCGTTGTCCGCGAGCGCCGGGTCGTCCCACGCCGCCTCGACGGATGGCAGGTCGTTCGAGATGCCGAACCACTCGACCTGCACGGCGGGGTCGACGGCGAACTGCACGAACTTCCAGGCCGCCTCAGGGTTCTCGGCGTCCTGGAGCACCGCGAGGTTGGATCCCCCGATGAAGGAGCCGGGCTGCTCCCCGGCCGGCAGGGCGGTCACGTCGAAGGAGTCGGCGAACTCCTCACCGGCCGTGGTGAGGAGGTTGGCACGCTCCCACGGTCCGGAGACGAAGGCGCCGAGCTCACCCTCGATGAAGTCCTGCACCTTCTCGTCCTCCACCAGGGGGGAGGGTGCGAGGCCGTCCAGCATGAACGACGAGTAGTACTCGAGGGCGGCGACCTGCGCGTCGGAGCCGAGGGTGAACTCGGTGCCGTCCTCGTTCATGATCTCGCCCCCGGCCTGCCAGAAGAACGGGAAGTAGGCGAGGTTCGTGTCGTTCCCGGTGGTCTGCAGGGCGATGCCGTGCTCGGCGCCGGCCTCCTGCATGCCGGTCGCGAACGCGGTGAGGTCCTCCCACGTCTCGGGGGCCTCGACGCCCGCTTCCTCGGCGAGGTCGGAGCGGTAGTAGAGCACACGCGTCTCGACGTACCACGGCACGCCGTACGACGTGCCGTCGACGACGGTCGTGTCCCAGGCGCCGGGGAAGAACGCGGCGGAGTCGATCTCCTCGGGGGTGGGGGCGAGGCCACCGAGCTCGACGAACCCGCTCATGAGCGTGGTGCCCACCTGCATGACGTCGGGCACCTCCCCCGTGGCGATCGCGGTGTTGATCTTCTCGGTGGACGACTCCCACGGGACGGGCGTGACGTTGACGGTCACGTCGGGGTTGTCGGCCTCGAACTGGGCGGCGAGCTCGGGGAGCAGCTCACCCTCGGTGCCCATGGCCCAGACCTCGACGGTCCCGGTCGCGGGACCCTCCGAGATGCTGTCGGCGGGGGCGGCCGCTGCGCCGCCGTCCTCGTCGTCGCGACCGCACGCGGTGAGCGTGAGGACCAGCGCGAGGGCCGAGGCGGTCGCCACGGCGAGACGAGATGTCTGCATCAGACCACTCCTTTGTCGATCCGGTGTGCGAGACACCGAAATTTCGTACTACGTTGTCGAAACGACGCACGGAGAGTAGGCCTGTTTCTCGGACCTGTCAACGGTCCGACACCTCTCGGCGGTGAGGTCGCACGGGTGGCGGTGTCAGCAGCGGCGCGGGCGGCGCGCCACGGATGGCTGACTTCGGGCCAGGGTTCGCTACGATCCACTTTCGGAAAGCGATGCGTCGCTCCGAGCCAACCCGCACAGGAGGCACCGATGAAGCGAGAGCTCGACCGCACGCCCGTCCCGCTCGCCGTCGTCGCCGCCGACGCCGGGGTCTCCGTCCCGACCGTGTCCAAGGTCCTCAACGCCCGCCACGACGTCTCCGCCACCACCAGGGACCGCGTGGCGGGCGTGCTGCGTCGGCATGGCTACGAGATCCGCACCGTCGCGACCAAGCCGACGGGCCTGCTCGACGTGCGGATCGTCGACTTCGAGGGCACCTGGTCCGAGGCCGTGGTCCGCGGAGCGGTCGCGGGCGCGCGGCGGCTCGGCCTCGACGTCGTCCTGTCGGTCGAGCCGGACCCGGACGACTGCAGCGCCTGGGTGCGCCACGCGCTACGCCGCGGCACGGACGGGCTGGTGAGCGTGGTCGCCGTGCCCGACGACGCGGCGCGGGAGCTGCTCCACGACTCCGGGGTGCCGCTCGTGGTCGTCGACCCGCGCCAGCGCCCCCCGGAGGGCATGCTCAGCGTCGGCGCGGCGAACTTCCAGGGCGGCCTCGAGGCGACCGCGCACCTGCTGACGCTCGGCCATCGCCGCATCGCGACCATCACCGGCGCGCTGGAGCAGGACAACGCGATCGCCCGGCTCGCCGGCTACCGCGCGGCGATGATCCAGGCGGACGTCCCCGTGGACGACGACCTCGTCCACGTCAGTACCTACGGCGTCACGGCCGGGTACGAGGCCGCCCGCCAGCTCCTCGCCCTGGACGACCCGCCGACCGCGATCTTCGCGAGCAGCGACGACACCGCCCTCGGCGCGCTCCGCGCGCTGCGCGAGGCAGGGCTCTCCGTGCCGCGCGACGTGTCGCTCGTCGGCTTCGACGACCTCCCGGTCGCGCCGTGGACCGACCCGCCCCTGACGACCGTCCGCCAGCCGCTCGCCGAGATGGGCGCGTCGGCCGTCGAGCTCGTCCACCGGGCGCGCACCGCGAGCGGGCACACGCTGCGCACCGAGCTCGCCACGAGCCTCGTGGTCCGCGACTCGACCGCCCCGCCCCGCTGAGCGGTCTTCACCGCACGCGGGGCGGGCGCGGCGGGTCCACCCCCCGTGCCGGCCAACCAGGACGAGCGCCGGGTCAGCCGCAGGTGCGTGCCGCGAACGGCGCGGTCACCTCCTCGGTGACCGGTGCGCCGTCGACCACGGCGGAGAGCACGACGGTGGCCGTCCCGGCGGGGACGGTGCCCGCCCCGGTGCCCGCCCGGACCGCGAAGGCCTGGTAGGCGGAGCGGCCCGGCTCGACACCGGCGACCGACCGGGCCCCGTAGGGCGTGCGCAGCTCGACGTCCGTCGGGACCTCGCCCGTGCTGGTCACCCGGACGGCGACGTACGCGCGTCCTGCCACGCAGCGCGGCTCGGCCGTGACGTCCGCCGCGACGGCAGGCGTGAGGTCCGCCGTCGCGGAGAAGGTCTCCGCCGCCATCAGCGGGCGCAGCCGGGACTCCAGGGTCTCGTCGACGAAATAGCCCTTGAGCACGTCCTCGTCGAGCGCGTTGCTGATCGCCGCGACGATCATGGACTGGTCCAGCGACAGGTAGCGCTCGGCGACGGTCCCGGACCGGACGGCGACCGCGTCGTAGAAGCCGCCGGGGCCGTACGCGTCGAGGTCGGTGGCGAGGTTCTCGAGGTTCTCCAGGACGGCGTCCGGGTCGTACGGCAGGCCGAGGAACGACGCGTGCGGCGTGACGACACCGTCACCGAACTCGGGCGTCGGGTTGGTCGCCTCCCGGCACCCCTCGTAGCCGTGGTCGATGACGGTGACCCCGTCGGAGAGGTAGCCGTCGGAACGGAGGCCGATCGAGTCCACCCCGTACTCCGCGTACCCACCGAAGGGGTTGCTCGCGGGCGAGAAGCCCCAGTACCCGTACCCCGCCTCGTCGAGACCGTGCTCCTTGTGCGCCCGCACGAACAGCGGGTGGTTGACGCCCCAGGACGTCGGGCCCCACTCTGCCTCGGGCACGAGGAGGTCCGGCATGAGGGCCTCGAACATCGAGCCGCCCCAGCCCGGCACGACGGCGAAGTCCCGATACGGGTAGGCACCCTGGAAGACCTCGATGCCGAGGTAGGTCTCCGTCTGACCGACCGGCTTCTGCTTCTGCCACGACCAGTCGCAGGAATCCGGGAACGTGCGGTAGCTCGCGTAGTACGCCTCCGGGGGGATCTCGCCGTCGGCGATGCCGAGATAGGTCGCGATGCGAGTCTCGGAGACCGTCGTGTCGTAGTGGTGGCACGTGTAGAAGACGTCCGTCCCGGCTCCGAGGTAGTCGCCCGCGACCGAGCATCCGGGCGGTTCGACGTCCCAGAACCCGCCGCGCAGGAGGCCGGCGCCGACGCCGGGTCGTGCGTCCGGGTTGTAGAACGCCCCGAAGTGCATGGTGTCGTAGAGGGCGTCGGCCTCGCTCGCGAGCCGCGGCTCGGCCGCCGCGACGATGCGCAGGGCCGCGGCGAGCCAGCCGTTGTCCACCGAGCTGAGGAACTGGTGGACCGTGTCGCCGCTGTCCGGCCAGGTCAGGACGCGGTCACCGGTCGCCGGGTCGTACCAGTTGTAGAACATGCCGGACGGCTCGTGCCGGTCCAGGCCCTCGACCGACTCGAGGGTGCGCGACAGGCTCTCGTACGCCGCGGCGTCGTCGAGCAGCCCCGCCTCGCGCGCGGCGACGGTCGACCAGAGCCACCCGCCGATGTTCGTCGGCGACGTGTACGCGCTGCGTGCACCGGGGTCGAGGTCACCCTCGATGTTGTCCGCCGGCAGACCGGTGTCCTCGTCCGTCATGGCGACGAGCGAGGCGTACGTGTCCACGAGGTAGCGCTCGAGGGTCTCCCGCTGCGCAGGGTCGAGCGGGGACGTCGTGTCCGCGGCGATCACCGCACCGGGGTGCTCGCCGCTGCGGGGGGCGACCGCGACGGCGGACGTGACGCCGACGGTCGCGGCGAGGACACCGGCGGTGACCATCGAGCGCCGGAACCTCCGCGCTCGTCGTGGTCCGGGGATCGTTCGTGTCTCCATCAGGCACTCCTTCGTGTCGTCCTCGGACAGCACCGAAATTTCGACGCGCGCTTCCGAAATGGCGCCACGAGGGTAGGCGGTGGACCCGGGGGCGTCAACGGTGCGCACCCGAGAATGGCCGCCGCTTGGCATTCATACCCACGAGGGGTATGTTCGAACCAGTACCCACCCGGGGTATGTGGTCCCCGCGCCGCACCCGGGGGACGAGGAGCAGACGATGACCGAGACCCACGAACCGACGGCAGCACCCGAGCAGTCCCCGGACGCCGCACCCGACCACCCCCCGCACACCGGGCCGCACGGGTACGCCTCCGACAAGGACGCCTACCTCAAGCGGATGCGCCGCATCGAGGGGCAGGTGCGCGGGATCGCGCGCATGATCGACGAGGACGTGTACTGCATCGACATCCTCACGCAGGTCTCGGCGGTCACCAAGGCGCTGCAGGCTGTCAGCATCGGCCTCGTCGAGGACCACCTCGGCCACTGCGTGGTCGACGCCGCACGCTCCTCGGAGGCCGAGGGCGCCGAGAAGGTCCGTGAGGCGGCCGACGCGATCGCACGGCTCGTCCGCAGCTGACCCTCCCCACCACAGCGCCACCCGGCGTCACCCGAGAACCCGGCAGGCCCGACGCCGTCGGGCACCACCCCCGAACGAGGAGCACCATGAGCACCGTCACCACCCTGGGCGTCACCGGCATGACCTGCAGCAACTGCGTCGCGCACGTGACCAGCGACCTGCAGGAGGTCGAGGGCGTCGAGAAGGTCAGCGTCGAGCTGCGCGTCGGCGAGGCGTCCGAGGTCACTGTCTTCTCCGACGAGCCCCTCGACGAGGCAGCCCTGCGCGAGGCCGTCGCCGAGGCGGGCTACGAGGTCACCGCCGTCGAGGTCCAGCAGGACGCGCTCGCCGCGCAGTACGCCGAGCAGGCCGAGGAGCGGCAGAAGGCGCACGACTGCGCCTGCGGCTGCGGGTCCCAGCCGGGCGAGTCCGCGACCCCTGCCCGCAAGACCTACGACCTCCAGGTCCCGCCCGCCTGACCTGCCGCCCGAACCGCCCGCCGGACCACCGGACCTCCACCACCCAGGAGTCGCAGTGAGCACCACCCACCCGATCGCGCCCCCACCACCCCTCGCCGAGATCGACCTGGCGGTGGAGGGCATGACGTGCGCGTCGTGCGTCGCGCGGGTCGAGAAGCGGCTCAACCGTGTCGAGGGCGTCACCGCGACGGTCAACCTGCCGCTGGAGTCGGCGCACGTCGTGCTCACCACGCCGGTGGACGACGCCGCGCTCGTCGCCGCGGTCGAGAAGGCGGGCTACGTCGCGCACGTGACCGCGCGCCGGTCGGCGGACGCGCCCGCGGACCTCGACTCCGAGGACCCCACCTCCGAGGGCACCGCGTCCGACGGCCCGGAGTACGACACCTCCGCGCCGGACGACGCACGCGGGACGGACCTGCGCCGCCGTCTGCTCGTGGCCTCCGTGCTCACGGCGCCCGTCGTCGCGCTGTCGATGGTCCCGGCGCTGCAGTTCGACGGGTGGCAGTGGGTCGTCACAGCGCTGTCGCTGCCGGTCGTGACGTGGGCGGCGTGGCCGTTCCACACCGCGGCGGCGCGGGCCGCGCGGCACGGCGCGTCGACCATGGACACCCTCGTCTCGCTCGGCGTCATCGCGGCGACGGCCTGGTCCCTGTGGGCGCTGCTCCTCGGCGGCGCGGGCGAGATCGGCATGCGGATGCAGCCGGTCCTCATCCCGTCCCGGGACCACGGCGCCGGGGGCGGCATGCCGGAGCTCTACCTCGAGGTCGCGACGGTCGTCACGACGTTCCTCCTCGCCGGCCGCTACGCGGAGCACCGCTCGCGACGGCGGGCCGGGGACGCGCTGCGCTCGCTGCTGCAGCTCGGCGCGAAGGACGCCGAGCGGGTCGCGCTCGGCCCGGACGGCTCACCGCGTGTCGGGCCCGACGGCGCACGGGTCACCGAGCGTGTCCCCGTCTCCGCGCTGCGGGTGGGCGACGTGTTCACCGTCCGCCCGGGCGAGAAGGTCGCGACGGACGGCGTGGTCGTCGAGGGGTCGAGCGCGCTCGACACGTCGCTGCTCACGGGTGAGCCCGTGCCGGTCGACGTCTCGCCGGGCGACGACGTGACGGGCGCGACCGTGAACTCCTCGGGCCACCTGCTGGTGCGCGCCACACGCGTGGGTGAGGAGACGACGCTCGCCCAGATCGGCCGCCTCGTGAGCCGCGCGCAGACGGGCAAGGCGCCGGTACAGCGGCTCGCGGACCGCATCTCGGCCGTGTTCGTGCCGATCGTCCTCGTCCTCGCGCTCGCGACCCTCGGCGGGTGGCTGCTCGCGGGCGGCGGCACGCAGCTCGCCTTCACCGCGGCGGTCGCGGTGCTCATCATCGCCTGCCCCTGCGCGCTAGGGCTCGCGACCCCGACGGCGCTGCTCGTCGGCACCGGCCGCGGCGCGCAGCTCGGGGTGCTCATCAAGGGCCCCGAGATCCTCGAGTCGACCCGCCGCGTCGACACCGTGGTCCTCGACAAGACGGGCACCGTGACCGAGGGCGCGATGCGGCTCGAGGCCGTGGTCACGCCCGACGGCACGGGCGAGGACGAGGCGCTGCGCCACGCCGGCGCCGTCGAGGCGATGAGCGAGCACCCCATCGCCCGGGCGATCGCCGCGGCGGCAGCCGACGCCGCGCAGCAGAACGGCGCGGCACCGCAGACCGGTGCCGACGGTGTGGTGATCGGCTCGCTGCAGGCGTTCGACTTCGCGAGCACCCCCGGCGGTGGTGTCGAGGCCGTGGTGCGGACCGCGCACGCGGGCCTGTCCCCCGCCTCCGGTGCGTCGCTCAACGCCCGCCGGGTCCTCGTCGGGCAGCCGACGTGGCTCGCCGCGGCGGGCCACGACCTCCCGCCCACCCTGGCCGACGCCTTCGCAGCGGCCGAGGAGACCGGGGCGAGCGCCGTCGTCGTCGGCTGGGACGGTGCCGCGCGGGCAGTCCTCGTGCTGCGCGACCCGGTGAAGGCCACGTCCGCCGAGGCCGTGTCCGAGCTGAGGGCCCTCGGCCTGCGGCCCTACCTCCTCACCGGTGACGGCGAGGGCGCGGCGCGGGTCGCGGCGCGCGCCGTCGGCATCGCCGAGGACGACGTCGTCGCGCGGGTCCTGCCGCACGAGAAGGTCGACGTCGTGGCGCGGCTGCGCGCCGAGGGCCGTGTCGTGGCCATGGTCGGGGACGGCGTGAACGACGCCGCGGCCCTCGCCACGGCGGACCTCGGCCTCGCGATGGGGACGGGCACCGACGTCGCGATCGAGGCGAGCGACCTCACGCTCGTGCGGGGCGACCTGCGCAGCGCCGCGACGGCGATCCGGCTCTCGCGCCGGACGCTGCGCATCATCAAGCAGAACCTCTTCTGGGCGTTCGCCTACAACGTCGCCGCGATCCCCCTCGCCGCGGCGGGGCTGCTCAACCCGATGATCGCCGGCGCCGCGATGGCCGCGAGCTCCGTCCTCGTCGTCGGCAACTCGCTCCGCCTGCGCCGCACAACCTGACCACGCCCTTCCTCGCCGCCGAACACGAGCCTGCTGCCGTTATCACCGGGATAACGGCAGCAGGCTCGTGTTCGGCGGGGCGGGTCAGCGGAAGCGGCGGCCCTCGTCGCGGCGGTACGCGCCGACCGCCAGGGCGGCGAACAGCGCCGTCCAGCCGATGAGCACCGGCCAGGCCATGCCGTACGCCGGCTCGCCCGTCAGCGCCTGGACGAGCAGGTCGCGCCCGGCGCGTGTCGGCGTGAGCTCAGAGATGGTGTTGAGCCAGTCCGGGAACATCATCGGCGGGAGGAACAGGCCGCCCGCGAACGCCAGCGGGAAGAGGATGACCTGGACCACCGGGAGCGCGGCCTTCGCGGTCAGGGAGTACCCGATCCCGATGCCGAGGAGCACGAACGGCACCGACACCACGAGCACGGTCCCGACGCCGGCGAGGAGCTCCGACCAGGAGACCGTCGCCTCGGTGAACAGCCAGGCGATACCGATGAGCGGCACGAGCCCGAACAGCGAGAAGATCCCACCGTTGAGGATGCGCGCGATCATCCGCGGCGCGGGACCGGCGGGCAGGGACCGCAGGAACGGGTCGAACGGGAGCTGCCGGTCCTCGGCGACCCCGAGCCCGTAGGTGAAGAGGCTGGCCGAGCAGATCGCGAAAAGACCGAGGGACGCCACGGCCATGGTCGCCGCGACGGGGTTGCCCCCTACCTCCTCCTGCGGCACGACGAAGAAGAACATCGCGAGCGCCGGGAACAGCAGGTTGCCGAGCACCGCGATCGGCACCCGCACGGTCTCGAGGAACTGGTACTTCAGGTGCAGCCACGTCAGGGCGACAGGACCGGGCGTTCGCAGGTGCACGCTCGGTGCGGTGGTCGTGGTCATCGGAGGGCTCCTTGCGGGTCGGCGTCGCGCGCGACCATCTGTTCGAAAGCCTCCTCGAGCGACGCGCCCCGGATCTCGAGGTCGTGGAACGGCAGGCCGGACGTGACGAGGTCGCGCACGAGTGCGTCCGCGTCCGGGGTGAAGAGCTCGTAGCGGTCCCCGCGGCTCTCCCGCTCGCGCTCGAACCGGACGACGCCCGCCAGCGACTCCCCCAGGGGTGCGCTGCTGCGCACGACGACGCGGCGCAGCGCCACTCGCTGGAGGACGTCGTCGAGCCGGTCGTCGGCCCGGACCACACCCTGGTCGATGACGACGACCCGCTCGGCGAGCGCCTGCACCTCTTCGAGGTAGTGGCTGGTGAGCAGCACCGTGCCGCCGGCAGCGTGGTACTCGCGGATCGCCGCCCACAGCGACTGGCGTGCACCGACGTCGAGGCCGGTCGTCGGTTCGTCGAGCAGGACGACCCGCGGGCGGCCCACGAGCGCGAGCGCGACGGCGAGGCGCCGCTTCTGCCCGCCGGACATCGCGCCGGTCTGGCGGCCGGCGAGGTCGGCGAGCCCGAACTGCTCGAGCAGCTCGCCGGTGGGCACGGGGTCGGGGTAGTGGCCGCCGACGAAGTCGACGACCTCCCGGACCTTGAGCGTGGCGGGCAGGCCCGTCTCCTGCGGGGTGAGACCCAGGCTGGTGCGGCTGCGCGCGTCACGCGGGTTGCCGCCGAAGAGCCGCACCGTGCCGGTGTCCGGGGTGCGCTGCCCGCTGACGAGCGAGAGCAGCGTCGACTTGCCGGCGCCGTTGGGCCCCAGCATCCCGACGAGCTCACCGCCCCCGATGGTGAGGGTCACGTCGTCGAGCGCGACGACCTTCCCGAAGCGTCGGGTGACGCCCGTGACCTCGACGACGGGCGTGTCCTGGTCGGTCATGCTCCTGCTCCTCTCAACAGCTGCGCGAGGGACTCGGTGTACTCCTCGAACGCGCGCCGCCCTCGGGGCGTGAGTCCGATGTAGGTGACCGGCGTGCGGCCCTCGTGGGTCTTCGTGACGGCGACGTACCCGGCGTCCTCGAGCTTGCGCAGGTGCGTCGAGAGGTTGCCGGCGGTCATGTCGAGCAGCTTCCGCAGTCGCGGGAAGGCGAGCTCGTCACCCGTAGGCAGGACGGCGAGGGTCGCGACGACCCGCAGGCGCGCCTGCGCGTGGATGACGGGATCGAGCGTGCCGTCGGTCATCGGTGGCCTCCGGAGGGGGTCATCGGTCGATCGCCCGCCGCGCCCGGACCCTGAGCACGTGCTCGACGGCCATCAGGACGAGGAACCCGCCGCCGCCGAGGGCACCCATGACGAGGTAGGTCGTCGGGAGGCCGGCGAACGTCGCGACGGCGGCGACGCACAGGATCCACGCGCCGAGGACGTACAGGCGCTTGGTCCTCCACAGCGCACCGCCGCTGAGGTAGATGAGTCCCACGACGAGGCTGGCGAGCGCGTTGCTCGCGAGTCCCATGAGCTCGCCGTCGGCGCCGGCCCGCGCGAGCCCGGCGAGCACGGCACCCATCGCGCCGAACCCGAGGAACCAGGACCACCCGTACATCGCGCCCGTGAGCGCGCTCGCGCCCCGGATGCCGCGACAGCGCACCATGACGTGCACGAGCGTCACGACGAGCGCACCGATGAGCAGAGAGCCGTAGACGGCGAACGCCCAGCCCGCCGGCTCGTTCTCCCCCAGCTCCGGGCCGCGCGGGCCGATGTCGCCACGAGCACTGCCGAACAGCAGCAGGTAGCCGACGAACCACGCCACGCCCCACACGCCGTACAGCAGACGACCGTCGACCTCGAGCGACTGGGCCCGCTCCTGCTGCGCCTGGATGAGCCGCATGCTCGCGGCAGGGTCCAGCGGGGCGTCCTCGGCGTCGTCGGGGGGGCTGAGCGGGGTCGCCATGAGATCTCCGTGAGCTCGGCATGCGGTGTGGAAGGGCCAACTGGTTTGTAGTGCAAACTTGTTGGCGATTCTGCCAGGCTCGGACGGGTCGGGCAAGAGCCCCGCCCGCCGGAGGTCCCGCCGAGGCGCGCCTCGCGGCGGCGGGGCTCAGGGAGAAGTGGTGCTCAGGACGAGGTCGTGCCCGACGACGTCCCGGACGACTCGCCGGACGCCGCGCCCGACCCACCGGACGTGCCCGAGCCACCGCTCGACGAGCCCCCGGGCGCCGAGGTGCTCGGATCGGTGGGAGCCGGCGTCGGCTCCGTCGGGACGGGCTCCGGCTCGACCGGGTCGGTCGGGTCGGTCGGGTCGGTCGGCTCGGTCGGATCGGGGGTGGGCTCGACGGGGTCGGTCGGGTCCGCCGGCCCGGGGTCCGTGGGCTCGGCAGGGTCGGTCGTCTCCCCGGGCCGCGTCGACCCGCCGCCCTCGGTGCCCGCGCCGCCGGTGCCGGTGCCCGTCTCCGGGTCGGTCCCGCTGCCACCGGTGCCGTCCGTCCCGTCCTGCGTCCCGGTGCCCCCACCAGTACCCTCCGAGGTCTCGGCCGGCTGCTCGCGGGTGATGACCCGCACGACCGACGTGCCCGACCCCTCCTCCCCACGGACCAGGTCGCTGATCGAGCGGCCCATGACGACCTCGACCACCGTCACGGCGGTGAGGATCGCCAGGAACAGCCCGACCGTCGTCGCGACGAGCGCCCGACGGGACAGCGGGAACCGGAACCACCGCGACCGGGGGTCGTCCGCAGCGCCCTCGTCGTCCCCACCCTCGTCGTCCGGCTCGGACCGAGGAGCGTCCACCGTCGCGTCGGCCTCGTCCTCGGCCGGGTCGGCCTCGTCCGCGCCGGAGGCCGGGTCGACGACCGGGATCTCGCCGGTGACGGCGAGGCCGGGGAGCGGGCGCGTGGCACTCTCAGTGGCGGTATCAGTGCCGGTATCAGTGCCGGTGCCGGTGCCGGACGACACGGTCGTGAGGACCGCGGTGGTCACCGCCGCGGAGTCCCGCGCGGCGGCGGTCCGCGCCGAGCGGGCCACGGGTCGCACGACGACGGTGCGCAACGCCCCCTGCATCTGTCGACGCGTGCGCAGGATCGAGCGCGTGTAGAGGTGGTTCGCGAGGATCGTCAGGACGCTCGCGACGGCGGCGCCGATGATCGTGCCGGCGACACCGAGGTACGACAGGGCGAACGTCGTGCTCACCGCGGCCAGCGCGCTCGCAGAGACCTGCGTCACGGAGATCTTCGGGACCTCGGGCGCGGGCGGATCCTCGGCCGCGCCGACCGGCAGCTCACGGGTCGCGGGGTCGTTCCCGGGGCGCGGGGCGCCCGAGCCGCCGGCATCGGAACCGGCGGGACGAGAAGGGGACGAGGACGGGCGGGTGGAAAGGAGGGTGGGATGCGGTGGAGTCACGATACGACCACGCTAACGAACCTGTTGGCAGACCCCTCGGACGGGTGTGGACTGTTCCCCGGGGGTTGTGTGAAGACCTCCGTCACGAGCCCACCGCGCGGTGCTATAACCGGAGGGTGCCGACGCCATCCGAGACCTCACCCACCCGGTCGGAGCGTCGCCGCATCGGCGCCGAGATCTGGATCGTCCTCGGGCTCAGCCTCGGGCAGTCGGCGCTGTACGCGATCGTCAACATCGTCGCCCGCCTCACCGCCGACACCGCGTTGCGCGACCAGTCGGCGAGCCTCAACGTCAGCCGGTCCGAGCGTCCGTACCTCGACCTCACCTACCAGCTGCTGGGCATCGCGTTCGCCCTGGTCCCGGTCGCGCTCGCGCTCTACCTGCTCTCGGCGCGGGGCCGCTCGGCGGTGCGCGCGATCGGGCTCGACGGCGCCCGGCCGCTGCGGGACACCGGCTGGGGGTTCGCTCTCGCCGCGGCGATCGGCATCCCGGGCCTGGCGTTCTACGCCCTCGGGCGCGCGGTCGGGATCACGGTCGAGGTGCAGGCCTCCGCGCTGGGCGCGGAGTGGTGGACCGTCCCGGTGCTCCTCCTCGCGGCGCTCAAGAACGGCCTGCTCGAGGAGGTCGTCGCCGTCGGCTACCTCTTCGAGCGCACCCGTGACCTCGGGTGGAACCGTCTGAAGTTCATCGTCGCGAGCTCGCTGCTGCGCGGCTCCTACCACCTGTACCAGGGCATCGGGCCGTTCATCGGCAACGTCGTCATGGGTGTCGTGTTCTCGTGGTGGTACACGTCCCGCTGGGGCAAGCACCGCGTGATGCCGCTGGTGATCGCCCACACGCTGCTCGACGTCGTCGCGTTCGTCGGGTACGCGCTCGTCCCGCCCGAGTGGCGGGCTGCGCTCGGGATCGTCTGAGCGACGGCTCCTCAGCGAGAGCCGTCGCCCTCGCCACCGGGCGGCGTCCCGCCGTCGTCAGTGTCCCGTGTGCCGGCAGACGCCCCGTCCACCGGCGTCGTTCCGGTCCGGCGCGGGATCCTGCCCGACGACGCGGCGGGGCCGGAGGGCCCGTCAGGCCCGGTCCACCCGGCAGGACCGGTCGGCTCAGTGGCCCCGGTCGACGCAGCGGCCCCGGTGTGCTCGGAGGGCTCGGCGGGCGCGACAGGTCCGGCAGGGACGGCAGGGACGTCGGGCCCGCCGGGCTTCGCCGCGACGGCACCCTCGGGGGTCGCGGGGACCGGACCGGAGGCGTGCGCCGGGCGGACGGAGGGTGCGCTGGCGCTCGCGCCGAGGACGGACCCGCCCGTGACGACGACGCCGGCGGCCTGGGCCTGGCCGCGCAGGTCGGCGAGCTCGCGTGCGACCGACCGCACCGCGAAGCCCGACACGATGTGCACGGCACCGGACACGAACGCGTAGAGACCGAAGACGATGACGACGAGCGTCAGCACGTCCACCGCGTCGAGCGGCCGGGTCACGAGCAGCAGCCCGAACAGCGTCGACACGATGCCGAAGGTGAGCATCCATGCCCAGCCGAGGTCACGGTTGCGCAGGAGCCCGGCCGCGCCGACGATCGAGACGATGCCGAGCACGAGCACCCACACGACGAGCACGTAGTACAGCGCCGTCACGGACAGCTCGGGCCAGAACACGACGGCCGCACCGAAGACGATGTTGACGACGGCCTGGGCCAGCCACCACGTCCACCCCACCTGCTGGCGGTGCGCGAGCCCCTGCACCGCGACGAGCACGCCGTCCGCGACGAGGAACGCCCCGAACACCAGGCGCAGGATCTCGAGGGACTCCAGCGGCTCGATCATGAGCAGCAGGCCCAGCACGATGAGCAGCACACCCCGGATGACCGGCAGCCACCACACGTTGCGGAACGCGTTCGGCAGCTCGGGTGCCGTCGCCGCGTCGGCGCCGCCCTCGGCCGCGCGATTCTTCCTCCTGGCCATGGCCAACCACCTGTCCGTGTGCGTCGTCGGAAGTGCATCGTCGGAAGTGCGTCGTCGAAGACGCGGCGATCTCGCTCATCGTAGGTCGACGTCCGTCACTGTGGCCCGCGACACCACGGCGAAGCGGTCAAATCACCCGGGGCCTGCGGCCAAATGCCGAGCCTGCCGGGAAGGTGCGTCCTACACTCGCAAACATGCCCGCTCCACCGTCCGAGCCCGCCGGGACCGCCGTGCCGGGCACGACGCGACCCACCGTGCGGGTGCACACGGTCGGCAACTACGCGGGCGCCCAGGAAGGGCCTGGTCCGCGCGCCGACGGCGGCGGAGGTCCGGGGTACGAGCCGCGACCAACGACCGGCACGTTCGAGTCGCTCCTCGGCCGGACACCCCCGACCGACGACGTCGGCCTCGTGCGCGTCGTCGACACGCCCGAGCAGCGGGTGCGCCACCCGAGCGACCTCGTCGGGATGGTGCTGTGCGCCCTCGGCGTCGCGCTCGTCATGGTCCTCGCGGTCTACGCGCACGGCACGACCGCCGGTGTCACGGAAGACGTCCAGGGCTTCTCCACCCTGCTGGTCCGTATCCTGTTCGTCCCCGTCGCCGTGCTCGAGGGCCTGGTGACGCTGTTCGTCCCGACGGCGGTCCTCATCGTCCTCGGCGTACGGCGGCTCGGCCGGCAGATCGTCGAGTCGATCGCCGCCGCCACGCTGGGCCTGCTGCTCGGGTTCCTCGTGTCCTGGGCGGTCCAGGCGTGGGGCTCCACGGAGCTGCTCTTCGGCCTGTCGGCCCGCGTGGACGGCGAGTGGCAGGTCACCATCCCCGGCTATGTCGCCGCGATCAGCGGGCTCCTCACCGCGGCAGGCCCCCGGACGCGGCGGCGCGTGGTCGGGGTGTCGTGGAACCTGCTGTTCATCGCGCTCGGTGTCGTCCTCGTCACCGGGCAGGTCTCGCTCCCCGGCATCCTCATCACCCTCCTGCTCGGCCGCCTCGCCGGGCAGACCGTGCGCTACGTCTCCGGGGTCCGCAGCGAGCGGGCGTACGGCCCCGACCTCGTCGCGGGCGTCCAGCGCGCAGGCTTCCGTCCCAGCGCGCTCGTCCGCGTGCGGGACGTCGCGGACTCCGCCACCCGCGCCGAGGCCGCGGGCGACCCCATCACCGACGTCAACGCCGCGGGGGAGATCACGGGCGAGGTCCACGTCGGCGTCGTCCGCCGACCAGGGTCCGACGCCGGCGCCGTCCTCACCGGTGATGCCGACCTCGCCGGCCACCACCTGCCCGGCGCGCGCGCCGCCGACAACGGCACCGACGGACCCGCCGCCGCCGCGCCGTCCGACCCCTCCGCGATCGCGCTCATGCGCGCGGGCGGCAATCGCGTGTATGCCATGTTCTCCGACGACGGCACGCGGCGGGACGTCGTCGTGCTCGACGGCGACCGGCAGGTCGTCGGCTTCCTCACCCGGCTGTGGCGGTCCCTGCGCCTGCGCGGCATCGAGGGTCGCAACGCGATCTCCTTGCGCGCGGTCGCCGAGCGCACCGCGCTGCTCGCCTACGCCGCCCGCGCCGCCGGCGTCCGGACCCCGCGCCTGCTGGGTGTGGCGGAGTCCGACGACTCGATCGTCCTCGTCCAGGAGCACGCCGACGACGCCGTCTCCCTGCGCGACCTGCCCGTCGACCAGCTCACCGACGACGTCCTCAACGAGGCATGGCACCAGCTCCAGCGTGCGCACGCCGCCGGGCTGTCCCACCGGGCCCTGACGTCCGACGTCATGCTCGTCACGCGGGACCGCACCCCCGGCGGTGCGCCCGCGGTCTGGCTCACCGGCTGGGAGCAGGGCGACATCGCCTCGAGCGAGCTCGCCCGTCGTATGGACCTCACCCAGATGGTCGCCCTCCTCGCGCTGCGGGTCGGCGCGCGGCGGGCCGTCGACTCGGCCGTGAGCGTCCTGCCCGACGACGACATCGCCGCGATCGGCCCGCTCCTGCAGTCCGTGGCCCTGCCGGGCAGCACACGCATCGAGATGCGCCAGGACAAGGAGTTGCTCAAGGAGCTGCGCAGCGCGCTCGTGGAGCGCCTGCCCGAGGCGGACGTCGAGCCGCAGCGCATCACGCGCTTCGGCGCCCGCACCGTCATCACGCTGACGGTGACGATCATCGCCGTCACGGTGATCGTCACGACGCTGAACTTCGACCAGATCGCCGACGCCGTGGCGGACGCGAACCCGTGGTGGGCGGTCATCGCCTTCGCGCTCGGCCTCGTCACGTGGGTGGGGGCGGCGCTGACGTTCGTCGCGTTCTCGCCCGTGCGCCTGCCGATGTGGCGCGCGATCCTCACCCAGGCGGCGGGCGGGTTCGTGGCGCTCGCCGCCCCTGCGGGCATCGGCCCGGCCGCGCTGAACCTGCGGATGCTCACCCGGCGCGGGGTGGCGGTGCCGCTCGCCGTCGCGACCGTCGGGCTCGTCCAGGTGTCCCAGTTCGTGGTGACGATCCTGCTGCTCGTCGTGCTCTCGATCTTCACCGGGTCCGGCGGGCTCAGCGGCCTGCCGTCGACGACGGTCCTCCTCGCCATCGGCGGTGTGGCGGTCGCGATCCTCGCCACCTTGCTCGTTCCCGCGGTGCGCCGGTGGGTCGTCAGGAAGATCCGCCCCACCCTCGCGCAGGTCTGGCCGCGGCTGTCGGCGATGCTGAGCCAGCCGGGCCGCCTCGCCCTCGGGCTCGGCGGGAACGTCATCATGACGCTCGGCTACGTGCTCGCGTTCGACGCCGCGCTCGCGGCGTTCGGCCAGCAGCTCTCGCTCGTCGACGCCGCCGTGATCTACCTGGTCGGCAACGCGCTGGGCGCCGCCGTGCCGACGCCCGGCGGGCTCGGGACCGTGGAGTTCGCCCTCATCTCCGGCCTGATCGCGGCCGGTGTGCCCGCCGCGATCGCGACGTCGGTCTCGGTGCTCTTCCGCGTCGCGACCTACTGGGGCCGCGTGCCCTTCGGCTGGGCGGCGATGCGGTTCCTGCAGCGCAAGGGCGACCTCTAGCCCACCACCTGTCCCTGGGCGACGGCGAGAACGCGGCGCGGGGTCAGGGCCTCGTCGGTGCGGTGAGGATCTCGGCACCGTCGGGGGTGATCGCGATGGTGTGCTCGCTGTGCGCCGTCCGGCTGCCGGTCGCGCTGCGCAGCGTCCACCCGTCGGCGTCGGTGACGAGGTCGGCGGTGTCCGCCATGACCCACGGCTCCAGGGCGAGCAGCAGACCCGGGCGCAGCCGGTACCCCCGGCCGGGCCGACCGGTGTTCGACACGTGCGGGTCCTGGTGCATCGTCGACCCGATGCCGTGACCGCCGAACTCGGTGTTGACGAGGTACCCCGCCTCGCCGAGGACCGTGCCGATGGCGTGGGAGACGTCGCCGGTCCGGGCCCCGGGCCTGGCCGCGGCGATCCCGGCGGTCAGCGCCCGCTCGGTCACGGCGATCATCGCGACGCTCTCCGCGGGCCTCGCCTCGCCGACGAGGAAGCTGATCGCCGAGTCCGCGGCGACCCCGCCGTGCGAGACGGCGAGGTCGAGCGTCAGCAGGTCGCCGTCGGCGAGCGCGTAGTCGTGCGGCATCCCATGGAGTACCGCGTCGTTGACCGCCGTGCAGATGTAGTGACCGAAGGGCCCGCGCCCGAACGACGGCGCGTAGTCGACGTAGCAGGACTGCGCCCCCGCCTCGACGATCAGGTCCCGCGCCCACCGGTCGATCTCCAGGAGGTTCGTGCCGACCGTGCTGCGACGCTTCAGCGTCTGCAGGATGTCGCCCACCAGGGCGCCCGTGACCCGTGCCTGGGCAAGCTCGGTGGGGTGGAGGATCTCGATCATGGGACGCCCTTCTGGAGTGACCAATAACTATCCCGGTAAGGGTATCCCGGTCTAGTATCGGATCATGGTCAGGTTGCCGCTCACTCCCGCCGAGGTCGAGCGCGGCCGGCGTCTCGGCGCTCTGCTGCGCCGCGCCCGGGGTACGCGCTCGATGCTCGAGACCGCGCTCGCCGCACGCGTCTCACCGGAGACCCTCCGCAAGATCGAGTCGGGCCGCGTCGCGACCCCTGCCTTTCCGACGGTCGCAGCGATCGCCGAGGTCCTCGGCCTCTCCCTCGACGACGTATGGGCCGAGATCACCCGGACCGACGACGACGCCGTGCCCGCAGACGCCCGTCTCCGCGTCCGCGAGCCGCTGGCCTCGTAGCGCCCGACGACGTCAGCGAAGGTCGCGCAGGTACGCCCCGGCGCCGCCCGCCGCGGCGATCCGCCGCTCGTAGTACGTCGCGAGGATCAGCAGGAGACCACCGGCCGCGGCCAGGGTGAGCATCCACGGTCCGGCCGAGATCGCGGTGCCGAGCTGGGTGAGGAACACGACGAGGATCTCGACGGGCAGCACGACCACCCCGAGCCAGAACGGCGCCGCCAGGTGCCGGCGCGTCCCGGCGAGGACGAGCGCGAGCGCGATCGCCACCACCAGCATGGCCCGCCACGTGCGGGCGTCGGTGTACGTCGCGAGCACCGACGGGCCCAGGAGCGCGAGGATCCCCGGCGCCAGGGTGGGCCACGACCCGACGAACCCGAGCGGCCACCCGCCGCCGGCGCGGGCGGGTGCACCGGGCGCTCCTGGCGCGCCGGGTGCACCTGTACCGACCAGACCCTGCATGCGCGCCGCGAGGAGGCCGGCGGCCAGGAGGCCGACGCCCAGCGGCAGCGAGAAGACCTCGACGCGCAGCTCGCGCGGCGACCAGGCGGCGATCGCCGTCGCGAGCGCGAGCAGCCAGACGAACCACGCCGGAGGCAGGTCCAGGTCGCCCCGCAGGGCGCGACGCACGGCCACCACGACGAGGACGAGGAGCGCGATCTCGACCGTCCAGAGGATCGTGATCACGGCCCACGAGGACTGCACCGCCGCGACCGGGCCGACAACACCCAGCGCCAGCGCGGGCGCGGCCCACCACCGGGCGGCCCGCAGCCGCCACCGGTCCGTCGCGAGCGCGGCGACGAGCCGCATGGCGAGCGCGGCGATGCCCGCGGCGACGAGCGACCAGCCGAGCGCCGCGAGGAAGAGCGCCGTGCCGCGGTCGTCCGCGGCGGACGACTGCGCGGCGATCCGCAGCGCCTCGACGGCGCCCGTCACGGTGACGGCCGCGGCCGTCACCGCCAGCCGGAGCGCGAGACCGCGCCACCAGGTCGCCCGAGCGGTCGGACGCCCCGCACGGAGGCGGGACCACGCCGCGCCGGCGACCCCGGCCGCTGCCAGGGCGAGGAGCACGACCGGGCGCACGCCCGCGACGTCGGGCCGCAGGACCTGGGCGACGAGCGAGGGCCCGACGAGGAGCACCAGGCCGGTGCTCGTCAGCCGCCACCAGCGATCGTTCCGGCGCGCGAGCCACGCACCGACGAGGACCGCGGCGAGCGCCGGCGGTGCGGTGTACGCCTCGACGAGCCCCACGCCGGTCTCGAACAGCGTGGTCCACAGCGCGCCGACCCACAGGACGGCGCTGAGCCACCAGGTGGGGTGCCGGTCGGGTTCGCGGGCCACGACCGCGGCGCCCGCGGCGAGGAGGGTGAGGACGACGACCGTCGTCTGCGTCCCGGCTGCCTCCCGCACGAGGGCGAGGAGCAGGGTGACGCCCGCCGTGGCGAGGACGCTCGTCTCGACGGCGACGCGCACGCTCCTCGACGCCTCGCGGTCGAGACCGTGGGCGGCGAGGCGGTCGGCGAGCGGGCGGGCGGCGATCGCGACGGCCGCGCAGGCGACGGCCACGATCGGCAGAACGACGGGTGAGCCGCTGCGCAGGACCTGGGCGCCGACGTTCACGAGGACGACGGCAGCGGTCGGGAGCACCAGCCAGGCGGAACCCGCGCGCAGGACCGGTGAGGTCCCCGGGCGCCGGGTCACGACGAGCACGATCTCGAGGGCGAGCATGACGGCCGCCGCGCCGGCGGACCACCACGTGCGCTCGGTGACGACGGTCGCGACGCCGGCGACGAAGGGCAGCGCCGACGTCGCGAGGACGGCCCACCACGTGTCCCGGTCCACGCGGCGCACCAGCGTGACGACGAGCGCGGTCACCGACGCGGCGGCCGACACCGTGCTCAGGGCGGGGATCGCGCCGAGCCCAGCCCAGCCGAGGCCGACCCCGAGCGCGAGCAGGGCGTAGCCGTACCCGACCGCGACGAGGTACGGGCCCACGGCCGTCGGTAGCGCACGACGGGCGAGGAGCGCGAGGGCGAGCAGGACGGCGGCGCCGGCGAGGACCGTCGGGCGCGAGACCCACGAGGCGAGCGTCCCGAGCGCGGTGACGCCGAACGCCGTCGTGAGGGCGGACGCCCGCCAGCCCCGGAGCTCGGGGCCGGTGAGCGGTGCGCGCAGACCGGGGACGCGCCGCAGGACGTGCGTCGCCCGGACGGCCGCGACGACGGCGCCGCTGCGCCACGGCCCCGCTGCGAGGAACAGGGTCGCGGCCGAGGCGGCGGCGAGCGCGAGGGTCGTCACGGGGTGCCACGCCGGGTGGAACACGAGCGCGGCCAGGAGGAAGCCGGCGATCCAGGGCGACGTCCCCCGACCGAACACGACCACCGCGGCCGGTCGCTCGGCAGTGGCCGGCCCCTCGGTGGTGGCGCCCGGCCCGCCCGCCGCCGGGGTCCCGCCCGCGGGGGCGGTCAGCCCGAGCCGACCGGCCACGATCGCGCCCACGAGCAGCAGGGCGAGAGCGGTGACGGACGCGGTCGCCCACGCCACCTCCGCGAAGGGCCCCAGGCCGTCCCCGGCGCTGCCGAGGGGTGCGCGTGGGACGCGCGACGCGGCGTCGCCCGGACGGACGTCGACCAGGACGGACAGCAGACGCCCGGCGGCCAGGGCGCCGGCCGGCACGGCGGCCAGGGCGAGCACCCCGCACCCGCCCGCGAGCACGGCGCGGCGCGCGCTCGCCCCGCGGCCCGTGGTCGCACGGGAGCTCGCGACGATCAGCCCGAGCCAGGTCACGAGCGCGATCGCCGGGACGAGGGCCAGGACCCATGCCGACGGGTCGACCCCGAGCAGCGCTGCCGCGAGGACCCCCGCCGCGCCGGCGACGCACCACCACGCCTGCTGCCGTGTCGCGTACGCCAGGACGACGGCCGTCCCGCCTGCGGCAGCCGTCGCGATCGCCGTCCCGCTCGCCACCGACAGCACTCCGACCGGCGGCAGCCCGAGCGCCACGAGGAGAGCCGCGGGGAAGGTCAGGCAACGGGCGACGGCCAGGACCGTGCGCTCGACGACCAGCTCGCTGCCCACGCGGGGTCCCGCCCACCGGGCCACGGGCCCGGCCGTCAGCGTCAGGAGGGTCGAGGCCAGCAGCGCGACGGTGACCGCCCACGCACCCGCGGCGGCATCACCGTCGCTGCCCGGGGACGGCGCCGCCGCGGCCTGGCTGATCGCCGCGGCGAGCACCAGCGGGACCGCGGGCGCCAGGAGCAGCGCACCGGCGACCCAGGTGCGCACCCGCACTCGTTGCCCGAGCGCGGCGAGCACGGCGACGATCACCGTGAGCAGCCCGGACCGCAGGAGCGCCGAGCCGCCCGGAGCCGCGACGTCGACGGCGCGCACCACCAGCTCGGCGTCGACGAGGAGGAGCACGACGACGAGCGCCCCGACCGACTCGGCCGACGCCGTCAGCGACAGGCGCCGCAGGAGCGCGACCGCACCGGCCGCGAGGACCGTCACCACGCCCGTGACGAGCGCACGCAGCGCGAGCGAGTCGGCGAACGTGAAGAACACGAAGACGATCACCGCGACCGCGAGCAGCCCCGCACCCGCCGCGGCGAGGACAGGCTGCAGCCCGACCGTCGACGAGGAGGGGCGCGGCGCGGGCCGAGGCGCGGAGTAGGTCCGGGTCGTGGGGACCGGTGCGAGCCCCACGGCGGCCTGGGCTACCGGTCGGGTCGCGGCAGGTCCGGGCGCGGCCGGGCGGGGCGCCGCGGAAGGTGCCGGGGCGGACCCCGGAGCCGAACGGGCGTGCGCGGGCTGCGCGGCGCGCAGGGCCTCGAGGGCCTGCTGCCGCTGCTGCAGGGCGCGGAACGCCGCCTCGGACGCGTCGGCGACGTCCTGCGCGGCCTGACCGGTGAGCAGCAGTCCGCAGCGGTCGCACCGCGTCGAGGCGAGCACCGCCGCGCACGCCGGGCACGACCGGGTGTCGGGCAGCCGCGTCAGCGCGGCGTGGACCCAGGCTTCTGTCATGCGCTCATCATGGCGAACCTGCCCAGCGGACGTGCAGGTGATCCACAGGCGAGGCGGTGGCGATCCGGTGAAGGTCGCCGTCGGGTCAGTGCTGCACCTCCAGCGCCGGGTCGACGACGACGTCCGCCTCGGTCGCGCCGCGCACCTCCTCGACCGTCACGCCCGGCGCGAGGGCGCGCAGCACCAGGCCGGACGCCTCCCCGGGTTCCCGGACGACGTCGAGGACCGCGCGGTCCGTGATGATCCGGTCCACGACACCCTGCCCGGTGAGCGGGAGCGAGCAGGTGCGGCGGATCTTCGGCGAACCGTCGCGCGCGACGTGGTCCATGAGCACGACGATCCGCGGGGTGCCGGCGACGAGGTCCATCGCCCCGCCCATGCCCTTGACGAGCTTGCCGGGCACCATCCAGTTCGCGAGGTCGCCCGCGCCGGACACCTCCAGCGCGCCGAGCACGGCGATGTCGATGTGGCCGCCGCGGATCATGCCGAAAGAGACCGCGGAGTCGAAGAAGCTCGCCCCCGGCAGGGCGGTCACCGTCTGCTTGCCGGCGTTGATGAGGTCGGCGTCCTCGTCGCCGTCGAGCGGGAACGGCCCGATGCCCAGCAGGCCGTTCTCGCTCTGCAGGGTGATCCGCACCCCGTCGGGCACGTGGTTGGCGACGAGCGTCGGGATGCCGATCCCGAGGTTCACGTAGTCGCCGTCGTGCAGCTCGGAGGCCGCGAGCGCGGCCATCTCGTCACGCGTCCAGACCATGTCAGGCCTCCTGTGCCACGGGTCGGGCGGGGTCTGCGCTCTCCGGACGAGGCCGGACCGTCCGCTGCTCGATGTCCTTCTCGCGGTCGCTCGCTGTCACCAGCCGGTCGACGTACACCCCCGGGGTGACGACGACGTCGGGGTCGAGCGGCTCGTCGGTCACCGTCTCCGCCTCGACGACCGTGCGCCGGCCCGCCGTCGCGACGAGCGGGTTGAAGTTGCGCGCCGTGGCCCGGTAGGTGAGGTTCCCGTACGGGTCCGCGCGGCGCGCGTGCACGAGCCCGAGGTCCGCGACGATGCCGCGCTCCAGCACGTACGTGCGCCCGTCGAACCGGGCAGTCGGCTTGCCCTCCGCGACGGGGGTGCCGACGCCGGTCGCCGTGTAGAACGCGGGGATGCCGGCGCCCCCCGCGCGCAGCCGCTCGGCGAGCGTGCCCTGCGGGACGAACTCGACCTCGAGGTCGCCGTCGAGGTAGCGCTGCGCGAACAGCTTGTTCTCCCCCACGTACGACGACAGCACCTTCGCGACCTGGTTGCTCTCCAGCAGCAGCCCGAGCCCCTTGCCGTCGACGCCCATGTTGTTGGACACGACCGTCAGTCCGGTCACGCCCGAGTCCCGGACCGCCTCGATGAGGTCCGCCGGGATGCCGCACAGCCCGAACCCGCCGACCGCGATCGTCATCCCGTCCCGCAGCAGCCCGTCGACCGCCTCGGCCGCGCTCGCCGGGCGAGCCACCGCCGGCCCGCTCGCGGTGCTCGTCGTGCTCGTCGTGGTCATCGTCGCTCCTCCGTCTCGTGGGGGGTCGTGCGGGGAACCGTCTCGTCCGTCAGGGCACCTGCCGCACGCGCCCGCTGCAGCACCGCGGCGGCGTGCTGGAGGACGGGTCCGTCCACCATCCGACCGTCGTGCACGAACACCCCGTCGCGCGAGGCGGCGACCTCGAGCAGGTCGCGCGCGGCGGACACCGCCGCCAGGTCGGGGGCGTACGCGGCCCGGATCACCGGGACGTGCGAGGGGTGGATGCACGCCGTCGCACCGAAGCCCGACGCCGCTGCGTCCTGCGCCTCGGCGCGCAACCCGTCGAGGTCACCGATGTCGAGGTGCACGGCGTCCACCGCCACCTTCCCGGCAGCGCCCGCCGCCAGCAGCACCTGCGCGCGGGCGAGGCGGGCGACGTCCCGGTACGCGCCGTCGGGCCGCCGGCTGGACGTCCCGCCGAGCGACGCGACGAGGTCCTCCGCGCCCCACATGAGGGCGACGACGTCGTCGCGCGCCGCGAGCTGCGGGGCCGCCAGGACGCCGGCCGCGGTCTCGCACAGCGCGACGACGGCGTACCCGAGGGTGGGCAGCGCCGCGTCCACCTTCGGCACCATGACCGTGCGGTAGTCCGTGGCCGCGAGCGCCGCGAGGTCGGCGTCGTGGTCGGCCGTGCCGACGGCGTTGATCCGCACGACCGTGCGGTCCGGGTCGAGCGGTGCGTCGGCGAGCGCCTGGCGTGCCCGGGCGCGCCGCTCCGGGGCGACGGCGTCCTCCAGGTCGAGCACGACGACGTCGGACCGGTCGGCCGCCTTGGCGAACCGGTCGGGGCGGTCGGCGGGGCAGAAGAGCAGCGCCGGGCCGGCGGGGAACGGACGCTCGCCGCTCATGCGTCGTCCTCGTCGGCCGGTGCGTCCCGGGCACCCTCGTGGGCCTCGTGGGCCGCGCGCGTCCAGAACAGGGCGGTGCGCACGGCGCGGGCGACGAGCACACCGTCCTGGTTGCGGCCGCGGTGCTCGAGCGTGACGACGCCCTGCCCGGGGCGTGAGGCGGAGAGCCGCTTGTCGACGACCTCGGTCTCGCCGTACAGCGTGTCGCCGTGGAACACCGGGTGCGGGAACTCGACCTCGCGGAACCCGAGGTTCGCGACGATCGTGCCCTGCGTGATCTGCCCGACCGACAGCCCGACGAGCGTGGAGAGCGTCATCATCGAGTTCATCAACCGCTGCCCGAACGGCTGGGTCGCCGCCCACGCGGCGTCGAGGTGCAGCGCCTGGTGGTTCATCGTGAGGGTGGAGAACAGGACGTCGTCCGCCTCGGTCAGGGTGCGGCCGGGCCGGTGGCGGTAGAGCGCACCGGTCTCGAGCTCGTCGTAGTACAGGCCTCGCTGGACCACCTCGCGCATACTGACCCTCTCCCCTCGACTGACTCCACTGCCCACCCACTGCCCTCGACCAAGCACTTCCTCGCCGTCGAACGCGTGGTTACCGTCGCCAACGGCCTGATATCGACAGCAACCACGTGTTCGGCGACCGGCCGACTACGCGTCCAGGCCCAGGCTTCTGGCGATGATCATGAGCTGCACCTCCGTCGTGCCCTCGCCGACCTCGAGGATCTTCGAGTCGCGGTAGTGGCGGGCCACCGGGTTCTCGTTGAGGAAGCCGTAGCCGCCGAAGATCTGGGACGCGTCGCGGGCGTTCGCCATCGCGGCCTCTCCCCCGACGAGCTTCGCGATCGACGCCTCGGCCTTGAACGGCTTGCCGTGCACGAGCCGCTGCGCCGCGTCGTACCAGGCCAGTCTCGCGGTGTGCACCCTGGCCTGCATCCGCGCGAGGGTGAACGCCACGTGCTGGTTCTCGCCGATCGCCCGCCCGAACACGACCCGCTCCTTCGCGTACCGCAGCGCCTCCTCGAGGCAGCCCTGCGCCGCACCTGTCGCGAGCGCGGCGAACGCGATACGACCCTCGTCGAGCGCGCGCAGGAAGTTCGCGTACCCGCGGCCCCGCTCGCCGAGCAGGTTCTCCGCGGGCACCCGCACGCCCGTGAGCGTGAGCGGGTGCGTGTCGGACGTGTGCCAGCCGACCTTGTCGTAAGCCGGGCCGACCTCGAACCCCGGCGTGCCCGACGGCACGATGATGCTGGACAGCTCCTTGCGGACCGAGCCGTCCGGTCGCGTGGACTCCCCCGTGACCGCCGTGATCGTCACCAGGCTCGTGATGGGGGTGCCGGAGTTGGTGATGAACTGCTTGGACCCGTCGATCACCCACTCGTCGCCGTCGAGCCGCGCGGTCGTGCGGGTGCCGCCCGCGTCCGAGCCGGCCTGCGCCTCGGTCAGGCCGAACGCCGCGAGCGCCCGCCCCGCGAGCAGGTCAGGCAGCCACCGCTCCTGCTGCTCGCGCGAGCCGTGCCGGTAGATCGGCACGATCCCGAGCCCGACGCCCGCCTCGAGCGTCACCGCGATGGACTGGTCGACGCGTGCGAGCGCCTCGACCGCGAGGCACAGCGACACGTAGTCCTTGCCCTGCCCGCCGATGTCCCGCGGGAACGGCAGCCCGAACAGCCCGAGCTCACCCATCTGCGCGATGATCTCCAGCGGCAGCCGCCGCTCCGTGTCGTACCGGTAGGCGGCGGGGGCGACGACGCTGTCGGCGAAGTCGCGCACCACCTGGCTCAGCTTCAGCTGCTCGTCGTCGAGCTCGGCGATCATGATGCTCCCTGGGTGTCGGGGTGGGGTGGGCCGTCCGGGCTCCCGGTCGGAGAGCCGGACACGAGGTCGGGGTCGGGGTCGGGGTCGACGACGGCGACCACCTGGTCGAGCCGGACGAGGTCGCCGGGGCGCACGCTGACGTGCGCGGTCCCGGCGTGCGGGGCCACGAGGGCGTGCTCCATCTTCATGGCCTCGACGGTCACGAGCGGGGCGCCCTCCTCGACGCGGCCCCCGTCGAGGTCGGCGACCGCCACGACCGTGCCGGGCATCGCCGCCCGGACCTCGGGCGACCGTGCCCCCGGGACGACGGACCGTCCGCGCTCGGCCCGCAGCCGGGCGGACCGTTCCGCCCTGTCCGGGGCCGCGACCGCGACCGTCCGACCCGCGCGGGCGAGCCACACGACCCCGTCGTGGTCGAGCGCGAGGTGCACGCGCGCGCTCACGCCGTCGATCGTGCACCGCCAGGCGTGCGTCGCCCCGGCCTCGGCGACCAGCGCGGCCGGGCGCGGGGCGCCGTCGTCCACCTGCACGACGGCGGCACCCGCCTCTCCCGCCACGCTCACCTCGTACGTGCGCGCCCGGCCCGGTGCGCCGGCGTCGTGCAGCACGAACCGTCGCGGGCGCGCCGGCGCGTTGAGCCGCCACCCGTCCCCCGCCCCCCACACCGAGCTCCCGCCTTCAGCAGCCGCACGGAGAAGCAGGGCGACGGCGACGAGGTCGTCCTCGACCACCCGTCCCGGCCCGCCGAGGGTCTGGTCGTCGGACGGGGTGAGGAGGCGGTCGATCAGGGCCGTGTCGAGGTGGCCGTCGCGGACGTCGGGCACCGCGAGGAGCTCGCGGCAGAACGCGACGTTCGTCTCGACGCCCAGCACCACGGTCTGCGCGAGCAGCGCGTCGAGCCGCCGGAGCGCCGCGGGCCGGTCGGGGCCCCACGCGACGGCCTTGGCGAGCAGCGGGTCGTAGTGCCCGGTGACGGCGTCGCCCTCGACGAGTCCGCTGTCGAGGCGCCAGCCCGGACCGGTGGGTTCGTGGAGCGCGAGCACCGTGCCGGTCGCGGGCAGGAAGCCGCGCGCGGGCGACTCGGCGTAGATTCGCGCCTCGACCGCGTGGCCGCGGAGCACGACGTCGTCCTGTACCAGCCCGAGCGGCTCGCCCGCCGCGACCTGGAGCTGCAGCTCGACGAGGTCGAGCCTGGTGACCATCTCCGTCACGGGGTGCTCCACCTGCAGGCGGGTGTTCATCTCGATGAAGAAGAACGTCGCCGGGTCGTCGGCGGGGACGAGGAACTCGACCGTGCCCGCCCCCTCGTAATCGACGCTGCGCGCCACCTCGCAGGCCGCGGCCCCCATACGGGCGCGCGCCGCGTCGTCGAGCAGGGGCGACGGCGCCTCCTCCACGACCTTCTGGTGCCGGCGCTGCAACGAGCACTCGCGCTCGCCGAGGTGCACGACGTTCCCGTGCCGGTCCGCGAGGACCTGCACCTCGATGTGGCGGGGGCGGGTGACGAGCCGTTCGAGGAGCAGGGTGTCGTCGCCGAACGCGGCGGCCGCCACCCGCCGCGCGGACGCGAGCGCCGCGGGGAGCCCGGCGGCGTCGTGCACGACCTGCATCCCCTTGCCGCCGCCACCGGCCGAGGGCTTGACGAGGAGCGGGAAGCCGACGTCGGCCGCCGCGCCCGCGAGGTCGACGTCGTCCAGGCCGGCGGACGTGGTCCCCGGCACGACCGGGACGCCGCGGCCCGCGACGAGCCGCTTCGCCGCGATCTTGTCGGCCATGACCTCGAGCGCGGCGACGGACGGGCCGACGAAGACGATCCCGGCCCGGGCGCACGCCCGCGCGAGCTCCGGGTTCTCCGCGAGGAACCCGTAGCCGGGGTGGATCGCGTCGGCGCCGGTCGCGACGGCGGCGGCGACCACGGCGTCGACGTCGAGGTAGCTCTGCGCGGCGGGCGCGGGACCGAGGCGGACGGCGACGTCGGCCAGCGCGACGTGCCGCGCGCGGGCGTCCGCGTCGGAGTGCACGGCGACGGCGCGGATGCCGAGCCGGCGCAGCGTCTCGATGATCCGGCACGCGATCTCGCCGCGGTTGGCGACGAGGACGGTGCGCAGGGTCGGGTCGGTCATGGCCCTCACATCCGGAAGAGCCCGAACGCGGGCTCCGGCAGGGGTGCGCGGGCGCACACGTCGAGGGCGAGACCGAGCACCCGGCGGGTGTCGGCGGGGTCGATGATGCCGTCGTCCCAGAGCCGGGCCGTCGCGTAGTACGGGTTGCCCTGCTCCTCGTAGCGGTCGCGGATGTCGCGGCGGAACGCGTCCTCGTCGTCGGCGTCCCACTCCTGCGCACCGGCCTCGAGCTGGTCACGCTTGACGGTGGCGAGCACGGCCGCGGCCTGCGCGCCGCCCATGACGGAGATCCGGCTCGCGGGCCACGACCACAGGAAGCGCGGCGAGTACGCCCGCCCGCACATCGAGTAGTTGCCCGCGCCGAACGACCCGCCGACGACGACCGTCAGCTTCGGCACCCGTGTCGTCGCGACGGCCGTGACCATCTTGGCGCCGTCCTTCGCGATCCCGCCGGCCTCGGCGTCGGTGCCGACCATGAAGCCGGAGATGTTCTGCAGGAACAGCAGCGGGATCCCCCGCTGGTCGCACAGCTCGACGAAGTGCGCGCCCTTGAGCGCCGACGGGCTGAACAGCACCCCGTTGTTCGCGACGATCCCCACCCGGTGGCCGTGGATGCGGGCGAACCCGGTCACGAGCGTCTCGCCGTACTCGCGCTTGAACTCGTGCAGCTCGCTGCCGTCGACGATCCGGGCGATCACCTCGCGCGCGTCGTACGGCGCCTGCACGTCGGGCGGCACCGCGGCGTACAGCCCGGAGTCCTCGGGCGCGGTGTCGTCCCGGACGGCGGGGGGCTCAGCGGGCAGCACCTCCCACGCGGGCTCGGGGTCCGGCGGGAGCGTCGCGACGATCGAGCGCACGATCTCCAGCGCGTGCGCGTCGTCCTCGGCGAGGTGGTCGGTGACGCCCGACCGCCGCGCGTGCAGCTCGCCGCCACCGAGCTCCTCGGCCGTGACGACCTCCCCGATCGCGGCCTTCACGAGCGGCGGGCCGCCGAGGAAGATCGTGCCCTGGTCGCGCACGATCACCGTCTCGTCGCTCATCGCCGGGACGTACGCGCCCCCGGCCGTGCACGAGCCGAGGACGGCGGAGATCTGCGGGACCCGGGCGGCCGAGAGGCGTGCCTGCTGGTAGAAGATCCGCCCGAAGTGGTCGCGGTCGGGGAACACCTCGGCCTGCCGCGGCAGGAACGCCCCGCCGGAGTCCACGAGGTAGACGCACGGCAGCCGGTTCTCGAGCGCGATCTCCTGCGCACGCAGGTGCTTCTTCACCGTGAGCGGGTGGTACGTGCCGCCCTTGACGGTCGCGTCGTTGCACACCACCATCACCTGCCGGCCGGACACCATGCCGATCCCGGCGATGACGCCCGCACCCGGCCACGCGCCGTCGTCCACGCCGTGGGCCGCGAGGGGCGAGATCTCGAGGAACGGGCTGCCCTCGTCGAGGAGCCGCTCGACCCGGTCGCGCGGGAGGAGCTTGCCGCGACCGACGTGCCGCACGCGCGCCGCCTCGGAGCCGCCGAGCGCGGCCTGCTCGGTGCGCTCGCGCAGCTCGTCGACGAGCGCGCGCTGGGCCGCGGCGTTCTGGGCCGCGGCCGGCGACCGCGGGTCGACGGCGGTGCTCAGGACCGTCACGACGCGCTCCTCGTGCCGGGTGCGGCAGCGGCGCCGAGCAGCGCGAGGCCGGGGTCGGCGAGCAGCGCACCGAGGTCGGCGAGGAACCGCGCACCCTGCTCGCCGTCGACGATGCGGTGGTCGAACGACAGGCTGAGCGTCGCGACCTGCCGCAGCGCCACCTCGCCCCGGTGCTCCCAGGGCAGCCGCCGCACGGCGCCGACCCCGAGGATCGCGGCCTCACCCGGGTTGAGGATCGGGGTGCCCGCGTCGACGCCGAAGACCCCGACGTTCGTCACCGTGATCGTGCCGCCGCGCAGCCGCTCCGGGGCCGTGCGACCGGCGCGCGCGGTCTCCGTGAGCTCACCCAGCGCGTCCGCGAGCTCGGGCAGCGACAGCTCCTGCGCGGCCGGGACGTTCGGCACGACGAGGCCGCGGTCGGTCGCGACCGCGACGCCGAGGTGCACGTCGTGCGGCTGGACGATCTCGGCCGGAGCACCCGCCGGCTCCTCCCACCGGGCGTTGAGCGCGGGGTGCCGCTCGAGGACCACGCACAGCGCCCGGGCGACGAGCGCGAGCACCGTGATCCGCGTGCCGCGCGTGAGCCGGTTCGTCCGCAGCCGCTCCAGCAGCTCGATGCTCTCGGTGACGTCGACCGTGAGGAACACGGTGGCGTGCGGGGCCGTGAACGCGCTCGCGACCATCGCCGCCGCGGTGTGCTTGCGCACCCCCCGCACCGGGATACGGGTCTCCCGGCCCTGCGTCGTGCTCGGCGGCACGCGGTCGGGCGACCTGGTCGGTGGCCCGACGGCGCGGGGTCGGGCACCGCTCCCGGTGGCGCCGTTCTGCGCAGCGGGGGCGCCGGCGTCGCGCGGGGTGACCTCGCGGTGGCAGCTCACCGCCGCGAGCACGTCCTCACGGGTCACCAGACCGTCCGGCCCGGTGCCGTCGACCCGGTCGAGGTGGACCCCGAGCTTCTTCGCCAGCATCCGCACGGGCGGCGTCGAGCGCGGCCGCTCCGCCGGCTCGTGCGCCTGCTCGGTCGTGCGCTCGGCCGCGTGATCGATCCTGCGCTCAGCCGTGTCACCGACATCGTGCGCGGGCGCGCCCCGGCGGCGACGGCGCGTGGGGTGCCCGGACCGCTCGGGCCGGGCGCCGTAGCCCACGAGGTTCGGCTGAGGCGCCTCCTCCGGTTCGGGGGCGGCAGGTGACGGGTCGGGCGCGGCCGGCCCCGCGGCGTCGGGCACCTCGAACGTGACGAGCGGCTCGCCGACGTTGACGGTCTGGCCCGCCTCGGCGTGGAGCTGCGCGACGACGCCCGCGTAGGGCGAGGGGAGGTCGACGAGCGCCTTGGCGGTCTCCACCTCGGCGATCACCTGGTTGAGCTCGACGCGGTCGCCGGCGGCGACGTGCCAGCTGACGAGGTCGGACTCGGTGAGGCCTTCGCCGAGGTCGGGCAGGCGGAACTCGCGCAGCGTCATCACCGGTTCGCCTCCTCGAACGTGGGGGCCGAGACGCGGCCGAGGACGCGGTCGACGCCGTCGAGGATCCGGTCGAGGTCGGGGACCTGGTGCTGCTCGAGCTTCGCGGGCGGGTACGGGACGTCGTGGCCCGTGACCCGCACCGGAGCGGCCTCGAGGTGGTGGAAGCAGCGCTCGGTGATCTCGGCGGCGATCTCGGCGCCGACACCGGCCTGGCGCGGGCCCTCGTGCACGACGACGAGCCGGCCGGTGCGCCGCACGGACGCCTCGACGGTCGCGTGGTCGACCGGCGACAGCGAGCGCAGGTCGACCACCTCGACCGACACCCCCTCGTCGGCCGCCGCCACGGCGGCGTCGAGCGCGGTGGGGACGAGCGAACCGAAGGTCACGAGCGTGACGTCCGATCCCGTGGTGAGCACGCGGGCGTCGCCCATGAACGGTGCGGTCGCGAGCTCGGGCCCGCCCCCGCCGTCGGCTCCCGCGTCCACCTCGCCCTTGAGGTGGTAGCGCCGCTTGGGCTCGAAGAACACCACCGGGTCGTCGCACGCGATCGCCTGGCGCAGGACCGTGAACGCGTCCTGCGGGGTCGCGACGGTCACGACCCGCAGCCCGGCGGTGTGCACGAAGTACGCCTCGGGCGACTCGGAGTGGTGCTCCGCCGCGCCGAGCCCGCCGCCGACGGGGATGCGGATCGTCAGGGGCAGCTTCACCGCGCCGTTCGTGCGGGCGTGCATCTTCGCGAGCTGCGAGACGATCTGGTCGAACGCGACGTAGACGAACCCGTCGAACTGGATCTCCACCACGGGCCGGAAGCCGCGGTACGCCAGCCCGATGGCCGTGCCGAGGATCGCCGACTCCGCCAGGGGCGTGTCGATGACCCGGCGCGGTCCGAACTCGGCCTGCAGCCCGTCGGTGATCCGGTAGACACCACCGAGCCGGCCGATGTCCTCCCCCATGACGACGACCTTGTCGTCGTCGGACAGCGAGCGCCGCAGTCCTGCGTTGAGCGCCTTGCCGAGCGTGAGCGTGGTCATCGCTCCTCCGTCCTGGTCGTGGTCTCGTCGTCGGCTGCGGCGCCGTCGTCGAAGCCCGCGAGGTAGGCCGCGTACGCCGCCCGCTCGCGGTCGATCCCGGTGTGCGGCTCGGCGTACACGTGCTCGAACACGGTGAGCGCGGGCGGGTCCTCGAGCGCGACGCAGCCTGCGCGGAGCTCGGCCGCGACCCGGTCCGCCGTGGCCCGCACGCGCTCCTCCGCGGCGTCGTCGAGCACGCCGGTGTCCCGGAGGTAGGTCGCGAAGCGTGCGATCGGGTCGCGCGCGGCCCACGACGCCAGCTCGTCCGCGTCGCGGTAGCGCGTCGGGTCGTCAGCGGTGGTGTGCGGTCCCATGCGGTACGTCACGGCCTCGATGAACGTCGGCCCGCCGCCCGTGCGGGCACGGTCGAGCGCGGCCCGGGTCACGGCGAGGACGGCGAGGACGTCGTTGCCGTCCACCCGCACGCCCGGGATGCCGAACCCGGCCGCCCGGTCCACGAGCGGCACGGGCGACTGCAGCGTGACCGGCTCGGAGATGGCCCACTGGTTGTTCTGGCAGAAGAGCACGACCGGCGCCTGGTACGTCGCCGCGAAGACGAACGCCTCGCTCACGTCGCCCTGGCTCATGGCGCCGTCGCCCAGGTAGCCGACGGCGGCCGCGGCCGCGCCGTCGATCTGGATGCCCATGGCGTAGCCGGTCGCGTGCAGGGCCTGCGCGCCGATGATGACCTGCGGCGTCGCCATCCCGACGGCGTACGGGTCCCAGCCCGACGCCGTCACCCCCCGCCACACCCGGACGAGGTCGACCAGCGCCACACCCCGCGTGTACGCGACGGCGTGCTCGCGGTAGCTGGAGAACACGAAGTCCTCGGGGCGCAGCGCGCGCCCGGACCCGATCTGCGCGGCCTCCTGGCCCAGCAGCGGCGGCCACAGCGCCAGCTCGCCCTGCCGCTGCAGCGCGGTCGCCTCCGCGTCGATCCGGCGCACGACGACCATGTCCTCGTAGAGGCCCAGGAGGTCGTCCCGGCTGAGTCCCTCGAGCCAGCGGTCGTGCTCGGCCGCGGCACGGCGGTGGCCGTGCTCGTCGAGGATCTGGACGTCGTCCGCGCGGAGCGCGTGCTCTGTCTGCGGGGGCCGCAGGGCCTGGTCGCTGGGCGTCATCGCCTCACCTCACGTCTCTACCGGCCCTCCTCGTCGAGGCCCGATGAGCCGAACGTAACCCCCCGGCGCACATGGCTCCAGTCCTTGTCGAACGGCTGAGCGGACTGCTCATCGACCACCGGTTAGGCTGATCGGTGTGCGCAGCTACGATGCCGTCGACCTCGATCTCCTGGCTGCGCTCGCAGACGATCCGCGTGCCACGATCGTCGCGCTCGCCGAGCGTCTGAGGCTGGCCCGCAACACCGTGCACGCGCGGCTGCGACAGCTCGAGGAGGCCGGGGCGTTCCTCGACTTCGACCGACGCATCAACCCGCACTTCCTCGGCCACCCGCTCACGGCGTTCCTCGAGGTCGAGGTCCACCAGCGCGAGCTCGGCCAGATCGTCGACTCCCTGCGGCGGATCCCCGAGGTCGTGCAGGCGCACGGGCGCAGCGGGCGCGCCGACCTCCTCGTCGTGGTGGTCTGCCGCGACACCGACCACCTGCTGCGCATCGACGCGGCCATCCTCGCGATCGACGGCGTGGAGCGCACCGAGACCTCGCTGTCGATGGGCGAGCTCATCCCCTACCGGGTCCGGCCCCTGATGGAGCGCATCACCGAGCAGGCCCGCCGCTCGGAGTAAGCACGCCCTGCCGCGGTCCCGGACGACCGCGCGGCACGATCACCCTGCGGATCACCCTCTGACGACGCGTCGCTCACCCCTGCGTGGAGTTCGATCGATGCAGAGGTCGACTTCACCCATACCGGGGCGGAGCGGCCGTGCGTCAGAAAGGACTGTGACTGGTGAACGACGCCTTCTGGAATGTCCCGGACCCGCGCCTCGTGTCGACTACCAGGCGGTCTGCGATGCATGACAACGATGACGAAGCGGCAGGTGGCGCACCTGCCGAGATGCTGCGGCGCGCCGCCACGCTGTTCCCACCCGCACCGCGCCGGCTCCACCGGCGGCGCGGGGTCGAGCACGCACTCCGTGCGGGTGCACCGATCACGACGCTCCGGGCCCCGCGCGGCTACGGCGCGACGACGGCGGTCGGCGCCTGGGCGCGTGGTGAGGTGCGGCGCGGGGCACCCGTCCTGTGGGTGTCGGCCCACGGCGTGCACCCCGCGTCCCCGACCCCCCACCGGACCACCCCGGAGCCCGCCGCACGGGCGCTCGCCACGATGATCGACCAGACGATGACCTACGTCGTCGGGGACGCTCGGTCCGTCGCGCCGACGCGCAGCCCGCAGGATCTGGCGGCGTGGCTCGACGACGAGGGCGCGGTCCTCGTCGTCGACGACCTCGGCCCAGCCACCCGGGGCCTGCTCGACGCCCTCGACGACATCTCGCGGCGTCTGCACCGCGGGCGCGTGGTGGCCATCACCTCAGCACGCCGTCGGCACGGACTGCTGCGCTCGGACGACCGTCTCGCCCACGACGACCGCACGCACGCCGCTCACCGCGACGGCCCCAGCGCGGTCGAGCTCACCCTCGACGACCTCGCGGTCACCGCGGAGGAAGCCGTCGAGGCGGCGAAGGTCATGGGCGTCGACCTGGACGACGAGCTCGCCGAGGACCTGACGACGCACCTCGCAGGTCTTGCCGGCGGTGTCTACGGCGCCGTCGACGACCTCGCCCGGGCGGCGGCCCGCGGGCAAGATGCGACCGAGGACCTGGTCCTGTCGGCCGTGCAACGGCAGCGCACGAACGCGCTGAAGGGCCTGCCCCGGGACGTGGTGGAGTTCCTGCTGGACGTGTCCGTCGCGGTGGACTTCGACCTCCTCGACCTCGTCGCGCTGACGAGCGTCAGCCGCCCCCGCGAACAGCTCGCCCTGCTGCGCGACGTCGGCGCGGTCGACCGTGTCATGCGGGCCGGTGGCGTGGGGTACGCCCTGCGCCCCCGGTTACGCACCGCGCTGGTCGACGTCGCGCGCCGCCGGTATCCGGGTCGGTTCCGCGACCGGGCGCTCACGGCGGCGACGGCGCGGGTCGCCCGGGGAGACGCGCGGGGGGCGCTGCAGCTCGAGCTCGAGGCGGGCGACACCGCACGGGTAGACGCGACCGTCTCGCGGACGTGGACCCAGCTGCTCGACGGGCACGACGACCACGCCCTGGACGCGTTGCGGTCGAAGACGACGCAGGTGCCGCCGACGCACGTCCCCTCGAGCCTCGTGGACCTCCTCGGCACCACCCGCGCGCCTCTCGGGCTGGTGGAGAGGCCCACGGATCTCGCGTCCGGTCAGCAGGCCGCCCCCACCGGCGGTGCACCCGACGCCCTGGCGACCTTCGCGGCGATCACCGGGCTTCGTCGAGCCGCGCGGCGCGAGGACGCTCTCGCGACCGCCCGCGCCTGGTTCGCCACACCGTCGGCAGAGCCCGCCGCAACGGCCCTCGTCGCGCTGCAGGCCTCCGTCTCGGCCCTGGAGCACTGGCGGCTCGGGGAGGCGTCGGGCCTCGCGCAGCGCGCCCACCGGGAGGCCCTGAGCGCGGGCCTGCTGCGACTCGCCGCGGCCGGCGCCGGACTCACCGCGCTCGCGGAGGCACTCGGCGAGGACCTGCGCGGTGCCCGTGCCTGGCTCGACGAGGCCGAGGCGCTCCCCCGGGCACCACGGTGGTGGCGCTCCGTCGTCGGCGACGTCAAGGGCCTCGTCGACGCTCTCGAGGCGGTCGCCTCCGTCGACCCCGTGCAGGCGGAGCGCGCAGCGGAATCTGCGGCTGTCCGGGACAGCGCCTGCACCGACCTGTGGTTCGTCGGCCTGCATGTCGAGGCCGGGGCGGGCGTGCTATGCGGGCGGCCGATGTCCGCCGTCGACCACTTGCGCTCCTCGCTCGCGCGCCGCGGCCTGGTGCGCCGCCGCGGCGCCTCTCAGGCCCCGGACCTCCGCCGAACGCCGGTGATCGTCACCGTCGACCTCGTCCGCCTGTACCTGGCGCTGGGGCACGGGACCACCGCCACGACCGTCAAGACGGCCTTGCCACCGGAGTGCCCGCTGCGGCTGATCCTGCGGGCACGGCTCGCGCTCGCACGCGGTGACGCCGCCGTCGCCCTGCGCAGCGCGACGCCGTTGACGTCGATGGACGCCCTGCCGGTCGGGCAGCGGACCGAGGCCCACGTCGTGGTCGCCGAGGCGCTGCACGCGAGCGGCGACGAGGAGGGCGCCCGGGCCGAGCTCGCGCGTGGTGCGTCGTTCGCGCGCCGGCACGGCTCGCTGCTCGCGTTCCGCCGGTCCGCCCCCGCGTCGCTCATTGCCCTGCTCGAGATCGCGGACTCCGCGACCCGCGACCACCTCGTCGCGCTCGACCACACGACCGCACCGGCGGCCGACGTCGAGTTCACCCACCTGCCCGAGCGACAGCTCCTCGTGCTCCAGGCGTTGGCGGACGGGAAGACCGCGCCGGAGATCGCCCAGGCGTTCTTCGTCTCGCACAACACGGTCAAGACGCAGGTCCGCGAGATCTACCGACGGCTCGACGTGCACGACCGCGCCTCCGCGATCCGCCGCGCTCGTGAGCTCGGCCTCCTCGACCCGATCAACCGTCGGCCGCCGACGTCCCCTCGCTGACGGCGCCTTCTCTCACCGGACGGCCGGGAGCGCATCCCGAGCCGAGGCCTGCGACGGGTGATGACGGGGGTGATCTGGGCGCGGTTTCTCAGCCGTCACGGCCCACATCCTCTATCGTCTGAACCCACGATGACGAGCCTCCCCGATGATGTGAGCGACCTCTGCCGCCGATGGCGCACCAGGTCCTTGGCCGACGGCTGGAACCTCCCGGAGGACTGGGCGGTGCCGGCCGCCGCGCTGTTCGCCGGCGCGGTCGTGTCCGGGAAGGAGCTCAGCACCCATGCTCGCGCGCTCGGCGCGGCACGTTCCCACTCCGGCGTGGGGATCGGCGAGTCGCTGCGTGACCTGGCCGCCCTGTTCGAGGAACGCGGAGAGGTCATCCCGACGGACGTGGTCATCGCCTTCGCGCGCGGGTGGGAGCAGGCGGCGGACCTTCTCGAGCCGGCCGTGGCCCGCGCCGGGATGAGCGGGCTCGACCACGTCGACGAGTTCCGGGCGCAGTGCGAGCGCGTGGGAGAGGGTGTGCGGCGCGCCCGGTCGGACGGGCGACCCGTGGTCGTCACGGTCGACGGCCGTGCGGGTGTGCTCGGCACGCTGCGCCGTTGGGAGCGGGACGTCTTCCTCGGTGAAGCCGTCCGCGTCGCGTTCCCGGTCACGTCGCCGACCGGCTACCGCGACGGCGTCGCGCTCGCCCTGTCCTGGACGGCGTCGGCCACGGACGCACCCGAGCTGGCCGAGGGGGTGGACCTGCTGAGCGACACGCTCGCCGGGTGGGCTCAGGCACGGCACGGCGTCCTGCGGGACCCGGCACGCATCGTGTGCGCGTTCGCGCCGCTGGACCACCCGGAGGAGATGCACGCGACGATCGAGCGGTCGCTCCGCTAGCGGGTCTCGCGGGCTGCCTGACGGTTCCTCGCCACGCGCTCCATGGTCCGGCGCGAGAGCGCGCGCCGGATCGCCTCGCGGCCGCGGACGAGCAGCGCGGCGACGGCGTTCGTGGAGATGCCGAGCTCCTCGGCGACCTCCGCGATGGGCCGCCCTTCGCAGGCGGTCATGTAGAGCGCGTAGCGCTGCCGTGGAGAGCACTCCGAGAAGCAGTCGAGGGTCTCGAAGAGCTCGACGAGCGTCGCGGCCTCCCACGCCGGGTCGTGGGACGAGGGGAGGTCACGCGCCTCGTCGATCACCACGGTGAGCGGCTCACGCCGCCGCGACCGGTCCGTGGCCACGTTGCGCACCGTGCGCGCGATGTAGGTGCGGGCGTGCTCGCGCGGGCCCTTCCCCTTGCGCAGCAGCGCCAGGATGCGGGTGAACGACTCCGCGGCGAGGTCGTCCGCGTCCGACGCGTTGCGGGTGAAGCGACGCGCCGCCGCGAGCGCGTACGGGTAGTACCGCCGCCAGACGACGTCGACCGCTTCCGCGTCACCCTCGCGCGCCCGGTCGAACAGCTCCACGTCTGTGGGCTCGAGGGGGAGCTCGGCGGGGTCGTGCGTCGCCGAGCCGTCCTGCGGTGCGGTCTCCAGGACACGGTCGGGCGCGCTCCCGGTTGTCGGCGGTGTGCTCGTCGTGAGTGTCATGCGGTAGCCCCTTTTTCGTCGACCTGCCGTGGTGCAGGCGTCGGCGACGCACTGTTGCGTCTTCCCAGGAGATGCCTCAGCACGCGGATCGTGTTGCGGATCACGGTGGTGATCCGGGGGGTGATCCGCAGGGGTGACCACGGGTGAGAAGGGCCTTTCACGCCCCGCCGACGAGCACCAGCAGGACGACGAGCGCGGCTCCCCCGACGACGCCCGCCGCGACCCCGGAGAGCCGGGCGAGAGCCGCGCGGGGCAGGATGAGCGACCACGAACTCACCGGCGGGCGCACCACCTCGACCGGGCGGTACTGCTCCGCCCGGTCGAAGTCGGTGAAGTCACCCGTCCGGATCGCGCGCATCACGACCGGCAGCGGGATCTCACGCGTCTGCGGACCGGTGCCCCAGCTCCACGGGACGATCGGCGGGTGCGCTGGTCGGTCGCTCATCGCGCGCCGTTCGACCCCACGGCCGGCTCTGCCGCCGGCTCCGCGGACGAGGTCGGCCCTGCGCCCTCTCGGGTCGCGAACCCCGCCGCGACGACCAGGCACAGGGCGAGCCCGCCGGCGAGGCTGCCGACGACCACGTGTCGCGAGACGTCCGTCGCCTCGGTGAGCATCACGGCGAGGACCTGCGTGGCGGCGACACCCAGCGCGAGGATCCCGGCTTCCGCGAGGCGGCGCGCCGGCTCGCGCACGCCGTGCGTCCGTCGCGTCGCGAGGGCGACCCAGAGCAGGAACCCCCAGGCGAGGGCGGCGATCGGGGCGCCGAACCCGAGGAACGCCCCCTGGAAGGAGCTGAAGAGGGTCAGGCGGGCCTCCTGCGCCCCGGCAGGGTTCCCGCTGTCGACGGTGTAGGAGCCGAGCCCTTCGGGGAGCCCTGACGCCGAGGCCCGCACGGTGGTGTCAAGGCGCTCGTAGGCGAGAGCCGGGTGCGTGGCCATGTACCCGAGGACCGCCCCCTGCTCGATCTCGAGGTCCGACCAGCCCGACCAGCCGCGGATCGAGGACGCCGACCACACCGGGATGCCGACGAACCGTCCGGCGTCCGGCGGCAGGCCCATGCTGTCCAGCTCGCCGGCGGGGTCCGCCGCGTCGGCGAGCAGCCCGACGCTCACCATCTCCCAGGCGTTGTGCTTGCGCTGCTCCGCCGTGGCGGAGGTGGCACCGACGACGGCAGGGACGACGAGGAGCAGCGCGAGGGCTGCGGGCACGACACGGGTCTCGAGGCTCGTGCCGGCGGTCCGGACCGCGCGCACGGCCCGCCAGACGAGGAGGCCGACCAGGGGGACGGCCGCGGTCGCCATGACGGGGCCGGCGGCGACGAGCCCGGCACCGCCGACGAGCACGGCGCCGGCGCCGACCCAGCGGCCACGCCCCTGCGCGTCGAGAAACAGCCACCCCACGAGGCACAGCACCAGACCACCGATCGCGAGGGCCTGCGGGTAGAGGCTCCCGGCGTACCCGGCGAAGGCGACGTCCATGAGGACGATCCACACGAGCGTCGTCGTGGCGGCTCGTCCGAAGCGCCGTGCGCGGGCGAGGTGTCCCACGAGGGCAGCGGCGGCGGCGACCAGGAGGCAGTACAGGACCGCGGTGACGCGCAGGTCCAGCGCGGCGGTGGGCGTCAGCCACCCGACGACGGTCAGGAGCGCGGTGTGCAGACCGGTCGTGCCTGAGCACGCCTCCGCAGCCGCGGTCCACTCGAGGATCGAGTAGGTGAAGTAGCGCGGGCCCTCTGCCACCGGCTCGATGCCGAGCGTGCACGCGACCGTGCGGCCCTCGCCGTTGTCGGCGAGTCCGACGGCCACCGGCAGGAGCATCCGCACCGTGCCGAGGACGGCCAGGAACGTGGCGATCACGAAGGTGAGGACGGCCGGGCGGCCCGCAAGGGCGGACGTGCCACCTCTCGGTAGCCAGGGGTACCGGCGGGCGTGCTGGCGCCTCTCGGCGGACGACGCGCTGCGGCGCGGCGCCCGGAGCACCTCGTGGTCGAAGGAGGACTTCTCGGGTCGACGTGCCGTCTCGACGGCGACGTCCGGGGTCTGTGGTGTGGTCACGTCTCCGTCTGACGCAGCACGGCGCCGACGCTGACGGGCGAACCTGCGGCGGATGCCGGAGCGAGCACCTTCTGCACGGGGACGACAGGCACGCTGGGCGCGCCAGGCACGTCGGGCACGGCAGCGGCGATGGCCGGCAGGCCCGTGCTCGGACCGGTACCCGCCTGCTCGGTGCTGCGCTTGGTCTTGACCCACGCGGTCTCCCCGCGCAGGACGCGTGCGAGGGCCATCCAGGCGCAGGCGAAGGAGATGTAGTTGGTGAGCACCATGTAGTTGCCCATCATGAGGCCACGCCAGATGCCGACGCGGCGGTCGCGCCGCCAGTACACCCAGCCGCTGAACACCGCGGGGGCGAACGCCATGAGGTACCACGCGAGCACGACGATCGCGACGCCGCCCGCCGAGGTGACGTACTCGAGCAGCTGCGACCCGTTGATGAACAGCTGGATGAGGCAGTAGTGGAAGAGCACGGACCATGGGAGGGTGAGCAACCAGGGCGACAGGCAGTAGAACGACAGCTCGAGCGCCGCGACGTGGGACAGCTTCGACGAGCGCCAGATGTCCGGCAGACGCTTGATCGCCATCATGTGGCCCTGGTACCAGCGGGTGCGCTGGCGCAGGAGCTGCGGCACCTTCTCGACGGCCTGCTGGTCCACGGAGGCGAGGGGCGTCGTCGTCAGCCGCCACCCGTGCAGCGCGAGCGACAGGGCCAGGTCGAGGTCCTCGGTGAGGGAGTCCGACCAGGGGCGCTCGCCGACGTCGTCGAGGGCGGTGAGCCGGGTGAACTGGGCGTTGCCGCCGAGACTGACCGTGCCCGTGGCGGACCGGCCGATCTGCGTGATGCTCGCGACGCCCCAGAACTCGAAGTCCTGGAACTTGGTGAGGAAGCTGTTCCGGTTGCGGATGCGCACCTGGAGCTGGGCACCGCCGACGTCGTCGTCGTCGAACAGCGGGAGCACGTGGTCGAGCGCGTTCTCCGACAGCCGCCCGTCGGCGTCCATGACGACGACGATGACGCGGGCAGGATCCTCGCCGCGATCCTCCACAAGCTCCCGGACCCGCACGATCCCGGCGTTGAGCGCCTCCCCCTTGCCCTGGCGAGCGTTCGGCAGGTCGCGCCGCAGCACCTCCGTGCGGGAGCCACCGGCGGCCCGGGCGATCGCCGACGTCTCGTCGTCCGAGCCGTCGTCGACCACGATCGTCGTCGTGCCACGGTTCACCGTGAGCCCCCTGACGGTGCGCTCGATCACCTCTGCCTCGTTGAGGCAGGGCACGAGGAAGTACACGGGGTAGTGGTCCTGCTCGGCGCCGGGGACGACCCCGTAGCGCGTCCGGCCCTGAGCACTGAGCCGTGAGCTGCGCCGTCGGATCTCTCGGATGCCGGAGGCCATGAGGAGCACGAAGTAGGCCAGCGAGCACGAGACGATCGCCGTCGCGGCGAGGTTGAGCGCGTTCATGCGTCCTCCGGGTCGTCCAGGGTCAGGTCCGTGAGCGGTTCAGCTCCGTGAGCGGAGCAGGCCCACGCGGGCGAAGAGCACCGCGCACAGGCAGAACGTCACGAGCATGAGGATCGAGCCGACGACTGTGTGCATCAGCCCGAACCCCTCCGCGCCCCAGCGCGAGGCGGCCTCGGCGATCATGACCATGCGTCCGGTGTTGACGACGACGAGCAGGAGCACCGTGAGGACGGTCGCGGCGAGGAGCCGGGTCGCAGATGTGCGGCGCCACAGGGCGATGAAGGCACCGCCAAGGATGAGCGTCCCGCCGACGAACAGCGCGGCCGTGCACGAGGCCGTCACGACGAGCCCCGCCCACGACGAGTCGTCCCCGGGCGTCTTCTGGAACAGGAACGTCGGCCCAGTGGTGAGCACCCGCGAGGGCCGTCCGAACAGCTCGACCGCCCAGCCGGCGAGCGCGGCCTCTCGGAACTGCACGTCCAGCATCCGCACCATCGCCGCTACCCCGAGCCCTGCGAGCGCGGCACCGAGCAGCACGCGGTACACGGTGGCCACGACCGCTGCCCCCCGCACCGCGAAGGACGGTGCGGGAGCGACAGCCGCTGTCACCGCTGCGCCTGCGGGGCCTCGCGCCGCAGGCGGCTTGCACGCAGCAGGACGAACCCGCCGACGACGAGCGTGAGCGCCGCGAACACGATGGCGAGCGAGCTGAACCCCGTCTGGGCCAGCGCCCCCGCACCGACGACTCCCGTGCCGATTCCTCCGGTCACTCCTGGTGTGTTGTACATCGTCGTCCTCTTCCCTCGGAACCGTGTTGAAGCCGTCTTCGCGACGCGTCCAGGCATCTGGCCCATTGCGTCTGAGTCGATAGACGCACCGAACGGCCCGCCGCCAACGGGTGAGATTTCGCGAGCCGACGACGACGCCCCCGCCCGACGAGGAGTCGGGCGGGGGCGTCGTCGAGTGCTGGTCAGTTCCTGTGACGGATCGTGCGTGCCGCGCCGATCCCGCCGAGACCGAGCAGACCCGCCACAGCGAGCCCACCCGCGACCAGCGGGACACCGGCGTCCGGGTCCTCGGTCACCGTGACCGTGACCGTCGCCTCGACCTCCACACCATCCGGACCCGTCACCCGGTACGTGAACGTGTCCGTCCCGGTGAACCCAGCCGGCGGGGTATAGGTGACCGTGCCATCACCGTTGTCCACGACCGTGCCACCCTCCGTCGTCGTGGAGTCCACGTCCCACCCGGTCGACCCGTCCGGGATCGAGTCGTTGCCCTGGATCTCCACCACCTTCGGCGTGTCCACCACCGTCGAGTCCGCGTCATCCACGAGAACCGCAGGATCACGATCCACCGTCACCTCGATGAAGGTAGGACCGCGACCTCGCTCAGCACCCCCCACCGGAACCCAGGCGAACTCGGTGACCGGACCAGCGAGCACAAAGACGGACTCCGCGGCAGGGTCGGCAACCGCCTGGCACAGTCGAAGCGCGTCGCTGTCCCAGACATGAAGCGGGTGAATGCTCTCCGGCACGACGCCAGCTGGCATGTCAATGCACTCGGGGTCCGCGCTGCTGTTCAGACCGGCCATGCCGAACCGCAGACTCACGGGCTCGCTGAAGGTCCACGTCTGCGGGTTTCCGGGTACCACCACGTAGCCCTGTGGGGGGAACCACAAACCCGCATTGACCGAGGCTGTGACGCCGTTGTCCAGCTCGACCGAGGCAGGGCCTGAGCCGATCTCGCTCAGCGGGACGGAATCGGTGACCTCGGCCGCGTGCGCGGTCGTGCCCACGCCGGCGACGAGACCGACGAGCAGTGTCGCGCCGAGGGCACTGGCCCCCCAGCGGCGCATTCTGGTGCGATGCATGTGAGTTCTCCTCGTTCGTGCTGGCTATGCACGCGAAGACGTGCACACTCGCTCTGACGAGAACGACGCGTTTCACCGACGGGTGAACATGCCGGCGCCCCGCGACCGGCGGGCGTCGCGGGGCACCGGTGATCAGGCGGTCGGGATCAGCTCCGACGACGGAGGCTGCGCGCCGCGCCGATCCCGCCGAGACCCAGCAGACCCGCCACAGCGAGCCCACCCGCGACCAGCGGGACACCGGCGTCCGGGTCCTCGGTCACCGTGACCGTGACCGTCGCCTCGACCTCCACACCATCCGGACCCGTCACCCGGTACGTGAACGTGTCCGTCCCGGTGAACCCAGCCGGCGGGGTATAGGTGACCGTGCCATCACCGTTGTCCACGACCGTGCCACCCTCCGTCGTCGTGGAGTCCACGTCCCACCCGGTCGACCCGTCCGGGATCGAGTCGTTGCCCTGGATCTCCACCACCTTCGGCGTGTCCACCACCGTCGAGTCCGCGTCATCCACGAGAACCGCAGGATCACGATCCACCGTCACCTCGATGAAGGTAGGACCGCGACCATGGTGTGCGGCCCCGCCCGGCGGGGCGGTCCAGGTGAATTCCGTAACGGGACCCTCAAGTACGAAGACGGATTCAGCGGCCGGGTTCCCAGCCGCAGTCCAGCAGACCTGACGAGTGGCTGCATCCCACACGTGGTCGGGGTGGATGCTCTCGACCACCACGCCTGCGGGCAGCTCGGCGCACTCCCCGGACCAGTTGAGACCGGCCATGCTGAACCGCAGGCTGACCGGTTCGCTGAACGTCCAGGTCTGCGGACCCCACTCCGGACTCGTCGTATATCCCTGGGAGCCGTACCACTGGCCCACGTTGACCGACGCGACAACGCCGCTGGCCAGCTCGACCGAGACCGGCCCGTCGCCGATCTCGCTCAGCGGGATGGAATCGGTGACCTCGGCCGCGTGCGCGGTCGTGCCCACGCCGGCGACGAGACCGACGAGCAGTGTCGCGCCGAGGGCACTGGCACCCCAGCGGCTCATCCTGTTGCGATGCATGTGAGTTCTCCTCTTTCGTGGTGACCATGCACGCAGAGAGGTGCACACACCCACTGACGAGTACGACACGCCCCGTGAACGGGTGAAACCCGGATCGTGGACGTTTCGGCGCGCTCATGCCGCGGCGCCTCCAGCGGCCTGCTTGATGGCGTCTCCGAGCCAGGGTGCGATCCAGGCCATGCCTGCCCGGGAGAAGTGCACGGTGTCGATGTAGACGGGCGCGCCGTCGGGTGTGGTCTGCAGGCACTCGGTCTCGGTGCAGACGAAGTCGTGCAGCTCGAGGAGGTCCACGGCCGGTTGCTGCTCGGCGTGAGCGCGCAGGAGCTCGGTGTGGCAGGCGGCCCACTCCGGCGCGGCGATCGGGGTGAACTTGCGCGACGTCGCGAGCAGGACACGGCGGTCGGGGTCGGCCGCGGTGGCGATCTGCGTCGCGGTGTCGAGCTGGCGTTCATACCGCTCGGCGTACGCCGGTGCGCACGGGTCCGCCCACTGCCCGTCGACGCGCTGCTCGGCGCCGTCCCAGGCGACGTTGATGACGACGACGTCGGGCTGGCTCTCGTTCACCGCGTCACGCCAGCGGTCCTCCCACGGGAGACATCCAGGGGCCGGCCCCTGCTCGATCGCGGTGGTGCGACTGGTCTCGGGCGAGTAGATGCCGCACCCGTTGAACGCGCCGTCGGTCACCGTGAAGTCGTCCGGTCGGAAGTCCGTGAGGGCCGACGCGAAGTCGTGGCCCAGGGAGTCGCCGAGGAACAGCACCCGCAGGTCACCGGAACCGGCGGCCTGGCGCACGATCGTGGGCGCGAGCACCATTCCTGTCGTCGCGACGGCGGCGAGCGTGACGAAGGCGATGCCGCCGGCGCGGTTCCACCGCCGGATCCGGACCGGCTCACCGACGATGTGGTGGAGGAACGCGGCGAGCACGATCGACAGCGGGATCCCGTACAGCGCGATGTACACCGGGGAGGGGTCGGAGAGGATCTTCTGCAGCACCCAGAACACCGGGAGGTGGACGAGGAACAGTGCGTAGGAGAACTTGCCGATCCCGACGAGCGGCGCCGCGGTGAACATCCGGGCGACGAGGGTGTCCTCACGGGTCAGCGCGAGGATCAGCCCGGCGCCCATCAGCGCGACGATCGTCATGCCACCCCCGGCATAGAGCCACGGGTCCTCGTAGGTGGCGGTCCCCACGGACACGGTGATGATCGCGAGGAGCAGCCCGGTCGTCACGAGCTCCGCGAGGGCTCGTGGGAGACGACTGCCCACCCCGGCTGCGCGCCGTCGGGCCGTCATGACCGCGACGACGCCCGCACCCGCCCCGACCATGAGCCCGACGCCGTGGGTGTGGGTCCCCATGTAGAGCAGGTCCGCGTTCGTGCCGTCGTAGCTGAGGATCGTGACGACGGTCATCACGGCGGCGAGCGAACCGGCGAGCAGGGCGACCACGACGTCGCTGCGGCGGACGACGACGGCGCACACGAGCACGAGCAGCGGCGGCCACAGGAGGTAGAACTGCTCCGTGAGGGACAGCGACCACATGTGCGCGAGCGGACCGGGGATCCCCATGGCGTCCCAGTAGGACTCGCCACGGGCGATCTGCTCCCAGTTCGCGACGTAGAAGAGCGACGCGATCCCCTGCTGGAAGACGCGGTCGGCCTCGTCGCTGCGCCCGAGCTGGATCGCCGCGACAGCGGTCGCGCCGAGCACGACGATCAGCGGCACGAGCAGTCGCTTGGCGCGGCGGGTGTAGAACTTCTTGAGGCTGATCCGCCCCGAGCGGGACTGCTCGCGCAGCAGGGTCACCGTGATGAGGAACCCCGACAGCACCATAAAGAGGTCCACGCCGAACAGACCGTTGTGGTAGAGGTTCGTGTGGTACATCAGGACCGACAGCACGGTCACGCCGCGCAGACCGTCGACGGCGCGGTAGTACGTCGACGGCAGCGGGCGCGGTGCCTCCGGTGCGGGCGCTGCGGCAGCTCCCGCCGCGGGCGGCCCGCCCGGCTGGCTCGTCTCGATGATCGCGGTCATGCGTCCCCCCACGGCCTGGACGGCCTGATGCCACAAGTCCTCATGCACGCACTGACGTCGGTTCGACGAGGCGATGACGGGTGAGAGTCGACGCAACGGTGCCCCGCGACCAGTGACGGATGGTCGCGGGGCACCGGTCGTTCAGTGGGTGTCGATCAGCTCCGACGACGGATCGTGCGCGCCGCGCCGATCCCGCCGAGACCGAGCAGACCCGCCACAGCGAGCCCACCCGCGACCAGCGGGACACCGGCGTCCGGGTCCTCGGTCACCGTGACCGTGACCGTCGCCTCGACCTCCACACCATCCGGACCCGTCACCCGGTACGTGAACGTGTCCGTCCCGGTGAACCCAGCCGGCGGGGCATAGGTGACCGTGCCATCACCGTTGTCGACAACCGTGCCACCCTCCGTCGTCGTGGAGTCCACGTCCCACCCGGTCGACCCGTCCGGGATCGAGTCGTTGCCCTGCAGATCGATCGTCGCCGGAGTGTCGGCAACGGTCGAACCCGCGTCATCCACCACGACAGCCGGGTCCGCGCACTCCTCCAGGTTGAGGTCGTAGTCGGCGCTGAAGCCGCTGACGGTCCACTCCTTGAGGTTCCCGGCAGCACGCTGTGCGCCCTCGAGGCTCAACGACACGGCGATGTTCCCCGACCGGAGCTCGCTCGCAAGCACCGTGGTCGTCACCTCGTAGGTGTTCGTCGCCCCCACCGCCGTTTCCCGGGTCCTTTGGCTCTCAAGGATCTCGACGGGCGCCCGGCTCATGAGAGCGAAGGCGGTGTCGTTCCCCACTCCGGCAGTCGGCCCCTCGTTCGTCGCACTGATCCTGGCTGTCACGACCACTTCGGCCGCGTCGCACGACGCCGGGATGGCAGGCGCCGAAAGTACCGCCGCGACGATCTGGTTCGACTCGTTGGGCAGCTGGGTCGGGGGCAAGGGGATCTCGGCTTCGCCACCCGACCAGAGCGTCCCGGCGTAGGCCGATGCGTCGTAGAAGTCATATCCCACCCAGGGGCCAGGGCCCCACGGGTTCAGTTGGACGACGTCGTCTGTGATGTTGGTCGCGGTCACCGGCTGAGGTGCTGCTGCCGCGGCCGTCGCGGCGAGGAGCACCGCCATCCCCGCTCCGAGCCCTCCGAGCGCCGTACGGCGCGTGTGCCTGAGAGTCATGGTGTTCCTTCCGGTCGTGATCCCCGTGCGCTGGGCCCACAACCTCGGGAAGTCGAGCCAGCGCGCACGTCGTGTTCGACGCACTACTAGTCAGACGCGGGCCGACGGCAAGCAGGGCGGGTGAAGAACCCGACCCTGCTTGCCGTCGTCGTCAGAACGTGGTGTCAGCTCTTGCGGCGAAGGGTGCGTGCCGCGCCGATCCCGCCGAGACCGAGCAGACCCGCCACAGCGAGCCCACCCGCGACCAGCGGGACACCGGCGTCCGGGTCCTCGGTCACCGTGACCGTGACCGTCGCCTCGACCTCCACACCATCCGGACCCGTCACCCGGTACGTGAACGTGTCCGTCCCGGTGAACCCAGCCGGCGGGGTATAGGTGACCGTGCCATCACCGTTGTCCACGACCGTGCCACCCTCCGTGGACGTGGAGTCCACCGATGGAGAACTGGACCCCTCGGGGATGTCGTCGTTCGTCGTGAGATCAATGGCCACGGGAGTGTCGGCGATCGTCGATGCCGAGTCATCGAGCAGAACAGCCCGCTCCCGATCGACCGTCACCCGAATCGAATCCATGTGCTGCGCAAGGACAGCTGTAGCGAGTGAACCGGTATTTGCACTCTGCATCGAGATGCTCGTGACGTTCTCCATGCGGAAGGTCGACCCTGTGAGGGTTGCGTTTCCCTCGATGTTGGCGCCGCAGATCGTTCGTGTCGCCGGCGTCCAGGTGTGGTTCGGCGAGATGGTCTCCGCGATCACACCGACCGGAAGCACGACGCACTCGTTGCCGACGTCTCGGCCGACCAAGCCGGTGATCCTGAAGGTGACCTGATTAACAGTCTCACCGAAGGAGACGGTCCGAGAAGGCCCCGCTGAGCCGTTTCCCGACGACACGAGAGTAGTTCCGTCGGCCAAGACCCAACCGTCTGCTGTCCAGCTGACACCGTTCGGGGTGGTACCGCTCATCGATTGGCTGCCTTCGCCGACGATGTGATCGGTAACGGTGTACGTCTCGGCCGCAGCCGACAGAGCGCCGACGGTGACGACCAGACCTGCACCGATAGTCGCCAGTGCGACACGTCGTGTCTTCTTGAGCTTCATGCTGGTTCCTTCCATGGATGGCCCTGCCCCGGACCGGGGACCGCATAAGACAGGTGGGGAAAACACATGCACCACCGGGGTGCACGCCTCGTCTGACGGCAACGTCCGACTGACCGAGCGGGTGAAAAGTTGAGCGATCCCACCGCCTCGCCACCGTCCGACGGCGTACTGGGGGTGATCCGAAGGCCGACACGGACATCTGCGCCGCACCGTGAATGCCAGCGCGCTAGGCTCGGCGCGAACCCTCAACGTCGCCTCGGCTCACGCGGCCCGCGCGGGCCAGCGCGTTCACGTGCCTGGGAGGCCCGGTGACCGTCGATCCTGACCGCTCGTCCTCGCGCGCCCGCGGCGTGCCACGCATACCGTCGTGGTACGTCCCTCGACCGCACCTGGTCGACGACGCCCTGGGGTCCGGGGCGGCGCTCGTCGTCCTGCGAGCGCCAGCAGGCTCGGGCAAGTCGGCGCTCGCGACCGAGGTCGCCCACCGCGCCGCCGTCGACGAGTGCCAGGTCGTCTGGGTCGACGTCAGCAGGTCACGCGACCGCGCGAGCCTGTGGCAGCTGGTGCTCCACCGTCTCCGCGGCAGATCGACAGACTCCGCTGAGCATGCGACCCGCCGACCCGACGCGCCGCCGGAGAACGCCTGGCCGGAACGGCTCGCGGAGGATGTCGAGGAGGTCGGCCGCCCTGTGCTCCTCGTCCTGGACGCGTACGACACCCGGCACGACGACACCACGGACACGGACGTCGTCGACACGCTCGCTGTGTGCCCGCAGCTCACGATCCTCACGACGACGCGGGCGCGGACCGGGCTCGAGGGCGCAGACGTCGCGCTCGAGCTGGACGTGCTCGCGATGGGTCCGGACGAGCTGACGCTCACGCCCGACGAGATCGTCGAGATGGCGCACCGGTCAGGGGTGGAGGTCTCCGCAGACCGTGTCGGTGAGCTCGTGGACGCGACCGGCGGGAGCCCTCGGTTCGTCCGCGCGGCGCTCCTCGCCGCACGGTCCGGGGCGCTCGATCTCGCGCTCGCGTCGTCCCGCACCATCGCGGCGTCCGCTGCCGGGTCCGGACGTGCGTTGCTCGATCGGATGGACGACCACGGACTGCGGGACGCACTGCAGCTGCTGGCCGTACCGGCAGGCGTCACCGAGGATCTCGCGGAACGGCTCGCGCCCGATCACCCCGAGGCGTTGGAGACGTGCGAACAGCTCGGCCTCGGCGCATGGGTCGACGAGGAGAACCCCGCGTTCGTCCTCACGCCGGTCGCCAGGGCCGCGCTACGGCTGCGACTGCGGTCCACGGACCCCGGACGCGAGGCCGACGCGCAGAAGATCACCACCGAGTGGGCTCTCGAGACGGGCGACTTCTTCCTCGGGTTCGAGTCGTCCGTCGAGATGGGCGACCACACCACCGCGCAGCGCATCCTCCTCGCGCACTGGGCGGCCCTCGCCCGCAAAGACCCACCCCGCGTCGCCCGGATCCTGAGCAGCATCTCCCTCGGCGCGATGTCCCGCTCACCGTTCCTCGCGATCGCGCTCGCCGTGAGCTACCTCGCCGAGCGGACGCACCGCGTGCGCGCAGCCGAGGTGCTGGCAGTGGCCGCGGCAGGCGCCGTCGTGCGCTACCCACGTGCCGCACCCGGAGAGAGGGCGCTGCTGCTTGGGGTCCAGAGCGTCGCGTACCGCCTCCTCGGCCGCGGTGAGCAGAGCGCGAAGGTGGCGCGCCGGGCGCTGGAGATCTTCCGCGACGTGGCCCCGGGCGACGACCCGGATCTCGACGCCGCGCGGCCGCTCGGTCTGCGCCAGCTCGGGGTGTCGCTGCTCTCTGCCGGGGACATCAGCTCGGCGATCCGTGCGACCGCGGCCTCGACCGTCGCGACACCCGACGACGAGGGCCCCACGATCCAGGCCGACGCCCGCATCAGCGGGCTCCTTGCCGTCGCGGGCGAGATCGACCGGGCGGCGGACGTCCTCGACCGCGTGCCGGCGTCCGACGCGTTGATCCGCGCCTACGGGCCCTACCGCGCGTCGATGGCGACCCTTGCACGCGCCATCGTGGCGCTCGAACGGGGCGTGCACCACGACGCCCGGCTCCACCTCACCTCGCTCGACGACGAGATGCAGACGAACGAGTTCTGGCCGCTGCACGCCCTCGCCTGGGCGCAGCTCGGCCTGGTGACCGGACTGGTGGTCGACGCCGGTGCCCGCCTCGACGACGCGACGGCGCCCGGTGCGCGCGTCACCGCGTCCTCGCTGTGGCGGGGTCGCCTCGACGTCGCACGCTCGTGCCTGGCGCTCGCGGGCGGCCGGCCCGACGAGGCGGCCCACGTGCTGCGCGGACTCCCGACGAACGACTCCGTCGTCCGCACGGCCCGCGCGCGCCTGCACCACCTGCGCACCGAGGACGACCAGGCGCTCCGCGTCCTGGGACAGGCTCCCGACCCCACGCACGGTGTCCGGGCCGAGATCGAGCACCTCGTCGTGCGGGGCCTGTGCGTGCTCGCGACCGGCGACAGGCCGGCGGCAGCGCGGGACCTGCGACGAGCGGCCACGCAGACACGCAAGCACGGGTGCCGCACGCCATGGAGCCTGACGACGCGTGCGGACCGCGAGTCCGTCGCCGCGCTGCTCGACGACGACCTCACGGACGTGCTCACCGGTCTTCCCGTCGTGGTCCCGGACGAGCTGCGCACCACCGAGCTCTCCGAGCGCGAGCTCCTGGTTCTCCAGCACCTCTCGCTCGGTCTCGGCACCGCGGAGATCGCGCGCGAGCTCCACGTGTCGCCGAACACCGTCAAGACGCAGCTCAAGGGCGTCTACCGCAAGCTCGGCGTCCAGCGCAGCGCCGATGCGCTCGTGGAGTCCCGACGCCGAGGAATCCTCGGATGAGGCTCCGGAGCGCGCTCGCCGCGTCCGTCGCCCAGGGCGCCGCCTACGTCCCGCTCGCCGGCGCGGTCGTCGTCCTGCTGCCACTCCTCATCGCGCAGCACGCGCCGGACGACAAGGAGCAATACCTCGCCTGGCTGTCTGCCGCGTCCTCGCTGGCGACAGCGGTGTCACTCCCGCTCATCGGTGCGTGGTCGGACAGGACACGCAGCCGCTGGGGACCCCGCGCGCCGTGGATCGTCGCGGGCGGACTCGTCGGCGGGCTCGCCGTCGTCCTGATGCCTGGCGTCACGACCCTCCTCGCGCTCGCCGGGCTGTGGATCGTCGCCCAGGTCGCGCTCAACGCGGTCGACGGTGGTGCGGCCGCCGTGATCGCGGACGACGTCGCACCCGCTCGGCGCGGCACGGCCGTGTCGTTCCTGGGCGTCGCCACCGCCGTCGGTTGTGGGATCGGCGTCCTGGTGGCGAGCCGCGCCGTCGGCGATCTGACGGTGGCCGCCGCGATGCTGGGTGGCCTGGCGGTCGCCGGGGCCGCGCTCTTCGCCCCGCTCCGAGGTCGAGGCTTCAGCATTCCTGTCGCTCGATACCGCCCGGGTCGGCTCCTCGAGGGCTTCCGCCGGATCGCGACCACACCGGCACTCCGGCGTGTCTTCGGCGCACGCGCCCTGCTCGTCCTCGGCATGCACGGGATCACGTCCTACCAGGTCTACATCCTGACCGACCACGTGGGCATGCCGCTCGAACGCGCGGCGGCCCTCGCCGGCGTGAACGCAGCCGTCTACCTCGTGGCCGTCACCGTCGGTGGACTGCTCACGGGACGCTGGTCGGACGCTCTCGGCCGTCGCGCTCCCTTCCTCGTCGTCGCGCCGCTCCTGGTCGCCGTGGGCGTGTCCTTCCCGTTGTTCTCGACGACCGTTCCCGCGGTCATCGCGCTCATCGTGCTGAGCGGGCTGGGTATGGGCTCGTTCCTCACCGTCCAGCTCGCCCACAGCATCGACCTGCTCCCGAAGACCGGGGACGCCGGGCGCGATCTCGGTGTGCTCGGCGTCGCGACGACCGCGACCCAAGCGGTCGCGCCGCTCGTCACGCTCGGTGCGCTCTCCCTCGGAGTCGGCTACGCACCCGTGTTCGGGATCGCGATCCTGTGCGCGCTGCTGGCTGCCGCGCTCCAGCTGACAGCACGAGCCTCTGCGCAGCCCTGACGGGGCACCCCTCGACACGTCCGATGCACCCCCGAGCGACGAGATGCAGACGAACGAGGTCTGGCCGCTGCACACCCGCGCCTGGGCGCAGACCGACGCCGTCGCGGAGTCCTGACGTAGAGGCACCCTCGGCTGAACGACCCAACATCAGTCCCGGGCAGCAGTACGCCCCCGTGCCCGAGAGCACGGAGGCGAACTGAACTGCTGGTCCGCGAACCGGCCCGTCAGACCTCCTTGCGTGAACGCAGGCGTGCAGCACCGACCCCGCCGAGGCCGAGCAGACCCGCGACGGCCAGACCGCCCGCAACCATCGGCACCGGCGGCTCATCCTCCTCGGTGACCGTGATCGTCACGGTTGCCTCGACCTCCGCACCGTCAGGCCCGGTCACCCGGTAGGTGAACGTGTCCGTCCCGGTGAACCCGGCCGGAGGGGTGTACGTGATCGTGCCGTCACCGTTGTCGACAACGGTGCCACCGTTCGCGGTCGTGGTGTCCACAGACGGAGCGCTGGAGCCCTCGGGGATGTCGTCGTTCGTCGTGAGATCGATGGCCACGGGAGTGCCGGAGACAGTCGATGCCGAGTCGTCCACCAGGACAGCCCGCTCCCGATCGACCGTCACCTGAATCGAATCCATCTGCTGCGCCAGGAACCAGGTTGCGGAGAGACCGATGCTCGCACTCTGCATCGAGATGCTCGTGACATTTTCGAGGCGGAACGTCGATCCCGTGCTGTGCGTGTTTCCTTCCGGGTTGACACCGCAGAGCGTCCTCGTCGCAGGTGTCCACACGTGGTCCGCCGAGATCGTTTCGGCGATCACTCCGACCGGAAGCACGACGCATTCTGCGGTCTCGGTGTTCACTCCGGCGAGACCGATGATCCGGAAGGAAACCTGGTTCACCGTCTCTCCGAACGTGATCGTCTGTACCGCTGCCTCCGGGGTGGAGGCCGAGAACACTGAGGTCAATCCCCCCGCCTCGACTGGTTGATCTGCGGTCCAGCTGACACCGTTCGGGGTGGTGCCGCTCGTCGATCCGTCGCCTTCGCCGACGATGTGGTCAGTGACGGAGTATGTCTCGGCCGCAGCCGACAGAGCCCCGACGGTGACTGCCAGACCTGCACCGATCGTCGCCAGTGCGACACGTCGTGTGTTCTTGAGTTTCATGCTGGTTCCTTCCATGGATGGTCCTGCCCCGGCGTCATCCGTTCGCCGGAGCGGAACCGGGGACCGCATGAGACAGGAGGGGAGAACACGTACACCACAGAGGCGCACACCTCGTGAGACGGCAACGTCCGACCGACCGAGCGGGTGAAAGACCGAGCAGACCCACCACGTCGCCACCGTCCCGACGAATCCTGGGGCTCGGCGTCCCGCGCAGCGTCATCCTCGGATAGGCAAGGTCTCGCCCCGCCGAGATTTCACCCGCTGCGGAGCGTGTCGCACGTGCCCGTTTCGCGTCTCTGGTCGTGCAGGGGTTCGGGATCTGGAGGCTGCGGTGAGTGGTGTGAAGGTGGCGTGCTTCGTCAGCATGGTGGGGTCGTACGTGGTGCGCGCGGAGCGCGCCCACTGGAAGCAGAGAGGTCTGTTCAGCCGTGGGGTGATCGACGCCCTCGAACCCGTCTCCCTCGCGTACGCGACGGGCCTCGACGCGCGGGGTATGCACGCGCTGCTGGTCGAGCAGACCAGGGCGCTGCGGGCGCGGTGCGTCGGTGCGTCCGCCGCATGGGAGCAGGGGGTGCTGGCCGTCGCCGCCGACCTGGAGCTGGCGACCACCGCGTGGCCGTCCGACCCCGACTTCGGTGTGCTCGACCGGGCGTCCGCGGTGACGTTCGCCCTCGCGCTCCCGCACGACCCGACGCCGGGCGACCCCGTCTTCTCCCCGCCCACCAGCTGGGGCCGCGCGCGGAGCGGCGTCGCGGCGTAACCGGGCCGTCACCGACCGGGCGCGACGACGTCTGTCCTGGCACGAGCCGGACCGACGGAGGTAGCGCCCATGCGTCACGAGGTGTTGTCACGGGGCCGTGACGCGGACGGGATCCACCCCACCATCTGGGGGTACGCCGTCTTGCGCCACACGCGCTGCCTCGCGGGTGGGGTCCCGGGACTGCCGCAGACGCTGCTGGGCCGCACCGACGTCGTCGTGCCGGGACTCACGCCGGCAGAGCTCGAGCGGGTGCGCCGCCACGCCGACTGGTACGCCTCCGTCCACCCGACGCGTCTCGGCACCGTCGCGGGCGCCGCCGCCGCGCTGTCGACCCTCCTCGTCGGGCACCTCGTCCCCGGGCTGCTCGTGACGAGCCCGCTGGTCACCGTCCTGGCCGTCGCGCTGGCGGGCACGACCACCGCCTCGGTGCACCTCTTCCTCCGCCTGATGGGTCCTCGGCTGAGCCAGGTCGAGCGGCACGCGTTGCGCAGTGCCCTCGAGGTGCGCCGGGCCCGCACCGTCACCGGTACGTCCGCAGGGGTGCACGTGCTCATCGCGATGAGCGCCGTCGAGGGCGCGGAGGACGTCCTGGACGAGTCCCAGCAAGCACTCGCGCGCGAGCTCCTGCTGGCCGCCTTCGAGGCGGACCGGCGCCACGACACCGCCGGCGTCCGGCACGCGACGTCCGCGATGCTCCGGCTTGCGGTGCGTGCGGCGACCGCGCGCGACGGGATCCCCGGCGAGCCGCTCGCCTGAGCTCGGATGTCACCCGTCACCGTCCGCGACGCACAGCGTCGATCCGTGTGACATCGCGCTCGCAGCGAGCGCATCGCACGAACGAAGGACAAGCCATGGACCTGGTGGATCAGCGTCGTCGCGTCGCGGTGCTCTACGGCACCCGCCCCGAGGCCGTCAAGCTCGCTCCCGTGGTGCAGGCGCTGACGCGCCGCGACGGGCTGCACCCCGTCGTCGTCACCTCCGGACAGCACCGCGAGATGCTCGACCAGGTGAACACCCTGTTCGGCATCGTCCCCGACCATGACCTCGGTCTGCTGCGCCAGGGGCAGACGCTCGACGACGTGCTGGCCGGCGCGGTGCGCGGGTTCGGCTCGTTCCTCGACGAGCACCCCGTGGACGCCGTCGTCGTCCAGGGGGACACCACGACCACGTTCGCGGGGGCGCTCGCCGCCTTCCACCGGCGCATCCCCGTCGTCCACGTCGAGGCGGGACTGCGGACGGGTGACCTGTACTCCCCGTTCCCGGAGGAGGCCAACCGCCGGTTCGTCTCGGTGGTCGCGACCCGCCACTGCGCCCCCACCGAGGCGTCCGCGCAGAACCTCTACGCCGAGAACGTGCGCCGCTCCGACGTCACCGTCACCGGCAACACCGTCATCGACGCCCTGGTGCAGGTCGCGTCCCGCCAGAGCGACGTCGGTGACCCGATCATCGACGAGGCGCTGCGCACCGGGCGGCGGATCCTGCTCGTCACCGCGCACCGGCGTGAGTCCTGGGGTTCCGGCATCCGCGACGTCGCCGAGGCGCTCGTGCGGGTCGCGAACCTGTACCCCGACCTGCTGATCGTCCTCCCGATGCACCGCAACCCGCTCGTCCGCACGACGATCTCGCCGGTCGTGCGCGGCGTCCCCAACATCCACCTCACCGAGCCCCTCAGCTACGAGGCGTTCAGCCACGTCCTGTCCCGCTCGACGGCCGTCCTCACCGACTCCGGCGGCGTCCAGGAGGAGGCCCCGGCGCTCGACATCCCCGTCGTCGTGACCCGGGACACGACCGAACGCCCCGAGGTCGTCCAGGCCGGCGGCGCCGTCCTCGTCGGCACGGACCAGCAGCGCATCGTGCGCACCCTCCGCGAGCTCCTCACGAACGAGGAGTTCCACCGACGGATGGCCCAGTCCCCCAACCCGTTCGGGGACGGTCTCGCGTCCGAGCGCGTCGTCGACGTCGTCGAGGACGTCCTGGGCGTGCACACGCCCGCCAGCCGGGCCGGCGACCCGAGAGAGGTCCCGGTCGAGGTCCCGGCTGTGGTGGGGGCTGTCTGAGCACCACGAACCAGACCGTCCAACAGCGCGGCGGGACGAGCGAACGGCGTGGCATGCAGATGCCACGCCGTTCGTCTGCCACCTCGCTGCCAGGAGGTCAGCCGGCTCTGAGGAACTCCGGGCGGATGACCTCGCGCAGAGCGGCGGCCACCGTCGTCAGCTCGATCGGGCTCGACGCCGGCCGGTCCGCGTCGTCGAGCTGCTCCAGGATCGCCAGACGGGCCATCGTCGAGACCGGCAGGTCCCTCGCCTCGGCAGCAGCCGCCAGGCGCGCATACTGCGGCGCGGTCAGCCGCACGGACAGAACTCGAGGCGCCGCGCCATCCCCACGTCGGACGCCGACGGCGTCGTCGGGCAGCGGACGATGGCGGACAGCCTCGGACTCCTCCCCCACCTCGACCAGCAGTTCCTCGACCGTCGGCTCGTCACTCGACATCGTTCACCGCCTCCTCTGCCCCGCGACCCTCATTGTGTAGTGGAATCTACTACGCGCTGGACCCCGTCGCCAGACTCCCGGCCGTCCGCTTCCGGGGGTGCGTCCGGCGCGTCGTCCGCGGCGGCGGGTGCGTCGGGGACGGTGAGGGCTGCGATGGCGGTGGTGATGGGGATGGCGAGGACGAGGCCGATGGAGCCGACGAGCGTGCGCACGACCTCCTCGGCGATCTCGCCGGCGGTGAGGCTGGCCCCGATGTTCTGGTCGGAGAGGTAGACGGCCATGAGGAGCGGGAGCGCGGCGCCCACGTACGCGAACGCGATGGTGTAGACGGTCGAGGCGATGTGGTCGCGACCGATCCGCATGGCCCGGCGGAACAGGTCCAGCCGGGTCGCGAGCGGCGCGACGGCGCGCAGCTCCCACACGGCGGAGGCCTGCGTGATGGTGACGTCGTTGAGCACACCCATCCCTGCGAGGACGATCCCGCAGACCACGACGCCGCGGATGTCGATCGTCGGCGCGTACTGCGGCAACCAGAGCGACTCCTCCGACGTCAGCCCGGTGACGTTCGACGCCGACGCGCCCCACATGGCGAGCCACGCCGTGACCCCCAGGCCGATGAGCGTCCCGAGCAGCGCGGTCGAGGTGCGCGCGGTGAACCCGTGCGCGACGTACAGCACGACGAACATCACGGCCGACGACGTCACGAGCGCCACCCCCAGCGCGTGCTGCCCGGTGAGCAGGGCGGGGAGCGTGAACTGCGCGATCATGATGAACGCAAGGACGAGACCGGCGAGCGCGGCGAGGCCGCGCCATCGGGCGACGGCGAGGACGACAGCCGCGTAGGCGATCGCGAGGATGCCGATGGGGATGCCGCGCTCGAAGTCGAGGAAGACGTACGGGCTGCCGGACGCGGCGGCCTGCTCGATGTACAGGAGCTTGATGCGGTCGCCCACCTCGAACCCGTACGCGACGTACTCGGGGGGCGCGAGCACCTCGATGGCCTCGCCGTCGAGGTCTGCCGGGACGGCGCCCGTCACCTCCTCGACCGGGCCGGTGACGGTGGCGTACAGGACGCTGCTGCCCTCGGCGGCGACCGGGATGCGGGGCGGGACGTCGGACGACGCGGGCCACAGGAGCAGGACACCGGCGATGGTCGCGAGCAGTGCGGGCACGAGGAACGCGGCGAGCGTGACGCGGACGCGACGGGTCGCCGGGAGCGGCGGCGCGTCGCCACCGTGCGCGTGCCCGTGCGAGTGCGCGTGGACATGCCCGGAGGACGGCGTCGCGGACCTGCGGGGAGCAGCCCGACGCTGGATGTCACGGCGTCGCGGCGTGGGCTCGGTGGAAGTCACCCGACGATGCTGGCACACCGCCCGCGCGTGCGCGGACGGCGCGGCAGCGGAGTCGTCACGGGATGTCGATCAGGCCACGCTGCACGGCGCGGGCGAGGCGCCGGGGGACCTCGACGGTCCGGCCGTCGACACGGACGGGGACGAGCTGGGGCAGCGTCGTCTTCCACTGCGACCGGCGGGCACGGGTGTTCGAGCGGGACATCTTGCGCTTCGGGACGGCCACGAGGGCACCTCTCAGGACGGCGGACGAGCAGAGCACCCCACTCTAGATAATGGGAACAGTTATCAGCAAATCGCCGGCCAGAGACGCGAAGGGCCCCGGGTGCATCGGCCAAAGCCGACCCACCCGGGACCCTGTCACGCGAGGACGCGCCCGGCAGAGATCACCAGGCCGCGGGTGCGACGCGCCTCAGCGCGCCGCGATCGTCACTTGGCGACGGCCTTCTTGAGGAGGCTGCCGGCGCTGATCTTGACGCCGAAGCCGGCGGGGATCGAGATCTCCTCGCCGGTGCGGGGGTTACGGCCGGTGCGAGCGGCACGCTCGACACGCTCGACCGAGAGGAGACCGGTGATCTTCACGGCCTCGCCCTGACCGAGCGACTCGACGAGGACCTCCTGGAAGGCGTTGAGGGCGCTCTCAGCGTCAGCCTTGGTGAGGCCGGACTTGCCGGCGATGGCCGAAACGAGCTCAGACTTGTTGAGCGACATGCGGATCCCTTCATTGGTTCACGTCGGATGGCGGTCACCGCCCGACGTCAAGGTCTCAGTTTGCCAGCCGTTCGGCGGGACTTCGGGCACAACACTAAGGAATGTGCGGTGTTTCGTGCGACCCGACACCCCGCGGAGGGTCTCCGGTCGCCTGCCGCACGCGCCGCACACTACTCGCAGGCGAGTCCGCTCTCGAGCGCAGCGAGGTTCGCTCGCATGATCTCGAGGTAGTCCTTGCCGTCGTCGACCCTGCTCTCCAGGGGGTCGAGCACGTCGGTCGCGACCCCGAGGTCGTTCGCCAGGCGCGCCGTCACGGACGAGCTGGTCGCGACCTCGAAGAACAGCGTCTCGACACCCTCCTGCTCGACGACGTCCCGCACGTCCCGCAGTCGCGCCGGCGACGGCTCGACCTCCGGGTCGATCCCGGCGATGCCTACCTGCTCGAGGCCGTAGCGGTCCGCGAGGTAGCCGAACGCCTCGTGCGACGTGACGACCGTGGCGCCCTGGCAGGCCGCCAGCCCGGACTCCATCTCGCCGTCCAGCGCGGTGAGGTCGTCGGCCAGCGCGTCGGCTCCCGCGGCGTAGGCGTCGGCGTTGTCGGGGTCGACCGCCGCGAGCTCGTCGGCCACCGCGTGGCCGACCGGGATCAGCAGGGTCGGGTCCAGCCAGAAGTGCGGGTCGCCGCTGGCGGCGACGGACCCGCCGGTCGTCTCGTCGACCACCGCGGAGGCGTCGACCACGTGCTCGGGCGCCCGGGCCGCGACCGCCTCGTCCGTCGCAGGCTGCATCCCCTCGAGGTAGAGCACGAGGTCGACCTCGCCGACGCTGCGGACCTGCGCGGGCGAGAGCTCCAGGTCGTGCGGCTCCGCGGCGGGCGGCGTGAGGTTCGTGACGTCGACGAGGTCGCCCCCGACCCGCTCGGCCACGAACTGCAGGGGGTAGAAGGCGGCGAGCGCCTCGAGACGACCGTCGTCGGGCGTGCCGGCGTCGGTCGACGACGCACAGCCGGTGAGCAGCGCGACGGCGGCCACGCCGGCGACGGCGCCAGCCATGACGCCGGCAGGACGAGAACGCCGCGGCGGGCCGAAGATGCTGCGGGACTGGTGGTTCGGGTGGTGCACGGGTTACCTCAGAACGTCGGGGAGCTGCACGAGCGGTGGTCCGGACGAGGGCATGCCGACGGGCCCGGCCGCGAGGCCGGGCCCGTCAGAGGATCACTCGTCGTCGTGGTCGTGATCGTGGTCGTGATCGTGGTCGTGGTCGTCGTGACCCTCGTCCGCGCCCTCGGCGCCCTCGTGGTCGTGACCCGCGTCCTCGTGGTCGTGGCCCTCGTGGTCTTCCTCGGTGTGCTCGTCGGAGTCCGTGGCGCCGTCCGCACCGTCCTCGCCGTGCTCGTCCTCGTGGACCGCCGGGACGTCGCCGGAGATGCCGTTGAGCTCGTTGGGCGTCACGGTCAGCTCGACCGAGTTCCACACCTCACCGGTCTCGATGTCGACCGCGTGCAGCGTGTTGGTGGCCGGCTCGGTGATGTACGCGGAACCGTCGAGGACGAAGAGGGTCGGGCGGGGCTCCTGCCAATCCATCGGCTCTTCCCAGGCGTCGATCACCGGGACGGAGCGCTCGAGCTCGCCGCTCTCGGGGTCGATGACGTGCAGCTGGCCGTCGGCGCCGAGCACCAGGGCCTCACCGTCGTCACCGCGTCCCAAGGAGCGGAACGTGTAGCTCGACGGCAGGTCGACGAGGGTCAGGCCGCCGTCCCGCGTGTCGATGAGCGAGACGCGCGTGGGGCGCTCGAGCTCGGCGTCGGGGTCCGACTTGTAGTCACCCAGGACGATCGGCGACTGCTCGCTGCCGGCCTGGTTGCCGATGCGCCCGTAGGCGTCCGGGCTGGAGACCTTGGCGATCTCGCCGTCCGCGTAGACGAGCGCGCCGTCCTCGCAGCCGATGACGACGGCCTCGTCGGCCGCCACGGCCTCGCCGTGGACGCCGGGGCACTCGTCGGAGGTCGCGATCTCCTCGTCGTCCGCGTCGAGGACGCGGATCCCCGTCCGGGCGTCCTCGGTGCCCTCCGAGACGACGAGCGAGCCGTCGGAGAGCTCGACGGCGACGCCGTGGTGGGCGCTGGGGGTCGTGTACTCGCGCAGCTCGACGTCGGGGTCGGCGACCTGGTCGGAGTCGAAGACGGCGATGTGCCCGGTGCCGTCCGCGAAGAGCGCGGTGCGGCCCTCGTGCAGGACGACGTGGCCCGGCTTCTCGGCCGGGAACGTCACGTCCGTCAGCGTCGGGGTGGTCGTGTAGTAGTGCGCGTGGTCGCCGTGCGGCTCGCCCCAGGAACCGGCGTCGAGCAGCTGGAACCCGGAGGCCGTCGAGACGAACACGTGGCGACCGTCGCCGGCCCCGTTGATGCGGTTGAAGCCCGCGAGCTCGATGTCGCCGACGGTCTCGAGCGTGGTCGCGTCGAGCACCTGGACGCCGCCGTCGTAGGTGAGGGCGAGGCGCGGTGTGACCGCGGCGGCCTCGACGACCTCGGCGACCTCCGGCGTCGTCTCCTCTGCGGGGGCGGACGACGACGCGTCGCCGCTCTCGCCCGTGCCGCACGCGGCGATCAGGGCGAGGGGCAGCGTCAGGCCGAGCGCGAGGTAGCGGCGCGGGCGACGGGTGGACCCGATCGCGGCGACCTCGGTGGTGCGGGGGTGCGTGTGGTGTACAGACATACGTGGCTCAGGTGCCGCGGGGCCGTGCGCCCTCGCGGCACCTTCTCCTCTCCAACTGGTTGTGCTCGTGATGGTCGTGCGGGGGTTCGTGCGGGGACCGGGTGCGGTCAGCCCTGGCGCGCCTTCCAGCGCGGGTTCTTCTTGTTGATGACGAAGGTCTTGCCGCGGCGGCGCACGACGATCGAGCCTTCCTTGTTCTTCAGCGAGCGGAGCGACGCGCGGACCTTCATCGCGTGCCTCCCGTCGAGCCGTAGCGGCGGCGGAACTTCTCGACGCGGCCTGCGGTGTCGACGACGCGCGCGGTGCCGGTGTAGAAGGGGTGGCTCGCGCTCGAGATCTCGACGTCGATCACCGGGTAGGTGTTCCCGTCGGTCCACTCGATCGTCTTGGCCGGGCGACCCGGGCCGCCGGGGTGGGAGGCCGCGAGGGTCGAGCGCGTGAGGAACGCGAAGTCGGCGGACTGGTCGCGGAAGACGACCGGGCCGTACTCGGGGTGGATGTCCTTCTTCATGGGTGTTCTCCGTTCACCAGCTGGACTTCTTGACGCCCGGCAGCTCACCGCGGTGCGCCATCTCGCGCAGCGTGATGCGCGAGATGCCGAACTTGCGGTGGTACGCACGGGGGCGCCCGTCGGACACGTCGCGGTTGCGCAGGCGGGTGGCGCTCGCGTCCCGGGGCTGCTTGCGCAGCTCGGTCGACGCGGCGGCCTTGTCGTCGGCCGAGGCGGACGGCGAGGCGATGATCTTCTTCAGCTCGGCGCGACGCTCCGCGTAGCGCTCGACGATCTCGCGACGCTGGGCGTCGCGGGCGATCTTGGACTTCTTGGCCATGGGTCAGCGCTCCTCGCGGAAGTCGACGTGGCGGCGCACGACGGGGTCGAACTTGCGCAGCACGAGTCGGTCAGGGGTGTTGCGGCGGTTCTTGCGGGTCACGTAGGTGAAGCCCGTGCCGGCCGTCGAGCGGAGCTTGATGACGGGTCGCAGATCGGTGCGCTTGGCCATCAGACCTTCTCCCCACGAGCGAGGATCTGCGCGACGATCACGTCGATGCCGCGCTTGTCGATGGTCTTGATGCCCTTGGCGCTGACGCGCAGCGTCACGTGCCGCCCGAGCGACGGGACCCAGTAGCGCTTCTTCTGGATGTTCGGGTTGAAGCGTCGCTTGGTCCGCACGTGGGAGTGCGAGATCGCGTGGCCGAAGCCGGGCTGGGTGCCGAGCACCTGGCAGACGGCAGACATGGTCATCCTTCGGGGTCGGGACCCGTCAGGGTCGGGACGAGGGTCGGGACGGTGGTCCTCGACGGGCGGTGTCGGACCGGCCTCGCGTAGAACGCACTGAGAACCGTTATCCCGACCTGAGGTACTGTACACGAGAATCGTTCTCAGTCAGTCTGGAGTGCACGATGCCCGTACAGCCCCGGTCCGACGACCGGATCCCCCTGCACGTCCTCACGTCGATCGACCCCGTCCTGCGCGACAGCGCGGTCTTCGGCATCGTCGTCGACACCCCGCGCACGGTCGCCCTGCGGCACGACATCCTCGCCGAGAGCGGGGAGCTGCGCCGGGTGGTCGTCGACGCCACCGGCGTCGTCGAGGACCTGCTCGTCCCGCTCGAGCACGCCTGCCTGTCGTGCGCGGTGCGCGAGGACGCGCTGCCCACGCTGCGCGAGCTCGCCCGCGACGGCCGGTGGGACCGGGTGGTGCTCGCGCTCCCGGTCTCCGCCGAGTCGCTCCCGGTGTCCCGCGCCCTGAGCGCCGCGAGCGAGCCCGGCAGCGAGCTCGACGCGCTGCGGGTCGCCACGGTCCTCACGGTGCTCGACGTCGAGTCGGCCGAGACCGATCTCCTCGACGACGAGCTCGTCTCCGAGCGCGGCATCGCGCTCACCGAGGACGACGGCCGGGCCATCGGCGAGGTGCTCGCCGCCCAGCTCGAGCACACGGACCTCGTCGTCACGTCCGGAGACCTGCGCGCCGCGCCGACGGGCTCCGGCCTCGTCGACCGCCTGCGCGCCGCGGGCTCCGAGCGGGTCGACGGCCTGCACCACCTCACGGTGGCGCTGCTCGACGCCGGGAGGTACGACGCGGTCGACGGTGAGCGGCGGGCGCACCCGCTCGGCGCCCGCGGCCCGCTGCACGCACCCGTGATGCCGGGTGACGCGTCCTGGACCCTGGAGCTCACCTCCAGCCGCCCGTTCCACCCCGAGCGCCTGCTGGAGCAGGTCGAGCGCCTCGGCACCGGGCGCCTGCGCAGCCGCGGCGTCTTCTGGGTACCGAACCGCCCGGACTCGTTGTGCGCGTGGGACGGCGCCGGCGGCCAGCTGAGCATCGGCGAGCTGGGGCCGTGGCAGGGACTGACCGCGCGCACGCGGCTCGTGTTCGTGGGCGCGGGCGGGGAGGACGGCCCGGACGGCCCGGACCCCGACGGCTCGGCGCTGCGGGCCGAGCTCCGCGCCGCGTTCGACGAGATCCTCGCGACCGGCGAAGAGATGGCTGACGGCGGGCTGCGCTGGCTCGGCCGGGAGGACGTCCTCGCTCCGTGGCTCGGGGCACGGAGCGAGGCCGCCTGACCGTGGGACACCGGAGGTCGCAGGACTCCACGAGGAGACGACCCCGGGGGCGGACCGCCGCGTGAGCTCCCCCCTGCGGGGCTCGCGTCACGAGCCGCCCCCGGGAGGTCGCCCGTGGCCGCACGACCCGGCGCGTGACCCGACACACCGGTCGTTCGCGACCACGGGCGATCTCGGGTGAGGAGAGCGATGGCGCCCCGGTTCGTGACATGTCGCCACAGGTGACCTAGGTCACAGGTTGCGCCTTCCGCGTGCGGCTTGCACGGGCAGGAGCGCCTCCGACCGGGTGAAAACCCCTCAGTCGGCCCGGCGACGCAGCACGAGGACCGTCGCCACGGCCGCCACCACGAGCACTCCACCCACGCCCGCGACGATCGGCAGCACGGAGCCGCCGTCGTCGGAGGACGAGCCGTCGGTCCCGGCCGGCGTCTCGGCGGGAGCGCCGGTCTCGGTCGCCTGGGCGGTCTCGGACGGGGTCTCCTCGGCCGGGCTCTCGGTCTCGGCCGGCGTCTCGGTCGCGTCCTCGGTCGCGGGCTCGGCCTGCTCCGCGACGTCGAAGGCGAAGGTGCCCTCGATGGGGTGGCCGTCGGACGACACGACCCGCCAGGCGACGGAGTACGCGCCGCCCGGCAGCGCGTCGGGCAGGGCCAGCACCGCGTCGGTGCCGTCCATCGTCGGCGCGCCCTCGGCGACGGTCTCCCCCGCCGCGTCGGTGACGATCACCCGGGGCTCGACGTCCAGCGGCTCGGTGTTGAACGTCAGGGTGATGGCCGACGGCGGGTCCGCCAGCTCGGCGCCGTCGGCCGGGTCGGAGGAGATCAGCCGGTCGTGCGCGCTCGCGGGTGCCGCGAGCGTCAGGACGGTCGCGAATGCCATCCCCAGCGCGAGGGCGAGCGCGAGCGCGGCTGCGAGGGCGTTGCGGGTCGTGAGTCGGGTGGTGCGGGTGTCTCGGGTGTTCACGTGTGTGCCTTCGGTCGAGTCGGTCCCCGGGCGCGCGGGCGCGCTCGGCCTCGTCACCACGCACGCGGGGCGTGCGGCAGGGGTGTCAGGCGGTGACGGGCCGGCCGCCCGACGGCGGCCCACGCGTCGGCGCGACCCCCACCACGTGCAGGGCACGCCGGGGGGCGGGGGCCGGTGACGCCGGCTGCAGCCGGCGTGAGGGGGCCGGTGCGACCGGCACCACGACCCTGGCGAGAGGCACCAGCCAGACGATCAGTCGGGCGAGGGCCTCCTCGCCGCGGGCGACGACGAGCGCGAGCACCACCGTGGCGACGACGTGCGCACCGAGCATCCACAGGTCCGACGGGGTGCTGTGGGCGAGGTGAGCGGCCGTCTCCGGCAGAGCGGGCACGACAGACCCGGTCGGCACGGTGCCGACACCGGCGCCCGTGCCGCACGCCCCGTGACCCGCGTGGCCCAGCGCGGCGGGAGGCAGTGCCGCCGACGCCGGTACGCAGGACCTGGCGACCCCGGTCCCCGGCGCGGCGAGCAGCGTGAGCGCCTGGTGCAGCAGGAGCTGTCCGGCGCCCAGGACGACCAGCAGGCGCGGGGCCGTGAAGCGGACGCTGCTGACCGCCGTCGTGCCGGCGACCGTGAACGCGGTCAGGGCCGCGAGGATCGCGGGGTGCGGCAGGACGCCGCCCGCGACGTGGTGCGCGAGCGCGGCGAGCGCCAGCACGAGGGTCGCCAGCAGCACCGCGCGCGTGACGCGCAAGGGGCCGGCGACCGTGAGCACGCCGTCCACCCTAGCTCTCGACCGGCGCCTCGCTGCGTGCGCGGGCGGCCCTGCCACGACCGCCCGCGCCGCCTGATCCGCCAGATCCGCCAGATCCGAGCACCGGGCCACGGGGCAGCAGCCGGTCGATCCCGACGATCACGAGGCCGAGCACGAAGAACCCGACCCCGTAGATCAGCACGTTCGTGACGAGCCCGCCCCAGCCCAGCTCGCCGAGGTCGACGAACCCGTACGGGTACTCGCTGCCCGGGCTGACGAGGCCGCGGACGGTCGTGAACCCGAAGTAGGCGAGCGGGTAGAGCAGCCATAGCGCGGCGTTCCGGACGCGCAGCCGGCGGTGACGGTCGCACAGCAGGAAGTCCACGAAGACCGCCAGCGGCAGCAGCTCGTGCTCGATCTGCCCGTCCGTGAGCCCGAGGAGGACAGCGGGGGCGTCCGGCTCCTCGGGGGCGAGGACGAAGAACGACACCAGCCCCGTGATCGCGGCGAAGAGCGTCACGGCGCCCTTCGCCCAGGCGGGCGGCTGGGGACGGCGCGTGAGCGAGGCGATCCCCGCCCACGCGAACACCACCGCGACGAGGAACCCCGTCTGGTTCGTGAAGTACACGAGCCCTTCGACGTCGCCGTCCCGCCAGATCTGGCGGGTGCCGACGAGGGCGAGCCCCACCAGCGCGAGACGGTACAGCCCGACGAGCACGTCCATGTGCGGTCCTCCAGGTCAGTGGTGGGGCGAGAGTAGCGCGAGACGCGACCTCTCTCACGTCCCGACGGACGGGAGAGGATGGGTCCATGACTGTTCACCAGACCACCCGCAGCTCCGTCGCCATCACGAACGGCTACGTCGTCCCCGTCGCCTCCGCACCCCTGGAGAACGCGACCGTCCTCGTCGAGGACGGGGTCATCACCGCCGTCGGGCACGACGTCGTGATCCCCGAGGGCGTCCCGACGATCGACGCCGCCGGCCGCTGGGTCCTGCCCGGCTTCCTCGAGTCGCACGCCCACATGGGCGTCATGGAGGAGGCCGAGGGGTGGGCCGGCAACGACACGAACGAGATGACCGACCCGAACGGCTCCGCCCTGCGCGCGCTCGACGCGATCAACATCGAGGACGAGGGCTTCCGGGACGCGCTGATCGGCGGGGTGACGTCCGCCGTCGTCAAGCCCGGCTCCGGCAACCCGATCGGCGGGCAGACCGTCGCGATCAAGACCTGGGGCGGTCGCACCGTCGACGAGCAGGTCATCCGGGAGGCCGTGTCCGTGAAGTCCGCCCTCGGGGAGAACCCGAAGCGGGTCTACGGCGACCAGAAGAAGACGCCGTCGACGCGCCTCGGGGTCGCGAAGGTGATCCGGCAGGCGTTCCTCGACGCCCAGGACTACGTCGCACGACGCGACGCCGCGGAGACCAAGGGCGAGCCGTTCGCGCGCGACCTCGGCAAGGAGACGCTCGCGCGCGTGCTCGCAGGCGAGCTGTTCTGGGACCAGCACACGCACCGTGCGGACGACATCGCGACGGCCCTGCGCCTCGCGGACGAGTTCGGCTACCGGCTCGTCGTCAATCACGGGACCGACGGCGCGGCGATCGCCGACGTGCTCGCCGAGCGCGACGTGCCGGTCATCTTCGGCCCGATGTTCACGTCGCGCTCCAAGGTCGAGCTGCGCAACCGGGACATCGCGAACCTCGGCGCCCTCGCCCGCGCCGGGGTGCGCGTCGCGATCACGACGGACCACCCCGTCGTGCCGATCAACTTCCTCGTCCACCAGGCCTCCCTCGCCGTCAAGGAGGGCCTCGACCGCGACGTGGCGCTCGCCGCGCTGACGACCAACCCGGCGTCGTTCCTGGGCCTCGACGACCGCGTGGGTTCGCTGACGCCGGGCCTCGACGGCGACGTCGTGATCTGGTCGGGCGACCCGCTCGACGTCAACGCGCGCGCCGAGCACGTGTTCATCACCGGCACGCAGGTCTACTCGTGGGACGCGACGGCGAACGGCGGCCGGGGCGCCGGCGTCGTGGTCGACCGCGGGGCGCGCTTCACCGACTGACCGACGACCCGCTCAGCGGCGCGCGCAGTCGATGCACTCGCGCGCCGCCGGGCGGGCGACGAGGCGCTCGGCCCCGATCGGCCGACCGCACCGCACGCACGTGCCGTACGTGCCGTCGTCGAGCCGGCCGAGCGCCTCGTCGATCTGGGCGAGCTGCTGGGTGGCCGCGCGCACGAGCGCGCCGAGCTGCGCCCGCTCGAACGCGATGGTCGCGCCGTCGGGGTCGTGCTCGTCGTCCGCGTTGGAGTCGCGCGACGCCTCGACGATCCCGGCGACGTCCCCGTGCAGCGCCGCCAGGCGCCGCACGGCCTCGGCCCGCTGCGCCTCCAGCAGCTCGCGGGGGCCGGTCATGTCAGCCGGGTCACGAGGAACTCGGCGATGTCGCCGATCGCCCGGATCTCGTTGGCGCGCTTGGTGAAGCCGTGGCCCTCGTCGGGGAACACGTCGTAGCGGACCTCGACGCCGCGCGCCCGCAGCGCCTCGACGATCTGGTCGGACTCGGCCTGCACGACGCGCGGGTCCTTCGCGCCCTGCACGACGTACAACGGAGCGACGATCTGGTCCGCGTACGTCACGGGCGAGCGGGACATGAGGAAGTCGTGGTCGTCGTCGGGGTCGCCGAGCCAGGCCGCGATGATCGGCCGCCAGGACTCCGGCACCGAACGACCGAGCGTCACGAGGTTGGACGGCCCGACGACGGACACACCCACCGCGAACAGGTCCGGAAGCCGTGACAGGCACGACAGCGCCGCGAACCCGCCGAACGACCCGCCGAAGACCCCGACCCGCGCGGGGTCCACCCAGTCCAGACCGTGCAGGTAGCGCACGGCGTGCTCGAGGTCGCCCAGCTCGGCGCCGCCCCAGTCGCGCTGGATGAGGCGCTGGTAGGCCGCGCCGTACCCCGTGGAGCCGCGCACGTTCGGGGCGAGCACACCGACGCCCTGCGCGAGCAGGTACTGGTACAGCCCGGCGTAGTTGTACTCGGCGCGCTCCTGGGACTCCGGCCCCCCGTGCACCGACAGCACGACGGGGAACCGCGCGTCGTCCGCACCCGGCCGCGGGTGCGGACGGTAGAGCCAGGCAGGCACCTGGCGGCCGTCGTGCGTGGGGTAGGAGACGAGCTCGGGCGCGACGGGCGCGCCCTCGCGGATCGCGGCAGGCCGGCTCTCCGTGAGGTACCGCACCTCGCCCGTGGCCAGGTCGACGACCACCAGCTCGCGCGGGCGCACGCCGGTGCCGAACAGCCCGACCAGCGCCGAGCCGTCGGGCAGGAGGCACGGTTCGTCGAGGACCCCGGACGGCAGCGGCACGCGCCGCGGGTCGCCCGACGGCGTGCCCGACGACGTGGGGTCCAGCACGTAGGGCGCCGCACCGGTCGGCTCGTTCACCACCCAGGTGAAGGTGCCACCGGGCGTGGCCTGCACGCTCTCGACATCGGCCTCGGGCGCGTGCAGCACCGTCAGGGTCCCGTCGAGAGCGCAGGACGCCAACGCGGTGAAGTCGGCGCCGCGGTCGGTGCGGACGAGGAAGCCCGACCCGTCCGGCAGCCAAGGGCCCGGCACGTGCTGCGCGACGCCGTCGTGCCCGGTGAGGATCTCGAGCGCCGGTGAGCTCGCCTGCAGGTCCACGACGGCGACGTCGCTGTCGGAGGTGGTCGACAGGACGCGGACGAGGACGTACCGACCGTCCGGCGAGACCGCGCCGAGCATGGTCATCCCGGGCTCCACCTCGATGCGGCGCGCGGGGGCCGCGGCCGGGCCGTCGGGTCCGAGCGGGTGCACCAGCACGTCGTGCGCGGAGGGGTCACGGTCGTTGCCGGTGTAGACGATCGCCGAACCGTCGGGCAGGAACGGCTGCGCGGCGAGCTGGTACTGCCGGTCGTCCGCCGGGGTGAGGCGGACCGGCTCCGTGGCGGGCTCGACATCGACAGCGGCGTCGAGATCGACGTCGACGAGATAGACCTGGGTCTGCTCGTCGCCGTCCCGGTCGGCCGTGAAGGCGATGCGGTTTCCGTCAGGCGACCACGCGATCGACCGCACGGAGCGGTCGTCGAACCGGGTGAGCCGGCGCGGCTCACCACCGGCGACCGGGCGCAGCACGAGGTCGTACGCCCCGGCGTCGTTGGACACGTAGGCGACCGTGCCGCCGTCGGGGTGGAGGGCGACGGCGTCCGCGAACCGCCGCTGCGGGACGAAGGGCTCGAAGGCACGGACGGCGGCGGTCGAGGTGGGCAGGTTGGTCGTCGAGGTCATGAGTCTCGCTCCGGGGTGGTGGGCAGCACGGGCAGGGTGGCGAGCGTGACGGCGACCGAGCGGGCGTCGTCGGGTGTGTGGGGATCGTCGCCGACACGATCGACGAACGGGGCGAAGAGCTCGCTGATCCGGTCGTTGATCTCGGTCAGCTCGGCGGCGGTCAGGCGCAGCAGCATCTGACGGGACGTCGCGGCCTGGCGCCAGTCCGCGGGCAGCTCGTCGCGGCGGTCGAGCCACTCGAGCGTCGTGCGCCGGTACTGCTCGACCAGCGCGACGACGGCGTGCCGCAGCTGGGCGCGGCCGTCGTCGTCCAGCGTGTCGACGTCGACGTCGACCACCTGCGGCACGAGCCGCCACGGCCGCGCGCGGCCGCTCCCCCCGGGTGCCTCGGTGATGAAGCCCTCCCGGGCGAGCACACGGAGGTGGAACGAGCAGTTGGAGGGTGACGCCTCGACCCGCTGGGCGACCTGGGTCGCCGTGAGCGGGCCCGACGCCTCGAGCAGCTTCAGGATCCGCAGGCGCAGCGGGTGGCTGAGCGCGCGGAGCGAGCCGAGGGGTGAATCGTCGAAGGACACGTTTCGAAACGTATCTTTCGAAACAAGAACCGTCAAGGGATGGGCCACTCCTGCAGGAGGAGGCTCCGCGGGGTGTGACGTGCGACCCGTCGCGTCACGGCCCGTTCCGCATGACAGGACCCGCCGACGGGTGGGAGAGTGGCAGCCGCCTCGCGACCTGCGCGCGAGGCGGGCACGTCGACTCCCCCGGCACACGTCGGCGGCGATGCCTGCCCCTCGGGCCTGGGTAGCTGCGAGATCAAGGATCGTATGAGTACCGCCATCTTCTTCGACCAGTTCGGTGAGGCCGACGTCCTGCGCGTCGGCGACGAGGACGTGCCCGCACCCGGCTCCGGCGAGGTTCTCGTCGCGAACCGTGCCATCGGCGTGAACCCCGCCGATGCCAAGGTCCTTGCCGGGGCCTTCGGCCGGGACCGGCCGCTCCCAGGGGTGCTCGGCTTCGAGGCCGCGGGGGTCGTCGAGGCCGTCGGACCGGACGTCGACGGCCTCGCCGTCGGCGACGAGGTGCTGTGGCACGGCACGGGCGCCCAGCGAGCACGCGCCGTCGTGCCCGCGGCGAACGTCCTCGCCAAGCCCGCGAACGTGCCGTTCGAGCAGGCCGCCGTCCTCCCCGTGGCCGCAGCGACCGCGTTCTCCGCGCTCGTCCAGGCCGGGGTGTCCGACGGCGACACGGTGCTCGTGCACGGCGCGTCGGGCGGCGTGGGGTCGGCAGCCGTGCAGATTGCCCGCGCCCTCGGCGCACGGGTCGTCGGTACCGCCTCCGAGGCGAACCACGACTACCTGCGCACCCTCGGCGCCGAACCGGTCGTCTACGGCGACGGGCTCGTCGAGGCCGTCCGCGCCGTCTCCCCCGACTCCCCGGTGACCGCCGTCGTCGACCTCGTCGGCACGCCCGAGACCGTGGCCCAGACCACCGAGCTGCTCGAGGACGCCTCCCGCGCCGTGACGATCGTGTCCTCCGACGCGTCCCGCGCCGCCGGTATCGCCGACAAGGTCGACCAGAAGGGCGCGCTCGCCGAGGTGCTCGCGCTCGCCGAGGGTGAGCGGCTCCACCTGGAGATCGCCGAGAGCCTCCCGCTGGACCGCGCGGCCGACGCCGTGCGCCTCGTCCAGCAGGGGCACACCCGCGGCAAGGTCGTTCTCACCGCGTAGGACCGGGCTGGTCGACGCGCGACAACCCACTGAGTCCAGTACGTGAGAAGTCCTCACAAACCCTGGATGCGAGCTCGCGCCTCTGCCACGATCGTCGAGCAACCCGATGACGGGCTGCACCGGCGACGACGGCCCGACGGTGGGCCGCGCAGCGAAGAAGGGGACACCACCATGAAGAAGAGGCTTGTGAGCGCCCTGCTCGGCGTCGGCCTGGGGATCGGCATGGCGATCGCACCGGTCGGGGTGGCGAACGCCGCACCCGGGATCTCGTGCCCGGCCGGACGGGTGGTGTCGTTCACCTCGGCCAAGCCGTTCTCGGTGCGCGTCTACGTCACCAGCAACCCCGGCACCGTCTACACGGCGACGAAGATGGGCTCGGTCTACAAGGTGATCACGGGTCGGCAGAGCATCGCCGAGTGGCACGTCGTGAGCAGCCAGGCGCCCGTCACTGGTGGCTGCACGGTCTGATCCGCGTGGACGCGGGGCCGGGGACGGCCCCGCGTCGTCGTCGCGCCAGACCGACCGGACCGTCGCGGAACCCGTACACCCGTGCCAGACTGTGAGCCTCCCCACAGGTCAGAGGGCGGATCGGCGCGATGCCGCCACGGGGCGCACCCAGGGGGCGGAAATGATGTTGCGCAGCCTCGGCACCTGGGTGTGAAATCCTTAGCATGCGTAAGTATCTAGCCGCTACCGCGGTCCTTTCCACTGCCCTCCTGCTCACCGCGTGCTCGGGCGACGACTCCTCCAGCACCCCGGAGGACACCGCCGCACCGGAGTCGACCCCCACCGTCACCGAGAGCACCGCTCCGGCCGTCGAGACGGTCGAGATCACGGCGTCCTGCGCCAGCTTCTACGACGGGGGCGACCTCTCCCTCGCGACGCGCATCGACGAGACCAGCCCGCTGCTCGAGTCAGAGCTCGACCAGGACGGCGTGCTCGCCGCCAGCACGGCGCGCGACAAGATCAGCGTCATCCAGGCACGTGCAGACGAGTCGCTGCTCGAGGCTCTGACCGCGATCGCCCTGCCGTACGACGCCGCGCTCAGCGGTCAGAACGCCGACCTGTCCGAGCTCGAGCCGGCGCTCGACGAGCTGAAGTCGCTCTGCGCGGACGCCGGCTACAAGGCCTGAGTCTCCTGCGGTAGCGCTGACGCCCGTCCTCCCCACGCGGGAGGGCGGGCGTCGTGCTGTGGGCGGGCCGTGGTTCGCTGGGGTCATGGACCCCCTGCCCGAGGACGCGGAGCGTGAGCGGCTGCGCCACCTGTGCCTGTCCTTCCCCGCGGCCGAGGAAAAGGTGTCGCACGGGCGCCTCACCTTCCGCGCGCGGGTGATCTTCGCCGTCTACTCCGGGATGACGGCGTCGGAGGAGACGCCGGCGGGCCACCGCCCTGCCCAGCAGTATCCGCACTCGCTCCTCGTCAAGGTCGACGACCTCGAACGGCCCGCCCTCGAGCAGGACGCCCGCTTCTACCTGCCCGCCTACTACGGCCCGTACGGCTGGCTCGGGCTGGACCTCAGCGCGGCGCCCGTCGACTGGCAGGAGGTCGCCGAGCTCGTCGACACCTCCTACCGCGAGGTCAGCGGCCCGGCGCTGGTCGCCCGGCTCGACGCCGAGGGCAGCCCGGCCGACCGGCAGTAGTCGGCAGTCGCCCTCACTGAGAGCAGTGCGCGTGGGACGATCGAGGCATGCCCGTCGTCGAGTCAGCCGTGGTCGTCCCCGTGGATCCGGCGACGGCGTTCGCCGTCTCCCAGACGACGGGAGAGGTCCGCCTGCGCTGGGACCCGTTCATCCGCCACCAGCACTTCCTCGACGGTGCCACCGCCCCTGCCAAGGGTGTGCAGACGCTGACCCGGCACCGCAGCGGGCTCGCCATGGTCAGCGAGTACGTGTCGTACAGGCCGCCGACGAACGTCGGGATGAAGATGGTGCGCGGACCGTGGTTCTTCGCGCACCTCGCCGGCGGGTGGCGGTTCGCCCCCGAGCCGGAGGGCGGGACCCGGGCGACCTGGCGCTACAGCTTCTCCTGCCGGCCGAGATGGCTGGCACCGATCGCCGAGCGGATCGGCACGCGGTTGCTCGCCCGGGACGTCGACCGGCGCATCGCCGGGTTCGCCCGTGGCTGCGACGATCCCGTGGTGCTGGCGGCCGTCAGCACCGACCTGACCGGCTGACGTCGCGGCCGACGTCGGGCCGACGTCGGGCTCGACTCAGGCTGACCCCGCCGGGTGGGACACCACCCGGCGAGGTCATCCGGTCAGCGGGCGGGGGCGAGCTCCGCGTCCTGACCCTGCGGGTTGCGGGACGACGCGACCTCGGCCTGCGCCGTCACGTCCTCGTCGGTGTCCTCGTCCTCGGAGAACAGGTCCTCGGCGTTCGCCGCGTCGTACTGCTCGAGGTCGAGGATGCCCTCCCGCTTGGCGACGATCGTCGGCACGAGCACCTGGCCCGCGACGTTGACCGCGGTGCGGCCCATGTCGAGGATCGGGTCGATGGCGAGCAGGAGACCGACGCCGGCGAGCGGCAGGCCCAGCGTGGAGAGGGTGAGGGTCAGCATGACGATCGCGCCGGTGAGGCCGGCGGTCGCGGCCGAGCCCACGACGGAGACGAACGCGATGAGCAGGTAGTCCGTCACCGACAGGTCGATGCCGAAGATCTGCGCGACGAAGATCGCCGAGATCGCCGGGTAGATCGAGGCGCAACCGTCCATCTTCGTGGTCGCCGCGAGCGGCACCGCGAAGGAGGCGTACTCGCTGGGGACGCCGAGGTTGCGCTCGGTGACCCGCTGCGTGACGGGCAGTGTGCCGATCGAGGACCGCGACACGAACGCGAGCTGGATCGCAGGCCAGGCACCCTTGAAGTAGCTGAGGATCCGCAGGCCGTGCGCACGCAGCAGCACCGGGTAGACGACGAACAGCACGAGCGCGAGACCGATGTAGATCGCGGCGGCGAACGTCGCCAGAGGTGCGAGGAGGTCCCAGCCGTAGGTCGCGATGGCGTTGCCGATGAGGCCCAGCGTGCCGAGCGGCGCGAGGCGGATGATCCACCACAGCACCCTCTTGACGATGGAGAGGGCCGAGCGGTTGAACGCGAGGAACGGGTCGGCCTTGCTGCCCGACTTGAGGGCGGCGATGCCGATGACGAGCGAGACGACGACGATCTGCAGGACGTTGAACGAGATCGACGTGCTGGCGCCGGTCACGGCGCCGTCCGCGGACTCGAGGTTCGTGCTCGCGCCGAGCCCGAGGACGTTCGGCGGGATGAGGCCGTTGAGGAAGTCGAGCCACGAGCCCGTGCGGCCCGGCTCCTCGCCGCCGTCCGTCGAGAGCGTCGTGTTGTTGCCCGGCTGCAGGAGCAGGCCCAGGCCGATGCCGATCGCGACCGAGATGAGCGCCGTGATCGCGAACCAGATGATGGTCTGGCCGGCGAGGCGCGCGGCGTTCGTGACCGTCCGCAGGTTCGCGATGGACGCGACGATCGCGGTGAAGATGAGCGGCGGCACGATCGCCCGCAGCAGGGTGACGAACGAGCTGCCGATCGTGGAGAGCGTCGTCGTGAGCCAGTTGGGCGACTCGTCGGCGCCGACCGTGCCCATGGACAGGGCGACCCAGCCGAGGAGCACACCGAGGACGAGGGCGAGCAGGATCTGGACGCTGAAGGACGGGAACCGGAGCCGTCGGCGCGCTGCGGGCTCGGTCGCGGGTCCGTCGGTCGTGGCGCCGGACGCGGGTGGTGTGGCAGACACAGGGGTACCTTTCGCGGGCGCCGTGCGGCGCCGGGTCGTGAGGGAGGGATGTCGAGAGGGTCTGTCTCCCTGCGGCGCGACCCGGGCAGCAGCGCAGGCACGACCGAAGGTCGTGCGAGGCGTCGGGCGGGTGGTGAGGCCGTGACTCAGCGAGGACGAGGCTGCGAGGCGTGCCCTGCTACGTGGCCGTGCCGGGGGGAGACGGTGCTGTGGTCAGCGACAGAGCGCGCTGGCGACACGTCGAAGATCGACGTCGCGGCGTGCGGTGAGGTACCACGTCAGCACGAGAACGGCTCCCAAGGTCGGCTGCCGGCAGTCCGGCGGTGCGGGCGCATGGTTGCCCGCGGCCACCGATACTACCCATGCTCCCGAACACGACACGCCCCCGGGAGCATTCCCGGGGGCGGGTGTGACGGGGCGCACACGGCGCCCCCGTCGCGCGCGCTACTCCCCGCCGAGCGTCTCGGGCGCGTCGAAGAACTCGCGCACCAGCGGACCGGCGGTGGCCGCGCCGCCTTCTCCGGTCTCGACGAAGACCGCCACCGCGAGGTCGTCCTGGAACGCGATCATCCAGGCGTGCGACTCGCTGCCGTCGCCGTACTGGGCGGTGCCGGTCTTGGCCCCGACCTGCCCCGACAGGCCCTGCAGGGCCGTCGCGCTGCCGTCGGTGACGACGGACTCCATGAGGCTGCGCAGCGTGGCGGCCTCGTCCTCGGTGATCCCGCCCGCAGGCTCCTGGGTGTCCGCCACCTCGGTCACCTCGGGGATGGCCAGCTGCGGCTCGACCCGGTGCCCGGCGACGACGCTCGCCGCGACGGTCGCCATGGCGAGAGGGGAGGCCTCCACCCGTCCCTGCCCGATCATCGAAGCCGCGTGCTCGGTGCCGCCGGACCCGTCGGTGGGGACGCTGCCGAAGAACCCCGGAGCACCCAGGTCGGACTCGACGCCGAGCCCGAGGGCCGCCGCGGCGTCGTGCAGAGCCTCCTGGGAGACCACGTCGCGCTGGGAGATCATAGCCGTGTTGCAGGAGTTGGCGAACGCGGTGCGCAGGGGCACGTCGCCGAGCGCGGACTCCGGGTAGCCAGGCACGTTCTGGAACGTGCGGCCGTCGACCGTCAGCGTCGGCGTGCAGGGCACCTCGCTCTCGGGGGTCAGGCCCTCGCGGAGCATGGCGAGCGTCGTGGCGACCTTGAAGGTCGAGCCGGGCGCGTACCGGCCCGTCGTCGCGGTCGCGAGACCCTCGCTGCCCGCGCCGCTCGCCGCAGCAAGAACCTCACCGGTCGACGGGCGGATCGCCACGAGCGCGCTCGCCGAGTCGACGTCGCCGAGGATCTCCTCGGCGACGAGCTGCATGTCGGTGCGCAGCGTCGTGCGCAGCGGCGTGCCGTCCACGGGGTCGCTGCGGAAGACCTCGACGTTCTCGGCCTCCTCCTCGCCCCCGCTGCCGTCCGGGACGATCTCGACGCGCAGGCCGGGCACGCCCCGCAGCTGTGCGTCGTACTGCCGCTGGAGGCCGGAGAGCCCGGTGGTGTCCCCGGCGACGATCTCGCCCTCGGATTCCTCGACGATCTCGGCGGTCGCCTCCCCCACCCGGCCCAGGATCGCGCTCGCGAACTCCCGGGAGGGCGCGAGCGGCATGGTGTCCTCGATGACGGACGCGCCCTCGACGCCGCGCGCCTCGTCGACGTCGATGCCCGCCGTGTTCGCCTGGCGCACCGTGATGGCCTCGACGAACGCCTTGTCCCCCGCACCGGCGACCCGGTCCGCGAACGCACCCGCGTCGATGCCGACGACCTCCGCGAGCTCGCGGGCGGCGGCGTCCCAGGCGTCGGCGTCGATCCGCGTCTTGTCGATGCCGATCCGGAAGACGTCGCGCTCGGTGACGATCGGCTCGTCGCCCGCGCCGAGGATCTCTGCGCGCTCGGCCCGCACGCGCTCGATCGCGAGGCGGTCGCCGTGGTCGAGGTCCGGGACGAGGACGTCGGGCTCCCACTCGACCGCCCACCACCCCGGGCCGTCCGTCCCCTCGGGAGGTTCGGTGAACGCGAGCTCGGCCGTGGTGGTGTACTCCCAGGTCGCGGCCTCGTCGAGCTCCCAGCTGTACGCGAGCGTCACGGTCGCGTGCTGCGGGTCGCCCTCCTCGGGCTCCTCGACGTCCAGGCTCGCGACCGTCACGTCGGCCGGGACCTCCGCGAGCGGCTCGAACACGGCCTCGCGGTGCGCCTGGGCGTCCTCGCCACCGGTCTGGGTGAACTGCACGGCCGTGAGGTCCCCGGAGGCGAGGCCGTCGGCCAGGGCCTGCGCCGCGCCGTCGGGCGCCGGCTGCTCCTCGGAGGTGCAGGCCGCGAGCGCCAGGGCCAGGAAGGGCAGGGCCGCGAGCGCGAGCGGTCCTCTCCCTCGTGGACGCCGACCGTTCCTGACACCGTGCACGCGCTGACTCACGAGACCCCCTTCAGGACCGGACCGGTTCGCGAGCGAGGCTATCCCACCGCGCCGACACCACCGGGGGTCCCCGCGCCGGTTCGCGCGGCCGTCGCCATGCGGCGCACCGCGTCGGTGAGGATCTCTGCGCTCGTGGCCAGGTTGAGCCGCACGTGCCCGGCGCCGCCGGGACCGAACGTCTCCCCCGCGTTGAGCGCGACGCGGCCCCGGTCGAGGAACACGCGGTGCGGGTCGGTGGCCAACGCACCGCCGAGCGGGCGGCAGTCGAGCCACGCGAAGTAGGTGGCGTCCGCGGGCCGGTGCACGACGCCGGGCAGGTGCTCGGCCAGCAGGTCCGTGAGCAGCGTCCGGTTGCGCTCGATGCCGGCGACGACGTCGTCGAGCCATGCGCCCCCGGCGGTGAACGCCGCCGTGTGCGCGATCGCCCCGACGTGGCTGACGCCGTGGCCCGCCTCCTCGGGGATGCGGCGCAGGTCGGCCGCGGCGTCCGGCCCGCCGACGGCGACCGCAGCCTTGAGACCGGCGAGGTTCCACGCCTTCGACGCCGAGTGCAGCGCGATCGCGTCGTCGGACCCGGGGACCGTGAGGATCGGCGTGTACGTCGAGGGCGTACCGGCGAGGGACGCGTGGATCTCGTCGGCGACGACCCGCACCCCGTGGCGTGCCGCGAGCGCCAGGACGGCCTCCAGCTCGGCGGGGGTGTGCGCGGTACCGGTGGGGTTGTGCGGGTTGCACAGCAGGTAGACGGCGCGTCGACCGGTCCCGGCCCCGTCGCCGAACCGCGCCCGGCCGGTGGCCTCGGCGAACGCCGCGTCGAGGGCGTCCAGGTCGAGCCGCAGGTCGCCGCCGAGGGGGGCGTGCACCACCTGGCGCCCCTCGTGCCGGGTGAACGCGAAGAACGGCGGGTAGACGGGCGGGTTGACGACGACCGCGTCCCCCGGCGCGGTGAGGACGCGCAGGACCTCGACGATGCCGAGCATCACGTCGGGCAGGGTGCGCGTGACCGCCGGGTCGAACGTCCAGTCCCACCGCTGCTGCGCGAACCCGGCCAGCGCCCGGGCGTACGCGTCGCCGTGGTCGTACCCGGTGTCGCCGGTCTGCAGGGCGTGCGTGACGGCGTCGAGCACCGCGGGGCACTGCGGCACGTCCATCTCCGCGACCCACAGGGGCAGGACGTCGGGCGGGTAGGCGCGCCACTTCACCGACGTCCGACGCCGGAGCTCGGCCAACGACAGGACGTCCAGCGGGGTGGTGGTCACGGGCTCGGCGGGGGTGCTCACGCACGCCAGCCTACGAGGCGCACCCTTCCGGCGAGCGTCCGCGGCCGGTAGCGTCGGGAACGACCCGACAACGGCTGGCAACGGTCGGCGACGGCGCGACGAGAGGCGCCCTGATGGACGACGGTGCGGCACGACGCGAGGCCGGGCCCGCGCCCGGGCCTCGCACGTACCTCTTCGCGCTCACGGACGGTGGCGGGACGGTCCCCCCGGAGCTGGGCGTCGTGCGCCGGCTCGTCGACCGAGGCCACCACGTCACGGTGCTCGCGGACGCGTCGATGACCGACCAGGTGCGCGCCACGGGGGCGACGGACGAGCCGTGGGAGTGGCAGCCCGCCGGCGAGCTGCGCGACTGGGCGCTGCGGTCACCGACAGGCCTCGCGCGCGCCATGGCGGACCACCTGTACGCCGCGCCCGCCCCGCACCAGGCACGCCAGACGTCGGCCGCCCTCGACCGGGTCCGGCCGGACCTCGTCGTGGCGTCCTTCGGCGCGGCGGGCGCGATGATCGCGGCCGAGGCGCGCGGACTGCCGTTCGACGTCCTGCTCCCCAACGTCTACCCGATGCCCGCGCCGGGGATGCCGCCCTTCGGCCTCGGGCTCGCCCCGGCCCGCGGACCGCTCGGGCGCGCCCGGGACCGGGTGGTGAGCACCGCGTCCGTGCGCCTGTTCGACCGGTACGCGCTCGCACCGGTCAACACGGTCCGGGCCGAGTACCGCCTCGGACCCCTCGCGACCACGTGGGGCCAGCTGGGCCGTGCCCGCCGCCAGCTCGTGCTCACGTCGGCGGCGTTCGACTTCCCCGCCCGGCTGCCGGACAACGCCCGCTACGTCGGCCCGGTCCTCGACGACCCGTCGTGGGCCGCAGGACCGTGGGAGGCGCCCCCGGGCGACGGCCCTCTCGTCCTCGTCGCGATGTCGTCGACGTTCCAGGACCACGTCGCGTGCCTGCAGCGGATCGTCGACGCGCTCGGCACCCTGCCGGTGCGCGGGTTCGTCACCACCGGACCCGCCGTGCGTCCCGACGCGCTGCGCGCTCCCCCGCACGTCACCGTGGTCACCTCCGCCCCGCACGGCGACGTGCTGCGCCAGGCCGACCTCGTCGTCACGCACGGCGGCCACGGCACCGTGATGAAGGCGCTCGCGGCCGGGCTGCCGCTCGTCGTCCTGCACCACGGCCGCGACCAGGCGGACAACGCGGTGCGGGTGACAACGCGGGGCGCGGGCGTCGCGGTGCGACGTCGGGCGTCGTCGCGCACGATCGCCCGCGCGGTCGCGACGGTCCTGGCGTCCGAGCCCACCCGCCGTGCCGCCGCACGGCTCGGCGAGGCCGTGGAGCGAGACGCACGGAGCAGCGTGCTGCTGGACGAGCTGGAGAACCTCTGACGGGTGCCGACCCGTCAGCCGAGGCCGAGCCGGGCGAGCGGTTCGACGAGCTCGCGCTCCTCGTAGGACAGGTGGGACAGGAGCGTGTCCGTGAGCAGGTCCACGGCCTCGCGCAGCCGCTCGGTCCCGGCGGTCGGGTCCTCCTCGCCGACGAACGCGACGAGCGCGCGGTCCACGCCCTCGAGCACACCGTGGATCGCGCGGTGCTCCTCCTCCAGCCGGTCCACCACGGGCACGAGGCCCGCGTCGGCGTCGCGCAGGTGCGGGAAGAGGCTGCGGTCCTCGAGCGTGTGGTGGGTCGTGACGACCCGGCAGTAGGACTCGCAGTACGTCCCGAGGGTCCAGTTGTTCTGCCGCATCGTCATCGTGTTGATCTCGTCGCGGGCGTCGCCGATCCCGACGTGCCCGGCCGCGACCTGGTCCACGAGCTCCCGCACCCGGGTCAGCTCGGCGCGCAGGTGGTCGTGCACGTCGATCAGGTGCTGCCCGGTCGCGTTGTCGTGCGCGGTGTACCGGTGGTCCGCGGGCGGCGGCGGCGCGGTGGGCCGCGCGTCCTCGTCCCAGACGCGCACGTCGCTCAGGCGCGCGCCGTCGTCGGGCGTCGGCACGACGGCGAAGGTGCCCGACGGCGCGGTGCCGGCCGGGCTGTCGGGTGCGGCCGGTGCGCCGGGCTCGGTCCCGGCGACCGACGTCGCGCGCGCGGGCTCGGGCGTGGGCGCGGTGCCTTCCACGAGGCGTTCGCCCTCGACCGCCTCGCGGACGGCGGGGGCGACCTCGGTGGCGAACCGCCGGATGTCGTCCGGGTCGTCGCTGCCGAGGATGAAGGTGCTCGTGCCGTGCGTCAGGGCGATCTCGGTGAGCTGCTCGGCCCACTGGGCGGGCGGGCCGACGAGCAGGCCGCGGCCCGCACCGGGGGCGGTGAACCGGCCGTTGACGTTGAGCAGACGTCGCACGGCCTGCGGCGAGCGGTCGGCGGCGCGCGCCGCGTCGTCGATGACGCGGTTGAGGTCGGTGAGGTCGTCGGGCGAGGACAGGTAGCCGAGGCTGGGGAGCCAGCCGTCGGCCAGGCGCCCGGTGAGGCGGAGCATGCGCGGCTTGTACGCGCCGACCCAGATGCCGATGTCGTGCGCGGGTGCCGGGCCGGGGTGCGCGCCGTGCACGTCGTAGTGGGTGCCGCGGCGGCGGACCGAGCCGCCGTCGGCGGCCCACACGTCACGGACGATGCCGATCGCCTCCTCGAGCGCCTCGACGCCCTCGCCGGGCGTGCGTCGGGGGCCACCGTTGGCGACGATCGCGTCCCAGAAGGCCCCGGCGCCGAGCCCGAGCTCGACACGACCCCCGCTGAGGAGGTCGAGCGACGCGGCGGAGCGCGCGAGGACGGCGGGCGGGCGCAGCGGCAGGTTGACGACGTTGGGCGCGACGCGGACGTTGACCGTCTGCGCGGCGATGACCGACAGCAGGGTCCACGTGTCGAGGAACTTGGCCTGGTACGGGTGGTCCTGCACCGTGACGAGGTCGAGCCCGAGCTGGTCGGTGAGCTGGGCGAGGGAGAGCACGTGCTCGTGCCCGGCGGCGACCGGGGTGATGAACGTGCCGAACTGCAGGTCGTGACCGTAGTCGGCCATGGGTGCATGCCTCTCACGTCGTGCGGTTGATGTGTCAACCATATACCTGGATGATGCATCAACCAAACGGTAGGATGGCCGCATGAGCATCGCGAGCGACGCCGGGCGCACCCGGCCCGGGGACGCCGTCGGGCACACCACGCTCGCCCCCGACGAGGAGCGCGCCTGGCGCGCCTACCAGCGCATGCAGGCCCGCCTCGGCCAGCACCTCGCGCGCGAGCTCGCCCAGGAGACCGGCCTGTCCGACGCCGACTACGACGTGCTGCACGCGCTCGGCGACGCCCCCGACGGGCGGCTGCGCGCCATCGAGCTCCGCCTCGCCGTCGAGTGGGAGAAGAGCCGCCTGTCGCACCAGCTGCGCCGCATGGAGCAGCGCGGCCTCGTCACCCGCGAGGCCTGCTCGGACGACCTGCGCTCGTGGGACGTCGTGCTGACCGACGAGGGCCGCGACGCCGTCACGCGCGCCCGCTGCGCACGCGTGCGATCCATCCATCGCCACGTCCTCGACCGCCTCACACCGGACCAGGTCGCCGCCCTCACCGACATCGCCGACACCCTCAACGCCGGGCTCGACACCGCCTGCAGCGTCGCACCCGAACGACTCGCAGCACTCGCCGAAGCCGCCGACCTGGACAGCCCGGGCCGGTAGCGCGCCGGACCGGACGCGCCGACGCCTGCCACTTCCGGCCCACTAGGCGCGCTCGACCGGCAGCCACAGCTCGCAGGTCGCCGAGCTGAAGTCTGCCGCGCGGTCGAGCACGGCCACGATCGAGGGGCCCGGCCTCAGCCGCCAGGGGTTGGACGGGAACCAGTCCGTGGCCGTCGCGGCCATGGTCGACTGCAGCACGGTCGGGTACGCACCAGCGGTGCGGAACACGGCCCAGGTGCCGGCCGGGACGTCGATCGCGTCCAGGTCGTCGGGCACGGACGTACCCTCGCTGACGGCGACGCCATGGAGGTAGGTCAGCTCGCTGCCCTCGGTGTAGTCGGGGTCGACGTCGGCACTCACCTGGAGCAGCCCGTCCGGCTCCGTGTCGCTCAGCGCTTTGAGACGGGCGTGCTCGGCGTCGGGCAGGGAGGCGATGTGCGCTCGGATGTGCGGGTTGATGCCGTGGTGGATGAGCGGCACGCGGGCAGCGTGGCCGACGAGCCGGAAGGCCGGTCGGTCTGAGATACGGGTGTCCATCGTGGTGTTCCCTTCGACGGTCAGGCGGAACCTGAGCTGTGGTTGTGTGCGAAGGGGGCCACCGTCTCGCCGTACGGTGCCAGGGCCGACACCGTGCACCGCCCGGAACGCCCGGCCGAACGCCTCGGTCGAGCCATAGCCGTAGCGGACCGCGATGCCCAGCAGGTCGCCGTCTCCGAGCAGATCGGCTGCGGCGACCGTCATGCGGCGCCGTCGGACGTACTCGGACAACGGCATCCCGGCGAGCGACGAGAACATCCGGCGCACGTGGTACGCCGTGGTGCCGAGGCTGCCGGCCAGGCCGGCGACGTCGATCTCCTCCGTGAGGTGGTCCTCGACGACATCGACGACCCGGTTGAGAATGGCGATCACGGTTCCTCCTTCAGCACCAAGCCTGGTCCTTGACGCGATCCTGCACCCGACTATCGCGGTTCGATCCGATCACCGACACGGCAGGACCACTCACACCTCGCAGCTTTCGTTTCTTTCGAGTGAGGGTGGTTGCATGAGCATGGTCGTCGAACACACGGTTCTTCCCCCCGCGGCCGGATCAACGCTGCCAGACCTCTCAGCGGCCCTGGAAGAAGCAGGATCGTCCTCGCTCGTGGGGCCGGACGGTTCGCAGATCGCGTTGCCGGACGAGGTCTTCCTGGTGCTGCGCGACGCTGTGCGCGCCATGGCTCGCGGCCAGGCGATCACGCTGGCGCCCCATGACACCGTCCTGACCACGCAAGGAGCCGCCGACTTCCTCGGCATCTCGCGTCCCACTCTCGTGCGGCTGTTGTCCGACGGGGAGATCCCGTTCACGCAGCCTCATCGGCACCGGCGGGTTCGACTCTCAGACCTGGTTGAGTACCACGCGCGCTCACGACGCGAGCGCCGCGAGATCCTGGCCCAGCTCTCGCGCGAGGCGACGACTGATGACGTCGGCGGCGACGGGTTCGAGGTGACTCGCTAGGAGATGGCGCTTCCCCGCAACCGCATGCCCGGCTACGGCGACGTCGCGGGTACAGAGACCTGGGAGCCCTCGGCCGCGCCCCACATCGGGCGGTCGGTCAGCGGGTCACCCATTCCGGGACCCACACATCGTCGGTGGCATCCGGTTCTGAGGCTCGCAGGTAGTCACGCAGCCCGATCAGCACAGGATGCTGGTGGTCGGAGCGCGTGAGCAGCACGTGCGGGTATACCGGCGTCGGCTCGCGCAGCGGGATGCGCCGCAGGCCATAGCTCTCGGGCCACAAGTACCGGTCGCCGCTGCCGATCAGGGTCGCCAGAGACGCAGAATCGGCCAGGGCGTCCATCAGGGCCTCGTCGCCGAAGTTGGGACCGAGCGCGTCGATGCTCAGACCGAAGACCTGCGAGAGCGACCGGTAGAACTGCTCCCACTCCGTACCCGGCCTGATGCCGGGGATCCAGATGCGGTGACCGACGAGGTCAGTGGGCCGAACCTGGTCCTCGCCCGCCAACGGGTGGGCGGGTCCGACCAAGAGCTGCAGGGGCACGTCCAGAAGCCGTTCGGCTCTGAGCCCGGCCGGGACCTGGCCTGCCGGCAGAGCGCGGAAGGAGGCGTCGATGCTTCCTTCGAGCACGGCCCGGACTGCCTGGGCGGCGTTCTCTTCGCTGAGGGTGACCATGTCCAGGGCGGCATCGGGGCGGGAGCGGTAGAAGCGGTAGACGGCCTGGGCCGGGGCGATACGCCGGTTGAGGACGTCCACGCGCAGGGGCCTACTGCCGGGGCGCACCGCCTGCTCTGCCTGCTCGAGCGTCGCCAAGACCTTCTTGGCGTGCGGGAGGAAGACCTGCCCGTCCAGGCTCAGCCGGGAGCCGCGGGAGGTGCGCACCAGCAGTGCGACCCCGAGGTTCTTCTCCAGACCCACGATCCGCTTGGAGACCGCCTGCTGGCTGACCCTGAGCTCGTCGGCTGCAGCCTGGAACTGTCCGGCCTCGGCAACGGCCACGAAGGTGCGCAGGGCTTCGATGTCCACGCCACCACCCTACTAACACAACCAACAGTTGTGACAGTAGGGTGCTCGGTTGTTTGATCAGGCCTTCGCCGGGTGCTGGGATCAGAGTCATGTCCACCCGCACAGAGCAGGTCATGTACGTCCGCACGCCCGAGTTCGCGCGCTATGCGGAGAGGATCGCACAGGTGACCGACGCGACCTCCCGGCTGAACGCGCTGCCCTTCAGCGATACCGAGGCCCGCACGGAACTACTCTCGGTTGTGTTCGGTGGCCCACTGCCGGAGTCGGTGACGATCTACCCGCCCTTCTTCACCGAGTACGGCCTGGGCACGCGGTTCGGGAAGAACGTCTTCGTCAACCAGGGCTGCACCTTCATGGACAACGGCGGCATCAGCATCGGCGACAACGTCATGATCGCCCCGAAGGTCAGCCTCATCACCGGCGGGCACCCCCTGCCGCTGGCCGAGCGCCGCGAGTACGTCACCAGCGCCCCGATCGCGATCGAGGACGACGTCTGGATCGGCGCGACCGCCGTGGTCACCCAGGGCGTGACCATCGGCGCAGGCTCTGTCGTAGCAGCCGGCGCGGTCGTCACCCGTGACGTGCCTGCCCGCACCCTGGTCGCGGGCGTGCCCGCACGGGTGATCAAGAGCATCGACTGATGCGTCCTCGCGCTCCCCCTGCTGCCCAGGGTGCGAGCCCGGTTAGGCTCGTTCTGTGACCTTCCGAGCCACGGCCCGGCAGCCCCGGCCCGACGATGCCCGAACGACAGCGACGACGGACCGCAGTGCAGACCCGCTCATGCGCCGCGTCCGGCCAGCAGATGCGCCGGAGGTCGCGTGGACGCTCGCGTGGTCGCTCAACCCCGCACGCCGAGCCACGATTCGCCGGGTGCTCGCCGTCGCGACGTGGCCGATCTGGGTGGCCACGGTGCTGCTGCTGCCGGGCTTCGTGCACGCCGACCGGAAGGTCGTCGTGCGGCTCGCGCGCCGCTCGCGGGCGCAGACAGCCCTGGTGGCCGTCGGCTTCCTGGGTGCTGCCGCCGTGCTCTTCGCCCTGGTCGGCGCCCTGCTCGGGCTCCTCGCGAGCCTGGCGCCGTGGTGGCTCGCGCTGCCCGGCATGCTGCTCGTCTGCGGCTGGCTGTTCACGGCCGGCACCACGCTCCTCGCGGTCACCATGACGGACCTCGCGGAGAGCCAGCGCAGGGAGGCCGAGGCCCGCCGTGTACACTCCCCCGACCAGCTGCGCGTCGACCAGGCAGCGCGACGCGGCGCCCAGTGGTCGCTGGACAGCGCGGTCTCCCTGCTGCCCCGGGGCGGGCTCGCGCTCATCAGCGAGCACGTGCGTCGTACCGTCCCACCCGGCCAGACCATCACCGTCCAGGCCTCCACGGAGCGGCACGTCGTGGTGTACCGGCGATACGGCTTCGCGCCGTTGGCCACGGCCCCGACGAGACTCCTCGCGACGGCGTGACCCCGCATCGATCGGCCGCTCCCGGCGCCTGCGTCAGAGCGAGACGACGGCGCCGTCGAGCAGGCGGATCGGCTCCCAGGCGGCGGCTTCACTGTTCGCCACGACGACGACCGTGATGCCGGACCCGCCGAGCAGCTGTCCGCTCTCCCGGTCCGGGTAGTACCGCAGGATCGCGCTCGAGCCGGCGTTGATGCCCTCCTTGTACGCCGAGCGCACGCTCCCGTCGGCGCGGAGCTCGAACTCGATGCCGAACCCGTAGTGCACCTCTGCCGTGCGGTCCTCCTCCGAGCGGTCGGGAGCGTCCTTCTCGTCCGTCTCCTCGGTGTCGCCGTCGTCGTGCTTCACCTGGGGTGTGCAGAACGCCTGCGTCAGGTCGGGCGGGAGCAGGACGCCGTCACGCACCGCGGCGAGGAACCGGGCGAGGTCGGCCGCCGTGACGTGCGCACCGCCGTCGGGCGAGCCGATCGGCGGGTAGGAGTAGACGTTCTGACGCCAACCGACGACCGGGCCCTCGTCGTCGGAGCCGTCCGGGGCGTCGTCGTGCACGGGCTCCCAGCCCTCGGCGACGTCGGGCTCGGCCTCGTCCATCCGGAAGAACCCGGACCGGTCCATCCCGGCCCGTGCGAACACGTGCTCGCGGACGTAGTCGCGGTAGGTGCTGCCCGTGACGCGCTCGAGCGCGAGGCCCGCCAGGATGAACCCGACGTTGCAGTAGCGGCAGCCCTCACCCGGCGCGAAGTTCGGCTCCTTGTGGACGAACCCCGACAGGAAGTCGGCCGTCTCGGTCACCGAGTAGTTCGGGCGGTCCTCCCACAGGGCCTCGTACGACTCGCCGGCCTCCTCGTCGGCGTCGTCCGCGATGCCCGACGAGTGCGTCAGCAGGTGCCGCAGGGTCACCCCGCGCGAGATGGTCGTCCCGGCGAGGTCCACGTAGTCGTGGATCGAGGCGTCGAGGTCGAGCCGCCCCTCCCCGACCTGCTGCAGCACCGCGACCGACGTGAAGAGCTTCGTCACCGACGCCACGTCGAACCGTGTCGAGACCTGCACCGGCACGCCCCACCGGCGCGACGCCGTCCCGTACGCCGCCTCGAAGAGGACCTCGCCGTCCCGCGCCACGTGCACGACGCCGGAGAACTCGTCCGCGTCGGCGGCACGCCGCAGGTGGTCGTCGAACGCCCTCAGGGCCTCAGGGATCTCGTCGGTGGGAGCCATGACTCGACCGTAGCGACCGTCGCCGCGCTCGTCGCGGTATTTCTCGACGCCCCGCCTCAGGGGTGGACCAGTTCGCGCCAGTTGTCCGGGAGGCGTTCGCGCGGCCCGGGGCTACCCTGCGTCCTCGGCCTCGAGCCGGGGGGCGCGAGCTCGGGACCGTCGAACACCTGGTCGGTCTCGAAGTCCCAGTACCAGTCCTCGCCGGGCTCGAACGAGCGCATCAGCCGGTGGCCCGTCCGGTCGAAGTGCGCGGTCGCATGCTGACCGGGCGAGGAGTTGCAGCACCCGATGTTGCCGCACGCGGCGCACCGGCGCAGGTGCACCCACCAGCCGCCGTTGATCTCGCAGTCCGCGCAACCGGTGCCGCTCGGGCGCGCGCCGACGTCGATCGCGTCCGTCAGGTCCATCGACGTCAGGGCACGGGGGCGGGCCTGACGACGTCCGACCAGCTCTCCGGGTCGAGGGCAGGTGCGGGCTCCGCGTCCGCCCACGCACGGCAGTCGTCGATCGTCGCGCCGAGCAGGTCACGCAGTTGCGCGTCGGGGTCGGAGACGCACGCCTCGGCGATGCCCTGCACGGCGGCGGAGATGATGCTGGGGGTCGCGTCGCGCACGAACCGCGACGGTCGGATCCGAGCTCCCTTGCAGAACTTCTCCGCCCACTCGGTGGTGCGCGGCGCGCTCTCCAGCGCCGCGACGGACGCGGCGTCCCGGGTGCCGGGCTCCCGCTCGTCGAGCACGTCGAGCATCCGCTCGCACCCGATGATCGCGACCGCGAGCGTCTGCTGACGGTCCGAGGGGGCGATCGGAAGCGCGGTGACCGCGGCACGCAGCGCGATCCGCAGGTCCCACCGCGGGTCGGCGCTGTTCAGCCCGATCACCGACGGCACGAGCGGCGCGAGCTTCGGGCGCTCGGCGTCGACCGTCAGGTCGTTGACGGCGCGGGCCAGCATGGCCAGCAGCGGGTGGGTGCAGCGGGGATGGTCGCTCCACCGCTCCCCCGCGAGGTAGGACGCGAGCTCCATGAAGCACGCTCCCCTCTTCGGGTTGCGGTGCTTGCCACGTCCCAGCATCGGCAGCATGTCGACGGTCATTGCGATCTCCTCGCTCACGAGGGCGTCCCCCGGGCAAACCGAGTCCTGGCTTTCAGTGTGCTCCCGGCGCGGGACCTTGGCAACGGGAACGAGTGACCCAGGCCACATGCTTCTCGGGCTCGTCTGAGGCACCTCAGACGGCCTCAGGCCCGCCGGTCCCTCTCGTCTGAGGTGGGTGGGTCCGTGACCCTGCCCGACCGACCGATCCGCCGCCGCCCCCCTCAGGACGAACGTGGCAGTCAGGCAGGCACGGTGCCGGCCGACGATCACCCCGGTGATCCACCATGACGGAGGACATCATGACCGCACAGTTCGGGCCCGCGTTCGAGGCCGAGTTGAGCTACCGCCAGGAGCAGGTCCGCCGGTCGTTCCCGCGCGACGAGGCAGTGCTGCTGCACTGGCTGCGTTCGCGCCGCACCCGGCGGACCGCTGCCCGCGCGCCCCGCGCGTGAGCGGCGCGCCCGACGCGACCGGAGAAGTCGATGGCGGGGTGTGGGAGCCCGCTGCCAGGATGGTTCCCATGCCCCGCCCCTCGTCCCGGGCGTCGTTCGTGGCACGCGACGCCCAGACGCAGCAGCTCACCACCGCCCTGCGCCGTGCCGCCGACGGCGACCCCGGCGCGCTCCTCGTCGGTGCCGACGCGGGCGTCGGCAAGACGCGTCTGCTGACCCACGCCGCCGAGGTCGCCGCGGCCCAGGGCGCGACGGTGGTCGTGAGCCACTGCGTGGATCTCGGGGAGGTCGGCCTGCCCTACCTCCCGTTCACCGAGGCGCTCGCCGAGCTCCGGAGGCACCACGACGCGGTCGACCACGCGATCGACGCCCGCCCCGCGCTCGGACGCCTCCTCGACGCGGGGACAGGATCCGGCCCCGGGGACGAGCGCGAGCAGGCGGACCGCCTCCAGCTCTTCGACGGCATCGCCGCCGCCCTCACCGCGTGCGGCACGACGGAGGCGCCGCTCGTCCTCGTCATCGAGGACCTGCACTGGGCGGACCCGTCGAGCCGCGACGTCCTGCGGTTCCTCATCGCCCGGATGCGCGCCGAGCACCTGCTGATCGTCGCGAGCTACCGCACCGACGACCTGCACCGCCGCCACCCGTTGCGACCCGTCCTCGCCGAGCTCCGCCGCCACCCGCGCGTCGAGCACGTCGACCTGCCGCCCTTCACGCCCGACGAGCTCCGCGTCTTCACGACGGCGGTCGCCGGAGCCCCCCTGCCCGACGACGCGTTCGACCAGGTCATGCGCCGCTCGGAGGGCAACGCCTACTTCGCGGAGGAGCTCGTCGAGGCCGGCGCGGCGGAGTCCGTCATGCCGTGGTCGCTCGCCGACGTGCTGCACGCGCGGCTCGAGCAGCTCGACCCCGCGGTCCAGCAGCTCGCCCGGCTCGCCTCCGCGTCGGGCCGCCAGGTCGCCGAACCCGTGCTGCGGGCCGTCACCGGCGCCCACCCCGCCTTCGCCGCACCCGGGTCGTACGACGCCGCGCTGCGCGAGGCCGTCGCCCACCACGTCCTCGCCGTCGAGACCGACAAGGTCACGTTCCGCCACGCGCTGCTCGCCGAGGCGGTCTACACGGACCTGCTGCCCGGCGAGCAGGTCTCGGTGCACCGCGCCTACCTGCAAGCCATGACGTCCGGCCACGACCTCGGCTCGCCCGCCCAGCGCGCCCACCACGCGCTCAAGGCCCACGACCTCCCGACGGCGCTCGTCGCCTCGCGCGACGCGGCCCGCCGCGCGGCGGACGTCCTCGCGCCCGCCGAGGAGCTGCGGCACCTCGAGCAGGTCCTGCAGCTCTGGGAGGCGGTGCCCGACGCCGCGGAGCGCCTCGAGGAGGACCGCGCCACCGTCGCGCTCGCCGCAGCAGGTGCCGCGAGCCGGGCGGGCGAACCGGAGCGGGCCGTCGCGCTGGCCCGCCGGGTCGTCGAGGCGACGGCGGACGACCCGCTGCGCCAGGCGTCCCTGCGGCACGTGCTGTCGCGGTACCTCCTCGGCACCGAAAGAGTTCACGAGGTGCTGGAGCACACCGCCGCGGCCTTGGAGATCCTGCCGGCCGACCCGCCGTCGCGGGACCGCGCGTGGACCCTCGCGATGCACGCCCGCGCAGCGCTCAACGCCGATCTCGACGAGATCGCCACGACGGAGGCCCGACAGGCCGTCGAGGAGGCACGGCAGATCGGTGCGCCGGACATCGAGGCCGACGCGCTGACGACGCTCGCCGTGCTCGAGGTCGCGGACGCCGACCGCGCCGCCGAGCTCCTGCACAGCGCCCGCGAACGCGCCCGCGACGCCGGTGACGTGCTGACCGAGCTGCGGTGCTGGTTCAACCTGGCGGCCAACCGCTACTACGCCGGTCGGCTCGACGAGGCGCTCGTCGTCGCCCGCGACGGGCTCGCGCACGCACGGACCGCAGGCCTCGGCTGGAGCGTCTACGGCCTCGAGATCCGACTGTTCGTCGAGCTCGTGCGCTACAGCACGGGCGACCTCACCCCACCGGAGCCGACGGACGAGACCGTCCCCGCGCCGTCGGTCGCGACCCTCACCTCGGTGGGGCTGTACGCCGCGGCCGCGCGCGGCGACGCCGACGTCCCCGCACGCGGGGAGCAGCTGCGCCGCGACTGGCACCGCGACGGTCAGATCGCCCTCATCTCCGGCGGGTGCACCGTCGACGCCCTCACCTGGGCGGGACGCTACGACGAGGCCGCCGATGCCGCCGTCGACCTCGTGCGCTACCTGGGCCGCACGTGGAGCGACGTCTTCCTCGGCCGCATCTGGCTCTCGGCCCTCGCCCTCGCGGCGCTCGCGGACGCTGCCGAGGCCGAGCGAGTGGTCGGCGTGGACGTCGGCGAACGCGTTGCACGTGGGCACGAGCTGCTGGAGGCCGCGACCACGACCGCCGAGCGCGGCCGCCCTCGCGGCGGCCAGCTCGGGCCTGAGGGGATCGCCTGGCTCGCCCGCGCCCACGCGGAGCACTCGCGCCTGACCGGCGAGAACGACCCCGCGCTCTGGGAGGCCTCAACCCGGGCGTTCGACTACGGCTACCGCTACGAGCTCGCCCGCTCGCGCTGGCGGTGGGCGCAGGCGCTCCTCGGTGCCGGGGAGCGGGCCGCGGCGGAGATCGAGGCCGCGCAGGCTCTCGAGGAGGCCGAGGACATGGGCGCCGCACCGTTGGCCGAGGCCGTGCGGAGCCTCGCCCGGCGGGGCCGGCTCGACCTCCCGGGGCTGCGTCGGGGCTCCACCACCGTCCTCACCGACCGCGAGGCCGAGGTCCTGCTCCTCGTCGCGCAGGGCCTGACCAACCGGCAGATCGGCGCGCGCCTCTTCATCAGCACCAAGACCGTGAGCGTCCACGTCTCGAACGTCCTCGCCAAGCTCGGCGCCTCCGGCCGCGCCGAGGCCGTCTCCCTCGCCCACCAGCGGGGCCTCATCGAGGTCTGAACCGAGGTCTGACCTGCCGCGCGCCGGGGACCGGCCGCCGACCTCGACCTGGTCGAGGGCCGAGGCTGGAGCCATGCGACAGGGAATGCTGGGGGTCGGTGCGCTCGCCGAGGCGAGCGGCCTCACCCCGTCTGCTCTGCGGTTCTACGACGCCAAGGGCGTCCTCCGCCCGGACCACGTCGACGACGCCGGGCGGCGGTGGTACACCGCCGACCGGGTCGCGGCGGCTCGGGTCGTGGCCGCACTGCGTCAGGCACGCGCTCCGCTCGACGTCATCCGCGCCGCCGTGGAGCCCGGTGGGGCGGGAGCCAGCGTCGTGGTCGAGTACGTGCGGGAGCTGGAGAGACACGCCCTGGCGCTCCAGCGCGCGGTCGAGCCGGCCGCACCTACGGAGGGACGGGGCACGACGGCGTCCCTCAGCGCCGCGGACCTCCGGGACGGGCTGACGGCCGTCACGGCGACCATGGGGCGCGACCCTCTGCACCCGTCGACCCACGGCATGCGGGTCGCGGTGGACGGGGCGGGCGTGATCCTGGAGACCACCGACCGCCACCGGCTGATGCGTCGACGCCTGCGAGCGCACGTCAGCGGCGCCCGTGCCGTCGCGATCGACGGACAGCAGGCCCTCGGTGCGATCGCCGCGATGAGCGGCGAGGTCCGCCTCACCATCGGGGCCCACGCACTGACGCTGACGGACTCGTCGCACAGCCGGACGCTCGCAGCGTCCGAGTTCCCCGCGGCGACCGAGGGCCTACGCCCCGACCGGAGCCTTCCTGCCTCGGCACCGGTCCAGGTCGGCGAGCTGCTCGACGGCATCAGCAAGCACAAGGGCGCAGACAGGATCTGGCTCGACGCGCCGCCCGGGGCGTTCCCGACGATCGGACGCACCGGGCCGGGCCGGGTGTTCAGCGCACGGCTCCTCAGCGAGGCGTTGTGGACCCTTCCGCGCGGCACGACGTGCGTCCTGCTCGGGTCCGGACACGGACCGCTCTGGGTGCTGCCGCTGTCCAGGAGTGCCGAGCTCGCCGTCATGCCGATCCGCCTGGACGACGAGTGAGGCGTCGTGACGGCGAGCGACCCGCTCCTGCGAGCCGATCTGCGCACGGTCTGCCCGGCCGGTTCTGGGCGTGGGCCGGGACCGCCTCGCTCTCCGTGCTCGGTGTGCAGGTCGTCGGGTTCGCGATGGGCTGGGCCGCCACCGGGCACGGGCCGCTCCTGGCCGGCCTCGTCCTGACCGCCTCGGTCGTGCCTCGCACGCTGCTCCTCCTGGTCGGCGGGACAATGGCCGACCGCTCGGGCGTCTGGCGCATCCTCCTCGCGGGGAACGGCGCGATGCTGCTGGCGTCTCTCGTCCTCGCGCTGCTCGCGCTGCGCTGGGGGGCTCCCCCGGCCCTGCTCCTCGCGACCGCGCTCGTGATCGGCACGATCGACGCGTTCTACCTCCCTGCCGCCGGGGCGCTGCCACGCCTCCTGCTTCGCCCGGACCACCTCGCGCGCGGCCTGGCACTGCGCCAGACCGGTCAGCAGCTCGCCGCGACTCTCGCCGGCCCTCTCGCCGGAGCGATCTACGGCGCCGCGGGGCTACCCGGCGCGGCGCTGCTGAACGCGGCCACGTTCGCCGTCCTGCTCGCCCTCCTGCTGCACCTCCGTCGGCGCCACCCGGAACCCGCAGCGCCCGACGTCGGCACGTCACCCTGGGCGGACCTGCGTGAGGGGATCGTCGTCGTCACCACGGACCCGCTGCTGCGCGCCGCGCTGCTGCTCGTCGCCGCGGGCGCCGCCTTCGTCCTCCCCCTGACCCCGCTCCTCCTCCCCCTCCTCGGTCGAGACGCCGGTTGGGGCCCGCAGTTCACCGGGCTGGCCGCCGGGACGGTCGGCGCGGCCACCGGGCTCGTCGCGATCGTCGTCCTGTCGCGTGGTGCCGCTCGACGCCCGGGGATCGCCGCCGCCGTCGGCCTCGCGCTCGCCGGGCTCGGCGCAGCGACCCTGGGCGCGACCTCCGGTCATGCCGTCGGCGCGATCGGCGGATGCGCAGTCCTCGGGCTCGGCACCGGCCTCTTCGCGACCCACATGGCACCGCTCGTCCTGGGCTCGGCACCGCGGGCGCTCGTCGCGCGCGTCCAGGCCCTCGCCGCCCTGGCGCAGAGCCTGCCGCTCATCGCCGCCAACCTCGGGATCGGCGCCGCCGCGCACGCCGTCGGCCCCGCCCCCGTGCTCATCGCCACCGGTTCGATGCTCGTCCTCACTGCCGTCGTCGCGGCCACCTCGACCACACTGAGCAACGCCACGCTCCCTGCGGCGCCGCCACGACAGGAGGCCGCCGCGGCCGCGTGAGAGGCGGTCGCCGTGGGACGGCTGACGCTTCGTCAGAGCCGGTAGCGGCCGCTCGTGATCGCCTCCGCGACCGCTCGGGCTGTCTCGGCGGCACTGTGGTGCGTCGTGTCGATCGCGTGCGCCTCGAGCTCGCCCAGCTCGGCGAACTGGTCCCACAGCGAGTGGATCGGGGCGTCGTCGACGAGTGCATCGGGAGCCGTCCGGCGTTGCGCGCGCGCGAGGGTCTCCGCCCGATCCGGACGCAGCGCGACGTAGTGGAGGTCGAGGCCGGGTCGCAGGCAGAGGGCGTGGCGGAAGTGACCGAGCATCCACGGCCCGACGACCCCGTCGACCACGACGGTGAAGCCGCCCGCCGCGTAGGCGGCGGACGCGCCGGCGACGACCTCGACGACGGTGTGGTTCTGGGCGTCGGACTCCGGGAGGTACGGCGGGATGCCCCCGGAGACGATGTGGTCCCAGAAGTCGTCGGTGCGCAGGTGCACCGCCCGCGGGTACGTGGCAGCGAGGCTCGCTGCCGTCGTCGACTTACCCGCTCCGGGCGGTCCCGTGAGGATGATGACCGTGCCGGACATACCGTCCAGCCTACGCACGCTCGGTTCACCACCACCGATCGTCTCCGAACAGCGCTACCGCGATCACGGTCCCGCCCGCCGGGGATACTGGGCGGGTGGCACGACACCTCACACGGACGGCCGGCGCGATCCTCGCCACCGCACTCCTCGTCACCGCCTGCGGCGGCACGACGGCCGACCCGGACCCCGCTCCACCCAGCGCGACCCCGTCGGCATCACCGTCCAGCACCCCGTCCGACGGACCGAGCCCGACGTCGGACCCCTCGCCCGTCGTGCTGCGCGCCGACGACGAGATGGCTGCTCTCGAGGAGACGTTCGACGCGCGGCTGGGTGTCTTCGCCCTCGACACGGGCACCGGGACGGTCCTGGAGCACCGCGCCGACGAGCGGTTCGCCTACGCGTCGACCATCAAGGCGCCGCTCGCTGCTGTCGTCCTCGACCAGCACACCATCGGCGAGCTGGACGGGGTCGTCGAGTACACGGAGGCGGACCTCGTCACCTACTCCCCCGTCACCGAGGAGCACGTCGGGACCGGGCTGAGCGTGGGTGAGCTGGCCGCCGCGGCGGTGCAGCAGAGCGACAACGGAGCGGCGAACCTGCTCCTCGACCGCGTCGGCGGCACGAGCGGGCTCGGCGAGGCGCTGCGGGCGGCGGGCGACGACGTCACGCAGGTCGACCGCACCGAACCGGACCTCAACGAGGCCACCCCGGGCGACCCGCGGGACACGACCACACCGCGCGCGCTCGCCACGACGCTGGAGACCTTCGCCCTCGGCGACGGTCTCCCGCCGGAGAAGCAGGAGCTGCTCGTCGGGTGGTTGCAGGGAAACACCACCGGCGACGACCTCGTCCGGGCCGTCGTCCCCGAGGGCTGGACCGTCGGCGACAAGACGGGCAGCGGCGGCTACGGCACGCGCAACGACGTGGCCATCGTGTGGCCGCCGGACGGCGACCCGCTCGTGATCGCCATCATGACGAGCCGCGACACCGCGGACGCGACCCGTGACGACGCCCTGCTCGCCGAGGCCGCCGCGGTCGTGCTCGACCAGCTCGCCGGCACCTGACGCGGGACCGGGGCCGGTTGCGCCAGGGCGTCGGCGGAGCCTCCCGGGCTGGGAATACAGTTCGACGCATGGCGATCAGACTCCGCGGTCTCGCTGACGACGACCTCGATCAGCTCTTCGTGTGGGAGAGCGATCCCGCCGCCGTCGCGCTGGCGGCGTTCACGCGGGCCGTCCCTTCCGACCGCGCCGCGTTCGACGTGCACTACGAGCGCATCCGCAGCGATCCGACGTGCACCCTGCTCGCCGTCGAGGACACGGGCGTGCTCGTCGGAACGATCGGGAGCTTCACCATGGACGGGGAGCGGGAGGTCACCTACTGGATCGACCCGTCGCGCTGGGGGCGCGGCATCGCCTCGTCCGCGCTCGAGGCGTTCCTGTCCGTCGAGCACGAACGACCGCTGGTGGCGCGCGTCGCCGCCCACAACGTGGGCTCCGCGAAGGTCGTGGTCCGGGCCGGGTTCGTGGAGGCCGGGCGCGAGTCCTCCTACGCGCCCGGCGTGGGCGCCGAGGTGGTCGAGCAGATCTACCGCCTGACGTCGTGACCGAGGACGGGCGGCAACCACGTGGCGACGTCCTCGCTCAGTCGCTCGACGTCGTCGCGACGGGCCACCCGTCGTCGTCCCACGCCAGCTCGCGCAGGGAGAGCTGGAAGTCCCCGCCGAGGCTCTCGGCGTAGTAGTGGTAGGCGAGGTACCCGCCCGAGACGGACTGCCCGCCCGGGCCGATCTGGTCGCCGTGCGTCTCGAGCAGCGTCTCGCCGCCGTCCTCGGTCATCGGGGTGCCGGCACGGTCCACGTACGGGCCGGTGACGTCGCGCGACCGGCCCACCGCCATGTTGTACGTCGAGTCGGTGCCCTGGCAGCAGCTGTCCCGCGAGACGAACAGGTAGTACCAGCCGTCGCGGTGCACCAGGTAGGGCGCCTCGACGGCGTTCGGCGGCGCCACCCGGTCGGCGATCGTGATCGGCTCCGCCTGCGGGTCAGCGGGCTTGCCGCTGGGCCACTCGAGCTCGACGAGCTGGATGCCGCCCCAGAACGAGCCGAACGCCATCCACGGCGTCCCGTCCTCGTCCTCGACGATGCCGGGGTCGATCGCGTTGTAGTCGGTCTCGCCCGGGACGGAGCGCCACACCTCGCCCTGGTCCTCCCAGCCGTAGGCCGGGTCGTCGGGGTCGAGCGTGGGCGAGGTCATCAGCCCGATGACCGACCGGTTCGACCCGAACGTCGACGCCGCGTAGTACAGGTACCAGGTGCCGTCGTGCTGGTAGAGCTCGGGCGCCCAGAAGTTCTCCACGCCGGGCACGACGTCGTAGACCCACTCCGGCCGGGTGCCCGCGTCCCAGACCGTGCCGGCGTCCTCCCAGTGCAGGCCGTCGTCGGAGCGACGGATCTGGATGGAGCCGAGGCCCACGCGCACGTCACCGGTCGAGAAGACGTACCAGCTCGGGTCGCCGTCGGGGTCGCCGGCGACGAGCGCGGGGTCGTGCGTGCGCAGGTCGCCGGTCAGCGCGAGCTCGGTCGCGACCGGCTCCGACCCGCGCACCGACCAGACGGCCGCCGCGGTGGCGAGCGCCACCACCAGCGCGACCCCGGCGGCGATCACACCGACGGTGCGCCGCCGCCGCGGGGTCCCCGTGCTCACGAGCCCAGCCGCACGACGTTCCACGAGACGGGCGGCAGCTGCGCGACGAGGCGGCCGTCCCGCACCTCGGCGGTGGCGTTCTCCCGCGGCGCGACCGAGTGGTCGTCGTCGGCCGTCGCGCTCCACGTGTGGTCGGGGTTCGACAGGCTGGTCGCGTCGAGGACGCGCAGGCCGGGCAGCGCCCGCAGGTCGACGTCGAGGGCGACGTCGTCGGTGGTCGAGCGGTTCACGACGAACAGCACCGTCTCGCCCGTCTCGGGGTCACGCGTGGCGACGGCGTCGAGCACCGGCACGTCGCCGAACTTCGCCGTGCCGTAGGTGGGCGCGTCGATGACGACCTGGAGGACGTCGCCCACCGCGAGGGTGGACGCCTGCTGGAACGGGTGGAACGTCGTCTGGCGCCACGAGCGACCACCGGGCTCGGTCATGATCGGGGCGATGACGTTGACGAGCTGGGCGAGGGACGCGGCGTGCACGCGGTCGGTGTGCCGGAGCAGGGAGATGAGCAGGTTCCCGACGACGACGGCGTCGGCCACGTTGTAGCGGTCCTCGAGCAGCACGGGCGCGACGGGCCAGTCGGTGCCCGACGGCGGCTTGGACTCGGCCCGGTGCTGGTACCAGACGTTCCACTCGTCGAACGAGATATGGATGCGCTTGCTGAGCTTCTTCGCGGCCCGCACCGCGTCGGCGGTCGCGACGACCGACTCGATGAAGTGGTCCATGTCCACCGCGGACGCGAGGAAGGACGCGAGGTCTCCGTCCTCCTCCCAGTAGTAGGCGTGGGCAGAGATGTAGTCGACGTGCTCGTACGTCTCGGTGAGGACGGTGCGCTCCCACTCGCCGAACGTCGGCATGGAGGACGCGGACGAGCCGCACACGACGAGCTCGAGGTCCGGGTCGACCATCCGCATGGCACGCGCTGCCTCGGCGGCGAGCCGCCCGTACTCGTGGGCGGTCTTGTGGCCGATCTGCCACGGCCCGTCCATCTCGTTGCCCAGGCACCACATGCGGATGTCGTGCGGCTTGTCGGTGCCGTGCGCGCGACGCAGGTCGGACCAGTACGTCCCGGACTCGACGTTGCAGTACTCGAGGAGGTCGAGCGCCTCCTGCACGCCGCGCGTGCCGAGGTTGACGGCCATCATCGGCTCGGTGCCCGACCGCTCGGTCCAACGCATGAACTCGTCGACGCCGACGTGGTTGGGCTCCGTCGAGTGCCAGGCGAGGTCGAGGCGGCTCGGGCGCTCGGCGACCGGGCCGATGGCGTCCTCCCAGCGGTAGCCGGAGACGAAGTTGCCGCCGGGGTAGCGCACGCTCGAGATGCCGAGGTCGCGGGTGAGCTCGATGACGTCCTTGCGGAAGCCGTCCTCGTCGGCCGTGGGGTGCTCGGGGTCGTGGATGCCGGTGTACACGCACCGGCCGAGGTGCTCGACGAAGGAGCCGAAGGTCCGGCGCCGGACGGGGCCGACCCGGTAGGCGGGGTCGACGGTGAGGGAGACGGGCAGCATGCGGGGTCCTTCCGAGGGAGCGGTCTGTGGTGAGGTCGTCGGGTCTGTCAGCAGGTCGGTCGAGGGGTCGGCCGGGCTCGGGGCCGGGTGATCGGTCACGACGCCGGCCCGGGGTCCAGGCGCAGGAGGCGGGTGCCGTGGGCGGGGACGTCGAGCGTGAGCGCGTGGTCGCCGCCGTGCGCGGCGGTGGGCGGGACGAGGGTCACGGGCTCCCCGCTCCACAGGTCGCGGGCGACCAGCGGGCTCGACGACGTGCGGAGGCCGGTGAAGCCGACCGACGCCGCGGGGAGGGTCACGGTCCGCGGCTCGGCCGCCGTCGAGATGACCGCGGCCCACCGCGAGCCCGCGCGCGGCCCGGTCCCGGCGGCGCCCCAGACGACGACGTCGTCCTCGCGCAGGAGCTCGGCCCCTCCGGTCGAGTGCCGGAGCAGCTCGAGCACCTCCGCGTTCGCGAGGTCGGCCAGGGTCTCGTCGTCGGTCCGGGTGAGGTCGCCGCCGACCATCAGGGGTGAGCGGGCGAGGGACCACGCGGTGAGCAGGGTCCGGCGCTCGTCCCGGGTCAGCGCGCTGTCCCGGTCCTGGCCGCGTTCCGCCCGGGTGCCGATACGGCCGAGGGGGAGCATGTCGCCGTCGGCCCAGCCGTCCGGCCCCTGGTGCGGTGCCCACCGGGCGAGTCGCGCGAGCTGCGCCTCGACGTCCCCCCACCGGTCCCACAGGTCGTCGCACACGCGCCACATGTCGGCGTGCGCCCGCAGGTGGTCGAGATGCGCCAGGGAGAGGTCGGTGCCCGGGGAGAGGGAGAGCACGACGTCGCGCCCGTGCGCCCGTTCGGCGCGTCGCACGGCCAAGGCGTAGGCCTCGACGGCGGCGGCCTGGTAGGGCGCCAGCATGTCGTCGACCTTCAGCAGGTCGACGCCCCAGCCGATGATCTGGTGCATCAGCGCGTCGAGCCACGCCTGCGCGCCGGGGTGGGTGTGGTCGAGCCCGTAGTTGTCGCCGTTCCAGGGGCAGGTGCTGCTCCGGTCGGCGATGTCGGACGCGCGGTAGGTGGTGCCGGGGACCGGCAGGTCCGCCTCGACCGCGCGTCGAGGGATGCCGCGCATGAGGTGCAGGCCGAACCGCAGGCCCCGCGCGTGCACCTGCGCGGCGAGCGGGGCGAAGCCGTCCCCGCCGCCCGCGGACGGGAACCGGGCCGGGTCGGGTCGGGGGAACCCGTGGCCGTCGAGCAGCAGCGGCGCGTCGACGTTGTAGCCGCCGGCCCGCGCCGTCGGTTCGTACCACTGGATGTCGACGACGACGGTGTCCCACCCGGTGGGCGACAGCCGCGCGGCCAGCACGTCGGCGTTGGCGAGCACCTCCGCCTCGGTGACGGTGGTGCCGAAGCAGTCCCACGAGTTCCACCCCATCGGGGGGTACGCGGCGGCTCGGGAGGGCATCGGGGCTCCAGGAGGTGATCGGCGCGTCGGCGGCTGTGCACGACGCGGGCGGCGACCGGGATCGCCAGCACCACATCTTCTACATCGTTGTAGATGGAGTCTGCACGGATCGCCTCGGCCCGTCAAGCCGCGCTCGGCACCGAGGCTTGACCCTGCCGCCGGGATGTGCAACCTTTCTCTCCAACGATGTAAATCGAGGTCGACGACGATCCGATCGAGCAGGGCAGCCGCACCGCACCTTTCCGGTTCCGTACCGGGGACGCAGCGGCTCCCTCCCCGCTGACGACGCCATCGCATCTCGGAGCATCCCCCTGGGAATCGAGAGGACTCGTGATGAGGAAGTCACGCCTGACCATCGCCGCCGTGAGCGGCGCCGCCGTGAGCGCACTGCTCCTGAGCGCGTGCGGCCAGAGTGCCGCCGGCAGCTCGGACGAGCTGACGTTCATGTTCCGCGGAGGCGCGGACGAGAAGGCTGCCTACCAGGCGGCGATCGACCGGTTCACCGAGGAGACCGGCGTCACGGTGAAGATGACCGTGACCGACGCCGACCAGTACGCGACCAAGCTCCAGGCGGCCGTGGCCGGGAACAAGGTCCCGGACGTCTTCTACATCGAGCAGGCGAACCTGCAGTCCTACGTCGCGTCCGGCGTCCTCATGGACATCACCGACGCCGTCGCGGAGCAGGGTGTCGACCTCGACAACATCTGGGAGTACGGCGTCAACTCCTACCGGTTCGACGGCGAGCTCCAGGGCACGCCCGACGGCGCCCTCTACGGCCTGCCCAAGGACATCGGCCCGTTCTCCTTCGGGTACAACAAGACCATGCTCGAGGAGGCCGGGATCGACCTGCCGGACCCCGACGTCCCGCTCACCTGGGACGAGTTCGTCGACATCTCCTCCGAGCTCACGACCGACACAGACGGCGACGGCACGGTCGACCAGTGGGGCACCGGGCTGAACGTCCAGTGGAACCTGCAGTCGATGGTCTGGAGCAACGGCGGCGACTGGACGAACGAGGACCGCACCCAGGTCACGGTCGACACCCCGGAGTTCACCGAGGCGCTCCAGGCCTTCGCCGACCTCACCAACGTCCACGACGTGACCCCGTCCGCCTCCGACGCGGCGACCCTCGACACCTACCAGCGCTGGATGGCCGGCGAGATCGGGTTCTTCCCCGTCGGTCCGTGGGACGTCAGCACGTACAACGAGCTCGACTTCGACTACGACCTCATCCCTTGGCCGTCGCTGGGTGGCGACGAGTCGGCCACGTGGATCGGGTCCCTCGGCATCGGTGTCTCGGCGACGACGAACAACCCCGACGCCGCGGTGGAGCTCGCGACGTACCTCTCGACCGACCCCGAGGCGCAGCAGACGCTCGTCGACGCGAACATCCAGATTCCGAACCTCGTGGACGTCGCCGAGGAGTGGGCCTCCGAGGAGGGTGCACAGCCCGCCAACCGACGCGAGTTCCTCGACATCGCCCAGGACTACGGCCGCGCGATGCCGGCCGCCTTCACCTACGGCGCCGAGTGGTACGACGAGCTCTGGATCAACATCCAGCCGGTCATCGACGGGAAGCAGACCGCCGCCGACTACCTCGCCGAGGTGCAGCCCAAGATGCAGGCGCTCCTCGACAAGTCCCACCAGGACGCCGAGCAGGCTCGCGCCGGCTCCTGACCGAGGACATCCAGATGTCGCAGACCACGGACACCGTCACCGATGACGGCCCCGCGCCGGCGGGCAGCTCCACCCCGCCGGCGCGGCGGACACGCAGCGCGAAGGACTCCAACCGCCTGCACCGCACCGAGCACCGCTGGGCGTTGCTGTTCGTCGCGGCACCGGTGGTGGGCTTCCTGACCTTCACGCTCTACCCGATCCTGTTCGCGCTCTACGCGTCGTTCACGAGCTGGAACGGGCTCGGTCCGATGCGCTTCATCGGGCTCGACAACTACGCGGCGCTCCTGCAGGACGAGTACTTCCACCAGAGCCTGTTCAACACGCTGTTCTACATGATCGGCATCCCGATCGGGCTCGTCCTCTCCCTGCTGCTCGCGCTCGCGCTGAACCGCCGGATCGTCGGGCGCACGGCGTTCCGCACGATCTACTACGTGCCCGTGATCTCGTCGCTCGCCGCGATCGCGATCGTCTGGCAGTTCGCCTACAACGGCGACTTCGGCCTGGTGAACCAGGTGCTGGCATGGTTCGGCATCGACGGCCCGGACTGGCTGCAGAACACCGCGACCGTCAAGCCGGCCCTCATCATCCTGGCGGTGTGGAAGGGGCTCGGGTTCTCGATGCTGCTGTACCTGGCGGCGGTGCAGTCGGTGCCGCAGTCGCTCTACGAGGCCGCGTCGCTCGACGGCGCGAACGCGTTCCAGAAGTTCCGGACCATCACCGTCCCGATGGTGCGGCCGGTGACGTTCTTCCTCGTCATCACGAACATCATCGCCGGCGCGCAGATCTTCACGGAGATCAACATCATGACGCCCACGGGCGGGCCGGAGTTCAGCTCCGCGTCCGTCGTCTGGTACATCGTCCGCAAGGCCTTCCAGTACCAGCAGATGGGCTACGCGACCGCGATGGCGATCGTCCTCGGCCTGCTGGTCATGATCGTCACGGTCATCCAGTTCCGGCTCAACCGACGCAACAGCTTCAGCATCGACTGAGGGCAGGAGACACCACGTGACCAGCATCGACCCGGGCCCCGTCCCGGCCACCGCTCCTGCCGTCCTCGCCGGCGCCGACCCGACGGGCACCGACCCCGACGGCGCGCCCCGCACCATCGGGGCGTCCATGCCCTCCCGACAGGGCTCCGCCACCTCCGAGAACCGGGTCGTCAACGCGATCCTGTTCGTCGTCCTCGCCCTCGGCGCGGTCGTGATGATCGCGCCGCTGCTGTGGATGTTCACCACGGCGGTGAAGACCACGCAGGAGGTCTTCGCGCTGCCTCCCGTCCTGTGGCCGTCCGAGCCGCAGTGGGACACGTTCGTGCGCATGTGGACCGAGGCGCCGATCCTCTCCGGTTTCCGGAACAGCTTCATCGTCGCGACGACGGTGACCGTCCTCGGGTCCTTCACGTCGGCCCTCGCGGCGTTCGCGCTCGCGAAGATGCGGCTGCCGCACAAGAACGTCATCTTCCTGGCGCTGCTGTCGGGGATCATGATCCCGTTCCCGACGCTGATGATCCCGCAGTTCGTCATGTTCTCGAAGATCGGCTGGGTCGACACCCTGCTGCCGCTGATCGTCCCCGCCGTGTTCGGGAACATCATCATGGTGTTCTTCCTGCGCCAGTACCTGGAGTCGGTGCCGAACTCGGTCGTCGAGGCCGCCAAGATCGACGGCGCGTCGTACTTCCAGATCTTCCGCGTGATGATCCTGCCGATCATCCGACCGGCGATCGCGGCGCAGTTCATCCTGTGGTTCATGACGGTGTGGAACGACTACCTCGCGCCGATCCTCTACCTGAACTCGGAGGAGAAGCAGACGCTGCAGGTGGTCATCGCCAACCTCAACGTCGAGTTCGCCACCCAGCGCGACTACCCGCTCATCATGGCCGCGTCGTTCGTCGCGCTGCTGCCGATCGTCATCGTGTTCCTCATCTTCCAGCGGCAGATCATCGAGTCGGTCGCCCTCACCGGGACGAAGGGCTGACATGACCTCCACCGCCCTGGTCGATACCTCGCTGCCCGATCCGGACACGTCTGCGTGGGGCGGGCGGCACGCCCACGACCCCACGGCCGTGACGGACGACGACGGCACCTACTGGCTGTTCTCCACCGACGCCTGCTCGACCGGGCCGGTGCGCGGCGGCGTGCAGGTGCGCCGCTCGCGCGACCTCGTCACGTGGGAGTTCCACGGCTGGGCGCTCGACGGCGTCCCCGAACCCGCGCGCCGGTGGTCCGGCGCGGAGGGCCTGTGGGCGCCCGACGTCGTCCGGGTCACACCCGGCCCCGGTCGCGCGGTCTGGCGGATGTACTACTCGGCGTCGACCTTCGGGTCCCGGACATCGGCGATCGGTCTCGCGACCGCCGCGCACCCCGGCGGGCCGTGGACCGACGAGGGCCTCGTCGTCGTCAGCCGGCACGACACCCCGGGCCCCAACGCGATCGACGCCAACCTCGTCGTGACGCCCGAGGGCGCGCACCACCTCGTCTACGGATCGTTCTTCGGCGGTATCCACGCCCTTGAGCTCGATCCCGCGACCGGGTTCGCGCTCGACGCGCGGCGGCCCGGGGCGCCCGCCTCCTCGCCGGGCGTGCTCCTGGCCCGCCGGCCCGCCGCCGTCGACGGGGCCGTCGAGGGCGCGTTCGTCCTGCCGCGCCCGGGAGGCGGCTGGGCGATGCTGGTGTCCTACGACTCCCTCTCCTCGACCTACCACGTGCGCGCCGCCGTGGCGCCGGACGTCACCGGTCCGTGGCGCGACGCCCGGGGGCACGCCCTGACGGACCTGGAGACCGACCCGACGCGGGTGGGCACCACGGTCCTGGCGAGCCACCGGCTCACCGGTGGCCGCCGCTGGCTCGCCCCGGGGCACGGCTCGGTCGTCACCACCCCGGACCACCAGGTGTTCGTGCACCACGTGCGCGACGGCGACGCACCGACCGAGCACGAGGTCCAGTCCCGGCGGCTCGTGTGGACGCACGGCGGCTGGCCGCTCGTGTCGCCGCAGCCGTGGGCGGGCGACCGCGAAGAGGACGACCAGGACGCGTGGCCCGACGACGCCGCGGCTCTCCTCGGCACGTGGGAGGTCGTGACGTTCGACGGCCCGACCGACCAGGTCACGCTGTCCCGCGAGGTCACCGAGACCGGTACCGGCCTCCCGGACGCCGAGGCGCACGGCCGCGGGCGCTTCACCCTGGCCGCGCCCCCCGCCTGGGCGACGGCCGACGCTGGGCCGTGGGACGTCGTCGTCCTCCCGTCGTGGGACGCGGTGCGCGGGCAGCGGGCGCTGTCGTTCACGGCCCTCGACGCCCGGGGCGTCGTCACGGTCGGCACGCGGGTCGGATCATGATCGACGGCGAGCCCGGCGGCTGGGCGGGCCGCGTCATGGTGTTCCTGCGCGTGGCCGCGCACCTCGTCGCGGTGAACCTGCTCGTGGGGCTGGGCACGCTCGTCGGGCTGGGTGTCGGCGGGCTCTTCCCCGCGCTCGACGCCGGAGGCCGGCTGCTCGCGCGGCTGGCGGCCGGCGACCCGTCCGACCGGCTGTGGCGCGACTTCTGGTCCGCCTTCGCCCGCGGGTGGCGGCGGTCGGTCCTCGTCGGGGTGCCGTTCTGGTGCGCCGGTGCGTTCGTCGCCGCCGACCTCCTGGTGCTGCGCGCCGTCGCACCCCTGGACGGCGGACCGGTGGCAGCCCTCCTGCTCGGCGGCGTCGTGCTGCTCGCCGTGTACCTGCTCGTCGCGCTCGCCTACGTCCCGCCGACGCTGCGCCGCTACGACGAGCCCGTCGGCCGCACCCTGCGGTTCGTGGCGCTCGCCCCGCTGCTGTCCCCGCTGACGGCGCTCGCCGTGGCGGTCACGACCGTCGTCGTGGTGATGGCCTGCACGGCGGTGTCGGTCCTCGCGCCGCTCGTGGCCCTCAGCCTTCCCCTGCTGCTCGGTGGGCTGCTGGTGGACCGTTGGCTCGACGTGATCGACCGCGCGGCCGCCACGTCACCCGCTCAGGCGAGGATCGAGCGCCCCGGGACCGCCGCGACGGGCACGCTCGCGCTCTGACCCGCGGTGGACTCGCGCTCGACGATCTCGAAGTCGGCGATCACCCGCTCGTAGGGGCGCTCGCTGCTGTCCTGGATCCGCGCCAGGAGCAGGTCGATCGCCGTGCGCGCGATCTGCTCGCGCCCCGGCGAGACGGTCGTCAGCGTCGGCGACGCGTAGGCGGCGTCCTCGATGTCGTCGAACCCGACGACGGCGATCTCGCCGGGCACGTCGACGCGGCGGTCGTGGAGGGCGTGCAGCGCGCCGAGCGCTAGGGCGTCGTTGAGCCCGAAGACCGCGTCGATCTCGACGCCGGCGTCGAGGAGCCGCGCCATCGCCTCGGCACCCGTCGACCGGTGCCACAGCCCGGCCTCGGCGACGAGGGCGGGGTCGTACGCCACGCCTGCCGCCTCGAGCGCCTCGCGGTAGCCGCGCACTCGCAGCGCGGCCGAGCCGACGGCCTCCCCCTCGTGCGCACCGACCACCGCGATACGACGACGGCCGATCCCGAGGAGGTGCTCGGTGACGGCACGCGCAGCCTCCACGTTGTTCATCGTCACGTGGTCGGCAGGCCCGCCGAAGATGCGCTCGCCGAGGAGCACGACGGGGTACGGGACGTCGAGCGCAGCCCCGTCCTCGGGGCCGAGCGCGAGCGGGGAGTAGATGAGGCCGTCGGTGAGCTGGCGCCGTTCGCTCGTGAGGACCTCGAGCTCCCGCTCGCGCACGGCACCCGTCTGCTCGATGAGGACGATCACGCCCCGCTGCTCGGCGGCACGGATGACGGAGTCGGCGAGCTCGGCGAAGTACGGCAGGGAGAGCTCGGGCAGGGCGAGTCCGACGATGCCGGTGCGGCCCTGGCGCAGGTTGCGCGCCGAGATGTTGACGCGGTAGCCGAGGGCCTCGATGGCCTCCTCGACGCGTGCCCGCGTGCCGGGCCGGATGTGGGGGTAGCCGTTGACGACGTTGGACACGGTCTTGATCGACACGCCCGCCCGCGTGGCGACGTCGTTCATCGTCACCGCACCGCGCCCAGGCGTCGTGCCGTTCTTCCTCGCCCCGTTCACCGCGTCAGCCTCCCGTGCCACCACGTCCCGGCCACGACGTCGTCACCGGGTCCCACGTCCGCGAGTGTGTCACGGTCGACCCGCCGCGGGGAAGGACGATCCTACAACGTTGTAGAACGCTGTGGCCCGGCCGGGGTTGAGCGGATCGACCCGGGCTGGTTCGCTGGCAGCATGACCCTCGGCTCCCTCGTCCTCCTCCGCCACGGCCAGAGCACGTACAACGCCGAGAACCGCTTCACCGGCATGCTCGACGTGCCGCTGTCCGCCCGCGGCGCCGACGAGGCGGCCACGGCCGGGGCGCACCTCGCCGAGGCGGTCCGTCGCGACCCCGCACTGACGCCGGCCCGCGTCGTGACCTCCCCGCTCGTGCGCGCGTCGGCCACCGCCTCGATCGTCGCCGCCACGCTGCCCGGACCGCCCCCGCTCGACGTCGACTGGCGGCTCGTCGAACGCCACTACGGTGCGTTCACCGCCGAGCTGCGCGAGACCGTGCGCACCGAGCACGGCGAGGCGGCCTACTGGGAGTACCGCCGCTCGCTCGACCACCGGCCACCACCCCTCGAGCCCGGCACCCGCGCGCACACGCTCGTCGACGACGTGCTGCTGCGCCTGCCCGACGCCGCCCGCGCGGCCCTGCGCCGTGGCACCGAGTCGCTCGCCGACGTCGTCGCCCGGCTCGCCCCGTTCTGGGCCGAGCTCCAGGGGGACCTGGCCGCGGGCCGCAGCGTCCTCGTCGTCGGGCACGGCAACAGCCTGCGCGCGCTGTCGCTGCTGGTGGACCGGCTCACGCCCGAGGAGGTGCAGGACCTCAACATCCCGACCGGACACCCCCTGGTGCACCACGTCGAGCAGACGCCGGACGGCGGGCTCCGCCCGGTCCCCCGGGGCGGGACCTACCTGGACGCGCGGGGCGCCGAGGTCGCCCTCGAGGTTCTCGACGCGCGTGGCGGGACGTAGGGCCGCACACAACCTACGCATCCGTAAGTTACCGTGTGGTACGTGAACTCCTTGGCGACGCGGCCGTGGCTCGACCGCTACTCCCCCGGTGTCCCTGCGACCGTCGACGTGCCCGACGAACCCGTCACCGCGGCGCTCGGCCGCGCCGCCGAGCGATGGCCCGACCGCGTCGCCGTCGACTTCATGGGGCAGGCGACGACCTACGCGCAGCTCGACGCCGAGGTCGACCGCGCCGCCGCGGCGCTGCACACGCTCGGCGTCCGTCCCGGCGACCGCGTCGCGCTCGTGCTGCCCAACTGCACGTCCCACGTCGTCGCGTTCTACGCCGTCCTGCGCCTGGGTGCGATCGCCGTCGAGCACAACCCCACCTACACCGCCGAGGAGCTGGCGCACCAGCTCACGGACTCGGGCGCGAGCGTCGCCCTGGTGTGGCGCGTGGCCGTGCCCGCCGTGCTTGCGGCCCGCACGTCCCTCGGCGCACAGGACCCCGTCCGCGCGGTCGTCGCGGTCGACCTGACCGGCGACCTGCCCCTGCGCTCGCGCCTCGCGCTGCGTCTGCCCGTGCGGAAGGCCCGTGCGCTGCGGGCCGCGATGACCGGGCCGGTACCCGACGACGTCCCCCGCTGGGACCGGCTCGTCGATGCCGCCGTCCCGCTCGAACCGTCGGCGGACCGGCCCGCGCCCACCGGCGACGACGTCGCGCTCCTGCAGTACACCGGCGGCACCACGGGCGTGCCCAAGGGAGCGGTCCTCACGCACCGCAACCTCGTCGCGAACGTCGTGCAGGGCGAGGCGTGGGCGCAGTTCCACGGCGGGCAGGACGTCGTCTACGGGATCCTGCCGTTCTTCCACGCGTTCGGCCTGACGTTCTGCCTCACCCTTCCGGCCCGCATCGGAGCGACGCTCGTCGCCTTCCCGAAGTTCGACCCGGAGGCCGTCGTCGCCGCCCAGCGGCGTCGGCCCGCGACGTTCCTGCCGGGCGTGGCCCCGATGTTCGGCCGGATCGTCGACGCGGCCGAGCGCGCCGGCGTCGGGCTCCGCTCCATCGAGCTCGCGTTCGCCGGCGCCATGCCCATCACCCCGGGAACGGCCGAGCGGTGGGAGCGCGCGACGGGCGGCCTGCTCATCGAGGGCTACGGCATGACGGAGTCGTCGCCCGTCTCGCTCGGCAACCCGTGCTCCGCGGACCGCCGGCCGGGGACGCTCGGTCTGCCGTTCCCCAGCACGGACATCCGCGTCGTCACACAGGACACGGAGAGCGGCGGAAGCGCCGAGAGCAGTGGCGTGACCGACGCCGTCCCCGACGAGGGCGGCACCGTGCGCGGCGAGCTCCTGGTCCGCGGGCCGCAGGTGTTCTCGGGGTACTGGGACCGACCGGAGGAGACGGCGTCCCAGCTGCTCGACGGCGGCTGGTTGCGCACGGGCGACGTCGTCACCGTCGACACGGACGGCGTCGTCACCCTCGTCGACCGCATCAAGGAGCTCATCATCACCGGCGGCTTCAACGTCTATCCCTCCCAGGTCGAGGACCACCTGCGCGAGATGCCGGGCGTGACGGACGTCGCCGTCGTCGGGCTGCCCGACGACCGGTCCGGCGAGCAGGTCGTCGCCGCGATCGTCGCCGAGCCGGGGACGTCCGCCCCGACCCTCGCCGCGGTGCGGGCCTGGGGCGAGTCCCGGCTCGCCCGGTACGCGCTCCCCCAGGAGGTCGTGGCCGTCGACGAGCTGCCGCGCTCGCAGATCGGCAAGGTCCTGCGGCGCGTCGTGCGCGAGGACCTCCTGCGCGGGCGCTGAGGGAACCGGACGCAGCGGGTGAAGTCCGCCCGCACCGGGCGTTCCGTTCGGGGCAATCCGCGACACATCGTGCGCCGACACCGCGTAGCGGGCAATACTGGCCCGGTGACGGAGGTCCAGGCGGTCCGCGATCTCGTCGAGGCCGGCCTCGGCGAGCCGGTCGCCGACGAGTCCTTCGACCGCTTCGCGCGCCTCGTGCGCCGCCAGCTCGGGGTCCCCACCGCGCTCGTCGCGCTCGTGCTCGAGGACGAGCAGGTCCTGCCCGGGGCGCTCGGGCTGCCGGAGCCCGTGCAGACCGAGCGGCGCATCCCGCTGACCCACTCGTTCTGCCGCTTCGTCGTCGACACCCGGCAGCCGCTCGTCGTCCAGGACGCCCGTGCGGTGCCCGCCCTGCGGGACAACCCCGCCATCGACGCGCTCGGTGTCGTGGCGTACGCGGGCTTCCCGATCTTCGACCAGCGCGGCCGCGCCGTCGGCTCGTTGTGCGCGATCGACGCCGTCCCCCACGAGTGGACCGAGACGCAGCTCGCCACGCTGACCGACCTCGCCGCGGCGTGCACGTCGGAGCTGCGCCTGCGGGTCGAGCGGGAGCGCGCGCGGCGGATGCAGCACGTCGCGCTGCAGGCCACCCGCCGCAACCGGCTCCTGCTCGAGCTGAGCGAGGCCTTCGGGGACGCCCAGTCCGTCGAGGACGTCGTGGAGACCCTCGCGATCGTCGGCGCCGGCGGGATCGGCGCGCGCTACGCGGGTCTCGCGCTCCTCGACCCTGGGCGCAAGAGCATGACCTACACGACGCTCGACCACCTCGAGCCGCGCCTCTCCCGGTCCTACCGCCGGGTGCGGCTCGACGACCCGCGGCCGAGCGCGTACGCCGCGCGCACGCAGGAGACCGTCTGCTTCCGCAGCACCGACGAGCTCGTGGCGAGCTTCCCGGCCACCCGGGACTTCGTGGACACGTCCGTCGGGGCGCGGGCGTTCATCCCGGTGCTGTCCGGTCCTCGGCTGCTCGGTGTCCTCGCCCTCGCGTGGGACGCCGAGAAGGACTTCGACAAGGAGTCGATGTCGGTCAAGCTCGCTCTCGCGACCTACACCGCGCACGCGCTCGAGCGCGTGCGGCTCCTCGACGAGCGCCGCGAGGCGGCCAAGACCCTGCAGGCCGCGATGCTCACCGCACTACCCCAGGTGCGCAACCTCGAGCTCGCCTCGACCTACTCGCCCGCGACGCGCACGGACCAGGTCGGGGGCGACTGGTACGACGCCGTCGTGCTCGACGACGACGCGGCGGTCCTCATGATCGGCGACGTCACGGGCCACGACATGCGGGCGGCCGCCGAGATGGGCCAGCTGCGCTCCATGCTCCGCACCTTCGCGTGGAGCCAGGACGAGGCGCCGGCGACGCTGCTGCGGATGCTCGACAAGGCGAACAGCGGGCTCGCGCTGCAGGCGAGCGGCACGGCGGTCGTCGCCCGCATGGACCGGCACGTCCCCCGGGCGCCGCAGCGACGCTCACGCCGCCGCGGCACGCACGCGGCCGAGCCCGAGCCGGAGGTCGTGCGCGGCGTGTCCTACGACCTCACGTGGTCGAACGCGGGCCACCTGCCGCCCCTCGTCCTGCGCGACGACGGCCGGGTCGACGTGCTCGACGGCGACCCCGACCTCATGCTCGGGTTCGTGCCGGGCACGTCCCGCCGGGACCACTCGACCGTCCTGCACCCCGGGGACACGCTCCTGCTGTACACCGACGGTCTCGTCGAGCGGCGCGGCACGTCGATCGGCAGCCGGATCGAACGGCTCGCTGCCGCGCTCGGCGAGCACCACGGGGGGTCGACGAGCACGCTGCCGTCCGCCCTGGTGCGTCGGCTGGTCGGCGAGCGCCAGCGGGACGACATCGCGGTGCTCGCGGTCCGGGTGCGGCACGGGATCGGGGTCCCGGGGCCCGTCGGCGGCGAACCTGCCCTCGTCGCCCGCCCGGTCCCGTACTCCTCGGCCGCCATCGCCCCGGCCCGCCGGTGGGTGGACGACGTCCTGGAGAGCTGCGAGATGTCCCGCGACGCCCGGCGCACGGCGATGCTGCTCACGAGCGAGATCCTCACCAACGCGTTCGAGCACGGCGAGCCGCCGCTCGAGGTGGTCGTGGAGTCGGACCACCAGCGCGTCCGGGTCGGTGTGCAGGACAGCTCGCCGCGGGAACCGACCGTGAAGTACCCGCAGCCGCACGAGCCCGGCGGGCGCGGGGTGCAGTTCCTCGAGCGCTACGCGAGCCGCTGGGGGGTCGAACGGCACCCGGTCACCGCGCCGCACCACGCGTCGGAGCCGCGGCCCGGTCCGGCCAAGACGGTCTGGTTCGAGATGGATCGGTCCCGCACCCCGACCTGAGGTCGTGTCGGACCGCAGGAGTAGCGTGTGTGGTCTGGCTCACGGACGCCGAGAGGGACACCATGACGGATCTCGCCACCACCCAGGGCACCACGACGAAGGACGGGGCGCGCGCGCCGGGGGACCGTCCGGTCGTCGCCTCCGAGGAGGAGCTCGGAGCCCTCCTCGAGACGTACCGCGCCGAGCTCACGGGCTACTGCTACCGGATGCTCGGGTCCTCGTTCGAGGCCGACGACGCGGTCCAGGACACCATGGTCCGCGCCTGGCGGGCCTACGAGCGCTTCGAGGGCCGCTCGTCGCTGCGGTCCTGGCTCTACCGGATCGCCACGAACGTCTGCTTCGACGCCCTGTCGGGTCGCGGACGACGCGAACGACCGATGGGCCTGGGCGCGGCGCAGACCGCCGAGCTGTCGAACCTCGGCCTCGAGCTGCCCGAGGAGACATGGGTCCAGCCCGTCGCCGACGACCAGGTCCTCCCCCGCGAGGGAGACCCGGCGGACGTCGCGGTCGGCCGCGAGAGCATCCGCCTGGCGTTCGTCGCAGCGCTGCAGCACCTGCCGCCCAAGCAGCGGGCCGTGCTGATCCTGCGGGAGGTCCTGCGCTGGCAGGCATCGGAGGTCGCGACCCTCCTGGAGACGTCGGTCCCCTCGGTCAACAGCGCCCTGCAGCGTGCTCGGGCGACGATGACGGCACGCGCCCGCTGGTCGAGCGACACCGCGGACGGCGGGGCGTCGGACGACGCCTCACCGGCCGACGAGGAGCAGCACCTGGCCGCCGCCGAGCAGGCTCTGCTCGAGCGATACATGGACGCGTTCGAGCGCTACGACATGGACGCGCTCGTCGCCCTGCTCCGGGAGGACGCGACGCTGTCGATGCCGCCCTACGCCCTGTGGCTGCAGGGACCCACCGAGATCGTGCGGTGGATGGTCGGCCCGGGCCACGAGTGCGAGGGCTCCCGGATGGTCCCCGTGCGCGCGAACGGCTCCATCGCGTTCGGCCAGTACCGGCGCAGCGCCGACGGCGGGCACGAGCCCTGGGCGTTGCAGGTCATCGAGACCGAGGGCAGTCGGGTGACGGGCATCAACGCGTTCCTCGACACCGGGACGTGGTTCCCCCGCTTCGGGCTCCCGGAGCGCCTCGACACCTGACCCGCTGGCGGCCCGGGCACCTGGGCACCACCATGTCGTCATGGAGAGCACCCTCGTGCCCGGGCTCGCGGTCGTCGTGGCGCTCGGCGTGGCCGGGCAGGTCGTCGCACGTGCGCTGAGGGTGCCGTCGGTCCTCGTGCTGCTCGCGCTCGGCCTCCTCGCCGGGCCCGTGCTCGGACTCGTCGACCCTGACGAGCTGCTGGGGGACGCCCTGTTCCCGCTCGTCTCGCTCGCGGTCGGGCTGCTGCTCTTCGAGGAGTCGCTCAAGCTCGACCGGGCCCGCCTGCGGGGCGGCGCCCGGCGGCCCGTCGCCCTGCTGGTCACGCTCGGCGCAGTCCTCACGGGCCTCGGCGCGACGGCGATCGCCTGGCTGGTGCTCGACCTCCCGCTGTCCCACGCGGGGGTGATCGGGGCGATCCTCATCGTGTCCGGGCCGACCGTCGTCGGACCGCTGCTGCAGGTCATCCGCCCGAAGCAGCCGCTCGAGTCGGTGCTGGCGTTCGAGGGGATCTTCATCGACCCGATCGGGGCGGCCGTCGCGCTCACGGTCGCGAACGTCGCGCTGCACGCCGAGAGCGCGCACCTCGGATCGACGATGATCAGCGGTGTGCTCACCGGGACGGTGGCGGCGGCCGCGTACGTCGCCCTGATCAGGTGGACGCCCGTCCCGCGCGCCACCGAGGTCGCCCTCGCGTTCGCGACCGCCCTCGGCACGTACGCGGTCGCGGAGTCGATCCACGAGGAGGGCGGGCTGTTCGCGACGACGGTGCTCGGGCTGGTGCTGGCGAACCAGCGCTGGGCGGACATCGAGCCGCTGCACGAGTTCGGCAGCCACATCGGCCTGCTGCTCATCGGTTCCCTGTTCATCCTGCTCGCCGCCCGCATCGAGCTCGGCGCGCTCGCCGCGTACGCGCTGCCCACGCTGGTGATCGTGGCGCTGCTCGTCCTCGTGCTGCGCCCGCTCGTCGCGGCCGCAGCGACGGCCGGGAGCGTGCTGACGCTGCGCGAGCGCGCCATGGTGGGCTGGATGGCGCCGCGCGGGATCGTCGCGGCGTCGACGGCGTCGGTGTTCGCGCTGCGGTTCGAGGACGCCGGCGAACCGTTCGAGGCCCTGGTACCCGTGGTCTTCGGCGTGGTCCTGCTCACCGCCGTCGTCTACGGGCTGACGGGGCCGCTCGTCGCACGTCTGCTCGGTGTGCGCTCGCCGGCACCGGAGGTCCTCGACCCCGACGGAGTGCCGGTCACCAGGTAGGCGGCGCAGTCCGCTACCTTGCGTCTATGACGAGCACGAGCCCGGGGACGCCGGCCGCCGACAGCACGCGCCCGCTCGCGCACGGCTCGGCGAGGCCGCCTCGGTGGTTCGCCCGCGGGCTCGTCATGGTCGTCGTCGCGGTGTTCGTCGGGATCTTCGCCTGGTACGCGATGGGCACCCTCCGGGGGCTGGCGGTGAACATCCTCATCGCGTTCTTCATCGCTCTCGCGCTCGAGCCGATCGTCGTGTGGCTCGTCCGGCACGGCTGGCGCCGGGGCGCGGCGGCAGGCATCTCCCTCATCGGCGGCGTCGTGGCCGTGATCGCCATGTTCGCGCTCTTCGGCAACCTGTTCGTGCAGCAGCTCATCGCGCTCATGCGGACCATCCCGACGCTCTACGAGTCGATCCAGACTGGTATCGCGACCCGGTTCGACATCGAGATCCCCGATTCCGACGACCTGCTGCGGCAGGGCCTGACCGAGTTCGGCGAGGACGTCGCGTCCGGCGCGCTGATCGTCGGCACCACGCTCCTGGGCGGGATCTTCGCCTTCCTCACGATCATGCTCGTGGCCTACTACCTCCTCGCCGCAGGGCCACGGTTCCGTGCCGCGATCTGCGCCCGGCTGACGCCGAACCGGCAGTCCGAGGTGCTGCGGATGTGGGAGATCACGCAGGTGAAGGTCTCGGACTTCATCAACTCACGCATCGTGCTCGCCGCGCTCTCGAGCGTTTTCACCTTCGTGTTCCTGCTGATCCTGCAGACGCCCTACGCCCTGCCGCTCGCGCTCTTCACCGGGGTCGTGTCCCAGTTCGTCCCCACCATCGGGACGTACATCGGCGGTGCGCTGCCGATCGTCGTCGCCCTGACGTCGCAGGGCCTCCCGCAGGGGCTGGCCGTCCTCATCTTCATCGTCGCCTACCAGCAGCTGGAGAACCTGTACTTCTCGCCGAAGATCTCCGCCCGTGCGCTCGAGATGAACCCGGCGGTCTCCTTCGTGGTGGTCCTCGCCTTCGGCGCGGTGTTCGGCGCGTTGGGAGCGTTCCTCGCACTGCCGATCGCGGCGACCATCCAGGCGATCGCCAACACCTATTTCCAACGGCACGAGCTCGTCGAGTCGCACATGCTCCACGATCCGGAGAACGACAACGACGACCCTCGTCGACGGTCGAACCGGAGAGCCGCTCGAGAGGCCGCGCGCACCGTCGACGAGCGCCACGCCGACGGGGTCGAGTAGAGGACCGAATCTGACCTCTACTGTCCCTAGTGTCGGAGACATGGACACCACGACCAGCGCCTCCGCCGCCGCGGCCTCCCTCGTCCCGACGACCGCCGTCCGGCCCTTCCGGCTCGAGATCCCCCAGGCGGCTCTCGACGACCTGCACGACCGCCTCGCCCGCACACGGTTCGCCCCGCCGCTGCCCGGCGACGGCTGGGAGACCGGCGTCCCGGTCGCGTACCAGCGCGAGCTCGTCACCTACTGGCTCGAGGAGTACGACTGGCGCGCCCAGGAAGCCGCGATCAACACGTACCCCCAGATCACCACGGAGATCGACGGCCTGCAGGTCCACGCCGTCCACGTCCGCTCGCGGCACGCCGGCGCACTCCCGCTGCTGCTCACCCACGGATGGCCGGGATCGTTCGTCGAGCTCCTCGACCTGATCGGCCCGCTCACCGATCCCGTCGCGCACGGCGGCGACGCCGCCGACGCGTTCCACGTCGTCATCCCCAGCCTGCCCGGCTTCGGCTTCTCCGGTCCCGTGCACAACGCCGGGTGGGACACCACCCGGACCGCGGCGGCCTGGGCGGAGCTCATGCGGCGCCTCGGCTACGACCGGTACGGCGTCCAGGGCGGTGACATCGGTGCGGCGGTGTCACCGGAGGTCGCGCGGGTGACCCGGACGGACGACGGCACCGGCGACGTCGTCGGCGTCCACCTCAACGGCAACGTCGGCACCCCGTTCCACGAGCTCGACGACGACGAGCGCGCGTCGCTCACCGACCTCGAGCGCGACAGGGTCGACCGCATCGGCCGCTTCGTCACCGAGGAGTTCGGCTACATCTCCATCCAGTCGACCCGGCCCGGGACGCTCGGGGCGGCGCTCGCCGACTCCCCCGTCGGCCAGCTCACCTGGATCGTCGACAAGCTGCGCGAGTGGACGCACCCCCGCGAGGCACTGCCCCACGAGGTCCTCGGCACCGACCGGCTCCTGACGAACGCGATGGTCTACTGGCTGAGCAACACCGGTGCGTCGTCGGCGTACGTCGGCTACGCCCAGGAGTCGGCGTGGGGTGAGGAGAAGACCCCGACGGACGTCCCGACGGCGGTCATCACGTTCGCGCACGACGTCGGCATCCGCCGCTACGCCGAGGGTGAGCACCACATCACGCGCTGGACCGACATCCCCGAGCGCGGCGGCCATTTCGCGGCGATGGAAGAGCCCGAGGCACTCACCGCAGACGTCCGCGAGTTCTTCGCCGACCTGCGCTGACCGCGAGTCGCCCGACGAGGAGCCGCCGCTCGGCGCATACGCTGCCGTCCGTGAACGATGCCGCGAACGAGTCCTGTCAGGACTGCACCGAGCCCGTCGGGGGAAGAGTCCTACAAGATCTGGCTGAGGTTGGCTACGAGTTCAACTCACTGGCTGATCTCCGGCGGTCAGGGCTTCGCTATCGAGAGGCGATTCCTGCGCTCCTCTCCGGTCTCGAGGTAGCGACCAGCCACAAGGACATGGAAGAGATCGTGAGGGCGCTGAGCGTGCCGTGGGCGAGGCCGGCCGCGACCGGTCCGCTCATTGCACGGTTCCGGCAGGTCGAGGACGAGAGCGGGTTGGGCTTGCGGTGGACGATCGGCAACGCTCTTGAGGTCCTCTGGGACGACTCCTTCTTCGACGACCTGGTGTCGCTGGCGCGTGATCAGCGCTTCGGCAGGGCTCGCGAGATGCTGGTCCTCGGCTTGGCGAAGTCCAAGCGTCCTGAGGTGGGTGCCGTCCTGGTTCATCTTCTGGACGACCCTACGGTCGACGGCCACGCGGTCAGTGCTCTGAGCGGGCTCTTCAGACGGATCAAGGTCCCCGCGGCTCGCGCGGGTCTTGAACGGATGCTGGGTGACGATCGTGCGTGGGTGCGCAAGAAGGCGCAACGGGCGTTGTCTGCGCTCGCGTGAGCCGTTCCCCGCGTCACGCGACACCATTCTCGCCCGGGCGATGCACCCCCTCGAGCAGGTAGATCGCGTCCTCGTCGTCGAGAAACTCTGTGACGGAGCGGCGCTCGCGCTGACGCACGAGGCGTCGGTCTCGGGACACCGGTAGGGGTGTCGGTGGAGGCAGGCGGTGGCACCGCAGTCGTGACAGGTCGCGACCACGGCGCCACCGGCGAGCAGGCTAGGCCTTGGCGGCGGCCAGTTCCGGGTAGACGGCTTCCAGAGGAGCGCTGAGTCCGGCCTTGGCCCGGACGGACGTCTCATCAGCGAGGACCTCGTGCTCCCCCGCCTCGGTGGCGTCGAGCACGCTGCGCACGAGGTCGGCAGGGTCGACCTTGGGATCGGTGGTTCCCGCGGCCATCGGGGTGTCGACCCACCCGACGTGCACGCCGACGACGTGCACCCCCGCCGGGGCGAGCTCGAGGCGCAGGGAGTTGGTCGCGGACCACAGGGCCGCCTTGGTCGCGCTGTAGATGCCGGCGACCGCGTACCAGCTCAGGGCCGAGTGGATGTCGATGATGGCTGCCCCGTCCTTCGCCGACAGGATCGGTGCGAACGCACGAGCCAGGAGGAGCGGTCCGACAAAGTTCGTCTCGACGCTCTGGCGGATCTCCTCGTCGGTGTGCGTGAGGATCCCGGGGCTGGAGGCCGACACGCCGGCGTTGTTGATGAGGACGGTCACGTCCGGCGCCGCCTCGACGGCCGCCTGGATCGAGACGGGGTCGGTGACGTCGAGGGCCAGGGGGACGACGCGCGGGTCGTCCCAGGTGCGAGGGTTGCGGGCCGTGGCGTAGACCTTCGCCGCGCCACGGGCGAGCGCGGCGTGCACGAACGTGGTGCCGATCCCGCCGTTGGCTCCGGTGACGAGGACGACTGCTCCGTCGAGTGACGGCATGAGGGGTTCCTGCTTTCGTGTGCGGTGGGGTGTCAGGGCGAAACGTGCGCCGCGCTAGTGACTGTGCTCATAACTGATCGCCGTCATAATCTATTCCAGGCCGCGAGGAGGACGCCGGCGTGGGTGATCGCAGCGACCCGTGCAGTGCCGCGGCTGCGGCACCGACGGACGCACACACAGGTGGCGGCAGCCAAGATCCGATCGCGCCCGTCCTGCTTCGCTCGCTCCTGGCGCGCGGTCACGTGGCATCGACGCCCCACACGCTCGCCTCTTGACTTTATTTCTGAGTAGCCTCATGATTGAGCCTGCTCGGCTCAATGGGATCGGACGAGACCAGGCCGTCGCCGCGCGGGACTTTCTCCGCCGCCAACGCACGCCGCGGCACCATCCGTCCTCAGCACAAGCCCGGGCCGAACACCACCAGACCACGAAGAAGGAGTCATCATGCGAGCGTTTGTCGTCAGCAAGTACAAGGAGCCGCTGCAGGAGGCGGACGTCCCCGAGCCAGTGGTCGGAGAGCACGACGTGCTCGTCCAGGTCCAGGCCGCCGGGCTCAACGTCGTGGACGAGAAGATCCGGCAGGGGTCGTACAAGACGTTGCTCCGGTACGAGCTGCCGCAGGTCATGGGCAGCGACGTCGCCGGAACGGTGATCGGCGTCGGTGCGAAGGTGCGGGAGCTCGCCCTCGGCGACCAGGTGTACGCCCAGCCCCGCCTCGACCGCATCGACCGCATCGGAACCTTCGCCGAGCGCATCGCCGTACCCGAGGCCGAGGTGGCCCTCAAGCCCGCGTCGATCAGCCTGGAAGAGGCGGGCTCTCTGCCGCTTGTGGCCCTGACCGCGTGGCAGGCGCTCGTCGAGAGGGGCAACGTGCAGCCGGGGCAGCGGGTCCTGATCCACGCCGGCGCCGGTGGCGTCGGGACCATCGCGATCCAGCTCGCCAAGCACCTCGGCGCCACGGTCGCCACCACGGCCAGCGCCGGCAACGCCGACTTCGTCCGGGAGCTGGGTGCCGACAGCGTCATCGACTACCGCAACCAGGACTTCGAGCAGCTCCTGGACGGGTACGACCTGGTGCTGGACAGCGTCGGCGGGGAGACCCTCGAGAAGTCCCTCCGGGTGCTGCGTCCCGGCGGCAAGGTGATCGGGATCGTCGGGCCGCCCGACCCCGCATTCGCCCGGGAGAAGGGCCTGAACCCGGTGATGCGCCTCGCCATGGCTGCGCTCAGCGGAAAGATCCGCCGGCAGGCGAGGAGGCTCGGGGTGACCTACGAGTTTCTCTTTGTGCACGCCAGCGGCGAGCAGCTCCGCCAGATCACGGCCCTCGTGGACGAGGGCGTGCTGCGCCCCGTCGTCGGGCGGGTCTTCGCCTTCGACGAGACGGTGCAGGCCGTGCAGTCGCTCGGCAAGGGCGGCGTCCGCGGCAAGTCCGTCATCACCGGGGCCTGAAGGCCCTCCTCACCCGTCGAACGACCAGGAAGCAGGAGACATCATGAGCACCGCCAGCACGTCGAACCAACCCGTCGTCACCTCGTACGCGCACGCCCCGACCCGCACCATCACCGCCGGCGGCGTCACCTACGCCTACAGGGAGCTCGGCCCGAAGGGTGGGATCCCCGTAGTGTTCTTCGTGCACCTCGCCGCGACGCTGGACAACTGGGACCCCCGGATCGTGGACCCCATCGCGCAGAACCGCCACGTCATCACCTTCGACAACCGAGGCGTCGGCGCCTCCACCGGCAGCGTCCCCGACGACGTCGAGGCCATGGCCGACGACGCCTACACGTTCATCAAGGCCCTCGGCTTCGACACGATCGACATCTTCTCCTTCTCCCTGGGCGGCATGATCGCGCAAGACCTCGTGGTCAAGCACCCCGACCTGGTCCGCAAGCTCGTCCTGACCGGCACCGGACCCCGGGGCGGCAAGGACATCGACAAGATCGTCGCCACCACCTACTACGACGTCCTGCGCGCGACCCTGACCCGGAAGGACCCGAAGGAGCTCCTGTTCTTCCACCGGAACGCCACCGGCAAGCCCGCCGCCCGCGCGTTCATCGACCGCCTCAAGGAGCGCACGGTCGACCGCGACAAGGACATCTCGATGAAGGGGTTCCGGACCCAGCTCAAGGCGATCCAGAGGTACGGGCGCTCGGCCCCGTCCGACCTGTCGACGCTCACGCAACCCACCCTGATCGCCAACGGCGACAACGACCGGATGGTGCCCACGGTCCTCTCCGAGGACCTGCACCGGCGCATCAAGGGCTCCGAGCTGGTCATCTACCCCGACTCCGGGCACGGCGGCATCTTCCAGTTCCACCAGAAGTTCGCCCCCGTCGCCGCCGAGTTCCTCGGCCGCTGACCGCACCGACCGACCGGAGGCTGGGGCATGGCTGCGACACGGCACCCGACGAAGAAGGCGTTCGCCTCTTCGACAGTGCTGCCTCCGGCGACGGAACGCGGTCCGCACCGGCGCCTCTCCGGGACGCCCCTGGTCGCCGTGGAAGAATGAGCGCCGGCACATCCGAGCCCGCTCAGCAACGAAGGAGGGCAGCCATGCCACTCACCTCCCAGCCGGTCGGACGGCGCGAGCGGAACAAGCAGGCCAAGCTGGAACGGATCGTGGCCGCCGCGAGCGAGCTGTTCGCCGAGCGCGGCGTCGACGAGGTCACCACCCAGGAGATCGCCGAGAAGGCCGACATCGGTGCGGGCACGCTGTTCCTGTACGCCAGGACGAAGGGCGAGCTCCTGCTGCTCGTCCAGAACTCCTTCTACGCCGAAGCGCTCGAGCAGGGCTGGTCAGCGGCCGAGGGCTTCACCGACACGCTCGACGCGGTGATGGCGATCGTCCGCCCGGTCGTGGAGTGCAACCGCAAGCAGGTCGACAACGGGCGGACCTACCTGCGGGAGATCGTCTTCGGCGACCCTGCCGAACCCCATCACCGCGACGCCCTCGCCCTCACCGTGCAGACCGAGGAAGCGATCGCCGCCGTCCTGCTGCGCGACGAGCGCACCAGCCCGAAGGACGCCGCGGTCCGGGCACACATCGTCTCCGCCATCATGTTCATCAGCATGGCCGCGACCATCAACGCCGCCCACCCGGTCGACGACGTCGTCCGGGAGATCCGGGACCAGGTGCAGGTACTCCTCCCCGAGTGACGCCACGTCACGGGGTGCGGCGTGGGGACGGAGTGCCGACGTGCCGCTCGAGCAAGCGTGCTGCCAGCTCGTCTCCTCGCTCCTTCGCCGAGCGCCAGTGCTCCTGCGCGGCGACGGCATCACCCCGGGCGTGCAGGATCGTGCCCAGGTAGGTGAGGGCGTGCAGATCACCCTCGCGAGCGGCCGGTCCGAGGACTCGGACGGCGTCGTCGGTCCTCCCCGCCTCGTCATAGAAGTTTGCCAGCGTCACCGCGACGCCGTGCTCCCCCCGGGCGATGAACCCCTCGAGCAGCTGGATCGCGGCGTCGTCGTCGAGCTCGCCGCTCAGCGCGTAGTCGACAGCGGACTCCCAGCTCTCCCCCGCAGAGCCACGAAGCTCGGACAACGCGCCCTCGTCGTCGCCGAGCTCGCGAAGCACTCGCGCCAGTCGCATGCTCGCACCAGGGAGGCTCTTGGCCCGGGAGTGGAACTCTCGTGCCTCCGCGAGCTCTCCGGAATCCTCGAGTGCCTGGGCGAGCATCAGAGCTCCCTTCGGATCGCCCACCTCCGCGGCCTGACGAAAGCACCGCAGTGCGCTCTCCGTCGCGCCCGTGTCGAGGTGCAAGAGGCCCAGGTTGTACGGCGCCTCCGCGACACCGGCACGGATCGCCGCTTCGTAGAACGGGATCGCGGCGGCCGTGTGCCCGAGGGCGGTCAGGTCGTTCGCGAGGTCGAAGCAGAGATCGGGATCGATGGAGACGAGCGCGTCAAGGTCCTCACGGAGTGCGGACTGCGTCGCGTCCGGGCGGCCTTCGGCCATCACGTTGCCTCTCCTCGTGCGGTCCCGTACACCGGCGGCCAACGGGTCGCAGCGGGAATCTAGCGCTGACAAATCTCCGGCGGCAAGGACTGCGCGACCTGCCGCCCCGATGCCACGTCCTACGATGAGGAGGACCACAGCGGCTGAGCGGGAGGCGTCACAGATGGCTAGGCACGCGGCCCGCCCGGTCGTCGTCGGGCTCACGGGCGCGCAGGCCGAGTCGGTGCTGGGCGCGGCCCTGGACCTCGCTGCGGACCTGCGGACCTCGCTCGTCGCCGTCTGGGTCGACGAGGGCCGCGTGCGGCTCCCGCCCGACGCACAGGGAGTGGTCGTCACCGTGCCCGTCGACCCGGACGCGGGCGACCCCGGCACCACCGCTCCCGCCGTCCTCGCCGACGCCGCGGCCCGGGGCGCCGCCGCGGGTGTCACGGTCAGCACGGTGGTCGGTGCAGGCGCCCCCGCCGCGGAGCTCGCCCGCGTGGCGGAGGAGGCGGACGCACGGCTCGTGGTCATCGGGGCGCGCCGGACCGGCATGACGGGGTGGATGCACCACCTCGTCGGGGGCACGGTCGCCGGTCACCTCGCCCACGACCAGGCGAGGCCGGTCGTCGTCGTCCCGCAGGACGCCGCGTCCGCGCCGGAGGGGGCGTGACGGCGCGGAACCGCCCCGCGCACCTGGACCTCTCGCTGGTCGCGCTCGTGGCGCTCGGCGGGGCGCTGGGCTCGGCCGCGCGGTTCGGTCTCACCGAGGTGTGGGCGCCGGTCGGCGGACTGCCGGTCGCGACGCTCACCGCGAACGTCGCCGGGGCGTTCCTGCTCGGTGCGCTGCTCGAGACGCTCGCGCGGCGCGGCGCGGAGACGCCGCGGGCGCGGCGCGTCCGCCTCGGGCTCGGGACGGGTGTACTCGGCGGCTTCACGACGTTCAGCAGCCTCGCCCTGGAGGCCGAACGCCTCCTCGCCGGTTCCCAGGTGCTGCTCAGCCTCGGGTACGCGGTCGGTTCGCTCGTCCTCGGGCTCGCCGCCTGCCTGGGCGGCATCCTGCTCGCCCGGCGGGTCGGTCTGCGGATCGTGGCGCGCACCGCAGGGACACGGGAGCCGACGACGTGACGTTCCTCCTCGTGGCCCTCGCCGGAGGTCTCGGTGCCGCCGCCCGCTTCGTGGTCGACGGCCTCGTGCGCGCGCGGCGCCGGACCGCGTTCCCGTTCGGCACCGTGCTCGTCAACATCACGGGGTCGCTGCTGATCGGCATCGTCACCGGGGCCTTCCTGCTGCTGGGGGACGGCCCGGGCGGCGGCCCGGGATCGGGCGTCGAGACGTGGCGGCTGGTGCTGGCGACCGGGTTCTGCGGCGGGTACACGACCTTCTCCACGGCGATGGTCGAGACGGTGCGCCTCGCCGAGTCCGACCGGGTTCGGCTCGCGGTCGCCAACGCGCTCGGCACGCTGGTCCTCACCGTCGCGGCCGTCGCGGCCGGGATCGGCCTGGTCGCGCTCGTCGCCTGAGCCACTGCGAGACCTCCGGGAGCCGCAGCGCACCCCCCAGCGTCCCGGTGAGACCGCCCGGGAGGTCGGGACGCCTGCCCCTGGAGCCCGGGCGCGGCCCCGCACGACTCTTCGTCGGTCAGCTCCACGCGCCCGCTCGGGCGCCCCGACCGAAGGACATGTCATGACGAACGACCTCGCGCCCGACGGCGCCGCCACCGACACCCCGTCCCGCGCGCAGCGCCCCGCCGCGCGCCCCACGACCAGCACATCAGCAACCGCGCCGCGGACCCGTCGCGCCTGGGCCTGGACCGGCGTCGCCGGTGGTGTGCTCGGGCTCGTGTCCGTGCTGTCGTCGATGATGCTCGGCATGAACTGGGAGGCGACGGCGGGCGACCCCGACGCGATCGTCGCCGACCTCGGCACCCGGCTCGGCACGCTCCTGATCTTCCACACGGCCACCGCGGCCGCGGCCGTCCTCGTGCTGGTCTACGGCGCGGGCCTGAGCCGCCGGCTCGGCGTGCAGGCGCCCGCCGGGTCGTTGCTGCCGACCGTCGCCGGCTGGGGACTGGTGCTCGTCTCCGTCGCGGGCCTGCTCGGCTCCGGGCTCGACACCCAGTTCATGTTCGCCTTCGCCGACCCCGAGTTCATCGTCCCGGAGTCCGGGGCGTTCTACTCCGAGTGGGTCGCGACGATCCCCTGGTTGTGGCTCGGTGCGGGCGTGAGCGCGGCCGCCCTGGCCGTCGCCGCGCTGCGGCACGCCGCCGCACCGCGCTGGATCGGGGTCGTGAGCGTCGTCGTCGGCGGCATCACCCTCGTCGCCGGGCTGTCGCCCCTGCAGTACCTCGCAGGCTTCACCGGGCCGGTCTGGCTCGCGATCACCGCGCTGGGCTTCGCGCTCGGCGACCGACGCTGAGCGGGCGCCTGGTCGCGGGTGAGGTTCGTGCCGCCCCCTGGCCCGGGGGCGGCACCGAGCCCTACCGTGACCTCGTGACGTGGTCATCGGCCCGGGGTGGGCTCCCACGGACGGCGACGGCGGTGGCCGCCGCCGGGTGGACGCTCGCCGTCACGGCGCTGGTCCTGCAGGCGGTGTCCGGCGTACCGGTGTGGCTGGGCGACCTGCTCTTCATCGTCGTCGACGCCGTGGTCGCCGCCGTGTACTCCACGGTCGCGGCCGTGATCCTGCGCCGACGGCCCCACGTCGTCGGGTGGCTCACCGCGCTCGCCGGCATCGGCGCGGGTCTCGCCGCGCTCGGCGGCGCGTGGCGCAGCCTCGTCGGCGCCTACCCCGGGCTCCCGGAGCTCGCGACGCTCCAGGCCGCCTACGGGGTCGCGTGGATCCCGGGCACGGTCGGCCTGTTCGTGCTGGTGCCCTGGTTCGTGCGCGACACCCCGCTGACCCCCTGGGCGTGGTGCGGCGTCGCCGGCGGCGTGGTGGCGATCGCGGCCTTCCTCTTCGCCCGGCCCGACGACCCGCGCGCCGCGATCGTGGGCGTCACGGTCATGGGTCTGGTCACGGCGGCGGCGACGTGGTGGCGCCACCAGCACGGCCCGCCCGACGAGCGGCGCGGGCTCGGCCTGCTCGCCGCCGGTACGGCGATCATGGCGCTGTCGTTCCTGCCGCTGCTCGCGACGTGGGCGGCGCCGGACGCCGTCGTCGTCCTGCCGCTCGTGCACCTCGCGTGCCAGGCGCTCTACCCCACCGCGATCCTCGTCTCGGTGCTCCGCAACCGGCTCTGGGGCATCGACCTCGCCCTCTCGCGCGCCACGATCGCGGCCATGCTGACGCTCGGCCTGGTCGTCGTGTACGCCGCGCTCGTCGCGGCGGCGACGGCCCTCGTCGGCAACCGGCCCGCCGCGCAGGTCGTGGCCGCGATCGGCGTCGCGCTCGCCGTGCACCCGTTGCGCTCGTGGCTGCAGGGCCGGGTCCGCACCCTGGTCCACGGCGACGCGCACGACGCCGGACACGTCGCCCTGCGGCTCGGCCAGCACCTGTCCACCGCCTCGACCTCCCGCGAGCTGCTCACCGGCCTGTCCGCCGCGATCCGCGAGGCGCTGCGCCTCGAGTCGGTGCTGCTGGAGTCCGCTCCCGCCGGGGTCGGGCACGCGGGCCCGGGTGAACCGGTCGCCGGGACCGGCTGGGCGCCGTCGGGCGACCGGTCCCTGACGCTGCCGGTCACGCACGCCGGCGTCGCGGTCGGCCGCGTGACCGTGACGCCGCGTGCGGGCGAGCGGCTCGACCGACGCTCGCGCGACGCGCTCGAACAGCTCGGGCCCGTCGTGGCCGTCGGCCTCGCGCTCGCGCAGGGTGCGCGTGACCTGGAGCTCGCGCGCGAGGCCACGACGCGGGCACGGCTCGCCGAGCGGCAGGTCATCCGGCGCGAGCTGCACGACGGGATGGGCCCCTGGCTCAGCGGCCTGCGGCTCGGGCTGCACGCCGCGCGCACGACCCTGACGACGGACCCCCGGGCCGCGGCCGAGGTGCTCACCGCCCTGCAGGGCGAGGTCGAGCAACGGGTCGAGGACGTCCGGGCGCTGTCCCGCTCGCTCCTGCCGCCCGTCCTCGACGAGCTCGGGCTCGACGCGGCGCTGCGGGAGCTCGCGGACCGGCACGCGCAGAGCGGCTTCACGCTCGACGTGCGCTGCGCCCCGTGCCCCGGTCTCGACGCCCGCGTCGCGGCGGCCGCCTACGCGATCGCGAGCGAGGCCGCGCTCAACGCCGTCCGGCACGCCGGGACCGACACCTGCCGCGTGACGGTCGAGGCCCGGTCCCCGGACCCGGGGGCACCGCGCGCGGGCACCGGGTGGCTCGTCGTGACGTGCGACGACGCGGGGTCGGGCATCGACCCGGGCGCGACCACCGGCGTCGGGACGCGGTCCATGCGCGAGCGTGCGCACGAGCTCGGCGGCACGCTCGAGATCTCGCCGCTCGAGCCCGGCACACGCGTGCGCGCCACGCTGCCCCTGCGCCGCGCGGTCGAGACCGACCGCGCGGCCGACCACACCCCGGACGACCTGACTCCGGACGGCCGGACGCTCACGGAGGACGTCGCATGATCTCGGTGCTGCTCGTCGACGACCACCCCGTCTTCCGGATCGGGATGGCCGCGCTGCTCAGCTCGCTCGACGGTATCGAGGTCGTGGCGCAGGCCGCGAGCGCCGCCGAGGCCCGCGCCGTGCTCGCGGACGCCGGGGAGGTCGACGTCGTGCTCATGGACCTCGACCTGGGGGACGGGTCGGGCGTGGAGGTGACGCGGGACCTGATCCGTGCGCGGTCGGACGCGAAGGTCCTGGTGGTGACGATGCACGAGGACGACGACGCCGTGGTGGCGTCGGTGCGGGCGGGTGCCCGCGGGTACCTCGTGAAGTCGGCGCCCCCGCAGGAGGTCGAGCGCGCGGTGCGGGCGGTGGCCGACGGCGCGATGATCCTCTCCCCGGCCGTCGCCGATCGTGCGATGAACTACGTGCTCGGCGGGCGGTCGACGACGCGGGTGCCGTTCCCGGAGCTCACGGACCGCGAGCGCGAGGTGCTGGACCTCGTGGCGCGCGGGTACGACAACCAGGTGATCTCGCGGCGGCTCGTGCTGAGCCCGAAGACGGTGCGCAACCACGTCGCGAACGTCCTGGCGAAGCTCGCGGTCCCGGACCGGTCGGCGGCGATCGTCCGGGCGCGCGAGCAGGGCCTGGGCGGCGCCGACGCGCCCGCCTGAGCAGGGTCAGTCGGCCTGGACGACGGAGAGCACGTTGCCGGCGGGGTCGGTGAACCACGCGATGAGCGGCCCGCCGCCGCGGAACACGCCGTCCGCGTCGGTCGCCATGGGTGTGCCCTCGTACGTCTCGAACGTCACGCCGCGCTCGCGCAGGGCGGCCACGGTGCCGGGCACGTCGTCCACCGGGAAGTTCAGGACGGTGAAGGTCGCCGGTTGGTGCGCGTCCCCCTTGGGGTACAGCAGGACGCCGGAGTCGCCGGGCACCTCGATCCACAGCATGTCGTCGCCGGAGACCGGCAGGCCGAGCACGTCGCGGTAGAAGGTGCGGGCGGCCTCGACGTCGTCCACGGAGAACCCGCTGAACAGCTTCTCGAGCATGATGACCTCCTGGCTGGACCGCCGGCCCGGCGCCGGCAGCGGCTCCTCTACCGACCGGCCGGGGCGGCCGAACTCATCGGTCCGCCCGGCGCGCCGCCTGTCCGAGGATGCCGCTACGTTGGGTGGCGCCACCACGACAGGAGACGACCATGAGCGACGCCAGCACGGACCCAGCCTCGGCGAGCACGGCGGGTGCCGCACCGCCGTCGGGCGCTGCACCTCTCCTGCTGCTCGACACGGCCTCCCTGTACTTCCGGGCCTTCTTCGGGGTGCCGGACTCGGTCAAGGCGCCCGACGGGACGCCCGTCAACGCAGTCCGCGGGCTCGTCGACATGATCGCGACCCTCGTCGCGGACCGCCGACCGGCCCGGCTCGTCGCGTGCTGGGACGACGACTGGCGTCCGGCGTTCCGCGTCGAGGCGATCGGGTCGTACAAGGCACACCGGGTCGCCGAGGAGGTGCCCGGCACGACGGGCCGCGAGGAGGTCCCGGAGAAGCTCCTCGCCCAGGTGCCCGTCATCGTCGAGGTGCTCGCCGCCGTCGGGATCGCGCGCGTCGGCTGCCCCGGCTACGAGGCCGACGACGTCATCGGCACGCTCGCCGCCCGCGAGGTCGCGGCCGGGACGGCGCCGGTCGAGATCGTCACGGGCGACCGGGACCTGTTCCAGCTCGTCGACGACGCCGCGCACGTCCGCGTGCTGTACCCGACCAAGGGCGTCAAGGACCTCGACGTGATCGACCAGGCGCGGCTCGCCGAGAAGTACGGCGTGCCCACCGGCCAGGCGTACGCGGACATGGCGGTGCTGCGCGGCGACCCGAGCGACGGCCTGCCCGGCGTGCGGGGCATCGGGGAGAAGACGGCGGTGGCGCTGCTCGACCGCTACGGCGACCTCGCCGGGGTGCTCGCCGCCCGCGACTCCGGCGACCGCGGCCTGACCGCCACCCAGCGCACCCGCCTCACCGAGGCGTCGGACTACCTCGACGTGGCGCCCACCGTCGTGCACGTGGTGCGCGACGCACCGCTCGGCGAGGTGGCCGACGTCGTCCCGTCCGTCCCGACAGACCCGGTCGCCCTCGACGCCCTCGCGGAGCGCTGGGGACTGCGCTCGAGCGTCGACCGGTTGCTCACCGCGCTCAGCGGCCTACGCTGACCACCATGACGACGGAGCTGCGGGTCGGGACACTGCGGGGAGACGTACCGGGGCAGGAGGCGCTCGTCGCGGCGCACCGCTTCAACCGGCACACGTTCTGGTGCGGGCAGAGCGGGTCCGGCAAGACGTACGCGCTCGGTGTGGTGCTCGAGCAGCTCCTGCTCCACACCCGGCTCCCCCTGCTGATCCTCGACCCCAACGCGGACTTCGTGCGGCTCGGGGAGACGCGCGACGACGTCGAGCCCGACGTCGCGGCCTCGTGGGAGCAGCTCGACGTGCGGGTGCTGCGCCCGGCCGCGGAGGGCGACGACCGGCTGGCCGTGCGCTTCGTCGACCTCGACGTGCGGTCCAAGGCGGCCGTGCTGCGCCTCGACCCGCTCCTCGACGCCGAGGAGTACAACGTGCTGCTCCACCTGGAGGAGGTCTTCGGCACGAACGACCAGCGTCAGCTCGCCGCGTTCCTGCACGACTCGCCCGAGCCCGGTCATCGCACGCTGCTCCGCCGGCTCGAGAACCTCGGCGTCCTCGACTGGGACCTGTGGGCCTGGGGCGGGCGCTCCGTGGAGGACGTGATCGACGAACGCCCGCGCGCGACCGTCCTCGACCTCGGCGGCTTCAAGAACCCGGCCGAGCCGCACGTCGCGGCGCTCGCCGTGCTCGATCATCTGTGGGCCACCCGGCACGAGCGCCGACCGGTCCTCATCGTCATCGACGAGGCGCACAACCTGTGCTCCCCCACCCCGGTGACGCCGGTCGAGGTCGCCCTCACCGAACGGATCGTCCAGATCGCCGCCGAGGGCCGCAAGTACGGGCTGTGGCTGCTGCTGTCGACCCAGCGACCGTCGAAGATCCACCCGAACGCGCTCTCGCAGTGCGACAACCTGGGCCTCATGAAGATGAGCTCCCCTCGGGACCTCGCCGACCTCGCCGACCACTTCGGGTACGCACCCGCCGACCTCCTGGCCCACGCCGCACGGTTCAGGCAGGGTGAAGCGCTCTTCGCCGGCGGGTTCGTGCCCGACGCGTCGCTCGTCCAGGTCGGGAGCCGACTCACGCACGAGGGCGGCAGCGACGTCCACGTGCCGCTGTGAGCCGGCGGGTCCCACCTCGTCCCTGACGAACCTCGCCGCCGACCTCAGTCGCCCTCCGGTGACCATCGCAGGATGTCGCCGGGCTGGCAGTCGAGCGTTCGGCAGATCGCGTCGAGGGTGGAGAACCTGATGGCCTTGGCCCGTCCGTTCTTGAGGACGGCGATGTTCGCCGGGGTGATGCCCACCGCGTCCGCGAACTCACCCACGGACATCTTCTTCTTGGCGAGCAGCACGTCGATGTCGACCGAGATCGGCACTAGATCACCTCCTCGAGCTCGCGACGGTTCACCGCAGCACTGACGAGCAGCCCACGCATCACGGCCAGCAGCAGAGTGAGCGCTGCCCCTCCGACCAGCGAGCCGACGAACCCGAAGAACACCAGCGGCCCGCCGATCTGAGCGCCGAAGACGAGGTGTCCGAATACCCCCGCCGAGAGCGCCGTGACACCAGCGGCACACGCGACGATCACGTCGACCCACCTGACGGCGCGACGGTCGAAGACCGTGTCCCGCGAGACCAGGGTCAGGAGGTGCCAGACGGCGACCAGCGCCACCTCGACGAGCAGGACCGCCAGGACGGCGAGAACCGAGTACGGGAGGACGATCGGCCGCACCTCGGGATACGTCGTGGCGACCTCGGTGGCGAGGAGCGGTGCAAGCACCTGCGTCACGACCGCTCCGAGGGCGACGAGGACCAACAGCGCCCGCAGCGGCGCGACCAGTGTGCGATTCATGCATCGAGTATCGATAGCAATCTATCGATTGTCAATCGCTCGAAGCTGCCAGGGGGCAGTGTGCCGGCGATGACGGTCCACGTTGCCCGGGACCGCTATCTGCTCATGAGCTCGTCCCGGCGTCCCGGCGACAGCTTCTCGACGGCGTAGCGGAGCGTCACGCGAGGCATGGTCGCGACGTGCTCGTCGAGGAAGGTCAGGAGCCGCGGTTCATCGACCTTGCCGACCTCGCGCAGCGCGGTGCCGACGGGCTTGTTGATCAGGTCCTCCTCGTCGTGCAGGAGGACCTCGGCGATCTCCAGCGCACCCTCGACGTCACCGTTCCGGACGAACCAGAACGTCGCGGTGATCGCCGTGCGCCGGCGCCACACGTCGTCCGACCCGGCGAGCTCGAACAGAGGGTCGCGAGGCTTGTCCAGCAGGTACCACCCGACCACCCGTGGTGCCGCACGATCGACGAGATCCCAGACGTTGATCCGGTCGTGGCGTCGAAGGTAGAGCTGAGGTCGAAGATCTCCTTCATCCGGACGCCGATGATCTCGGTGCCGTCGCCTCCTGCGACGTAGCGGGCGATCTTGCGCTGCTCCTGCTCCGATCGGTGCGTCATCAGCTCCGCGACGAACGTTCCGGCCGTCAGCTCCACGCTCGCACCTCCTGTCAGCTCGCCGACCCGCGCTGGGCCGACGGTGAGTCACCATCACCTGGGTCGAAGAGGTCCTCCGCGAGCCGCTGCAGCTCGTGGGCGATGTCCTCGAGGCGTTCCTGCTGCTCCTGGCTGTAGTACCGGTTGTCGAACCGGGCGGAGATGTCCACGAGGGCGAGCGCGATCGGCTTGGGGACGGTCGAGCGCCCCTTGTACGCCTGCACGAGGAAAGCCAGCGCCTCGACAAGCTCCGCGACCTCCGCCTCGTCGACGAAATCGCGCTGGTGAAGCCGTAGGGGCACGGACCGGGGTCCGAGCAGACGGGCGACAACCACCTGCTCGGCGCGCGTCTCGTCCATGGCGCGCAGCGTATCGCCGTATCGCCCGGAGGGCTTCGTTCGCTTGTGCCACGATGTGGCGATGAGCGCCACGGTCACCTCCGAGCAGCTTCCCGCGTCGACGCTGGAGGTCACGGTCCCCGAGGCGCCCTACGCGGGGTGGACACGTCGTGTGGTCGCCTACCTGCTGGACGCGGCCATCGTCGCGAGCGTCGCGTTCCTCGCGCTCGGCGCCACCGGCTCACCACACCTTCTCCTCGGCGTCGGCAGCTCACCCGGACCGTCCTGGACGGACAGCGGGTGGCTCGTCGCCACCGGCGTGACGCTCGCACTGCTGCAGGCGTACACCGGGTCGACGCCGGGCAAGCGCACCATGGGTATCGCCGTGGTCGACGAGACCACCGGCCGACCCGCAGGCCTGCTCACGACCGTCCTGCGGTGGCTCGCGCACGTGATCGACATGGTGCTGTTCGTCGGGTTCCTCCGCCCGCTGTGGCACCACAAGAGGCAGACGTTCGCCGACACCCTGCTGTCCACCGTCGTGCTGCACGCCCCGTGCCCGGCACCGCACCCGGCGCTCGCCGCGGTCCGCGCACGCGTCCGCGCTCGCACCGACGGCCGTCCCGACGCGGCGACCGGTGCGCGGGTGGTCACCGGGGCGGCCACGCTGCTGTGCAGCGTCGCGGTGGCGTTCGCCGTCGGCCCGACGTCGTGGAGCTCGCGGAGCGTCTGGGACGAGTGCACCGTGGTCCCCGGCAGCACGGCAGGACAACCGACGCTGCTCGGCGCGAGCCTCGGGCACGAGCCCGGGACCGAGGAGCTGACGCGGTGGGGCATCACCCGCGAACAGTCGAGCGAGACGCCGGCCGCCATCGAGGTGACCTCGCGCTGGACCACCACCGACCCGGCGCCGGGGACCGAGGTCGAGCTCGTCGTCGAGCCCGCCGACGGCCGACCCGCCCTCGTCCGCTCCGCCGTGCTGCCGATCGCGACGGACGACGAGGAGGGGCATGCCTACGACATGTCGGGCACCGGCACCCTGCCCGGCACCACCACACCGGACCCCTGGACGATCCGGGTGCAGGAGCCTGAGCTGGGCGCGCTGGGCGCGGGCTGGACGTGGATGGTGAACGTCCGCACCGACGGCGATCTCACGGCGACGTGCGCGGGCGGGCCAGTACACCCGAGATGAACAGCTGCACGAGAGTCTCGGCGTCGTAGCGAGCGTCGGCCGATGCACCGATGCAGAGGTTCCCGATGCCCTTGAGGACGTTGTACGCGTCGACCGGCGGCGTCGCGTCGACGGACTCGCACGCCGCCTCGAGGAGCGCGCCGCAGACCGGGACGAGGCGGTCGACGAAGGAGGTGTGCAGAGCGTCGGACCCGGCGCTGTCTCCTTGCAACGCGCCGGCCAGGCCGTGCTTGGTGACCAGGAGCTCCACGAACACTGCCACCCACGCCCTCAGGGCGGCCTCGGGCGTCGCGCTCTGCGCGAGCAGCCGCGGGCCGGCCTCCGCGCACGCCTCGACCTGGTGCCGATACACGGCGACGACGAGCTCTGGACGCGTCGGGAAATGCCGGTAGATCGTCCCGATGCCGACGCCAGCCCTCGCCGCGATCTCCCGGACCGGAGCGTCGACCCCGGACGTCACGAAGACCGCTGCCGCGGCATCGAGCAAGCCCTGCTGGCTCCGACGCGGACGCCCGACCATGTTCCACTCCCCGCTCGCTCGACGGCGCGCCCTTGTATTACGGAACGTCGTTCCGTAATGTTGTGGAACATCGCTCCGATATCGAGTATCGCAGAGCCCCGCCTCGAGGAAGGACCTCGCATGACGTCATCGGTCGTCGACACCCTGGACAGCATCATCGGCGCCGGCGCTCCCGTCGTCTCGGTCGCTCCCGTCGAGCTGGCCGCACCCGGTCGACCGGTCCCGCTGGAGGTGCGGGTGTCCGCCCCGGCGACCGGTACGAATCTCCCCGTCGTGGTGTTCTCCCACGGCAACGGATGGAACCTCGACGGGTACGCGCCGCTCACGGCGTTCTGGGCGTCGCGCGGGTTCGTGGTGGTCCAGCCCACGCACCTGGACTCGCGCCGGAACGGCTTCGGGTTCGACCACGCGGTGTTCCCGACGATCTGGACCGAGCGGATCGCCGACCTCACCCGCGTCCTCGACCAGCTTGACACCGTCGAGGCTGCCGTCCCCGGACTCGCCGGCCGGGTCGACCGCGGCCGCGTCGCCGTCACCGGCCACTCATGGGGCGGGCAGACCGCTCAGACGCTCCTCGGCGCGCGGATCCTCGACGAGACGGGCCAGGTCGGCGAGGACATGTCCGACAGCCGCGTCACCGCGGGCATCCTGTTCGCCGCGACCGGTGTCGGCGGCGAGGACCTGCACCCGTTCGCGCAGGCGAACTTCCCGTTCATGCACCCCTCGTTCCAGGAGCTGACCACACCGACGCTCGTCGTCGCAGGCGACCGCGACCAGTCCAGGATGTCGAGCCGCGGGCCCGACTGGTTCACCGACGCCTACACGTACAGCCCGGGCGCGACGGACCTCCTGACCCTCCACGGTGCCGAGCACGCGCTCGGCGGGATCGTCGGGTACGAGGTCGCCGAGACCACCGACGAGAACCCGGAGCGGGTCGCCGTCATCCAGCGGCTGACCACCGCCTACCTCCGGACCGCCCTGCACGTCGACGAGAGCAGCTGGCCCTCCGCCCGCGCCGCGTTCCGCGACGGCGCCGACCTGATCGGCCACGTCGACAGCAAGCAGCCCGCAGCGGCGGACCCTCTCGCCACGCGGTGACGGGACCGCTCCCCCGTCGCGACACCTGTCACACGACCGAACCACCGACGCAACATGTCCGAAAAGTAGGCATACGACGATGGGGCGATGGACCCGGCACGCCTCCCCCTCTTCTCATCACCTGACGCCGGTGCGGTGCTCGCGCCCCCGGCCACGCAGCGCCACGACGGCCCGTACCGCGACCCGCGCCGCCCGGGCGAGACACGCCGTCGGACGGGTGCGCTCCGCCGTCGGGAGGCCGCGCCGCCGGACGAGGCGGGGCGCCGCGCGAACCCCGGCGACGAGCTCACGGTCGACCCGGTCGACCGGGCCCGGCGGGCCCGCTCCGCGCTCGACGACCTCACGAAGGACCTGCGGGACATGAGCTCCTGGTGACCGGACGGCGTGCGCACCCGTAGGTTGGTGCCATGCGGATCGGAGCTCACCTCGGCCAGGCGGACGTCATCGACCAGGCGGCGGCCATCGGCGCCGACCAGGCGCAGATCTTCCTCGGCGACCCCCAGAGCTGGAAGGGGGCGACGTTCGACTACCCGGGCGGCCCCGAGCAGCTCAAGGCGGACGCCGCGGCGGCCGACCTCGACCTGTACGTGCACGCGCCGTACGTCATCAACGTGGCCAGCACGAACAACCGCGTCCGGATCCCCAGCCGCAAGCTGCTGCAGAAGATCGTCGACGGCGCGGGGCAGGTCGGCGCGAAGGGCGTGATCGTGCACGGCGGGCACGTCACGGCGAACGACGACCCCGCGGTCGGCTTCGACAACTGGCGCAAGGCGATCGACGCCCTCGAGACGGACGTCCCGGTGCTCATCGAGAACACCGCGGGCGGCGAGAGCTCGATGGCGCGGCGGCTCGAGCGCATCGAACGCCTGTGGGCGGCGGTGTCCGCGGCCGACGGCGGCAGCGAGGTGGGCTTCTGCCTCGACACGTGCCACGCGTGGGCGGGCGGCATCGACCTCGCGACGGCCGTCGCGGACGTCCGGGCGATCACCGGGCGCATCGACCTGGTGCACGCGAACAACAGCCGCGACACCGCCGGGTCGGGTGCGGACCGGCACGCGGGCCTCACGGCGGGCACGATCGACCCCGCCGTGCTCGCCGACCTGGTGCGCGCCGCGGACGCGCCGGTCATCTGCGAGACGCACGCCGACATCGGGCCCGACGTCGCGTGGTTGCGCGCGCAGGTCTCCTGACCGGTCAGGCCGCGCCGGTGACGCGGTGGCCCGCGTCCCGCAGCGCGGCGGTCGCGTCCTCGACCGCCGTCTCGGGGACGAGCACGAGGTCGGCGTGGAACGTCGACGCGACGAACACGGGGATCTGCGCGCCGGCGAGCGGCCCGACGACGGCCGCCAGCATGCCGGTCACGTCCAGCCCGTGCGGGTCGCCGTAGAAGCCGGCCCACCGCTCGCCGTCACGACCGAACGGCGAGGCCTCGCGCAGCACCGTCAGCCCCTCCGGTGCGCGCACGAGCGCGACCCACTCGTCGTCCTCGGGGAACGTCGCCGCGGGCTGGTGCTCGAGGACGAACCGGGCGGTGAGCAGCTGGAGGCGTTGGGCGGGCGGCGGGGTCAGGTCGGCGGGCATGCCCAGAGCGTAGGGTCCGCCGGGGACACGGTCCGTCAGCCGGTGTACGCGCCCTGCCACACGGCGTCGAACGGGGCGTTCGACGCGACCCGCGCGCCGATGGCCTCGGTGACGAGCTGCTTGGCGACCGCGACGGCGCGCGGCACGTCGGTGCCCTTCGCGAGCTCGGCCGTGATCGCGGCGGCGAACGTGCACCCCGCGCCGCTGACCCGCTCCTGACCGATCTTCTCGGTCGAGTAGACGGTGATCTCCTGGCCGTCGAACAGGACGTCGACCGCGTCCGGGCCGGGCACCTCGACGCCGCCCTTGACCACGACGAACTCCGGGCCGAGCGCGTGGATGCGCTCCGCGGCCTCGACGAGGTCGTCGACCGACTCGATGGCGTCCATGCCGGCGAGCGTGCGCGCCTCGAACACGTTGGGCGTGACGACGGTCGCGAGCGGCAGCACCTTCTCGCGCAGGGCCGTGTCGGTGTCGAGCGCCGCGCCCGGCTCCTGGCCCTTGCAGATGAGCACCGGGTCGAGCACGACGTGGTGCCACGGGCGGCTGTCGACCGAGCGCGCGACCACGTCGATGGTGTCCGGGGTGCCGAGCATGCCGATCTTCACGACGTCGAGGTCGTACGTGCTGGTCGCGGCCTCGAACTGGTCCGCGATGACCTCGGGCGCGACGGGCACGAACCGGTGGCCCCAGTCGGCCTTCGGGTCGAACGACACGATGCACGTGAGCGTCCCCACCCCGTAGACGCCGAGCTGCTGGAACGTCTTGAGGTCGGCCTGGATCCCGGCACCGCCCGTGGCTTCCGATCCGGCGATGACGTACGCGAGGTTGACCATGTCCGTGTCCTTCGTGAGGGTGCGATGCGCTGGCGCGACGGTCCGTGCGGGAGCCGTCGCCCGGCCCACGAGCCTACGCCCCGGCCCTCGCCGCGCCGCACCCCGAGGTGGCATGCTGGTCCCGCCCGGCAGCCCAGCCCGGCGGTCCGACCGTCGAACCACCCGTCAGGAGCACCATGCCTCGCATCGTCGTCACCGGGAGCAGCGGCAAGCTCGGCCGCGCCGTCGTCACCGACCTCGCCGCGCACGGTTACGACGTCGTCACCGTGGACCGGGTGCCACCATCGGACGGACAGCCCGGGTCCTTCACCCGCGCCGACCTCACCGACCTCGGGCAGGTCATCGAGCTCTTCACGGCGATCGACGACCGGTACGCGGGCATCGACGGCGTCGTGCACCTCGCCGCGATCCCGGCCCCGGGGATGGCGCCGAACGGCGCGACGTTCCACAACAACGTGACGAGCACGTACAACGTGTTCCAGGCCGCCCGGGTCGCCGGAGTCCGCAACGTGGTGTGGGCGTCGAGCGAGACCGTGCTCGGGCTGCCCTTCGACGTCCCGCCGCCGTACGCGCCGGTCGACGAGGAGTACGCCGCCCGCCCCGAGAGCACGTACTCCCTCGGCAAGGCCGTCGAGGAGGAGATGGCCCGGCACCTGACCCGCTGGGACCCGGCGCTCAAGCTCGTCGGCCTGCGGTTCTCCAACGTCATGGAGGACGAGGACTACCTGGCGTTCCCCGGCTTCCAGGAGGACGAGTCGCTGCGGCGCTGGAACCTGTGGGGCTACATCGACGCCCGCGACGGCGCACAGGCGGTGCGCCTGGCGCTCGAGAGCGACCTCACCGGGTTCGAGACGTTCATCATCGCGGCCGCCGACACCGTCATGGACGCGCCCTCGCGCGACCTCATGGCGCGCACGTACCCGGACGTCGAGGTGCGCGACGTCGAGGGTCGGGACACGCTGCTCGGCATCGGCAAGGCGCGGCGGATGCTGGGCTACGCGCCCGAGTACCGCTGGCGCGACCGGCTCCCGGCGACCACCGGGACGCCCTGACCGGACCGGGTGACGGCGGCTACGGCCGCAGGTGCTCGAAGATCACCGTGGTGCTCGTCCCGGCGACCTCGGGCCGGACACTGAGGGTGCGCGCGACGACGTCCCGCAGCGCGTCGGAGTCCGCGACGGCCACGTGCAGCAGGAAGTCGCGGTCGCCGGTGACGAAGAAGATGCCCTCGACGTGCGGCAGGCCCGCGAGGTAGTCGCGGAAACCGGTGAGGTCGGCGCGCGCGTGGGAGTGCAGGCGGATCGAGATGAGCGCCTGGAGGCTGCGCCCGACGGCGGCGGGGTCCACCTCGGTCCGGAAGCCCCGGATGACACCACGCTCCTGGAGCGAGCGGATCCGGGTCAGACAGGTCGACGGTGCGATGCCCACGGCGTCGGCCACGGCCTTGTTGGTCGCGCGCGCGTCGTCGGCCAGGATCGCGAGGATGCGGCGGTCGGTCTCGTCCAGGACGGCGGGTCGAACGACGTTCGGCACGGGTGGTCTCCTCACGCAGAGATCTGTTGATCCTTCGACGAAGAGATGGCTCCGCAGAATCTTGTGACGATCCCATTGTGCGCTGCCGAAGGACTCACCACGATAGGCGCATCTCGCCAGCACCGCCGAAGGAGCCGTCCGTGGTCGTCCCCGCACCCGCACCCGTGCACGCCGCCGCGCGCCGGACCCCGCGCACCGCCGTCGTCGTCGGGGCGGGCATGGTGGGACTGGCGACCGCGTGGCACCTGCAGGAGCGGGGCGTGGAGGTGACCGTGCTCGACCGCCAGGGGGTGGCCGCCGGCTCCTCCTGGGGCAACGCGGGCTGGTTGACGCCCGGGATGGCGATGCCGCTCGCGGACCCCAGCCTGTGGACGTACGCGCCGAAGGCGCTGCTCGACCGGGGAGCGCCCGTGCACGTGCCCGCCCGGCTGGACCCGCGCCTGTGGTCGTTCCTCGTGCGCTTCGCCGCCCACGCGACGCCGCGGGCCTGGCGCCGCGCCATGGCGGCGCTCACCCCGATCGACCGGATGGCCCTCGACGCGTTCGACGAGCTCGCGGCCGGCGGGGTGACCGCGCCCACCCGGACCGGACCGTTCGTCGTCGGGTTCGAGCACGAGCGGCAGGCCCGCGGGTTCCGCCACGAGCTCGAGCAGGTCGCGGCCGCCGGCCAGGAGGTCCCGCTGCGCCGCCGCGGCGACGCGCCCGTCCCCCAGCTCTCCGACCGGGTCGGGTCGGTGTGGACGCTGGAGGGTCAGCGGTTCTGCGAGCCGGGCCCGTTCGTCGAGTCCCTGGCCGACGCCGTCCGGTCTCGCGGGGCGAAGATCGTCACCGACGCGCACGTCACGGCCGTGGGACGGGGCGCCACCGGTGTCCGTGTCGAGGCCGCGGACCACGACGTGCACACCGCCGACGCCGTCGTGCTCGCGACCGGCGCGTGGCTGCCCGCCCTCGCCCGTCCGCTCGGGGTCCGCACCCGCGTCCAGGCGGGGCGCGGCTACTCGTTCACCGTCGCGACCGACGTCCCGGTCGAGCAGCCGATCTACCTGCCGGCCCGGCGCGTCGCGTGCACTCCGTACCGCGGCCGGCTCCGCGTCGCCGGGACCATGGAGTTCCGCGGCGCCGACGAGCCGCTCCAGCGCGGCCGCATCGACGCGATCCTCGCGGGGGTGCGCGACCTGTTCACCGGCGTCGACCTCGACGACCGGCACGACGAGTGGGTCGGTGCCCGGCCCGTCACACCCGACGGCCTGCCGCTCGTCGGCGCGACCCGCGCCCCGGGCGTCTACGTCGCCGGAGGCCACGGCATGTGGGGCATGGTGCTCGGCCCGGCGACCGGCAGGCTGCTCGCCGAGCAGATCGTCACCGGCGACGTCCCTGCGGAGGTCCGCCCGTTCGACCCCCTGCGCTGAAACCGGCGCGCGAGGTGAGACCGCTCCTCGGGACGAGCGCCGCTCCCTCGTAGGGAGGTGGCGGCGCGGTGTGCCGCTCCCGCAGGATCGAGGCATGACGACCCTCGCCCCGCGCGTTCGCTCCCGGTCCGCCCGGGACTGGGCGCTGCCGATCTTCCTCGCCGCGATCGTCGGCGTCTTCCTGCTCATCACACCGATCTGGCTCGTCGGCAGCGGGCTGTGGGGTCCTCAGCCCGCGATGCTCGAAGGGCTGCCGCTCGTGATGATCGCCAACCTCAGCGTGGTCGCGGGTGTGGTGATCTCCCGTCGCTGGCCCGGCTGGGCGGTGGCCGTCGCGGCCTGGCCGTTCGTCTCGATCGTGCTGCTGGGCGTCTTCGTGTGGGGGTGGTGGCTGGGGATGCTCGCCATCGCGGTCGTCGCGGCGCTCGACGGCTGGCGGCGCGCGATCCTGCCGACCTCCGTCGCCCTGCTCGTCGCGGCGGCGTACTGCTGGATCGCGATCCCCGCGCTCCTGCCGATCGGCATCGTCTTCGCGGTCTCGCCGGGCGGTGGCGGCGACCCGGCGCTGTCCTTCGCGCTCTACGCCGTGGCGACCGTCGCCGTCGTCGCCCTGAGCGCGGCGATCGGGCTCACGTCCCGGTCTCGTCGCCGCAGTCGCCAGGCCGAGGAGACCGCGCACCGCGCGCTCGAGGTCCAGACCCTCGCCGCGGAGCGGGCGCGGGTCGCGCGCGACCTGCACGACGTCGTCGCGCACCACATCTCGCTCGTCGCCGTCCGCGCCGAGTCCGCGCCGTACCTGCACCCCGTGGGAGAGGGAGCCAAGCCGGTCCTCGCGGAGATCGCGCAGGACGCGCGCGGCGCGCTCGACGAGCTGCGTCAGGTCCTCACCGTCCTGCAGCGGACGGACGGCACGATCGACGACACCACCGACAGCACAGCCGACAGCGATGACGACGGCGGCGGGCCCGGCCCCGAGCGCGCACCGCAGCCCGGGGCGGACGACATCGCCGCTCTCGTCGAGGCGGCCCGCGGCGCGGGTCAGGACGTCGAGCTGACCGCCGCGCTCCCGAGCCTCCCGGCCACCCAGGGCTACGTCCTGTACCGGGCCGCGCAGGAGGCGTTGACGAACGCGCGCCGGCACGCGCCCGGGCAGGCCGTCTCGATGACGGTGACCGCCACCGGCGACGCCGCCGAGCTGCGGGTGACGAACCCGCTCGACCAGACCGACGGCGCAGCACCCGGCCACCTCCCCGGGCGTGGCCTCATCGGGATGCGGGAGCGCGTCGAGGCGCTCGGCGGGTCGCTGACGGCCCAGGTGTCGGACGACGGCCGCGCGTTCGTCGTCGTCGCGACGCTGCCGCTGGGTGACGCCGCGTGACGCGCGTCGTGGTCGCGGACGACCAGCCCGTCGTGCGCCTGGGCTTCGCCGCGATGATCGACGCCGCACCCGACCTCACGGTCGTCGGCTCCGCGGCGGACGGGCTGGAGCTGCTCGCTCTGGTCGCAGACCAGGCGCCCGACGTCGCGGTCGTCGACGTCCGGATGCCCCACCTGGACGGCATCGCGGCGACCGCCCGCATCTGCGCGCGTCACCCCGCGACGAAGGTCCTCATCCTCACGACGTTCGACCTCGACGAGTACGTCTACGACGCCCTGCAGGCCGGGGCGAGCGGGTTCCTCCTCAAGGACATCCCCGCCGCGCGGCTCGTCGAGGGGGTGCGGATGGTCGCCGAGGGCTCCATGCTCCTCGGGCCGAACGTCACCCGGCGCCTCGTCGGGGACTTCTCCGCGCGGGCGAGCGCACCCGCGCCCGTCCCCGGCCTCGACACCCTCACCGCACGGGAGCACGAGGTGCTGCTCGCCGTGGCGCGCGGACTGTCGAACGCTGAGGTCGGCGCCGAGCTGTTCATCACCGAGCAGACCGTCAAGTCCCACGTGTCGGAGGTGCTGCGCAAGCTCGAGCGCCGTGACCGCGTGCAGCTCGTGATCGCCGCGTACGAGTCGGGCCTGATGCTCTGACCGTCGGGCCGGTGCCGACCCCGGACTACAGGGCGACGTCGGACCCGGCCGTCACGAGCAGCACCACGCACACGGCGGCCACGGCCATGCTCAGGGTGAAGGGTGCGCGCGACGCCGGTCGGGTCCACCCGATCACGCCCGCGACGACCGCGAGCGCCGCGGCGACCCCGGCCGCGGCCCACCGGACCGGCCCGGGTGGGGTGGCCGGGCCCAGGAGGGCGACGGCCGTCGCACCGACGAGGACCAGGGGGGCGACGACGCTCGCCAGGCGCCGTCCGAGGCGGTGCGGCAGGCCGGTGACGCCGGTCGCGGCGTCGTCCTCGAGGTCCGGCAGGGTGTTGGCGACGTGCGCGCCGACACCGAGCAGGGCGGTCGCCGCGATCGCCCAGGGTGCCGCGGCGGTGCCGGTCACGGCGAGGACGACGAAGAGCAGGAGCAGGCCGAAGGACACGGCGTACGGGAGCGGGGACCAGACGGTCGACTTGAGCCGCAGGTTGTACGCCCAGGCGCTCGCGACCGCGACGAGGTGGACCGCACCGGGAAGCCAGCCCGTCGCGACGGACAGCACGACGCACGCACCGAGCGCGACCAGGGCGGCTGCGCGCAGCTGCGCGGCGGTGACGAGGCCGTCGACCACGGGCTTGCCGGTGCGTCCGACGGCCAGGTCCCGGGCGGCGTCGAGCCAGTCGTTCGACCACCCCACGGACAGCTGGCCGGCGAGGACCGCGGCGGCGACGAGCGCCGTCGTCGGGCCGGACGCACCGACACCGAGCGCGAAGGCCGCCGCGAGGAGCGTGACCATCACGGTCGGGCCGGTGTGGCACGCGACGGCCAGGCCGCGCACCGTGCCCCGCACGCGAGACGACTGCGACGCACCGCCACCCGTGGCGGCGACCCTGCTGCTCATGCCCGCACGCTACCCGGCGTCCGGCCGCCCCACACCCGCCGGGACGTCCGCCGGCAGTGTCGAGAGGAAGTCCCGGATGAGGTCCGCGACCTGGTCGAGGTCGCTCTCGAGGAGGAAGTGCCCGGCGGGCAGGAGGTGGATCTGCGCGTCGGGGAGGTCCCGCGTGAAGGCGCGTGCGCCGTCGGGCCCGAAGATCTCGTCGCGCTCGCCCCAGACCGCGAGGAGCGGCACCTGGCTGGTCCGGAAGTACTCGTGCAGCCGCGGGTACATCGCGACGTTCGTGGCGTAGTCGCGGAACAGCGTCAGCTGGACCTCGTCGTTGCCGGGCCGCGAGACGAGCGCGTGGTCGTGGTGCCACGTGTCCGGGTCGACGACAGTGGGGTCCTCGACGCCGTGGAGGTACTGCCAACGGATCGCGTCGATGCCGAGCGCCTCACGGATCGCGGTCTCGGTCGTCGCGTTCTGCTCCTGCTGGTAGGCCCACACCGGTGCCCAGAAGCTCTCGACGAAGCCGTCCTCGTACGCGTTGCCGTTCTGGGTGATGATCGCGGTGATCGCGTCCGGCCGACGGGTGGCGAGGCGCCAGCCGATGGGTGCGCCGTAGTCCTGGACGTAGATCGCGTAGCGGTCGACGCCGATGTCCGCCAGGAGCGCCTCGGTGATGTCCGCGAGGGCGTCGAACGAGTAGTCGAACTCGTCCGCTCGGGGCGCCGCCGAGAGGCCGAAGCCGAGGTGGTCGGGGGCGACGACGTGGAACCGGTCCGCCAGCAACGGGATGAGGTGGCGGAACATGAACGAGCTCGTCGGGTAGCCGTGGAGCAGGACGATCGTGGGCGCAGCCGGGTCCCCGGCCTCGCGGTAGAAGATCTCGTACCCGTGGACGGTGCGGGTCCGATGGTGAACCGTAGCCATGTCTAACTCCTTCATCGCGGTTATCTGGTTAGAGCACCATAGGAGGCGTCGTCTAACCTGTCAACCCTTGGGATATAGGTTAGGCTTGGACCATGATCGATCTTCCCGACGACGAGGCCCTCCTCCTCGAGCTGCTGAACACCTCCCCCGTCGAGGGCGGTGTGCCGACCGACGCGCTACGTGACGACGCCGAGGCGGTCGCGTGGGCGACGGAGCGCGGCGGAGCAGGCACCCTGCAAGAGGTCACGACCGTCCGGCAGGTCCGTGACGCCCTCCAGTCCGTCGTCCGTGGAGAGGAGCAGCCCGCCGCCCTGGACACGTTCCTGCGCGACGCGGCGATGATCCCGACCGTCACCTCCGGCGGGGTGGGGTGGAGGCTCCGGGCAGCGCCCGACGACACGCTCGCCGTGCGGGTCGTGCTCGCGTGGGGCGCGCTCGAGCGGGACCACCCCGGCCGGCTCCGGTCGTGCGGCAACCCCGAGTGCCACCGGTTCCTCATCGACCGCAGCCACGCCAACCGCGCCCAGTGGTGCTCCATGGCCCTGTGCGGCAACCGCATGAAGGCCCGACGGCACTACGAGCGCAAGCGCCAGGCCGCGGGCGGGTCTGCTCCCGGACGCCGGTAGTCGTCGTCAGGCTGCGTCGCGTCAGGCCGGTGCAGACGACCTGCTCGAGTCCGGCTGGTCGAGCTCGTCCTCGATGACGGCCGCCAGCTCGGCTGCGCTCGGCAGCACGCCGCGAGCGTCCGCCGGCAGGCCCTGATAGTCCGCGACGGCGACCGGGGCGCTGGTGCTGGCCAGCGCGTACCGCACGGTCGGCCCCGACTTCCCGGTGCACAGCAGGATCCCGATCGTCGGTGCGTGGATCGTGGGCCGGCGGAGCTGGTCGTCGACGATCGCGACGTACGTCCCGAGCTGGCCCACGTGCGCGGGCTCGAACGATCCGATCTTGAGCTCGACCACGACGTATCGCAGCTGCTCGACGTGGAAGAACAGCAGGTCGACGGAGAACTCGTCCACCCGGTCACTCGCATCGTCCGGCACCGTCAGGCGCACCTGGCGGCCGACGAACGCCATCCCACGGCCGAGCTCGAGCATCGTGTCCTGCAACCGGTCCGTCAACGCCTGCTCGACGTCTCGTTCGGCGACGCGCTCGACGAGCGCGAGGTGCTCGAACACGTACGGGTCCTTGACCAGCTGCTGCGCGAGCTCGGAGTCCGGCGACTCCAGCGCCGTCGTGAAGTTCGTCGGTGCCGCACCCAACGCGGTGCGCAGACCGACCTTGATCTGGTGCTCCAGGACGCCGCGCGTCCAGCCGTTCTCCGCGGCGCGCTCGGCGTACCAGTCGCGCTCTGCCCGGGTCTCGAGCCGGTCGAGCAGGACCGTCACGTGTCCCCACGGCAATCGTCCAACGGGTTGTTGGACGAACTCGTCTTCTGTGGGCCAGGTCTCCGCGGCCCGACGCATGTACAGCAGGTTCGACCGTGACCAGCCGCGCTGGTCGGGGAACTCGCTGCGCAGGTCCGCGGCCAGGGACGTCACGACCTTGCTCCCCCACCCCGCGGTGCGCTGACGCTCGAGGATGTCCCGCCCGACCGACCAGTAGAGCCGCAGCACCTCAGAGTTCGCTGCTCGGGCCGCCCGGAACCGCGTCGACCGGACGCGCGCCTTCAGCTCGGCCAGCAGCTCTGCGTACCCATCGGGCGCGATCTCAGGACTCGACGACGTCATGGACGCATCCTGCCGCGGGGGTCTCACGCGGCTCGGCGACGAGGTAGGGTCACGCTCGACGCGATCGCGACACCGCAGGGGGCGCGATGCGACGCAGCGTTGCGCTGATGACGGTAGGGCTGTTGGCAGGTATGTCCGCAGCGTGCTCGACGGCTGCGGAGAGCACGCCGACAGAGCCTCGGGCCACCACCGAGAGCCGGACGAGCAGTCCGCCGCCGCAGCCGTCGCCGGACGCCTCGCCGAGCGCGGAGGCGACCGGCACTCCGGACCCGGGCGAGCCGGCCGACGTCAGCCAGCACACCGTCGTCGGGTACGAGGGCTGGTGGAGCATGGCCGCGATGGACGACGAGGGGCGGGCGCTGCTGGACGAGTACCCGAACGTCGTCCTCGTCGACAGCAGCACGGGCGCCATCATCAACGCGGGGGCGATCATCCGCGGGGAGCAGGACCACCTGCCGATCGACGAGAGCTGGCCGCAGGACGCGGTCGTCGTCCTCGACGCCAACACTCTCGAACTCGCCGACTCGTTCAGGATCGACGAGTACGGCAGCCCCGTCCGGGACTAGCGGCTCACACGGTCGAGCGGGCACCCTCGGCATGCGCCGACGGTGCCCGGCCCGGGACCGGTGTGGTCAGTCGTTGTGCTCCTTCGCCTTCTCGGCGAGAGTGTCGACGTGCTCGTCGACGGAGTCGGGTGCGACGCTCTTGATCTTCTCGGCGATGTCGTCGATGCGGTCGTCGGTGAGGAAGTCCTTGGCCTTGCCCAGCATCCCGCCGAGGCCGTCGTTGCCCTGGGTCGACTCGCTCATGATTCCTCCTGGAGGCGTGCACGTCCGCGGCGCGGAGTGCGCCACACGCCGAAAGTAGCCGGGTCCGGGTGCGTGCACCATCCGGCAACGCGCGGCGCGTACGCCCCCGTGACACGATGCCCAGATGTCGCGTGTCCTCGCCGTCGGGCCTGCGTTACCCCGCCACGTGTACCCGCAGCGTGAGATCACACGGGTGATCGGCCCGCTCCTCACCGCGGACCGGGGCCGCCAGGACCGCCTCGAACGGCTGCACGCGGCGAGCGGGGTCACCACCCGCCATCTCGCGCTGCCGCTCGAGGAGTACGCGGCGCTGACGAGCTTCGGTCGCGCGAACGACCAGTTCATCGCCGTCGGCACGGACCTCGCGGAGCAGGCGTGCCACCGGGCGCTCGACGCCACAGGTCTCGACCCCCAGGACGTGGACTTCCTGCTCTTCACGTCCGTCACCGGGATCTCGGCGCCGTCGATCGACTCGCTGCTCGTGGGCCGGCTCGGGATGCGCACGGACGTCAAGCGGCTGCCGTCGTTCGGCCTGGGCTGCGTCGCGGGCGCCGCGGGGCTCGCGCGCGTCCACGACTACCTCGAGGGCCATCCGCGCGAGGTGGCGCTGCTCGTCTCGGTCGAGCTGTGCTCGCTGACGATCCAGCACGGCGACGACTCCATGGCGAACCTCGTCTCCAGCGGCCTGTTCGGCGACGGCGCGGCCGCGGTCGTCGTGGTCGGCGACGAGCACCCGGCCGCCGCCTCCCCGACGGCCGCGCAGCCCGCGGTCGTCGACACCCGCAGCCGCCTGTACCCCGACACGGCCGACCACCTCGGCTGGACGGTCGGTGACGGCGGGTTCGGCATCGTCCTGTCGGCCGGCCTGCCCGACATCATCGGCGCGCACCTCGCGGGCGACCTCAAGGGCCTGCTCGCCGACCACGATCTCGAGGTGGCCGACGTCGGCACGTGGGTCGTGCACGCCGGCGGCCCGCGGGTCCTCTCCGCGGTCCGCGACGCGCTCGGCCTCACCGACGCGGACCTGGCCGTGAGCCGGGCCTCGCTCGCCGCCGTCGGGAACCTGTCCTCCGCCTCCGTGCTGCACGTCCTCGCGGACACGCTCCGCGGGCGGACCGGGAGCACCGGCCCGCTCCCGCCCGGCGGGGAGCACGGTGTGCTCATGGCGTTCGGCCCCGGGGTGAGCGCCGAGCTCGTCCTGCTGCACCTGCCCACGACCGAGGAAGGGTCCTGATGCTGCTCGTCTTCCAGCTGATCGTCGCCGCGACCGCGCTCGAGCGGCTGCTCGAGCTCGTCGTGTCGGCCCGCAACGCGCGGTGGGCGTTCGCGCGCGGCGGCATCGAGTCGGGGCGCGGACACTTCCCCGCGATGGTCGCCCTGCACACCGGGCTCCTCGTCGCGTGCCTCGTCGAGGTCCAGGTCGCCGACCGACCGTTCCTGCCGTGGCTCGGCTGGCCCGCGATCGCGCTCGTCGTCGCGAGCCAGGCCCTGCGCTGGTGGTGCATCGGCACGCTCGGGCACCGGTGGAACACCCGCGTCATCGTCGTGCCCGGCATGCCGCTCGTCGCCCGCGGCCCCTACCGGTGGCTCCGTCACCCGAACTACGTCGCGGTCGTCGTCGAGGGCATCGCTCTCCCCCTGGTGCACTCCTGCTGGGTCACCGCCCTCGTCTTCACCGTCCTCAACGCGGTCCTCCTCGCGCGCTTCCGCATCCCCGCGGAGGAACGGGCCCTCGCCGCGGCGACCGCCGCCCCCGCTCGGGACGCCACGGGCGCCGCACCCGCATGAGGACCGACGTCCTCGTCGTCGGGGGCGGGCCCGTCGGCCTGGCGGCCGCGATCGAGGCGCGGACCGCCGGGTACGACGTCGTCGTCGTCGAGCCCCGCACCGCGCCGGTGGACAAGGCGTGCGGCGAAGGCCTGATGCCCGGTGCGCTCGCCGCGCTGCAACGCCTCGGGGTCGACCCCGACGGGCACCGCCTCACCGGCATCAGCTACCAGGACCGCACGCGCCGCGCGGACCACCTGTTCGCCACCGGCCCCGGCCGCGGCGTCCGGCGCACCACCCTGCACACCGCGCTCCACGACCGCGCGACCGCCCTCGGGGTCGAGCTCGTCGACGCGCGCGTCGACCGGATCGACGAGCTGCCCGACGGCGTCGCAGCAGCAGGCGTCCGGGCACGGTGGGTCCTGGCGTGCGACGGGCTGCACTCGACCGTGCGGCGGCTCACCGGCCTCGAGCGGCAGCGCGGCGGGCGCCGCCGGTTCGGCCTGCGCCGCCACTACGCCGTCACCGCCTGGACGGATCTCGTCGAGGTGCACTGGGGACCTGACGTCGAGGCGTACGTGACGCCCGTCGCGCCCGACGTCGTCGGCATCGCGCTCCTCGGACCACCCGGGGTGGACTACGAGGCGACGCTCGCGACGTTCGGGCCCCTCGCCGACCGGCTGCGCGACACCGAGCCCCTCGGCCCCGTCCGCGGGGCCGGCCCCCTGCGGCAACGCACCACCGCGCGCACCGCCGGGCGCGTCCGGCTCGTCGGCGACGCGTCCGGGTACGTCGACGCCCTCACCGGAGAAGGCCTGCGCGTCGGGCTCGCACAGGCCGCCGCCGCCGTCGAGCACCTCGACGACCCGGCCGCCTACGAGCGCGCCTGGACCCGCGCCACCCGCGACTACCGCGTCCTCACCACCGGGCTCGTCGCCGCCGCCGTCTCCCCCGCCCGCGGCGGCATCGTGGCGCTCGCGGCGCGATCCCCCCGCCTCTACGGCACCGTCGTGGAGCGGCTCGCACGCTGAGACGTACCGGCCCTCAGTCGAGGCAGAACTCGTTGCCCTCGATGTCTTGCATCACGATGCACGACTCGTCGACGCCGTCGGCCGGCAGGAGGCGCACCTCGATGGCTCCGAGCGCGACGAGCCGTGCGGACTCGGCCTCGAGCGTGGCGAGGCGCTCGTCACCCACGAGCCCGGTGCCGACCCGCACGTCGAGGTGCAACCGGTTCTTGACGACCTTGCCCTCGGGGACGCGCTGGAAGAACAGCCGCGGCCCGACGCCTGAGGGATCGACGCAGGCGAACACCGACCCCTGGTGCTCGGGCGGCAGCGAGCGGTCGAACTCACCCCACGAGGCGAAGCCCTCCGGCGGGGGCGGCACGACGTACCCCAGCACCTCGCACCAGAACCGGGCGAGGCGCTCGGGGTTCGCGCAGTCGAACGTGACCTGGACCTGCCTGAGAAGCGCCATCGCTCCACCCTAGGGGAGACGCGATCAGGACCCCGCGGCGTCGGCGACGTCCTGGAGCCGCTGCACGTAGGCGGCCTGCGCCTCGGCCGTCATGTCCGGCAGGTTCGTGCTGTCGGGGCGCAGGCCCGCGTGCCCGTCGATGAGCTCGCGCAGGATGTCGGCGTGCCCCGCGTGCCGCGTGAGGTCGCTCGTGACGTGCGTGACGACGCGCAGGAGGGTGACCTCGTTGCGGTCCGTGGGCCACCAGGGGACCCGCCCGACCGCGTCCAGGTCGAGCTCGGTGATCGCGGCGTCCGCGAACGTCCAGACGCGGCGGTACAGGTCCACGACCCACGCCGTCGGTTCGTCGGCGGTCGCCCACATGTCGGCGTTGTCGTCGGCGTCCTCCGCGATCCACGGCACCTCCTCCGGGGTCGGCCACGACCGGCCGAAGACGTCGCCGAAGTAGCCGATCTCGATGCTCGCGGCGTGCTTGACGAGGCCCAGGAGGTTGGTGCCGGTGGGCGTGCGGGGCCAGCGGGCGGCGCGCTCGTCGAGCCCCTCCAGCTTCCACAGCAGCGCGTCGCGCGCGGCCTGGAGGTAGTGGTGCAGCGTGGCCTTCGCGTCGTCCATGGGCCCAGCGTGGCCGCCCGGCTGCCGGTGGGCAAGCCTGGCGGCCACGCCATGATGCTCGCTGCCTCAGGACGGGTCGAGCCCGACCCCGACGAGGTAGCCGCTGATCCCGCAGTAGAGCACGGACCCGCTGGAGGCCATCCGGACCTCGTGCAGGCCACGACCCGACAACGAGTTGAGGTACTGCGGCGCACCCGAGGCGGGGTCGAGCTGCTGGACGTACCCGGACGCCGCCGCGAACAGCCGCGGCCCGTCCACGAGGATCGTCACGACACCACCGGCGTGCAGGGACTGCTTCCACCGCTGGTGGAACCCGTCGACCGAGAACGCGAGGAGGTGCCCCGCGGTGCCGACGTACGCCGTCGTGCCGTCCGTGGCGACCTCCACCCGCTCGTAGCCCAGGCCCGAGAGGCCGTTCGAGTCGAGGATCGCCCCGTCTGACGAGCGCAGGACGTACGCGTAGCCGTGCGAGCCGACGACGACCTTGTCACCTGCCGCGGCGACGCTCACCAGGTCCCAGCGGGCGCCGGGCAGGCTGCACTGCCAGCGCGTGCCGAGCGTGTGCGGGTCGAGCCCGACGACGTACCCGTTGGTCCCCGCGCACAGCGTCTCGCCCGCCAGGGTCAGGCGCACCTCCTCGTTGCCCCGCCCCGACAGGTCGTTGCGGGCCAAGACCTTCCCGGTGGCCGGGTCGAGGCGGTAGACGTGGCCGTTGCTCGCCGCGTAGAGGCCCGCGCGGGTGGACAGCACGTCGACGACCGCCCAGCCCGAGCCGGGCAGGCTGCACTGCCACCGGGTCGCGAGGTCGTCGATGCCGGTCGCCACCACGTAGCCGTTCGTGCCGAGGTACGCGTGCTGCGGGTCGGTGGCGATGCGGATCTCGTTGCGCCCGCGCCCCGGCAGGGAGTTGTGGTGCAGCACCTTCCCGCTCACCGGGTCGAGGAGGTAGGCGTGCCCGTTGGACGCGGCGACGCAGCGCCGGCCGTCGAACGTCGTGGAGACGACGTCGTAGCCGCAGTCGGGCAGGCTCGTCTGCCAGCGGGTGGCGAACCCTGTCGTCTTCTGGTCCACCGACACGAGGCCGAGGGTGTCGTCGAACAGCGTGAGGTAGGCGCGCACGCCGCCGAACACGTCGTTGCCGAGCATCGACTCCAGGGACCCGTCGTGCCACCGCTGGAGGCTGGTCGGCCCGGACGGTGTCACGACGGTGCTCGGGACGCGGGCGAGGATCTCGTCGACGGTCACCGAGGTGGACCCCGTCGCGAGGATGTCGGCGACCGCGGTGCGCGACATCTCGAGGGTCGTGCTCGGGTAGACCACGTCACCCTTCGCCTTGAGCATCGTCTCGTCGCCGTAGACGGTGAACGCGTCACCACGGGCGTCCTGCACGCGCAGCGACGTCTCGTTGAAGTGGTTGTGCGCCTGGTTGGACGCGAGCTGGGTGACCGTGGCACCGAGGAAGCTGAGGTAGTTGTGGTACGACACCCCGGCCGAGGAACCGTCCGCCTGGATGTGCGTCGCGGCGACCCGGCCCTGGTAGGTCGGCTGCTCCTCGGCGGTCTGCGGGTCGTTCGACGTGATGGCGCGCGTGAGGTCGTACAGGTCGGCGCCGCGCAGCCCGGGCTGGCGGTCCGCGGTGATCAGCCGGACGGCCTCCCAGTCCGGCACGGGCAGGAACCACTTCGACGCCGCCCAGGTCACGAACCACTGCATGATCTGCGTCTTGTTGAGCAGGTGCCCGGCCGCGAACGCGTCCTGCAGGAAGTGGTCGGCGTACCCTTGGACGACGCGCGCCCGGTTGGCGAGGTCCCACTTGCGCTGCGGGTCGTTCGACGTCCAGGAGTCGCGGGCGAGCGTGCGAGCCTGCTGGTGGAAGTCGCGCCAGCGGTGCCAGCCGAACGGTGCGAAATGGCACGCGTTGCGGGCGAGCAGACCCTTGTAGTGGTCGACACCCAGCCCCGCGGTGTACGCCTCGATGCCGTTGAGCTCGTGCAGAGCGTCGAGCGTCCCCTCGCCGCTGTAGTACACCGTCATCGCACCGGCGAAGTTCACCGTGGGCGAGCCGGGGTGCGCCAGCGCGCGCAGCCGGTTGTACGCCTCTTGGCGCACCTGCTGCAGGAACCCGACGAGGACGCGCGTGCGACCCGCGTCGGGCGGGTCGGCGAGCATCCAGCCCGGCTCGCCCGCGTAGTCGCCGCTGATGGCGTTGACCTCGCCGCTCGTGGCCAGCAGCTCCCCCTGCGGGCCCCGCAGGCGCAGGAGCGTGACGCCGGGCAGGTGCGCCCGGATCGTCTGCTCGCTCACGCCCGTGATGCCGTGCTGCCACAGGCCGAGGTAGCCGATCCAGCGGTCGAGGATCTCGCCGCGGAGCACTCCCCCGACCGCGATCTCCGTGAGGTCGCGCGGGCTGAGGTCACCGAGCAGCAGGTGCTCCCACGAGTTGAAGCGCTGGACGAGCGCGCCGACGGGCGCCCCTGCCCCGACGAGCGGGCGCGACCCGGGCGCGACCCGGGCCTCGTCGGGAGCGGACCGGCCGTCGAGGACGCGGCGCGCGGCGTCGTCGGCCAACGACTCCCAGCGGGAGGTGCGCGGGCCGAGACGGGACGCCCCGGCGGCGCGGCCGACGCCGTTGGCCTGCTGGACGGTGTGCGCCGCCTCGTGCGCGAGCACCTCCACCCAGTGGTCGGAGCCCCGGTCGAGGTGCCCGGCGAGGTAGATGTGGTGCCCGCTCGTCGCGGCGGGTGCGCCGAGCCGGGTCAGGACCCGGTCGGCCAGGGCTCCCTGCCGGACCCGGACGCGGGAGAGGTCCGCCCCCAGGCCCGGCTCGAGCAGGCGACAGACCCCCGCGTCGAGCGGCGATCCGTCGTCGGTGTGATGACGTGTGTGGTGGCGTGCTGGTGCCATGCGTCTGTCCCCCTGCTTCGGTCGCCGCGGACGGTCCGCGGCGGCGGTCGACGCCCGCTCGAGGATTTGCCCCGAGTGTGACGTTCGACACTCTGCACTGAGAGAGAGGCATGTCGTTCCCGCCTGATGCACCGACCTGCACGTGAGCGTCGCATGACCGAGGCCAGCCCTACCGCGCAGAAGTCCTCAGGATTCCGTAGCGTGGATGGCCGCGGTGCTCCCGGCAGCGGTCGGGGCACGAGCGAGCGTGACGACGAGACAGGAGGCGGCAACGTGCCGAACGACGAGCACGGCGGTGTCCGGATCGAGGACGACGGAGCGCGATGGGTCCTGTGGGGCGAGGTCGACGCCGCCGTCCAGGCCAGGTACGAGGACCGGGTGGTCAGCGCCCTGGGCGACGTGAGCGGTCCCGTCACGGTCGACCTCTCCGACGTCACGTTCATGGACTCCGGCGGCCTGCGGCTGCTCTACCGCGCCGTCCACCCCACCGCGGGAAACCCCGTCCTCGTCGACGTCCCCGCACGGATCCGCGACCTGCTCGAGATCAGCGGCGTCGCCGCGCTCTTCACCTTCGTCGACGAGGCCGGCACGACCGACGGCTCCGACGCGACCGAGAAGGCCGGCGCATGAGCGCCATCCGCTCCGCGCGTCCACCGGAGCACTTCCACGTCGTCGAGACCTGGGTCCTCGACACGGTCGAGGAGCTCGCCACGCTGCGCACGTCGCTGCACGAGGCCCTGACGGGCACCGCGCTGCCGCCCGGCGGCAGCCTCGCGGCCACGCCGGAGAAGGCGGTCCTCGTGGCGAGCGAGCTCGCGACGAACGCGCTGCTGCACGCGCGACCGCCGACGGTCGTCCAGCTCCTCACCGACGGCGACGAGTTCATCATCGACGTCAAGGACCACGAAGCGAGCGCAGCGCCCGTCGTCGCGGAGCCGCGGGAGCCGGGAGCGGGCGGGTTCGGCCTCGCGGTCGCACAGCGCATCTCGCTCGACGTCGGCTGGTACATCGAGGGGGACGCCAAGCACGTGTGGGCGCGGTTCCGGGAGACGGAACCTGCCGCCTGGGGGTCGTTGGAACCGACCGGATAGGCGGGGTGACCACCTCACCCCGCCTCACCCCACGGCGTCGCGGACCGCTCGTCCGCAGCCCTTACAGCAGGCGGTGCACCACGAGCAGCGTCGCGTCGTCCGTCGAGGTGGTGTCGCGGGTGCGCCGCACGACCTGATCGATCCGGTCCGGACCCGTCACACCCGTCGCGGCAGCCGCACACTCGGCGAACGACTCCGCGAGCCGGTCCAGACCGACCCGCAGCGATTCGGTCCGTCGCTCGACCAGACCGTCGCTGTAGAGCACGAGCGCTCCGCCGGGCTCGACCCGGTCCCGGCCCACGGCGTCGTCGTACCGCGACGCCGGCGCCGAGGCGCGGGCCACGAGCCCGAGGGGCGGGAGGCGTGCCGTCGCGGCCCAGCGTGACCCGCCCTGCCCGTCCAGCAGGAGCATCGGCGGGTGCCCGGCCGACACGTGCTCGACCTCGCCCGTCGCCGGATCGAGCACCACGACCACGAGGGTCGCGACCTGGTCCGGCATCATCCACCGCACGTGCTCGTCGAGCAGGCGCACGGAGTCCGCCGCGGAGCGCGACGGGAGCAGCAGAGCGCGCAGCGCGTTCCGGAGCTGACCCATCGACGCCGCCGCCGCGAGGCCGTGCCCCGTCACGTCGCCCACCACGAGCGCGATCCGCCCGCCCGGCAGCGTGAACGCGTCGTACCAGTCCCCGCCGACGAACGACCCGCCCGAGGGCTCGTAGCGGGCGTCCAGCGCCCAGCCGTCGACCTGGGGCAACACCTCGGGGAGCAGGCTGCGCTGGAGCGCCTCGGCGCCTCGCACCTCCCGGCGACCGCGCAGGTACAGCGCCTCGACGAGGTGGCTGCGCAGCGTCGTCGCACTGTCGACCTCGTGCTCGGCCCAGGGCGTGCTGTGGCCGCGGACGACCTCGCGCCAGCGGTCGAACGACAGGCGCGGGCTCAGCCGGACGGACGCGTCCTCGCCGAGCGCGAGTGCCTTGTTGTGCGGGTCGCCGCCCCAGTCGACCGACCGCACGACCTCGTCACGCAGCCACACCAGCACCTGCCCGTCGGGCAGGGCGACGGCCAGGACCCCCGCGACACCGGGCGCGGCGCGCGCGACGTCCGGCGCCACACGGGCCAACGACTCGGTGACGACGACCTCCTCGTCGTGGTCGCTCACCCACCGGGCGATCGCCGCAGCACCCTCGGGCTCGACCGTCCCCGTCCACGCCTCGACCCCCTCGGCCACCACGAACGCGGCATCGGCCCGGACCATGTCGAGCACCCGGGTGTCCCGGGTGAGGGCCTCGGCGAGCGGGACGTCGTCGTCCCGGCTGTCCGCGACCAGGCCGGCGAGCACGCGCGCGCCACGACGCGCCGCGACCTCCCGCTCGTCGTCCGCCTGCGCGACGAGCCGCACCGAGAGGATCGAACCGAGGAACTCCGCGGCGGTCCGCACCTCGTACGCCGGCGCGTGCGGCCCGTCGTAGTGGTGGCACGCGATGAGCCCCCACAGCTTCCCGTCCTGCAGGAGCGAGATCGACATCGACGCCCGCACCCCCATGTTCCGCAGGTACTCGAGATGGATCGGGGACACGCTGCGCAGCGTGGAGTACGTGAGGTCGAGCGGCTGCCCGGTGACCGGCAGGTCCACGGGCACGATCTCGCACGGCACGTAGTCGACGTCCGCGATGAGGCGGATCCAGTTCTTCTCGTACAGCGCCCGGGCCTGCGGCGGGATGTCCGACGCCGGATAGTGCAGCCCCAGGAAGGAGTTGAGGTCGGCGCGGCGCGCCTCGGCGGCCACCTCGCCGTTGTAGTCGTCGTCGAAGCGGTAGATCATCACCCGGTCGAAGCCGGTGAGCTCACGCACGTGGTGCGCCGCGCCGTCGTACAGCTCCTGCAGGGACGCTGCGCGCTCGAGGTCGCCGAGGGCGCCGCGCACGGACTGGTACGTCGTGGGGAAGGTGAGCGGGCGCAGGCCCGCGACGGGCTCGAGCTCCACCACGAGGACGCCGGCGGCGTCCGCGGGCAGGGGCGGGCGGTGCACGACCGCGTCGAGAGGGACCGCCGGCCCGCCCCCGGGCGGCTCGACGGCGAGCAGCACGGGGTTGTGCGCGGCGAGGTCGGGCGTCGTCGCGACGTGGTGCAGCACCGCGGACGCGGCGGCGCGGCCGACGGCGTCGGCCAGGGGACGGCCGAGCAGCGACCCGGTCGGCCGCCCGGCGAGCTCACCGAGGTTCTCCGAGCACTGCAGGAGGACACCGTCCGACTCGCGGACGACCAGCAGCGCGCCGCGTGGCTGGATGCGGCCGGGGACGTGGATCGGCTCCCGCGCGCAGTTGTCGAGGTCCACCGGTGCGCCGGGAGTGAGGAAGGTCGAGCCGGACTGAGCCTGCGTCATGCAGTCTCCTTCCCGGGCAGAGCTCACCCGGACGAGTACGCCTGACGAGACCCCGCTGCTTGAGGACCCGTGCACCACTCGCCCCACGGCAATTCGTTGCCTCGGCTAACGAGTGAACACACGAGACTACAGTGCCGCCGCCTCCAGCCGGGCCTCGGCACCGTCAGGCCACGATCTCGGCACGCTCCCACCACACCACCGTCGCGACCCAGCCCGCCGCCGCGACCGGCAGCGCGAGGAGGAGCTGCACCGCGCTCACCGCGACGTCCGGGCCCCCCATACCGAGCCACAGACCCGGCGCCGCGTACGGGAACCAGGCCCCGGCGCCCGTCACCGTCACCACCTGCGTGACCACCACGATCCCCAGCACCGTCCCGACACCGGCCAGCGCGCTGCGACCGGCGCTCGCGGCGAACGCGACCGGCAGCGCCAGCACGGCGACGAGCACACCGCCGACCAACGCCCGGGCCGCAGGCGCGACGAGGTCTCCCGGGCTGCCGTCGGCCCCTACCCCCGCGACCAGACCCGCGAGCACGGCCACCACGACCGCCGCCGCGCACACCACGACCGCCCATGCCGTCACGACGGCGAGCTTGGCCGAGGCCGTCCGGCCGGGGCTCGCGCGGGCGAGCAGCAGCGGCTCGAGCGTGCCGTCGGCGAACTCGCGCCCGAACGTCCAGCTCGCGACGAACGCCGTCGCGAGGAGCATCGCGACCGACAGGATCTGCCCCGTCCCGCCCAGCAGCCCGACCCACCCCTCGCCGGGCAGCATGGCGCGCGTCTTGAGGGCGAGCTGGCTCGATCCGCCGCCGTCCGCAGCGAGCGCGAACCCGAGCGCGAGCAGCGGGACCCCGACGACGACCACGGCGGTCGCGACCCACGTGACGCGCGCCCGCACGAGCTTGAGGGCCTCGGTGGCCAGGCTCGCGCTCATCGCTGCGCCTCGGCGGCCCGCAGGTCCTCGGCGTCGTGGACCATCGTGAAGAACTGGCGCTCGAGGTCCACCCCGCCGGGGTCGAGGGTCCCGACGACGCGGCCGCGGTGCAGCACCGTGATGACGTCCGCGACCCGCGCCATCTCGTCGAGGTGGTGGCTGGAGACGAGGACCGCGGCGCCGGCGGCCGAGCGCTCGAGGAGCGTGCGGCGCAGCTCGAGGACGCCCCGGGGGTCGAGGGTGCTCGTCGGCTCGTCGAGGACGAGCACGTCCGGTGCGTGCACGAGCGCCGCGGCGAGCGCGACGCGCCGCCGGTTGCCGTCGGACAGGACGCGGGCCGGGCGGTCGGCCCAGTCCGCGAGCGCGAGCTCGTCCAGGCAGGCACGGGCACGGCGGTCCGCCTCGGCGCGAGGCAGGCCGTGCAGGCGGGCTGCGGCGACGACGTTCTGCCGGACGGTGAGCTCGCCGTAGGCCGCGCCGGTCCCGACGTGGCCGACGCGGGACCGGACGTCGACCGGTGCGCGCCACGCGGGGACGCCGAGGATCTCGGCCCGGCCGTCCCCGGGTCGCAGGAGGCCGACGAGCAGGCGTAGGAGCGTCGTCTTGCCGGCGCCGTTGAGCCCGACGAGCGCGTGCACCTGCCCGGCGTCGACCTGGAGGTCCACGCCGTCCACGGCGCGCTCGCCCGCGTACCCGCGGGACAGACCCACGGCCCGCAGGGTCGCCGGTCGCGTGCCGTTCACGACCGCACCTCCGGGTCCAGGACGTCCAGCGCTCCGCGGATCGTCGCTCCGGGCCCGTCGGCCGGCGGCCCGTCCTGCGCCCACTCGAAGAGCGCGACCGTCAGTGCGGCGAGGACCGCGGCGGCGGCAGTGCGTGCCGCGAGGCGTCCGGTGCCCGTGCGCTCGAGGGCGTCCGCGATCGCGTCCGCGGTGCGGTCGTTGCTCCGCAGCGCCTCGGCGCGCAGCGCGGGGTGCCCGCCGGCGAGCGCGAGGCGCAGCCGCAGGTCGGTCCCGGCCGGGACCTCGATCTGGTCCCAGACCACCCGCAGCCCCCGGACGACACGGACGAGGGCGGGCAGCCCCGGCGGCTGGGCGGCGACGGCGGCGGCCATCGCGGGGTCGTACGGGTCGTCGAGGACGACGTCGGCCTTGCTCGGGAAGTGCCGGAAGAACGTCATGTGCGACACACCCGCGGCGCGCGCGATCTCCTCGACCGTGACGTCGTCGTACCCCCGGGCGGCGAACAGGTCGAGAGCGCAGCGGCGCAGTCGCTCGCTCGTCGGCCGCTGTATCCCTGCCATCCACCCATGTTAGTGACTAACATCCGCCGGTGTCCAGAAGCCTCGGCGCGACGCCTCCCCCGGCGAGCGCCAGGATCTGCCCGTACTCTTCCGCCCTATGGAGGACTGGTTCGCGGCGGCGACGCACGGCACCGAGAGCGGCGAGCTCGCGCGTGGCGTCGACTGGGCTGCCACGAGCCTCGGCGACCCGTCGACCTGGCCGCGGACGCTGCAGGTCGCCGTGCAGATGTGCTTCGCCACCCGGTTCCCCGTGATGCTGGTCTGGGGGCCGGAGCTGCGGATGATCTACAACGACGGGTACCGGCCCATGCTGGGTTCCGAGAAGCACCACGGCGCGATGGGAGCGCCCGCACGCGAGGTCTGGCACGAGATCTGGGACGACGTCGGCCCGCTCTTCGACGACGTGCTGAGGACCGGCGAGCCGACCTGGGCGGTCGACCAGACGTTGTTCATGGAGCGCTCCGGCTACCGCGAGGAGACCGCGTTCACGTTCTCCTACAGCGCGCTGCGCGACGACGAGGGCGCCGTGCGCGGTGTCCTCGACATCGCGACCGAGACGACCGACCAGGTCGTCGACAGCCGACGGCTGCACACCCTCGGCAGGCTGTCCACGACGCTGCACGCGCAGCAGGGCGACATCCTCGACCTCGCGCGCGCGACGATCGACGTCCTGTCCGACAGCGTCGACGTCGCCCGTACCGACCTCTACCTCAGCACCCCCGAGGGTCTGCTCCTTCTTGCCTCCGCGCCGACGGGCGGCACGAACCCCGGAGTCCCCGACGCCGCCGTCGCGGCCGTGGCGGAGCGCAACGCCTACGCCGTCGTCGGCCCGGTGGTCGTCGCGCCGCTCGCCGGGACCAGAGACACCGTCTCCGCCGGGGCGATCGTGCTGGAGGCCACGGCCACCCGCCCGCTCGACGACGCCTACCGTTCGTTCCTCCTGCTGCTCGCCTCGACCGTCGGCACCGCCCTGAGCAGCACCGTCGCCCACCTGCGCGAGGTCGACGACCTTCAAGAGGTGAGCGACGCGCTGCAGCGCGCCATCCTCCCGGCGAGCGCGACGTCGCCGGACTGGCACACGCGCTACCAGCCGGCCGACGACAGCCTCTCGGTCGGCGGCGACTGGTACGACGTCGTCGAGCTCGGCCCCGGACGGTGGGGGCTGATCGTGGGCGACTGCGTCGGGCACGGGCTCGAGGCGGCCGCGTGCATGGGCCAGCTCCGCAGCGCCGGTCGCGCCCTGCTCCTCGAGAACCACAGGCCCGCCGAGACGCTCGCCGCGCTCGACCGGTTCGCCCGGACCGTGCCCGAGGCCCGCTACGCGACCGTCTCCTGCAGCGTCGTCGACACCGCGGCCGGGACGATCACCTACTCGTCCGCCGGCCACCCGCCCGGGGTGGTCGTACGCGACGGCGCGGTCACCTGGCTCGACGGCGGCCGCGGCATGCCGCTCACGCTCGGCCCGCCCGACCGGGCCGAGGACGTCCAGGGTCTGGAGCGCGGGGACACCGTGATCCTCTACACCGACGGCCTCGTCGAGCGCCCGGGCGAGTCGATCCGCGCGGGACTGGCGCGGCTGGGCTCCACCGTCGAGGCCATGCCCGACGAGTGCGCGCCGACCGAGATCGCCGACACCCTCCTGCGGGGCCTGCTCCCGGGTGGCGTGCGGGACGACGTCGCGCTCGTCATCTACCGGCACCCCGGCCAGGAGTAGTCAGGCGGTCGCCACCAACGACACGGCGAGCGCCGCCATCACGACGGCGATGACGCCGTCGAGCACCCGCCACGCGACGGGCCGCGCGAAGACCGGGGCGAGCGCGCGGGCACCGTACCCGAGCGCGGTGAACCAGCCGATGCTCGCGACGACCGCACCGGTCGCGAACCACCACCGCGCGTCACCGTGCCCCGCCGCGACCGATCCCAGCAGCAGCACGGTGTCGAGGTAGACGTGCGGGTTGAGCCAGGTGAGGGCGAGCGCCGTCCCGGCGGCGGTAGCCAGCGACGCGGTCGCGTCGCCCGCCGGGTCGAGGGCGGCGGGCCGCAGCACCCGCCGCGCCGCCATGACGGCCAGCACGAGGAGGAACGCGGCGCCGCCCCAGCGCACGGCGTCGAGCAGCGCGGGCACCCGCGTGACGAGGGCACCCAGCCCCGCGGTCCCCGCGAGGACGAGCACCACGTCCGACGCCGCGCACACCGCGACGACCGCACCGACGTGCTCGCGTCGTAGCCCCTGGCGCAGGACGAACGCGTTCTGCGCGCCGATCGCGACGATCAGCGCCAGGCCGGTGCCGAGACCGGTGACGAGGGTGAGGAAGGGGCTCATGTCCGCCACGCTAGGGCCGCCGGCAACCTGTAGTACAGCGAAAGATTCTGGGGGATCGTAAGATCTGCTGATGGATCTGCAGCCCGACCAGCTCCGCGCCCTGGTGGCCGTTGCGGACACCGGGACGTTCGACGCCGCCGCCCGCACGCTCGGCGTGACGCCCTCCGCGATCTCCCAGCGCATGCGGGCGCTCGAGTCCGCCGTCGGGCAGGTCCTCGTCCGCCGCGGCCGCCCCGCGACCCTCACACCACCGGGTCAGGTCCTCGTCGGGCACGCCCGACGGATCGTCCTGCAGCAGGCCGAGGTGCTTGCCGACCTGGGGCTGCCGGGCGACGGTGACGACGGCACCGACGGCGCTGTCGGTCCCGAGCTCACGCTCGTCATCACCGCGGACGCGCTCACCACGTGGGCGCTCCCAGTCCTCGCCGAGGCGGCCGGCACGGCGCAGCTCGAGATCCTGCGGGAGGACCAGGACCACTCGATCGCGCTCCTGCGCGACGGCACCGCCGTCGCCGCGATCACCTCCGTCGCCGACCCCGTCCCCGGCTGCCGCGCCACGCCGCTCGGTCGTATGCGCTACCGGCCCATGGCGAGCCCCGCCTTCGCGGCGCGCTGGTTCCCCGACGGGCCGACGCCGGCCGCGCTCGCCGCCGCGCCCGTCCTCGTCTTCGACCGCAAGGACGACCTGCAGGACCGGTACCTCGCCCACCGCGCACGTGAGGGGACCGCGCCGCCGCGCCACCACGTGCCCGCCTCGCACGAGTTCCTGCGCGCGGTCGAGCTCGGCATGGGGTGGGGCATGCTGCCCGACCTGCAGAGCGCGGACGGCGAGCGCACCGGTCGGCTCGTCGCGTTCGACGGCACCGGGCACCTCGACGTCCCGCAGTACTGGCAGCAGTGGCGTCTGCACTCCCCCACGCTCGACCGCATCGCCACCGCGGTGCGCGACGCCGCGGCGTCGGACCTGCGTTGACCCGTCGCTGACCTTCGCGGCCGCTCAGGGACGCGCGGCGCGGACCCGCGGCAACCACCGCGGCGTGCGCGCCGCGTAGTCGCGGTACTCGTCGCCGAACCGCTCGGCGAGTGCGCCCTCCTCCGCGCGGACCTTGGCGTCCAGGACGGCGACCAGCCCCGCGGCGGCGACCAGCGGTCGTGCCCGACGGCGCAGCACCGCCGTACCGAGCGCCGCGGCCACGAGCCCGGTGTAGATCGGGTGCCGGGTGCGGGCGTACACACCATCCGTCAGGAGGTGCGCGGACCGCGGCGGCGCGACCCGCGGCGTGAGGGACGTCCCGTGCGGCGCCGCACCAGCAGCCACGAGCGCCAGACCTGCGACGACGAGACCCCGCGCCGCACCCGTCACGACCGACGGCACGTCCCACCGGTCACGTCCCGGCCAGAGCACACCCGCAGCAGCCGCGCCCTGCGCGACGACGAGGAGATCATGGCGATCCATACCGTCCAGGCTCCCACGCCGGTCGGTGGCTAGCATGAACGCCGTGAGCCCGACCCCCGCAGCCGAGTACGCGCGCGCCGCGACGGTGTGGACCGACCTCGACTGGTGGCTCCTCGAGGCGCGCGCCGTCGCCCGCCACCCCGATCTCACCTTCGCTCTCGCGTTCTTCGCGCCACCGAAGGCCTGGAAGGCGCTCGCGCGCAGCGAGCCGACGACGAACGGGCGGCTCGGGCGGAAGGCGAAGGGCTGGCTGATGGTCCCCGCCCACATCGCCACGCTCGTGCTTCCCCTCCTCGCCGCCAGGGAGATGATTACCTGGCTGTTCCAGTCCGTGCCGACGGCGCCGGTCGGGAGGGCCGGCATCTTCGCGGGGCTCGCCGGCGCGTGGCTCCTGTTCGGCATGAGCCGCGCCGCACGGACGCCGGACGGCAGGACCGGCGACGGTGCGCTCGCTCTCGGGCTGCTCCACGTCGTGCCCTCCGCCGTCGCCACGCCGATCGCCTTCCTGGCGATCTCGCAGGGCGAGGCGGACGGCGCGATCGGCGTCGTCGGTCTGGTCGGGGACCTGGCCGTGGGCATCGCCGCACTCCGCTTCTACCGGGCGCCCGGCGGCGCCGCAGCCACCACCGGGCGCGTGAACCTCCGGCGACTGCACCGAGCGGTCGAGGCACTCGACCCGCACGAACGGCTGGAGATCCTCGCCGACCTGCGCCGCGCGATCGCCGTGCTGGAGCAGCGCACCCTCATCACCGCCGACACCGCCCGCACAGCGCGCGAACTCCCCCTCGCGGCGCTGGCCAGGACCCTTGCACCGCGCGAGACGTTCACCGTCCCGGACCCGCGGGCGAACCGGTAGCTGACGGCGCGCTCGTCGTCCGTACGCTCCTCAGCGGCCGGGCTGTCGGTGCGTCTGCTGGTCAACGACCGCGAGCGCGACATCCGCGGCAGCCCGCGACAGCTCCTCGCCCGCGTCGAGGGTCAGGACAAGAGTGGCCGACCATTCCGCGGCGCTCTGGGAGAGGCCGCTCCTGAGCGTGACCTCCAGCCGAACACGGCTTCCTGTGTGACGTCCCGACAAGGACATGTCGCCCTCGAGCGACTCCCAGGTGCGGTCACCATCCCACCCACGCCAGTCGCTCTCCAGATCCACGAAGAACGCGGCGATGTCTCGGAGCTCGTCGACCGTGTCGAGGCGGTGACGCGCCCAGACACCGTCTCCCACGAGCGTCGCACGAAGCGACCCTGACTCGTCCTGCACGAGCTCGAGGTGCTCGTGCTCCGTGCCGATGCGCGTCATGACAGGACCCTACGAGACGTCAGCGCACGACGAGGTCACCGGGGTCGGTGTTCGCCCCGCAGAGGACCACGACGACACGTTCGCCATGCGCCGGGACGTACGCGGCGGAGGTGAGCGCCGCGAGCGCCGTGGCCGCGCCGTGCTCGACGGCGAGCTTGCGGTCGTCCCACAATCCCTGGCGCGCCGCGACGATCGCGTCGTCCGTCACGAGCACGGACGTGACCGTCTCGTGGCGGGCCAGGTCCAGGGCAGTGCGCGACGCCCGGCGGGCACCGAGCGAGTCGGCGGCCACGGAGTCGACCGGCACGTCGACCACCTCGCCCGCGGCGATCGCGGCGTGCAGCGCGCTCGACCCCTCGGGCTCGACGGCCACGACCCGCACACCGTGCGCACGGGCCGACGCCGCCACCCCCGCGAAGAGCCCACCGCCGCCGACGGCCACGACGACCGTGCCGACGTCGGGCACCGCGGTGACGATCTCCTCCAGGAGGGTGCCCGCCCCGGCGGCGACGAGGGGGTGGTCGTAGGCGTGGGAGGCGAGCGCGCCCGTCGCGGCCACGTGCTCCTGGGACGCCTCGAGCGCCTCCGCGTACTGGGAGCCGACGAGGCGGACGTCCGCGCCGAGCGTCCGCAGCCGCGCGACCTTCACCGCCGGCGCCGTCCGGGGCACGAACACCGTCGCCCGCACCCCGTGGCGACCCGCCGCCCACGCGCACGCCAACCCCGCGTTGCCACCGGACGCGATGACGACCCCGGCGTCGGGCATCGTGCCGGACTCCAGGAGCGCCCGCACGAAGTTCATCGCCCCCCGCGCCTTGAACGAGCCCGTGTGCTGCAGGTGCTCCAGCGCGAGCCAGCCCTCCACGGGGCTACCCGTGCTGCCGTCGGTGCCGCTAGTGCCGATGTCGAACGGGGCGAGAGTCACGGGCCGGACGTCACCCGCGATGCGACGTGCTGCGGCAAGGACATCGTCGCGGGTCAGGGTGGGATCGTGCATGGCCCCAACCTAGCGGCGCACCGTGCCACCGCACGGGCCTATCGCACGCGTAGTTGGAAGACTCGCGCCGCGTCGGGAGTGGCCGGGCCGTCGATGACCTCGCAGCCGTCGAGCCAGCACGAGACGACGTGGGCGAGCTCATCGGGGTGGCTGAAGTTCATCGCGTGCGCGGCCCCCTCGATCACCACGACCGTGAGGTGCTCGGGTGCGAGACGCGCCAGCTCGCGTACGCGCCGCGGCGACGGCATGAGCGGGTCGCGCGTGCCGAGCACCGCGAGCGTCGGGACCGGGGTGCGAAGCATCCGCTCCAAGGACGGAAAGCGGACGAGCTCGCTGAAGAGATGGAGCGCCGAGACAGGACCGAACCGGACGTAGTCCGGTACGGCGATGCGCGCCATGGCGGGTCGCTCCCGGAGAGAGTCGCGAGCGAGCTGGACGAGCGCTCGGGAGAACGGCTGGTTGTGCACACCACCGGCCGGAGAAGCGAGGACGACGCCTGCGACACGATCGGGCACCACGTGGGCGACCTCGAGGCTCACCGGGCCGCCCATCGAGTTCCCGAGCAGCACCACCCGATCGAGACCGAGCCGGTCGAGGACCCCGAGGAGCGCCCGGGCCAGCTCAGGGATCCCGAGTGCTGGCCCCGGACCGTGGCTGAGGCCGTAGCCGGGCAGATCGGGGACCACCGTCGTGGCACGGTGCGCGAGGAGGGAAGCCGTCGGCAACAGGTAGGTGCCGGAGGCAGCGAAGCCGTGGACGTGCACGATCGGGACCGACCCGTCGACCGTCGGGCTGACACGGACGACGACTCGGCGTCCGTCGACGTCGATCTCCCGCACGTCCCAGACCACGGGGTCCATGACCTGATGCTGGCAGACACGGCGGTCGGCGTCCTGTCGAGCTGCCACGTCCGCGCCCGACCGGTGACCGGCCGAACCACCGCCGACCTGGGGACGTGGATCGTGCTCGGCGTCGACGGACGCCGCGCGCAGTCGTCCCCGCCCGCTGCAGCTAGAGGTCGGCGCGAAGCGTTCGCTCCAGGACCTCGCGTCCCGAGCGGAGGTCTCGCGGCAAGCCCGCCGCGAAGAAGATGCCGAACGCGAGGGGCAGGAGCGCGACCAGCAGCGCCACCCCGTTGGCGTGCGCGACGCCCATCGCCCCGATGCCGAGCGCCGCCACGAACCATGTCCCGACGAGCGTGAGGTCGAGCCCGCTCGGCGCGACGGCGCCACGGACCCGGACGCCGTCGGGCACCTCCTCGAGCCGCGCGCGCAGGACGCTGTGCCCGGTCGCGAAGTGGCCCTGCACCCATCGCCGCGCGAGCAGCTCGGTCCCGCGCACGCGGATCCGGACCTCCGGGGCGCGCGGTCGGTCGCCGGCTCGCCGTCCGACGATCTCGATCGTCGTGCGCGGCAGGAGGAGGTCCACGGGAAGTCGGAGCACGACCAGAGCCTAGGGTCTGCGCCGGCTCGGCAGCCCGGCTACGCGCCGTCTGGCACGGCGCCCACCCCGCGCTCGGCGCGGTCCTTGATCCCGCGGAGCATCCGCACCGACATGACCAGGCTCACGAGCTGGACGGGCTGGACGACGAGCGCTGCCCACCGGCGGGCGTACCCGTAGCGTTCGCGCACGACGAGGCGGGTGCCGCCGTCCGCCGTCGGGCGCAGGACGAACGCCCACGTGAAGTCGTAGGGCGCGGGCTTCTCCCCGACCGGCACCGCACCCTGCAGGACGAGGGCCGCGCCCGGGTCGACGCGCGCGACGCGGAGCGCGACCTCGGGGTGCAGCCGCACCTCGTCGCCGACGTCGAGCGTCTGCCACCGGGGCTCGATGCGGGCCGCGTTGTGGATGTCGCAGCCCACGAGGTTCTCGAGGGCCGTGTAGCTGTAGAAGCCGCCACGCCCCTGCCCCAGCTGGACGACCCACGGCCACACCGCCTCGGGCGGGGCGGCGATGCTCACGGCGCGGGTCGCGACGACCTCCGGCGCAGGAACCAGGACGTCACCCGGCAACGGCGCGACGGGCTCGTCGCCGCGAGCGCCCCACGTCGCGCCGAGCCGGCGGGCGGCGAGGAGCAGGCCGACGACGAGCGCTGCTCGTCCGGCGATCCGGATGGCTCTGGGCATGGGGTGCCTCTCGCGGAAGGTGGGCCGTCACGTCGAGCCTCGCAGCGCCGTCAGGCACGGTCCAGGGGCGAAGGTCCCGGCCCCGGCCGTCGTAGCAGAATGGCGGACACTGCTCTCAACCTTCCGGGCCGCTCGTGCGTGTACCAGGTATGGGCCGTGCGGCTCGTGGCCCACCGGGGTGCGGGGGTGGGGGCAGAGGTCGGCGGCGGGGGACGGGAAGACGTGGCGATCGAGGACGACGTCGAGGTGCGCGACGCGCCAGGCAGCGAGGTGGCGTTCGTGGCCGTCGTGGGCGGCTCGCGCGAGGCGCAGTTCACCGCGTTCGTGCGGACCACGAAGGACCCGCTGCACCGGATGGCGTACCTGCTGTGCGGCGACGCGCACCGGGCGGAGGAGCTGACGCAGCACACGTTCGAGCGGGTGTGGCGGTCCTGGGACGCGGCGCGGGCCGGGGACCCGCTCGCCTACGCCCGGCGGGTGCTCGCGAACCTGCGGATCGACACGTGGCGCCGCCACCAGCGCGAGATCCTCACCGACGACGTCGACACCCACACCGGGCGCGACGACCCCGACCCCTCCAGGACGCGGTCCGTGGACGACCACGCCCGGCGCGTGCAGGAGCGCGATGCCGTCGTGCGCGCGCTGCTGCTCCTGCCGGTCAAGCAGCGGCGCGTCGTCGTGCTGCGCCACCTGCTCGACCTGCCCGAGGCCCAGGTCGCCGACGAGCTCGGCGTGAGCCTCGGGACCGTCAAGGCCAGCTCGTCGCGCGGCCTCGCGCGACTCAGAGACATCCTCACCACGCAGGGAGCGGACCGATGAGCCACCCGCACACCGACCCCGACGACCTCGACGCCTTCGCCGCCCTGCTGCGCGACCGCGTCGACGCCGCACCCACCACGTCGCCGCTCGACCCGACGGCGGTCGTGACCCGGGCGCACCGGGCGCAGCGCACGCGACGCGCGGTCATCGGGGCGGGAGCCGCGGGCGCGGTCACCGCCGTCGGACTCCTCGTGATGCCGACCGCGCTCTCCCAGGCGCCGCAACCCGCGCCGTTCAACTCCGCGATCCTGCCCGACGACGACGTGTCGCCCCTGGGCCGGGGGCTCGGCGACAACGCCGGCGGGCTCGAGGCGTCCACCCCGGTCGCGTCGGAGCCCGTCGACGACGGCGGTATCCGCTACCCGTCATGCATGATGCGCGGCGAGGACCCGTGGGCGGAGAACGCGGTGGAGATCACGGACGACGACGGGTCGACGCGCCTGGTCGGCGGCTACGAGGGGTGGTGGAACAGCACACCGGCGAACGAGGACTCGACGGAGAAGAGACCCGAGGAGTTCCCTGCGGAGGTCCGCAAGCACCCGCGGACCGTCCAGGTCTATGTCCGGGAACGTCTGGTCATCGATCAGTACGACCGCATCGACTGCACGTACACCCCCGACTACGAGCCGCCCGCCCTGGACCACCTCCCGCCCGAGACGGTGGTCATCCTCGACACGGACACCGGGGAGGTCTTGGAGGAGATCGCCATCGACCCCAACTGGTGAGCGCACCCACCCCCACACCTCGTGCCGAGATAGAACCCCAGTACGCGACTGGGGTTCTATCTCGGCGACTGGGGTTCTACTTCGCGGGGTGGGTGGGTCAGGAGGTCTCGACGGTGATGGAGCCGTTGGACGTGGTGAGGTCCAGCTCGTGGTCGGCGGTCGGGTCGTCGGGAACACCTGACGAGACGCGGCCGTTGCTCGTGCTCGCGGACACCCGGTAGGGCGCGTCAGCCACGGTCACACGGATCGCGCCGTTGGAGGTGCGGGCGCGCACGTCCTGCGGGGTGTCGAGGACCAGGTCGATCGAGCCGTTCGACGACTCGGCGTCCACCCGCCCGCCGAGCCCACGACCGCTGATCCGCCCGTTGCTCGTCTCCGCGGTGAGCCGCCCGGCGACGCCGTCGACCTCGATGACGCCCGACGACGTGCGCACGTCGACCTCGCCGACTCGAGTCAGCCGCAGCGCACCGGCATCGACGGACCCGCTCACGGGGACGTCGGCGGGGATGTCGACAACGTAGGTCACCGAGCAGTACCGGCCGCAGCCCTCCAGCACGAGCACCCCGTCCTCGAGGCGGTACGTGTCGCCCGGTCGGTCGCCGCGGTGCTCGACCTTGCGCTCCACCGTCACGTCCGTGGTGCCGTCGCCGCCGCGCAGCGTCACGCCGCCGCTCTCGCTGTCGATCTGCACGGAGCGCACCTCGCCCGTGAGGACCTCGTCGTCCGTGAAGGTCATGCGGGGCGCGAGCCCGCAGGCACCGGCTCCCCCGGCGATGACCCCGACCACCGCGACCGCCCCGATCGCGCGTAGCTGCCGACGCATCGTCACCCCGTCCTGTCGTGCGCCGAGACCTGTTCTCGGCACGCTCTCGACGCTACCGACCGCGGTGGACGCCGCCTATGGGGTAGGACCCGGATCCGTGGCAGGGAACACCCTGACCCGACCCTTGCCCGCGCCGGGGACCACGCGGCGTCGGCTCAGCGGAGGAACGGGATCGCGAGGGGGTTGCGGAACACGGTGCCCTGGTTCGCCCGCACGAGGCCGACGATCACCACCACGAGGTGCGCGACGCCGAGCGGGAAGATCAGCAGCAGCGGGACGGCCGGGCCGGGTCCGGTGCTGCCCTCGGGTCGGGTGACGACGAGGAGCAAGACCAGCACGAGCATCGCCACGGTGGCGGCGACGAGCGTCAGACCCCAGTTCGCGGCCTGCCGTGCGTTCTCGGCGGCCAGCGGGCTCTTGCGCCGCTGGCTCGGGTAGACCGCCGCCATGGTGACCCCGGCGATGACGAGGCTGAAGAACGGGATCGGCAGGTAGGCGAGGAAGCCCAGCCCGTAGGCGAGCGCTCCCGACGGCATCCCCAGCGGGACGGGCGGTGCCGTCATGGCCGGGTGCAGTGCGTGCGCCGGGCGCGAGGCGAGGATCGCGTCGTCGGCCTCCTCGAGCGTGTAGCCCTCGGCGAGGAGCCGGTCGCGCATCGCCCGCTCGGCAGGGCTCAGGTGCCAGGCGGCAGCGGGCGGCGGGCCGTACGTCTCACCGGTCATGCCGCACACGCTAGCCGGTGCGAGGGGCGCGGACGGTTCGCGTGCGAGCGCCCGAGGGCTCGCATACGCTCCCGGGACGCCGGGCCGGACGTCCCGCCAGGCGGTCAGCACCCAGGAGACGCGGCAGGGTCGGAGGTCGGATGGTGGAGCAGCTCGACGTGCAGCCCGTGCGGATCGACTCCGGCGCGAGCACGGAGCGCGTCGTCCCTCCGGCAGGCCCTCCCGTCGACGCGGCTCCCGACGACCTGCCCGCCGCGCTCGCCTGGGTGGTCGACGTCGGACGGTCGGCTCCGCACCCGGGCAGCGGCCGCACCCTCGCGCTCTGGGAGCTCCTGGCGTCCACCGCGGCGCACGACGTCGCGCTCGCCCGCACGCTCGAGCCGCACCTGGACGCCCTGGCCGTGCTCGCCCAGGCAGATCCCACCCCTGACCTCAAACCCGTCGGCGTCACCGGTTCCGCGAACGACCGCTCCTGGGGAGTGTTCGCCGCCGAGGGTCCGGGCCTGCGCCTGGAGGCCTCCGAAGATGCCGGGCGCTGGACCCTCACGGGCGTCAAACCGTGGTGCTCGCTCGCCGCGCACCTGTCCCACGCGCTCGTCACGGCGTGGACCGACGACGGTCGGCGCCTCTTCGCCGTCGACCTCCGCTCGGCGGGTGTGCAGCCCGACGACGGCCCGTGGGTCGCGCGCGGTCTCACCTCGGTCGTCAGCGCGCCCGTGCGGTTCGACGGCGCCGTGGCGGTGCCGGTGGGCCGCGCCGGCTGGTACCTGGACCGGCCGGGCTTCGCGTGGGGCGGCATCGGCGTCGCGGCCTGCTGGTACGGCGGCGCCGTGGGCGTGGCGCGCGCGATGGTCGACCGCGCGCTCGACACCTCCGGGCGTGAGCCCGACCAGCTCGCCCTCGCGCACCTCGGCGCGGTGGACCGCCACCTGACCGGCGCACGGACGGCGCTCGCCGAGGCCGCCCGCCTCGTCGACGCCGCGTCCGGCCGGTCGCGCACCGAGCTCCCCGACCCCCCGGGGATCCTCGCCCGCCGGGTGCGCGGCGTCGTCGCACAGGCCGTCGAGGAGACGCTCACGCGCAGCGCGCACGCGCTCGGACCCGGGCCCCTCACCACGGACGAGGCCTTCGCCCGACGCGTCGCCGACCTCGGGCTCTACGTGCGCCAGCACCACGCCGAGCGGGACGACGCCTCGCTCGGCCGCGACCTCCTCGCCCGCGGGGAGCGCCCGTGGTGAGCGCGGACAGGGCCGACGCACGGGACGCCGTCGGGCACCGGGAGTTCGACCACCGCGACGCCGGGACCCCTGAGGAGGCGTGGCAGGAGTCGGGACGGCTCGACGGGGCGGGGTCGCTCGACCTCGACGACGTCGCTCGGCTCGTGGTCCTCGCCGCGCACCCCGACGACGAGACGCTCGGCGCGGGCGGTCTCGTCGCCCGCCTGGCGGGCCGTGGTGTGCCGGTCACGGTCGTCGTCGCGACCGACGGCGAAGGCTCGCACCCGCACTCCGCCACGCGCTCGCCCGACCAGCTCGCGGCCGTGCGGCGCGCGGAGCTGGTGACCGCCGTCGCGCACCTCGCGCCCCGGGCGTCCGTGACGTTCCTCGGCCTGCCCGACGGCGGCCTGCGCGAGCACCGCGAGGCGCTGCACGACGCCGTCTCCGCCGCCGTCGGCACGGCCTCCGCCCCGGCCACGACGCTCCTGTGCGGGCCGTGGCGCGGCGACGGCCACCGGGACCACCGCATCGCGGGCGAGGTGCTCGCCGACGTCGCCGACCGGCGCGGTGCACGCCTCGTCGAGTACCCCGTGTGGCTGTGGCACTGGGGCGACCCCACGGGCGACGACGTCCCGTGGAGCCGCCTGCGCCGCCTCGACCTCGGCGCCGACGAGCGCGCCGCCAAGGCCCGGGCCGTCGCCGCGCACCGCTCGCAGCACGAGCCGTTGTCCCCCGCGCCGGGCGACGAACCGGTCGTCGGCCGCGAGATGCTGCGGCACTTCGAGCGCGACGCCGAGCTGTTCGTCGTCCCGGACGACGCGTCCGGCACTCCGCCCGACACACGCGCCGACAGCCTCGCGCGGGACTTCTTCGACGACTTCTACACCGGCCGCGACGACCCGTGGGGCTTCGAGACCCGGTGGTACGAGGAGCGCAAGCGCGCCCTCACGCTCGCGGCGCTGCCCCGACCGCGCTTCCGGTCCGCCCTGGAGGTCGGGTGCTCGACGGGTGTGCTCACCGCCGAGCTCGCGCGACGCTGCGACCGGCTCGTCGGCGTGGACATCGCCGCCGCGCCGCTCGAGGCCGCCCGGCGCCGGCTCGACGCGTCCGACGGGGGCGCCGTCGAGCTCCTGCAGCTCACGACCCCGGGCGAGTGGCCCCCGGGCCGCTTCGACCTCGTGGTGCTCTCCGAGGTCGGCTACTACTACGGCCCGGCCGACCTCGAGGCGACGCTCGCCCGGGTGCTCCGGTGCCTCGAGCCCGACGGCGTCGTGGTCGCCTGCCACTGGCGGCACCCCGTCGCGCAGTACCCGGCGGGCGGCGACGACGTGCACACCACGCTGCGGGCCCACCCCGGCCTCACCACCCTCGCCCGGCACGAGGAGGAGGACTTCCTCCTCGACGTGCTCGTGCGACCACCCGCGGTCTCCGTGGCCCGCGCGACGGGGCTCGTGTGAGCGCCGTCGCGCGGGCCGTCGGCGTCGTCGTCCCGGTGCACGACGAGGAGGAGCTGCTCCCCCGGTGCCTCACCGCGCTCGACGTCGCCGTGCGCACCGCACGCGCCGCGGACCCCGGCCTGGTGGTCGAGGTCGTCCTCGTCCTCGACGCCTGCACCGACAGGTCGGCGCAGATCGTCTCGGACGCCGGGTTCGCGACGCTGCCCGTCACCGTCGACGCCCGCACCGTCGGTGTCGCACGCGCCACGGGAGTGCGCGCCGCCCTCGCCCGGCTCGCCGCCCGGGGCGTCGAGCCCGGCGGCGTGTGGGTCGCGAGCACCGACGCCGACTCCGCCGTGCCGCCCCACTGGCTCACCCACCAGCTCGACCTGGCGCGCGAGGGCGCGGACGTCGTCGTCGGCACCGTGCGGCCCGACCCCGCCGACCTCACGCCCCGCCAGCGCGCGGCCTGGGCGGCGACCCACACCCTCGGCGTCGCGAACGGGCACGTGCACGGCGCCAACCTGGGGATGCGCGCCGACGTCTACCTCGACGCCGGCGGGTACCCGCCGGTGCCCGAGCACGAGGACGTCGAGCTCGTCGCCGCCACCCGACGCCGCGGCGCCCGGCTCGTCGCGACGGACGGCTGCTGGGTCCTCACCTCGGGCCGCAGCATCGGGCGCACACCCGGCGGGTACGCCCGCCACCTGCGCGAGGACCTCGTCGAGGAGCGCGCGTCCTGAGCGGTCGCGGGTACCGGTCGCAGGTGGCGGTCGCAGCTGCGCGGGCGGTGATCGCCTCGGTGATGGGATGACTCCAGGCGTGGCAGCGCCGTCCGCCCCGTCGCGCGTGAGACCGTCGGGGAGAGACGAGGAGGCACGATGACGACGACGCGGACGGTGCAGTGGGTCGGCGAGGACGACCCTGCCCGGATCGACGCCGCCTCCGTCCTGCTCGAACCCGACCGGCTCCGCGCGGTCGGCACGTCCCGCTCCGCGGACTACACCACCTCGTGGTCGCTGGTCACCGACACCGGCTGGCGCACCCAACGGCTCGAGGTGACCGCCTACGGGTTCGGCTGGTCCCGCGGCCTGGCGCTCCTGCGCGACCCCGACGACGGGTGGCGCGCCACGACCTGGGCCGCAGGTTCCGCCGACCTCCCGCCCGCCGGCATCGAGGACGCCGCGTCGCTCGTCGACGCCGTCGACTGCGATCTCGGCCTGTGCCCCGTGACCAACACGATGCCGATGCTGCGCCTCGGTCTGCCCGGGGACGCCGAGGGCGGCGAGCACTCCCTGGTCATGGCGTGGGTCGAGGTCCCGTCGCTGCGCGTCCTGCGCAGCGACCAGCGCTACGCCGCGCGCGCGCCGGTCGACCCCGCCACCGGCCTCGGCGTGGTGCGGTACTCCAGCGCGAGCCGCGACTTCATCGCCGACCTCACTGTCGACGCCGACGGGCTCGTCGTGGACTACCCCGGCCTGGCCCGCCGCAACTGACCCACCCGCGACTCGACCTCGACCGCGGCTTGACCTCAACCACCGTTGAGGTCGTAGCGTGGTCAGACACCCGATGGAAGGACCACCACGCATGGCTGTCTACTCGCTTCCCGACCTGACGTTCGACTACGGAGCACTCGAGCCCCACATCTCCGGGCGCATCATGGAGCTGCACCACTCCAAGCACCACCAGGCCTACGTCACCGGCGCGAACACCG
>NZ_JAOXSR010000009.1 GCF_026163685.1 Oerskovia flava
CCACAACGATGACCACCAGACACCCGACGAGGGATATTGGCATTGACTATCAAGCACACTGTTGAGTTCTCAAACAACCGACACACACCGACTCAGACCCGCCCAGCGGACCCTCACTCGGGGCAACTCGTCAAACTTACCAGACTCTCCGCCCCGTTTCCAAACCCGCGCAATTTCTCGCGGTGGAATCGAAAGGGAAGAACCGGGTCCCATTTCTATCATGGCGGCGCGGTGCGTCCTGACCATTCCTGAGCTGGGTTTTTCCCGTGGGACCAGCCACCGGACGCGATCGTACGAATCGATCTTGGGGTGTCTGTTCCTCCCGACCGGGAGTGGCTTCGCGAGATCGCATGTCTGCGGCTCGCGGCGCGGGTAGAACACTACCACGGCTTCGAGACGCCCTACGCCGTCTCCTGCAGGTCCTCCTCGACGGCTGCGCGGAGCCGTGCGGACATCGCCGCCGTCGCCGCCTCGAGCTCGGCGGGACCCTCCACCCGGAAGGGCACCTCGAACATCGCGAGCCAGGCAGCGAGGCCGCCCCAAGACCACGACCCTGCAGTCACCCGGCAGCGCCCGACGTCGAGCGCCTCGACCGTGCCGTCGTCGCCGACCCAGTGTGCGACGTCCTCCGCCGAGGCCTCCAGGACCGCCACGCCCCGGACCGGCGCCGGCGGGCGGGCGAACCGATCCGCGACGTACGTGGCGACATCCGGTGCGGGCAGCTCCCGCGGGGTGAAGCGGGGGCCCGTCGGGGTGCGCGGTCCCATCCGGTCGACCCGGAAGGTACGCCAGTCGTCCCGCTCCAGGTCGTACGCGACGAGGTACCAGCGCCCGCCCCACGTCACCAGGTGGTGCGGCTCGGCCCGTCGGGGCGGGCCGAGCTCCCCGGCGCGCGCCGCCGTCTCGCTGCCGGACCCGCCCTCGTAGTCGAACCGCAGCACCTCCCGCGCGCGCACCGCCGCACCCACCGCGAGCAGGACGTCGCCGTCCACCTCTCTCCGCTCGTCCCCAGCACGCGCCACCGCCGTGGCCTGGAGCGCGTCGATCCTGCTGCGCAACCGTGCCGGCATCACCTGACGGATCGTCGCGAGCGCCCGCAGCGACGCCTCCCCGGTACCCGCCAGCGGCGGGGCCTGCAGGGCGACCGCCACCGCGACGGCCTGCTCGTCGTCGAACAGCAGCGGCGGGAGGTCGGCGCCGGCGTCCAGGCGGTACCCGCCGTCGGGCCCCTTGGTCGCACGGACCGGATACCCGAGCTCACGCAGGCGGTCGACGTCGCGACGCACGGTGCGAGGGCTCACGTCGAGGCGCTCCGCGAGCGTGCCGCCGGGCCAGTCGCGGCGTGCCTGGAGCAGCGACAGGAGCTTGAGAAGTCGTCCGGAGGTCTCGAGCATGGCTCCAGGTTCGCACGGCCAGAGGACAGGAACTGGCCTCTACCCTGGCGACGGTGGTGACCTGCAGCCGAACCGACTCTCCCGCGCCTGGGGCGCACCGCCCGCGCGCCCCGAAACTCGCTCCCGGAGGATCTCCACTCGATCGCACACCAAGGACTACGTGGCGGGCTCCGGCAGCCGCGCCCGGCAGACCGTCCACGCGGTCCGCGGCATCGACGTCGACGTCGCGCCCGGCGGGCCCGTCGCCGTGCTCGGCCCCAACGGTGCCGGCAGGACGACGACGCTGCGCATGCGACGCCGGGTGTGGACGGTCGTGGCGGTCACGACCGCCACGGTCGGCCTCACGGAGGGGATCCGGACCATGGTCCGCGCCACCGACTGAACCGCGCTCAGGCCACGAGGGTCACGCGTGGTGGGCGCGGAACGCGTCGGTCAGGCTCGGCCCGCCGTCGCCGAGCCGCCACACGCTCCAGCCGTCGGCCGTGTGCGTACCCGACACCGCGACCGCCGCCGCGTCCGGGTGGCGGAAGCGCGCGCCGTCGGTCAGCTCGATGAAGCCGTCCGGGTAGAGGACGGCCTCGAAGCGCTGCCCGCGGCGCGGGCGCGACCACACGAGCCGGGTCGGCGCACCGATCGCCCCGGCGAGGGCAAGGAGGTCCGGGTCGTCGTCCGGGCCGAGCGGCGGGACGTCGTGCGCCTGTGGCGGTGCGGGTACGACCTGCTGCCCTGCGGACGGGGTCGGCAGGTCGGGCACCGAGTAGTCAGGCACCGAGTAGTCAGGCACCGAGTAGTCAGGCACGGCGAGGTCCCCGGGGGGCCGGTACGACAACGGGTCGTACCCCGTGTCGCCGGCGGTCTGCGGTGCGGCGTCGTAGCCGTGGGAGAGGTAGGACTCGCGCGTGCGGATCGACTCCCGGGTGCGCACCGACTCCCGGGTGAGGATGGACGCACGCCGCACGGGACCGTCGTCGGGCGTCGAGGACGGGGCCCGCTCCGGGGCCGGGGCAGGCGGCGGCGACTGCCGTGGCTCCGGCGCCGGCTCGACCGAGATGGTGCCGATGTCGATCGGCAGCATCGGGCCGGTCTCGACCGTCGACCCCGCGGCACCGTAGGTCGTCGGGGACTGGTCCTCCTGCGCCCGACGACGCTCCGCGCGGGACAGGGAAGAGCTCGGAGCGCGGGTCGGGTGCCTCGGAGCGGGGGGCGGGTCCGGGACGGGAGTCTCCGGCGCAGGGGCCGGACGGGGGTGCTGCGTGACGACGGGGAGCTTGCCCGTCAGCGCACGACCGACGGCGAGGCCCTCGGCGAACGACGCCACCTCGGGTCCCGCAGGCTCGGCCGGCGTGCTCCGGGTGACCGTGAGCGGGGAGACGTCGACGAACCTCCGACCGTCGGCGCCGTGCACGACACCGAGCTGGAGCACGGCGACCGGTGACCCCGGCTGCCGCAGGAAGTCCAGCGCGTCGAGCACGCTCGGCGCGGCGCTCGAGCAGATGATGATGAGCCGGGCGCCCGTGGCGCGCGACGTCGCCTGCGACCGGGTCAGCGGGACGTTGTCGTAGAAGGTCGAGACGTCCTGGTGGAACCGTCCCGCACCGCCGGAGTACTGGCCCGCGAGGTCGGCGCGCGTGTACCGCCCGGCGCGGCCCGCGTGGTTGAGCGCCTGGCCGAGCGACGCCTCCGTCAGCTCACCCACGACCTCGATGACCACGGGCAGCCCCGCGGCGTCGAGCGCCAGCAGGTGCGGGTCGTCCGGCGTGGTGCCCGACGCGACGGGGAAGATCTGCTCGCCCAGCAGGCCGTCGATGTTGCCGTCGACGACCCGCTGCGCATCGGTCCCGAGAGCTCCTCCGGGCGGTGACGGCTGGACGAGAACCGGACGCTCGGCGTCCACCTCGAACAGGGGCATCAGGGATCTCCATCGGTTCGCGAGCACGTTCAGGGCGAACGCGTGTGACGCATAGCCTACGTCGGCGGTCAAGACGGCCCCAGGGCCGCACGGACGGGTGTCGGAGCAGTCCCGGCACGTGGGGTCGGAGGGGCCTCAGGCGTCGGCGAGGCGCGCCTCCACACGCTCCACCTTGCCGGTCAGCTCACCCGTACGGCCCGGCCGGATGTCGGCCTTCACGACGAGCGAGACCCGGTGGCCTGCGGCCCCCACGGCCTCCGACGCCCTCTTGATGACGTCCATGCACTCGTCCCACTCGCCCTCGATCGTCGTGAACATCGCGTCGGTGCGGTTCGGCAGGCCGGACTCCCGGACGATGCGGACGGCCTCGGCGACGGAGTCCGTGACGGACTCCCCGGCACCGAGCGGAGCGACGGAGAACGCGAAGAGTGCCATCCGTCCATCCTGCCCGGACCCTCGCCCCGCGACCACCGGTGATCGCGTCACACCGGGCGCGCGGGCGCACCGCCCGCCCGCCGCCGCGACGTAGGCTCGGGCCCGTGAACGCTGACGTGCGGGTGACGGTCCTGGCCGGGGGTGTGGGCGGCGCCAAGCTCGCCCACGGTGTGCAACGGACGGGGGCAGACCTCACCGTCGTGGTGAACACGGCGGACGACACCCGCCTGCACGGGCTCGACATCAGCCCCGACCTCGACACCGTGGCGTACACGCTCGCGGGCGTCGTCAACCCCGAGACAGGCTGGGGTCGGGCGGACGAGTCGTTCACGACGCTCGAGACGCTGCGGTCGCTCGGCGAGGACGCATGGTTCCTCCTCGGCGACAAGGACCTGGCGATGCACGTCGCGCGCACCGCCCACCTGCGCGCCGGCGCGACGCTCACCGAGGTCACCGCGCGGCTGGCTGGCGCGCTGGGTGTGCGTGCGCGCCTCCTGCCCATGACCGACGACCGCGTCGCGACCCTCGTCGACACACCGGCGGGACGGCTCGACTTCCAGGAGTACTTCGTGGCGCGACGGCACGCCGACGAGGTCCTCGGCCTGACGTACGAGGGGGCCGACGACGCCGCTCCCGCACCCGGTGTGCTGGACGCCGTCGCGAGCGCCGACGTCGTGCTGCTCGCCCCGTCGAACCCCTTCCTGTCGATCGCCCCGATCCTCGCGGTCCCCGGAGTGCGCGACGCGCTCGCGACGAGCTCGGCCCGCCGGGTCGCGGTGAGCCCCATCGTCGGCGGCCAGGCGCTCAAGGGCCCGGCCGCCGCCGTGCTCGCGTCGCTCGGGCACGAGGTCTCCGCACTCGGCGTGGCCCGCCTGTACGCGGGACTGGTCGACGTCATGTGCGTCGACGAGCGCGACGCGGACCTCGTCCCCGCGATCAGGGACCTCGGCCTCGAGGTGCTGGTGACCGACACCATCATGGGCGCCGGGCCGGGCCGCGAGCGCCTCGCGCACGAGCTGCTGGAGTCGGCGTGACCGAGCGGGTCGTCGCGGTCGTCCCGCTGCGCGACGGCGCCTCCGGGAAGTCACGCCTGGCGAACGTGCTGGACCCGGCGGCGCGCAGCCGGTTGATCGGTGTGCTCGCCCGGCACGTCGTGCAGGTGCTGCTCGAGGTCGAGCAGGTCGACCAGGTGGTCGTCGTGACGGGCGACCCGCGCTTCGCGTGGCGGGCGCTGCACGACCTCGTCGTCGAGCCGGCGGCCGGGTCGGCGGGCTCCCGCGACGGGGCCGGGGCGGGCCAGGGGGACGACGGGCGTGACGTCCTGCCGACGCTGACCGCACGCGCCGACCGGCTGCGCATCGTCCTGCAGCCCGCGGACCGGCCCGGGCTGAACACGGCGCTGGACGTCGCGCGCGAGCTCGTCGCGGACGACGGCGGGGTGCGGCTGCTGGTCGCGCACGCGGACCTGCCGGCGCTCTCGCCCGCCGACGTCGTGGCGGTGCTGGCCGAGGACGCGCCGGTCGTCGTCGCGACGGACCGGCACCGCTCGGGCACGAACCTCCTCGCTCTCGAACCCCCGCTCTCCTCGCCCTCGAGCACGACCTTGCTGCCGTCCCCGCCCGGAGAACGACAGCAGGGTCGTGTTCGGCAAGGGGTGTTTCAGTTTCGGTTCGGGGTGGGGAGCCTTGGGGCGCACCTGCGGGAGGCCGAGCGGCTCTCGGTGCGGGCCGTCGTCGTGCACCAGCCCGGGACCGCCACGGACCTGGACACGCTCGAGGACTGGGACGAGCTGCCGGCGGACGTCCGACGGCGGATGACGAGTGCGGTGCCGTCACTGCCGACGGACTCGCCTCAGGGCTCGCCCGCGCCGGACGGCAGCACGCTGTAGGTCGCCGTGAGGGCACCGCGCGGGGATACCGTCGCGCCCGAGACCTCGAGGTGCGCCGGTGTGCCGTCGAAGAGCCGCAGCCCGTCACCGAGCAGCACCGGGACCGTCGTCAAGAGGTAGGCGTCGACGAGCCCGGCGGCCGCGAGCTGGTGCACGAGGCGGATGCTGCCGAGGACCACGATCTCGCCCTCGACGTCACGCTTGAGCGCCGTGACCGCGTCGACGAGGTCGGCCCCGAGCCGGTGCGACGCCGGGTGCGCCAACGGCTCGTCGAGCGTGCGCGTCGCGACGTGCTTCGGCGTCGAGCGCAGGATGTCGGCGAACGGGTTCGGCTCGGGTGTCGTGAGCCAGTACCCGACCAAGTCCTCGTAGGTGCGGCGCCCGAAGAGGAACGCCGAGGTCACGCCGCCGCCGCTCATCGCCGCCCGGGCCCCTTCCGGGTCCTGGGCGAACCACGTGGTCGCCCACCCTCCACGGTCGAACCCGTCGCGTGTGTCCTCGTCCGGCCGTCCCGGGGACTGCGCCACCCCGTCGAGCGAGACGTTCTCCACCACCAGCAGCGTGCCCATGCCTGACTCCCGTCGTCGAGCCGCCGACCGGCTCTCGGTCCTGTGGACCCGTCCCGGCGCCCGAAGTCATCGGTCGATCGAACGCCCTCCGGCCCCGGCTACCAGCGCCCCCGGTGCACGACGTCGTCGAGCGGCTTGCGGGGACGACGGCGGGGCGACCCGCTCGGGCGGTCGTCCCCCGGGTGCCCGAGCGCGACGACGCCCGTCGGCGCGAACTCGTCAGGGATGCCGAACGCCTCGCGCAGGCGCGGGACCTCGCCCGGCTGCACACCGAAGAAGCACGCGCCGAGTCCCTCGTCGACGGCCGTCTGGAGCATGAGCAGCGAGGCCATCCCCGCGTCGACGTGCCAGTACGGCACGGCCCAGCGGTTCTCGTCCCGGTCCGCCCAGCCCTTGTCGTCCTCGGCGTAGCGCCGCAGGTAGGCGTCCTTCGACGTCAGGACCAGGACGATCACCGGTGCCGTGCGCATCCCGTCGAGCCACGTGCCCATCTGCCTGCCCCCAGGCGGTGGGGTGGAGGCCTCCCAGAAGCGTGCGACGTCGTCGGGCTCGGTCAGCACGACGAACGCCCAGCCCTGGGCGAACCCCGCGCTCGGGGCACGCACCGCGTTGCGCAGCAACCGCTCGACCGCCTCGGGTGCCACCGGCTCGTCCGTGAACCGGCGGACCATACGGCGTCGGCGCACGACGTCCTGGAACTCCATGCCGTGATCGTCTCAGACGCTCGCGTCAGCGGTGGCGCCCACGGCGACCTTGGCGCTTCGACGCTCGGCGACGTTCCCGGCGTCCGGCGCCGCCCGGCGTGCCGTCCGGCGTGCCGAGCATCGTGACGAGCTCGTCGAGCGGTGCGGGGAGCGTCACCGCGAGGTCGGCGTCGACCCACACGTCCTGCACCGCCAGGCGCCACGCCGGTCCAGTGCGGGACCGCTCCGCGATCGCCTCGCGGAGATCGGTGCGCTCGACCACCGCGTCCTCGACCGCCCCTGCGGCCACGAACGCGAGGAACGCGTGATCGTCGAGCGGGACGCGCTCGTACCCGAGCGTCACCAGCGCGTCGAGGAGCGGCAGCGGGTCCGGTTCCTCGCGCGCACGGTCTCCCACCTCGTCCCAGACCTCGATCTCCGCGTCGTCCTCGAGCCGCTCCGCCCGGGTGCCGGTGAACTTGAGGAAGTGCTCGAGGTAGCGCTCCGCGAGCTCCCGCGCCGCGGCCGCGTCGAGCGGCGCGAAGGTCCGGGGTTCCACGGCGTCGTCGACCTCGGTGGCGAGGCGCTCCGGGACGTCGTCCGGCACCGCGCTCGTGTACTCGACCCTCACGACGTCAAGGATGCACCACCGGCCTGGTCCCACGCCCACGAGCGCCGCGGGTCAGCTGGCCCCGTTCCAGACGGCGTCCGGTGCGCAGGTGTCCGGGACGTGCAGGTCCTCCGGTGGCTCCCAGTCCTGGGCGACGCGCTCGCGCAGCACACCGCCCGCGATGCTGATCGCGTCGCCGGCGACGAACGCGCCGTCGCCGGTCCGCAGGGTCTCGCCGTCCCAGGCCACCCGGTCCTCGTTGAAGACCGGGAGCCAGCGGACCCCGGACCCGTCGGTGATGTAGACGCACCCGCCGTCGACGGTGAGGCGTCCCTCGATCAGCGCGGCGTCGCCCGCACCCACGCTCGGTCCCCACAGGGCGACCTCGTCGACCGTCACGCCTCCCCTGTCGCCGCCCCAGGGCCCGACGCAACCGGCTGCGACCGCGCCCACCCCGACGGCGAGCAGCACCGCAGGGGCGAGCGCGTGTCGTCGGGCACGGTCCAGAGCTCCCATGGACCGACCCTAGGACGCGCTCCACGCGTCCCGCGCTCCCGGCTCGGATCGTCATCCGATCGTGACGCCCAGCCCGGGGATCCCTCCCTGACCCTCAGGACGAGAACTTCTCAGGACCGGCGTCACGCCGCGTCGAGCCGTGCTCGGACGTCGGGGTCGAGGTCGAGGTCGACGGCGCCGAGGAGCTCGTCGAGCTGCTCGACGGTGCTCGGACCGATCACCGGGATCACGGGGTGGTCGCCGCCGAGGAGCCATGCGAGGACGACCTGGTTCGGCGTCGCGCCGACCTGGCCTGCCACCTCGTGGAGCGTGCGGATGCGCTCACGCGTGGTGGGGTGGTCGAACCCGTCCCACAGCGGCTTGTCCCGCCGCACGTACGCACCCTGAAGGATCGGGGAGTACGCGACGACGGCAAGCGGTGGCCGCTCCGGCATCCCGGTCGACGCCGCGTAGTCGAGCAGCTCGTACGACGCCCAGTTGTGCCGCCCCGGCTCGGGTGTCGGATAGACGTACGTGAGGTTCTGCTGGACGAGCCCGTAGGGCGCGATCCCCTGCCGGGACGCTTCCTCGCGTGCCTCGACGACACGCCACAGGGCCACGTTGGAGATGCCCGTGATCCCGACGGCACCCTCGGCCTGGAGCTTGCCGTACGCCCCGATCGTCTCGGCGAGCGGGGTGTCGAGGTCGTCGACGTGCCCGTACAGCACGTCGAGGTGGTCCACGCCGAGATGACGCAGGCTCTCGTGGGCCTCGTACGCGACGACTCGCGGGTCAAGACCCTGGAAGTTCGTCGGCTCGACGTTCTGCAGAGGGAGCGCCGGGTCCTTCTTCGCCGCGCCGAGCTTCGTCGCGAGGCGGACCTGGTCACGGACGCCGCGGTTCGCGAGCCAGCGACCCAGCAGGTCCTCGCTGTCGCGTCCGTGGCCACCTTGCCAGTAGCTGTAGTTGTTCGCCGTGTCCAGGAACGTCCCACCGGCTTCCAGGTAGCGATCGAGGACGGCGAACGACGTGTCCTCGTCGACCTGCGTGCCCATGTTCATCGTGCCGAGGCACAGCGTCGACACGTCGAAGGTGGTCCGGCCGTCGCCGATGGTGCGGTAGCGCATGGTGCTCTCCCTGATCGTGCGGGTCATGATGGCGTCGTCCACGCTACGAACTCATCGGCCTGGGTGTACGGTCCGATTCCATGGCAGCGGAGCAGACCAATCCGTCAGTCCTCGGTCCTCCGACGACGCTCGCCTGGGAGGCGCTGCTCGACCTCGGCACCGGCTCGGGCTCGCGCGTCGCGCGGCTCGAGCACGCCGTCCGCGACGCCGTGCGCGCGGGCCGGGCGCCCGTCGGCGCGGCCCTCCCGCCGAGCCGACAGCTCGCGGAGACGCTCGGCGTCTCCCGCTGGGTCGTCACCGAGGCCTACGGCCAGCTCGTCGCGGAGGGCGTCCTGGAGGCGCGCACCGGTTCGGCGACGCGTGTGGCCGCCTCTGCGTCGCCACGTGCCGCTGCGTCGCGGACCGTCGCCGGTGCGCCACCTGGCAGCGAGGCACGCGTCGCCCCTCGCCTGCCGTACGACCTCGCGCCCGGAGTGCCCGACCTTCGGCACGTCCCGCGCGACGCCTGGCTGCGTGCAGCCCGCGAGGCGCTCTCGACGGCGTCGAACGACGATCTCGATGCACCAGCACGGAGCGGCCACCCCCGGGCGCGCGCCGCGATCGCGGGGCACCTGCACCGGGCACGGGTCGTCGCGGGCGGGCACGAGGCCGTCGTCGTCACGCACGGCGCGACCGACGGGATGGCGCGCGTGGCTGCCGCACTCGCCGCGGACGGGCACACGCACCTGCTCGTCGAGAACCCGAGCTGGCCGGTGCTGCGCGACGTCGCGGCGCGGGCCGGGCTCGTGCCCGTCCCGGTGCCAGTCGACGCCGACGGGGTCGACACCGCGGCGCTGGTCGCCGCCTCTCGCCGGACAGGGGCACGGGTCGCTCTGCTCACGCCGGCACACCAGTTCCCCACCGGGACGGCTCTCGCTCCCGCGCGGCGCGAGGCCGTCGTCGCCTGGGCGCGAGAGGTAGACGGCCTCGTCGTCGAGGACGACTACGACGCCGAGTTCCGCTACGACCGACGCCCCGTCGCCGCGCTCCAGGGACTCGCGCCGGACCGCGTCGTGCTGCTCGGCTCGATCAGCAAGACCCTGTCCCCGGCTTTCGGCCTCGGGTGGATGGTCGTCCCGCCGCGCTGGCGCGAGGCCGTGGCGCGCGAGCACGGGCCGACGTCGGGACCGTCCGTCGTCGAGCAGCTCACCTTCGCGCGGCTCGTCGGGTCAGGCGCGTACGACCGGCACCTGCGCGCGGCCCGCGGGCGCTACCGACGCCGCCGCGACGCGCTGCTCGCAGCCCTCGCCCACGAGCTGCCCGCAGCGGGGGTACGCGGCATCGCCGCCGGCATGCATGCGCTGCTCCACCTGGGAGACGAGGCGCCCGACGCCGCGCACGTCGTGCCGGAGGCCGCGGCGCGCGCGGTGGCTGTCGTGGACCTGCGCCGCTACCAGGCTCACCCCGTCGCGCTCTCGACGACGATCGTCCTCGGGTATGGCAACCTCGCCGACGCGCGGGTGGCCGAGGCGGTGCGACGGCTCGCCGACGCCGTGCGCGCGGCCGGGACGTCGCGTTGACACATCACCGACCGCAAGCACCACGCGCGACACCCCTGACGGTCGTCAGGCGAGCAGGTCGAGCGCCGCGTCGAGGTTCGCGAGCGCCTGCGGATGGTCGACGCGGGTGAGGAGCAGCGCGGAGACGAGGAGCGCGGTGCACAGGTCGGCGACGCGGTCGTGCTCGGCGGCGGAGCGGTCCGGGAAGTGCGCGACGACGCCGGCGCGGACCGCGGTGCGCAGCTCTGCCCGGTAGGCGGCGACGGTCTCGCGCACGACGGGGTCCTTGCCGATCGGTGCACCTGCCGCGTTGATGAGCAGGCAGCCGCTCTCGGCCTGGACGGTCCCGGGGGAGGCGAGCGCGGCACGGAGGCCGGCGAAGTAGTCGATGACCGCGTCGGGTGCGACGTCAGGAGCCGTGAGCGCGGCGAGGCGGGGGCGGACGACCTCGTCGAGGTAGCTCGTCACGGCGGCGTCGAAGAGCCCGCGCTTGCTGCCGAAGGCGTGGTAGAGGCTGGACCGGCGCAGGCCGGTCGACACCTCGAGGCGTGGCATCGACGCGTCCTCGTACCCGTGCTCCCAGAAGGTCGCGCGCGCCGCGCGCACGACGTCCGCCGTGTCGAACGTCTGAGGCCTGCCCATCCACGCTCCTCCCACAATTTTTGTGAACCGTGCGGTCCAGTATATGTTGTGGAACGATCGTTACAGAAAAGGTCGGAGCCGCCGACCCCAGACGAAGGAGCAGCCGGATGATCGCCGTCGGACTCGTGATCGCTGCCGCCGCCGCGGCACTGCACGTCGTCATCTTCTACCTGGAGTCCGTGGCGTGGACGAGCCCACGGGCTCGCGCGACGTTCGGCACGACCCACGAGGAGGCCGAGGCCACCCGTTCGCTCGCGTTCAACCAGGGCTTCTACAACCTGTTCCTCGCGATCGCGACCGTGCTCGGCATCGTCCTGCACCTGGCAGGCGAGCAGACCGTCGGGATCACCCTGGTGCTCACCGGCACCGGGTCGATGCTCGCCGCCGCGCTCGTGCTGCTCCTGTCCTCGCGCGCGCACCGCGCCGCCGCGATCAAGCAGGGCATGCTGCCGCTGCTCGCCGTCCTGGCGACCGTGGCCGGGCTGGTCCTCTGACCGAGCGACCCGCACCCCGCACCACCCCGCGTCCTACCCGACGCACCACCCCACCCGCACCCCGCACCCCCGGAGGTCCCCGCATGTCGTCCGCCCTCAGCACGCAGGTCCAGCTCGTCGCCCGTCCCGAGGGCTGGCCGACCTCCGACGACTTCCGTACCGTCACCGTCGAGTACGGCGACCTCGCCCCGGGCCAGGTGCGCGTGGTCAACGAGTTCGTGTCCGTCGACCCGTACATGCGCGGCCGCATGAACGACGTGAAGAGCTACACCCCGCCCTTCGCCCTCGGCGAGACCATGACCGGCGGCGCCGTGGGACGCGTGGTCGAGACGACGGTCGACGAGCTGCCCGTCGGGGCGCTCGTGCTGCACCAGCACGGCTGGCGGGACGTCGTGCAGGAGGACGCCGCCGGGTTCCGCGTGGCGCCCGAGATCCCGGGCCACCCGTCGTCGGTCCACCTGGGGATCTTCGGCCTCACCGGCCTCACCGCCTATGTCGGCCTCACCGCGATCGCCGGCATGAAGCCCGGCGACACGGTCCTCGTCTCCGGTGCCGCGGGCGCCGTCGGGACCGCGGCCGGGCAGATCGCGCGCCTGCTGGGCGCGGCGCGCGTCGTCGGGTCCGCCGGTGGACCGCGCAAGGTCGAGCTGCTCACGGAGCGCTACGGCTACGACGCCGCCCTCGACTACAAGGCCGCCCCCGTGCGCACGCAGCTCCCCGCGCTCGTCCCGGACGGTGTCGACGTGTTCTTCGACAACGTCGGCGGCGACCACCTGGAGGCGGCCCTCGACGTCATGAACGACGGCGGCCGCGTCGCCCTGTGCGGGGCCATCGCCGCGTACAACGCGACCGACCGCGCGCCGGGGCCGGACAACCTGGGGAACCTCATCACCCGCGGGCTGACCCTGCAGGGGTTCACGCTCGGAGGCTACCTCGGGCTCGCCGCGGAGTTCCGCGAGCACATGTCCGGCTGGTTCGCCGAGGGGAAGATCGCCTACGACGAGACCGTCGTCGACGGCATCGACCACACGGTCGACGCGTTCCTGGACATGATGCGCGGCGCCAACGTCGGGAAGATGGTCGTGCGCGTGGGGACGCCCGCCCGGTAGCCCCGGGTCACAACCGCTCGGCGAGCAGCTCCACGAGCGCCTTGCCCTGCACCCCGGCGAGCTGGTCCGCCTGCGTGCGGCACGAGTACCCGTCGGCGAGGTAGACGTCGCCCTCGGCGGCGTCGCGCAGCGCGGGCAGCAGCGCGTTCTCCGCGACGGCGACCGACACGTCGTAGTGACCCTTCTGCATCCCGAAGTTCCCGGCGAGCCCGCAGCACCCCGCGAGCACCTCGATCCGCGCACCGGCGTCCTTGAGCAGCCGCTCGTCCGCGCGGAAGCCCATGACCGAGTGCTGGTGGCAGTGCGGCTGGACGACGGCGGTCACGTCGGACAGGTCCGGCAGGGTCCAGCCGCTGCGGGTGTCGGGTGCGGTGTCCACCGACGTGAGCAGCTCGGCGAGCGTGCGGGTCGCCGCCGCGACGGCCTTCGCGCGCGGGTCGTCGGGGAACAGGTCGAGCAGGTCGGAGCGCAGCACGGCCGTGCAGGAGGGTTCCAGCCCCATGATGGGGATGCCGTTCACGGCGTACGGGCCCAGCACGGACAGGAGCTTCTCCAGCCGCTTGCGCGCCCCGTCGAGCTGGCCCGTGCTGATCCACGTCAGCCCGCAGCACGCCTGCTCGTCGGGTACGACGACGTCGTAGCCCGCGGCTGTGAGGACCTTGACCGCGGCCTGCGGGACGCTCGGCGACAGCGCGTCGCTGAACGAGTCCGTCCACAGCACGACCCGGGGCCGCGGGGCAGCGCCCGGCGGGCGACCGGGCTGCTGCCCGAGCGCCAGCCCGGGCACCCCCTGCGTGGCACCGCCGCGCTTCCACCAGGTGCGGAACGGCACCTCGGCGAACGCCGGCACCTCGCGGCGGGTGTCCATCCCGCCGAGCGCGAGGACGAGCCGCGCGATCGGACGCACGCCCAGGAGCTTGTTGACGAACCGCGGCATCGTGCCCGCGAGGCGCGCCCAGCGCGGGAGCCAGCCCAGGGCGTAGTGGTCGACGGGGCGCAGCTTCCCCTTGTACGTGCGGTGCAGCACCTCGGACTTGTACTGCGCCATGTCGACGCCCGCGGGGCAGTCGCTCGAGCACGCCTTGCAGGACAGGCACAGGTCGAGCGACTCCCGCACCTCCGGCGCCGTGAGCCCACCGACGAGCGTGCCGTTGACGGCCTCCTGCAGGACGCGCGCGCGGCCACGCGTGACGTCCTTCTCGTCCTTCGTCGCCTGGTACGACGGGCACATGAAGCCACCCGACGCACTCGTGTCCGCGCGGCACTTGCCCACGCCCACGCAGCGGTGCACGGCCTTGGTGAGGTCGCCGTCGTCGTGCGCGAACGAGAACCCGGTGAAGCCCGCCCGCTTGCTGATGCCCTTGGCGTCGGCGCCGACCTTCGCGAGGACGGGGCGGGCCTGGGGCCGGCGCAGGTCCTCGTCGATCGCGCTCGGACGTACCACGATCCCCGGGTTCATCACGTCCTCGGGGTCGAACAGCGCCTTGAACCGCTCCATGAGCGCGATCGCGTCCGCCGAGTACATCAGCGGCAGCAGCTCGGAGCGCGCCCGGCCGTCGCCGTGCTCCCCCGACATCGAGCCCCCGTACTTCGCGACCAGCGTCGCGGCGTCCGTCATGAACGTGCGCAGCACCGACCCGGACGTCTCGAGCGGGATGTCGATGCGCAGGTGGATGCAGCCGTCGCCGAAGTGCCCGTACGGCAGGCCGTCGACGCCGTAGCGCGCCATGAGCGCGTCGAGGTCGCGCAGGTAGGCGCCCAGCCGTGCGGGCGGCACCGCGGAGTCCTCCCAGCCCGGCCACGCCTGCTTGCCGGCGGGCGTGCGCCCGGCCAGCCCCGCGCCGTCGGCCCGGATCTGCCACATGGCCGTGGCCTCGGGGCCCGCGGGCAGGATGATCGTCGCCTCGCTGCCCGACGCCGCCACGATCGCCTCGGCGTTCGCCTGCGCCTCGGCAGGGGTCTGCCCGCCGACCTCCACCATCAGCCAGCCCGCGCCCGGGGGCAGCGGCGGGACCGACGCCTCCCCGCGGTGGCGACGGACGACGTCGACCAGGCGAGCGTCGAGGCCCTCGATCGCGAACGGGTGCAGGTCGAGCAGGGCGGGGACGTCGTCGGCCGCGCTCGGCATGTCCGGGTAGCCCAGCACCACGAGCGTCGGCTTCGAGGGCATCGGCACGAGCCGGACCGTCGCGCCGAGGATCGTCACGAGCGACCCCTCGGTGCCCACGAGCGCCTTCGCGAGGTCCGAGCCGTTCTCCGGGAGGAGGTGCTCGAGCGAGTAGCCCGAGACCTGCCGGCCGAACCGGCCGAACTCCGTGCGGATCAGCGCGAGGTTGTCGCGCACGAGGTCGGCGAGGCCCGGCACGTCCGCGAACGTCGGGTCGCCCGAGCGGGCCGTGAAGCGCCGCCCGGTGCCGTCCACGACGTCGAGGTCCACGACGTTGTCGGCCGTGCGGCCGAACGCGACCGCGTGCGGGCCGCACGCGTTGTTGCCGATCATGCCGCCGAGGGTGGCCCGGTTCTGCGTCGAGGGGTCCGGCCCGAACCGCAGCCCGTGCGGCGCGGCCTGCGCCTGCAACGACGACATGACCACACCCGGCTCGATGCGCGCCGTGCGCGCCTGCGGGTCGATCCGGCGCACCCGGTGCACGTGCTGGGAGAAGTCGAGGACCACACCCGTCCCGATGGAGTTCCCCGCGATCGACGTCCCGGCGCCGCGCGCGGTGATCGGGACCTTCAGCTCACGGGCCACGTCCAGGGCCGCGATCGCGTCGTCGGTGTCCTTGGGGAAGACGACGACCTCCGGGACCACCCGGTAGTTCGAGGCGTCCGTCGAGTACTCGGCGCGGCGCCGCACCGAGGAGTCGACCTCGCCGCGCGTCACGGTCCGCAGCGCCCGGGCGAGCGCGTCCCGGGCCGCGTCGGCGGCGCGCTCGGCCTCTCGCTTCGCCGCGGAGCGCTCCTCCTCCGCACGGGCGTCCCGCTCCTGCGCCTCGGTCGGTGCGGGCGCTCCGGTGGTCTCGGGTTCAGCTGACACGTCCGCGATTCTCGCATCCGCGAGCGCCCTGCTGCAGTCGGGTCCGGCAGGCGTCGGGTCCGGTGCTCGTCTGCCGGGCGCTTCGTCGCGCGCGCTGCTCGGGGCTGCTGGCAAGGTGGGTGGTGCCGGGCACGGTGCTGCGAGAGCGTGCGGAGGCGATGTGACGGACGAGGCGAGGGAGAGAGCATGCGCGTGGTGATCGTCGGGGCGAGCGGGAACGTGGGCTCGGCGCTGCTGCGGCGCTTCGCGCTCGACCCGACCGTGACCTCGGTCGTGGCGGTGGCCAGCCGGGTGCCGCGGGCGGACGGCACGAGCACCGTCGTCCCGCCGTTCGACACCGCGCACTGGGTGCGCTGCGACCTGACGGACCCGCGCGGGGTGGTCCACGAGCGGCTGACCGAGGCGTTCGCCGGGGCCGATGCCGTCGTGCACCTCGCGTGGGCCCTCAGCCCGAGCCACGACACCGCCCACCTGGACCGCGTCAACCTCACCGGGACCCGGCGGGTGGCGCGCGCAGCCGTCGCCGCGGGCGTCCCGCACCTCGTGGTCGCGTCGTGCGCGAGCGTCTACTCCCCCGTCGGCCCGCCGGCCGCCCCGCCCGACGACGTCCCCCGCCTCGAGACCTGGCCCACCGAGGGCATCGCGACCTCCGTGCTCAGCCGGTCGAAGGTCGCGGTCGAGCGCATGCTCGACGAGCTGGAGGAGGACCACCCCGAGCTCGTCGTCACCCGTGTGCGCTCGGCCTTCACGGTCCAGCGGGACGCCGCGAGCGAGCTCACGCGCCTGCTCTTCGGCCGGCTGCTCGCCGCGCCGCTGCGCCGGTCGGGGCAACTGCCGACGCTCGTGTGGCCCCGTGGCCTGCGGATCCAGCTCCTGCACGCCGACGACGCGGCCGAGGGGTACCGCCAGATCGTCGTCGGCCGCCACCACGGCGGGTTCAACCTCGCCCACGACGACGTGCTGACCGGCGCCGACGTCGCGGACGTCGTCGCGGGTGGGAATCTTCGTGAGGTCGCCGCGCCGACCCTCAAGCGCGCGCTGTCCCTCGCGTGGCACGCGCGGGTCGCGCCGGTCGAGCCGGGCTGGCTCGACGCCGCCATCGGCGTGCCCGTCCTCGACTCCGCCCGCGCGCGGGCACTGCTGCACTGGGAACCCGTGCACGACGCGCGGTCGGTCCTCGCCGAGATGATCGACGGGCTCGCGCAGGGTGCGGGAACCCAGAGCCCGCCCCTGCTGCCCGGGTGAGCGCCGCAGCCCGGGTGGGCCGCGGCGTCGGGCAGCAGGAGCGGGCGGGCTCGCTCCGCAGAGCGGGCGCAGACGCCGTCAGGACTCGACGGTCGCGTCCAGCGTGATGGTCGTGCCGGTCAGCGCCTTGGACACCGGGCAGGTGGCCTTCGCCTCCTCGGCCGTCTTCCGGAAGCCCTCGGCGTCGATCCCCTCGACCTCGCCCCGGACCGTCAGTGCGACGGACGGGATGTGGAAGCCGCCGGCCGGGTCCGCGGCGAACGTCACGTCGGCCGTCACCTCGAGCGCGACGACCGTCGCACCCGCCCCGCCCAGCAGGGCGCTGAGCTGCATCGAGTAGCACGACGAGAGCGCGGCGCCGATGAGTTCCTCGGGGCTCGTCACACCGTCGGCGGTCTCCGCCTCGCGACGAGGGAAGGAGACGTCGAACGTGCCCGTCCCCGAGCTCGTCAGCTCGACCTGACCCGAGCCCTCCGAGACGGAACCATTCCACGCGGTACGTGCGGTACGGACTGCCATGAGTACTCCTCGCATCGGGATCTAGAACCCCCCGACCGTAACGCGTCAGCCGAGCGTGCCGGCCGGGCGGTAGACGATCGACGACGTCCTGTTGTCCATCACGCCCATCGTGGAGCAGGTCGGGGTGCAGTTGCGCCGAGCACCCTTGTAGCTGAACTCGTCGTAGTACGTCCCCCAGCAGCCGGAGTACGACTCGGCCGAGCTGATGACGTTGTTGTAGCCCACGTTGCGCATGTTGGGGAAGCCGTACGTCGAGCCCGTGCGGCAACCGTTCCCGCTGGTGCCCCACAAGATCCTCGTCGCCCCGGTCCAGTTCGAACCCTTCGCGATGAAGCCCAGCAAGATCGACGACGACGGCGTCACGGCATCCAGGGCGCCCGTGGCACGGACGGCCCCCAGGTCCGTCGACCCGTTCTTCACCGTGAGGTCGGCGGCACCGGCGGCGCCCGTCGTCCGCGTTGCGACGCCCGCCGCGAGGGCCGCGCGGTCGGCGCCGGCCGCCACGGCCTCGTTGTGCGCGACGGCGATCTCACGCACCCCCTCCCGGGTCGTCGCGACGTCCGCGAGCTGGTGCTCCGGCAGACCCGTGACGTGACTGAGCGCCTCCGCGAGAGAGTCGAAGCACTCCTCCACCGGGTCGGGCACCGTGGCCGGGTCCTGGCCAGGCAGGGCGGGCGACGCGCCGACCGTGCAGGTCGGCCCGGGGTCCACCTCGCCCGGGAGTGCGGGTACGGCTTCCGATGCGCCCGCCGGGAGCGTCCCTCCCACGGCGACCCCGGCGATCAGCACCACGGCCGCCACGAGTGCGGTACGGCGAGAACCACGTCTGTTCATCCTCTGCTCCTTGTGCGTTGAGGCCACGCCCCGGGGCTGTACGACCCCGTGGACCTGACGCGCGGGTGAGGACGACCGCGGAACGCCGACGTCCCGCTGCCCCCGCCGCGATCCTAGGGGCCCCTGGACAGCCGTGTCTCGTACCTGTCGCACGCCTGTGGACAACCGCGGGACGCTCCGGTGTCGCCTGCGGCGATTCGCCTATAGCGTGCACATGGGCTGTCGGCACAACCCGCCGGCGCCGAGGGAAGGACCCATCCAGCACAACCCTCGAAGACACCGGTCAGACCGGGGAAAAGAGTGTCGATGAAGCGCCGTTCGCTGCTAGCAGCCCTGTCCAGCCTCGCGGTCGCGTCGGCCGCCGCACTGCCCGCGGCCGCCGCCCCGCCACCTGACCCCGCGGACGGGCCCGGGCTGCCGGTCGCGAGCGCCGACCTGGCGCCCACCGACAAGATCACTCCCTCCCTGGCCGACGCCACCGGACCGGTCACCGCCTTCGTCGAGCTGGACGCCCCGTCCGGGGTCGAGCTCAGCGAGTCCGGCGCGAGCCCCTCGCAGGTCGAGGCCGGTCGCGAGGACGTGGCCGAGCTGGCCGACGAGGTCGTCCCCCAGCAGGCCACCGCGCGCACCGCCGGGGCCCGTATGCCGCAGCAGCTCTCCGTGACGAGCACCCTCGTCGCCGGGGTGGTCGTCACCGGCGACGCCGACCGGATCCGTGCGCTGGCCCGCGAGGACGCGGTGACCGCCGTCTACCGGATCGTGCCGAAGCAGCCCGCGAACAAGGGCAGTGCCGCGTTCACCGAGGCGCTGGCCGCCTGGCAGGACACCGGGTTCACCGGCGAGGGCGTCCGTGTCGGCATCATCGACACGGGGATCGACTACACGCACGCCGCGTTCGGCGGACCCGGCACCCAGGAGGCCTTCGACCTCGCCTACGGCGAGCGCGGCGAGGGCCCCGTGCCGGACGGGACGTTCGACGAGGTGAAGTACCTCGGCGGCTACGACTTCGCGGGCTACGACTACGACGCGAGCGGGACCGTGCCCGGCACGACCCTCGTCCCGACGCCCGACGAGAACCCCATCGACTCCCTCGACTCCGTCGGCTCCGGGCACGGCTCGCACGTCGCCGGCACCACGGGGGCGTACGGCGTCACCGCGGACGGCGAGACCTTCCGGGGCGACTACACCGAGCTCGACGACATCTCCGACTGGGAGGTCGGCCCCGGCTCGGCCCCCGAGTCCGGGCTGTACTCGCTCAAGGTCTTCGGTGACCTCGGCGGCTCCACGGGCGTCGTCATCGACGCGCTCGAGTGGGCGGCCGACCCGAACGGCGACGGGGACCTCTCCGACCGCCTCGACATCGTCAACCTCTCCCTCGGCTCCGACGCCACCCCCGTCGACGACCCCGAGAACCTCTTCATCGACCAGCTCTCGCGCCTGGGGACGCTGTCCGTCATCGCGTCGGGCAACGCCGGGGACGCGGTCGACGTCGGCGGCTCGCCGGGCAACTCCCGGTCCGCGCTGACCGTCGCGAACTCCGTCGGCAACACGCAGACGTTCGACGCCGTCGAGGTCGTCGAGCCCGCAGAGCTCGCAGGCACCTACCCCGCGCAGAACTCCGTGAACTACGCGGGCGAGGACGACGTGACCGCACCGGTCGCGTTCCTCGGCGCCGACGTGACCGGCTGCCAGCCGTTCACCGAGGAGCAGGCAGCGGCTGCCGACGGCAACATCGTCCTGCTGTACTGGGACGACGACTCCACCTCCGCCGGCTGGTGCGGCAGCGCGGCGCGGTTCAACAACGCCGAGGCCGGCGGCGCCGTCGGTGTCCTGCTGACCTCCGAGCTGCCCGTCTTCGAGGCCGGGATCGCCGGCAACGCGGGCATCCCCGGCGCGCAGCTCACCGGACCGAGCCACGACGAGCTGCGGCCCGCGATCGAGGACGGCACGGTCGTCATGACGATCGGCCCGTCGTACGCGAACTCCGAGTTCGTCGAGCTCCCCGAGATCGGTGACACCCTCAACGCCGGCTCGTCGCGCGGCGTCCACGGCTCGCTCGGCGTCGTCAAGCCCGACGTCGCGGCGCCCGGCACCGGTATCGCCTCGGCCGCCTCCGGCCGGCTCACGGGTGCGTCGATCAAGTCCGGCACCTCCATGGCCGCGCCGCACGTCGCCGGCATCGCCGCGCTCGTCAAGCAGGCCAACCCGGGGTGGACGCCCCAGGAGGTCAAGGCGTCCGTCATGAACACGGCGACGAACGACGTGTGGACCGGCCTCGACGGGTCCGGCACCGCCTACGGCCCCGAGCGGGTCGGCTCCGGGCGCGTGGACGCGCTCGACGCCACCCAGGGCACCACCCTCGCCTTCGCCGCGCAGGACCCCGACCTCGTCTCGGTCTCCTACGGCGTCGTCCCCGTCGGGGCGGACACCGTCACCCTGCGCAAGCCCGTGACGGTGAAGAACACCGGCGACGAGCCGGTCACCTACTCGACGGGCTTCACGTCGTCCAGCACGTCGGGCGGTGCCGCCGTCACGGTGACGCCGGCCGAGGTCACGGTCGCCCCCGGGCGGTCCGGCGTCGTCACCGTGACCCTCACGGCCGACCCCACGACCCTCGAGAAGGAGCTCGACCCGACGTCGTCGCCCACCCTCCTCGGGGTGCCGCGGGACGTCGTCTCCATGGTCACCGGCCGCGTCGTCCTCACCCCGGAGGGCGGCGGCAACGAGCTGCGCGTGCCCGTCCAGGCGGCGCCCAAGCTCGTCAGCGACCTGTCGGCCGACCCCGTCGTCTTCGGCGGGGAGAACGCGACCGAGGCCTCGCTCGACCTGTCCGGTCGCGGCGTCGCGTCGGGCGGCTGGCTCTCGATCCTCGCGCCGTTCGAGCTGAAGACCACGAGCCCGCGGCTCGAGGCCGACGCCGCCGAGGGGACGTCCGCGTCGCTCATCGCGGCGGGCGACCTGCGGGCGATCGGGTTCTCCTCCACCGCACCGCAGATCGAGGCCGCCGGCGGCGACCCGACCACCGGCACCATCGGGATCGGTGTCGCGGTCGACGGCGAGTGGGCCACGCTCGGCAGCCGGGTCATCCCCGTCGTGGAGACGGACCTCGACGGCGACGGCGACCCGGAGTTCGAGACCGTGGTCTGGAAGTACGACCTCCAGACGGACGTGACGCTCGCTGAGACGTACGCGCTCAAGGACGACCCCGACGGGGCCTACGCGGCGGGTGCGCTCCTCACCCAGATCCCCGTGAACTCGCAGTGGGGCGACGTCGACACGTCGGTCTTCGACAACAACGTGCTGGTCGTGCCCCTCCCGCTCGAGCCGCTCGGGATCACGCCCGGTACCGAGCCGACGTTCCGTGTCGTGACCTACTCGGTCTTCGCCACGTCACCCGACCAGATCGTCGACGCGAGCGAGACGTTCACCGGTGACCCGTACGCCCCCGCGTACTGGTTCGAGGGCGGTGCCCCCGACTCGCTGCTCTTCGCCGGGGCTGACGACACGTCGCTCACGGTGCACCGCTCCGAGGAGGCGGCCGCGGACGGCACCGGCAAGCTGCTCATGCTGCACATGCACAACGCACGGCCCACCTCGCGGTGGCAGGTCGTCGACGTGTCGACGTCGGACGCGACCGTCGAGCTCGCCGTGACCGCCGAGACGCGGTGCATCGGGCCGCGCGCGCACCTCGCGGTGCGTGCGCTCAACGAGAGCGACGTCGCGGCGTCCGTCTCGTTCGACACACCGTTCGGTGACAAGGCCTTCCCCCAGGTGGGCGCGGGCAAGAACGCCTATCAGACGTTCAACACCCGACAGGTCGCGGTCGACGAGGGCACCGTGACGGTCACCGGCAACGCCACGATCGACGGCGTGGACGTGACCACCGAGTACGAGGCCGCCTACGAGCAGATCAGCTGCTCGTAGTCCGCGCGCACGGCGGCGGGGTGGTGACCGGTTCGGAGCCGGTCACCACCCCGCCGTCGTGCTGCCGGTGCCCTACGGTGTCCCCATGGACGAGCCCCTGAGCAGCACCGACACCGCCCCGGACCCCGAGTTCTTCGCGCTGCGCACGGGCGCCGTGCCCGGGTGCGCGTACCCGCTGAGCGTGCACGAGCTCGGCGAGCTGTGGGTCCGCAGCGGACGCCTGGAGGCGAGCGACCCGTTCGTCCTGCTCGGGGAAGGTCTCGTCGTGCCGGTGCCGCCGGGCAGCTACCCCGTGCGCGTGACGATCGCGGACGTCTCGACGGAGAAGGACGGGAGCCACCTGCGCGAGGCGTACCTGAGCGTCGTGCTCGCCGAGGGCGAGGTCGCCGCGGTCCGCCCGGTCGTCCCCGAGGGAGCGGACGCCGCGGAGCTGTCGGACGGGAAGTACTTCGGTGTGCCCGTCGACGCCGGGACGGTGGCGTTCGCCGACGCCGACGCCGTCACCGCCCTCATGCCCGCGGGCGACTGGTACGAGACCGTCTTCGACGACGGGACGGACACGAGCTGGTTCGCCCGGATGGACGACCCCGAGCACCTGCGCACCGGTGCGGCGAACATCCTCCTGCCGGGCGCGACCCAGGGCGAGAACGTCGTGCTCGTCCACTCGGGCTGGGGCGACGGGCACTACCCCGTGGTCCGCACCGACGACGCCGACGGCAACCTCCTCGGCGTGCACATCGACCTGCTGGTCGCCGGCCCGACGGACGACGAGGACGAGGACGAGGACGACGACTGACGACTGACCCCCGACGACGACTGGCCCCCAGAGACACCCACGCGAGGTAGAACCTCCGTGCGCGACGTAGAACCCCGGTAGCGCACAGGGGTTCTACTTCGCGCACGGAGGTTCTCTCTCGCGTACAGGAGTTCTACCTCGCGTACAGGGGTTCTACCTCGCGGACGAGGGGTCTCCCGGCAGGTTCGTCAGGCGCGGACCGTCAGGCCCTGCAGCTCGAGCACCAGGTCGCGCACCGCGGCGGCGGGCACCTGCCCGCCGTCCGACCCGACGGCGGCCGCCACCGAGGCCGGGACCTGCGCGTCCGAGCAGAGGATCAGCGGGGTGTCGGCCGCCGAGTCCGGGAGGCGACCGTGCGTGCCGCGCACCACCGTGGCGTCGAGCGGCACGGTCGACATCGCGTACCGGAGCCCGGCCTTCTTCTTCACGAGGTTCAGCCCGGCCTTCGCCTTCGCGAACCGGTCGGCCGGGTCGAAGAACAGCTCGGCCGGGTCGTAGCCCGGCTTGCGATGGATGTCGACGCCGCGGGCGTACTCGGGCGCGCGGGCGTCGTCGAGCCAGAAGTAGTACGTGAACCACGCACCGGGCTCGGCGACGACCACCAGCTCGCCCGACCGCTCGTGGTCGATCCCGTACCGGGCCTGGGCCTCGCGGTCGAGCACCTCGTCGACGCCCGGGACCGACCGCAGCACGTCAGCGACGCGCCGCACGTGCGCCGGGTCCGCGACGTACACGTGCGCGACCTGGTGGTCCGCGACCGCGAACGCCCGCGACGTCCACGGGTCGAGCTGCTCGCGACCGTCCTGCACGTAGACCTCGAGCAGCCCCTCCCGGCGCAGCACGCGGTTGAGGTGCACGGGACGGTTCGCCTCCGCGATGCCGTACTCCGAGACCACGAGGACGGTCACGCCCTGCTCGGCCGCGTCGTCGAGCAGCGGCGCCAGGACGCCGTCGAGCTCCGCCGCCGCGGCGTCGGCCTGCGGCGAGTCCGGGCCGAACCGCTGCAGGTCGTAGTCGAGGTGCGGCACGTACGCCATCGTCAGGTCGGGGGCGTGGGTGCGCAGGACCTGGCGGGTCGCGGCGACGATCCACCGGGAGGAGGCGATGGACGCCGTCGGGCCCCAGTAGGTGAAGAGCGGGAAGTCGCCGAGCCGGTCGACGAGGTCGTCGTGCAGGCTCGGTGGCCGGACGTACGCGTCCGGCGACTTGCGCCCGTCGGCGTGGTAGATCGGTCGTGGGGTGACGGTGGCGTCGGTCGTCATCCCCATGGCGTACCACCAGCACACGTTCGCGCTGCGGTGGTCCGGGTTCGCCCGCCGGGCCGTCTCCCAGAGCTTCTCCCCCGCGACGAGCCGGTTGTGCTGGCGCCACAGGAACACGTCGCCCAGCTCGCGGAAGTACCAGCCGTTGCCGACGATGCCGTGCTGGGCCGGCGCCAGGCCCGTGAGCATCGTCGACTGGACGCTGCACGTCACGGCGGGCAGCACGGTCGCCAGCTGCGAGTCCCAGCCGCCCGCCGCGAGCCGCTGCAGCCGCGGCATGTGGGCGAGCGCCTTCGCGGTGAGGCCGACGACGTCGAGCAGCAGCACGGGCTTCATACGGTCCTCCGGACGGATACAGGGGTCGGCGTGGACGCCTCGCCGCCCTCGACCACGGGGCTGCTCGCCGCCGAGCCCGAGGTTGATGTCGTTGTGGGCGCCGTGGCGGCAGCAAGGTCGTGTTCGGCGGAAGGGGAGAGGTTCTGCAGCGCCCAGCGGAGCTCCTGGGCGATGCCTGCCACCAGCGGGTCGTCGCCGTGGTCGGCGACCGCTGCCTCCGGGAGCACCGCCCACGTGTACGTCTCGACGTCGAGGTGCGCGGCGTCGCCGTAGGGCGCCGCGCGCACCGCCGCCACCGCCGCCCGCAGGACGTCGGTCGTCGCGGCCAGGGGCGGCGCGGGTTCGTGGTGCAGCGGTACGTGGAAGTGCACGCGCCACGGGCCGGCGCCGGGGAGGTCGTCGAGGGCCTCGGGCAGGTCGTCGGCCGCGAGGACCGCGCCGTCCGCCGCGCGCTCGCGCACCTGGTGGATGTAGCGCGGCTCGGCGAACCGCCCGACGGCGGAGCGTGCGGCCGGGTCCGCCGGGTCCGCCACGTGCAGCGCGGCCGAGGCCTGCACCTTGACCACGCGCAGACCCGCGTCGGTGATCCGCCGGACCGCCTCGGCGGGGTCGGCGAACGAGACCGCCAGGTGGCACGTGTCGAGGCACACCCCGACGTGCTCGGGGTCGACGGCACCGAGGGGCCCACCCGCCGGGCCGGTGCGCGCAGCGAGCCACGCCACGACGTCCTCGACCGTGTCGAGCACACACCCCGGCTCGGGCTCGACCGCGACCCGCACGGTCGATCCCGTGCGCGCGGCGATCTCCCGCAGACCGGCCGACAGCTCGGCGAAAGCGGCCGTCGCCGCCGCGTCGTCGGCCGCCGACCACGGCTCGCGCCAGGCGAGCGGGAGGGTGGAGATCGAGCCGTCCACGCCGTCGGGCAGGAGATCGGCGAGGACCTCGGCGCACTCGAGCGTGTACGCCAGACGCTCCGGGTCCGCCCAGGTGGGCGAGTAGACCGCGAGCTTGACGACGTCGTCGTGGAAGCCGCCGTACGGGAAGGCGTTGAGCGTGTGGACCTCGAGCCGGTGCTCCACGAGCGCGGCGCGCAGCCGGTCCCGGTCCTCGGGAGAGCCGGCGAGGCGGTGCGCGAGCACGGCGGGCAGCCACAGCCCGACCCCGAGGACGTCGAGCCCGGCGGCCTCCCGCACGGGCCCGGCGTACCGGGCGAGCTGGTCGAGGACACCGTCGAGGTCCTCGGCCGGGTGGACGTTGGTGCAGTAGGACAGTCGCACGGTGCCCTCAGGTCCGGACGCCGCGGAGCACGGAGCTGCCCTCGAACTCGGCGAGCCGGACGTCGCCCGCGACGAACCCCGGCACCGGGTCGAGCACGAGGTTGCCCGACTGTCCGTAGAACTCCACGGGGTTGCGCCACAGGACCCGGTCGACGTCGTCCTCGGTGAAGCCCGCGGCGAGCATTGCGCGCCCGGTCTTGAGCGTCTTGAGCGGGTCGGACCGGCCCCAGTCGGCCGCAGAGTTGACGATCATGCGCTCGGTGCCGTGCTCGGTGAGGATCGCGACCATCCGGTGCTCGTCCATCTTGGTGTCCGGGTAGATGGAGAACCCGGCCCACGCCCCGGCGTCGCGCACGAGCGCGACGTTGGTCTCGTTGAGGTGGTCCACGAGAACGCGCTGCGCCGGGACACCGGACTCGCGCACGACGTCCAAGGTGCGCCGGGTGCCCGCGAGCTTGTCGCGGTGCGGGGTGTGGACCAGGACGGGGAGCTCGGCGACCTGGGCCATCTGGAGCTGACGGGCGAAGACCTCGTCCTCCTCGGGCGTCATCGAGTCGTACCCGACCTCGCCGACGGCCACGACGCCGTCCTTGAGCAGGTAGCGCGGGATCTCGTCGAGCACCTCGCGGCAGCGCGCATCGTTCGCCTCCTTGGGGTTGAGGGCGATCGTCGCGTGGTGGCGGATGCCGAACTGCGCGGCGCGGAACCTCTCCCAGCCGAGCAGGGCGTCGAAGTAGTCGAGGAACGACCCGACGCTCGTGCGGGGCTGGCCGAGCCAGAACGCCGGCTCGACGAGCGCGCGCACCCCCGCGGCGTACAGGGCCTCGTAGTCGTCGGTGGTGCGGCTCGTCATGTGGATGTGCGGGTCGAAGATGCGCATCAGGCGCTCCGTCCGGTGGGGGGCTGCGGGGAGTCGGTCTCGACGTCGGGGGCCAGGCGCACCACGTCGGGCGGGACGACGCGCCCGGCGGCCCGACGCTCGGCCGCGAAGTCGCGGGCCATCCGCGCGACCTCGTCGTCGGTGCGGTCGTCGAGCCCCGCGACGGCGTCGAGGCTGACGCCCATGAAGACCAGCTTGAGGACCGCGTGGCGCCACGCGTGCTGGCCGAGATGCCTCCGGGCGAAGGGGCCGACGGCCGCGGCGACGAGACTCTGGTCGTTGGTGCGCAGCGCGTCGGCGGCGAGCTCCGTGCCGACGGCCACCACCTCGGGCGCGAGGGACCCGCCCCGCGCGACCAGCGCGTCGAGGCCGCGCAGGACCCCGCGCCGCTCGGCGGTGTCGCCGTGCTGGTAGAGGTCCGCGAGACGCGCCCCGAGCGCCGCGCCGGCATCCGGTCCGAGCGCGTCGGCGAGGGCGACAACGAGGGATGCGCGCGCGGCGTCGTCGACCGTGCCGTGCAGCACGCCCGCGGGGTCGACGTCGGGTCGCCGCGGCGACCGGCCGACCGTGCGTCCCGCGAGCGCGAAGGCGCGCGTCACCGAGCCCGGGTCCTGCCCGACGTCGGCGAGCGCCTCGGCGAGCCAGCGGTCACCCGGCCCCGGCGCCGGGTGGGTGGCCTCGGTCGGGTCGACGGCCGGGCTCGTCACGTCCTCGGTCATGGCACCTCCGTGCGTCTGGTGTGGTCGGTGGCCGCGCGCATCGCGGCCATGCTGCGGCGGGCGAGGCCGGGCGCGTCGTAGGAGTGGCGCGGCAGCTCGACCGCCGCGACGCCGGTGTAGCCGATCTCGGTGAGCGTGGCGAGCACGAGCGGCAGGTCGATCTCCCCCTCGCCGAACGGGCGGTGCTCGTGGTGGGTGCGGGGCATGTCGTCGAGCTGGACGTTGGCGAGGTGCGGGGCGGCGGCGCGCAGCGCCCCGACGACGCCGTCGGGCTCGACGACCAGGCAGTGCCCGACGTCGACCGTGACGCCCAGCTCGGGCGGTGCGCCGAGCTCCTCGTGCAGGCGCAGCGCGTCGGCGACGGTCTCGACGAGCATGCCGGGCTCGGGCTCGAGCGAGAGCTGCACACCGTGACCGCGCGCGTTCTCGACGAGGTCGGGGAGCCGGTCGCGCAGGCGCGCCCACCCGTCGGCCGGGGACGCGTCGTCGGGCAGGACGCCCGAGAAGAAGGACACGCACTCCGCGTCGAGGCCCGCGGCGATCTCGACGGCCCGCTCGAGGAACCGCACCCGCGCCGCGGCCTGCGCGTCGACGAGGGTCGGGCGGTGCTTGACGTACGGGTCGAGAAGGAAGCGCGTGCCGGTCTCGACGACGACACGCATCCCCGCGCCGTCGTGCATCCCGGCGAGACGCTCCCGCAGCACGTCGACCCGCTCGCCCCACCCGGGCGCGAACGGGTCGAGGTGCGGGAACCCGAGCGTGAGGGCGACCGCGCCGTACCCCTCGTGCTCGAGCACGTCGAGCACCACGTCGAGCGGGTGGTCGGTGAACCCGTTCGTGCCGTAGCCGAGCGCGAAGGGCGGAACGTGGTGCCCGACGTCGGCCGGCACCCCGGGCGCGCCGCTCACGTCTCGCTCATCTCGGCCCGGCCCGGGCGGCGGGCGGCACGGCGCAGCAGACGGCCCGCGACCTCGACGCCGGCGAGCACCCCCACCGACCCGAGGCTGCCGCCGCGCGCGGCCCACGCCGCCTGGAGCGGGACCATCGCGCGGATGCCGGCCTTCGTGGCCGTGAACGCCCGGTCTGCGCTCGGCACCTGCACCGCGTCGAGCTGCGCCGGCAGGCACGTCGCGGCATACAGCACGGCCGCCCCGGTCGCGGCGAGGGCCGTGGCCGCACCGGTACGACGACCCGCCCCGGCCGCCGCCGAGCGGCGGCGGTCGGCGAGCACCCCGGCGACGACCGCGCCGACCACGAGCGTGGTCCCGGCGGCCACACCCGCTGCCGCGCGCGGCGTCGTGCCGTGCACCTCGCCCCGCGAGAGGACCGTCACGCCCGCGGTGTGCGCCGCGACGGCGGCCGCGGCGGGCAGCGCGGCGCGCAGCCGCCCCCGGCCCGCACCCATGAGGACGTCGAGACCGCGGCACGCCGCCATCACGGCGGGTCCCGTCGGGTGGTTCTTGGCGGCGAGGTCGTACGTCCAGACGCTCGCGGCGAGCGGGACCGCGACGACGACCGACCGCGCGCCGCCGCCCACGGCGGCGAGCCCCAGGCCGGCGGTCGTCAGGCCGCCCGCGACGGCGAGCGCCCGCGACGGGCTGACACGGCCGGACGGGATCGGTCGCTCGGGCCGCTCGCGCGCGTCGAGGTCGCGGTCCGCGTAGTCGTTCAGCGCCATCCCGCCCGCGTAGAGGCAGGCCGAGGCGAGCGGGAGCGCCACGCGCCGCGGCGTGGGGCGGTGCCCGGCCGCCGCACCGCCCGCGAGCGTGTCACCGAGCACGGACAGGACCGCGGGGGCGCGGACCAGGTCGAGGTAGTCGTGCAGGGTCGTCCTCGTCGTCACGACTGGTGCGGCGTCTCGGTCGGCGTGCGGTCGGCGGCACGATCGGCAGCGTGCCCGACCCACCGGGCGAGCTCGGCGGCCTGGTCGGCCGCGCTGTGCACGTCGCTCCCCCACGGGTCCTTGAAGAAGAAGCCCAGCTCCGGGACCGGGCCGCCCAGACCGGCAGCGTCTGCGAGCGCCAGCAGCCGGGCGAGGTCGAGCACGAGCGGGGCGGCGAGCATCGAGTCGTAGGCGCTCCAGGTGGTCTGGAGCGTCAGGCGCGACCCGAGGAAGCCCTCGACGTGCACGTGGTCCCACGCGACCTTGATGTCGCCCAGGTCGGGGACGTTGTCGATGTGCAGCGGCGTCACGCCGGTGCCCGTGAGGTCCTGCAGCCCGCGGTTCTTCGACGCGAGCTTGCTGCGTACGGCCTGCGGGTCGGCCAGCGTCGCGCCGTCGCCCCCGCCGAGGAGGTTCGTGCCCGCCCAGGACAGCACGCGCAGCCCGCGCGCCTCGAACGCGGGCGCGAGCACGGTGCGCAGCCAGGTCTGCCCGGTCTTGCCGTCCTGCCCGGCGACGGGCACGCCCCGCTGCGTCGCGAGCTCGAGGAGGACCGGCAGGTGCATGCTCGCCGACGGGGTGAAGCCCGCGTACGGCGCGCCTGCGAGGACAGCGGCGTAGGCGACGACGGAGCTCGGCGGCAGCACGGTGCGTGCCGGGTCCGCGAGGGCAGCCTGCAGGAGGTCGAGGTCCTCGAACTCCGGGGCGGTCTCGGCGGGCGGCTCGGTCGACGCGAGGTCGACGACGACGACCCGGGCCAGGTCGTGCCGGGTCCGGAACGAGTTGATGTCGGCGGCCAGCCGCTCGGCCGCGCGGCCCTGCGACTCGGGGCCGGCACCAGGGTGCCCGGCCGACCCGGACGAGCCGGCCGACCCGGCGCGGAGGTGGGGGTCGTACCCGGGGCGGACCTCGGCGTCGGCCCGCTCGAGGGCAGCGTGCGTCGCGTCGAGGAGCCGCGCGTTGATCATGCCCGCCTCGACGAGCAGCTCGGCCCGCTTGACCATCGAGACGTCGCTGATGTCGTGGCCGCCGACCACGAGGTCGGCGAAAGCCGGCAGCGGCGCCCCGTCGAAGGGCGGGCGGGCCGTGACACAGCCGACCGGTTCGGCGAGCCCGGCGGCGATCGCCGCGAGGCCGAGCGTCGCGGTCGTCGCGACCGAGCCCCGGGCGCCGACGAACCAGACGCCGGTCCGCTCCCGAGCAGGTCGTCGTGCGGAGGTGGGGTCGTGCGCGGCCTTCTGGTGCATCGTCGCTCCCGGTCCGGGCGGTGCCCGCGAACGGGCCCCGAGTCGTCACGGCGGAGGCTTCGCTGCGACCGCCGGACCAACCGGCTCCGGGCGACGGTGCGCACCACGACGGTCCGCACCCCGTCCGGAGACCGGGTGATCTTCAGCGACCCTAACCACACTTTTAACGGTGGTCAATCAAAAGACCGGGTGTCGGAGGTCAAGGGCCTGGTAGTACCTTTCAAAAGGGCGCCTGCCGACCTACCGCACGGTCGAGAAGTCGAGCTGGTCGTCGACGACCGCTATCGAGGACCACATGTTGCCCTCGGCGTCGCGCAGCTCGTAGGCAGGCAGCAGCACGGCCGCGCCGTCGGGCTGGTAGTGGACCGCGAGACCCAGCCGTGCCTCGACGATCGCGACCTCATCGACCGGCCACCTGATCGCGTCCCCGCTCCCGACCGTCGGCGGGACGGTGGGCGCCGGCGGCTCGACCCACTCCTGCATCTCGCCCTCGCGCGCCCAGACGACCGGGCCCCCGTACCCGCCGCCGAAGCGCGGGTCACCGAGCCGCTCGACCGCCTCCTGCGGGCTCACGACGTCGTAGGTGCCGATCGACACCGGCTCCGCCAGGGCGCCGTACATCGACTGCAGCCCACCGCCGGTGAAGGTCCCGCTCCACGCGCTCCCGGTCCGCTGACCGTCGACGACCTCCTCGGCGTTGACCCACACCCAGGTGTCGTCATCCTCGCTGCGATCCACGACGACCTCGAAGCGGTCCGCGTCCACACCCACGGTCGCGAGCGCGTCCCGCATCTGGCGCTCCACCTCCCCGTCGCTCGGCGCAGGGCCCAGGTCCCGCTCGGTGCACTCGCCCGGGTAGTCCGTCGCCGCCTCTTCGTCCGCCGATGCCTCGGGCTCCGACGTGTCGTCGCTCGTGCCGGGCATCGGGAGGATCTCCACCGGGCCGCAGTACCACGGGTCCTTGGTGGGGTCGTTGTAGTGGAGGCTCGCCAACCCGTCGGGCTGGATGCTCACCGCCGGCCCGGAACCGTCCTGCGGCCCGACCGTCCAGGAACCGTACTCCGCGCGGACCTCGCCCTCGACACCGAGCGCCGTGGCGAGCCGCAGCGCCTCCTCCTGCGAGAAGACCCCGGCCGCGTCGTACGCGAAGGCCTCCGCGCTGCCCCCGTCGGCACTCAGGCCGTCCGCACGGAAGACCGTGCGCCCGCCCCAGTAGCCCGGGTAGTACATCGACGACGCCATGTCCTGCGCCGCCGCACCGTCCGCCATGCCCCCCATCTCGGCGGAGCGCAACGCGCCGAACTCCTCCACGGCCCCGGCATCCCCGCCCCGTCCCCCGCCCTGACCCGGCCCGGTGAGCACGATGGGACCGAACGCATCGTCTTCGGGACCTCCCGCAGCCCCCACGGCGTACCCGCCCGCACCGACCACGAGGACGCCGGCCACCACCGCCGCGACCTGCAGCGGCGCACGCCGACGGCGACGCGCAGCGTCCTCCCGACGGACGGCGAGGTCGACGGGCACCACACCCTGCGAGCGCGCGCCGTCTTGCGGCTCGTCCGGTCCGGGGCCCGCGTCCGACGCCGTCGGCACCACCGCGATCTTGTCGCGGACCGCGCGGTCGAGCGCCTCCTGGTCGGGCGCGGTGCGCGCGGCCGGATCCGCGGACCGCACCCGGTCGAACGCCTCGTCCCGCTCAGGGGCTCCGGGCTCGTGCGGTAGGGACTCCGCTGATCCAGGCTCGGGGGATCCAGGGACGGGGTGGCTCGTGTCGTTCATGACGCCCTCCAGCTCGGCGATCCGCGGGTCCGGATCCTCTACCCCTCCTGTGTCAGCGGGGCGGACGTTCTTGCACCCGCCCCCTCCTCGGCCCAGGCCGCGCGCAACCGTGAGCGCGCCCGGGAGAGTGCGGCGTCCGCCCCTCCTCGCGAGACCCCGAGCACACCCGCGAGGTCGTCGCCGCCGAGCCCGTCCCAGGCGTTGAGCAGCAGGATCCGCCGGTCTCGCGGGGAGAGCGCGCCGAGCACCCGCCGCACCTCGTCGTCGACGACGGCCAGGTCGGCCGGGTCGACGTCGTCCGGCTCGTCCGGAACCGTCGCGAGCGGCAGCGCACGGGACTTGCGCCGATGGTTGGCGAGCACGAACCCCGCGGTCCGGTACAGCCAGGGCAGCTCCGCTCCGTCGGGCACGTCCTCGCGGCGGCGCCAGGCCGTGGCGAGCACCTCGGCCGCGAGGTCCTCGGCGTCGGGACCCACGCCACCGTCCCGCGACGGCAGCCGACGGCGGAAGTACCGGGAGAGGGCCGTCGCGTGCGCGGCGAAGAGACGCTCGAACCAGGCATCGTCGCGAGGGCCGCGAGGTACCGCACGGGATGTCACAGGGGCTCCAGGTGTCTCGAGTGCGCCTACACCTGCTCTGTGTCGCGGGTACGCCCGATCTTGCACACCCGCGTCCAGCGGTCCGGCCCGGCTACTCCGACGACCGTCCGGGCTGCCTCACCGACGTTCATGAGGACGGGTCGCCGCCCCACACGAACTCCGGCGCCGCAGTCCCGGCGCGCGTGTCGTCGAAGGGCGGCATCCGCACCGTCCCGAGGTCGCCGACGACGAGGTCCAGCCCGTCCGCGGGGTCCACCCCCGGCGGCAGCCGCACCACGGTCGTCACCGGCACCAGGTCACGCGTACAGCGCCCGTCGTCCGCCTTCTCGAGGAAAGAGACCACGACCTCCTCGCCGTGGCGCTCCGCCTCGGCCTCCGCGACGAGCGGGCATGTGCTCGAGGCGGAAGCGACGACGTAGACGAGATCGTCGTCGGCGGTCCACGCCGCACCCCAGCCGGTGCCACCGGTGCCATCGGTGGACAGGCCGGGCACACCGGAGGTCGCGGCGCCAGGGGCGAGCGCGGGACCGCCGTGCCCGGCGGGGTCCTCGGCAGCCTCCTCCGCGTCGACGGGAGCCGTCGTGACGTCGACCCAGGACTCGCCGCCGCGGTCAGCGCAGCCCGAGAGCACCACGACGGCGCCGACGAGGACGCCGACGAGGACGCCGGTCCGGTGGGCTCGCACCGGCTCATCCTCGCACCCGGGCCCGCGGATATCACCCTCACATCACCCGGCACGAGGGCGAGGCGACGTTCCTCAGGCCTCTACGCTGGTCCCATGACCGCACCGGAGCACGCCGCGGCCGCCACCACGCCCGTCCGGAGCGGACGGCGCCGTCGTCGCCGTCGCCGGGCGCCGTGGATCGTCGGGGGAATCCTCGCCGCGCTGGTCGCGCTCCTCGTGAGCGTCGGCATCCTCGCCAACCAGGCCTACGCGGCGCAGAGCGACCTCCGGTCCGCGCTCGAGCTCGTCCCCGAGGTGGAGTCTGCGCTCGCCGCGGGCGACGGCGCACGCGCGGCGGACGCCCTCGCCGTCGTCCAGCCCCTCACGGAGTCCGCGCGCGCCAACACCGACGGGCCGCTGTGGTGGCTCGCGGCGCGCATCCCCGGGGTGGGCACCGACGTCGACGCGTTCTCCACGTCCGCGGCGGCGGTCGACGACCTCGTCCAGGACGTCCTTCCTCCCCTGACGTCCGCGGTCGACGTGCTCACGGGCGACGCGCTGAGCCTCGCGGGCGGTGCGATCGACCTCGAGCCGCTCGAAGCCGTGGCGCCCCAGGTGTCGAGCGCGGCCGCTGCGCTCGCCGACGTGGACGCCCGGATGGACGCGATCGACACGACGGAGCTCCTGGGGGTACTGGCCGGCCCGGTCGGGCAGCTCCAGGACAAGACCTCCGAGCTCGTCGACCTCGTGGGCGCGGCCGAGACCATCACGACGCTCCTCCCCCCGATGCTCGGCGCCGACGGGCCCCGCACGTATCTTCTGCTCGCGCTCACCAACGCCGAGCTGCGGTCCTCGGGTGGCATCCCAGGAGCGATGGTGCTTCTCGAGGCCGACGGCGGACGCCTGCGCCTCGTCGACCAGGCCACCAGCGGGGACGTCGGCCCGTTCGGGGAGCCCGTCCTCCCGCTGGACCCCGTCGACGAGGAGCTCTACTCGGCGAACCTCGGGCGGTTCGTCCAGGACGTCACCCTCACGCCCGATTTCCCGACGTCGGCCCGCCTCGCCGCCCAGATGTGGCAGGAGGCGCACGGGCAGGAGCTCGACGGCGTCATCGCGACCGACCCCGTCGCCCTCTCGCTGCTCCTCGAGCGCACCGGCCCGATCGAGGTCGCCGGGGTGGGTCTCGACACGGAGAACGTCGCCGACGTCCTGCTGACCGACGCCTACCGCACCTTCGCCGACCCCGAAGCGGTCGACGACTTCTTCGCGACCGTCGCCGCCTCGGTCTTCGCGACCGCGCTCTCCGGGGTGGTCGGGCCGGGCGACCTGCAAGAGACGATGGCGGCCGCAACCGGCGAGCGACGGCTGTTCGCCTGGTCGGCCGACGAGGCGGAGCAGGCGCAGCTCGACGAGACGCTGCTCGCCGGCGGGTTCTTCTCCTCCGAGCACGCGGCGGACGACCCGGGCGTGTTCTTCAACGACGGCACCCGCGGCAAGATGAGCGCCTACCTGCGGTCGGACATCGAGGTCGTCGAGTCGCGGTGCACCGCGGACGGCCGGATCGACACGATCCGGCTCGACCTCCGGTCGGCCGCACCCGAGGACGCCGCGACGTCGCTGCCGGCCTTCGTCACCGGGTACGACGCGGTCGTCGAGCCCGGGGTCGTGCGCACGAGCATCGCCGTCCACAGCCCGGTCGGCGGGCAGGTGGTCGGGGTCAGCCGCGGAGAGTCGGTCGTCGCCGGCTCCGAGCGGGACGCCCACGGGCGCGAGACCTTCACCTTCCCCCTCGACCTCGACCCCGGCGAGGAGACGAGCATGCGGATCGAGGTGCTCACGCCGTCCGACGCGGTCCGGGGATGGCTCGACGTGTGGAGCACCCCGACCGGGACGAGCCCCGGCCTGCTCGGAATCGACGCCCAGCGCTGCTAAAACGTCCTGGACGCCTGTCCAGAAGGCGCATTCCGGACTCAGCCGATAAGATCACCCGCCTTTCACCCGTCAGGGGTGGTTTCACGGGGACCGAACCCGACTAATCTGGGGCCCTGCATACCCGTACGACGTGCGGGCTCAACCAGTCCAACCGGTGATGATGAGGCTGAGAACAATGACGGCACCGACGTTCCGACAGCGCACGACGGGGGCAGTCGCGCTCGTCGTGGCTGCGACCTTCCTGGCCGCTGGTCCGGCGACCGCAGACGAGGAAGACCCGGGTCTCTACGGACAAGACCCACAGCTCGAGGTCGAGCTGCTGGCCCCCATCTGCGACGGCGACGTCCCCTACCTCGAGTACGCCGTGAACACCGACGACGGCGAGGCCACCGAGGCCACCATCACCTGGGTGAACCCCACCGGCGACGACGTCGTGCAGGCCGGGCTCCCGCTGTCCGGTCGGGTCCTGTGGCCGGGCGCCGTGGTCGACGACGAGGGCAACCCTGTCGACTGGCCCGGCTGGCGACTGGAGGGTGATGAGTGGGTCGAGGGTGACGAGTTCGACTGGGTGCGCCCGAGCGTCCAGGTGATCATCGAGGTCAACCCGGAGGCCAGCACGAGCGTCAGCTACCCGCCCTCGTCACCCGACTGCGCCACGAACCCTCCCGGGAACGAGCCCACCCCAGAGGACGAGGACACTCCCGACGCCACCCCGGTCTCGAACCCCGGGTCCGGTGGGGGCGACTCCGGCGAAGGGCTGGCCTCGACCGGCGCGTCGCTCGGCCTGTTCGCCGCTATCGCCGCGGCGCTCCTGGCTGCGGGCGGCCTGTTCGTCGCCTGGAACCGTCGCTCGGCACGCACCAAGGAGTGACGGTGCGGTCGGCAGGCCGCACGACCTGAGCACGGTACGAGACGGGGCCCCTGGTGATCACTCACCGGGGGCCCTGTCCGTTCGTCGTGCCTCGGCGTACTCGTCAGGTCGTGCGCCAGGTGGCTGCCGCGAGGCGGGACTCGAGGCCCTCGAACGCCCAACGGTCCACGACGAGAGCCGCCCCCGAGGGGCCGTCGGCGACGTACCACTGGAGCTGCTCGGTCGTGCGCACCTCCTCGCCGGCGTCGTCCACGCAGGCGACGGAGAAGCGGCTCAGGACCGCCGACTCGCCACCGACCTCGACCTCGGAGCTCTCGACCAAGGCACCTGCCGTGGCGTCGAGCGCGTCGTTGCCGGGGCACACGGCGTCGTCCGGCAGATAGGCCGCATCCGGGTTGACGCCCTCGAGCGCCGCACCATCGAGGATCTCGAACGTGGGGCAGTTCTGGCCCTCCGGGCAACCGCCCGCGCGCACGGCCGTCAGCCCCTCGCCCGGCTGGATGACGGACCAGTAGTCCGCGGCGAACAACGAGAGCGGACCGACGGGCACACGGTCGCCGTCGGCATCGGCATGGTGGTCACCGTGGCCGGCATCGGGCTGCACGGGACCGGAACCGCCAGGGTCCGCGGACGCGTCGGCAGACGGGCCGACGTCCGACGGCGGCGCGGTGCAGCCCGCGGCGAGCACACCCACGACGAGCGCACCCACGACGAGCGGGCCGGTCGCGCGGCGCAGGCCGCGAGACGCGGCGGGCGCGATCATGCCGGACCGGCGGCGGGCGCGCGGCCCGAGCTCCGGCGCCGCACCCTCCCCCGTCCCGAGGTGTGCGGATGAGAGACGTGGGCTGGTGCGGCGTCGGTGCACGAGTGCTGCCTTCCTTGCACGGCCCGCCACCGACCCCCTGGGACGGGTGGCCGCGAGCCTCGTTCGAGTGATCACGGTAGATGTGCGGCGATGCCGCGCGGCATGAGGAGTTCCCACATTCCTTCGATGCCCGATCACCCCGGGGTACGGGTTTCCCCGTACCCCGGGGCCTGGATCAGCCCTGAGGCTCGGGCCGCGGCTCAGGCCGTCAGCACGGGCCGCTGTCGGCCCACGGTCCCCACTGGGCTGAGCCCGGGGTGTCGCCCGACGTCCAGTAGCCGGCGGTCCACGTACGACCCGCGTGGCTCACCACCGCGCCACCGACGTACGTCGCCGTCGCCGACCACGCGGGAGCGGAGCACTCCCCGCCCGGGCCGGGACCGCCGTCGTCTCCCGCGCCGCCGTCGTCGCCACCGCCGCCGCCCGGTTCGACGACCGTCACCCCGCGCGGGAGGTCGTACGTCGTCGCGTACCGGGTCCCGTCGATGGTCACGACGACGTTGGAGAACTGCGCGATCGGCAACGACCACTTGAGGTGGTTGGTGATGCTGCCGCCCGCCGGGATGCCCCCCGCCGGGACCGTGAACTGCGCGGTGTGGAAGTCACCGTCCAGCCCACCCACGTTCGGGCCCGTGTGGCCGCGCGACGTCGTGGTCGTCCCGAAGCCGCTCCAGTCGCTCATCTCCCCCAGGTCCGTCGTGGCGTACTGGAACGAGATGGTCGCCCCCGCCGGGATGTCGCTCGCCCCGTCGTTGCCGAACACGACCTTCGGCGCGATCGGGTAGTTGTTGTCCCCGAGCGCGAACTCCGTGTAGTCGATGCTCAGGTCGAGCGCCTGATCGGGCATCTGACGGTCCGCGTTCGCCTTGGTCGCGCCGTAGCCACCGGCACCGCTGAAGGTGCTGTGCATGACGTCGACCATCGTCGACCCGATCTCGTACTGGCCGCTCGCCGCGTCGAAGCCATAGTCGCCCGCGAGCTCCCAGATCATGAGCCCACCGAGCCCGGTGTCGGCCACGTAGTCGGCCTTCTCACCGATCGCCTGTGCGGTGTCCCCCGACAGGAAGACCTTGCGGTCCGCGTTCCACCACCACTCGTTCTTCGTGATCGGGTCGTAGTGATGGGTGTAGGTGCCGCTGAGGGTCGTGGGCACGCCGTAGTCCTCGACGTAGTCGCCGACCACACCGGCCTGCAGGTTCAGCACGTGCCAGATCGGGTTGACCCCCGCCGGGATGGCGTTGCCCATCGGGTCGGAGTCGAACCACAGGTTGTCGATCCCGTCCGCACCGTACCCGCACTTGCCGTTCGTGCCCGGCGGGCACGGGAACCCGGCCGGCGCCGGGGCGCGACCGCCCATGCCGTGGACACCGCCCTGGACACCCTGGAAGCCGCGGGTGTAGAAGCCGACACCGAGGTTGATGCGCCCGGCCTGCATCGCGCCACGGAAGTAGTGCGCCGCCCAGTCACCGTTGAGGTAGCCCATGCCCTGGTACGCCGTGTACACACCGCCGGCCGCGAGCTCGGGGTCCTTGCCGTCGTCGAACAGCGGGCTGTTGCCCCCGACGAACTCGTTCCACGCGCCGTGCAGGTCGTAGGACATGAGGTTCACGTAGTCGAGGTACTGCACGACCTGGTGGACCTCCATCCCGCGCAGCAGCCATCCGGACGACGGAGACGCCGTCGTCAGGAGGTAGTGCGTGCCGTCCTCGGCGCCCGCGACGTCGAGCTTCTGCCGTAGCGTGCGCATGAGGTCGACGTACCCCTCGAAGAGCTGACCCCGGCGTGCGTCGGAGAACGCGAAGTCGTCCGGGTTGCCCGCCTGGTTGTTCGACGTCGGGTACTCGTAGTCGATGTCGATGCCGTCGAATCCGTACTCCCGGACGAAGTCCACGACCGAGTCGGCGAACACGTCGATCGTCGCCTGCGACTCCGTCATCGTGTAGAAGCCGCCCGAGGCGACACGGTTGCCGTCCGCGTCGAAGTAGCCCCCGGTCTCCGCCCATCCGCCGACCGCCGGGATGACCTTGACGCCCGGGTTCTCCTCCTTGTACTTCGCCAGGAGGTTGAAGTGGCCGGTGTAGTCGAGGGACGGGTCCATCTCGGCGCCCGGCACACCCGGCCATGTCATGTCCGTGGCGGCGTTGCCCGGCGCGTCCTCGTTGACGGAGACCTTGTTGTCGGACCCGATGTGGGCGAACGCGTAGTTGATGTGCGACAGCTTGTCCCACGGGATGTCGTTCGCCAGGTAGCGCGGCTGGTCGCCCGCACCCGTGCGCCAGCTCGTGAAGTAGCCGATCACCCGACGGTCGAGACCGTTCGGGAGCTTCTCCCGGCCCTCGGTGTCGTACACCTCGCAGTAGGGCACGTCGACACCCGGCGTGGTGTACAACCCGTCCGGGCGGCACTGCTCGTGGCCTGACGGCGGGTCGGTCGGGTCGGGAGCAGGCGTGGGCTCCGGCGTCGGCTCGGGCGTGGGGTCGGGCGTGGGGTCGGGTGTGGGGTCCGGCGTGGGCTCGGGCGTGGGGTCGGGCGTGGGGTCCGGCGTCGGCTCAGGCGTGGAGCCGGAGCCGCACGCACCCTGGTCCTCCCACGGGCCGTACTGCGCGGCGCCGGGCGCGTCGCCCTGCGTCCACCACTTCGCGCGGTAGTTGCGTCCGTCGAGCGAGGCGAGCCCACCCGCGGTGTAGACCTGGCCCGACGACCACGGGCTGTGGCAGTCGGTGCTGCCGACGGACGTGACCGTCGGTGAGGCGGGGGCGGGCGACGCGGCCGACGTCCCGCCCACGAGCATCGTGAGCAGCAGCGTGCCCGCCGCGGCCACGGCCGTGACGCGCGCGCCCCGGCGAGAAGAGATGGCGTCCATGAGTCCTGCTTTCGGTCAGACGGGAGGGAGAGCGACCCCGGTGGTGCGCGCGACCGGCGCACCACCGGGGTCGGACGATCAGCAGGACCCGAGCGCCTCCCACGGGCCCCACTGCTCGGCGCCGGGGACGTTGTTCTGCGTCCACCACTTCGCCCGGTAGTTCTGCCCGTCGTAGGAGACCGTCGCCCCGCCGCTGTACGCGGTGCTCGCCGACCAGGCGGCGAGGCAGTCGCCACCCGTGCCCGTCGGGTCCGTTCCGGTCGGGTCCGTTCCGGTCGGGTCGGTACCCGTCGGGTCCGTGCCCGTCGGGTCGGTGTCACCGCACGCTCCCAGCGACTCCCACGGCCCGTGCTGCTCGGTGCCCGGGACGTTGTTCTGCGTCCACCACTTGGCGCGGTAGTTCTGCCCGTCGTACGACACCGTCGCCCCGGCCGAGTACGCCGTCGCGGACGACCACGCGGGCAGGCAGCCGTCACCGGAGCCGCCCGTCGGGTCCGTGCCCGTCGGGTCCGTGCCCGTCGGGTCAGTACCCGTCGGGTCAGTACCCGTCGGGTCGCCGCCGTCGACCGGCCCGGACCCGGCTGCGCGCAGCGGGGTCATCAGCGCGTCGAGGAGCGTGCCGTCGTGGTTGCCGGACAGGTCCCACCACATCCCGCCGCCGAGACCCTCGGCGACGATGTAGTCGGCCTTCGCAGCGACGGACTGCGGGTCGTCGAAGCTCCACCACTGGTTGCCGTCGTAGCGCCACGACGAGACCGTGTCGGCGTCGAAGTAGCCCGTCCCGAGGTTGCGGAGCTTGTCGTAGTCCTCGTTGCCGGCCTCCCACGTGCCCGGCGCCGCGCCGTTCGCCGCGGACCACGGGTCGGACGACGTGACACCCTTCCAGCCGCGCCCGTAGGCAGCGAGTCCGAGCCCGAGCTGCGCCGGGTCGATCCCCGCGTCGACGTACTCCTTGACGGCCTTGTCGACGCTGAACTGACGGTGCGGCGCGCGCGGGTCGGCCGGGTCGTCGTAGAGGTTGCCCTGGTGACCGGCGAGCGCGCCGTCCCAGGCGCCGTGCAGGTCGTAGCCCTGGACGTTGCCGAAGTCGAGGTACTCGAAGATCTCCGGATCGTTCCAGCCGCCGACCTCGATGTCGTCGGGGTTGGCCGGCAGGAATGCCGAGAGCAGGTAGTCGCGGCCCGTCTGGGCGCCGTAGGCGTCGAGCTGGGCGCGGAACTCGGCGAGGAGGAGCTTGAAGTTGCGCGCGTCGTTCTCGACGTCGACGTGGTTGCCGACCTCACCGTTGAGCGAGCCCGGCCACTCCCAGTCGATGTCGATCCCGTCGAAGACACCGGCCGCCGCACCCGGTCCACCGCGGCCGTCGATCACCGGGAGGTTGCCCTTGATGTAGATGTCGATGCACGAGGACACGAACGCCTTGCGGGACGCGTCGGTGGCGGCGGCGCGGGAGAAGTTCTTCGACCACGTCCACCCGCCGAGCGAGATCATCGGGCGGATGTGCGGGTACTCGGCCTTGAGCTGCTTGAGCTGGTTGAAGGACCCGGCGAGCGGCTGGTCCCACGAGTCGGCGACGCCCGAGACCGAGTTGGCCGCGGTGTAGCCCATGCCGAAGTCGGCCCACGCGTCACCCGCGCCGTCCGAACCGTTCGGGCCCTGCCCCTGCGCCTTGTTCGCGATGAAGCAGCGGAGCGTCTCGTGGTGGATGTTCCCGAACGAGTAGTTGATGTGGGTCAGGTCCGCGGCCGCGCCGGAGTCCTTGACCTTCTTGAGCTTGAAGTCACGGCCGTACACGCCCCATTGCGTGAAGTAGCCGACGTTGCGGTAGCCGTTGATGTCGCTGTCGGCCGAGTTCGCCGGGGTGCTCGTCGTGGCGACGGCCGGCTGTGCAGGGACGGAGGTGGCGGTCGCCGAGGCCGCGCCGACGCCGAGGGTCGAGGCGAGCAGGGCCGCCGTCGTCGCCAGCACCGTGCCTCGTCGTGACCATCGCCGTAGTGGATGTGCTTCCATGGTCTGCCTCACTGTTCGGGGACGCCGCCGTCGCGTGCGCAGCGTCCTGGTGCTGCCGACAGTAGGTGGGCGGATCGCCCGACGGGATGAGGACTTTCCACATTGTTCCCGCTGCGTACATTTCCCCGCCGTACGTGTTTACCCGTAGGTGCCGCGACATTCTCCTGGACACCCGTCCGGCACATACGGGCACCCGGCACACGACGGAAGCCGCCGCGTCGCACGGACCGCGCACCCGGTGCTCGCGTTCTACCTCGACACCAGGGGTTCTACCTCGGCAACCGAGGTTCTACCTCGGCACCGGGGGTTCTGTCTCGGGACTGGGGGCGGGTCGGGGCGTCAGGGGCCAGAGCGGTGGGCGAGGACAGCGAGCTCGACCCGGGAGCGCACGCCGAGCTTGCGGAACACCCGGCCGAGGTGGACCTCGACCGTCCGCACGGAGAGGTACAGCTGGTCGGCCACCTCGCGGTTCGCACCGCCCTGAACCACGAGGAGCGCGACGTCGAGCTCCCGCTCCGTCAGCTCGTCCGCCCAGCGTGCGCGCAGGTCCGCGAGCGCACCGTCCGAGACGTCGCTCTCCCGCGCCGCGAGCTGGTCCGAGTCCGCCGAGCGCTTCGCGACCGCCCGGCCGGGCCGGGGCGGACCGCGCAGGTCACCCACGGCGCCGAGCAGGTCCGACCCGGGCACGTCGGTGGGCTCGCCGAGCACGTGGCCACCCGGGTCGCCCGCCCGCCCGCTCTGCCCGCTGTAGCCGCTGTGCTCGCCGTGCCCGGGGACGATCTGCCGCTCCGGCTCGCGTCGCCCGTCCCGCTCGAGCAGCACGTCGACGGCCGCGAGCTCGTCCTGCGCGACCGTCACCCAGGCGTGCGCACCTGACTCGCAGAAGAGCTCGGCGGCGGACAGCAGGTGGCTCTGCGCCTCTTCGAGGTCGCCCAGCCGGGACAGGGCCCGACCCGCGCACAGCTCGGTGCGGGCGTGCTCGAACGGTGAGAGGCTCCCCCGCCGAGCACCCAGCGCGGCGGCGCGGTAGGCCTCGAGCTCCTCCAGCCCCGCGAGCGCGATCTCGCCGCGGGCGAGCACCGCGGCACGGGTGGCGGGCGGCAGGTTCTTCGACTCGACCCGGCGCCGGTCGAGTGCCCGGCGCGCGGCGTCGGGCCGGCCCGCGAGCACCCACGCCTCCACGTCGTCGAGCCCCGGCAGGTGGATGAGGTGGGCACAGTCGGTGCGCTCGCGCTCGGCCGCCAGCTCGAGCAAGGTCGCCGCCTGGGTGTGGCGGTGCGAGAACGCGGCCCCGATCGCCCGGTCGACAAGCAGGCCGAGACGCACCGGCCGCGCCGTCGGGCACACGCACGTCTCCTCGAGCGCGGTCGCGAGCGTACCGGTCGTGCCGGTGACGGCCATGTCGAGGCGGCGGGCGAGCGCGACGCCGAGGCCTGCGAGCGGGAGGCCGACGGGCAGGCGGTAGGCCGCGTCGGCGAGCCCGCGCGCCGCCTTGGTGAGGTCACCGGCCCAGAAGTGCACGAGGACCTGCGCAAGACGCAGGTGCGCCTCCACGAACGGTGTGACCGCGGCGTCCGCGCCGTCGAACCACCGCCCGCCCGGCTGGACGGGAGCGAGCCCGGCCACGGCGCTCGCGAGCGTCTGGGCAGCGAGGTCGTGCGCGTCGTCGGCGGCATGGGCGAGCGCACGGCACACCTGGGCGTACGCCTCGTACTCGGTGCCCGTCCCCGCAACGGCGGCCGGCTCGCCCCGCTCCCCCACGCCGAAGATCGCGACCCAGGCGCGGGCGAGCGCGAGGTCCGGCGCACCCGCCGGCTCGCCCTCGACGAGCTGCGCGGCGACGTCGAGCATCTGCAGCGCCGACGTGCCGTCACCCCGCTCGGCGTGCAGGCGAGCAGCAGAGGTCACACCGCGGACGACGTCCAGGCGCCCGGGGGCCGGGCTCCCCGGCACGAGGAAGGGGGCGACCTGCGACGCGACGACGTCGTCGGGCACCTGGCCCTCCACGAACGTGAGGGCGCACACGAGGGGGGCGAGGAGACGACGTCGGACGTCGTCGTCACCGGAGCGGGCGGCCTTGCGCAGCCAGTCCGCCGCGTCGAGGACGTGCCCGGACTGCAGGGCAGCGACCCCGGCGAGCGCGTACGCCTCCGCACGGTCGGCACCCACGCCCTGGCTCGCCGCCTCGCGCGCGACCTCGTGCGCCCACACCACGTCGCCGTGCTCCAGCAGGCGGCGAGCCAGTCCGAGGAGCGCAGGCACCAGGGCCGGGTCGCCGGCGAGCGTCGCGAGCGCCGTGTGCCAGTCCGCGAGATCCGCCTCGCCCGCGTGCGCGTGCGCCCGGGCGAGCGCCGTGTGGGCGTGCGTGCGCTCCGCGAGGCACGCGTCCCCGTGCACGAGGGACCGCACGCGCGGGTCCACGACCGAGAAGCGACCCGAGACCAGCGCGAGATGCTCGGCCAGCGGCCCGTCGAGCAGGTCGTCGATCTCGAGCCCGGCCGCCTCGAGCAGGACGTCGGTCCGGTCCACCACGGCGACGGACGCCACGAGCAGGGCCGCGCGCTGCGTGTCGGTCAGGTGCGCGAGACGGTCTCCGAGGAGCCCGCGCACGGCCGGGACGACGGGCAGCGGGTCGGGCAGGAGCGAACCGCCGCGGAGCTGTTCGGGCGTGAGCTGGCGAGCCGTCTGCGCGATCGCGGCGGCGTTCCCACCGAGGAGCGCGGAGAGGCGGGCCGCGACGTGCGGAGCCACCGCGAGCCGGCAGTCGACCGACAGCAGGCGCAGCGCGTCGGCCGGTCCGAGACGCGGCACCGAACGCATCTCGACAGGGTGCGGCAGCGGACGGGGGAACGCGTCGTCGGGGGCCGTCGCCAGGAGAACGACCGGGCTGCGGCGGTTGGTCACGAGGCTGACGACGATCGACCGGCTCAGCTCGTCGACCCGGTGGAAGTCGTCCGCGACGAGGACGACGGTCGCTCCCTCGGCGGCGGCGAGGAGGTACTCGGCGAGCGCCACGGCCGCGACCTCCGGGAGGTAGCCGTAGTCCGCGCGGTCCAGGTCGAGCGCCTTCGCGAGCTCGGGCGGCACGCTGTGCCCGGTGAGCTGGACGAGCTGCGAGACCACCGACGAGGCGCAGGCCCCGGGCCGCGTCGGTGCGGACGGCGGCTGGCAGCGGATCAGCACGGGCGCTCGGGGGACCCGCAGCTCGCGGACCGACTCGCAGATGAGCTCGAGGGTGGCGCTCGCTCCCATGCCCTGCTCGGCCGTCCAGACGAACGCCCCGCGCCCGTCGCAGACGGCGTCGAGCGCGAGCTCGATCTCGCTCGATCGGGACGAGAGACGTTCGAGCCGCCGGGCGGGCAGTCCGCCCGCGACCGGGCCGCCCACCGGCCCACCGCCGTGGTCTGCGGCCGCACCGGTGGTGGTGCGCTGGCTGCCCAGCGTGCTGCCTGGCATGACGGACCCCCTCCAGTCCGGGGACGACGGCGTCCGGACGACTATGAGGGATCTTAACAATCTCCGCGTGACGACGGCGGGTCACGGGTGTCACGACGATGTTTCCGCAGGTGACGACGCCGCCCGAGGGGCGCGACAGAGCCGTCGAGGCTTGCGCGCCCCCGGCGTCAGGCCTCGAGGACGAGGGTCACGGGCCCGTCGTTGACGAGCTCGACGGCCATGTCCGCACCGAAGACGCCCGTCGCGACCTCGATCCCGCGCTCCCGCAGGCGGGCGACGACCGCGTCGACCAGCGGCTCGGCGACGTCCCCCTTCGCCGCACCGTTCCACGACGGGCGGCGTCCCTTGCGGGTGTCGGCGTAGAGCGTGAACTGGCTGACCACGAGCACCGGGGCACCCTCGTCCAGCACCGAGCGCTCGCCCGCGAGGATCCGCAGCTCCGCGATCTTGCGGGCGATGAGCTCGACCTGCTCGGGGCCGTCGTCGTGCGTCACCCCGACCAGCGCGAGCAGCCCCGGCCGGTCGATCCGGCCGACGACCTCGCCGCCTACCCGGACCGCGGCGTGCGTCACGCGCTGCACGACCGCCCTCATCGGGCCGCCTCCGCCGAGGCGCCGGAGAACGTCGCGCGGACCTCGCCCACCGGGACACCACCACCCAGCACGGGGGTCTGCCCGACGGCGGCCAACGCCCGGGCGTCCGTCCCACCCAGCCGCTCGGCGCCCAGGTGCCGCAAGGCCGCCACGAGCACCGCCGGGCGCGGGCGGGCGGAGCCGTCGAGGACCTTGAAGGCCAGCGACCCGCCGTCGGGCAGGCCCGCCGCGTACACGCCGTCCGCGCCGTCCTTGGCGACCAGACCCGGGACCGCGCGCATGGCGTCCGTCGCGTCGCGGCCCGTCCCGCCGACCATCTCCGGGAACGCCGACAGGGCGCGGGCCACCTGCGCCTCGGGAGAGGTCGGCGCCTCGACCGGCGCGGAGGCGATGCGCCCGAACGACCGGGCGAGCCCCGCCAGCGACGTCGCGAAGAGGGGGGCACCGCAGCCGTCGGTCGTGACCCGGGTGCTCTCGTCACCGGTGAGCTCCAGCAGCGTCGAGCGGATCACCTGCTGCAAGGGGTGCTCGGCGTCGAGGTAGGCCGCGGTGTCCCACCCGGCGACGACACACGTCGCGAGCATCGCCGCGTGCTTGCCCGAGCAGTTCTGCGTGATCGGGGCGGGACCGTGACCGGTGCTCTGCCACTCGAAGGCCGCGGGCGCGTACACGGGCATGTCCGGGGTGTTGCGCAGCGCCGCCTCGTCGAGCCCGACGCTCGCCAAGATCTCGCGTGCGCCCGCGAGGTGCTCGGCCTCCCCGTTGTGGCTCGCCGCCGCCAGGGCCAGCAGGCGCGGGGGCAGGTCGAGGCCGGACCGCACCATCGCCACCGCCTGGAGCGGCTTGACGCTCGACCGCGGCCAGATCACGACGGCCGGGTCACCGAGCACGAGCCGGTCACCGGCCGCCGGATCCACCACGAGGTGGCCCAGGTGCACGGACTCGACCAGCCCGCCCCGGACGACCTCGGCCAACGGGACGGCCGCGCGCGCGACGTCCGGCGTCACCAGCCAGAACCGCCCGCCGGGCCGTTGCCCTGGCCCCGCGAGTACGGCGTGAGCCGCGGACGGACGTCCACGAGGTAGATCATCGCGGGCACGACCGCGATGATGCTGAAGAAGCCGATCCCTCCGCCGATCCCGATGAACCCGATCGCCGCGGCCACGCCCAGGATGGCCAGCCAGATCGGCTTCGACAGCTTGCCCTCGGCGGTGAACGCGCCCGCCGGGCGACGCGCCGCGTCGATGAGGGCGACGAGCTGCGTCACGAAGACGACGATCGTCAGGACCAGGAGCACGAAGTTCTGCGCTGCACCGAAGAGATTCACGGGACGAGCCTACGGCAGCGACCGCACGTGCCGTTCCCTGCTGCGCCCGGGTTCAGGCCTCCGGGACCACCCGCAGACCGTGCGACCGGGCTGCGCGCGAGACGTGCTCGTCCCACGCCGCGACGAGGGTGTCCTCGTGCTGGAGGGTGAGCGCGCTCGCCACGTGCACGGCGTCCGCTCCGCGCAGCGCGTGCCCGTCGGCCCCCGCGGCCGTCCCGGGCCCGCCGAGCATCGCGCCCGCGCGGTCGGCGACGGCTGCCGTCACCTCGACGACGTGCAGCGCCGGCCACAGGCTCTCCCAGGTCGCGAGCGCGTCGTCGTGCGCCGACCGGTCGAGCAGCCCGCTGCGCGCACCGGAGGCGAGCGCTGCCCGGAGCTCGGTGTCCGACAACCGACTCGTGGCCACGAGGTCCGCACCGTTCCAGAGTCGGCTCGCCAGGACCGATCCGCTCTCGGGGACGCAGAGCTTCACAAGAGCGCTCGCGTCGAAGTACACCAGTGCCATCGAGACCCCGTTCAGCGCCGGATACGTCGGACGAGGCCGGAGACCCCGGACCCTCTCGCGGGCCTGCCCGCTGCTCGCTCGTCGCGCTCCGTCGGGGCGGCGAGGGGACGCTCGGCGCCCGCCGGGGTGAGCAGCCCGTCGCGGGTCAGCTCGGTGACGAGGTCCGCCGTCGCGACACCGGTCAGCCGTGCCACCGGCACCCCCCGCTCGGTGATGATCACGTCCTCACCCGCCCTCGCCCGCTCGATCCACGACTTGAGCTCGGCCCGCAGGGCGCTGACGGAAACCTCCATCCCCCGAAGGTACCTTTCCCGCCCGGATCACGTGCACCGAACGCCGACCGTGCCCTGCGGCGCCCCGGGAGACGCCTCAGAGCTCCGGCAGCACGTCCCGCGCTGCCTGCGGCGGGACCCCGGCGACCTCGAGCACGTCGACCAGCGGGGACCTCACCAGCAGGACGAGCGACTGCACCTGCCAGTCCCCGGCGCCGATCACCCGCGGGTCGAGCGTCGCGGCCGTCTCGAGAAGGATCTCGCGGGCGACCACAGGGTCCCGGCCGGCGCCGATCGCCTCGGCCAGGACCCGGACGGCCTCGGCGAACCGGCTCGTGATCTCGGCGACCGGCGCGAGGTCGTGCTCACCGGTCGCCGACGCGAGCGAGCGCCGGGCGAGGACCCGCGTCGAGCGCATCGCCCGGTCGACCAGCACCGCCCGGCGCTCGGTGTCACCCAGCTCGGTCCGGTGCTTGCGCGCCACGGCGCGCACCCGCGCCAGCTCCCGCGCGCTGACGGCGCTCGCGTGCCACTCCTCCAGCGCGGGCTCGGACGCCCGGCCGCGCACGAGGGCGGCCTCGAGGTCGTCAGGGTCGCCCGAGCGCAGGCCGCGCGTGAGCAGGTCGAGGGTCTCCGCCAGCTCCGTCGTCGCCTCGGCGCCGAGCATCCTGGGCCGACGCCGCGGGTCGCCCGGGGTGAGCGCCGCAGCCAACAGGGCGATCGCTCCCCCGACGAGGGCGTCCGTCCACCGGCCGAGGGGACCCCCGCCCTGGACGGCGGGCAGCCCGACGATCACGATCGCCTGCACCCCGGCCTGGGTCGCGAGAAGGGGCCCCCGGTCGATGAACCGCGCCGCGAGCGCGGAGGCGGCCAGGACGAGGGCGACCTGCCACCAGCCGGTGCCGATGACGTGCACGACGAGGTCCCCGAGCCCGACACCGACCGCCACCCCGACCGCGAGCTCCAGGACCCGGCGGACCTGACGGTCCTGGCTGAAGCCGAGGCACACCCAGGCCGAGACCGGGGCGAAGAACGGGTACTCGTGGCCCAGCAGGTAGTACGCGATCGCGAACGCGACGCCCGCGGCGAGGGACGCCTGGACGATCGGCCAGAACCCGACCCGGACCCGCGAGGCACCCTGGCGGATCCGGGCCCGCAGGAGCAGCCTGCGGAAGGCCGAACGGGCGAGGCCGACGGCGCGCGGCTCGTCCGGCCCGGGCGCCGCGGAGGTCACAGCATGTTCTGGGGTGCGTCCGCGCCGCGGGGCGTGAGCCCGCGCGCCACCTGACCGCGCGACTCCGGGCGGTCGACCGACACGCCCTCCGCCGGGACGACGACCTCCTGCGTCGCGGCGACGGCTCCGCCGTCGCACTCGACGAGGACCTCGACGTCGCCCGGCGCGCTGCGCTTGAGGACCGCGAGGGCGATCGGGCCGAGCTCGTGGTGCCGGGCGACGGTCGTCACGGTGCCGACCGACCGGCCCGCCGGTGCGCCCTCGGCCGTGCGGACCACGACCTCCGCACCGGGGGTCGGCAGCAGGTGCCCCGACCCGTCGAGGTGCAGCATCACGAGGCGGCGCGGCGGACGGCCGAGGTTGTGCACCCGCGCGACCGTCTCCTGGCCGCGGTAGCAACCCTTGGTGAGGTGGACGGCGGTGCGCAGCCAGTCCAGCTCGTGCGGGATCGAGCGGTGGTCGACCTCCGTGGCGAGCCGTGGCCGCCAGGCCTCGACGCGCAGCGCCTCGCTCGCCCACGTGCCGACGAGCCGCCAGCCCGCCGCCTCGCGCGCGGCCACGGCGTCGGCAAGCTCCGCCCGCGGCACGACGACCAGCCGCCAGGGCCGCTCGGCACCCGGGTGCGAGTCCGTGGCGGGTCCGTACCGGGTGCCGCCGGGGGCGACGTGCGGCCACGGGTCGCGCCAGGTCACGGGCTCGCCCGGCGCGCCCTCGGCGTCGAGGGGCTCGCCGAGCACGGCGAGCTCGTCGCTGAGGTCGGCGATCTCCACGCGCATCATGAACTTCATGCGCTCGAGCCACGCGGCGAGCCCAGCCGCGTGCGACCCCTCGGTGAGGAGCCACGTGGACTCGCCGTCGTCCACGACGCCCGCGGCGTGCTCGACGTGCCCCTGCGGGCTGAGGACCAGCAGCTCGGTCGACGTGCGCGGCTCCAGGCCCAGCAGGTCCTGCGAGGTGATGGAGTGGAGCCAGGAGAGCCGGTCGGGGCCGGTGACACGGACGACGCCCAGGTGAGACTGGTCGACGACGGCGCCACCGGTCTGCAGCGCACGCTGCTCACCCGTCGGGTCGCCGTAGTGCCAGGCCACGCCGGCGTCGGGGCCGGCGGCCTCGACCGCCCCGTGGCGGGAGAGCAGAGGGCTGGGGTGGTGTGTCACGGTACGGCTCCTCGAGTCGCTGGTGGGTTGGCTCCTCGGTCGGCGGACCGGGCTGAGGTGCGGGCTACCGGTGCGGGCTACTGCCGGTCCATCTTCGCCGAGGCGTAGGACTGCAGCGGCTGACCGAACGCCGAGAGCTCCCAGACCCACAGGAGCTGGCCCTGCACGAGCCCGAAGAGCCGCTTGGACGCGGCGACCTCGGAGGCCGTCGCGGTCCGGGCGATGAGGTCGCTGGCGAGGTCGACCCTGCCGTTGCCCACGGCGCCGAGATAGACGGACACACGGCCCGACGCGTCGGCGAGCAGGACCTCGACCGGGTGCTTGTCGTCCTCCAGGCCTTCGGGACGCTCGGTCGAGACCCGCCAGTACCCGGTCTCGGTGGACCACACCGTGCCCTGCGACGCCGCGGTCTCGAGAGCCGCCTCGTCACGCTCGGGCCACTGCCCCTCGTCCGGGACCGTCGACGGGACCTCGGCGTCGAGGACGCGCAGCGTCGACGTGTACCGCAGGTAGGGGCCGCCGTCGTGGTCGAAGACGACGTCCTGGACGAACGGCGTCTCGTCGATACCGGGGTAGCTGATGACCCCTTCGCCGCGCCAGGAGCCCACCAGCCAGGCGAGCGGGTAGACCTCGGGAGCGAGTCCGTCAGGGAAGGCGAATGCCATGCGTGCTACCTCTCGGCGCGCCGACGGTGATCAGCGCTGGCCCTTGAACAGCTTGTAGACGACGTACCCCGCGAACCACGTGATCGTCAGTGTCGCGGCGATCAGCAGCCCCAGGAAGATGAGCTCGAGCGTGTGTGTCGACATGGCGTCGATCCTACCGTCCACGGCATGGACTGACCGTCCACGGCATAGGCTCAGGGACGTGACATCGGCAGCTTCCCCGGAACCCGGCACCTCGACGACGACCCCCGAGCGCTCCCTCGTCGTGAAGACGACGTCGGGCCTGGAGCGCCCCGAGGCCACCAACCAGGCGTTCACCGTCGCGGCGGCCGCGATCGCGGCCGGGGCGACGGTCAGCCTCTGGCTCACGGGCGAGTCCGCGTGGTTCGCGCTCCCTGGTCGCGCGGCGGACCTCGAGCTCGAGCACGCAGCACCCCTGCCCGACCTCCTGGAGGTCGTCCTCGCCGCGGGCACCCTCACCGTCTGCACACAGTGCGCCGCGCGGCGCGGGATCACCGAGGACGACGTGCTGCCGGGCGTGCGGATCGCCGGCGCGGCGGTGTTCGTCGAGGAGTCGCTGCGACCCGGTGCGCAGGCGCTCGTCTACTGACCCTGCCGGCTACCGGCCCTGCCGGTGCTCAGGAGCCAGGCGCTTGAGGAGCAGGTACATCTCGCACCCGAGGCACAGGCCGAACGCAGCGTTGAGCACGGCCGCCACGAGGGCGATCGCCGCGGTGATCGGCACGGCCACCGCGACGCCTGCCACGCCGAGCGCGACACCGGCACCCGTGATGACCAGCCCTACCGACTGCGCGAACCGCGGCGGACGAGGGTCCTCGCGCTCCGTCGCCGGGCCCAGGCGCGGTCGCACCGCGACCCGGTAGACCCAGCTCTGCCACGTCCGCTCGGTACCGAGCACCGCACCGACGGCGAAGCTCGCCGCGACGACCGCGAGCAGCACGAGCGCCGCAGTGCTCTGCCCCAGGAGGATGACGACGGCGAGCAGCAGGGCCGTGATGCCCGCCCCGACGCGCGGTCCGCGCGCGTCGATGCCCGGCGGGGTGGCCTTCTCGTCGGGTGACGTGTTGTACGCCATGGTGCTCCTCCGTGTGGGTCGCTCAGTGCGAGCGGGTGGTCGTGTGCTCGGTGGCCTGCGGGTCACCGGCGTTCGGGGCCGCGGCGAGCGCCTGCAGGGCGTGCGCCCGGTCGACGGCGCCGCTCATGCGGGCGAGCTCGTGCCCGGTCGCGTCCAGGACGAGGACGGTCGGGGTCCGTAGCACGCCGAAGTCGCGCACGAGCTCGTGGTGGTCGTCCACGTCGAGCTCGCGGTGCGTGACGTCCGGGCGTGCGGACGCGAGCTCGGTGAGGACCCGCGCCGTCTGGCGGCACGGAGAGCACACGGCGCTCGAGAACTGCACGAACGTGCGGTGCGCGCCGAGGTTGACGCCGTGCGCGAGCCAGTCGAACCCGTCGTCGTCCGCGGGGTTGTGGTGGTGGCGAGTCCGCACGGCACCCTGGCGGCGCTGCCACCACAGGCCGAGCACGGCGCTCACGGCGAGCACGGCGAGGAGGACCACCACGCGCTCGATCATCCGACGATCACCCGTCCCACCACGAAGATCAGTGTCCCCCCGACCGCGACCGGGAGCACGATCGCGGTCGCCGCGGCGGTCCGCCGCGACAGGCCTGGGAGCTGGTCGAAGAGCGTGTGCAGCGCCGCCACGAGGAGGCCGGCCACGACCCCCGACCACAGCCCGCTGAGGACGCTCAGCATCGGCATGACCGCGCTGACGACACCGCCGGCGACGACGGCCAGCGCCACGGTCGCCACGGCGCCCCACCAGCCGGGCAGGGGCAGGGCGGAGACGGCGGACGCGACCGCGAGGGCCACCGCGCACGTCACGACGAGCGACGCACCGGCGTCGCTCCGCCCGGCGGCGATCCAGCCGGCGCAGGACACCGCGACCACGACGCCGCTCGTCGTGCCGAACAGCGACTCGACGAGGCGGGGTCGTCCGTCCGTCCGCAGCAGCTCGGCGACGAAGGCCAGCACGACCGCCATGGCCAGGACGAGGGGCAGGTTCCGCAGCGCGGGCTCGCCCTGCGTCGCGCCTGTCGCGGCGACCGCGCCGAGACCGGCGAGCGCGACCACGAGCCGCGAGCCACCCGGTGCAGGGTGGTCGAGCAGGGAGGGCCAGCCGATCGCCACGAGGAGCGCGAGCGCCCCGGCCGCGAGGGTGAGGGTGAGCGGGCCGAAGAAGGCGGCGACGGCCACGGCGGCCGCGACGCACGCCGTCGCGACGGCACGGGTCGAGAGGTCCACTAGGCGCGAGCCTCTCGACGGGCGCCACAACGGCGCGGGGCAGGCACGGGCCCGAGGGCGGGTCCAGGTCTTACGGCGGTCGGCACGCCTAGAGTCTCCCAGATCCGCGGGCGAGCTCTCAGAGGCCGTCCGAAACACCACCATGGTGCTGCGGTCCGAAACACTGCTGTGACGCTGCGGGCGTGGACGTCACCTCCATGACCTCTGATCCACGCGATACGGTAACCATCCAGTCGGTCAGTCGGGAGCAGGCGCCCGAGGAGGAGGTGGTTCAGTGGCAGAGCTGTTGATCCTCACACCGGCGACGGGTGGATCCGTGGAGGTGCTGCCCGCGCTCGGGTTGCTGTCCCACCGCATCCGGGTGCTGCCCATGGAGCCGTCCGCACTGGTCGACGCTCCGGACTCGGACGTCGTGCTGCTGGACGCCCGCCGCGACCTCGTCGCCGCCCGCACCACGTGCCGGCTGCTCCACGCGACGGGCCTGACGGTGCCGCTCGTGCTCGTGCTCACCGAGGGCGGCCTGACCGTCGTGACCGCCGAGTGGGGCGCGGACGACCTCCTGCTGGAGACCGCGAACCCGGCGGAGGTCGAGGCGCGGCTGCGCCTCGTGATCGAGCGGTCGTCGAAGGTCTCCGGAGACGACGGCCCGCAGGAGATCTCCGCGGGCGAGCTCGCGATCGACGCGAGCGGCTACACCGCCCGTCTGCGCGGGCGCCCGCTCGACCTCACCTACAAGGAGTTCGAGCTCCTCAAGTACCTCGTGCAGCACCCTGGGCGCGTCTTCACGCGTGCCCAGCTCCTGCAGGAGGTCTGGGGCTACGACTACTACGGAGGCACCCGCACCGTCGACGTCCACGTGCGGCGCCTGCGCGCCAAGCTCGGCCCCGAGCACGAGCAGCTCATCGGCACCGTCCGCAACGTCGGCTACCGGTTCGACCCGCCCAAGCACCTGCGCCCCAGCGTCGAGCAGCCGGACGAGCGCTCACGGCCCGCCGGGGGTGGCGACGCCGAGGAGGTAGGTTCTGCGGGGTGAGCACCACCTCCAGCGACTACACATCCGCCCTGCTCGACGGCCCGTGGCGGCACGAGTTCGTGCCCGCCAACGGGGCTCGGTTCCACGTCGCGCTCTCGGCGCCTGCGACGGACCGGACGGCAGGTCCTGCCGCTGACCGCGCCGCGGACGAGCGCCCCCTCGTCGTGCTGCTGCACTCGTTCCCGCAGTTCTGGTGGGCGTGGCGCCACCAGATCACCGCGCTCACCACGGCCGGCTACCGCGTGGCGGCGATGGACCTGCGCGGGACCGGCGCGTCGGACAAGCCTCCGATCGGCTACGACGCCCCGACCCGCACCCGTGACGTCGCCGGCGTGATCCGTTCCCTCGGCGCGGACCGGGCTGTCGTCGTCGGGCACGGGACCGGCGGCAGCCTCGCCTGGGCGATGGCCACGCTGCAGCCCGCCGTCACCGCCGGGGTCGCGGCGCTGTCCGCCCCGCACCCGGCCCGCCTGCACACCTCGAGCCGCCGCCTGCTGACCCCCGTGGCGCTGCGCCAGCTCGCGTTCTACCAGCTCCCGACGCTGCCCGAGCGGGCGCTGACGACCGGCGACCTCGTCGACCGGGTGCTCGCCGAGGGCGCCGCCGCCCCGTTCGACGACGACGTCGTGGAGACCTACCGGACGGTCATGCGGATCCCGTTCGCGGCGCACTCCGCGATGGAGTCCATCCGCTGGGCCGTCCGCTCCACCCCGCGTCCCGACGGCCGTCGGTACCTTGCCGCGCTGCGTCGCCCCGTCGCGATCCCGGTCCTGCAGGTGCACGGCGGGCGCGACGGCATCTTGCGCCGCGAGCTCGCCGACGCCGACGGGGCCGCGCTCGCCCGCGACTTCCGCTTCGAGGTGGTCGACGACGCGGGGTACTTCCTGCCCGAGGAGGCCCCGGGCACGGTGGCCGACCTGCTGATCGACTGGCTCCGCGGCGTCGGGCGCTGACCCGTCCGGCTCAGGAGCTCTTGACCAGCTTCGCCGCGGCCGCCGGGTCGGTCTCGCCGACCCCGAACGACGGGCACCACTGCGCGATCGTGCAGGCGCCGCACGCGGGTTTGCGCGCGAAGCAGACCCGGCGCCCGTGGAAGATCAGCCGGTGCGAGAGCATGGTCCACTCCTTGCGCTCGATCAGCTCGCCGACCGCCTGCTCGACCTTCACGGGATCCTCGTCCGTGGTCCAGGCGAGTCGGCGCGCCAGGCGCCCGACGTGGGTGTCCACCGGCAGGCCCGGGACACCGAAGGCGTTGCCGAGCACCACGTTCGCCGTCTTACGACCGACCCCCGGCAGCGTGACGAGGTCGTCCAGCCGGCGCGGGACCTTCCCGCCGAACCGCTCGACCAGCGCCTGACCGATCCCGATCAGCGACTGCGCCTTCGCCCGGTAGAAGCCGGTCGGGCGCAGCACCTCCTCGAGGTCGAGCCGGTCGGCCGACGCGTACGCGGCCGCGTCGGGGTAGGACGCGAACAGCTCGGGCGTCGTGAGGTTCACGCGCTTGTCCGTGGTCTGCGCGGAGAGCACCGTGGCGACCAGGAGCTCCAGGGGGGTCGTGAAGTCCAGCTCGCAGTGCGCGTCGGGGTACGTCTCGGCCAGCTCCCGGTTGATGCGCCGTGCCCGACGCACCAGAGCGAGGTGCGACTCGTGCTGAGGTCCGAGCTCTGGCTCGGGGTCGGGCTGTGCGGGCAGACCCGCCACACGTCGAATCGCCATCGTCGCAGCGTACTCGCGTCTCGGGTCGCTCGGGACCCCCTGCCCAGCCCTGGGACCTGTTCCCCGACGCCGTGGGCTGCTCTGCGAACGGTCGTCCCCGCGAAGTTGCGGTCGTAGGGCAGACTTGTCGATGGAAAACACTGAGGACCGGAACGTTCGGCGCCTCCCGACGACGGGTGGTCGCCGGGCAGCGACGTGCACCGGGACACCCCGACAGACGAAGGAAGTTCGCGTGGACGACGACGTTGTGCTCTCGGCCCCTCTCTTCGCGACCATGGAGCGCGAGGAGACCCGCACCCTCTTCGACTCGATGCAGAAGATCGAGCTCACCAGGGGCGACATCCTCTTCCGTGAGGGTGAGCCGGGTGACCGCCTCTACGTGATCGCGAACGGCAAGATCAAGCTCGGCCGCCGCTCGAACGACGGGCGCGAGAACCTCCTGTCGATCCTCGGCCCGGGCGAGATGTTCGGCGAGCTCTCCCTGTTCGACCCCGGGCCCCGCACGGCGACCGCGAGCTCCGTCGCGGACGCCGAGCTGTACGAGCTCGGCCACGACCAGCTCGTCGAGTGGATCGAGAAGCACCCGAGCGTCGCCAAGCACCTGCTCAACGCGCTCGCGCGGCGCCTGCGCCGCACCAACGAGACGCTGGCCGACCTCGTCTTCTCCGACGTCCCCGGCCGCGTCGCCAAGGCGCTCCTCGACCTCTCCACCCGCTTCGGCGAGGAGACCGACGAGGGCGTCCGGGTCGCGCACGACCTCACGCAGGAGGAGCTCGCCCAGCTCGTCGGCGCGTCCCGCGAGACGGTGAACAAGGCGCTCGCCGACTTCGCGACCCGCGGGTGGGTCCGGCGCGAAGGGCGCGCCGTCGTCCTGCTCGACCTGGACCGCCTGGAGCGTCGCGCGCGCTGAGGCCGCGACCGTCCGACCCGCACGACGCAGGGCTCGGCACCATGGTGCCGAGCCCTGCGTCGTGCTGCGTCCCGCGTCCCGCTCGTTCGGTCAGCCCACCCGTCAGGCCACGACCTCGACGACGAGCTCGACCTCGACGGGGGCGTCGAGCGGGAGGACCGCGACGCCGACCGCGCTGCGAGCGTGCACACCCGCAGCGCCGAAGATCTCGCCGAGCACGTCGCTCGCCCCGTTGATCACCGCGGGCTGACCCGTGAACCCGGGGTCGCTCGCGACGAAGCCCACGACCTTGACGACCCGCACGACGGCGTCGAGGTTTCCCACGAGCGCGTGCACGGCCGCGAGGGCGTTGAGCGCGCACGTGCGGGCGTGCCGGGCGGCGTCGGCCGGGGCGACGAGCCCCTCCCCCTCACCGACCTTCCCGGACTCCGCCAGCGCGCCGTCGACGAACGGTAGCTGCCCCGAGGTGTGCACGAGGTCGCCGGTGCGCACGGCGGGCACGTAGGCCGCCACCGGGGCCGCGACCTCGGGCAGCGTGATGCCGAGCTCTGCGAGTCGCGCCGCGATCGTGCCCGGGCCCGAACCCGCCACTACGGGGTGCCCGTCGGGCGCTTGAGGTAGGCGACGAGCCCGTTGCCGTCGGGGCCGGTCACGACCTGGACGAGCTCCCAGCCGTCCGCCCCCCACTGGTCGAGCACGGCCTTGGTGTTGTGAATGATGAGCGGAATGGTCGCGTACTCCCACGTTGTTGGCATGGCGAGAGCGTAGTCCCAAACCGACGAGCGCTCCTGGTCGGTGCGGATGCTCACACAACGTGCACATCGCGGAGGCCCCCGAGCCCCGGCACGCGTCTGAGGCCTCATCTACCCTATTTACCATGGCTTCTTCTGCGCGCCCTCGCGGTCGGCAGGTCAACGCGTATCAGCTCGTCGCGCTCCTGCTGGCCTTCGTCCTCGTCTCCGGGGTCGGTGGTGTGCTCGCGGCCGGGCTGGTCATCCCGCTCGCTGCCGGCGCGAACACCGTGACGGACAACACGGTCCAGCTCTTCGAAGAGCTGCCGGACGAGCTCGAGCCGGGTCCCCTCGCCGAGCAGTCACGGGTGTACGCCAACGACGGCAAGACCCTGCTCGCGCGATTCCACTCGGAGAACCGGGTCGTCGTCCCCCTCGAGAAGACGTCCGAGCACATGCAGCACGCGGTCATCGCCATCGAGGACAAGCGCTTCTACGAGCACGGCGGTGTGGATCTCGAGGGCATCTCTCGCGCCGCGGTGAACAACTTCGGTGGCGGCGCCCAGCAGGGGGCCTCGACGCTCACGCAGCAGTACGTCAAGAACGTCCTCATCGAACAGGCGGTGCGCGCCGACGACCCGCTGGGCGTCCTGGCCGCCCGGGACGACACGATGTCCCGCAAGCTCCGCGAGGCGAAGCTGGCGATCTCTCTCGAGAAGAGGATGACCAAGGACGAGATCCTCGAGGCGTACCTCAACATCGCGCAGTTCGGTACCAAGGTCTACGGCGTCGAGACCGCCGCGCGGCACTACTTCAGCACCTCCGCGGCGAAGCTCACTCCCGTGCAGGCCGCGACCATCGCCGGCGTCACGAAGGGGCCGAGCGAGTACGACCCGGTCGAGAACCCCGAGCAGGCCGAGAAGCGGCGCAACATCGTGCTGCAGGCCATGTACGCCCAGCACTACCTGACGTACGAGGAGTGGCAGGAGGCCAAGGACATCTCGCTGGAGGACAGCCTCAAGGTCCAGCCCGTCCAGGTGGGGTGCCAGTCCGCCAAGGGTGCCGCGTTCTTCTGCGACTACGTCACGAAGGTCATCACGACCGACCCCGCCTTCGGCGAGACACGGGACGAGCGCAACGCGCTGCTGTACCGCGGCGGCCTGCGGATCGTCACGACGCTCGACCCGCAGATGCAGAAGGCGGCCGAGAAGGAGTCTCGCGCGGCCGTCCCGCCGGACGACCCGAGCGGTATCGAGTCGGCGATCGTGTCGGTCGAGCCCGGCACCGGCAAGATCCTCGCCATGGCGCAGAACCGGCCGTACGACGCGACGGAGAACCCCGACCCGGGGACGACCGCCGTCAACTACAACGCGGACCAGCTGTTCGGCGCGTCCAGCGGCTTCTCCCCCGGGTCGACGTGGAAGGTCTTTGTGCTCGCCGAGTGGCTCAAGTCGGGCAACACGCTGCTGGAGAACGTCAACGCCAACCAACGCGGCTGGAACAACACCGACTTCAACTGGTGCACCCCGTACGTCACGAACGAGGGCACGCCGTGGCGTCCGGGCAACTCCGACGGCCGCAACGCCCAGGGCAACATCTCCGTCCTCGAAGCGACCTACAACTCCATCAACACGGCCTACGCGACGATGGAGAGCCAGCTACGTCTGTGCGACATCAAGTCCACGGCCGAGTCCGTCGGCTTCACGCCGTCGCGCACGGTCGAGAAGGAGGGCGGTGTGCAGATGATGCCGTCCATGGTCATCGGCACGCAGAACTCTGCTCCCCTGCACATGGCGGCCGCGTACGCGACCTTCGCCTCGGGCGGCACCTACTGCGAGCCCATCGCCCTCACCAAGGTCACGACGACCAAGGGCGAGGAGTTCGACGTTCCGTCGGCGAGCTGCAACAAGAACGCACTCGAGTCCGACGTCGCCGACGGTGTGACGCACGCGCTGCAGGCCGTGATGACGCAGGGTTCCGGCCGCGGCGCCCAGCTGTCCGGTCGACCCAGCGCCGGGAAGACCGGGACGGCCAACCTCAACAAGCACACCTGGTTCATCGGCTACACGCCGCAGCTCGCGACAGCTGTCTGGATTGGCAACGCCGAGGAAGACGTGGAGATGCGGGCGAACAGCTCAGGCCTCTTCTACATCAACGGTGTCGGCAAGCGGTGGTGGTTCGGCTCCGACCTGGCCGCCCCGACGTGGCGCGACTACATGAACGCCGCGCTGGACGGCAAGCCGGTCGAGGACTTCAACGACATCAAGCCGTCGATGCTCGGCAAGCGCCCTGCACCGACGCCCCCACCGCCGTCGAGCGACAGCGGCTCCGGTGGCGGCAGCGGCTCCGGTGGCGGCGACTCCGACGACGACAGCGGCGGCGGCAACGGTGGCGGCAACGGCCGTGGCAACGGCGGCGGCAACGGTGGCGGCAACAGCGACGAGGACGACGACTGACCGGGGCCCGAGGTCGCGGTCGGCGGGTCGGGCTCGGCTCTCTTGCGGTGCTCGCCGTCGGCACTCTGGCCTACGCGCACGTGGAGACGAAGCTCTTCACGCTGCGCGAGGTCACCGTGCCGGTCCTCCCTGCCGGTCAGCGCGACCTCCGCATCCTGCACTTCTCCGACCTGCACCTGACGCCCGGGCAGCAGCGCAAGATCGACTGGGTGCGCTCACTCGCGGAGCTCCGGCCGGACGTCGTCATCGACACGGGCGACAACATGGCGCACCTGCAGGCCCTCGGTCCCCTGCTCCATGCCCTGGAGCCGTTGCTCGCCTCCGCGCCCGGCGCGTTCGTCATGGGGTCGAACGACTACTACTCCCCCGTGCCGAAGAACCCCGCCCGGTATCTCCTGCCGGACGCACGCAGCCGTCGGGCCATGCCTCCGCCGGACCTGCCTGCCGACGAGCTCGCCCGCGCGATGCGGAGCGCCGGCTGGGCGGACCTGACGAACCGTCGGGACACCCTGACGGTCGACGGGCGGCGGATCGCGCTCGTCGGGGTCGACGACCCGCACCTCGATCTCGACGTCTTCCCGCCGCGTGAGGCGCCTCGGGGGACACACGCCGAGGCGCCGGACGCCACGACCGCGGACCTCCGCCTGGCCGTGACGCACGCGCCCTACCGTCGGGTACTGGACGCGATGTACGACGACGGCGCCGACCTCGTCCTGGCCGGCCATACCCATGGCGGGCAGCTCAACGTCCCCGGCTTCGGTGCCCTCGTCACGAACTGCGACATCGACCGTCGGCGGGCCAAGGGTCTGCACGGCTGGCCGGGTCCTCGACCCGACGCACCGGGTGGTGCGGGGTCGACCTGGCTCAACGTCTCGGCGGGTGCCGGCACCTCGCCGTACGCTCCTGTGCGCTTCGCCTGCCGCCCCGAGGCGACGCTCCTCACCCTGACGTCGGTGTGAGCGTGGGCCGGTTTCGTCCAGAGGGCATTCGTCGGCTATTCTGAGCAGGCTTCGCACGCAGCACACGGTTCTCCGTGGGTGGCTCGGCAACGACGAGCAGCGTGACGAGACAATCGGGGTGTGGCGCAGCTTGGTAGCGCGCGTCGTTCGGGACGACGAGGTCGCAGGTTCAAATCCTGTCACCCCGACATATGGGATGTCTCAGGGCATCAAGGACAGCCGGACCTACGTTTTCGTAGGTCCGGCTTTCTGCTCTCCGGGGTCGGGTCGGTGTGGTCGGCCGGTGGGTGGTCGTCGCGCGTGGGTCGAGCGTGAGCTCGCACGGGTCTCGCTCACCCGGGATCTCGGCCAACCCAGGATCTCCGGTGGCGGCGTCCACGATGCGCACGCCGTGTCGGTCGCCTAGCGTCGCGGGTATGGGTGGAAGGCTACGGTCGGCGTGGGAGCGCACTCCGCTACCGTCGGAGACGATCGTCGGCATCGCTGCGGCCGCGCTGGCACAGTACTCGTGGCCGCTCCGCCTCCCCTCCTGGACCCGGCCGGCCGGTGTGGCGGTCGGCTGCGGTGGCTTCGCCCTGCTCTCCGCGGCGGTATGGGAGCGAGGGCCCGGATCCCCGGAAGATCCGGGCGCACTCGTCACCCGGGGTCTGCACGGCCGCTCCCGCAACCCGATGTACCTCGGCTTCAGCATGATCCACGTCGGCCTCGCCGGCGCGACCCGCAACGCCTGGATGCTTGCCTCGTGCCCGGTGAGCGCCGCGCTGCTGCATCGGGCGGTACTGCGTGAGGAACGGTCGCTGCGCGAACGGTTCGGTGTCGGGTACGACGCCTACCGGGCCGACGTGCCGCGCTACTGGTGACCTCCGCCCACCGCGGTCGAGCGACGTCGGTTCCGGCACGGGGTCGCCCCGGAGGCCCTTGTCGTCCCGCCGTCGCGCGGCCAGCAGCACTCGGCGCGAGACTGGACGAGGCAGTCGATCCCCTGGAGGAGACATGGCGCAGGCTCCGTACGTCGTCGTCGGTGGAGGTCTCGCGGCCGCGAAGGCCGCTGAGGGTCTGCGGGAGGAGGGCTTCACGGGTGACGTGGTCGTCGTCACGGACGAGGACCACCTCCCCTACGAGCGGCCACCGCTGTCGAAGGACTACCTCCGGGGTGAGGTGGGGCGGGACACCGTCTTCCCGCTCGCGGAGTCCTGGTACGCCGAGCACGAGGTCGAGGTGCGCACGGGCCGGACGGTCACGGCCCTGGACACCGACGCCCACCGCCTGACGCTCGCGGACGGCGGTGCGCTCGACTACTCGCGGCTGCTCCTCGCGACCGGCTCGTCACCGCGGGTGCCGTCCGTCCCGGGCGTCGACCTGGACGGTGTGCACGTGCTGCGCACCCTCGACCAGAGCGACCACCTGGCCACGACGCTCGCCGCGGTCGCAAGCGACGGGTCGGGCCGGCTCGCGGTCGTCGGTGACGGCTGGATCGGTCTCGAGGTGGCCGCGTCCGCCCGGTCGACAGGGCTCGACGTGACGCTGATCGGGCGGCACGCGCACCCGCTCGAACGTGTCCTGGGCCCGGAGATGGGTGAGTTCTACGGCCTGCTGCACGCCTCGCACGGCGTCCACCTGCACCGGCACGCCGAGGTCGTGGCGATCACGGGGAGCGACGGCCGGGCCGCCGGCGTGGAGATGGCGGACGGGACGCACGTCGCGGCCGACGCCGTCCTCGTCGCCGTGGGTGCCGCCCCGAGGACCGGTCTCGGCGATGCGGCGGGTCTGACCGTCGAGACGGGCACCGGCGGGTTGCACACGGACCAGCAGCTGCGGACCTCCGCTCCCGACGTGCTCGCCGCGGGTGACGTCGCGAGCGTGCCGAGCCCGCGCTACGGCCGTCCGCTGCGCATCGAGCACTGGGCGACCGCCCTGCACCAGGGCACCTTCGCCGCCCGCTCGATGCTGGACGCCCTGGATCCGGGCGAGGTGTACGACCAGCTGCCGTACTTCTTCAGCGACCAGTACGACGTCGGCATGGAGTACCTGGGCTTCGTCGACGGCCCGGACGGCTACGACGAGCTGGTGGTGAGCGGTTCGGTGGAGCAGCGCGAGCTCGTGGCGTTCTGGCTCCTGGGCGGTCGGGTGCAGGCCGTCATGGCGGTCAACACGTGGGACCGGATGGACCGGGCGACCGAGCTCATCGGCCGCAACCGTCCCGTCGACCGTGCCGAGCTCGAGGCGTTCCGGGACTGACGGTCAGTCGACGAGGGAGCTGGGGTCCGTGGCGGGCGCGGCGGTCCGTGAGCCCTCGCCCGTTCCCCCGGCGACGAGCGCGTAGCCGAGGCCCACGACCACTGCTCCTCCGACGAGGTTCCCCAGCCCGACCCACAGCAGGTTCCGGCCGAGCTCGGCGATCGTCGTGGCGCCCTCGCCCGCGAAGAGGCCGAGGCCGAACGTCGTCATGTTGGCCACGACGTGCTCGAACCCCGACGCGATGAACGCGAAGATCGCCCAGAAGATCACGATCGCGCGTGCCACCTCGGACCGCAGGCGCGTGCACGCCCAGATCGCGACGCACACGAGCACGTTGCACAGCACCCCGCGGAAGAAGAGCTCGCCCGGCCCCTCGTGGGCCTTGGCCGCGAGCATCGTCGTGACCATCTCGCCGGCGGCCGCGTTGGACCGCAGGACCCCGGACTGCACGACGGCGAACGCGAACACCATCGAGCCCAGCAGGTTCCCGACGAAGCAGAACAGCAGGGTCCCGACGGCGCCCGGCACCCGCACGGCGCGGGTCACGACCCCCTGGGTGAGGATCATCATGGCCGACGTGGACAGCTCCGCGCCCGCGAAGACCACGAGCGTGAGGGCCACCGCGAAGACGGCGCCCGCGACGAGCCGCTCCGCGGGGTCCCCGGCCGCGAGGAAGGGGCCCGCGGTCGCCACCATGAGGACGACCCCGATCCCGATGTACGCCCCGGCGAGCATCGACGCCACGAGGTAGCGGGCCGGGTGCGTGGCGGCCGCCACCTTGCCCTGAGCGGCGTGGGACTGCTCGGTCAGGGTGGCGCGGAGGCTCAGCACCCTCTCACCCTGGCACACCGGGGCATGGCGCCCCGGTGTGCCCTGATGCTGACCCTCGGCGTCTCACCTCCTGACCGTCAGCCGAACGTGAACGTGAAGACCTGCACCTCCGGCGGCACCTCGAGCTCGACGACCCCCTCGGTCGGTCCCGACCCCTCGAGGACCGGGTAGAGGTTCGGGGCGCCCGTGACGTCGAGCTCGCGGCGGTCGACGCTCCCGTCCGCGTCGCGCACGTGCGCGACGACGGTCCCCTCCCCGCTCAGGACGGTGAAGACGTCGGTGCCGCGGTAGGCGAGGCGGACCCGCGCGTCGTCGGACACGGGCGTGGCGCCCTGGAAGTCGACCTCCCAGGTCCCGCCGAGCGAGAACGTGTCCTGCGGCTGCGGGTCGCTGAGCGTGTACTCCTGCTCGCCGGCGGCGTACCGGGGCTCGCCGGAGTAGTTGACGACCTTGCCCACGGAGAAGAACGTCTCCCGGGTCGTCTCACCGTCCGGTGTGGTGTCGTCGACGGCGGACGGTTCCGGGAGCTCGACGCCCGGGTTCGCGTCCTCGAGCAGCTCGCGGATGAGCTTCTCCGTGTTCGCGTAGCCTCCCTCGCCGAAGCGGATGTGGCGCACGGTGCCCTCGGCGTCGATGAGGTACTGGGCCGGCCAGTAGCGGTTCCGGTAGGTGGTCCAGGTGGAGTAGGAGTTGTCCTGCGCGACGGGGTACGTCACGCCGAGGTTCTCGGCGCCGGCGACGACGTTGCGCGTCTCCCGTTCGAACGCGAACTCCGGGGTGTGGATGCCGAGCACCTCGAACCCGTCGCCCACGTCGCCGTACGTCGCGTACCAGTCGTTGACGTGCGGGATCGCGCGCTGGCAGTTGATGCAGGAGTACGCCCAGAAGTCGACGAGCACGACCTGGCCGCGCAGGCCCTCGAGCGTGAGGGCTTCGTCGCCGGGGGTGTTGAACCAGTTCGTGATGCCGGTGAGCTCCGGGGCGGTGCCGCACTCCTCGAGCTCCGGCGCCCCGTTGGAGCAGTTCGAGAGCTCGCGGTTCTCGTCGGTGACGATGCCGCCGAGGTCGAGCGCCTGGCGCACGGTCTCGGACGAGTCGACGCGCTCCTGCAGCGCGCCGGTGTAGTCCGGCAGCGCCCGCTGCAGCGCGGCGGGCAGGTTGAACGCGAGCGCGACCGCGAGGGCGATCATCACGACGCCACCACCGACGCGGATGGCGCGGGCATGACGCTGGAAGGCCTTGACCCGCTCGGCGACCCGGCGACCGGCCAGGGCGAAGACGAGGAGCGGGATCGCGGCGCCCACCGCGAACGACACCGTGAGCGCGACCGTGTCGGCACCGATGTTGCCCGTCGCACCCGCGACCGTGATCGCCGCGAGCACGGGCCCCGCGCACGGGACGTAGAGGACGCCGAGGCCGAGGCCGAGCAGGAACGCGCCCTTGTCGGGCGACGTCCCGCCCCGCCGGGAGCCCAGCGCGGCGATGCGCGCGAACGGCTTCTCGAGGACCTCCTCGAACCGGGGCAGGATCATGCCGACACCGATGAGCGCGAGGAGCGTCAGCCCGGCCCATCGCAACAGGTCCTGCGGCAGCCCGAGCGCGTTCAGCAGGAGCGAGCCCAGCAGGGTGAAGACGCTGAAGCTCACCACAAGGCCCGCGATGACCAGGTAGGGGCGCCACGAACGCCGCCCGGCGGCACGGTCTGCCGTGCCTGCCCGACGGCGGGCGCTGCGCCCGTCGTCCCCGTCACCGGAGCCCTGGCGTCCGCCGTCGGCGGAGACGTCGAGGACGAGCGTGCCGCCCGCAGCGCGGGATGTGGCCGTACGGACCTGGCCCTTGGGCCCGACCGTCACGGCTCCGGGGAGGCCGGCGAACAGCGCCGGTGTCGGGCTGCCGGGCGACGTGCCCGCGTCCGGACCGTCGTCGGCGCCCGTGCGGGTGCCCCGGGCACCCTGCACACCGCCGGCGAAGAAGATCACCGGGAGCATCGGGAGGATGCACGGTGAGATGCCGGTGATGAGGCCACCGATCAGGCCGATGAGGATGAGGGTCTCCATGCACCCGGTTCGTCACGACGGCCCCCGCGGATGGCTCCGCAGAAAAAGTCCCCGTCCGACCCATCCACCCCTCGTCGGCCTCCGAACCACTCCTGAGACGCCCCGCACGCGGCGGGGCGACGACCCGAGGAGAGACCGATGAACGTTCGAACCCGCACCTCGTACGCCGTCGCCGGCATCGCCACGCTCGCGGTGCTCGGCCTGTCGGCCTGCAGCTCGGACACCGACACCGGCGCTGACGACACGATGACCGAGAGCGCCGACGACATGGCGACCGAGGACATGGAGTCGGACGACATGTCCGACGACATGGCAGAGGACATGGAGTCGGACGACGCCGACGACATGGCCATGGACCCGGCCGCGAACCTCGTGGGCCCCGGCTGCCAGGCCTACGCCACCGAGGTCCCGGACGGCGCCGGCTCCATCACCGGCATGTCGACCGACCCTGTCGCGGTCGCCGCCTCCAACAACCCGCTGCTGACCACGTTGGTCGCCGCGGTGAGCGGTGAGCTCAACCCCGACGTGAACCTCGTCGACACGCTCAACGGTGACGAGTTCACCGTCTTCGCGCCGGTGGACGACGCCTTCGCGCAGATCGACGAGGAGACCATCGAGGCCCTGTCGACCGACGCCGACCTGCTCACGCAGATCCTCACCTACCACGTGGTCCCCGGCCAGATGACGCCCGACCAGGTCGTCGGCGAGCAGACCACGGTCGAGGGCAGCACCCTCGAGGTCACCGGTGAGGGCGACGAGCTCATGGTGAACGACGCCAACGTCGTCTGCGGTGGAGTCATGACGCAGAACGCGACCGTCTACCTCGTCGACTCGGTGCTCATGCCGTCGATGTGACCTGACCCCCGGCCGCCGTTCCCGTCATGGTGCGGCGGCCGGTCCCTCGCTCCAGGAGTGCGAGGGAGGAAGAGCCGGGTGCGACCCCGGGCCTACGGCCTGGAGGAGCACCCGGCTCTTCTGTGTGCCCGGCCCTTCTGTGTGCCCGGCTCTTCTGTGAACTCGTTCCCGAGTGCGTGACGCCCGCCCCGCGACCTACGTCTCGAGCGCTACCACCGGGTCCGTGGTCGGCTGCTCGGACCCACCGGCCGGCTCGACCGTGACCGCCACCACGCGGCCGGGCGAGGCGTCCACGAGGGCCGTCGTCGCGCCGTCGCGCACCGTGAGGACACCGGCGGAGCTGATGGTGCCGTCGTCGATGACCCAGAGCTGGTAGTCCTCGTCCGGCCCTGCGGCGGGCAGCGCCGCGGTGGTGAAGAGCGCGTGGTCGCCGGACACGAGCACGCTCGCATCACCGCCCCCGGCGACGGGGGCGGCGACGAGCCGGGCGTCGGGGTCCGCGAGCATCTGCGCGACGACGTCCGCCTGCTCCTGCAGGGAGCGCTGCTCCTGGACCGCCTGGACCGCGAGGGTCGTCGGCACGGCGAACGCGGCGACGGCCGCGACGGCCGCGAGCGCCACCCCCCAGCGGCGGGGGGCACGCTGGGCGCCCTGCGGCGAGGTGCGGCGCGCGGGCGCACCGGCGGGTGCGGAGAACGGCGTCGTCGGCGCGGCGGCGAGGTCCTGCACGGCGGCGAGCGTCTGCGAGCGCAGGTGCGCGGGCGCGGGCGCGTCGACCGTGAAGGCCGCCACCACGTCCCGGTACTCGTCGAGCGCCACACGGGCGTCGGGGTCGGTCTCGAGCAGCCGCTCGACCGCTCGGCGCTCCAGGTCGTCGAGCGCGTCGAGCGCGTACGCCGGGAGGAGGTCCCACGCGCCGCCCGTCGGGGGGCCTCCGGTGCTCCCGGTGCCCTGGACGTCGTCAGCCACGGTTCACCCCCAGGCAGTCGCGCAGACGGATCAGCCCGTCGCGGATGCGGGTCTTCACGGTCGGCAGACCGGCTCCGAGCTCGGCGGCGACCTCCCGGTACGTCAGCCCGCCGTAGTAGGCACGCAGGACGGCGTCGCGCTGCGTCGGGGTGAGCGAGCCGAGGCAGTTGCGGACGGCGGCGGTCTCGAACGCCTGCTCGACCTCTTCCACGACGACGTCCCGCTCGCGCTCGCCCGCCTGCCGGTCGGCGTCGCGCTGGTCGCGGTTGCGGCGCGCCTGCTCCGCACGGACGCGGTCGACGGCGCGACGGCGCGCGAGCGTCACGACCCACGTGCGCGCGGAACCACGCGCGGGGTCGAACCGCGCGGCCGTCTGCCACACCTCGATCATCACCTCTTGCGTCACCTCCGCCGCGTGGTCAGGGTCACGGAGCACCGCGACCGCCGTGCCGTAGGCAGCCGGGGACAGCGCGTCGTAGACGGGGGCGAACGCGTCCGGATCTCCGTCGGCGCACGCACGCAGCGCGGCATCGAGAGCGTCTGGTTCGCTCGTCCTCACGGGTGGCACGCGGATCAGTCTGCCTCACCGCACCCGCACTCGTCCTGCCCGTCCGTCGCTCGTGTCCCGTCTCGTGCCCGGGCTGGTCCCGGATCTCCGTCGCGCTGCGCCGGGCGCAGCGCGTCCCCGACAGGTGTCGGGGCACCAGTGGTTCGACGCCGCCGGCCGCGCGGATGGGTCCGGCTCCGCCACCGCGCCGCCGTGCCGCTCAGAGGGCGGGAAGGAGGAGGTGGACGCGCTGCTCGTCGTAGCGGTCGCCGCCACGCCACTGCCCGCTCGCGCCCCAGTCCGAGCGCGCGTGCTCCGGGCGGTCAGGGCCACCGGGACGCAGCACCCCGCTGGCGCCGAGGATCTCCACGAGCGCGCGGTGCTCGGCGGCGGTGCCGGGCAGGGCGGGCTTGAGCGCGCGGACCAGGCCCCCGGCGGTGGTCGTCTCGGGGACCGCGCTGATCGTGTCCAGGACCGTGCGGAACAGGTCCCGGTCGGTCGGCGTCGGCAGGACAGGCTCGGTGAGGGCGAAGCGTTCGAGGTCGAACCGGGCGTAGTCGAGCTGGTCGTGGCGGACCCCGCCCCACTTGAGGCGCTCGAAGCTGAGCACGTTCAGGTCGAGGTCAGGGCTGGTCCGCCAGGCGACGAGCTCGGCGTCCGGGCGCGCGTCGCGACAGGTGTTGCAGGCGTGGCCGGCGCCCACGTACGGGTGCGAGGCCACGTGCTCGATCATGGACCAGCTCGCCAGTGCGGACCGCAGGTCCAGCCGTCGCGACGACAGGCTTGCGACGAAGACAGCCCCCACGCGCTGGGCGAAGGAGCGCTCGCGGAACGCCTGAACCGCCTCGACGCTCTCGTCGTGCGACCACGAGACGGGGTCGAACATCACGCCCTGCGCCATGGCGTACGCGAGGTCGTCCGGCGGCGTCGACCTCTCGTCGTCCTCGATCCACCCGTGGGACCAGTAGGTCCGGAACAGGATCCGCTTCGCCCTGGCATCTACCATGCAGGGAGACAAGCACAGACCGACCGCTGGACGCTCCGGTGCCCAGCGGTCGGCCGGGCCGGCCGCGCCCGCCGGAGCGGGCGCGCGCGGGTCAGGCCCGGCGCTCCCGCACCGCGGCGGCCAGCTCGCCGAGCAGCGTGGCGGTCGTGTCCCAGTCCATGCACGCGTCCGTGACCGACTGCCCGTAGGTCAGGCCCGACGGCGCGGGCTTCTGGGCACCCGCGACGAGGAAGCTCTCCATCATCAGCCCCGTGATGCCCTGCTCCCCCGCGGCCAGGCGCGCCGCGAGCTCGCGCACGACCTCCGCCTGGCGCACGTGGTCCTTGCCCGAGTTGCCGTGCGACGCGTCGACGACGAGGCCGTGCTCCGCGGCCCCGCCCAGGCCCGAGGTGCGCGCCACGGCGAGGGCGTCCGCGACGTCGTCCACCCCGTAGTTGGGCCCGGAGCGCCCACCGCGCAGGATGACGTGGCAGTCAGGGTTGCCCGCGGTCTCCACCGCGGCCGCCCGGCCCTCGCCGTCCATGCCGAAGAACGTGTGCTCGCTCGCGGCCGTGATGCAGCCGTCCACCGCGATCTGCACGTCACCGTCGGTCGCGTTCTTGAACCCGATGGGCATGGACAGGCCCGACGCGAGCTGGCGGTGCACCTGGCTCTCCGCGTTGCGCGCACCGATGGCGCCCCAGGACACGGCGTCCGCGATGTACTGCGGGCTCGTCGGCTCGAGGAACTCGCACGCGGCCGGCACACCGGCGTCGAGCACGCCGAGCAGCACCTCGCGGGCGAGGCGCAGGCCGTGGTGCACGTCGTGCGACCCGTCGAGGTGCGGGTCGTTGATGAGGCCCTTCCACCCGACGGTGGTGCGCGGCTTCTCGAAGTACACCCGCATGACGATCGCGAGGTCGTCGCTCAGGTCACGGGCGACCTCACCGAGACGGCGGGCGTAGTCGAGCGCCGCCTGGGGGTCGTGCACCGAGCACGGGCCGACGATGACGAGCAGGCGGTCGTCGTCACCGACGAGGATGTCGCGGACCTCGCGGCGCGACGCGGTCACCAGGTCGCTGCGGGTCACGCCGAGCGGCAGGTCCGCCAGCATCCCGAGCGGGGCCGGCAACGGGTCGAGCGCGCTGATGCGCAGGTCGCTCGTCGAGGCCTGCAGCTCGGTGCGTGCGTCGTCGCTCACGACTCCGACGGTATCGCGGTGGGCTGTCGCACCGACGGTATCGCTGTCGGCTGCAGGGCGGGGGGCGGTGGTGCTGGTCACGAGGGGCTCCTGAAGGTGCGGGTTCTGCTGGGCGGGGGTCGGCTGGGCCCAGACGGGAACCGGCTCACCGTCTCGTGTCGGAGTCGGCCCGTCTGAATGACGAAGGGCCCGGACGCAGGTCGCGTCCAAGGCCCTGTGCTGGCTCCGGGTGGAAGGTTGGTCAGGCGAACGCCCGCTCGGCTCCACCGGGAGCCAGCGTAAAGCGCCAATACCAACGAACGTTGTCCACGCCGGGACCATAGCACAGGACCGCCGAGCGTCACCCGGCCGGTCCGCCGCGGACCCAAGAGTGTCCATGACCGACACGGACGCCCCGTGACACACTGCCAGCGCCTAGGCTCGCCCCATGCCGATCCCCGACTTCGTCGCCGCCCTGCGCACCCGCATCGGGACCGACCTGCTGTGGATGCCCGGCGTCTCCGCCGTCGTGGTGGACGACGACGGCCGCCTGCTGCTCGGCCGGCGCGCCGACACCGGGCAGTGGGCCGTGATCAGCGGCATCCTCGAACCCGGGGAGGACCCGGCCGTCGGCCTCGCGCGCGAGGTGCTCGAGGAGACCGGGGTCGAGGTCGTCGTGGACGCGCTGACCGCCGTGACCGTCACCGAACCGGTGCAGTACCCCAACGGCGACCGCAGCCAGTACCTCGACCTGTGCTTCCTGTGCCGACCCGTGTCCCCCGCGTCCGCGGCCGGCGCCCACGTCGCCGACGACGAGTCGCTCGCCGTGGCGTGGTTCGCCCCCGACGACCTGCCCGACGACGTCGCGAGCTCGACCGCGGAACGGCTCGGCCACACCCTCGGCTGGCTCGCGGAACCCGGGGCCGGGCCGTTCTTCGTGCGCTGACGCTCGCCGGCGGCGTCGACCGTCAGGGATGCCAGCGCAGCCGGAGCACGCACGCGTCGTCACGCTCGTGGGCGGTGCTGTCGAGGGACCGCTCGACGAGTCCGTCCGTCCACGGCCCGTGCCGGGCCGAGCGCGCAGCGGCCTCCGCGAGGAGGTCCAGGCCACGCTGGAGCGACCGGTCGCGGCGCTCCACGACCCCGTCGGTGTAGAGCAGCACCGAGTCGCCCGCCGCGAGCCGGACCTCGTGCTCCCCGCGCGGCCCCGCACCGGGGACGCCCAGCGGTGTGGAGCGCCCCTCCCACAGGAACGTGGCGTCGCCGTCGCGCAGGTGCAGCGGCGGCAGGTGGCCGGCGCAGGCGAAGCGCATCGCGCCGGTCCCGAGGTCGAGCGCGGCGTACACGACCGTCGCCATGAAGCCCACCCCGCGGCGGGTGACGAAGTCGTCGAGCCCGTCGAGCAGGGCGGCCGGGCCTGTCCGCGGCCCGGCGAGCACCCTCGCGGCCGTCCGGAGCTGGCCCATGGTGATCGCCGCCTGCAGTCCCCGCCCCACGACGTCGCCCACCAGCACGGCGAGCGTCCGGTCGTCGACGAGGAACGCGTCGTACCAGTCGCCGCCGACCTCCAGGTCACGCACCCCGGGCCGGTACACCGACGTCACCGTGAACCGCGGGTCCGCGGGCAGGTCGTGCTCGAGCATCGCCCGCTGCAGCTCGTGGGCCACGGACACGCTCTGCTCGTGCATCGCCGCACGGTCGAGCGCGAGACCCGCCTGCTGGCCGACGACCGCGAGGACCGCGAGGTCCGGCGGGTCGTCCCCCGGCCGGTCGTGCGGGGTGAGCACGAGCACACCGTGCACCGAGCGCCCGCCTGCCAGCGGGACGATCACCACGCCGTCCGACGCGGTCACCACGCGCTGCCCGTGGAGCGGCGGCAGCTCCACCGCCCCTCGCTCACCGACCGACCCGTGCTCACCAACTGACCCGTGCTCGCCCACCGACCCGGCGAACGTCAGCCCGTCGCGGGCGCCGTCGAGCCACAGGGACGCCGACCGCGCACCGAGGTCCCGCACGGCGGCGCCGAGCACCGTGCGCCGCACTCCCTCGACCCCGGCGGCGGCGGACAGCGCCTCGGTCACCCGCTGCACGGTCTGCAGCCGAGCGGCCGCTCGCTCGGCCTCCGCGCGCGCGACGACGAGCTCACGCTCGAAGCGGGTGCGTTCCCGTGCGGCCGCCAGCGTGACGTCGTAGGCGACCGGTCCGTCCGCCGCGCTCCGCGCGACCGAGAGCAGGACCGGCAGCCGCCCCTGGGCGCCGCGCAGCTCGACCGCGACCTCCTCGACGGTCCCCTGCAGGCTCAGCAGAGGCCCGACGTGCGTCTCCCAGTAGATCCTCCCGCCGACCGTCAGGACGTCCGCGAGGCGCAGACCACCCTCACCCACGGGCAGGTCGGCGCGCCCGGTCCAGCGCCAGAAGGTGTCGTTCGCGTCGAGGATGGTGCCGTCGGTGCCCAGCCGCAGCAGCCCGACGGGCGCCTCGGCCCACGCCCGCGCGCGGTCCTGGGTCGTCACGGGCCGAGGAACTGGCGCATCGCGCCGACCAGCTCGTCGGGAGCGCTGAGGTTGGGGCAGTGCCCGACGGCGTCGATCAGGGCGAACGTGCTGTCGGGAAGCTGGTCGTGCACGAACCGGCCGACCTCGACCGGTGCGATCACGTCCTCGCGGCACTGGACCACCAGGGACGGCGCGCGGACCCCTGCGAGGTCGGCGCGGTTGTCGGAGAGGAACGTCGTGCGGGCGAAGCGCCGGGCGATCGCCGGGTCGGTCCGGCAGAAGGCCTCGGTGAGCTCGGCGCCCAGCTCGGGCCGCTCGGCGTTCCCCATGATCACCGGCGCCATCACGCTCGACCAGCCGAGGTAGTTCTCGTCCATCGTCGCCAGCAGCTCGTCGATCTCGTCGGCACTGAACCCGCCCCGGTACCCGGGCGCGTCGACGTAGCGCGGGCTGGGACCGACGAGCACGAGGCGGTCGAACAGGTCGGGACGTCGCCCCTCGGCCAGGACGCCGATCATGGCGCTCACCGAGTGGCCGACGAATACCACGGGCCCGAGCGACAGCTCGTCGAGCAGGGCGATCACGTCGTCGGCGTAGCCCGCGAGGTCGGCGTGCCGGACCGGGTCGTACGCCGCGGGGTCCGCGCCACCGGCCCCGACGTGGTCGAACAGCACGACGCGGTACTCGTCCGCGAACTGCGGCGCGACGTAGCGCCACATCGACTGGTCGCAGCCGAAGCCATGCGCGAGCACCATCGCCTGCGCCTCGGCCGGTCCGGTGAGGCGGACGTCGTGCTGCGCCAGGTCCACGAGGACAGCGTAGGGCTCCGCGGCCCCGGCGTGACGCCCCCACGGCGACGGATCAGTCCGTCCGGTACCTCGAAACGAAGGCCGCGAGGAGGCGGTGCGGCGCCCACACGTCGCCCGCACGTACCCGGGCCGCGACGACGTCCGCCTCCTCGGCGGGGAAGTACCCGAAGTCCCGGTACACCTCGATCCGGGTGAGGATGCCGTCGAGGTCGAGCTCGGGGTGGAACTGCGTCGCGTACAGGTGGGAGCGCACACGGAACATCTGGACGGGGCACGTCGGGCTCGACGCGAGGAGCACCGCGTGCGCGGGCAGCTCCCGCACGGCCTCCTTGTGCCCGACGTACGCCTCGAACGTGCGGGGCAGACCGGCCAGCAACGGGTCGGCACGGCCGGCGTCGGTGAGGGTGACGGTCACCGGGGAGATCGGCTCGGCGTACGTCTCGTCGATGACGGCGCCCTGGTGGCGTCCCAGCGTCCCGACGCCGTAGCAGGCCCCGAGGAAGGGGAAGTCCCGGTCCACGATCTCGTCGAGCAGCGGCTCGAGCTCGGCCTCCACCCGGACCTGGACGGCGGACTTGGTCGCCGGGTCGTCCGCGGAGTTGAAAGGGCTGCCGCCGACGAGCACCCCCGCGTAGTCGTCGAGGCGGATCGGCGGCAACGGCCCGTCCTCCATCCGGACGCGGTGCAGCTCGCCGGTGCTCAGCCCGCCGAACCGGCACATGGCGGCGTACTCGCCGTCGGCCGCGACGTCGTCGGCCCGCGAGGCCAGCAGGAGGAACGGCTTCATGTCTCGGAGCCTATGCGGCGCGCAGGACGGGGGCGCTCTGGCGAGCACCCCCGTCCTGCGGCCCGTCCGGGCCCGCGGGTACGTCAGCTCCAGCGGAACAGCTTGACGCCCAGCGGCAGCAGCACCGCGGTCCAGGCCGCCATGACGACGACCTGCAGCGTCGGGAAGTCCTGAACGAACCAGCCGGCGGTCATCGCCTGCGCCGCCGCCCCGAGGGGGGTGAACTGGGCGACCCGCTCGACCGCCTCCGGCATCATCGGCCCCGGGGTCCACAGCCCCGACAGGAACAGCAGCGGGAAGTAGACGAGCGTCCCGATCGCCGACGCCGTGCTCGCCGTGGATGCGCGGGCGGCGATGAGCGTCCCGAGCGAGTACATCGCCGCGACCGCGAGCACGAAGGACAGCACGACCGTGCCGGTCGACTCCGGCACCGGCAGGCCGAACGCGAGCTGGGCGACGACGAGCGCCAGCACCGCCGCGACCGTCACCGCGACGAGGTTGATCACCAGGTGCGCCAGGAGGATCGCCTGAGGTCGCATCGGCGTCGTCGAGAGCCGCCGCAGGACCCCCTTCTCCCGGAACGTCGCGATGTGGACCGGCATCGTCGTCAGCGCCGGTGTCGCGATCGCCGCCGCCAGCACGATCGGCACGAACGCCGCGATCGCGACGAGCCCTTCCCACGGCGGCTCGGCCCCCGTGATCGGGTCACGCATGCCCGGGATCGCGAAGCCCACGCCGAGCAGCAGCACCGTGGGGAAGGCCAGCGCGAAGAACACCGTCCCCGGCTCGCGGAGCCACAGCCGTGCCTCGGTCGCGAGCATCGCCCCGAAGCCTCTCCGGCCCGTCCGCGCTCGTCCGGCACCTCGCAGGGATGTCGTGGTCGCCGTCGCGGTCATGATCGTGCTCCTTCCGAGCGGGTCGTCGTGCCGGCGCCGGACTCGGCGCCGGTGTCGGGGTCGTAGGTCCGGCCCGTGACGTGGACGAACACGTCCTCCAGGGACCGGGAGACGGTGCGGACGCCGTCGGGCACCAGGTCCTCCTCCGCGAGCGCCCGCTCGACGGCGAGCATCATCCGGGGCGTGCCGACCACCACGACCTCGCGACCCTCGGTCGTGACCGACGTGACGTCGGCGAGGCCGGCGAGGATGTGCTCGGCCCGCTGCGTCTCGCCGGCGGGGACGCGGAGCCGGACGGTGCGGCCGGCGTCGATGCTGTCGATGAGCTCGGCGGGCGTGCCCGCCGCGACGACGCGACCACGGTCGATGATGACGAGGCGGTCGCACAGGCGCTCCGCCTCCTCCATGAAGTGCGTGACGAGCAGGATCGTCACGCCGCGGTCGCGCACACGCTCGACCAGCTCCCAGGTGGCGCGCCGCGCCTGCGGGTCGAGGCCGGTCGTCAGCTCGTCGAGGATCGCGACCTGGGGGTCGCCCACGAGCGCGAGCGCGATCGACAGCCGCTGCTTCTGCCCGCCCGAGAGCTTGCCGAACGCGACGTCGCGGTGCTCGTCAAGGTCGAGGAGCCTCAGCAGCTCCGCCGTGTCGGCCGGTGCGTCGTAGAAGGACGCGAACAGACGCATCGCCTCGGCGACCGTGATCTTGTCGTTGAGCGCGGACTCCTGGAGCTGGACGCCCAGCGTGGAGCGGACGAGCTCCGGGTGGGCCTGCGGGTCCACCCCGAGCACGCGGACCGCGCCGCCGTCGGCCTGACGCAGTCCCGCGAGGCACTCGACCGTCGTCGTCTTGCCGGCCCCGTTCGGACCGAGCACGCCGAAGATCTCGCCGCGGCGGACGCTGAACGACACGTCCTCGACGGCGACCTTCGTGCCGTCCTTCGTGGCGTACTCCTTGCGGAGGTTCCGGACCTCGACAGCGATGCTGCCGCCGTCGGGCTGGTGGGTGGTGCGGGTCATGGTGACCTCCCTGAGGGTGTGGTCGACCGCCGGGCGGCGCGCGGCGCCGTCCGAGATCGGGTGGGGTGGTGTGTGGTGCGGAGGTCAGCCCGTGACGGACTGACCGAACTCGACGGGACGGACGGGGATGGCGCGCAGGACGACCTGCAGGATGGCGGCGGCGAGCGCCACGGCGGCGAGCCCGCCGAGCGGTACCAGCCAGCCCGACATCTCGGGCACGCCGAGCGCGCCGGACAGCGGGCTGCCGAAGTAGCCGGACTGCAGCGTGGTCTCCGCGACCAGGAGCGGGACGAGCGCGACCGGGATGAGCAGCGTCCCGAGCCAGCCGCCCGTGCGGTAGTAGGCGAGCGCGATGATCATGCCCGCGAGGAAGTACACCGTGCAGTAGAGCGACTCGACGACCAGCACGGAACCGATCTGCGACCAGTCGCCGTAGACCGCCCGCTCGGGCTCGATCGTCCAGCCCTGGCGGGTGAACAGCCAGCCCCCGCACCACAGGACGAGCGTCGTCGCCAGGCCGAACGTCACGCCCGTGACCAGGCTGCCGGCCCACAGGCCGTGCGTGAGGGAACGGCGTGTGCCGCCTGCCGACACGTGCAGGGCGATCATGCCGAGCGGCAGGATGATGCCCAGCACGAGCAGGAAGAACCTCGCCGACGACGCCGGGCCCCCGACCGCGCTGATGCTCACGTCGTCCCCGCGCAGCTCGATGTAGAGGATGACCGCGCCGATCGCGAGGACGACCACCCAGTACGCCGCTCCGACGAGCCATGCCGACCTCACGAGGTACGTGGCCGCCGCGCGGGTGCCCCGCCGGTGGGCACGTGCCGCCATCGCCCGGGCCGCCTGCGACCCTGCGTGCGTGCTGGTCTGCTCGGGCGTGCTCATCGTGCGTCCTCCTTCAGGTCGGAGCTCTTGCGGGTCAGGTGGACGAAGAGGTCCTGCAGCGGTACCGCTCCGATCTCGAGGCCGGCCTGCGTCGCGGCCGCGCGCTGCGCGGCGTCGAGCTCGCCGAAGAGCGTGACCTGCGACGTCGGGCCCAGGTGCTGGCGGGCCAGCACCTGGTGACCGGCGACGAAGGGCTCGATCGTGTCGGCCGGGCCCGTGAGGCTCACGCCCCGCCCCCGCACGTCCTCGGCCGGCTCGGCGAGCAGGACGCGCCCGCGGTCGATGACCACGACGTCCTCGAACAGCCGCTCGACCTCGTCGATGAGGTGGCTCGAGAGCAGGATCGTGCGGGGGTGCTCGGTGTAGTCCGCGACGAGCGCGTCGTAGAAGGCGTAGCGGCTGGGCGCGTCCATCCCGAGGTAGACCTCGTCGAAGATCGTCAGCGGGGCGCGGGACGCGAGCCCGATCACCGCGCCCAGCGCCGAGCGCTTGCCGCGCGACAGGGCGTCCGGGGACTTGCGGACGTCGACCTCGAGCTCGTCGAGCAGCCGTCCCGCCAGGTCCGCGTCCCAGTCGGGGCGCAGGTCCGCGTAGTAGTCGAGCGTGTCGCACGCCTTGCTGTCGCCCCAGACGTCGCCGCTCTCGCGCACGAGCTGCGTGTGCATCATCACCCACGGGTTCTCGAACGGGTCGTCGAGCGGCCCACCGGCCGGGCCGACGAGGACGGAGCCGGACGTCGGCCGGCGGAACGCGGCGAGCAGCGCGGCGAGCGTCGTCTTGCCGGCCCCGTTGCGCCCGAGCAGGCCCGTGATCGTGCCGGGGCGGATCGAGAGGGTCACGCCGTCGAGCGCACGCTCGGTGTCCTTGCGGCCGTAGCGCACGACGACGTCACGCAGCTCGGCGCCGAAGGGTGCGGTGGTCATGGGTTCACGCCTCCGGGTACGAGGGGGTGCGGGGGGTCGTCGACCGGCCGAGGACGTGGTCGACGATGTCGGCGGCCGGGATACCGAGCAGGTCGGCCTGGACGAGCGCCGGGCCGAGCACGTCCGCGAAGTAGTGCTCGCGGTGCTCGGCGAGCAGGCGCTCGCGGGCACCGGTCGCGACGAACATGCCGACGCCGCGGCGCTTGTAGAGCACGCCCTCGTCGACGAGCCCGGCGAACGCCTTGGCCGCCGTGGCCGGGTTGATGCGGAACGTCGTGGCGTACTGCGTGGTCGACATGACCTGCTCCTCCTCCGCGAGGTCCCCGCTGAGGACCTGGGCACGGATCTGCTGGGCGATCTGGAGGTAGATGGGCTCCGGTCCGTCGAACATGCACCCATCCTCTCGCGTTCTCTGGTTCTACGGTTCGTTACTTCACTAATGAACCATAGAGCAACGCGAAAGGTCAACCCGCCCACGCGAAGTAGAACCCCGGTCGCCGAGGTAGAACCCTGGTCGCGGACCAGGGTTCTACCTCGCAGACTGGGGTTCTATCTCGGCGACCGGAGTACGGGAGGTGGACGTGTGGGAGCGAGTGTGGGGTCCGCGTGCGAGCACTCCGGCGGCGCGCCGTGGGCCGAGCCGCTGAGCACCGCCACCAGCCTCGCGTTCGTCGCGGTCGGCCTCGCGCTGTGGCTCACCCGCACCCGACGGTCCGACGCCGGCGCTCCCCCGGGCACCCAGCTCGCCTTCGCGCTGCTCGTGGCGCTCGTCGGGGTCGGCTCGGTCGTCCAGCACGGACCGGCGCCCTCCTGGAACCCCGTGGCCCACGACCCGCCGCTCTTCGGGGTGCTGGCACTGGTCGCCGCGGACGCGCTCGCCGACCTCACCGGCCGGCGGATGCGCACCTGGTGGTGGCTCGTCCCGACCCTCGGGTGCGTGGTGCTCGCGGCCGTCTCGACGACCGGGTCGATGATCGCCCAGGTGGTCACCGCCGTCGTGGCGGTCGGCGCGTCGCTGCTCCGCGCGTGGTGGCGCCCGGCCGTCCGGGCGCGACTCCTCACCGCGATGGCGCTCCTCGCCGTCGGCTCGGCCGTCGGCACGCTCAGCCGCACCGGCTGGCTCCTGTGCGACCCGGGCTCCTGGTTCCAGGGTCACGCCCTGTGGCACGTCCTCGCGGCAGCAGCACTGTGGGTGCTGGCCCCGACGCTCGGCACCCACGTGGCCCCGCAGCACGAAGAAGAACCCCTGTCCGCGAGGTAGAACCCTGGTCTGGACCAGGGTTCTACCTCGCGGACAGGGGTTCTCTCTCGCGGACTAGGGTTCTACCTCGCGCTTCAGGCCGGGACGCGGTCCGCCGCGACGAGCTCGGCGATCTGCACCGCGTTGAGCGCCGCGCCCTTGCGCAGGTTGTCGTTCGACACGAACAGCACGAGACCGCGCCCGCCCGGCACCGACCGGTCCGCCCGGATGCGACCCACGAACGAGGGGTCCGCACCGGCGGCCTGGAGCGGCGTCGGGACGTCGGCGAGCTCGACACCCGGGGCGGCGGCGAGCAGCTCGCGCGCACGCTCGGGCGACAGCGGCTCGGCGAACTCGGCGTGGATCGCGAGCGAGTGCCCCGTGAACACCGGCACACGCACGCACGTGCCCGCCACGAGCAGGTCCGGCAGGCCGAGGATCTTGCGCGACTCGTTGCGGAGCTTCTGCTCCTCGTCGGTCTCCTCCGAGCCGTCGTCGACGATCGACCCGGCGAGCGGGATCACGTTGAACGCGATGTTCCGCACGTACTTGACGGGCTCGGGGAAGGTGACCGCGCCGCCGTCGTGCACCAGGCCGAGAGTGTCCTGGTCGGTGCCGGCACGCACCTGGGTGTCGAGCTCCTCGGCACCGGCCAGGCCGGAACCGGACACCGCCTGGTAGGTCGACACGATGAGGCGCTCCAGGCCCGCGGCGTCCGCGAGCGGCTTGAGCACGGGCATCGCGGCCATGGTGGTGCAGTTCGGGTTGGCGATGATGCCCTTGCGGACCTCACGGATCGCCTCCGGGTTCACCTCGGAGACGACCAGCGGGACGTCGGGGTCGAGGCGCCAGGCCGACGAGTTGTCGATCACGACGGCGCCCGCCTCGGCGAACCGCGGCGCCTGCGCCCGCGAGGTCGTGCCCCCGGCGGAGAACAGGGCGACGTCGATGCCCCGCAGGTCCTCGGTGGGCGTGGCCGCGGTGTCCTCGACGACGACGTCCTGGCCGCGGAACGGCAGCGTCGTGCCCGCCGACCGGGCCGAGGCGAAGAAGCGGATGCTCGCGATCGGGAAGTCGCGCTCCTCGAGGAGCCGGCGCATGACCGCGCCGACCTGCCCCGTGGCGCCGACGACCGCGAGGTGCAGTCCGTGCTGTGCGTGCTCGCTCATGGTCTGCTCCTCTCAGCGGCCGGTGCCGGCGTAGACGACGGCCTCGGCCTCGGTGTCGAGCTCGAACGCGGTGTGCACGGCGCGCACGGCGTCGTCGAGGCTGTCGGCGCGGGTGACGACCGAGATACGGATCTCCGAGGTGGAGATCATCTCGATGTTGATGCCCGCGTCCCGCAGCGCCCCGAAGAGCTTCGCGGAGACCCCCGGGTGCGACTTCATGCCCGCGCCCACGAGCGAGAGCTTGCCGATCTGGTCGTCGAACTGCAGCGAGTCGAAACCGATCTCCGCCTGGATGCCGCTCAGCGCTGCCATGCCGGCCGGACCGTCGCCCTCGGGGAGCGTGAACGAGATGTCCGTGCGACCCGTCTTCGCGGCGGAGATGTTCTGCACGATCATGTCGATGTTCACGCCGGAGGCCGCGACGACCTCGAAGATGCGCGCGGCCGTGCCCGGCACGTCGGGGACCCCGACGACGGTGATCTTGGCCTCGCTGCGGTCGTGGGCGACGCCGGAGATGATCGGAGCTTCCATGGTGTCTGCTGCTTCCTCGGGGTTGCGGGTGACGAGGGTGCCCTCCTTGCCGGAGAACGACGAGCGCACGTGGATCGGCACGCCGTACCGGCGGCCGTACTCCACGCAGCGCAGGGCGAGGACCTTGGCCCCGCTCGCCGCCATCTCGAGCATCTCCTCGTAGGTGATGCGGTCGACCTTGCGGGCCGTCGGGACGATGCGCGGGTCGGCGGTGAAGATGCCGTCGACGTCCGTGTAGATCTCGCAGACGTCCGCGTCGAGGCCGGCGGCCAGCGCGACGGCGGTCGTGTCCGACCCGCCGCGGCCGAGCGTGGTCACGTCGTTCGACTCCGTGACCCCCTGGAACCCGGCCACGATCGCGACCTGGCCCCTCTCGATGGTCTCGCGGATGCGGTGCGGGACGACGTCGACGATGCGCGCCTTGCCGTGGACCGCGTCGGTGATGAGCCCGGCCTGCTGGCCCGTGAAGGACTTGGCCCGGACCCCGAGCTTGGTGATCGCCATCGCCAGGAGCGACATCGAGATGCGCTCACCCGCCGTGAGGAGGATGTCCATCTCGCGCTGGGGAGGAAGTGGGGTGATCTGCCGGGCGAGGTCGATGAGCTCGTCGGTGGTGTCCCCCATCGCCGAGACCACGACCACCACGTCGTTCCCGGCCCGCCTCGACTCCGCGATGCGCTTGGCCACCCGCTTGATGCTCTCGGCGTCAGACACCGAGGAACCGCCATATTTCTGCACGATGAGTGCCACGTGCGTGTTCTCCGTTCGTCGCTGGTCTCGTCTATCTCAACGCCCACCAGTTCATGTACGAGTCGACCGATCATGAGCGCGTCGACCCTCCCGACGCAAGTGCGCCCATGATGTGGACCGGGTCGTGGACCGCGCCGTGGCACGTGCGCGGAAGGCCCGGGCCGGCGGTCCGAGCCCCTACGGCACCTCGCGCTGCTCGGGCCCGACGTACTCGCTCAGCGGCCGGATGAGGGCGTTGGCGGCGCGCTGCTCCATGACGTGCGCGGTCCACCCGGTGACGCGGGAGGCGACGAACAGCGGGGTGAACATCGGGGTGTCGAAGCCCATGAGGTGGTAGGCCGGGCCGGCCGGGTAGTCCAGGTTCGGCAGGATGTTCTTGCGGGACGTCATGGCGGTCTCGAGCGCCACGTAGAGCTCGAGGAGGTCGGGGCGGTCGTAGTGGCGCACGAGGTCGTCGAGGGTCGCGCGCATGGTCGGCACGCGCGAGTCGCCGTGCTTGTAGACCCGGTGGCCGAACCCCATGATCTTGCGCTTGTCCCGCAGGGCCGCCTCGAGCCAGGCCTCGGCACGGTCGGCCGAGCCGATCTCCGCGAACGTCGCCATGACGGCCTCGTTGGCACCCCCGTGCAGGGGGCCCTTGAGCGCGCCGATCGCACCCGTGACCGCCGAGTGCAGGTCCGAGAGCGTGGAGGTGATGACACGCGCGGTGAACGTCGACGCGTTGAACGAGTGCTCGGCGTACAGGACCATCGAGACCTCGAACGCGCGGACGACAGCTGGGTCCGGCACCTCGCCGAACGTCATCCGCAGGAAGTTCTCGGCGTAGGTGAGGTCCTCGTCGGGCTCGACGATCTGCTGGCCGCGGCGTCGCCGCTGGTCGAGCGCCACGACGGCGGGCAGCGCCGCCCACAGGCGCAGCGCCTTGGCCTGCTCCGCCTCGGGCGAGGAGTCCTCGGCGTCGGGGTCGTGCGCCCCGAGCTGGGAGACCGCGGTGCGGCACACGTCCATGGGGTGGCACGTCGTCGGGAGCTCGAGGATCGCGTTGCGCACGTTGCCGGGCAGGGCGCGGGACGACCGCTCGACGGCGTCCTGGCGGGCGCGCTGCTCGGGCGTGGGGAGCTCGCCGTGCCACAGCAGGTACGCGACGTCCTCGAAGCTCGACCTGGCCGCGAGGTCCTGCACGGGGTAGCCGCGGTACAGCAGGGAGTTGGTCTCGGGGTTCACCTTGGAGACCGCGGTGGTGTCGACGACGACGCCGGCGAGCCCCTTGCGGATCTCGGACCCGGGAGGGGTGCTGGGGGTGCCGGACGTGGTGCTGGACTCGGACGTGGTGCTCATGGTCATGGTCACTCCTTCGTGAACGGCCGGTGAGGCGTGGTGCCCGGTGGTGAGTCGCTCAGGGGCGGTAGGTGAAGATGTCGGCGTCGAACGTGTTGTAGCCGGCGTAGTCGACGAGCTCGTAGAGCCGAGCACGGGTCTGCATCCCCTCGACCTGGCCCGCCTGCGTCCCGGTCACGGCGATCTCGTCGAGCGCCCGCTCGGCCGCGCCCATCGCGACGCGCAGCAGCGTCACCGGGTAGATGACGATCCGCACGCCCGCGTCGGCGAGCTGGCGGGTCGTGAACAGCTCGGACTTGCCGAACTCGGTCATGTTGGCGAGCACGGGCACGTCGACCGCGGAGGCGACGGCCTCGAACTCCGCGAGGTCGGCCAGCGCCTCGGGGAAGATCGCGTCCGCCCCGGCGTCGACGAGCGCCTTCGCCCGGTCGATCGCGAGCCGCAGCCCGTCCGGTCCGGGGACCGTCCCGCGCACGTCGGTGCGGGCCATGAGCAGGAAGTCGGGGTCGCGGCGGGCGTCGGCGGCGGCGCGGAGCCGCTTCGTCGCCTCGTCGAGGCCGACGACCTCCTTGCCGTCCAGGTGCCCGCAGCGCTTCGGGTTGACCTGGTCCTCGATGTGGCAGCCCGCGACGCCCGCGTCCTCGAGCGTCTGCACGGTGCGGGCCACGTTCATGGGCTCGCCGAAGCCCGTGTCGGCGTCCACGATCGCCGGGAGGTCCGTCACGCGGGCGATCTGCTGCGAGCGCCCCGCGACCTCGGTGAGCGTCGTGAGGCCGATGTCCGGCAGCCCGAGGTCGGCGGACAGCACCGCCCCGGACACGTACACCCCCTCGAAGCCCTTGTCCTGGATCAACCGCGCGGACAAGGGGTTGAACGCGCCCGGGAAGCGCTGCAGCTCACCCGACGCGAGGGCCTCGCGCAGCGTCCGCCGTTTGTCCGACGGCGTGGTCCGGCTGTACAGCATCACTCGCCTCCCAGCTCGAAGAGTCCGGTCGGTGCGGGCACCGAGTCCAGCAGGCCCGGTCGGGCGACGATCGTCAGCTCGCGCACCTCCGCCGTGGTGAGCGTCGGGAGCCGCTCGGCGAGGGCGAGGAACCGCTCGATCTCGTCGTCGGCGAGCACGCCCGCCGCGAGGGTGCGGAACTTGCGCACGTACTGCTCGCGGCCGAAGGGCCGCGCCCCGAGCGGGTGCGCGTCGGCGACGGCGATCTCGCGGACCAGCCGGCCGCCGTCGGCGAGCTCGATCTCGACGCGTCCGCCGAACGCCTTCTCGTCGGGATCGGTCGCGTGGTAGCGACGCGTCCACTCCGTGTCCTCGGCGGTCGTGACCTTGCCCCAGAGCTGGACCGTGTCGGGGCGGGCGGCCCGCTCGGGTGCGTAGGAGTCGACGTGGTGCCAGCCGCCGTCCTGCAGCGCGACCGCGAAGATGTACGGGATCGAGTGGTCGAGCGTCTCGCGCGACGCGGTGGGGTCGTACTTCTGCGGGTCGTTCGCGCCGGAGCCGATGACGACGTGCGTGTGGTGGCTCGTGTGGATGACGATGCCGGCCACGTTGTCGGGGTCGGCCAGCCACGGGTGCTCGTCGTGCAGGGCACGTGCGAGGTCGATGAGTGCCTGCGACTGGTACTCCGCGGAGTGCTCCTTGGTGTAGGTGTCGAGGATCGCCGTCTTAGGCTCGCCGAGGGCGGGGAGCACGACGTCGTAGCTCGCGTCCGGTCCGTCGAGGAGCCAGGCGATCACCCCGTCCTCGCCCTCGTAGATCGGCTCGGGCGACGTCTGCCCGCGCATGGCCCGGTCCACGGCCTCGACCGCGACCTTTCCGGCGAACGCGGGCGCGTGGGCCTTCCACGTGGAGATCTGGCCCTTGCGGGACTGCCGGGTCGCGGTGGTCGTGTGCAACGCCTGGCCGACGGCCTGGAAGATCGTCTCGGTGTCGAGCCCGAGCAGGGTGCCGATGCCCGCGGCCGCGGAGGGGCCGAGGTGCGCGACGTGGTCGATCTTGTGACGGTGCAGGGAGATCGCCCGCACGAGGTCGACCTGGATCTCGTAGCCCGTGGCGATCGCACGGACGAGCTCGGCGCCCGAGCGTCCGGCGTGCTGCGCGACGGCGAGGATCGGCGGGATGTTGTCGCCCGGGTGCGAGTACTCCGCCGCGAGGAACGTGTCGTGGAAGTCGAGCTCACGCACCGCGACGCCGTTCGCCCAGGCGGCCCACTCCGGGCTCGTACGGGTCGCCGGCTCGCAGCCGAAGACCGTCGCGCCGGGTGTGTACGGGTGCGCCAGGGCCTGACCGCGCGCCGCGACGGCCGGGCCGCGCGTGAGGCTGGCCGCCGCGACCGCCGCGTTGTCGATGACGCGGTTGATCACCATGTCCGTGACCTCGGGCGTGACCTCGACCGGGTCGGTGGCGAGCTCGGCGAGCTTCCACGCGAGCTGGTCGCGGCGCGCCAGCGGCTCGGCGCTGGGGTAGACGCGCAGACGGTGGGTGTAGGGCACGGGTGCTCTCGATTCTCAGGTCGGGGGTGGGGCCGGGGGTGGGGTCAGGGCGCGCTCGGCCAGCGCGGCGCTGCGGTCGATGTGGGCGCGCATGACGCGCTCGGCCTCGTCGGGGTCGCCGGCCGCGATGGCGTCGGCGACGGCGCGGTGCTCGTCGACGTGGTCGGTCGTCCCGACGCGCTCGCGGGCGGCGAGCGCGCGGTAGCGGTCCACGTGGCCGCGGATCTGCCGCAGCAGCGCGGAGCACCAGGCGTTGTCCGCGAGCGCCTCGATCTCGCGGTGGAACTGTCCGCCGACGCGCAGGACCTCCTCGTCGTGGTCCCGCACGACGTCCATGAGGTCGACGAGGCGGGCGAGGCGCGCGACGTCGGCCCGTGCGGCGCGCTCGCACGCGTCCCGGGCGAGGAGGCCCTCGAGGCGGGCGCGGACGTCGTAGACGCGCCGGGCGTCGGCGACGTCGAGGGGTGCGACCCGTACGCCACCGGTGGGCAGCTCGACGACGAGCGCCTCGGCCTGCAGCAGCCGTAGCGCCTCACGGACCGGGGTGCGGCTCACGCCGAGGGTGGCGGCGAGGACGGGCTCGGTGAGCCGTTCACCGGGGGCGAGGGTGCCGGTGATGATGCGCTCGCGCAGCAGCTCGTAGACGGCCCGGGCGCCGGACTGGCGCGGGGTCGAGGCGAGGTGCGTCGTCGTCACCCGATCATCGTGCCACGGGGTTGCGCACTTGTATACAGGTAGAGGTGGCAGCGCGAGAACCACCGCGCGCGGCGAACGGGAGGGTCAGTAGCTGACGGGATCCTCGTCGACGTTCTGGATCGCGGCCATCCGCTCTCCCAGCTCGAGCTGCCACGCGGCGAGCTCCGCCAGGGGCGTCGGCGTGCGGGTGGCCGCCGCGATGCCCAGGGACTCGTCCGACCAGAGCGGCGGGTAGACGCTCAGCCCCTCGGCGGGCGTGAGCTCGGCGAGGTCGCGCTCCCACCCCGGCCAGCGAAGGCCGGCGTAGAACTCGTCCGTGCCCCCGCTGACGGCCCACTCCGTGAACGCGGCCTGGCCGAACCCGAGGTCGAACCACGTGAGGGAGTCGGTCGTGAAGTAGTGCACGTCCCCTAGCGGGCCCGGTAGGCCGCCGCCGTTGAGGGCGAACGTCCCGCCGAGGACGTCGACGGCGACGACGAGCCAGGACGGCGCGGCGCTCTGCTCCGTGGGATCACCCAGACCGTTGGCGGTCGCGAGGTCGAGCAGCCCTTCCCCGCCGCCGCCCAGGAGGCGCAGCCAGCCCTCGTCGACGAGCACGCCGCCCGTGTGCAGGGCGAGGGAGCCGAGGGTCGAGCGGGTCGTGACCTGCAGGCGGTAGAGCACCTCCGGTGCCCACGGGGGCGCGGGCAGGACGTCCACCCCGGCGCGCCCGAGCATCCGGGAGAGGGTCGGCCACGCCGGGTCGTCGACCTCTGCGAGCTCCGCAGTCGTCCTGAGACCCATGGCGCGCATCATGCCATGCCAGCCTCAGCACGGGAACGGCGGATGCGCAACCGGAAGCGCATACGGGGTCTTTGCGAGAGATGTCGTGCGCACCAGGCCCTCCGGGGGCCCAGAACTGCTCAGACGAGCCCGGCCACGACGTCGTACCCGAGCGTGCAGATCAGCGCTCCGACGACCAGGACGAAGACCACGCGCACGAACCCGCTGCCCTGGGCGACCGCCATGCGGGCGCCGATGTACGCGCCGACGAGGTTCGCCACGCCCATCGCCAGGCCGAGCCCCCAGATCACCGCACCGTAGGGCACGAAGAAGATCAGAGCGCCGGCGTTCGTGGCGAAGTTCGCGATCTTCGCCAGGGCCGACGCCGGCAGGAACGCGTAGCCCAGCACGCTCACCAGCGTGATGACGAAGAAGGTCCCCGTCCCCGGGCCGAGCAGCCCGTCGTACGCCCCGATGACCAGCCCGATGCCGGCCGCCGCCCACCGGTGGCCGTTGCCCTCCCAGCGCAGCGCCGTCGTGTGGCCGAGCCCTGGCCGCAGCAGCGTGTAGGCGGCCACCCCGACGAGCACGACGAGGATGATCGGCGTGAACAGGTCGGCGGGGATGCGGGCGGCGAGCGCAGCGCCGCCGACGGCGCCGACCAGGGCCGCGAGCGCCATCGGCCCCGCGGTCGTGAGGTCGGGACCGACGCGGCGGTAGTACGTCGCGGCGCTCACCGAGGTGCCCATGATGCTCGCGAGCTTGTTCGTCGCGAGCGCCTGCACGGGGCTGATGCCGGGCACGAGCAGCAGCGCGGGGAGCTGGACCAGGCCGCCGCCCCCGACGACGGCGTCGATCCATCCGGCCGTGAGCGCCGCCAGGAGCAGCAGGACGACCGTGAGGACGTCGAGATCAAGACCCTCCGCGCCGGGCAACGTCACGGCGTGGAGGGTCACGCCCTACTCCTACCATGTGGTCGGCCTCGAACCGTCGTCCTGGGCCGCAGACACGGACGTCGTGAAGAATGGGTGAAACTCCCTTGGGGCGCACCAGAACCCGCTAGTGTCTGCTCATGACCAGCGCAGGGGCACCACCGGGCGACAGCGGCGACGACCGGTCGGGGACGGTGACGGGGCATGGCGGCATCGTCGTGACCGATGTGCACCGGGCCTTCGGCGAGGTCCGCGCGGTAGACGGCGTCGACCTCGTCGCCCGTCCCGGAGCGGTCACCGCGCTCGTCGGGCCGAACGGCTCGGGCAAGACGACGCTGCTGCTCGTCCTCGCCGGTCTGCTCGTCCCCGACACGGGTTCGGTGCGCATCGCCGGGTACGACCCGGTAACCGAGAACTACGCGGCCCGCGCCCGCACGGGGTGGATGCCCGACACCTTCGGAACGTGGGACTCCCTGACCTCCCGCGAGGTGCTGACCACGGTCGCCGCCGCATACCGGCTCCCTCGCGAGCTGGGCGTGCAGCGCGCCGCCGAGCTCCTCGAGCTCGTGCACCTCACCGAGTACGCGGACACCCCCGCGCACGTGCTGTCCCGAGGGCAGAAGCAGCGCCTGGGCCTGGCCCGCGCGCTGGTCCACGACCCCGACGTCCTGCTGCTCGACGAGCCCGCGAGCGGCCTCGACCCCCGCTCGCGCGTCGATCTGCGCGGGCTGCTGCGCCGGCTCGCCGCCGAGGGCAAGACCGTGCTCGTCTCGAGCCACGTCCTCGCCGAGCTCGACGAGATGGCCGACGACGCGGTGTTCCTCTCCCGCGGTCGCACCGTGGCCTCCGAGTCCGTCGAGTCGGCGTCCGCCGCCCGGCGCACGTGGCGGGTCCGCGCGCTGGATCCCGAGCCCCTCGCCGCCTGGCTCACCGCGGCGGGCGTGCCGTTCACCGTCGAGGAGGACGGCGCCGCGCTCCTGTCGCTCGACGGCGACCCCTCGGCGGCCGCGCTCCTGCGCGACGCGGTCGGCGCGGGAGTCCCGATCGCGAGCATCGCACCGTCCAGCGGCGCGCTCGAACAGGCATATCTGGCACTCGAGGAGGAGCGGAGATGAGCACCGACACGCAGACCGGCACCGGCGCCCCCGCGGCCGTCCCCGGCGAGATCGCCCCTCGAGGAGACTGGGCGCTGAGCTGGAACGGCGTGCGGACCGTCGCGACCCTGGAGCTGCGCCAGCGCCTGCGCTCGACGCGCTGGAAGATCGCCCTGGTCGTGTGGTTCGTCGTGGTCGGCGGCATCACGCTGCTGACCACGGGAGCGGTCGGGCTGCTGTCCGATTCTCCCGGCATGGACGACCCTCGGACACCGCTCGGCCCGCTCGTCTTCGGCATCGTCGTCTTCTTCGTGCTGTTCCTCGGCCTGCTCGTCGCCCCGACGCTCAGCGCGTCGGCGATCAACGGCGACCGCAACGCCGGCACCCTCGCCACGCTCCAGGTCACGCTGCTGACGGCGGCCGAGATCGTCGTCGGGAAGCTGCTGGCCGCGTGGGCCGCCGCCCTGGCCTTCCTCGTGGCGAGCATCCCGTTCATCGCCTTCGCTCTTGTCCTGGGCGGGTTGTCCGTCGTCGCGCTGCTCAGCACGCTCGGGCTGCTCGCGATCATGCTGGGTGTCGTCTGCGCCGTCGGGCTCGGGTTCTCCGCGCTGACGACCAAGACCTCGGGCTCGGCCGTGCTCACCTACCTCGTGGTCGGCGGGTTGTCGATCGTCTCCGTCGTGCTGTTCGGCCTCACCACGCCGCTCGTGACTGTCCGGGACGAGCCGGTCCGCGTGTGGGCACCGGCCGACACCTACGACGGACTCGTGGAGCCCACCGGTTCGCCGCAGTGCGAGTGGCGGACCGAGGAGCAGTGGGTCGTGCACACCGAGCGGACGTGGTGGTTGCTCGCGGTCAACCCGTTCGTCGTCGTCGCGGACGCGGCTGGCTCCCCCGTCGACGACGAGTTCATGGGTGCCGCCGACCCGCTGTCCGGTATCCGCTGGGCGGTCCGCGAGGCCCGCAGCGGGCCGGCGGACGAGGTGGACTACTGCTTCGACTGGTACGGCAACCCGGTCGGCGACTCGCCGGTCGCGGAGCGGGTCCCCGACTCGTCGCCCGTGTGGCCGTGGGGGCTGGGCGTCAACCTGCTGCTGGGCATCGGTGGTGTGCTCGTCGCCGTGCGCCGGCTGCGGATCCCGCACCGGAAGCTGCCGCGGGGCACCCGGGTCGCCTGAGGCGGCCCGGTTCGAGGACTCCGGTCCTGGCGGGCTACCCGTCAGGACTGGAGGGCGTCGTACTCCGCCTCGGCGGCGACGTCGTCCTCGACGTCGAGGCGCAGGTGCGCGAGCACGAGCTGCATGACCCGCAGCGCGCTGGCGGCTCGTTCGCCCCACAGCGACAGGTAGGAGAACTGCCACCACCACAGCGCCTCGAGCTCGCGGCCGGAGTCGTAGTGCTGCAGGCCCTTCGCGAGCGACTCCGCGATGCACGCGATGTCGCCCGAGACGGACGCACGGCCGACCTCGGCCCCCAGGACCGGGTCGACGATCTCGACGTACTCGTCGAGGCTGTCCAGGAGCTGGGCGAGACCCTCCCGCAGCGGGTCCACGTCGGTGTCGGGACCGGCGTCGGGCTCGAAGCGCTCGACCGGCACGACGTCGACCATCGCGCCCAGCCGGGCTCCGGCGGCGAGCATGTCGGAGGTCGCGAGCAGCAAGAGCGGCAGTGCCGCCTCGGGGACGGCACCGGAGGCGACCTGGGCCGTGGTCTCGAGGAAGGCGCGCGACTGGCCGGAGACCGCCTGCGCGACCCCGCGCAGGTCCGACCCGGACGTCACCTCAGCCACCGACCAACCTCCTGCCCTCGAACGCCCGTCCGAGGGTCACCTCGTCGGCGTACTCCAAGTCTCCCCCGACAGGCAGCCCGGACGCGAGGCGAGTCACGCGCAGGCCCATGGGGCCGAGCATTCGAGCGAGGTAGGTCGCCGTCGCCTCGCCCTCGACGTTCGGGTCGGTCGCGAGGATGACCTCCTGGACCTCCCCGTCCGCGAGCCGCCCGAGGAGCTCCTTGATGCGCAGGTCGTCGGGCCCGACGTTCTCGATCGGGTTGATCGCACCGCCGAGCACGTGGTACTTGCCACGGAACTCTCGGGTGCGCTCGATCGCGACGACATCCTTGGGCTCCTCGACCACGCAGATCACGGCGGTCGAGCGCCGCGGGTCGCGGCACACCCGGCACTGCTCGGACTCGGCGACGTTCCCGCAGGTCTCGCAGAACCGCACCCGCGCCTTCACCTCGGTGAGGGCGTCCACCAGACGACGCACGTCGGTGGCGTCCGTCGCCAGCAGGTGGAAGGCGATCCTCTGGGCACTCTTGGGGCCGACCCCGGGGAGTCGGCCGAGCTCGTCGATCAGGTCCTGGACCGCGCCTTCGTACACGCCCCCAGCCTACGGGTCCGTCGCGACGAGCTCGGCCTCGAAGCCGTCGACGTCCTCGACGTACGCCGCGTAGTGGTCCGGGCCGCCCGCGTACGGGTGCCGGTCGGTGAACAGCAGCGCCCAGCCGTGCTCCGTGCACGCCTCGGCGAGCCGGTCGACGTCCGCCCGCGTCCCGGCGCTGAACGCCAGGTGGTTGAGCCCCGGCCTCGTGCGGTCGTGGGCCGCGGACGTCAGCCCGGGGCTCTGCTCGACGACGACGTAGGTCGCACCGAGCCGCCAGCTACGACCATCCTCCCACTCCTGGAACGGCGTGTAGCCGAGCTCGGTGAGCAGCCACCCCCAGGAGCGGGTGGCGCGCCGGAGGTCGGGCACCCAGAGCTCGACATGGTGGAGCGCACCGCGGGTCGCGGCGTCCGGGGCGGTCGGCTCAGGCACCGTTGTCGATGATCTCCTCGACGATGACGCCACCGAGCATGGTCGCGACGAGCGGTGCGCCGACGAGGCCCGTCGACGCGAGATCCACGTCGTCCTCCGAGGGCTCGTCGTCGGACCCCTGCACCACCGCGGTCGACGTCCGGGCACGCTGCTCCGCAGCCTGCCGCTCAGCCGCCTGACGCCGCGACTCCCGCACCGTGCCCGTCGCCGCGCGACCCGGGGCCGGCGCTGTCGTTGCAGGAGCCGTCTGCGCAGGAGCAGTCGGCACCGCCGAGGACTGTCGCGGGGAGGACGGTGCGGAAGCGGACCGTGCCGGGGCCGAGTCCTCGAAGACGGGCGGCGCCTCGGGCGCGTCGTCGAGGTCGGCCGGCGGCTCGTGCAGCGGGACGCCGGCGAGCCAGGCCTCGTCCGCCGCGTCGACGACGGGCGTCCTCGCCGGGGCCGGGCGCTCGACCACGGCGACCGCTGCGGGCTGCGGCGAGGCGCCCTGAGCAGTCCGGGCCGTGTCAGTGCCGGTGCCGGTGCCGGCACTGACACGGCCGGAGCCGTGGCCGGTGTTGCCCTGCGCAACGGTCGTCGGTCCGGAGCCAGAGGTCGGGCTCGACACCTGGTCCGGTGCCTGGACCGGTGACGGGGCGTCCGTGACGGTCGAGCGGCTCTCGGGTGCCCGGACGGACGCGCGTGGGAGCGTGGCCGTCCCCGCACCCGGGTCACCCGCCGCGGGCGGGGCTGCCGGGGTGGCGGACCCACCACCCTCGTCCAGCCGGGCCTCGACCCGCACCTGGAACCCGAGCGTCTGGTAGACGGCCTCCTGGACCGCGCCGGTGTGCCGCGAGGACGAGAACGTCCGCGCGAGGGCCGGGGTCTGGAACGCCAGGTACAGCACCTCGGCGGTCAGCTCCGCGACCTGGGCGTTGGCGCTCACCAGGGACCACGTCACCCGGCTCGAGCTGAGCGTCTGCAGGACCTCCGGCCACCGCCGCCGCAGCACCTCCGTGCTCAGCGAGCCGACCGCCGCGCTCGCCGCGGCCTGCTGCGACGCGGCGTCCGGCGCGGCCGGGACCGCGGCCTCGGCGTGATCGCGCTGCTCACCGGTGTCGATCGGCTCTGCGGTCTCGGCCGGTTCTGCAGTCTCGGTCGGTTCTGCAGTCTCGGTCGGCTCCGCGGTGTCGGACGCCTCAGGAGCGTCGGTCGACGCGGCGGACTCCGGCGAGACCGGCTCGGCGGGCGTCGGCTCTGCCACGCCGGGTCCTGCCGGTGCGGCCTCAGCGGGCGGCGGCTCCGTGGGCTGGACGGGCGGCGTCGCGGCGACCGGCTTCGCGGCCTGCAGTGCCGCACGGGCGGCGGCGGCCCCGCTCAGGCCACCGGCGGGCCCGGCGATCGACGGGCGCGCGACGGGCGGCGCGGCGCTGGGTGCGGCGGCGGCGACCCGCGCGGCAGGGACGGGACCGCTCGCGGCGCCCGCTCCCAGCCCACCCCGCTCCAGACGGTCGAGCCGGGCGGCGAACCCGGCCGCGCCGTCGTCGGCCCCCGGGAGCAGGAGCCGCGCGCAGAGCAGCTCGAGGTGCAGCCGCGGCGACGTGGCGCCGCTCATCTCGGTGAGCGCGGCGTTGACGAGGTCGGCTGCGCGGGAGAGCTCGGCGACGCCGAGGTTCCCCGCCTGCGTCTTCATGCGGGCGAGCTGGTCCGCGGGCAGGTCGCGCAGCACCGCGTCGGCGGCGTCCCCGGACACGGCGATGACGATGAGGTCGCGCAGACGTTCGAGGACGTCCTCGACGAACCGGCGGGGCTCGTGGCCCGTGGCGATGACCTGGTCGACGACCCGGAAGATGCTCGCGCCGTCGCGTGCCGCGAGCGCCTCCACCACGTCGTCGAGCAGGGTGGCGTGCGTGAAGCCGAGCAGCGCGACGGCGCGCTCGTAGTCGACGGTGCCGCTGTCCGCGCCGGCGATGAGCTGGTCCATGACGGACAGCGAGTCGCGGACCGAACCGCCGCCCGCGCGGGTCACGAGCGGCACGACGCCCGCGCCGATCTCCATGCCCTCGGCCGTGCAGAGCTGCTCGAGGTAGGGGCCCAGCACGTCCGGCGGGACGAGGCGGAACGGGTAGTGGTGCGTGCGAGAGCGGATGGTCCCGATGACCTTGTCCGGCTCCGTCGTCGCGAAGATGAACTTCACGTGCGGCGGCGGCTCCTCGACGATCTTCAGCAGCGCGTTGAAGCCCTGCGCCGTGACCATGTGGGCCTCGTCGAGGATGAAGATCTTGTAGCGGTCGCGCGCCGGGGCGAAGGCCGCGCGCTCCCGCAGGTCGCGGGCGTCGTCGACGCCGTTGTGGGACGCCGCGTCGATCTCGACGACGTCCAGGCTGCCCGACCCGCCGCGCGCGAGCTCGATGCACGAGGGGCACTGCCCGCACGGGGTGTCGATCGGCGTCTCGGGGGTGTTCTCGACGCAGTTGAGCGTGCGCGCGAGGATGCGGGCCGACGTCGTCTTGCCGCAGCCACGGGGGCCGGAGAACAGATAGGCGTGCGTGATGCGACCGGTGCGCAACGCCTGCATGAGCGGACCGGTCACGTGGTCCTGGCCGATCACCTCGGAGAAGGTCTCGGGCCGGTAGCGGCGGTACAGGGCGGTGCTCACCCCGGCAACTCTAGACGGCCCGACCCACATCCACGACGTGCCGGAACCTCATCGGTGCAGGGCCTTGCGCGCGAGGGTGTTCCCCAGCCACTGCACGAGCTGGACGATCACGACGATGATCACGACGACCGCGACCGTGACCTCCCAGTTGTACTGCCGGTAGCCGTAGACGATCGCGAAGTCTCCCAGCCCACCACCGCCGAGGTATCCCGCCATGGCGGACATGTCGAGCACACCGATGAACAGGAACGTGTACCCGAGGATCAGCGGCGCGAGCGCCTCCGGGATGAGGACCGTGAAGATGATCCGCAGCGGCGACGCACCCATGGCCCGCGCGGCCTCGATCACCCCCGGGTCGATGCTCACGAGGTTCTGCTCGACGAGCCGCGCGAACACGAACGCCGCCATGATCGTCATCGCGAACGTCACGGCCTCGATCCCGATCCGCCGGCCCACCACGGCCTGCGTGAGCGGCCCGATCGCCACGATGAAGATGATGAAGGGGATCGGTCGCACGATGTTCACGGCGACGTTGATGACGTTGAACACCACGGAGTTCTGCAGGAAGCTGCCCTGCCGCGAGACGTAGAGCCCCAGCCCGAGCAGCAGCCCGGCGACCCCACCCACGCCCAGCGTGATGAGGACCATGTACATGGTCTGGCCGAACGCCTCGACCAGCAGCGGAACAAGACGGTCCCAGCTCATCGCTCGTCACCTCCGTCGACGATGTGGCGGCCGGCGGCCGGGTCGTTCCCGCCGACGCTGCCACCGGGCCCTCCGAACACACCCGACCCGAACGGTCGGACACCGCCCGCCGGACCGATGGTCTCCGCGCCGGCGGAGCGGTGCTCCGGGTCGGGCCCCTCCTCCGGGTGGTCGGCGTGCACGACGACGGACGGGTCGTCGAGCGGCCGGGCCGCGGTCCCGAGGTCGACGACGTCCGTGAAGGACCGCAGGTCGGCGACGAGACGCTCGACGGCGTCGTCCGGGCCGACGAGCTCGACCGTGAGCGACCCGTAGGGGCGCTCGGCGACCTCGGTGATGCCGCCGTAGACGACGGTCCCGTCGACGCCGTGGGCGCGCAGGGTGCTGGTGAGCCGGGCGCTGGACCCGCTCGCCTCGTCGATCCCGACCGTCACGATGCGGCCGGTGTGCCGGGCGCGGAGCCGCTCCACGACGTCGGGCGCGGGGCGGTCCTTGAGCGCGGTGGCGACGAATCGGCGCGTGGCACCGTGCCGCGGGGCGGAGAAGACCTGGTAGACGTCGCCGAGCTCGACGACCTTGCCCTCCTCCATGACCGCGACACGGTGGCACGCCTGCCGGACGACGTCCATCTCGTGCGTGATGACCACGATCGTGACGCCCAGCTCGCGGTTGACCCGACGGAGCAGGGCGAGCACGTCCTGCGTCGTCTCGGGGTCGAGCGCGCTGGTCGCCTCGTCCGCGAGCAGGATCTTCGGGTTCGTCGCGAGCGCCCGGGCGATGCCCACTCGCTGCTTCTGCCCGCCGGAGAGCCGCGCCGGGTACTGGCGCGCCTTGTCGGCGATGCCCACGAACTCGAGCAGTTCCGCGACCCGTGCGGCCCGCTCCTCCTTCGGCCAGCCGGCCACCTTGAGCGGGTAGGCGACGTTCGCCGCGACCGTCCGTGAGCTCATGAGGTTGAACTGCTGGAAGATCATGCCGATGCCGGCCCGCACGTGCCGCAGCTTCGACTCACCGAGGGTGGTGATGTCGGTGCCGTCGACCACGACCGACCCGGACGTGACCTTCTCGAGCGCGTTGATCAGCCGCACGAGCGTGCTCTTGCCCGCCCCGGAGTACCCGATCACGCCGAAGATCTCCCCGGCGTGCACGTCGAGGCTGACGCCGTCGACCGCCCGCACCTCGTGCTTGCCGGTGACGAACGTCTTGGTGACGTCGACGAACCGCACGGCGGGCTGTGCCGTCGTGGTCGACGGCGGTCCGCCGGTCGGGGTGGTGCCGCTCGCTGGGGTGCCGCTCATGGAGGCGTGGCTCCTGCCTGGGTCGAGGAGGGACGGTGCCGCAGGTGCCGTCAGCCCTGGTTGGCCTGCAGGTTCTCCTCGATCTCCGTGAGGATCCCCTGGAGCTCGTCGGGGGCGTTGTCCTTGAAGATCGCGGTGCCGCCGGACGCCTCCTGCGCGGCCGCCTCGATCTCGGGCGTGTGGAAGATGTCGACGAGCTGGGCGAACACCTCGTTGTCGGCGTCGTCCGCACGGGCGACCCAGATGTTGATGTACGGCTCGGCAGCGGCGGCGTCCGGGTCGTCGGAGTAGATGGCGTCCTCGGCGGCCAGACCGGCGTCGCCGACGAAGTCGTTGTTGATGATCGAGGCGTCGACGTCGGTGAGCGCGAGCGCGGTCTGCCCGGCGTCGACGGGCGTCACCGTGACGCGGGACTCGTCCGCGACGACGTCGGCCGGCGTGGAGAACGAGTTGCCGCCGCCCTCGAGCGTGAGCAGCCCGGCCTCCTGGAGGACCAGCAGCGCGCGGGCCTGGTTGGTCTCGTCGTTGGGGATCGCGACCTCGCCGCCCTCGGGGATGTCCTCGACGCTCGCGTGCTGCGTCGAGTAGAGGCCCAGCGGGTAGACGGCCGTGGCGCCGACGGGCACGAGGTCGCTGCCGGAGTTCACGTTGTACCCGGCGAGGAACTGCAGGTGCTGGAACTGGTTGAGGTCCAGGTCGCCGTCCGTCAGGCCCTGGTTCGGCAGCTGGTAGTCGGAGAAGTTCTCGAGCTCGACCGTGATGCCCTCGGCGGCGGCGGCCTCGACGAACAGGTCCCAGTACTCCTCGGCGGAGTTCACGACACCGATGCGGATCGGGTCGTCAGCGCTTCCCGTGGCGGCGGGGTCGGTGCTCTCCGAGCCGGAGGCGCAGGCGGACAGGGCGAGCGCCGTGGTGGCGGCGAGAGCGGTCCAGGCGAGGCGGGTGCGGGACGTCGTGCGTGACATGCGGGGTCCTTCCGGCGGCGGACGCGCGCGAGGTGGGCGCGGTTCCGAGATGAGGGGTGCGGGGGTGCCGTCGACGGGCCATCAGCCTCGTGGCGAGCGTGGGTGACCGCGGAGCGGTCGGGCAGGTCGGGCCTGCGGGGGTGCAGAGTCCGGCGGTCCGTCAGGTCCGGAGCCGGGTCAGCCGCACATTCGTCCGGCTCCGCGCATACCGCGACAGCGACACGTACCGGCGCAGGAGGCTGCGGGTACGGCCGAGGCGGCAGTCGTGGAGCGGGGCATGTCGACCATCATGAGCGCGAGAACCCGCACGACGCCACCTCCGACCCGGCAAAGTCCACGATGTGGACCGTGTTCTGCTCGCCTGGTGGATCAGGTGGGGTGTTTCGGCATCTTTTGTCGCGATATTCGCCACGGAGAGGCTGTGGCGCGACGACGTACGTCACACCCGTGGGAGACGCAAAGGACCCCTCGTGCACCCGCCAGAGCTCACCTACCCTTGCTGCCTTCCGGCCCTGGGGGAGTTCGGCAAGATAGCGCCGCACGAGGGGTCTGCGCCCAGACTAGCCCAGGACCCCGGCGCACCCGAAACCGGCACCGCAGGGCGCTCGGAGCAGGAGCGATTCGGCCACAGCCGCACGGTCCGGTATCCTCGTTCCGCTGCTGCTGATCGGTCCGCACGCGGACGATCTACGGCCGCAGCACTCCAGGAGGATTCGCCTAGTGGCCTATGGCGCACGCTTGGAAAGCGTGTTGGGTTAACAGCCCTCGGGGGTTCGAATCCCCCATCCTCCGCCACATGAAGGGCCCGTGAACTGCAGAGATGCAGATCACGGGCCCTTCGCTGTTCGCTGTGCGGTCACGCCGCAGCACGCGCCCCGGCGAGGAGACCGGCCCACGGCACCGGTCTGAGGCGATGCACCGTACGGGTCCCGTCAGGACGGCTGCGGGATGCGTCAGGAATGCGTCAGGACGGTCAGACGGCATCCGCCCGAAGGTGGTGAATGGCGGAGGCGGCCACCGTGGTCGCCGACGCCGCCGACGCGCGGCGTCGACCAAGGGAGTGAGCCGTGACCGATCTCGTCTTCGTAGCCCTGACCTGTGCGTGCTTCGCCGTGCTGAGCACCGTCGTCGCGGGGGTGTCGAAGCTGTGACCGTGGATTCCGCCGTCTGCCTCGTCGTCGCGGTGGTCCTTGGCGGCTACCTGCTGCGCGCCCTGCTGAAGCCGGGAACGTGATGTCGCCCGAGCTCGCGACCGCCCTGCAGGTCGCCATCCTCGTCGCAGCTCTCGCCGTCGTGCACGTACCGCTCGGTGACTACATGGCACGCGTGTTCACCGACACCCGGCACCTTCGGGTCGAGCGCCTCGTCTACCGCCTCGGCGGGGTGGGACCCGACGCCGACCAACGCTGGCCGGTCTACGCCCGTTCCGTCCTGGGGTTCTCCCTCGTCAGCATCCTTCTCCTCTACGCGCTGATGCGTCTGCAGGACCGTCTCCCCCTCTCGCTGGGGCTACCCGCCGTCGGCGCGGACGGCGCGTGGAACACCGCCGTCTCCTTCGTGACGAACACGAACTGGCAGTGGTACTCCGGTGAAGCGACGATGGGCCACCTCGTGCAGATGTCCGGACTCGCAGTGCAGAACTTCGTGTCCGCGGCGGTCGGCATCGCCGTCGCCGTCGCACTCGTCCGCGGGTTCGTCCGCCACCGCACCGACCGCCTCGGCAACTTCTGGGTCGACCTGGTGCGGGGCACGGTGCGGATCCTGCTCCCGCTCGCGTTCCTCGCCGCCGTGCTCCTCGTGCTCGGGGGTGCCGTGCAGAACTTCACCGGCGCCCAGGGAGTCACGACGCTCGACGGCGCCACGCAGACGATCGTCGGCGGCCCCATCGCCTCGCAGGAGGCGATCAAGAACCTGGGCACCAACGGCGGCGGGTTCTTCAACGCGAACAGTTCCCACCCGTTCGAGAACCCGAGCGCGCTGACCAACCTCCTCGAGATCTTCCTCCTCCTGGCCATCCCCTTCAGCCTCCCCCGGACGTTCGGGCGCATGGTCGGCAACCGTCGCCAGGGCCTGGCGATCGTCGCCGTCATGGCGTCGATCTGGGCGACCGCGGTCGGTGTGATCACCTGGGCGGAGACGCGCGGGTTCGGGACCGTGCCGCAAGCCGCCGGCGCGGCGATGGAAGGCAAGGAGGTCCGCTTCGGCGAAGGGGCCTCCGCACTCTTCGCCGCCTCGACGACCGGGACGTCGACCGGTTCGGTCAACAGCTTCCACGACTCGTACACCGCTCTGGGCGGCGGAGTCACGCTGCTCAACATGATGCTGGGCGAGGTGGCACCCGGCGGGGTCGGCGCAGGGCTCTACGGGATGCTCGTCCTCGCGGTGCTCACCGTCTTCCTCGCAGGCCTCATGGTCGGCCGGACACCGCAATACCTCGGCAAGAAGGTCGGCCGCCCCGAGATCACGCTCGTGGCGCTCTACATCCTCACGATGCCCACTCTTCTTCTCGTCGGCGCGGCGATCACGGCAGGCACTCCCGCGCTGGTCGAGGCATCGGTCCAGGACCCTGGTGCGCACGGCCTGTCGGAGATCCTGTACGCCTACGCCTCGGCGACGAACAACAACGGATCCGCCTTCGCGGGCTTCGGTGCCGGGACGCCGTACCAGAACACGGCGCTGGGCCTGGGCATGCTCTTCGGCCGCTTCGTGCCGATCATCCTCGTCCTCGCACTGGCCGGCAGCCTCGCTCGCCAGCAACCCGCCGCCGTCGGCGCCGGGACCCTGCCCACCCACGGCCCGGTGTTCGCCGGCCTGCTGGGGTTCGTCGTTCTCGTGGTGGCCGGGCTCACCTTCTTCCCCGTCCTCGCACTCGCACCTATCGCGGAGGCTCTGCTGTGACCGTCGACCTGCCCACCCGCCCCGTGACCGGCCCCACGCGCACCCGACCAGGCGCCTTCGAACCCCGCCTGCTCTGGCGCTCGCTGCCGGACGCCGTGCGCAAGCTCGACCCGCGTCATCAGATCCGCTACCCCGTGATGTTCGTCGTCTGGGTCGGCTCCGTGGCCGCCACCGCGCTCGCCGTCGCCGAACCCAGCGTCTTCTCCTGGTCGATCACCCTGTGGCTCTGGGCCACCGTGCTGTTCGCCAACCTGGCCGAAGCCGTCGCCGAAGGTCGCGGTCGCGCGCAGGCTGCCTCGCTGCGCCGCACGCGCACCCAGACCCTGGCGCGTCGGCTCGGCGTCGACGGCCGTGAGGAGAGCGTGCCCGGCGCGGCGCTCGCGGTCGGCGAGCTGGTCGTCGTCGAGGCCGGCGAGATCATCCCGGGCGACGGGGACGTGATCGAGGGCATCGCGAGCATCGACGAGTCCGCCGTCACCGGCGAGTCGGCCCCCGTGATCCGCGAGTCGGGCGGTGACCGGAGCGCAGTGACCGGCGGGACGAAGGTGCTCTCCGACCGTATCGTCGTCCGCATCACGGCCAAGGCGGGTGAGACGTTCCTCGACCGGATGATCGGGCTCGTCGAGGGGTCCGCGCGGCAGAAGACACCGAACGAGATCGCGCTGAACCTGCTCCTCGCGTCCCTGACCCTGGTGTTCCTCCTGGCCGTCGTCACCCTGCAGCCTTTCGCGACGTACGCGGGGCAGGCCCAGCCGCTCGTGGTGCTCGTCGCCCTGCTGGTCTGCCTGATCCCCACCACCATCGGCGCGCTGCTGTCCGCGATCGGCATCGCAGGGATGGACCGGCTCGTGCAGCGCAACGTCATGGCACTGTCCGGACGCGCCGTGGAGGCAGCCGGCGACGTCGACGTCCTGCTGCTGGACAAGACCGGCACGATCACGCTGGGCAACCGACAGGCCGTCGAGGTCGTCCCCGCAGTCGGCGTGACCGAAGAGCAGGTGGCAGAGGCTTCGCAGCTGTCGAGTCTCGCCGACGAGACGCCGGAAGGCCGGTCGATCGTGGTGCTCGCCAAGGAGCGCTATGCCATGCGCAACCGTTTCGCCGGCCAGCTGCCCGACGCGACCTTCGTGCCCTTCACGGCCGAGACCCGCATGAGCGGAGTGGACCTGGCCCAGCGGGACGGCACCTGGGAGATCCGCAAGGGGGCAGCGAGCGCCGTCATGCGATGGGTCCGCGAGAACGGAGGGCACCCGACCGCCGATGTCGGCACCCTGGTCGACGCGATCAGCGCATCGGGCGGGACACCGCTCGTGGTGGCCGAGCGGCGCGCCGACGGCCCTGCTCGGGCGCTGGGCGTCATCCATCTCAAGGACGTCGTCAAGTCCGGGATGCGGGAACGTTTCGCCGAGCTCCGCCGGATGGGCATCCGCACCGTCATGATCACCGGCGACAACCCCATGACGGCCAGGGCGATCGCCGACGAGGCCGGGGTCGACGACTTCCTCGCCGAGGCCACGCCGGAGGACAAGCTCGGTCTGATCCGCAAGGAGCAGGCCGAGGGGCGGCTCGTCGCGATGACCGGGGACGGCACGAACGACGCGCCGGCGCTTGCTCAGGCCGACGTCGGTGTGGCGATGAACACCGGCACGTCCGCTGCCAAGGAGGCCGGGAACATGGTCGACCTCGACTCCAACCCGACGAAGCTGATCGAGATCGTCGCGATCGGCAAGCAGCTGCTCATCACCCGGGGCGCCTTGACGACGTTCTCGATCTCGAACGACGTCGCCAAGTACTTCGCGATCATCCCGGCCATGTTCTCGGGCCTGTACCCCCAGCTGGACGGGCTCAACGTCATGGGGTTGTCCACGCCGCAGTCAGCGGTGCTCTCAGCCGTCGTGTTCAACGCGCTCGTCATCGTCGCGCTCGTCCCCCTGGCACTGCGGGGTGTGCGGTACCGGCCTGCCGGCGCGGCGTCCATGCTGCGACGCAACCTGCTCGTGTACGGCGTCGGAGGGCTTGTCGCTCCGTTCGTCGGCATCAAGCTCATCGACCTCGTCGTCTCACTCGTCCCCGGCCTCTGAGCCAGACCCATCGGAGCACACCCGTGACCGCCTTCCTTCGTACCTCTCTCGCCGGCCTGCGAGTACTGCTCGTCCTGACCGTCCTCACCGGGTTGGCCTACCCGACAGCCGTCTACGCCATCGGCCGCACGATGCCCGATCGTGCCGACGGCGCGATGATCGAGGTCGACGGACACGTCGTCGGGTCTCGACTGATCGGGCAGCCGTTCGACGGAGAGGAGTGGTTCCTGCCACGCCCGTCCGCCGCCGGAGACGGGTACGACCCGCTGGCCTCGGGTGCCTCGAACCTGGGACCTGAGAACCTCGACCTGCTCGCGACGGTCGAGCAGCGCCGCGCAGAGGTCGCCGGACGGGAAAGCGTCGATCCTGAGCTCGTCCCTCCCGACGCCCTGACGGCGTCCGGCTCGGGCCTCGACCCGCACATCTCGCCGGAGTACGCCGCGCTGCAGGTCCCCCGCGTCGCCCAGGCCCGAGGGCTCGACGAAGACATCGTGCGTAGCCACGTGGCCGAGGCGACGACGGACCGCGAGCTCGGAGTCCTCGGCGAGCCGCGGGTGAACGTCCTCGAGCTCAACGCCACCCTGGCTGTGCTTGACTGAGCGTGCCATGACCGACGAGACCGACCCCGGCGAGGTGTCAGCACGGCGCACGCGACGCGGTCACCTGCGGGTGTACCTCGGTGCCGCCCCCGGCGTGGGCAAGACCTACGCGATGCTCGACGAAGGTCGTCGGCGACGGGGACGAGGCGTGGACGTCGTCGTGGGCCTGGTCGAGACCCACGACCGACCGAACACGGCCGCGTTGGTCGAGGGCCTCGACGTGGTCCCCCGCACGACGGTCCGGTACCGCGGAGCCCATTTCACCGAGATGGATGTCGACGCCGTGCTCGCTCGCCGCCCGACGGTCGCGCTCGTCGACGAGCTCGCCCACACCAACGTGCCGGGGAGCCGGAACGCGAAGCGGTGGCAGGACGTCGACGAGCTGCTGGCCGCGGGCATCGACGTCGTGACCACCCTGAACATCCAGCATCTGGAGACCTTGAACGACGTCGTGACGTCGATCACCGGTATCCAGCAGCAAGAGACCCTCCCGGACGAGGTGGTTCGGCGCGCCGACCAGATCGAGCTCGTCGACATGAGCCCGGAGGCGCTGCGCCGCAGGCTCGCGCACGGGAACGTCTACAAGGCCGAGAAGGTCGACGCCGCCCTGGCGAACTACTTCCGCCTGGGCAACCTCACCGCGCTGCGCGAGCTCGCGCTGCTCTGGACCGCAGACCGGGTCGAGGACGCCCTCGAGACCTACCGGCGCGAGCACGGGATCAACGCCACGTGGGCGACCAGGGAGCGAGTCGTCGTCGCCGTCACCGCCGGGCCCGAGAGCGAGACGCTGATCCGCAGAGCCGCCCGTCTCGCACAGCGCGCGAGCGGTGGCGAGCTCCTGGCCCTGCACGTCCTGCGAGAGGACGGGCTCGCCGACGTCGCGCCGGACTCCCGCGTACGCCTCCGCACCCTGGTCGAGTCGCTGGGAGGCAGCTGGCACACCGTGATGGCGGACGACGTCGCGCGGGCCATCCTGGACTTCGCGCGCGGTGTCAACGCCAGCCAGATCCTGCTCGGCGCCACCCGACGACCCCGTGTCGCAGCGGCGTTCTCCCCCGGGATCGCGCCGGAAGTGATCCGCGACTCCGGCGAGACGGACGTCCTCGTCGTCACGCACGAGCACGCCGGGCGCAGCAGGTTCAGCCGCTCACGCCGTGGCGCACTGAGCCGACGGCGAGTCGTCGCCGGATGGGCTCTCGCGACGATCGGCCCACCTCTGCTTGCCCTCGGCCTGCGGACGGTCGGCGGCCTCGACGCGTTGCCCACCGTCCTGATGCTCTTCCTCGCACTGACCGTGGGCGTCGCGATCATCGGCGGGCTGCTGCCCGCACTCCTCGCGGCTGTCGCCAGCGGCCTGCTCAGCAACTACCTCTTCACACCCCCGCTGTACACCTGGACGATCGCCGAGCCGCAGAACGCCCTGGCCATCGTGGTGCTCGTCGCCGTGGCGGTCGCCGTGTCCGCCGTGGTCGACATCGCGGCACGCCGCACCACGGAGGCTGCGCGAGCGCGCACGGAAGCGGACGCTCTGACCACCATCGCCGGAAGCATCCTGCGGGGCGGCGACGCCGTCCCGTCGATGCTCGCGCAGCTGCGCGAGACCCTCCAGCTCGCTGCCGTGGCGTTGGAGCGGCGGGATGACGCCACAGGGGCGTGGCGCCACGTGGACGCGGTCGGCACCCCATCGCCGGACGGCGACGATCATGTGGCGCCGATCTCCGGGAACCTCCGGCTCCGGCTGTGGGGCAGGTCGATGTCGGCGAACGACCTACGGCTCGCACGCGCCGTCGGCCACCAGGCGGAGGCCGTCCTCGAGCGCGACCACCTCCGTGCGGAGGCCAGGGCGAGCCGGGCCGAGCGCGAGCGCGGTGCCATACGGACCGCCCTGCTCGCAGCCGTGTCGCACGACCTCCGCACGCCGCTCGCGGCGATGAAGGCCGGGATCAGCGCGCTGCTGACCACTCGCGGAATCCCGGAGACCGACCGGGCGGAGCTCCTCGCCGACCTGGACCACAACGCCGACCGTCTGCAGCTGCTCATCGACAACCTTCTCGACATGAGCCGCCTCGACTCGGGGTCCGTCACGCCGCGGCTCGAGCCACGCGCACTGGACGAGATCATCCCTCGTGCCGTCGACTCCGTCCCTGCCGGCGCCGTCGAGATCGACGTCCCCGAGTCGCTCCCCCTCCTGAGGGTCGACGCCGGGCTGCTCGAGCGGGCACTGGCCAACGTCGTCGAGAACGCCGTGCGCCACAGCCCACCGGGAGAATTCGTGAACGTGAGCGCGCAGTGCCTCGGCGACACGATGGTGATCCGCGTCGTCGATCACGGGTCGGGCGTGCCCGACGTGGGCAAGGACCTGATGTTCACCGCGTTCCAACGTCTCGGCGACGCGCCCGGCGGCAAGGGTGTCGGCCTCGGCCTCGCGGTGGCGCGCGGTTTTGTCGAGGCGAACGGGGGCACGATCGAGGCAGAAGACACACCCGGCGGTGGCCTGACGATGGTGGTCAACCTGCCCCTGAACGGAGACGTGCGATGACGACTCGTGTGCTCGTGGTCGAGGACGAGCCCGCCCTGGCGCGGGCGCTCGCGGTCACCCTCCGCGCGAAACGGTACGACGTGAGCATCGCTCACTCCGGGGTCGGCGGTCTCGACGCGGCCGCGACCTGGCACCCGGACCTCGTCGTCCTCGACCTCGGCCTGCCCGACCTCGACGGGCTCGAGGTGCTCCGCGCGCTGCGGGCCTGGTCGGCGGTGCCCGTCGTCGTGCTCTCCGCCCGCCAGACCAGCGACGACAAGGTGGAGGCCCTCGACGCCGGGGCGGACGACTACGTCACCAAGCCTTTCGGGATGGACGAGCTCCTCGCACGGATCCGCGCCGCGGTGCGGAGGCGAGGACCGAGCGACTCACCCCCGGTCGTGCGGACCGCAGCCTTCACGGTCGACCTCGCGGCCCGCCGCGTGCACACGGCGGCGGGCGACGACGTGCGTCTGACACCGACCGAGTGGCACATGCTCGAGATCCTCGCCCGCAACGTGGGCAAGGTCGTCGGACGTCGTGAGCTCCTGCAGGAGCTACGCGGTCCGCATCTCGACCGGGAGACCCACTACCTGCGCGTCTACCTCGCCCAGCTCCGCCGAAAGCTCGAGCCCGACCCGGCTCGTCCCCGGCACCTGATCACCGAGGCAGGGATGGGATACCGTCTCGAACCGTGATCGCACCGTGTGCTGACGAGGCACAGGGGGTCGCACCCCGGCAGTTGCGTGCGGTGCGCGGCGCCCTGCACCGCGCCCGGTGGGGTCTCGTGGCGACATCGTGGTGATGACGTGACGGTCGGGGGGTTGACGACCAGGTAGAGCGCCTCGCCCCCTCTAGACTGACCCCCATGATCTTCAAGTCCGTGGGCGACGACCGTCCGTACCCCGATCACGGTCTCGTGACCCCCAAGGACTGGTCCGACGTCCCGCCGCGGCAGGTCCGCCTCGACGAGCTCGTCACGACCAAGCGCACGCTCAACCTCGACAACCTGCTCTCCGAGGACTCGACGTTCTACGGCGACCTCTTCGCGCACGTGGTCGAGTACCGCGGCGTCCTGTACCTCGAGGACGGTCTGCACCGGGCTGTCCGGGCGGCGCTGCAGCAGCGCGCGATCCTCCACGCCCGCGTGCTGACCGTAAAATGATGCGCCGTTCGGGTAAGTTTCTGGCGTGACCACGAAGACCGACCAGGACCCCGCTCGCGCACAGCGCCGCCGGCGCATGCACGAGCGGCAGGCCGTCGTCTTCGGGCTCCTCATCGCCTTCCTGGCGGTGTGCGGCATCGGTGCGCTCGCGATCTACACCGGGGCGATCGAAGCGCCGTTCGCCCGCGACTTCACCACGCCAGAGGTGATCGACCCGCTCGCCGACGTCCCGGCGCCCTGCCTACCCGAGGACACCCTGCCGGTGGCGTACAGCGACATCGAGGTCATGGTGCTCAACGGGTCCGGGACGGGCGGGATCGCGAACGCCAACGAGGAGATCCTCGAACGCCGCGGCTTCGTCGTCACCGGCACCGGGAACGTCGCGGAGACGGCCCGCACCCAGGTCAGGTTCGGCGCCGAGGGCGTCGCCGCGGCGTACACGCTCGCGGCCCACTACGAGAACGTCGCTCTCCTCCTGGACGACCGAGAGGGTACGGGGATCGACCTCGTCCTCGGCACGGAGTTCGAGCGGCTGGTGGACCCGGAGCTTGTCGAGCTCGACGCCGAGACGCCGCTCGTCGACGCCGAGGGCTGCGAGCCCCTCGAGGAGATCACGCCTCGACCCGGCCCGGTGCCCGACGAGGAGGAGGCGGAGGAGTAGGCACTCGCCCCGCCCGACTCCCACCCGCCCGCGCGACCCTGAACGGCCATCGATGACTCTCTCCACCACGCCCTCCCCCACGATCCGCCCGGCGCGCACCGACGACACCGCCGAGGTCGACCGGCTGTACGACATCTGCCTGCGCACCGGCGACTCCGGGCAGGACGCGAGCGGTCAGTACTCCGACCCGCGACTGATCGGCGAGATCTACCTCGGCGCCTACCTCGCGCTCGAACCCGACCTCGCGTTCGTGCTCGACGACGGCACCGGTCCCGTCGGGTACGTCGTGGGGACGCAGGACACCGCCGCGTTCGAGGCGCGCTGCGCGCGCGAGTGGTGGCCGCCCCTGCGGCAGCGCTATCCCCGCGGCGCGTTCGCCGAAGGCTCGCCCGACGCCCAGCTCGTCGGTCAGGTGCACGCGCCCCGCACGACGGATCGCTCCATCGCCACCGCGTACCCCGCGCACCTGCACGTCGACCTGCTGCCGCAGGCACAGGGCGGCGGCAACGGCAGGCGCCTGCTCCAGACGCTGTTCGACGCCCTGCGCGCACGCGGCGTCTCCGGGCTGCACCTCGGTGTCGCGCCGGGCAACACCGCGGCGATCGGCTTCTACCGGCACCTCGGGTTCACCGAGCTCGACACCCCCGACGGCGGCCTGGTCCTCGGCCTGCGCCTCTGACGGCCCGGCCCCCACCCCCTCCCCAGTCGCCGAACAGGCGGTTCCTCGGCACGATGCGTCGTTCCTACCGAGAAACCGCCTGTTCGGCGAGGCCCGGGGGGCGGGGGTCAGCGGGGGGCGAGGGCTCGCAGCGTTCGGCGGACGCTGCGCGCGACAGTTCCGTCCCCACCCAGGTCGCGGGCGGTGAAACGCAGGACGTGCACGCGCCCGCTGGTGACCAGCGAGTTCTGCCGGGTGCGGTCGGCGAACAGGGCGCTCGGTGTGTCGTGCACCTCCGCGCCGTCGATCTCGGCGATCAGCCAGCGCTCCTCGTCGAGCCGCCACCCCATGTCGCCGCGCCGGAGCGTGCCGTCGGCGTCGGGCAGCGGGACCTGGAGCTGGTCGGGTGGGAGACCGTGGTCGACGCACTCGAGCCGCGCCCGGGTCTCGAGCGGAGACTCGGCGCGCGCGTCGGCGAGCTCCCACCAGGCGTGCGTCCGCGCCACGCCCCGTCGGCCTCGGGCCAGGTCGTGCGCGCGGTCGAGCTCGCTGCGCGTCACCGCTCCCTGGTACAGCGCGGAGTCCATGACCGACACGGCGTGCTCCCGGTCCAGCTCCGGCACCGCCTGCGCGAGCGCCCAGTCGGGAGTGACGACGAGCCGCCGGGCGACGCGCCGGACGGTCATCCCGTCGTCGAACTGCCGCAGCCTCAGACCGTCGCGGGAGACGAGGCGCCCTGCCCCTGGCAACGCGGCCTCCGGGACGACCCGTCTCGGCAGGCCCTGGATGCCGTGCAGTGCGAGTGCGCACGAGCCGACGGCGATCGCGTCCGGTCCGAACGCGAGGAGCGCGGCCCACGCCGCGCGGCGGTGCCGGTGCGCCCAGGGTCGGTCGCGCACCCGGGTGAGGTCGGAGTCGTAGACGCCCCTCGTCACCCGGGACCATCCGCCGGACCGCACGAGGCGGGCGAGGCGGTCGGCGCTCACGCCGGCGGCGCGGCACTGCGCGGTGGAGACGAGACCCTCCTGTGCGGAGGCGACCGTCTCGAGCGCGGGTGGCACAGGTCGACGAGGAGGCACCCGGACATCCCACGACGCCGCACCGCGCCGCACCCAGCCGCGCGCCACGGCCTGTGGACGGGCCCTCCCTCCCTGGGCCCTGTGCACACCACCCCAGTCGCCGAACAGGCGGTTTCTCGGCAGGATGCGTCGTTCCTGCCGAGAATCCGCCTGTTCGGCGTCAGGGGGCGGACGCCGGGCTGGCCGGCTCCTGGGACGTGCCGCGCCAGCGGGAGAGGGTGCGCATGACGTGGTAGATGGCGAGCGCCGCCGCCGTCCCCAGCGCGATGCCCTCGAAGCTCACGGCGCCGGCATGCCACGTGAAGTTCGCGATGCCGATGACGAGCGGCACGGCGGCGGTGGTGAGGTTCACGGGGTCGGAGAAGTCGACCTTGTTCTGCACCCAGATGCGCGCGCCGAGGATGCCGATCATGCCGTAGAGGAGGGTCGTCACTCCACCGAGGACACCGGCGGGGATCGAGTTGATGAGCTCGCCGAACTTCGGCGACATGCTCAGCACGAGGGCGGTCGCGGCCGCCACCCAGTACGCGGCGGTGGAGTAGACCCGGGTCGCGGCCATCACGCCGATGTTCTCGGCGTAGGTCGTGGTCCCCGAGCCTCCGCCGGTCCCGGCGAGCGTTGTCGCGAGTCCGTCGGCGAAGAGCGCACGGCCCATCATCGGGTCGAGGTTGGTGCCGGTCATCGCGGCGACGGACTTCACGTGCCCGACGTTCTCGGCGACGAGCACGAGGACGACGGGGACGAAGAGGCCGAGGACCGCGACGTCGAACGACGGTGCGACGAACTGCGGGAACCCGAACCAGGCGGCCTCGCCGACGGCGGTGAGGTCGACCTCGCCGCGCACGGCGGCGAACACGTACCCCGCGACGACGCCGACGAGGATGGCGAGCCGCCCGAGGATGCCCTTGAACAGCACGGTGATGGCGATGATCGCGGCGAGGGTGAACAGCGCCGTGACGGGGGCCGCGCGGAACCCGTTGGTGCAGGTCTCGACGATCTCGCCGCCGACGACGTCCTGCTGGCACGTCCCCCACGCGACGGGCGCGAGGTTGAGCCCGATGAGCGCGACGATCGTGCCGGTGACGACGGGCGGCATGGTGAGGTCGATCCACCGCGGACCGGCGACGTGCACGACGATCCCGACGATCGCGAGGGTCACCCCGGTGACGAGGATGCCGCCGACCGCGACGGACTGACCGTGCGAGGCGGTGGCGGCACCGATCGGCGCGATGAACGCGAAGCTGGACCCGAGGTAGCTGGGCAGCCGGTTGCGGGTGATGAGCAGGAAGCCGAAGGTGCCGATCGCGGAGAAGAACAGCGTGGTCGCCGGCGAGAGCCCTGTGAGGAGGGGGACGAGGAACGTCGCGCCGAACATGGCGACGACGTGCTGCATCCCGATACCGAGGGTGCGCGGCCAGGTGAGTCGCTCGCCGGGCGAGACGACCTCGCCGGGCGCGACGCGCCGGCCGTCGCCGTGGACCGACCAGGGGCCGCGGGTCGACGTGGTGGGGGTGCTCATGGGACTCCGTCCGTGGGTTCTCGTGCAACGCCAGGACGCAGGATAGCCGTCAGGCGTAGGCCATGATCCACGCGAGCAGGTAGCTGCGGGTGAGTCCGTCGTCGAGGCGCTCCTCGGGCAGCCCGCGGGCGACCTCCAGGGAGGCGGCCGCGTCGTCGGGTCCTGCGAGCGCGGCGTACATGAGCAGGTAGTCGCCGAACATCACGTCCCACGACGCGGCGGCCTGCGGCTCGCCCGCGAGCGCGTCGGCGACGTTGGCGCGGATGCGCTCGGGGTCACCGGCGAGGTAGTCGGCGGCGGGGCTCATCGGGAGGACGAGGATGCCGAGCATCGCGCTCGGCTCGGCGCTGAACCACGTGGCGTAGTCCCGCTTCCCGCCCCAGTTGAGCGACGTGATCGTGTGCTCGAACCCGTCGTACACCGGGTCGTCGAGGTCGAGGTCGGTCCAGTACGCGCGGGCCGCGGCCGCCTCCTGGGACAGCAGCCAGGTCGCCTGGGTCTCGAGATCGTCGAGGCCGCGCACGCCCGCCCACAGGGCCAGCCCGTTCCACGCGCTGACGGCCTCCGAGGAGGACTCCTGGTTGTTGCCGTCGGCGAACGGCGAGTACCCGGACGCCCACGAGCTGCCGCGGTAGGCGCCGAAGACCCGCAGGGCGGGGAAGTCGTCCGTGGTCGCGCCGTTCGCGACGTCCGCCGCGAGGAGGTCGACGACGGGTGCGAGCTCTGCGGCCAGCTCCGGGTCGTCGGCGGCGAGCACCCCCGCGGTGTAGAGGAAGTACCCGTAGTGGAAGTGGTGGTCGTTGAACTCCTCCGACCCGAACGACGGTGTCTTCCCGACGACGCCGCGCAGCACCGGGTCGTACACGAAGCACCGGGCGTCCCGGGTCTCGCAGCCGTCGGGCTCGGCCCACTCGCGCACCGCGTCGGTGAGCTCGGTGCGCAGGGGGGCCGCGACGTCGTCCAGGCCGAGCTGGTCCGCCAGGACGAGGAGGTTCGTGTCCCGCGCGAGGGCCTTGCCCCCGAAGTACGTGTCGGACGGGAGCGCCTCGCGAGCCGCCGCGTCGGCCCGCACCTGCTCGACGAGCTCTGCCCGGTCGGCGTCGGCCAGCCCGTCGAGGTCCAGCGCGCCGCGCGGCGCGAGTGTCGGCGAGCTCCAGGCGAGCTCGTTCCCGAGGCACAGGTCGGCCGTGCCGTAGACGGTCCGGTACGTCCCGAGGTCGCAGACGTCCTGGCCGTCGACCGTGCCGCCCTGCTGGTGCGGGAGCCGCACGATCGCGGTCCCGTCGTCCGCGGCGTCGTCGGGACCGCCGGTCAGGTAGGTGATCGCGGTCGTGGTCACGTCCTCGTCCACGCCGTAGGCGAGCGACGTCCCGGTCAGGGGGCGCGCCGCCGCCGCGGCGAGTCGTTCGACGGCGTCCCCCTCACCCCCCGGCAGCTCGTCAGGGACGGGAAACCACACGAGCGGGTCGCCCGCGTCGAGCCCGACGGCGCGCCCGTCGTCGGACACGTCGCTCGCCTCGAGCCCGTCCCCGACCAGGACGTAGTCGCGTCCGCCCACCTCGGTCGTCCAGGTACCGGGCACGTCGCCCGCGCTGACGGCCTGGGAGAGCGTCGCGGTCTGGGCCGTCGCCGCCGTGTAGGACACCAGGGGCGACCCCTCGGCGATCGTCACGGTCCCGAGGGCCTCGCCCGCGTCGTCGAGCAGGTCGAGCGAGACGGAGACGGTGTCGTACGCGGAGACCAGCGTCGACGTCGCGCCGACGTCCACACCGACCTGCGGGCCGTAGGAGCCGAGGATCGCCTTCTCGCTCGTGACGATCTCGGGCAGCGTGAAGGCGTAGCCGCCGTCGGTGACCCCGAACGCGAGCGGCACGGGGAAGACGGGCTGCGGCCCGGCGCCGAAGACGAGACCGGAGAACCAGCGGTTCGTCGGCGGGACGAGCCCGTCCGCGAGCCGCATCGTCGGCGTGGGCGCGACGGACTCCTGCGGCAGGACCGAGGGGTCGACGTCGAGCGCGGCCCCCGTGAGCCCGGCGGTACCGGACCCCGCCGAGCCGGCGGTGCCGGAGCCGCCCGCAGCGCCGTCCGCGGCGCCCTCCTCCGCCGCCGACGTGCCGAAGATCCCGCACCCGGAGAGCATCAGGGCGGCCACGGCGAGCGCCCCGAGGCGCAGGCCACCTCGCGGCGTCGTCACAGCCCGACCTTGCGCAGGAACTGCCCGAACGAGTCGCCGACGCCCGCGAGCGCCCCGTCGTCGCGCAGCTGCAGGCTCGCCGTGACGGGGGTGCCGGAGGTGATGAGCCCGTGCTCGGACCCGCGCACGAGGTCGGCGCTGCGGACCTCGACGGTCGACTCGGCCTGGTTCTCGATGTTCTGGACGGTGATCGCCGCGACCTCGCCGACGATCTCTGCCTGGTTGGGCAGGACGATCACGACGGTGGCGTCGTCCTCGACCCGGGCGTAGTCGCGCGGGTCGAGCGTGAAATGCGCGTCGACGAAGAGCGAGTCGGCGCGCTCGACCGTCGCGACGACGGTCCCCGCCGGGAGGAAGGACCCGACGCCGGTGGGGATGTCGGTGACGATGCCGTTCGCGGGGGCGAGCAACGTCATGGTCCCGTCCGCCTCGACCTCGTAGGCGGCGGACTCCGCGCTCACGAGTCCGACGGACAGGGCGTGCTCGAGGGTGAGGCTCTGGACCGCGAACAGCTCGTCCCCCGCGCTGACGGCGTCGCCCTCGACGACGAACGACTCGGTGAGGGTCCCCGCGAAGTCGGTGCCGACGTCGTACGTCGTGGACCGGATCGTGGCGGTGGTGCTGGTGGCCTGGGCGATGCGCTGGTTGAGGACGACGGTCGCCACGGCGACGACCGCGAGGACGACGAGGAGGCCGGCGGCGAGGCGCAGGCGGTTGGACCAGGTCATGAGACTCCTCCGAGGATGCGGGTCGACGCGCCCTGCCGCAGGGAGCGGCGGCGACGGCTGCGCACCTCGTGGCGGAGCCGGGCCGACTCCCGGAACGCCGTCGCGATGAAGGCGCCGAGGATGAGCGTGTTGGTGAGGTTCCACGCGAGGGCGAGGCTCGGCATCGCGTCGCCCCAGCCCTTCCAGATCCCGACGAGCGAGGTGAGTGCGAGGAACGCGAACGCGAGCACCTGCGGGATCATGAAGTTGAACGGGGACGCCACCTTCGCCTCGCCCGTCGACGACCGTCCGGTGACGTGCCAGGACTGCTCCTTGCCGGTGATCGCGTTCCACAGCGCGCGCGTGTAGATGGGGAAGGACACGGCGGCGAGCATCAGGACCTCCCACCGGAACGACCCGAGGGTGAAGAACGCGATGGCGATCTGCAGGGCGTAGAAGCCCGCGTAGTAGAGCAGCCAGGTGGCCCAGGAGATCGTGAGGTTCATGGGCGTGAGGTCGAAGTAGATCTGCAGGGGCGGCACGAGCAGGAGGATCAGCGGCGCGATCCCGGCGAGGTAGTGGGTCGCGGTGACCGTGTACTGCAGGCGCTGGTCGAGGGTGAGGCGCCGGCGCGGGCTCAGCGGGTTGTGCTGCAGGAGGATCTCGAACCCGCCGGTCGCCCACCGCAGCTGCTGCTTGGTGTATGCCTCGATCGTCTCCGGGGTGTCGCCGACGGCGAGCGTCGTCGGGATGTAGACCGACGTCCAGCCGCGCTCGTGCAGCATGAGCGACGTCCACACGTCCTCCGACTTCGAGTCGGTGTGCATGCCCCCGATGTCGTCGATCGCGGCCCGGCGGAAGATGACGTTGGTGCCGACGCAGAACGCCGCGTTGAACCGATTGCGGCCCGGCTGGATGAACCGGTAGAACACGGCCTGCATGTACCCGGCGCCGCGCGAGATGAGGTTGTTGAGGTTGCCGTACGTCTGCGGCGTCTGCACGAACGCGACGTCGTCGCTGACGAAGAACGGCACGGTCTCGGCGAGGAACTCGGGCTTGGCGACGAAGTCCGCGTCGAAGATGACGAAGTAGTCGCCCTTCGCGATGGACAGCGCGTAGTTGACGTTCCCGGCCTTGGCGCCGTTGTTGGTGAGGCGGCGCAGGTAGCGGGCGCCCAGCCGGGCGGCGAGGTCGCGCACCTCGTCGGACTTGCCGTCGTCGAGGACCCACGTGCGGTGCACGCCCCGGATGGCGAGCGCTGCCCGGACCGTGCGCTCGATCGTGGCGACGTCCTCGCCGTAGGTCGTGATGAAGACGTCGATCGTGACGGGCTTGTCGTGCAGGTACACGGCCCAGCGGCTCGGGTCGTCCTCGGTGCGGTCCCGGATGATCTCCGGGACGTCGTGCAGCCGGTCGCGGGCGTGGTGGTAGGCGAAGCCGCGCGGGTCGTGGCTGCTGGAGAGGATGGTCCACATCGCCAGGAGCGCCTGGGCGACCAGGACGGTCTCGGCGACGATGACCATCGAGTACGGCAGGAAGTCGCCACGGTTCGCGGGGTTGAGCAGGAAGAACGAGTAGGCCACGACCCCGAGGGTCGCGAGCAGCACGATCATCATGAGCGACGGCGAGCGGGACGTGTGGTTCTCGTCCTTCTCGGGCGCGCCCGGGCGGGCGTCGTCGGGCAGGGCACGGCGGGCGCGCAGGGGGTGCGCGGGGCGCACGTGGTCGGAGCGGCGGGGGGTGACGATCAGTCGGTCGAACTCGGAGACGGCCATGGCGACCTCGATCTGTCGGGGAGCCCGGACGGGTTCCCGGGAATCCGGAATGTCCTCCGACGACAAGAGGTGGCCCGCATCAGCGGGCCACCTCGTCGTCTGGTCGCAAGGTAGCAGCGGGACCCGGCGCGCCGTCAGCACCCCTGACGGCTCAACGAGCCCGCGACCCCGGACCCCGGTCCGGCGGGGTCGCGCCCCTCGGAGGTTCGTCGGCGTCGCCTGACGACCCCGCGCCACGCACCGGCGGTTGCCTGACGTCGCAGGTCACCGGCACGCGAGGGCCCGCTGCCCGACGGCGGCGGGCACCCCCGGCGCCGCCGCTGCGGTGCGCGGTGCGCACCCCTCGCGCACCCACCCGAAACGCCCGGTTCATCGCCGGTAACGCAGAATTCACGCGTCCGAACGTGCCGACCGTCCAGGTGCTGGACGCGCGTCCAGCAGAATGTCCGAATGGCGCACAGCCGCTCGTCAGAGAAGCTGCGGCGCGACCTCTCGGGCGACGAGGTCCAGGTGGTCCAGGTCGGCCAGGTCGAGGACCTGCAGGTAGAAGCGCGTCGCACCCTCCTCGGCGGTCGTGGCGATCTTGTCGGCGACCTCCGCGACCGTGCCGGCGAGCCCGTTGGTCCGCAGCTCGTCGGGCTCGCGCCCGATCGCGGCCGCGCGGCGCCGGAACTCCGCCTCGTCCGCCCCGACGCACAGGACGTACGCCGCCGAGTACACGAGGTCGTCGGGGTCGCGGTCGGCGTCCTGGCACGCGGCGCGGACGTTCTCGAGCCGCTCGGGCAGGACGCCCGGGTCCGGGAACGCGACGTTGAACTCGCTCGCGTAGCGGGCCGCGAGCGCCGGGGTGCGGCGCGGTCCGTGGCCGCCGACGATGACGGGGACGCGCGCCTGCGCGGGCTTGGGCAGGGCGGGCGAGTCGGTGAGCGTGTAGTGCTCGCCCGCGAAGTCGAACCGCTCGCCCACGGGCGTCTGCCAGAGCCCCGTGATGACGGCGAGCTGCTCCTCGAGGATCCCGAACCGCTTGGCGGGGAACGGGATGCCGTACGCCTCGTGCTCGCGCGCGAACCACCCGGCGCCGAGGCCCAGCTCGACACGCCCGCCCGACATCTGGTCGACCTGCGCGACCTGGATGGCGAGCAAGCCGGGGTGGCGGAACGTCGCGGAGGACACGAGGGTGCCGAGCCGGATGCGGCTGGTCTCCCGGGCCAGGCCGGCCAGCGTGGTCCACGCGTCCGTGGGGCCGGGCATGCCGTCGCCGTCACCCATGGAGAGGTAGTGGTCGGAGCGGAAGAACGCGTCGAAGCCGAGGTCTTCGGTGGCGCGCGCGACCGCGAGGATGTCGTCGTAGGTGGCCCCCTGCTGGGGCTCGGTGAAGATGCGCAGGTCGATCTGGGTCATGCCGCCCAGACTTTCACACGCCTCCGAGCTCTTCGAGAAGTGCCCGCGCGGCGTTGTGCCCCGCGACGCCGCTCACGGCTCCGCCACGTCGAGCACCGCTGCCGCACAGCAGGATCCGGTCGTGCGCGGTGGCCACGCCCCAGCGTGCGCCGGGGGTGTCGGCGGGGGCGTCGTCGGGCAGCCAGGGCCAGTCGAGGTCGCCGTGGAAGATGTGCCCGCCGGGCATGGCGAGCTCGGCCTCGATGTCCGCCGGGGACTTCACCTCGGCGTGCAGCAGCACGTCGGCGAGCGGCTCGGCGAGGTGGGCGTCGAGCGCGGCGACGAAGGCCTCGTAGGCGACCTCCCTCGCGCCGGGGGCGAGCAGGTCGTCGTACGGGGTGTGCAGCCCGAAGTAGGTGAGGGTCTGCGCCTCGCTCGCCGCGAGCTCCGGCCCGAGGATCGAGCGGTCGGTGAGCGTGTGGCAGTAGAGCTCGCCGGCGGTCCCGAGCCCGCTCGCCGGGTCGCGGTACAGGGCTTCGAGACGGCTCATCGACTCCCCCACGTGGAACGTCCCGGCGAACGCGAGCCGCGGGTCGACGCCCGAGCGCAGGCGGGGCAGGCGGGAGACGAGGAGGTTGACCTTGAGCTGCGAGCCCTTCGGCGTCGCGGGGCGCGGTGCACCGAGGAGGTCCGCCAGGACGGCGGGCGCTGCCCCGCACAGCACGTGCCGCGCCTCGACGACGACCTCGTGCCCGGCGCCGTCGAGCGCGCTCACCCGGACGGACGTGGGCCCGGGCTCGACGCGCGTGACCTCGTGCCCGGTGCGCAGCGTCGCGCCCGCCTCCCGCGCGGCGCGCTCCAGCTCCGCGCTCACGGCACCCATCCCGCCGACCGGCACCCGCCACTCCCCCGTCCCGTTGCCGACGACGTGGTAGAGGAAGCACCGGTTGGCGGCGCGGGCGGCGTCGTCGAGCGACGTCCACGTCCCGATGAGCGCGTCCGTCGCGACGACGCCCCGCACGAGGTCGTGCGTGAAGCGCCGCTCGATCGCCCGCCCCAGCGGCTCGTCGACGAGGTCCGCCCAGATCTGCTGCCCGACGGCGACCCGCACCCGGTCCCGCACATCGCCCTCGCGGGGCAGCGGCTCGAGCAGCGTCGGCGCGAGCACACCCGCGACCGCGGCGACCTCGGCCCCGAAGTCCTCCCACGCGTCGAGCTCGTCGTCCGAGCCGGTCAGCGCACGGAACGAGGCGCGGGTCGCCTCCCCCGGCGTCGTCTCGACGAGCAGCGCGGCCGGGCCGTCCGGGCCCTCGTAGGGCGTGCAGGACGCGGTCGACCGCGAGCGCAGCTCGAGGTCGAGCCCCAGGTCGCGCACGAGCTCGTCGGGGAAGAGGCTCACGAGGTAGGAGAAGCGCGAGAGGCGGGCGTCGACGTCGGGCCACGGGCGGGCGCTGATCGCGGCGCCACCGACGTGCGGCAACCGCTCCAGGACGAGGACGTCGAGCCCTTCGCGGGCGAGGAGCGTCGCGGCGACGAGAGCGTTGTGACCGCCGCCGACCACGGCGACGTCGCAGGTGAGCATGCGGCGATCGTAGTGCGCGGTCGCGCCTGGGACCCGACCGCCGGGCGACGTTCCGTAGAGTCTGCTCATGCGCCTGTCGACCGTCATCCTGCCGATCTACCCGTGGCGCGAGGCCCGTGACCTCTGGCGCCGCGCCGAGGACCTCGGGTTCCACGCGGCGTACACGTACGACCACCTGTCGTGGCGGGAGCCGTTCCGGGACGGCACGTGGTTCGGCGCGGTGCCGACGCTGGCCGGGGCCGCCGCGGTGACCGAGCGCATCCGCCTCGGGACGCTCGTGACCTCGCCGAACTACCGCGAGCCCGTGACGTTCGCGAAGGACCTCGTCACGCTCGACGACCTGTCCGGCGGGCGGGTGACGGTCGGGCTCGGGGCGGGGACGATGGCGGCGGACGCCACCGTGCTGGGCGGTGAGGGCTGGTCCCTGCGCGAGCGGGCGGACCGGTTGCGGGACTTCACCGTGCTGCTCGACCGGCTGCTCACCGAGCGCGTCGTCACGCACACCGAGGGGCACTACCGGGCGCTCGACGCCCGGACGATCCCGGGCAGCACGCAGTCCCCGCGGATGCCGTTCGCGATCGCGGCGACGGGTCCGCGCGGGCTCCGGCTCGCCGCGCGGTACGGCCAGGCGTGGGTGACGACGGGCGACCCGCGGGTCGGACCCGAGGGGACGGTCGCCGCGTCGCGCGGCGGCGTGGCGCGGCAGGTCGCCGACCTGGAGGCCGCGTGCGCCGAGGCGGGCCGGGACCCGGCGACCGTGGAACGGATCCTGCTCACGGGGTTCACGCCCGACCGCCCCCTGGCCTCGGCCGGCGAGCTCGCCGACGTCGTCGGCGCCTACGCCGAGGCGGGCATCACCGAGATGGTCCTGCACTGGCCCGTGCCCGGGACGCTGTTCGACGCCGACCTCGCGGTGTTCGAGCAGATCGCCGTCGGGGCGCAGAACCACCGGTAGCTCAGAACCACCAGGACACGAGGTAGCGGGCCGGCGCGGTGACGGTGGACCACACCAGGCGCGGGCCCGAGGCGCCGCGGCGACGTCCGTCGCGGACGGCGTAGAGGGTCGAGGCGAGCGCGCCCAGGACGGACAGGCCGACGAAGAGGGCCACCACCGGCATCGGCGCGTCGACGACGACACAGATCAGCAGGCCGATGACGACCACAAAACCCAGCAGCAGGCTGAGCACGAGCGCGGCGGAACCGACCGGGTCGTCGTCGACCGGGTCGGTCGCGGGACCCGGGCCCGGGCCACCGCCGGAGGGCTCGGTGCTCGTCACCCCGGCATCCTCGCAGGTGCCGCACGCCCCGTGAAGGGTCGGTAGTCTGCACGGATGGCACCCGACCCGGCGAGCGCAGCGCGTGGTGTGCGCTGGTCGAGCATCGTCACGGTCCTCGGAGCGCTGCTCGTGGTGGCGGTGAGCGTCTTCTCGCTCCTGCGCGGCCGGACGTGGGCGTGGATCCCGCTCGTGCTGGCGGGGGCGGTCGCGCTCCGCGAGATCCGGTACCTCCAGCGCACGGACCAGCGGCGCGACGCACCTCGCTGACCTGCCCCGCGGGCCGAGTCCTCCTCGCGGCGTACGTCGCTGCTCCCCCTCGGGGATGAGCGGCGGCGCAGGAGGATCCACCGGACGGTCGATGTGCGGGCGGAGGGTCTGCAGGAAGACTCGGGGGTACGTCGTCGGGCACCCCGACGGCCGCAGAGCACCGGAGGACCTCGTGACCGCTCAGGACGTGACGACCGCAGCACGCGCCCGACGCCGTCGCCTCGCGCCCGTCCGGCGCGACGACGTCCCCCCGGTCGAGCGGGCGAACGGGTGGCTCGTCGCCCTCGCCGTGGTCGTCGCGGTGGTGCTCTTCTCGGCGCTCGCCCTCGGGTCGTTCGCGACCCTCGACTGACGAGCCCACCGCCCGGGTTGCGCCGGCCGATCACAGCCGCGGGTCGACCGGCTCCGACTCGAGCGCGAGGACCGCGAACACGGCCTCGTGCACCCGCCACAGCGGTTCGCCCCGCGCCACCCGGTCGAGCGCCTCGAGACCCAGGGCGTACTCGCGCAGCGCGAGCGACCGCTTGCGGCCGAGGGACCGCTCGCGCAGACGCTCGAGGTTCGCCGGCTCGGTGTACTCCGGCCCGTAGATCAGCCGCAGGTACTCGCGGCCGCGCACCTTGAGGCCGGGCTGGACCAGCCCGCCCGCACCCTTGCCGCCGGTACGGCGTACGAGGTTCTGCCAGGGCTTGACGACCATGCCCTCGCCCCCGGCCGCGGTGAGCTCCTCCCACCAGGCGACGCCGTCGGCGCGCGACGCCTCGTCCCCCAGCTCGACGACCGTGCGCCGGGTGGTGCGGAAGAGCGCGGGGTCGCTCTCCACGAGGCGGTCGGCAAGCGCCAGGTGCCAGCCGTGGTCGCGGTCGGCGTACGTCGCACCCGCGCCGTCGACGGACCCGCTCGCGAGCACCTGGAACGGCGCGACCTGCACCCCGTCGAGCGCCGATGCGCGGGCACCGGCGGTGCCCGCGGCCCCCGTCTCCCACCGGTAGCGGCGGTACGCCTGCGCGAAGAGGTCGGCGTCGGCGGCGCGTGCGGAGGTCCGGGCGCGCAGGTCGGCCACGTCGAGCCCGCGGGCCTGCGCGGCGGCCAGGACCGACAGCGCCGACGGCATCACCGCGCGCGCGGCGGCCCCGACGCTCGCGTACTGGTCCCGGATCAGCGACTCCGCCTTGAGCGACCAGGGCAGGATCTCCGCGTCGAGGACGAGCCAGTCGGCGCCGAGCTCGTCCCACAGGCCCGCGGCGGACGCCGCGGCCGCGACCCGGCCGAGGAGCTCGCCGGTCGCGGTGTCGCCCGAGGTGTCCCCGAGGAACGACCGGCCGGTCCGGGTGTGCACGGCGCCGGGTGCGTCGATGCCGAAGCGCTCGGCGACGACGCGGGACGAGCCGGCCCCCGAGTCCCGGGCCACGAGCAGCACGCCGCGGGACCCCATGTGCTTCTCCTCGCACACGACGCGCTCGACGCCGTCGCGCGCGTAGGTCGCGAAGGCGGAGTCCGGGTGCTCGAGGTGGCCGGGCAGGGTCGACGTCGCGACCGGGCTCATGGTCGGCGGCAGGTAGGTGAGCAGGCGTGGGTCGATCGCGAAGCGGCTCATCACCTCGAGGGCGCCCGCGGCGTTCTCCTCGGGCACGGTGACGCGCCCGTGCACGGCGGTCTCGACCGAGCGCCGTCCGAGGACGTCCGAGACGTCGAGCAGGTCGGGTTCGCGCTGCGCTGCCGGCTCGGCGTCCTCGGGCAGGAACGGTCGCGCCGGCTCGTAGTAGACCCGCGCCGCGGGGACCGACACGAGCTCCTTCTCGGGGTAGCGCAGGGCGGTGAGCTTCCCGCCGAAGACGCACCCGGTGTCGAGGCACATCGTGCCGTTGACCCACTCGGCCTCGGGTGTCGGGGTGTGCCCGTACAGGACCATGGCGCGCCCGCGGTAGTCGTTCGCCCAGGGGTAACGCACGGGCAGGCCGAACTCGTCGGTCTCGCCCGTCGTGTCCCCGTAGAGCGCGAAGCTGCGCACCCGGCCCGAGGCCCGGTTGTGGTACGCCTCCTTGAGCCCTGCGTGCGCGACGACGAGGCCTCCCCCGTCGAGCACGAGGTGCGAGACGAGGTCGCGGCAGAACTGCGCGACGTCGGCCCGGAACTCCTCGGTCTCCGCGGCGAGCTGCGCGAGCGTCGTCTCGAGGCCGTGGGAGACCTTGACGTCGCGCCCGGCCAGCGCGCGCACGAGCTTGTGCTCGTGGTTGCCGGGGACGGCGAGCGCGTGGCCCGCGCGCACCATGCCCATGGCGAGGCGCAGCACGCCGGGAGAGTCGGGGCCGCGGTCGACGAGGTCGCCGAGGAAGATCGCCCGCCGCCCGTCCGGGTGCGACGCGTCGACCGGCCGGCCCGCGTCGTCGCGCACGACGTCGTAGCCCAGCTCCCCGAGGAGGGTCACCAGCTCCGGCAGGCAGCCGTGGACGTCGCCGATCGCGTCGAACGGACCGGTCTCGTCGCGGCGGTCGGTGAGCAGCGGGGTGCGCACGATGCGGGCGGCCGCGACCTCGTCGACGCCGCGCAGCACGTGCACCGTGCGGAAGCCCTCGCGCTGGAGGCTCTTGAGCGACGACCGCAGGGCGGAGCGCTGGCGCCGCACGACGTGCGCACCGAAGTCCCGGTCCGGGCGTGCGGCGTTGCGCTCGAGCGCGACCTGCTCCGGCACGTCGAGCACGATCGCGACGGGCAGCACGTCGTGCGTGCGTGCCAGGTCCACGAGCGACGCCCGCGCGGCCCGCTGGACGTTCGTGGCGTCCACGACGGTCAGGAGGTTCTGCTCGAGGCGCTTGGCGACGATCGTCCCGAGCACCTCGAACGCCCGCCCGGTCGCGGCCTGGTCGTTCTCGTCGTTGGACACCAGCCCGCGGCAGACGTCCGAGGAGACCGTCTCGTAGCGCCCGAAGTGCTCGCGCGCGAAGGTCGACTTGCCCGAGCCCGAGACGCCCACGAGCACCACGAGGCTCGTCGCCGGGACCTTCAGCTCCCGCTGCTCGCTCATGCTGCGCTCCCCTCGGTCCCGTCGGTGGTGGCGCGGTCGACGCGGGTGAGGACCACCATCTGGGTGGGCGGTCCGGTCACCGCGTCCTGCGGCCCGATGCCCCGGTGCTCGACCGTGTACCCGAACCGCCGACCCGCGGCCTGCGCCCAGTGGCGCAGCTGCGCGCGGGTCCACTCGAACCGGTGGTCGGGGTGCCGCATCGTGGCGCCGTCCCCGCCACCGAGGGTCGGGTAGTGCACGTTGTACTCGACGTTCGGCGTCGTCACGACCACCACCCGCGGGCGGGCGTGACCGAGTACGGCGCGTTCGAAGGCGTCGAGGCGCGAGGGGTCCACGTGCTCGATCACCTCCATGAGCACGGCCGCGTCGAAGCCCGTCAACCGGTCGTCGGTGTACGTCAGCGACGACTGCAGCAGCCGCACCCGCTCGCGCTCGGCGTCGCTCGCCTCGTGCAGGCGCAACCGCGTGGCCGCGCGGTCCAGCTCGCGCGCGGACACGTCCGTCCCCAGCAGCCGGGTGTAGCGCCGGTCGTCGGCGAGCCGGCGCAGCAGCATCCCCTCGCCGCAGCCGAGGTCGACCACGCTGCCCGCGCCGACCTCCGCCAGCACGGCGAGCACGGCGTCGGCGCGCTGCCTGGCGAGCGGCGGCGGGGCCAGCACCTGCTCGTCCGGCTCGACCTGCCCGACGTCGGCACCCACCTCGCCGTCGAGCGTCACCAGCCGCTCGGTCGCGTCGGCGACGTACCGGCGCTGGTGGGCGAGGTAGCGGCGCATGATCTCGTCCCGCTCGGGGTGCTCGGCGAGCCACCCGGCCCCGGCGCGCACGAGCTTGTCCACCTCGTCGGTCGACACCCAGTAGTGCTTGGCATCGTCGAGCACGGGCAGCATCACGTAGAGCTGGTTGAGGGCGTCCGCCAGACGCAGCGACCCCGTCAGCCGCAGGTCCACGTAGCGCGAGTCGCCCCAGCCGCTCACCGCCGGGTCGAGCGGCACCGGGGTCGCGGCCACGGTCCAGCCCAGCGGCTCGAAGAGCCGGCGCGCGAGGTCCGCCCCGCCGCGGCACGGCAGGGACGGCACGTGGATCTCCAGGTCGAGCCGGACGCCGGTGAGCTCGGGGCGGGCCTCGCACCGCCCCGCCATGGCGCTGCGGAAGACCTGACCGACCGCGACCGCGACCATCGAGGACGCGGCGTAGGGGCGGTCGTTGACGTACTGCGCGAGAGAGAACGCGTCCGAGCCGCCGAACCGCTTGTTCCGTACGATCCCGACCGGGTCGACCTCGAGGAGCAGCGCCACCGTGCACCGCTGCGCGGTCGCCTCCGGGTAGAGCACGTGCGCGCGGCCCACCGCCAGGTCGAACGTCTGCGCGCGGTCGGGGTGCTTGTGCAGCAGGTACCCGAGGTCGGTCGCGTCGACGAGGCCGGCGTCCGGGGTCGCCGACGCGGAGAGGGTCACGAGCATGGCCGTCATGCTGCCACGGGTGGGCCTGCCGACAGGTCTCGACCTGCCGCGGGCACAGGACTACCGTCAGGAGGCAGGACCCCGTCGTCCGGGGCCCGCAGACGCGCACCGCCGGGAGCGAGGTGGCTCACGGGCGGCAGCGCCGGTGACGGGAGCCTCCATGAGCACGGACCAGCAGACGACGACCACGGCCGAGGCGTTCGCCGAACGGCTCTTCGCCTCGACCCTCGGCGCGTTCGAGATCCTCAGCGTCTACCTCGGCGACCGGCTCGGGTGGTACCGGGCGCTCGCCGGGGCCGGCCCGCTGACGTCGGCCGAGCTCGCCGCGAGCACCGCCACCCAGGAGCGGTACGCCCGCGAGTGGCTCGAGCAGCAGGCCACCTCGGGCCTGCTGGTCGTCGCCCCGGGCGACCCGACAGACGGTGCGCCGCCCGGCGGACCGGAAGGGCCCCACCTGCGGCGCTTCGCCCTGCCGGCCGCGCACGCCGAGGTGCTCACCGACGAGCACAGCCTGTCGTACGTCGCGCCGCTGAGCCGGTTCGTCGCGGCCGCGGGACCCCAGCTCGAACACCTGCTGGAGTCGTACCGCCACGGTGGCGGGGTGAGCTGGGAGCAGCTCGGCGAAGACGCCCGCGAGGCGCAGGCCGCCGTCAACCGACCCTGGTTCGAGCGCGAGCTCGCACCCGCCCTGGCCGGGGTGCCGCAGGTGCACGACGTCCTGAGCCGTCCCGGCGCGCGCGTCCTGGACGTCGGCTGCGGCCTGGGCTGGTCGACGCTAGCCCTCGCGCAGGCCTACCCCGAGGCGTCGTTGCACGGCGTCGACGTCGACACCCCGTCGATCGCCGCCGCCCGGACGAACGCCCGGGACGCGGGTCTGACGGACCGGGTCACCTTCCACCAGGCGGACGCGGCCGAGTCCCTGGGCGCCGAGCCGTTCGACGCCGCGTTCGCGTTCGAGTGCGTCCACGACATGCCGCGCCCCGTGGAGGTGCTCGAGGGCGTGCGGCGCGCGGTCCGGCCGGACGGGGTCGTCGTCGTCATGGACGAGGCCGTGGCGGACGACCTGCAGGCCCCCGGCGACGACGTCGAGCGGGTCATGTACGGGTACAGCATCCTGTTCTGCCTGCCCGACGGGCTGTCCTCGTCACCGTCGGCCGGGACGGGCACCGTGATCCGACCACCCGTCCTGCGCCGGTACGCCCTCGAGGCCGGCTTCACGGGGGTCGAGGTCCTGCCGATCGAGGACTTCGCGTTCTTCCGGTTCTACCGCCTGACCTGAGGCCGGCATGGCCGGCCTGACAGACCGGGCTCCGGCGCCGCTGCGGCGCCGGGCGATCCCTGCGACGCTGTCTCGATGAGCCCCGTCCCCGAGCTCGACGTCGTCGACTGGCGCCGCCGGGTCCACCACCTGTACGCGACCGTGCGAGCCCTCGCGGCCGACGACCCGGCCGCCGCGCACGAGTACTGGGTCGCGGCCCGCGACGACCTCTTCGCCGAGCACCCCGCCTCGCCGCTCCTGCCCGAGGACCGCGCCGCGTTCACCGGCCTGCCCGTCGGCCCCTACGACCCGGCGATGCGGTTCGAGGTCCCGGTCCGGGCCGCGGGGACGGCCCGCCTCGACGTGCCCACGGGGACCGACGGCGTCGTGCCCTTCGAACGGGTGGGCCGCCTGGAGCTGCCCGGCCTCGGCGGGCTCGACGTGTGGGCGCTGCGCTCCTACGGCGGCGGGCTGTTCGTCCCCGTCAAGGACGCCGCGGCCGGCACCTGGACCTACGGGGGCGGTCGCTACCTGCTCGACACCGTCAAGGGCGCCGACCTCGGACCGGGCCGGGTGCCGTCGGGCACGGGCTCGGGGACGGCCGACGACGGCCCGACGCTGGTCGTCGACCTCAACTTCGCGTACAACCCGTCGTGCGCCTACGACCCCGCGTGGGCGTGCCCGCTCGCCCCGCCCGGGAACGTGCTGGACGTCGCCCTGGGGTGCGGCGAGCAGCAGCCGGGCGGGACACCCGGGTAACGTCCCACCCATGAGCGCCGTCCGATCCCGCACGCACACCCAGGCCGTCGACGCCGCCATCGAGCTGTTCACGCGGCAGGGCTACGAGCAGACCACCGTCGAGGACATCGCCGACGCCGCGCACATCAGCCGCGCCACGTTCTTCCGCCGGTTCCGCTCCAAGGAGGACGTGATCTTCGCCGACCACGAGCTCCTCCTCGACGAGGTCGTCGTGCTGCTCGCCGCGACCCGCCCGGAGGCCCGTGGGAACGGTGGCGCGCCGACCGACCCGGACCGGGCGTGGGACGCGTCCTACGACCCGTACGTCGAGGTGTGCCGGGCGGCGCGCCTCGTGTTCGACCACCACGTCGCCCAGCGCGAGACGTCGCTCGCCCGCCACCAGCTCCTCCAGCAGGTGCCGGCGCTGCGCGACCGCGAGCTCGTCACGACCCACCGCTACGAGCGGGCGTTCACCGCCTACCTGCGCGACACCCTCCCGGAGAGCGCCCGCACGTCGACCGCGTCGGTCGCGTTCGCGGCGTCCGTCGTGGCGGTGCACAACGCGCTCCTGCGCCGGTGGCTGCGCGCCCCCGGTCTCGACCTGCGACCCGACCTCGAGGAAGCCTTCGCCGACCTGCGCCGGGCGGCGGCGCCGCGCGGCGCGGCGCACCCGACCGGGACGGCCTCGACCGACGTCGAGGCGGGCACGGCCGGGCGCGCACGGGTCGTCGTCACCGTGGTCGAGGGTGCCGGCGGCGCGGAGCGGCCCGACGACGTCGCGGCCGCCGTCTCCCGCGCCGTCCGCGACGCGCTCTCCTGAGCGGGCGTCCCGCGGCCTCCGGCGAGTGCACGCGTCCAGCGGGAATGCGCGCCCCTGTTCTTCGCGTTGACCGCCCCGTGAGCGGCGCGGCCGCCCGGGAGACGAGGACGAGATGGACCTGATCGACGCGCTGTTCGACGCGCAGCTCACCCTCGGTGACCAGCACCTGCTCTGGCGCGAGATCGTCGGCAACGGGTTCGGGCTGGCCTCCGCGCTCGGCGGGATGCGGCGCAAGGTGTGGGCGTGGCCCGTGGGCATCGTGGGCAACCTGCTCCTGCTCACGGTGTTCCTCGGCGCGGTGTTCGCGACGCCGAACCCGGTCAACCTCCTCGGCCAGGCCGCCCGGCAGGTCATGTTCCTCGCCGTGTCGGTCTACGGCTGGGTGCAGTGGCGCGCGGTGCGTGCACGCACCGGTGACGCGGACGCCGACAGCCACGGCGTCGGCGTCGTGCCGCGCTGGGCGTCGGCGCGCGAGCGGGTGTTCCTCGTCGTCGCGCTGGTCGGCGGGACGGCGCTGCTCACCCCGGTCTTCCGCGCGCTCGAGTCGTACGAGCCCGTCTGGGCGGACGCGTGGATCTTCATGGGGTCCCTCCTCGCGACGTACGGCATGGCGAAGGGCTGGGTCGAGTTCTGGCTCGTGTGGGTCGCGGTCGACGTCGTCGGCGTCCCGCTCCTGCTCAGCGCGGGCTACTACGCCTCGGCGTTCATGTACATGTTCTACGGCGCCTTCACCCTCGTCGGGTTCTTCGTGTGGTGGCGCGTCGACCGCCGGGCGCGGGTGCTCACGACCTGAGGTGCCGCTCGGAGGCCGTCTGATACTGCGTCTCTTGACGTGAGACCTGATATCAGCGCACGATGGGGGGAGCCCGTCCGAGACCAGGGAGCACCGATGCCCACCCCACCCGTCACGCCCGGTGTCACCGAGCCGTCCTACGACCTCACCACCCCGCTCGACGTCGACTACGCCGGCGCGTTCGCGCACGCCACCGCCGAGGACCGCGCCCACCAGCAGCTGGTCCGGCAGTTCGTCCAGGACGAGGTCCTGCCCGTCATCGACGACCACTGGGAGCGCGCCGAGGTACCGCTCGACCTCGTCAAGCGCATGGGCGAGGTCGACCTCCTGCGCGACGGCGTCGACGTCGAGAACCACCCCCGCGTCTCCGTGCTCGGCGCCGGCCTCGCCGCCATGGAGATGTCGCGGGGCGACGGCTCGGTCGCCACGATCTGCGGTGTCCAGGGCGGCCTGGCGCTGCGGTCGATCCAGATGCTCGGCTCGGACGAGCAGCGCGCCCGGTACGCCGAGCCCATGGCCCGCGGCGAGATCCTCGGGGCGTTCGCGCTCACCGAGCCCACGCACGGCTCCGACTCGGTCTCGCTCGAGACCACGGCCCGCCGGGCGACCCGCGACGGCGTCGACGGGTACGTCCTCGACGGCGAGAAGAAGTGGATCGGCAACGGGTCCTCCGGCGACATCACCGTCGTGTGGGCGCGCCTCGTCAGCAACGACGGTGCGGACGACGGCGACGGCCAGGTCCACGGGTTCGTCGTCCCCCAGGACACCCCCGGCTACACCGGCACGACCATCACCGGCAAGGTGTCGCTCCGCGCGATCTGGCAGGCGCACGTCGTGCTCGACGACGTGTTCGTCCCCGCCGACCACGCGCTGCCCGGCGCACGGTCCTTCAAGGACACCGGCCGGGTGCTCGCGGCGACGCGACTGGGGGTGGCGTGGGCCGCCGTCGGGCACGCGGTCGCGTGCTACGAGACCGCGGTCGCCTACGCGAGGCAGCGCGTGCAGTTCGGGCGCCCGCTCGCGGCGAACCAGATGGTCCAGGAGCGGCTGACGTCGATGCTCAGCACGCTCACCCAGCTCCAGCTCACGGTCGCCGCGATGACGCGCCTCGAGGAGGCCGGGACGCTCTCCGGGCCGCAGGCGTCGCTCGCGAAGTACACGTGCACGCGGGGCGCCCGGCAGATCGCGTCGGTCGCGCGCGACATGCTCGGCGGCAACGGGATCCTCCTGCAGCACCGCGTCGCCCGGCACTTCGCCGACATCGAGGCCCTGCACACCTACGAGGGCACCGAGTCCGTCCAGGCGCTCATCGTCGGCCGCGACATCACCGGGGTCTCGGCGTTCGCCTGACCCACCCGCGCGGGCACGGCCCGCGCCCTCCGCTCCCCGGCGCCGCTCGCCCCTCCTCGCGGCGCCGGGGCCTTCGTCTCGACCCGAGCCAGGAGCACACCGTGAGCACCGTCCCCGAGCACACCGACCAGACCGGCGCGCAGGTCCCCACCACACCCGAGGACGAGCGCACGCCCGTCCTCCTGCACGGTGCCCGCACGCCGTTCACGCGCTTCCGCGGGGCGCTCGCGTCGCTGTCCGCGACGGAGCTCGGCGCCCACGCCATCCGTGGGGCGCTGACGGCCGCCCAGGTGCGCGCGGACCAGGTGGACACGGTCATCATGGGCCAGGTCATCCAGGCCGGCGCGGGGCAGGGTCCGGCACGCCAGGCCGCGATCGCGGCGGGCATCGGCTGGGACGTGCCGACCGTCACGATCAACAAGCTGTGCCTGTCCGGCCTCACGGCGATCATCGACGCGGCCCGCCTCGTGCGCACGGGTGAGGCGAGCGTCGTCGTCGCAGGCGGCCAGGAGTCCATGACGAACGCCCCGCACCTGCTGCTCGGCTCGCGGGCGGGGTACACCTTCGGCGACGCCACCCTGGCCGACTCGCTCACCTACGACGGCCTGCGCGACCCGTTCGACGGCCGGATCATGGGCGAGGCCACCGACCTCGGCTGCACGACGCGCGGGATCGCCCGCCCGGAGCAGGACGAGTACGCCGTCCGCTCGCACCACCTCGCGGCCGCCGCGCGCGACGCCGGTCACCTCGCCGAGGAGATCACCCCCGTGAGCGTCCCGCAGCGCCGCGGCGAGCCCGTCGTCGTCGCCGACGACGAGGGCATCCGCGCCGACACGACGCTCGAGGCGCTGAGCCGGCTGAAGCCCGCGTTCGTCGCGGACGGCACCATCACCGCCGGGTCCAGCTCCCCGCTGTCCGACGGCGCCGCGGCGGTCGTGGTGACGAGCCGCGCCTTCGCGCTGCGCAACGGGCTCCCGTGGCTCGCCGAGATCGGTGCGGCCGGACAGGTCGCCGGCCCCGACAACTCCCTGCACTCCCAGCCCGCGCGCGCGATCGAGCACGCGCTGGAGCGCGAGCAGATCGCCGTCGGGGACCTCGACCTCGTCGAGATCAACGAGGCGTTCGCCGCGGTCGCGCTGCAGTCGGTCGCGGACCTCGGCATCGACGCCGAGCGCGTCAACGCCGACGGCGGCGCGATCGCCCTCGGCCACCCGGTCGGGGCGTCCGGGGCCCGCCTCGCGCTCCACCTCGCGCTCGCGCTGCGGCGCCGGGGCGGCGGCACGGGCGCCGCGGCGCTGTGCGGCGGCGGCGGGCAGGGAGACGCGCTCGTCCTGCGGGCGTGACGCACGTCGCAGCACCTGGTCGTGCGGGCGGCGTCATGAACAGCCGCCCGCACTGTCTCTCTCGGTAGAACGGCCCACCTGGGTCCCGAACCCCCCGAGACGAGGCACCACCGCATGGCACTGCTCCAGCGCACCCGCACCGCGATCGTCCGACCGCGACCGCTGCACGTCCCGACCGCCGTGGCGGCCGTCGTCCTCGGCCTCGTCGCCGGTGTCCTCGCCGCTCCCGAGCTGCTCGCCTGACGCACCTCACCCGGCGCGCAGGGCCGCGTCGAGGCGGTCGAGCAGCTCGGCCTGCGCGCTGACGACCAGACCCCGCGCGCGGTCGAGGTCGAACCAGCCCACCCGGTCGAGCTCCGGGAACTCCAGCCGCCGCCCCGACCGCGGCGGCCACTCGACCTCGACGGTGTTCGAGCCCGCCCGCTCCGCGTCGAGGTCGAGGTCACCGGCCCGGGCCCAGACCCGCACCACCTTCCCGGCGCGCTGGCGCACCTCCCCCAGGTCGAGGTCCGGCACCTGCGCGTCGGGCGGCGGCGCCCCGAGCTCCTCGGTGAACTCCCGCACCGCCGTGGCGTGCAGGTCCTCACCGGCGTCCGGCTCTCCCTTGGGGATCGTCCACGCCCCCGCGTCCTTGCGGGCCCAGAACGGACCGCCCATGTGGCCGAGCAGCACCTCGGGTGCGCCGTCGCGCACCCGGTAGAGCAGCAGTCCCGCGCTGAGCGCCATCCCCTCTTCCTACACCCTCTTCCTGCCCACGCGCCGTGCGACCTGCCCCGCGTTCACGCGCACGCCACCGGCGCGACCGCCACGCTCCACCGGCCGGTCATCGGCGCCACCTAGCGTCCACGACGTCCGGTGCGCGGCTCGCGCGCGCCCCACATCCTGGAGGCTCCCCCGTGCACCTGCCCTCCCGCGCGCTCGCCACGACGCTCGGCCTCGGCCTGTGCGCCGCGCTGGCCACCGCCACCCTGCCCGCGGCCGCGGGCATCGTCGACGACCCGGTCTCGGACTCCGCCGAGGATGCCGCGCTGTCCCTCTCCCCGCTCGGCACCTTCGAGAGCGGCGTGTTCGACGAGTCGGCGGCGGAGATCGTCGCGCACCACGCCGCGTCCCAGCGGCTCTTCGTCGTCAACGCCGCGCAGGGTGCCGTGCAGGTCCTCGACATCGCGGACCCGACGCAGCCGGTGCTGCTGCACACGCTCGACACGACCGGGGTGAGCTCCGCGGACGGCACCACCGTCCCGGCGGGTGCGGTCGCCAACTCGGTCGCCGTGCGCCCCGACGGTCTCGGGATCGTCGCCGTCCAGTCCGACGTGAAGACCGACGACGGCTGGCTCGTGCTCTTCGACGCCGCCGACGACGGGGCGACGCTCGGCGCGGTCCGGGTGGGCGCGCTGCCCGACATGGTGACCGTGACGCCCGACGGCCGCCGCGCCGTCGTCGCGAACGAGGGCGAGCCCGACGACGACTACACGGTCGACCCCGAGGGTTCCGTCTCGGTCGTGGACCTGCCGGGCACCGTCGCGGTGCCGGGGCAGGACGCCGTCCGCACGGCAACCTTCCACGCGTTCGAGGAGGGCGGGAGCGCCACCCTGCCCGACGAGGTGCGGATCTTCGCCGGGCTCGAGGACGCGGAGCGCCCGGTGTCGGCGAACCTCGAGCCGGAGTACGTCGTGGTCGACGCCTCCTCGACCACGGCCTACGTCGTGCTCCAGGAGAACAACGCGACCGCCGTCGTCGACCTCGACGCCGCGCAGGTCACGGAGATCTGGCCGCTGGGCGCCAAGGACCACTCCCTGCCGGGCAACGGCATGGACCCGTCCGACCGGGACGGCCGGATCGACATCCGCCCCGTGCCCGTCAAGGGCCTGTACATGCCCGACGGCATGAACGCCTACGTCGCGGACGGCGAGACCTACCTCGTCACCGCCAACGAGGGCGACGCGCGCGAGTGGGGCGACTACGCCGAGCCGGCCCGCGTCAAGGACCTCGGCAAGGGCGGGCTCGCGCCGGTGTGCACGGACAGCCCGGCGGCCGGCCTGCGGGGCGACGCGGACCTCGGCCGCCTCAACGTCTCAACCGCGAGCGGGCTCGCCGCGGACGGCTCGTGCTACGAGGAGCTGTACGCGTTCGGCGCCCGGTCCTTCTCCATCTGGACGACGGCGGGCGAGCGGGTCTTCGACTCCGGTGACGACTTCGAGCAGATCACGGCCGCGGTCGCGCCGGAGGCGTTCAACTCCAACCACTCGGCGACGAACCTCGAGGGCCGCTCGGACGACAAGGGCCCCGAGCCGGAGAACCTCGCCATCGGCGAGGTCGACGGCCGCACCTACGCGTTCATCGGCTTCGAGCGCGTAGGCGGCGTGATCGTCTACGACATCACCACGCCCGACGACGCGCGGTACGTCACGTACGTCAACAACCGCGACCTGTCGGTCTCCGTCGAGGACGCCGACGACCAGGACGCCGCGCTCGCGCAGGCAGGCGACCTCGGGCCCGAGGGTCTGGCGTTCATCCCGGGCGCGGACTCCCCGACCGGCACCCCGCTGCTCGCCGTCGCGAGCGAGGTCTCCGGGACCACGACGCTGTTCTCCGTGGGCGGTCCGGCCCCGACGACGGCGCCGGGCAAGCCCGTGCTGAGCGACGACAGCTCGTGGGACGGCATCCGCGGCGGGTCGTACACCATCACCGCGAACCTGTGGTGGGGCCAGAACGGCACGACGTTCCGCCTCTTCGAGGACGGCGAGCTCGTCCACACCCAGCGCCTCGTGGACGCCACGCCGGCCGCGCAGAAGATCGAGGTCCCCCTCACGGGCCGGACGAACGGCACCTACGCCTACACGTGCGAGCTCGTGAACGCGGCGGGCACCACGCCGTGCCGCACGCACACGGTGAAGGTGACCGACGCGAACCCGGGCGTCGCGCGGCTGAGCCACGACAACCACCGCGGCGGCAGCGACTACACCGTCCAGGCCGACATGTGGTGGGGCACCAACGCGACCAGCTGGGTCCTGTACGAGGACGACGTCGAGGTGGCCGCCGGCGAGCTGACGGACCGCACGCCCGCGGCCCAGCAGGTCCGGGTGCCGCTCGAGGGTCGCGAGCGCGGCTCGTACACCTACCGCATCGAGACGACGAACGACGCCGGCACCACGGCGAGCAAGGACCTCACGGTCCGCGTGCGGTGAGCAGGCGGTGAGCGAGGGTCGAGCTGCGGTCCCGCGGGTCAGAGCACCGGCTCGCGGGACTGCAGCTCGGCCAGGACCTCGGGGTCCTGGAGCTCCATCCAGGCGATGACGTCCTGGTAGGTCGCGCAGACGGTGTCCGGCTCGCCACAGACCTCGAGCATGAAGTCGAGGGCCGCGGGGTTGAACGCGTTGCCGCTCCACCGGTTGAAGTGGTTGGCGACGACGATCGGCGCCCGGTTCCCCTCGCTCGCGGTGGTGTGCATGTGGCGGTAGGTCTCGAGGACCCCGGCCCGGATCTCGTCCGCCTCGTCGGGGGCGTCGCGCGCACCGTTGTACTTGAACCAGAAGTTGTAGTCCATGGCGAGCACGGTGCCGAACGCGGGTGAGCGCGTCGAGGGCACCGGGAACTGCCACACACCCTCCTCGACCTGCGGCCACGCCATGCCGTGTCCCGGCTTCGACGAGTCGTAGGTGAGACCGTGCGCCTCCCACGCGGGGGCGAGCTCCTCCCAGACCCCCTCGAGGCACGGCGTCCGGCCGCCCTTGACGTCGTCCGGGCCGAACGCGAGCGCCGGGGCGTCCGGGATCTCGTTGAGGGTGTCCCAGCGGCGCAGGAACCGGAAGAACTGGTCGAGCTCGTCGTCCCAGTCGGCGGTGGACCACTGGTTGCCGCCGGGCGGGTTGTCCGAGCAGAAGTGCCCGTTGTAGTGGGTGCCGAGCTCGTGGCCGGCGGCGTAGGCCTGGTTGAGGTCCTCGACGAGCCGCAGCACGTCCTCCTCGTCGCCGCCGAACCCGATCGACGCACGACCGGTCGAGTGCCCGGGGCCGGTGTACTCGTCGCGGCGCTCGTCGGTGAGCAGGTAGATGCCGGTGAGGAACCCGGTGAAGCGGGCGTCGACCTGCTCGGCGGCGGTCATGAACTCCTGCCAGCGGTCGTGCCAGCCGGCGCCGTCGAAGGAGAAGATGACGAACTGCGGCGGTTCCTCGCCCGGTTCGAGCGCGACCATCGGAACGTTGGTCTCGGCCCGCACGGGGACCTCCGGGACGACGGGCGCGGGCGGCGCCGCCTTCCCCGGAGGCCGTGCGGCCGTGACGACGTCGACGCCGAGCCGCACCGCGCACGTCGCGGTGAGCAGCAGCACGACCACGGTGAGGACGCTCGCGACGATGCTGCGCGAGCGCGCGCTCAGGGGCGTTCCCTCCGACGGGACCACGCACCGGTCCTTCCGCCGTCGGCCCGCCCCGGTCGGACGGGCCTGCCGTCGAGGACGACGCTAGGGGACGACGTCGGGCACGTGCGCACGCCGCGCGGGTCCGGCGCCGATCCGAGTCGTCCTACGAATGGCGACGGCGGCGCCCGGCGTGCATCGCACGTGGGCACCGCCGCCGCTCAGGACGTCCGGCTGCAGGTCAGCAGGTCGCGGCGTCGTACTCGTGCGTCGTGGTCACACCCCCGGCCTCGACCTCGGCGCTGCCCGCCGCCACGGTGGCCGCGCGGACCGCGAACGACTGGAAGTGGCTCTGCCCCGGGCCGACCTCGGCCCGCGATCGGGACCCGTACGGGGTCGTGAGCGTGACGTCGACCGCGGCGTCGGACACGTTGGTGGCCCGCACCGCGACATAGGCCCGTGAGCCGATGCACCGGGACTCGGCCGTGACCTCGACCGGGCTGGTCGCCGCCGTGCTCGCGGTGAGCGGTGAGACCGTGATGCGGTCGACGATCGGGGCGTGCCGTGCCCGCAGGAGGAAGTCGGCGGACCAGGTCTCGGACGCGTAGGTCTCGCCGTCCCAGTTGGTCGCCTCCTCCGAGCGCAGGGAGATGGTGTTCTCCCCCTCCTCGAGGTCGAGGAGCACGGTGCGCTCCCAGAAGTTGTTCTCGTGGAACGTCGGCACGAACATCACGCGCACCGGCTCACCGTCGTTGACGGAGAAGTCGGCGTGCCGGGCGACCGGGTTCGGGTTGTAGTGGGTGCCGTCCACCTGCTCCGGGTTGGAGTAGCGCACGACGACCGCGTGCGTGCCCGTCGTGGCGGCCTCGACCCGGAACGTCAGCGCGCTGTCGTTGCCGGGATCCCCGCCGACGCCGGTGACGGCCTGGCCGCCCTCGGCGAGCGAGAGCTCCGTGACCGTCGCGTCGCCCGCGAGCTCGGCGTCCTCCGCCTGGTACTCGGTGGCGTCGAGCGCACCCTGACCCGCCTCGACCCGCAGGCGGTCGAGGAGCAGCGGCTCCGCGCCGCCCGTCACGGTCACCTTGTTGACGCCGCCCGCGAGGTGTACGGCGATCTCCGCCGAGCCCGTGAGGTCCGCGACGTCCTGGCCGTTGACGGTCAGGGTGCCCTGCCCGTCTCCGAGGACGTCGGCGCCCAGGGTGGCCTCGCCGTCGATCGGCGAGTACACCCAGAACGTGGCGCTCTCGTCGGCCGCCAGCTCGACGACACCGGCACCGGAGGCCTGGCCCTCGACGCCCTCGGGCGCCGAGTACAGGGTGCTGCCACCGTCGATCTGCGCCAGCTCGGCCTCGTACACGTCGCTCGACGCGCCGTCGTCCGGCAGCGACAGGGTGATGCGGTCGATGAGCGCGTCACCACGCGTGACGCCCTCGCCGTCCAGGCTCTGGGCCGCGAGCGAGATCGTGTGCGTGCCCGCCGTGAGCTCGACGGTCGTGTCGCTGTGGTCCCACACGACCCACTTGTAGCCCAGCGGCAGGTGGATCTCCTGCTCCTGCGCGCCGTCGACCCGGACGAACACGTTCGTCGGACCGTTCTCCTGCACCAGCGAGTAGGTGTTGAGCGTGCTGGCGAAGACGCTGAGGTCGTACGTGCCGTCCTCGGGCACGGTCACCTCGAAGTCGAGCACGCCGTTCGAGCCCGTCCGCAGGCCGCCCACGTTGAACCCGCCCGAGGTGTAGAACTTGCCGACGTCGCTCGGCGAGCCCTCGGGGCCGTTGCGGGTGTAGCCGCTGCCGGTGTACTCGGCGTCCTCGGCCTCGTAGCTGCCCGCCCAGACGGTCGGGACCGCCGCGGTGGTCTCGCCGAACCCGGCGGGCGTCACGACGATCTCGTACGCGGACGACTCGACGAGCTCGGGCAGGTCGCCCTCACCGAACTCGAGGGTGACGGTGCCGTTCTCGACCGCGTACACGCCCTCGGTGAGGTGCGCGGGCTGGGCCGAGTCGCCGAGCTGACCGGTCCAGGGGATCTCCCGGACGGTGACCCGGACGTCGTCGCCGAAGAGCTCCGACGGGACGCCTGCGACGTCGACCGGCACCGGGCCGTCCTGACCACCGATGATGGCCCGCGCGACGGACTGCTCCTCGTCGAGCGTCGCGACGCCCTGGAGGGAGTAGTTCGTCCCGGGCGACGGGGGCGTGACCTCGACGGTGTGGCCGCTCATCTGCGCGTAGGCGTTGTAGAGCCACCACTGCCCGTTGCCGCGGTTCGTCTGGACGGCGGAGTCCGCGAGGTTGCCGTTGATGTTCCAGAACGCGATCATCGCGTCGACCTTGGACTCCTCGATCGCGGAGATCCACTGGATCATCTGGCCGGGGACCGAGGTGTGGTAGTTGAACGCGTACTCGTTGATGTTGAGCGGGAGCTCGGTGCCCTCGTCGTCGGACCCGGCGAACGCCGCGGCCTCCCAGCCGCGGAAGCGCTCGACGGAGTCACGGATGCTCTGCGGGTGCGTGAGCTCGTGCCACGTGATGATGTCCGGGACGGTGTCCTCGGCGACGGCGTGCTGCATGAAGCCCTGCACCTGGCTGTACAGGATGCTCGTGCCAGGGCCGGCGATGCGCATGTCCGGGAACTCTTCCTTGATCCGCCGGTAGGTGGCGTCCCAGGCCGCGAAGTAGTCCGTCGGGTCGTTGAGCCAGCTCGTCCTGTTGTAGCTCCACTGCCCGGTGCCGAACATGTTGCCCTCGGGCTCGTTGAACGGCTCGATCACGAGGTTGTCCAGGTACTGCGGGTCGAGGTCGTGGATCATCGCGAGCTGCTCGTCCAGGACCTCCATGTAGTCCGCGAGCTTGGCCTGGGGCGTGCTGCCCGGCCACTGGTACGGGAAGCCCCGGTACCAGTCGGTGACGCGCAGGTAGACGTCGCCGCCCGTGGTGTCGCCGAGCTGGCCGACGATCTCGAGCGCGTCGGAGCCCGGGTGCTGGGCGCCGTCCTGCGCCTTGGTCGCGACGGTCCGCACGTTCATGCCCTCGACGAGGTTGTCCGTGGGCATGCCGTCGGCGTACAGGCCGTAGAGGACACCGGACGCGCCGCCGTGGAAGGCGCCGGTGTCGGTGCCGAGGTCGATGCGCAGCTCCCCGCGCGTCACCGTGACCCGCGCGGTCACGGCGGTGCCCGCCGCGTCGCCCGCGACGAGGAACGTGCCGCTGGCCGCGTAGTCCGCCGGGTCGACGTCGTCCCACACCACAGGGACGTTCCGGTCGACGCCGTCGCTGAAGGTGGCCCGCACGCTCTCGGGCAGTTCGGGCGCGGTCCCGACCGAGGTCCGCACCGCGACCTGCCCCTGCGTGACACCGGTCAGGGTCGGGACGTCGTCGCCCGCCAGCTCCGCGACCTGCTCTGCGCTGAGCGCCGCGTGATAGACCCGGAAGTCGTCGATCGCACCGTTGAAGAGCGGGTCCGGGTAGAACGACCGGCCGATGTACCCGGCCGACGACGCCCCGGCCGTCAGCAGCTCGCCCGCGGAGATCCCGGTGGTCGCGGAGGAGACCGCCACGCCGTCCAGGTAGGTGGTCAGGCGGTCGGCGTCGGTGTCCAGGGTGACGGTCAGTGTCGCCCAGTCCCCCGCGGCCAGGGGCGAGTACCCCGTGACCGTCGTCTCCGACGCCCCGCCGCCGTTCGTCGTCACCGCGGTCCGCAGGCGGCCGTCGGCGTTCGAGGGGGTCGAGAACAGGTAGCGCTGGTTGTTCGTGCCGAGCGCGTAGATCCACTGCCAGGCACCGCCGGTGCCGTCCCAGCGGACCCGCGTCGAGACCGTGAGGTCCTGCGCGCCCTCGAGGGCGCCGCGCGGCAGCGTCACGTAGCCGCCGCCCGTGCCGCCGTGCAGGTCGAGGGCCGAGCCGCCGGCCTCGTCGTCCACGAGCTCGGCGCTGCCCGAGAGCGTGCCGTGCAGGTCGTTGCCGGAGCTGTCGGTGACGGTCGTGCCGTCGAGCGCGTCCATCGTGTAGTGCAGGTCGGGCTCGGGCGTCGCGGCCGTGGCAGGCGCGGCGAACGCCCCTCCCAGGAGTCCGGCGCCCAGCGCCGAGACGGTGGTCAGTGCCACAGCCGTCCGTCGCGGCGTGCGCCGCGACTGCGTCGTGCTCTTCGTCGAGTACCTCATCGAGTACCTCTCTGTCGCCGCGCGCTTGCCGGCGCGCGCTCGAACGTCGTCGTACGAGCTCCCCCTCGGGGGTGGTGCCTCCTCCTTCCTCGATCGTCCGCATCGCCGTCGAACCGGTTCCGCGGTGGACGTGCCCGTCCCGCCCCGGCAGCGCCGGGGCGGACTCTCAGGCGGGCGCGGCGCTCATGCGGTCGGCACGAACACCCGCATGGTCGACGGGCCGCGCTCGGCCCACCGCTGGTACGGCACGAGCCGCAGCTCGACCGGCTCGCCGGCGCCCGGGTTCGGCGGACCCGCCGCGAAGGGCGGCCGTCCCGTCCCGTCGCCGGTGGGCGGCAGGGCCAGGCCGCGGGCGCGGGCGCCGTCGTCGTCGTCCGCCAGCGGCGCCGCGACGTCGAGGCGGACGTCCTCGAGCTCGACGCCCGCGGGCAGGTCGACCGACTCGAGGCACAGCACGAGGGGCCCGCGCTCCACGGCGACGGTCCCGCGCACGGCGTCGACCCGCGGGTCGGGCCACGTGAGGCGGGGGGCGACGGGCAGCCGGAGCACGACCTCGTCGCCCGCGGCGAACGTCCGGGTCACCTCAGCCCAGCCCGGCGCGGCCGGACCGGCCGTCCCGTCCGGGTCGGTGAGCCTCGCGCCGTCGGCCCAGTGCGGGACGCGCATCCGCAGCGTGACGGGCCGGTCCGGGGCACCCGTGACCTCCACCGCGACGTCGCCCGTGCGCGGGTAGCCGGTGCGCACGGTGAGGGCGAGCTCGCCGCCGTCGTCGAGCACAACCCGCACGTCACCGGCGGCGTGCTGGACCAGGGTGACGGTGTCGCCGTCGACCGACACCGCGTACAGGTGCCAGGTCGCGAGCGTGCGCGCCACGTTCGTCGGGCAGCAGGAGACGTCGAACCAGGGGGCGCGGACGCCGCCCTCGGCCCGCGGGTTCTCGGCGTCCGGGCGCACGTCCGCCCCCGCGACCCGCTGCTGCAGCGGGTTCGCGTAGAAGAACGCCCGGCCGTCGGTCCGCGGCGACGTCGCGACCACGTTGTAGAAGGTGCGCTCCATGAGGTCGGCGTACCGCACCTCCCCCGTCGCGAGGTACAGCCGCCACGAGACCATGACCGACGCGACCCCGGCGCACGTCTCGCAGTAGGCGCGGTCGGGCGAGAGCTCGAAGTCGTCGCCGAACCCCTCGTCCTGGTGCCGCGAGCCCATGCCCCCGGTGAGGAACGTCCGTCGCTCGACGGACCGGGACCACTGCCGCTCGACCGCGGCGAGGAGCTCGTCGTCCCCCGTGTCGACCGCGACGTCGGCGGCGCCCGCCGCCAGGTAGAGCGCGCGGACCGCGTGCCCGCGCCAGACGTCGGCCTCGCGCACCGGCACGTCGTCCTGGAAGTACGCCGGGCTCAGCAGCGGGATGGGGCCGAGCGTGCCGCGGCCCCGTCGCTCGACGAACAACCGCGCCTGCTCGGTGTAGCGCGGCTCGTCGAGCGCCCGGCCGAGCTCGGCCAGCCCGACCTCGATCTCGGGGTGCCCGCACAGGCCCTCCCGGGCGCCCGCGCCGAACTCCCGGCAGACCTCGTCGGCCGCGCGGCGCGCCACCGCGACGAGCAGGTCCTCGCCGACGGTCCGGACCCGCGCGACGGCCGCCTGCAGCAGGTGGCCCGTGCAGTAGAGCTCGTGACCCCGCTCCAGGTCGGTGTACCGGCCCGGCTGGCCCGCGTGCCCGTAACAGGTGTTGAGGTAGCCGTCGGCGTCCTGCGCGGCGGCGATCCGGTCGACGAGCCCGCCGAGCATCGCCTCGACCCGCGCGTCCCCCGTCCGGCCGTGCTCCCACGCCAGCGCCTCGACGAGCTTGTAGACCTCGGAGTCCGAGAACTGCCAGCCGGGGCGGTGCCCACCGGTCGTGCCCTGCGCGACCCGGTCGAAGTTCTCGACCCACCCCAGCCGCTCCATCCAGGCGAGGCAGTGGTCCAGCGTCGCGGCCGCGTTGGTCTCCTGCAACCGGCCCCAGAACCCTCCGGTCAGCCGCACCTCGCCCAGGCCCGCACCGCGGTGCGTGCCCGCCGGGACCACCGGCCGGGCGAGCCGAGCGTGGGCCCGGGTACCGGCGTCGGGCAGGGTGGACGACGCCGCGGCGCCGGTCAGGGTGACGTGCTGGGTCACGAGCTCAGTCCTTCACTGCGCCGGCGGTGACTCCCGCGGCGACGTAACGCTGGGCGACGACCAGGAGGATCGCCGCGGGGACGGACGCGACGACGGCGGTCGCCATGATGGCGTTCCACTGCGTCGTGTTGTTGCCGATGTACTTGTAGATGCCGAGCGTGATGGGGATGAGGTCCCCGTTGCGGTTCAGCGTCGAGGCGAAGATGAAGTCCGACCACGCCCACAGGAACGCGAAGAGCGACACGGTCAGCGTCGAGTTCCGGCTGACCGGCAGCACGACCGACCGGAACGTGCGCCAGGCGCCCGCGCCGTCGATGCGCGCGGCCTGCAGGAGCTCGCGCGGGATGCCCGACATGAAGGCCGTGAAGAGCAGGACGCCGAACGGCACCGCGATCGTCGAGTTCGCGACGATGAGCCCGGGGATGGTGTTGAGCAGCCCGAGGCGGACGTAGATCGCGTAGAAGCCCATCGCCATGACGACCGCCGGGATCATCTGCGCGACGAGGAGCAGGAAGTTCAGCGTCCTGCCGCCCCGAAGGTTCAGCAGCGCGAGCGCGTAGCCCGCGGGTGCCGCGATGACGACGGTGAGCAGCACGCATCCGAAGCCGATGAGCAGGCTCGTCGCGAGGGACGGCAGCTGTTGGTCGAACACGGCGGTGTAGCCGACGAACGTCGGCTCGAACGGGAACCACCGCGGCGGGTCGGACCGCAGGTCGCTCGTCTCGGTGAGGGAGACGTTGACCATCCAGTAGACGGGGAAGAGCATGAGCGCGGTGAAGAACAGGCCGAGAGCGGTCTTCCACCAGGTCTTGCCGTAGGGACGGCGGTTCATCAGGGGGCCTCCTGCCGTCGCTGGAGCTGCAGGTGCAGGAACCCGAAGACGAGCGCGATGAGGATGAGGACGTTGCCGACGGCGGCCGCCGGCGAGAAGTCGGGCTGGCCGGTGCCGAAGGCCTCGCGGTAGGACCACACCGCGAGCGTCGTCGAGGCGTCGCCCGGACCGCCCGTCGTCATGATCCAGATGACGTCGACGACCTTGAGCGTGTAGATGAGCCCGAGCAGGATCGTGATCGCCGAGACAGGCCGCAGCAGCGGGAACGTGACGCTCCAGAACTGGCGCCACGCACCGGCGCCGTCGAGCGAGGCCGCCTCGTACACCTCGCCCGGGATGTTCTGCAGCCCGGAGTAGAGGATGACGAGGTTGAACGGGATGCCCAGCCAGATGTTCGCGATGATCACGGAGATCAGCGCGGTGTCCGGCGAGGTGAGCCAGTTGATCTGGCCGATGCCGAACGCGCTCAGCACGGAGTTGACGATGCCGTTGTCGCTGTTGAGCATCCACGCCCAGGTGGAGGCCGAGACGATCAGCGGCAGGAGCCACGGCACGAGGAACAGCGCCCGCAGCCCGCTGGAGAGGCGGAAGCTCGACCGGAAGAACACGGCCAGGGCCAGGCCGATCGAGAACTGGAACACGATCGAGACGACCGTGAAGAGCGCGGTGTTGACGAGCGCCGTGGAGAAGGTCGACGAGGTGAAGATCTCGACGTACTTCTCCACACCGACGAACTCGGCGTTGCCCTGGACGAACGCGCGGATCGTGTAGTCGTGCACGCTGAGGTCGATGTTGCGGATCAGCGGGTACGCGTAGAACAGCACGAGGTAGACGAGCAGCGGGGCGGCGAAACCGACCGCGGTCCACTGGCTCGGCCCGGGGCTGCGGCGCCGGCGGCGGGGTCCCGCCGCCGGGACGGGCACGGAGCCCGTCCCGGCGTCGGCGCCACGCGTCCCGACGGCCGTCGGGGAGGTCGTCATGTCACGTCCTTCGATCAGATCGTGTGAGCGTTCACAACTGTCGCGGTCAGCTCGTCGCCGACTCGGCGTCGGCCTGCGCGGCCTCGAGCGCCTCCTGCGGCGTCTGCGCACCGGACAGCGCGTTCTGCACCGCGGTCCACAGCGCCTCGGAGATCGGCGGGTAGCTCGTGCCGAGGTCGTCGCTCGTGCGGCCCTTCGCGTCGCGCACCGCACCGACCCACGGCTCGAGCTCGGGGTTCTCCTCGAGCAGAGCGTCCTGGCCGTCCGCCGTCGGCGGCACGTAGTAGGCGAACGTCGTCGCCGTCTGCACGAAGCCCTCAGGGGTCGTCATGCACTCGACGATCTGCCGCGTCACGTCGTACCGCGCCTCGTCGCTCTGGACCGGGGTGATGATGAACTCGCCACCCGTCGGTGCCGGTGCGCCGCCGCCGTCGCGCGCGGGGATCTGGATGATCCCGGTCTCGAACCCGGCCTCGGCCGCGCTGTTGACCTGCCACGTCCCGTTCTCCACGAACGCGAAGCTCCCGGTGAGGAACTCCTCCCACGTCGTGTTCTGCGAGTTGCCGATGACGGAGTTCGGGGCGTAGCCCTCGTCGAGCCAGCCCTTCCACAGCTCGAGGGCCTCCACGGCCTCCGGCGAGTCGAGCTCGCGCAGGTCCGCGCCGGATCCCCAGAACCACGGCAGGAACTGGAAGGAGCCCTCCTCGGTGCCGATCCCGGCGAAGGTGATGCCGCGGTGACCGGCGGCGTCGACCTGCTCGAGCGCCGCGGTGAGCGAGGCCCAGTCCGTGACGGACGCCGGGTCCACGCCGGCCTCGTCGAGGATCTCCTTGTTGTAGTAGAGCGCGAGGGTGTTCGCGCCGATCGGGATCCCGTACGTCTCGCCGTCGACGACGCCTGCGGCGAGCAGGTTCTCGTCGACCGCGGAGGTGTCGAGGCCGAGCTCCTCGACCGTCGTGAGCATGCCGGTGTCGGCGAGCGTCGAGACCGCGGGGTTGTCGAGGAGCATCACGTCCGGGGACGTGCCCTCCTGCGCGGCCAGGAGCGCCTGGTTGGTGAGCGCGGTCGTGTCGTACGCGGTACGCGAGATCGTGACCCCGGCGTCCTCGCCGCACTGCTGGACCCGGCCGGCCCAGTCGGACGAGTCGTCGTGCTGGGGGTACGGGTCCCACCACGTGTACGTGCCGGTCGCGGCGGAGTCGCCGGTGCCGTTGCCCGACCCGCCCTCGCCCGACGAGCAGGCTCCCAGGAGACCGACGGTGAGGGTGGTCGCGGCGGCGGTGGCGGCCACCAGGACGGGCTTGCGTCTGATGTTCTGCATTGCTGTTCCTCCTCGAACGTCCGGCCGACGGCGTCGACGACCGGTCTGTGTGCCGCCCCTCCCCCCGGGGAGCAGGTCTGACGGGGCTGGTCAGCCCCCGGTACGCCGCGGAGGCGCACCCGTGCTGCCGCGATCGACGAGCTCGGGCGAGACGAACCGCACGACGTGCGGCTCACCGGGCCCGACCTCCCCTTCGATGCGGCGGACGAGCTGGCGGACCGCCATGCGGCCCAACCGGTCCGGCGCGCTCTCGATCGACGAGAACGGCAGGGAGAACGTGCGGGCGAACTCGTCCGAGTAGCGCCCGAGCACCGACAGGTCACCAGGCGCGGTGAGCCCCCGCTCGTGCAGGACGCTCGGCAGCGCGGCCGCGGCGGCCTCGTTGTTGACGAGCAGGCCCGTCGCGCCGGGGTGCGCGTCGAGCACCGCGTGCAGGTCGCGCCCGACCTCGGGCTGGTGCGAGGCGCCGAACACGGAGTGCAGGGTCACGCCTCGCTGGCGCGCCTGCTCGTGCGCGGCGTTCTGCAGGCGCCACACGTAGGCGCCGCCCCGCTCGACCACGTGGTCCGGCTGCGAGACCAGGACGAGCTCGCGGTGCCCGAGCTTGTAGAGGTGGTCGACCATCGCGCGGCCGGCCTCCTCGAAGTCGAGGTCGAAGACGTCGACGCCGGAGCAGTCCTCCGGGAGCCCGACGAGCGCGCCGGGCTGCCGCGCGGCCCGCAGCAGCGGGAGCCGCTCGTCGTGCTCGGCGACGTTGAGCAGGACGACGCCGTCGACCATGCGTGAGTCGGTGATGCGACGCAGCGCACGCGTCCCGTCGTCCTCGGTGACGAGCAGGATGTCGTAGCCGAGCTCCCGCGCGGTGTTCGAGACACCGAGGATGTACTGCAGCATCGCCGGCGCGAACTCGTCCTCGAGGAACTGCGCGAGCAGCCCGATGACCATGGTCTGCGAGGTCGCCAGCGCCCGAGCGCCCGCGTTCGGGGTGTACCCGAGACTGCGCACCGCGTCCATGACGCGGGTGCGAACGTCCTCCGAGATCGCGCGCTTGCCGGACAGCGCGTACGACGCCGTGCTGCGCGACACGCCTGCGACACGTGCGACGTCTCCGATGGTGGCCACGATGCCCTCCTCTGTGCGAACCGGTTCGAAAGTAGCAGTCAGGATCGCCTGATGGCAACAGTCTTGTGCGTTGGCGAACGGGTGATCCTTTCGAACCGATTCGACGTTCGGGGTGTGGGGCGGGGCTAGCTCCTCTGCTGTGAGCCGCTCTGCCGACGGCAGATCCGCCCCTGCCGGCGCCGGTTCCGGGGGCACTGTGGAGGCATGAGCGAGACATCGAAACGACCGCAGTTCACGGAGACCGTCCGGCGCGAGCTCTACGAGCGACGTGTGCTCGTGCTGGACGGAGTGCTCGACGACGACAACGGGGCGCTGCTGGCGACGCAGCTCATCACCCTGGCGACCGAGGACCAGTCAGCGGACATCTCCCTGTGGATCCACTCACCCGGTGGGTCGGTACCCGCGATGCTCGCGATCCGGGACGTCGTGCGCACGATCCCGAACGACGTCTCGACGCTCGTGCTCGGCATCGCGTACAGCGCCGGGCAGTTCCTGCTCTCCGGGGGCACGAAGGGCAAGCGCAAGGCCCTCCCCCACGCCCGGGTCCTGATGCACCAGGGGTCCGCGGGGATCGGCGGCAGCGCCGTCGACATCGAGCTGCAGGCGGACGACCTGCGCCACACCCGGGACACCGTGCTCGGGCTGATCGCGCGGGACACCGGGCAGCCGGTCGAGCGGGTCTTCGAGGACTCGCTGCACGACCACTGGTACACCGCCGAGGAGGCACGCGAGTACGGGTTCATCGACACGATCGTCCAGTCCTTCGACGACTACAAGCCGCGGAACCAGATCACGCCGGGCTTCAGCGGCGCGGTCGGCGGAGGTGCCCGATGAGCAGCTACACCATCCCGAACGTCATCGCGCAGCACCCTCGCGGCGAGCGGGTCATGGACGTGTACTCACACCTGCTGACCGAGCGGATCGTCTACCTCGGCACCGCGATCGACGCGGGGGTCGCGAACGCGCTCATCGCCCAGCTGCTGTTCCTGGAGTCGGACAACCCCGACGCCGACATCCAGCTGTACGTGAACTGCGAGGGCGGAGACCCGAGCGCGGCGCTCGCGATCTACGACACGATGCGGTTCATCCGTCCGCAGGTCGCGACCACGTGCGTGGGGCAGGCGGTCGCCGTCGGCGCCGTCCTCCTCGCCGCCGGCGCCCCCGGCAAGCGGGCAGCCCTGCCGCACGCCCGGATCATCCTCCACCAGCCGGCGGCCCAGGGTCGCGGGACGATCCCGGACCTCATCCTGCAGGCCGACGAGGTGGTGCGGATCCGCGCGGACATCGAGGACGTCCTCGCCCGGCACACCGGGCAGAGCGTCCAGACGCTGCGCGCCGACACCGATCACGATCGCGTGTTCACCGCCGCAGCCGCCCGCGACTACGGCCTGCTCGACCACGTGATCGAGCAGCGCTGACGGGGGTCAGGCGGCCAGTGCGACGTCGGACCGGCTGAGCGAGGCGTGCGAGGTGGACGGACGCTGCGCCGCGATGAGGCTCTCGGCGATGTCGAGCGTGAGGTCGACCAGCGCGATGTCCAGGGCGCCCGTCACGGCGGCGATCATCTCGCTCGACGGCTCCTTGAGACCCCGTTCGATCTCGGACAGGTACTGCGGGGAGACCCCGGCGCGACGCGCGATCTCGCCCAGCGTCTCGCCGCGCTCGTGCCGCAGGCCACGCAACCGGTCACCGAGCATGTGCCGCCACAGGGGCTCACGCGGCTTCTTCGGCTCGGGAGGTGCCGCGGCGGGCAGCTCGGCAGCACTTCGAGGTCTCACGGTCACGACGTCTTCGGCCATGGTCGATCGTAGGACGGCGGCCGGGCGCGTGGCAGCAGGATCTGCTCACAGCAGAGAAGCGCGCCTACCGAGTCTCGACCGGCCGGTCATGGAACGTTCGCCAGCACCGCGAGTCCGACCGGCGTCGAGCCCTGAGTGAGCTCGAGGATCTGTCGGCGGATCCGGGGCTCGTGGAGCAGCTCCGCCAGGGTGGCGGCGACGTCCTGACGTGAGATCTCGTCGTGGGGCTGGGCAGGACCGAGCGATACCGTCCCGATCCCGTCGCGGTCGACGAGCAGGGACGGCCGAAGGATCAGCCAGTCCAGGTCGCTCATGCTGACCGTGACGTCGATCAGCTTCTTCACCGCGAAGTAGAACTCCACCTCGTCGCCGAGGGGCTTCCCACGCTCGGCCTCGGGAAGCACGGACACCAGTGCGAAGCGACGCACACCAGCGAGGCTCGCCGCCTCGAGAGCCTTCACCACACCGTCGCCGTCGATGGCGGCCGTGACCTCCCGCGGACCGCCGTTCGACCCGGCGGTGTAGACGACGGCGTCCACCCCGGCGAGAAGGGGCGCCAGCGAGTCGGCGGTCGCGTCCGCGAGCTCGGCCACGTGCGCCCCGACTCCCCGGGCGGAGAGCTCTGCTCGCTGCTCCTCACGGCGGACCAGTCCGACGACGTCGTCGCCACGGTCGATCAGGTTCTCCGCCAGCAGCCGACCGACGGCACCGCTGACACCGATGACGAAGACCTTCATCGGTCCGCTCCCTGCCGCACGGGTCCTGCGGCGGTCCGTGGACACGCCGGGTGGCGATCGGGCGAACGGGTCGGCGAGAGCAGACCTGCCTGGGAAAGGTGAGCGCGGTACGGGTGCATGCTGCCAGGCTGCCCGTCGCGGCCTGGCCTTCGCGTCGGTAGACGCCACCGATCTTCTGGTGGGCCGCACCGGCCCCTCGGGGACGCTGGAGCTCCGCACGCGTGCCTCGAGAGGTCGCTCCGGACAGTGGTGGCCTACGTAGTTGTCACCGATGCGAGGGCTCGACCGCCGGTGCGAGCCTGACGACGTCGCTCGGGCCGGGTATCCGGACCTGCGCGCAGGACGCACCGACCATCAGAAGGCAGGAGACCTCATGGGCACCGACCGCGTGCTGGGCGGACGCTATGAGCTCCGTGACGTCCTCGGTCAGGGTGGGATGGCCGTCGTCCACCTGGGTCGTGACGTCCTTCTCGAACGCTGGGTCGCGGTGAAGGTGCTCCGCAGAGACCTGGCCCGCGATCCGCTGTTCCGATCGAGGTTCCGGCGGGAAGCGCAGACGGTCGCCGGCCTCAACCACCCCGGCATCGTCTCCGTGCACGACGTCGGGGAGGAGCACGTCGCAGGCAGCCGGGCGGACGAGCCGAGCGTCCCGTTCATCGTCATGGAGTACGTCGCCGGCCCGTCGCTGCGGGACCTCCTCCGCGAGGGCCCGCTCGCACTGGAGGAGTCGATCCGGAATCAGGTGGGGGTCCTGTCGGCGCTGGAGTTCAGTCATCACGCGGGCGTCGTCCACCGCGACATCAAGCCCGCCAACGTCATGGTCACGCCCGACGGCGGGATCAAGGTCGTGGACTTCGGGATCGCGTCTGTCGGTGGTGATCCCGGCGCTACGGCGACCGAGGCCCACGCGTTCCTCGGCACCGCCCAGTACCTGCCTCCCGAACAGGTGCACGGGGAGGTCGCCGACGCTCGGAGCGACCTGTACTCCGCGGGTTGCCTGCTCTTCGAGATGCTGACCGGACGGCCGCCCTTCGTGGGTGACGACCCGGTCGCCGTCGCCTACCAGCACGTGCACCAGGACCCACCGCCAGCCAGCGACTACCGCTCCGAGGTCCCGCCGGCAATGGACACGGTGCTGCTCACGGCGCTCGCCAAGGACAGGAACGACAGGTTCCAGAGCGCTCGATCGTTCCGGGAAACGCTCCGGTCCGCAGCGACGGGTAGGCACCGCGGGGACGACGACTCCGGGGACGCGTCGTGCGACGTCCTCCCGTTCCATCCGTCCTGGCACAGCACCACGACGTCCACACGATCGGCTTAGGAGAACGTCAGACATGAATCCCGTCGAACAGCTCATCATCAACTTCCAGGAGCTCGTCGCCCAGGTACCCGAGGTCGTCCAGCCCTTCATCGTCATGCTCGCGGGCGCGATCCCGTTCGTCGAAGGTGAGGTAGCGGCCCTCATCGGCGTTGTCGGTGGTCTCCCTCCCGTCGTCGTGGCCATTGCAGCCGTCACGGGGAACTTCCTGTCCGTGCTGTTCGTCGTCGCGGTCACCGCACGCGCTAGGACGGCTGTCGTCGATCGACGATCCCGCCTGGTCCGCGTGAGCGGAGCTGCGGGAACGGGGCCGAGCGTCGAGGGGGACCCCTTTCAGGACACCGTGACCAAGAAGCCAGAGTCCAAGGGGCGTCAGCGCTTCAACAGGTGGCTCGTCCGTTTCGGCGTCCCCGGCGCGAGCATCCTCGGCCCTCTCGCCATTCCGACCCAGATCACAGCGGCGATCCTCGTGGGCGGCGGAACTCCCCGCCGGTGGGTCCTGCTCTGGCAAGCCGTCGCCATCATCCTCTGGACGACCGTCGCCACCGTCTCGATGTGGGCCGCGCTCACCTACGTCGTGGACGTGTCGTGAGCCGTGTCCGAGCAGCAAGCACGACCACTTCCAGGCGCCAGTCATCCCCGATACGCTCATCCGCAGCCCGGCTCGCGGGCGAGCGCGAGGCGGATTAGGAACTGAAGGTCCGGCACGACGAAGGGATCTCACGTCCGCAGAACTCTGCGGACGTTAAGCCATTCAGTCGGCGGTAGCGGTGGGCTTGGATGGTCGGCTTCGACGTCGTAGGTCGCAACTGGAGGAAACCGCTCTTGACCTGCGGTGATACTCAGGAGCCGCTTGGACTGGCCTGCGTCTTGGAGCACGCGAACTGTCGCCAAAACGGAGGGAAAGAGGTGGGTCATCCGTCTACAGGCGGAGGGATGCAGAGTCAGCCCTCCTCGGCGATACAGCCGACGTAGCCTTCGGGGCGAAGCCCAGGGGCGCCACCAAATACCCATGGGCTGACCTGCGCTTACGCACGAAATCGGACGGTGTAGCTCTCACCACGCGCCACCAGATGCACATGGGCCGGCCGAGCGGAGCGCGCCCGCTGCGGCAGGTGGCCAGACTCTCGCGGCAACGCCCTACGCAGCCGGGCCGGCGCCACCAAATACCCATGGGTCTGACCTGCGGAGATGCTCCCACGGACGCTCCCGGACACACGATAGCGCCACCAAATACCCATGGCCTCCGGAGCGAGAGGCGCCGACGCGCGGACGGTTGGTAGGCGGCAGCGGTACGCAAAGGGCTACGGGCGCCGCCCGCCGTGACCGTCCGCAGATTACGGAGCGCAACCCCGGCACCGCTCCCAAGCGACGACGCTGCGACGGCCGGGCAGCGCGGTCGAGCGGTGGGGTGCGCGTAGCGAGCGGAGCGCGGGGTCCCACCGAGCGGCCGTGCAACCGGACGCCGCGGCGTCGTCGCCTTCGGCGCGATGAGGTGTGGGGCCACCAAATACCCATGGATGACGCGCGGCAAGCCGCCGCGCGTCGTCCTCGCGTCCGTGGCCGACACCGAGCGGGCGCCCAGCTCGGGGCGCGCGCTCCTTGAGTCAGTAGGGAAACTCCTCACGCCACCGCATGAGGAAACGCAAAAAACCGCGGCACAGAGTTAGGTCCGTTCCGGGAGTCGACCACAACTACACAGACCCCTTCGCGAGGAGCGTCAGGGCGATCCTCCGCACTCGGCGACGGCATCCTCCGTGGTGCCGGACTCCCTCATGGCGCGGAGCGTAGGCCGTATCATGGGCTGCAGACAGGATGACCAGGTCCGACACAAGGGGCGTCAATGGCGACCAAGCGGTTCTTCATCTCCCATGCCGGACCGGACAAGCCTATTGCCCTAGAGTTGAAGGACCAGTTGCACGGTGACGCTTGGGTCGATCTGCACGAAATCGACCTTGGCGACATTCTCTGGCACGAAATCAGCGACGGCATCGAGGCCGCCACGGACTTTATTCTGCTCTGGTCGCGCCACTCCGCCGCATCGAAGTGGGTGCAGTACGAGACAACGCTCGCATTCACTCGCTATCTCGAAGACAGCGCCATCGCGCTTCGCATTGTTTGCCTTGATGACACCAAACCTCCGCTTCGGTTCCGGCCCTTCTTGCAAGCAAGGAACGCCAAGACCGCCCACGAAATTGCGGCTGCTCTCAGTCGAACAGCTCCGGCGCCCGTTCCAAGGCGCCGCTTCTTCAACCGCAATGATGAGATCGGGAGGATTGAGGAGCTCCTATATGACTCAGAACACGTAGCCGTTTGGATATGCGGAGTACCGGGAAGCGGTAAACGCTCTCTTGCACGCGAAGCACTACATCGACTCACCGCTGGATCCGGCACAGTTGCGACCATTGTGGTCACTGAGGGAACTGCAGAGCCAGAACTAAACCTGAAACTAGCTTCCGCTGTACACTCAGCACCCGCAGACTCGGATGCCGACCTGACCACACTTGTGGAACATAGTCACGGTCTCATTGCCGACTTCGTCGATGCTGGGGGCGTACTAGTATTCGAGGACGCCGAGCACTGGATCACGGAGGACGGCTCATATGGTCGCCTCGCCGCTCAGGTCGTCGACGCCGTCTACAAGACTGGCGAGAATACCGATCGACTCATCGTCTTCACATCACGCAGACGCCCAAAGGCGCAGCAGGCAATGGCAAGCTTTTACCTCCAGGGTCTTGCCAACAAGCACGCACTACCACTTCTTCGATCCCACGGGGCGATCGGGAGTGACCCTGAGTTGACAGAGATTGCGAAAGAACTCGACGGACACCCTCTTGCCCTCGAGGTAATCGCACCCCAATTGCCACTCGCGCACAAGGCCCTGATAGACAAGCGTCATGAGATAGCCACCGACCTCATCGACCCAGCGCGCGTCGCGGCATCGACATGGCATCTTCTTGAGGCGCTCTCTCTCGTAGACGGGCCACTAAGCGGCGAGGATCTTGCATCGGTGCTTGGCCTCTCTGCGGAGGACTTCAACGCTGCCGTCAATGAGGGCACTGAGTATTCGCTCGTTCGGATCGGACACTCAAGAACCCTGAGTCTTCACCCACTGCTCCGAGACTACTTCTTGCGGTCTTATCGTAAGAATCCGGAGTACACGGAACGGACCAATGCCCTAGCCAACCTGCTCGTCGCGCGCCTCTCGGCGATCTCGACGACAGACGACACGTACGTCGCAACTCTTCTCTCTACCGTTAAGGTTCTTGGTCTGGCCGGTCGCCTCGGCGAAGCCCGTGATCTTCGACAAGGGCTCATCGGAACGCTGTATCAGACCGGGCTCGAACTGTTTCAGGAGCGGAGGTACGACTTGGCCCTGCAGCACCTACAGGAGAGTCTCACAGGAAACGCCGAGATCGACCTACCTGCTAACCAGGTGATCATCAAGACCCTGGCTAGTCTCGGGCGGCTTCCTGAAGCGCGCGAAATTGGAGACCAGCTCGTTGCTGAGAACCCACGAAACGGCGCCGTTCTTCGTGATCGTGGGCGGGTCGAGCAAATTGACCGAAAGTGGCGAGAGGCTATTCAGTGGTACGAGCGAGCTATCCCGTTCCGCAGGAATGCCGCACAGCTCTATGCAGACATCGCACAGGTTCGGATTCGGCTTGAGGATTGGCCCGGAGCCGCAGCAGCGGCAAAGACAGCAATAGATACGGGCGGTGACACGCCCTACGCCCTCTCCGTTTACTCGCAAGCGCTGGAAGCGCAAGGGCTGTTCCCTGAAGCCAAGGAGATGATGAGCCGCGCGGTCCGCCGCGAGCCGAATAATCCACGATACCGCCATAGACTGGGCCGAATCGCGCTAAGACTTAACGATCGACCCCGGGCAATGGAAGAGTTCAAGCGCACGATAGAAATTGATCCGAGCTTTGTTGACTCGCGACTCTCGCTAGCCAGCATGCAGATCGACGACGGCGCAGTCGAGGATGCGAAGATCTCTCTAGCGGCCGCAGAGAAATCTCCGAGTGCGCCCCGGGCAGTGGTACTCAACGTTCGTGCCAAACTCGCACTGGCGGAGCGCGACCTGTCGGGAGCGCAGGCGACCGTCGATGAGGCTCTCAAGGCGCAACGTGATTCACAGAATCTCGCGCTAGCAATCAGGATACTGATTGCACGAGGGGAAGCAAGTGAATTGTCGGTGGGACAGGCCGCCGCGCAGGTGAAGTTGCTTGCCAAGGAGTTGGATAGCACCGGTGGCCTCGCGCTGGTACTGGAACATTCGCAGCGCCACCCGAAGTACTTCGAATAACGAGCACTTGTGAATCTGCTGCCAACAGCGGGTCCGCCCGATCCATCTACGAAAGGAACTTGAGAGCGCCGTTTCGGCCTCTTCGCAGTGCGACGGCTTCATTGACCGGTGTAGCGAGCCGATGCGCGTCAAAGTGTCTGCCAGTACTAGCCGTACAGGACCACGCCTGTCATAGGCAGTTGACCCTCCTGTGTGATGTCTGCACTCCGGCAATCCAGGCAGGAGCGCCTAGGTCGACGTGCGTCATCTGAGTTGAGCCACTTAATCTTCGTTCGCATCAGCGACTTCGACTCGACGACTTAACAGCGCCTCAACTAGAGCGGACCGCGCCGTGCGAGTTCGCTCAACCTCTTCTGCTACCGCCGCGACCTGGCGGTCAAGGGCGTCGATCGCGTCAGCGATCTCCGCCTGCACGGCTGGCGGCGGGACAGGCACGGTCATGCGGGCGAGGTTGTCCCTGGATACGCGCACGACCTTGGTATCGGAGTACACATGCTGCACCTGTTCGCGCAAGCCCGGTGATGCAAAGAGGTATGCGGCGAAGCGCGGCTCGAGCGAATGGTTGAGAATGTACGCGTCGTCGTGGACAGCGACCGGCTCCTCTCCACACCAAGCAACCGCCTTGAGCACACCTTCCACGTTCTCACTGGTTCCTGCGATCACCAGGTCGCCCGGTTCTGCGAAGCGCAACCTCGAACGCATCGTCTCCGGCAAGTGCGAGACGACTTCCCGCGTGTAGGCCCCGAAGTCCGTGTGGATCTGTGAGTAGTGGATACAGCCGATGCCTTCGGGTACATAGTCCGCTTTGACGAAGCGCTTGCCTCGCGTGAGCGGACCTAGCTTCCCAACGGGAAGATCTTCCCAAGTCTCGTCCCGCCGCTGAAGGAGCTCATGCAATAGAGCGGCGCGAACAGCCCCGGTCGCCTCGATCTCGCCCTCGAGAGCTCCGATGGTCTTATCGACAGCCGAGATGACAGTCACGATACGTTTCTGAACCGGCACCGGCGGATGCGGGACTTGCCACGCCTCGAAGTCTGGCTCCTTCCAACGAGCCCTGCCATCTCGACCCTCCCTGAGGCCGTCGATCTGGTCAAGCGTGGCTCGGTTCGAGAAGCACAACACCAGAAAACGCGAATCCAACGCATCCGGGTCAACTTTGTAGAGCGGGAACTCATTTGTAGCCAACGCACCATCGAGCTCGGGAGGCACTACTGCAAAGGGACCGTTCTGAGCGTCGATACGGCAGAAGACGAAGTCGCTCTCGCGGGCGATGCCGAGGGACTTGGTCTTCGGCCTGCTGGGAGGACGGAGGTACGCGCCCTTCCCGTACCACCGGACACCCATCGTGTCGTACTCGGTCTCGGGCTCGACCGAGACCTTCTCCCGACTCCGAGCGACGTGCTCACCGACGGTAGTCAGAGGCCACTCAGCCATCGAATCCTCCGATGCCAGCTTCTGTCAGCACTGCATCCATTGCGGCCTGTGCTTCTTCCCGGGTCGCGCGCGCCTCCTGCCAATCCGCGATCGCCGAATCCAGATCGTGCGACTCGGCCTGTGGCCACGGATTGGGACAGACGCCACGCGCCACCAACCGGCCGGAGTCGGTGAAGATCGGAGTACGCCACGACCTCGCCGCCTCGTCCTCAACGCTGTCACGAATAGCTCGCCTAACGTTCCGGCTAATCGCCGGCCACGCCCCGGTGTCACGCCTGCCGTAGTGCACCTGCACCTTGTGGCCGTCCTCGGTCATGTCAACGAAGGTCACCAGTGCGTCCTGGGTATGACCAGTACTAGTCTTTGTGAAGCCAAAGATGGAGGTCTTTACGCCGCGGTTCTGTTCGAAAAAGAGTTGCTGCGGCATATCGATCACGAAGTCGAGACGAGCCCTGCCGAGAATCGCAAGGGCCGCCTTCTCGCTGCTCGCCTTCGAGAGGGTGTTGTTCGGCATGATTATGACGAGCCGACCTCCCTCCTCGAGGTACTCAATCGCCGACATAGTAAAGGGAATCGCAAGGTCATTCTCGTACGGGGGATTTATTATGCACTTTGTGGGCTTTAGGCTCTTGATATAGTCGCGTAGTCGGAGATCCGGGGCCGCGACAGCAAACGTTCTACCGCGCGTGACCAAAGAGTCCCGGAATAGGAGGTTGGATCGCCCGTCACCGTGGAGGAACATATTTGAGCAAGCCAGGGCGAATAGAATCGGATCGAGTTCAATACCAATCAGCTGGCGTTCATGAATGTGGTCGATCCGCTTCTCGTCGCCGTGCGCCTGGTCGACGAGTTGCTCCATCGCATCCATGAGGAAGCCCCCAGCCCCCATGCAGGTGTCAAGGACGACGTCGTCGCGAACGAGCGATGCCAAATCGACCATGAGGGTCTTGATATGGTCCGGCGTCAGGATAATATTCTTGTTATCCATCTTGCCTGCACGAGATAAGAACACCTTGTATGCTCGACCCAGGATGTCCCGCTTCGTCGCGTTCTTCGACGGCTGGTGAACTCGCTCGTCAATGTCACTAACGATCTTCTTGTACTCCGCCAGCGGAATATCGACCGTCTTGACGAACGCAAAGCGATCGCCCCAGTCAATCTTCTTCGACTCTGAGTTTACCTTCTTGACCAGCTGGCGACGGACGGCATCGATAACCTGGTTGTTGAGGTAGTGCGCCTCAACAAGACGTTCGTCTTCGGGCTTACCCATCGACATGTAGACATTGCGAAACTGCTGGTCGTCGAGCGCGATCATCAGGGCTGAAAAGAAGAGCGACCGTTCGGTGTCACGGACGCGAGAATCCTTGTGGAATCGCTCGTTTATCTGCACCAGGAACCGGCGCAGTTCGGCGTCAGAGAGCGGGTCGCCAAAGGCGGCGGTCTCATAGTGCTTCGTCAAGGCGGCGAGGCTTACGAGGCTGCGCGGCTCGGCGAGCTCCTCAATCTCGTCCGTACCGCCCCTGCGAAGGAAGTGGGTAACGCGAAGCGACTCCTGGGCCTGCCCGGAGACAGCGATGCCGACGATGTCAACATGCGGCACCGCGTTCGTAGTCATATAGCTGCGAATGTCAGCCTCGGCGGCCGCGTGGTCTGATTTGGGCCCTTGAGCGCCTGATTTGGCCTCTACAACAATAAGCCATGAGCCCATGTCCTTGAAGAAATCTGGAAATCCGTCAACCGTCGAAGTCGCGCGCTTGGACTGGAACCCGAACTTCTTGGGGATGTCACGCTTCTCTGTAAACGTTGAGGCCCCATAGAATTCACGGAACAGGTTCTCTGTCGTGCTCTCCGCCACGCGTTGGCTCCTCTAGATCGAAATGTATGCGGGAGGTAGGTTGGCCCCGCTGATGGATGTTCAAGGCTATCCCAGGCACCTTTCAGCGCCAGTAGTGGCTTGACCTTCGAGCCGCCCCAGCGCCCGAAGTCGTGTACCGGGCATAGCTAGACAAGTCTACTCTTGTAGCCTCTATCGACAAGGCGGCGATATGCTTCAAGTACGGATTGGGAAACATGCTGACGCTCGGCAAAGCCGGCTTCGGCGTATACCCAGATTCTCTGCGTATCGCCGACGAGCATGTTGAGGACCCGCTCTTCGTCACCGACCGAAGAAATGTATTCCTCAAGGGATTGCGCCCTAGCTGACCCGACGACGTCAAGACTGGGCCAGACCTTTCGGGAAGTTGCAATGGCTCTGCGTTGCTGGTACGGCCGACTGATGATCGTGGCTGACGCTGGACGCACCTCAAGTCGATCTAATAGCTCACGGGTGAAGGTGAAGTTCTCGCCGGTGTTTGTGGCGCGCGTCTCGGTGAGTATCGCGTCGTCTGGCACTCCGAGCTCCCTGGCCCGCGCGGTGTAGTGCACGGCCTCGCCACGAGGGAAGACGCCGACTGTCGTGGGTGCGTTCGCACCCGAGAAGACTATGAGGGGGAAACGACCCTCGTGCCAGAGCTCTGCGGCATGCTCTGCAACGCCGATGTCGTGGCTGCCTAGGCCAATCGCTATGTCGGTGTCCCGGGGCTCGTGGTGTAGCTGGTGGTAGTCCCAGAGGACCTGGGCGTCTTCCATCACGGTCATGCGAGACCTCTCATCAGTCGGGCATCGTGAAGGTGTAGGTCCATGCGAACCGGGAAGCCGCGTGGATGCCCTCGGCGTACTCGACAACACGTCCACCTCTGGTCTTGGTCGTTCGGTGCAGCACCATGACTGGTTCACCGACGGGCATCTCGAGCACGGCGGACTCGTTCGGCGTCGGCATGCGTGCCGTTAGTGTTTCAGTGATCTCGTCCGGCTCGAGGCCCTGCAGAGTGAGCACGGCGAATCCTCCCCCGCGCCCGGCGGGACCCGGCGATGGATCGGCGAGGGGCGTGCCCGCCACGTCCTCGGCACGGTAGTAGCTCGTGAGGGTGTGAGTGGGCTGGCCTTCGTGGCGTACGAGGCGCGCTCGCGCGTAGACCTCCGACCCGGGCTCAAGTTGCAGCGCGTCCGCCACGTGCGTCGGAGCCGTGAGCCGCTCCACCGTCTGAGTCTGGTCGTTCCGGTGCCACGTCTGCCCGTTGGTCTCGCGGTCGGCGACGAACGCAACGCGGTCACCGAACTTCCAGTTGCTCTTGGCGTAGCGCTCCATGCCGAGACGACGCATCGGAGGGCGCGACCGGACAACGGTTCCACGCCGACGCACGGGCGTGACGAGACCTTCGGACTCCAGAAGCGCGACAGCGTTGCGGACGGTCTTGATGTTGACCGCGTAGTCGCGGGCGAGGTCGGCTTGCTTGGGCAGCGTTGAGCCCGGCGGGTAGTCACCTCGATGGATGCCCTCCCGCAGGATACCCGCGAGCTCCCTGTAGCCGTGTGCCACAACCTCACCTCCTAGCACTTAAGGGTAGTGCTAACACCTTCGTCGACGACACTTGGAGAGTAGGGGTGGTTCTATCCATGCGAGTCTGCTACGTTCTGTTAGAACCACCTCTATCTCGGAGGGGTCAGCCCGGTCCAGGCGGGCACATGGCGAAGGAGCTACCAGCATGGCGATGAAGCAGCGGTTCGACATCGAGCACTCGGTGGCGTTCCCGAAGGGTGCGTTCCTGCGCGGGGAGGTCGAGCCCGTGGCGGACTTCAACGCGGCGCAGCGGCCGGACGGTACGCGCCCGCAGCAGCACGACAAGGAGACGGGCCTGCCACTGTGGCAGTGCGTCGTGATCGACGGTGACGAGGACGCCGGCCGCAAGGAGATCGGCGTGACGGTGAAGTTCGCGGCCAAGTACCAGCCGGTCCCGCCGGAGAACAAGTCCGGGTTCCCGTGGACGCCGGTCGAGTTCGTGGGCCTGACGGCCCTCCCCTACGTCGACGACAACGGGATGCGCCCGCGTATCGCCTGGTCGTTCCGTGCATCCGACCTCGTCGCGCCCGGCCAGTCCCGCGAGGCGGCGAAGACGAGCCCGAAGGCCGCGGCGTGATCACCGCGCGGCTCTGGCAGGGGGTCCGCCGCGTCCTGTCCGCGATGTGGCTCGCGCTGCGGTGGACCGTCCGAGCGTGGCGGTGGATCGCAGCGACGCTGCTCGCGGGCGGCGTGTTCGGCCTCCTCGGCTACGACGCACTGTCGACGGCGTTCTACTGGTCTGTCCCTGCCTGGAACCTCGTCCGCGCATTCTGGGCGGTGTTCAGCCCGATGACGTACGAGCCGCTGCTCGGCGGCCCGCTGCGTCGTCACAGGTGGCGCAGGTACGTGCGTCAGCAGTGGCCTTCGATGGCGGAGTCCTGCGGGCTCGCTGACCGGGTCGTTCGGGAGAACCGGACGGTCCCGCGGCTGCTCCGGGTCCGGGCACACGACAACGCGCTGACGATCCGTGTCCGCGCCCGTTCGGGTCAGACGCTCGACGACCTGCGTGGTGCCGTCGAGGCGGTCGGCACGATCATGGGCGCCGAGGCGTCGACGAGCCGTCGCGTGCGTCCCGGGGTGCTCGACATCGTGCTGACGATGGCCGATCTCCTCGACCAGCCGCTCTACGCGACGATCCCGAGCGACGTCGACCCGACCGGGGTGCAGCTCGGCCGTATCCAGGACGGCAACCGGTGGCGGCTCACGCTGCGCGGGTTGCAGACGCTCGTCGTGGGGTGCTCGGGCTCCGGCAAGGGCTCAGTCTTCTGGGGCATCGCCGGAAACCTTGCCCCGGCCGTGCAGGCGGGCATCGTGCGGCTCTGGGGCATCGACCTCAAGGGCGGCATCGAGATCGGCATGGGTGACGGCTTGTTCTACCGCGTGAGCACCGACGAGCACCAGGCCGTCGATGCGCTGCGGGACCTGCTCTCCGTCGTCGACCTGCGGCAGAGGGCCATGTACGGGAGGACGCGCGACTTCGTGCCGTCGCCCGGGGACCCGGTGCACGTGCTCCTCATCGACGAGCTCGCCGTCCTGACCGCCTACGCGTCCAAGCAGGTGCAGAGCGAGGCATCCGACCTGTTGCGGCGCGTCCTCACCCAGGGTCGTGCGCTCGGTGTGCTCGTCGTCGCGTTCGTGCAGGACCCGCGCAAGGAGACCGTGGCGATGCGCGGCCTGTTCACGCAGACTGTCGCGCTGCGGCTGCGCTCCGCGTCCGAGACGGCGATGGTGCTCGGCGAGGGCATGGCCGACGTCGCACCCGCGCACCAGATCAGCCCGGCGCACCCCGGCACGGGCTACGTGGTCGCGGACGACGGGAACGTGGAGCGGGTCCGGGCGGACTTCTGGGAGGACACGTTCATCCGGATGGTCGCCCACACGTACCCGGCGCCCGACCGGTACGTGCCGCCGCCGATCTTCGTCGGCCCGCCGACGCCCGTCGTCGACGACAAGGCGGACACTCCCACGAGGGTCCCGGCCGAGGAGCAGCGAGTCCCTCGCGCACCGCGCAAGCCGCGTTCTCCTCGCAAGCCGCGCGAGACGGCGACCCGTACGACGTCCGCCGCTGAGGCGTCGAATGACTGACGTCTCTCCCGCGCAGGGTGGGTTCCCGGGGTTCGGGCTGGACGCCCCGCTCGACCTCGGGAACCTTGCCCCGGCGGCGGTCGCCGGGATCTCTGCACGGTTGCGCGACCGCACCGCCGCAGCGTTTTCCGACGCCGCCGCCCGTACGGGCTTCTGCTCGCACCCGATCCGGTTGCGCGGCTCCTCGACCACAGTCGACGCGGCCACGGGTGAGGTCCTGTCGCAGTTCAGCTCCGACGACGCGCCGCTCGGCCTGCTGTACCGGGCGTGCGGTAGCCGGCGCGAATCCGTCTGCCCGGCCTGCTCCCGCGTCTATGCGCGCGACACGTTCGAGATGATCCGGGCGGGCCTCCTGGGTGGCAAGACCGTGCCGACCGCCGTCGCGGACAACCCGCTGGTCTTCGCGACCCTCACCGCCCCGTCGTTCGGCCATGTCCACGGCGTCCGCTCCAAGCACGGCAGGTCCGCCCGCTGCCGACCGCACGGGACCGGGACATGTCCACACGGCAGCCCGCGCGCGTGCACCACGCAGCACTCCGACATCGATCCTCTCGTCGGGTCGCCGCTGTGCGAGGCCTGCTACGACTGGCACTCGGCCGTCGTGTGGCAGTGGCACGCCCCGGAACTGTGGCGGCGCTTCACGATCGCGTTGCGACGTCAGGTCGCCGAGGCTCTGGGCGTCCGCGAGTCGGCGCTCGGCACGGTGGCCTCCTCGCAGTTCGCCAAGGTCGCCGAGTACCAGGTGCGCGGCCTCGTGCACTTCCACGCCCTCATTCGGCTCGACGGTCCCGACGGCCCGGGCAGTCCCGCTCCCCTCGACGGCGCAACCCTTGCGCATGCGGCGCGGGCTGCCGCCCGAGCGGTCGTCGTCACGGCTCCTCCGGTGGACGGTGCGGACGTCCCGCGCGTGCTGCGCTTCGGTACGCAGCTCGACGTGCGGTGCGTGCGCACTGGCGTACCGGAGAACGAGGACGGTTCCGACGACCTGCGGCCCGAGCAGGTGGCTGGCTACCTTGCGAAGTACTCGACCAAGGGAACGGGCACCGACCTCGCGTCGCCGCGTCCGCACCACCAGCGCATGGTCCGCACGTGCAGGTGGCTCGCCGAGCGCGCCCGTACCGCCTGCCGTGGCCTCACCGGCCCGGACCTGGAGGACGACGAGGGCTGCGTCTGCGGGCAGTGCGCCGACGGCCCGTACCGGTTGCTCGCGAAGTGGGCGCACATGCTGGGCTTCCGCGGTCACTTTTCGAGCAAGTCGCGGCGCTACTCGATCCCGCTCGGGCGGTTGCGCCGGGCTCGCCTCCGGTTCCAGCGGCTCAAGGCCGATGCCGAGCGGGACGGAACCCCGATGGACATCACCGACCTCGAGGCCCGCCTGCTCGCCGAGGACGAGACGACTCTCGTCGTCGGCTCCTGGTCCTACGTGGGCTCCGGGTGGACCAATCCCGGCGACAAGGCGCTGGCCGACGCGGCCGCAGCACGCGCCCGCGAGTACGCGCAGTGGAAAGCGCAGGAACGCGCCGGCCAGCGACCGCAGCTGGGCATCCCCCAACGGGGCGGAGTCCCGATCACGCCCGCAGCGTGAGGGTCTCCCGGACCCGGCCCGGCTCGAACGGGCTGCCACCCTCTCCACACTGCGGGCTGGACGCGCTGTTACCGGGTAGGCGCGCCTTGGGCGGGTTCGAGGAGAGCCTAGACCGCCGACTCTGGCCGCCAACAGGTCTTTACGGAACCGCGCCGCCGCGACGGCACGAGAACAGATCACCCATCACCACAACGACGTAGGGGTAACCACCATGAGCACCACCAGCGTGAGCCAGATCGACGGCGCGGCGACCCGCCGACGCCTCATGACGCCCGAGGAGTTGGCCGAATACCTCGGTGTGACGCTGCACTGCGTGTACGCGTGGTCCAGCCGCGGCGGCGGCCCGAAGGTCGTGCGGGTCGGGGCGCGGCTCCGGTACCGGCCCGCCGACGTCGAGCAGTGGCTCGACCGCGTGACCGACTCCGGCGCGGCGGGCTGAGGCATGGCACGCAAGCCCATCGAGCCCGGCCGGTGGGGCCGAATCAGCCGCAAGGAGATCACCCCTGGCGTGTGGCGTGCGCAGGCGCAGTACCGCGACTTCACGGGCGTGCTGCACAAGTACGAGTCGCGAGGTCCGTCGGGGGCCGCAGCGCAGCGAGCCTTGGAGGACAAGCTGCACCACGCGAGCAGCGAGGCCACGGTCCCCGGGACGGCGACGATCACCCCGACGACCCGCATGGGTGTCGTCTTCGATCACTGGATCGCGGAGAAGCGCGTCGAGGGCCAGATCACCATGCAGTCGCTCGAGACGTACCGCGGCGTTCTTGATCGGGACCTGCGGCCCGCGCTCGGCCTGCTGCGGGTCCGGGAGGTCACACCCGTCGCGGTGAACCGCGTGCTCATGGCGCTGAGCACGGCGCAGAAGTACGACACCGCGAGGCAGGCTCGCAACGTCATGTCCCAGGTCATGATGATGTGCGTCCGCTACGGCGCTTAGCCGTTCAACCCGGTCCGTGACGCGGTGACCGTTCGCAAGCCACGGCGGGCCGAGGTGCGCACGCTCGGGCTTGAGGAAATCGCATTGCTGCGCAAGGCCGTTCGCGAGTGGGAGGACCGTCCCGCGCTCGCCCGTGGTCGCCGCAACGTGAGGCTTCTGCCGCAGATCGTGGACACGATGCTCGGCACCGGGCTGCGGATCGGCGAGTGCCTGGCTCTGCGGGAGGCGGACGTCGACCTCGACGCCGAGGTCCCGACGCTCACCGTGACCGGGACCGTCGTCCGGGCCGACGGCCGGCTCGTGCGGCAGCCCAAGCCGAAGTCCGACTCGTTGCGGCGCACGATCAGGCTCCCCACGTTCGTCGTCGCCGCGATCCGTGAGGCGCTGGACCTCGGCCTGGACGGCGGCTCAGACGGCCTGGTGTTCCCCTCCACCCGGGCTACGCCCCGCTCCCCCAGCCGGGTGCGCGACCAGCTCCGCGAGGCGCAGGCCGCCATCGGCACTACGGTTACTCCGCACGACTTCCGACGCAACGTGGCGACGCAGGTCGCGAACTCGACGACGATCGGGAACGCGACGGCGCTGCTCGGTCATGCCGACGAGGGCACCACCGTGCGGCACTACGTGAAGCGAACCCACGTGGCGCCGGACCTGCGGATCGTCATCGACCAGCTCGTCGCCGAGGCGGCAGCGACCACGGAAGGTCCTCCGCGACCCACGCTGCATACTGGCGCCATGGTTCTCCAGAGCGGTGCCCAGCTTGCCGACGTCGACGACCCCGCGTGGCCCAGGCTCCGCGAACTCATCGATACCGCGCCCAGTACGCGGGCTCTGCCCGTCTCGAGCGCTCAGGGCCTGCGCACGCTGGAGTCTCTTCAGGTCACCGCCCGGTCGACCCTCGGTGCCCTCGCCCTCAACTGCGGCGCGATCACCGCCGACCACGGATGGTTCCGCCTTCTCGGGGGTGGCGGAGACGGCCTGCCGGACCTCGCAACGGCCAACCAGCTGAGCCCCGACAACCCCACGCCGCCCCCGTACATGCTGGTGGGGTACGACGCAGTGGGTGGGCGCTTCGCGATCGACGGGGGCGGTCTGGGCGTGGCGCCCGGGCAGGTCTGCTACTTCGGCCCGGACACTCTGCAGTGGGACGGACTCGGCGGTGGACACTCCGCCTTCGTGGAAGCGGTCATCACCGGAGCGATGGGCGAGACGTTCGCCGACCTCCGCTGGAGCACGTGGCAGCGCGACGTCGAAGCCCTGGGACCCGACCAGGGGTTCAGCATGTATCCGCCACCCTTCAGCGAGGAAGGTCGCGATCTGGACAACGTCTCACGCCGCCCGGTACCGCTCTCGGAGCTCTTCGCCTTCTACGACGAAGCTTCGGCGAAGCTCTGACCGCTCGACACGTTCCGAGAGCCGGGTCTGGCCCTTCTCTCAACGCGGCCTGCGGGCAAAGCGGAGTGCGGGGAACGACGAAGGGCCCCACATCCGCGGAATCTCGCGGGTGGGGCCCTTCGGGTGGCGGTAGCGGTGGGATTTGAACCCACGGTGGACTTTCACCCACACACGCTTTCGAGGCGTGCTCCTTAGGCCGCTCGGACACGCTACCCAGCCGGAGTACCCGGCCGCAGAAGACTACCTGGTCTGAGCCGCTGAGCCGAATCCGGCTGCGCAGCGCCGTCGACGACGGCCCCTGGGACAGCTCATACACGCCGCTGCGGTTCCGCACAGCCCGTCCACAGACTGCGAGCGCCTACTGACGGAGTCCCACCAGCCAGACCCACGGAGCACCTCATGCCGACTCTCGCCCTGTACGCCGTCGACCTCGTCGCGGTCACGATCCTCACGTTCGGTCTCTACTTCCCACGCCACCGGCGCCGGGACCTGGTGGTCGCGTACCTCGGGGTGAACGTGGGTGTCCTGGTGGTCGCGACGACCCTGGCGTCCTCGGCGGTCGGTGCGGGTCTCGGCCTGGGCCTGTTCGGGGTGCTGTCGATCATCCGGTTGCGGTCGAACGAGCTGTCGCAGCACGAGGTCGCGTACTACTTCGCGGCGCTGGCGATCGGTCTGCTGGGCGGGTTGTCGTCGAGCACGGGGTGGCTCGGTGTCGTGGGGATGGGGATGATCCTCGTGGTCATGGCGGTCGGGGACCACCCGCGGCTGCTGCACCGGCACCGCAGCCAGCTCGTGGTGCTCGATCACGCGTTCAGCGACGAGGCCGCGCTCACCGCGCACCTCGAGGGTCTGCTGGGCGGCCGGGTCCGTTCGGTGAGCGTCCAGCGCCTCGACCTGGTCAACGACACCACGACCGTCGAGGTCCGCTTCGAGCTCCCCCGCGGCGGGTCCCCCGCCGCCCCGGTCCGGACCCCGGCCCGCACCGCCGGGGCGCTCGCATGAGCGCCTCGTCCATCCGGGCCGCCGACCTCGCGCTCGACCCGATCGGACTGGAGGAGCTCGTCGGCACAGCCTCTTTCCAGACGCGCGTCGACCGCAAGTACGTCCTCGACGGCGCTGCCGCCCGGCGGGTGCTCGCCGAGCTCGGGCCGGGGACGCGGGTCCTGGAGATCGACGGGCGTCGCGACTTCGCCTACGAGTCGGTGTACTTCGACACCCCGGACCTCACGAGCTACCACCTCGCGGCCCACCGCCGCCGGCGCCGCTTTAAGGTCCGCACCCGGACCTACCTCGACTCCGGCACGACGTGGCTCGAGGTGAAGACCCGCGGCCCGCGCGGCGCGACCGTGAAGGAGCGCGTCCCCCACCCCGTCGGGGAGCGCACCCGCCTCGGGGCGGGACGGGCGTTCGTCGACCAGGTCCTGACCGGGGCGGGGGTCGACGGCGTGACTCACCTCGACCTGGACGCCGGGCTCGTGACGCGCTACTCCCGCACGACGCTCGCCCTGCCGGGTGCGTGCGCCCGGGCGACGGTCGACACCGGTCTCACCTGGAGCCTGCGGACGGCCGATCGCCCCGGCGTGTCCGCGGTCTCGCGGGACACCGTCATCGTCGAGACGAAGACGGGGTCGACGGCGTCGGCCCTCGACCGTCTCCTGTGGACGCACGGCCACCGACCCGTGCGGATCTCGAAGTACGGCACGGGCCTCGCGGTCCTGTGCCCCGACCTCCCGGGGACCCCGTGGCGCCGCGTGATCCGCCGCCACCTGGACCCCGCTCTGACCACGAGCACAGCTCCCCTCCTTCACGACAGGACACCATGATGCGACCCCTTCGACACCGACGCTCCACCACCACGACCGCCGCAGCCGCGGTCCTCGCCCTGGCGGCCCTCGCGGGCTGCTCGGCCGGCACGACCGCGGCCGGCACCTCCGGTACCTCCGGCACGACGAGCTCGACCAGCACCACCGAGCAGGCCGCCGCGTCCACCGCCGCCGCGGGTCTGACCCCCGAGGAGGCGATGGCCGACAACGCCGACCCCTCCGAGACCGCCGACCTCGCCGACGAGACCTGGGACGAGGCGGACGAGGTCGCGATCGACCTGTCCGACCTCGACACCGCCCAGGACGGCGCGGGCGTGAGCGTCGACGACCAGGTCGTGACGATCAACGCACCGGGGACGTACCGGGTCTCGGGCACGCTCGCCGACGGCCAGGTCGTCGTCTCCTCGGCGGCCGACGGCGAGGTGCGCCTCGTGCTCGACGGCGCCGACATCACGAGCTCGACGGGCGCACCGCTCGTCGTCGAGGACGCCGACCAGGCAGTGATCGTCCTCGCGGACGGCTCGGTGAACTCCCTGGAGGACGCCGAGGCGTACGCCACCGACGAGAGCGACGACGCGCCCAACGCCGCCCTCTACTCCACCGCGGACCTGGCGATCACGGGCACGGGCGAGCTGACCGTCGTCGGGCACACGAACGACGGCATCACGAGCAAGGACGGGCTCGTCGTGGCCGGCGGGACCATCACGGTCGAGGCCGCCGACGACGGCATCCGCGGCAAGGACTACCTCGTCCTCACCGGCGGCGACGTGACGGTGACGGCCGGTGGCGACGGCCTGACGTCCGACGACGAGGACGACGCGACCACCGGCTACGTCGCGCTGCTCGGCGGCTCGGTCAAGGTCACGTCGGGTGACGACGGCGTGCAGGCCGCCACCGACGTGATCGTCGCGGACGGCGACCTGACGGTCGAGGCCGCGGGCGGCGCGGGTGCGACGGTCGCCGACGACGCGTCCGCCAAGGGCCTCAAGGGCGACGTCGGGGTCGTGATCGGCGGTGGCACCGTGACGGTCGACGCCGCCGACGACGCCCTGCACTCGGACGGCGCGATCGCGCTCACGGGCGGCGACCTGACGCTGGCCGCCGGGGACGACGGTGTGCACGCGGACGGCGACCTGACGGTCAGTGGCGGGACGCTCGAGGTGACGACGTCCGTCGAGGGCCTCGAGGCGTCCACCATGACGCTCGCGGGCGGCGACCTCACCGTCGCGGCCTCCGACGACGGCGTGAACGCCGCGGGCGACGGCTCCGAGATCTGGCTCGAGATCACCGGCGGCACCCTCACGATCGACGCGGACGGCGACGGGATCGACTCGAACGGCTCGCTCACGGTCAGCGGCGGCGACACGGTCGTCCAGGGCCCCACGGGCGCCGGGGACGGCGCGCTCGACGTCGACGGCGCGTTCATCGTCTCGGGCGGCACCCTTCTCACGGCGGGCAGCTCCGGGATGGCCGCCGCCCCGGACACGGACTCCGCGCAGGGCTGGCTCTCCGCCACGTTCGACACCACCCTCGCGGCCGGGACCGAGATCGAGATCGTGTCCGACGACGGCACCCAGGTCGTGACCTCCACCCTCACCAAGGACACGGGGAACCTCGTCTACTCGGCGGACGACGTCACGAGCGGCGAGACCTACACCGTGCTCGCCGACGGCACCGAGTCCACCAGCGTGACCGCGGGCGATGCGCCCGCCGGCGGGCCGCGGCACGGCACACCGCCGGGGGCCTGACCGGTCCACCACGCAGCACCGCCCCGCGGTGGGTCGAGACCCACCACCGGGCGGTGCTGTCCTGCTCAGGTCCTGCTCAGGTGCGGATCACACCTCGCAGGGCGACCCGGCGTCCCACGCGCCCCACGTCGTGGAGCCCGGCACCTCGCCGCGCGTCCACCACTGGGCGGTGTGGTTCACCCCGGCCCGCGAGACGGTCTGGCCGCCGGTGTAGGTGGTCTCGCGCGACCACGCGGGCCCGCAGGGCTCGAGCTCGACGGCCGGCGCGGTCCCGCAGGGGCCGAGCTCCTTCCACGGGTTGCCCGACGTCGCGGCCGGGGCGATCCCACGGGTCCACCACTTCGCGGCGTACTCCGTGCCCTGGTGGGAGACGACGTCGCTGCCGGTGTAGACGCCCGAGGAGTACCAGGGGGCGGCGCACTCGCCGCCGACGCCGGGGCCCGGTGTCGCCGCACGCAGCGTCGAGCCGAGGGTCCCGCCGAGCTCGTTCTTGTAGTCGCCCGACAGGTCCCACCACATGGCCCCGCCGTAGCCCTGCACCGCGAGCCACTCGGCCTTCGCGGTGACGGACTTCGGGTCGTCCAGGCTCCACCACGCGTCGCCGTCGTAACGCCACGACGCCCCGAGGCTCTCGTCGAAGTACGCCGTGCCGACGTCGCGCAGCTTGGCGTAGTAGTCCGTGCCGAGGGTCCCCTCGGCGGGCTGCCAGGCCTCCTCGCCGTTCTCGACGCCGAACCAGCCCTGCCCGTAGGCCGCAAGACCGGCGTTGAGCTGGCTGGGGTCGGCGCCGGCGTCGACGTACATGCCCATGGCGCCCGTCAGGCCGAGGCCCCAGTTCTGGTCACCGTCCGGGTACAGGTTGCCCTGGTGACCGGTCTGCTGGGGCACCCAGCCACCGTGGAAGTCGTAGCCCTGGACGTTGAGGAAGTCGACGACCGCGAACAGGCGCGGGTCGAGCCAGCCGCCCTGGCCGGCGTTCCAGCCGCCGGCAGGTGCGAACGCCGTGAGGAGGTACTCCTCGCCGTCTGCGGCGCCGCGCGCGTCGAGCTCCGCACGGAACTCCTCCATGAGGAGCAGGAAGTTCTCCTTGTCCTCAGGGCGCGCGTTGGCGGTCTCGCCGCCCGTGACCGGCCACTCCCAGTCGACGTCGATCCCGTCGAAGATGCCGGCCGCGACGCCCTCGCCTCCCTTGCCGTCGATGACGGGGAGGTTCCCGTCGATGTAGATGCTCAGGCAGGACTCGACGAGCGCCGTCCGACCCTCAGCGGTCGAGGCCGCCTCGGAGAAGTTGTCCGACCAGGTCCAGCCGCCCAGCGAGATGAGGATCTTGGTGTCCGGGCTGACCTCCTTGAGCTTCCGGAGCTGGTTGAGGTTGCCCGCGAGCGCCTGGTCAGGGCTGTCGGCGGTGCCGTCGACGGAGTCCGCCGCGGAGACGAGCCGGAGGAAGTCGTTCTGCGCGTCGCCCTCGCCGGGCTCGTCGAGGATGTCGCAGACGAGGTCGGTCGTGACGTTGCCGAAGGCGTAGTTGAGGTGCGTCACGTCCTCGATCGCGCCGGTGTGCAGGAGGTCGGCGATCTGGAAGTCGCGGGTGACGGGGGTGTCCGCCATGAGATAGCCGACGCTGCGGTAGCCGTTGATGTCGTCGGGGCCGGCCAGGGTGGGCGCGGACGGCGGTGCGGCGACGGCCGGTGCTGCCAGCAGCGACACCGCGAGCAGTGGCGCGGCGCCGATCGCGATCGCTCGTCGGGGGTGGGGGATGCGTCTCATGGAGGGCCTCATCGCTCTCTCCGGGTCGAACCCGGGGACTGGGTGCGAGCATTTGTTCGGACCCCTAGCACTTTAGTGACGCGGAGCACATTTGACCAGAGTGGTAACCAACTCGTCACATGCCGACCTCGTGGCACCCGTCGTACGCTCGGGGGGTGCGCTCCGACACCGACCGGCCCACCGCCACGGTGGAGGACGTCCTCGACCTGCTCCGCGGCAAGCGGCTGACCGCCCTCACGGGCGCGGGCGTCTCCACGGACTCCGGCATCCCCGACTACCGCGGCCCGGACTCCCCGCCCCGGACCCCGATGACCTACCAGCAGTTCGTCGGCGACGAGTCCTTCCGCCGCCACTACTGGGCCCGCAACCACGTCGGCTGGCAGCACGTGAACCGCACCCACCCGAACGCCGGGCACCGCGCGCTCGCCACGCTCGAGGACCGCGGCATCCTCGTCGGCCTCATCACGCAGAACGTCGACCTGCTCCACGAGGACGCGGGCAGCCGCAACGTCATCGACCTGCACGGGCGCTACGACCGGGTGATCTGCCTGCAGTGCGGTCGGGTGATCTCCCGCGAGCACCTCGCCGAGCGCCTCAGCGCGCTCAACCCCGGGTTCCTCGAGTCGGTCGGCGAGGTCGCCGACATCGAGATCGCCCCCGACGCGGACGCCGTCATCGAGCAGACCGCGCACTTCCACCCCGCGCCGTGCGAGTTCTGCGGCGGTGTCCTCAAGCCGGAGATCGTCTACTTCGGCGAGAACGTGCCGCGCGAGCGCGTCCAGCGGGCGTTCGCGATGGTCGACGACGCCGACGCCCTCCTCGTGGCCGGCTCCTCGCTGACCGTGATGAGCGGGCTGCGGTTCGTGCGGCACGCCGCGAAGACCGACAAGCCCGTCGTGATCGTCAACCGCGGTGCCACGCGCGGCGACGACCTCGCGACCCTCAAGCTCGAGACCGGCGTCTCCGAGACGCTCACGGCGCTCGCCGCCCGGCTCTGAGGACGCGCCGGCTCGCCCGCGTCAGACACTCCCGCGTCAGCGCTGCGTCGCGAAGAACTCCCGGATGAGCGCGCCGCACTCCTCGGCCCGCACCCCGCCGATCACCTCGGGCCGGTGCGTCGCCCGCTGGTCGCGCACGAGGTCCCAGACCGACCCGGTCGCCCCCGCCTTCGGGTCCCACGCGCCGAGGACGAGGCGCCCCACACGGGACAGCAGCAGCGCCCCCGCGCACATCGCGCACGGCTCCAGCGTGACGACGAGCGTGCACCCCTCGAGCCGCCACGACCCGAGCGTCGCCGCCGCCTGGCGCAGCGCGAGGACCTCGGCGTGCGCCGTCGGGTCGCCGATCTCCTCGCGCCGGTTGCGCCCCAGGCCCAGCAACCGCCCGTCCGGCCCGACGACGAGCGCGCCCACCGGGACGTCGGCGCTCGCCAGGGCGTGGCTCGCCTCGTGCAGCGCGAGGCCCATCAGCGCGTCCCAGACCTGACGGCGGGCCGCCACCGAGCCCGGTGGGAAGGACCCGTCCGCCCAGGGCAGGTCGAGACCAGGGCGAGGCTCGGGCTCTGCGGGAGCCGCGTCGTCGGGCACCGGACCTCCTGCGTCGTCAGCGGACGCCCCCAGGCTATCGAGCCGAGGCCGAGCAGCCCATCTCGACCAGGGGGTGCCGCGGTCGGATACCGTTGTCGTCATGCGCCTGCACGTCGCCGACCACCCGCTGGTCGCCCACAAGCTCACCGTCCTGCGAGACAAGAACACCGCGTCCCCGACCTTCCGCCTGCTGGTGGACGAGCTCGTGACGCTCCTCGCGTACGAGGCGACCCGGGACGTGCGGGTCGAGCCGCACGAGATCGAGACGCCCGTGACGACGACCGTTGGGGTCCGCATCGCCGACCCGCGGCCGCTCGTGGTGCCGATCCTGCGCGCCGGGCTCGGCATGCTCGAGGGCATGACGCGGCTGCTGCCGACCGCCGAGGTCGGGTTCCTCGGGATGCAGCGCGACGAGGAGACGCTCGAGGCGATCACCTACGCGAACCGCCTGCCCGACGACCTGTCCGGGCGGCACGTCTTCCTCCTCGACCCCATGCTCGCGACCGGCGGCACGCTCGTCGCCGCGATCGACTACGTCTTCGAGCGTGGGGCGCGGGACGTCACGGCCGTCTGCCTGCTCGCCGCCCCCGAGGGCCTCGAGGTGCTGCAGACCGCCGTCGGTGACCGGGTGGACGTGCACGTCGTCGTCGCGGCCGTCGACGAGCGCCTTAACGAGAAGGCGTACATCGTGCCCGGGCTCGGTGACGCCGGCGACCGCCTGTACGGCGTCGTCTGACCGTTCCACTGGGCGGACCTCATTCTTCTCACCTCGTGAGATTTCCCGGAGAGCTCTTGGAGCGACGCGGACCCGCTGTCATGCTCGGTCCGTGAGCACCCCGCAGCCCCACCACGCCGCCCTCGGCGCGCGTCGTGCTGCGATGCCTCGCGTCTGTTGTCAGGCCTGACGACCACCAGGCCCTGAACAACCCCTGCCGTACCGGTGCCCCGCGCACCCGTGGCAGCCGACGCACCCGGAGCTCCGCATGACCACGACCCTCCCCGCACGCCCGACGCCCGCACACCCGGCTGCCCACACGGCCGCCCCGCCGACACGGCCGGGGGCGCGGAACCACCCCGGCTTCGTGCTCTACGTGGGCGTCGACGCCGCCCCCGGCGAGAACCCGCGACCGCAGCTCGTCGAGCTCGCCGAAGCCCTCGGTGAGCTCGCCCGCGACACGCTGCCGGGCGCCGAGACCTACACCGCGCTGGCGCTCGGGGAGCCGACGCCGGGCGTCACGTCGAGCGACCCCGACCTGCCCGCGTCCGCCGTCCGCGACATCGCCGCGTTCCGCGCACAGCTCGCCGCCCTCTCCCCCGTGCCCCGCGTCCTCGTGGACTCCACACGCCGCACGGTGAGCGTCGACGGACGCCCCCAGCACCTCACCCAGCGAGAGCTCGACCTGCTCGCCTACCTCGCCCGGTCCTCCGACCACGTCGTGACCAGAGCCGAGCTCCTCGCGACCGTCTGGCAGGGGCACGCCGTCTCCGCACAGAGCCGCACCGTCGACGTCCACGTCCGCCGGCTGCGCGAGAAGCTCGGCCTCGAGCACGCCATCACGACCGTACGCGGCGTGGGCTACCGGTTCGACCCGCACGCGTCCGTCGTCCTCACCAGCGCCGACGACGCGGCCTGACGAGGCTCCTCCGTCGTCTACGGCCGGCAGCGCGAGACGCGCTCCCAGAAGAGCGGGCCCAACCCGGAGGTGGGGCGGACACCGATGTTCCCGTTGCGGGCGTCGTAGTTCGCGCCGTTGTAGGACACCGACTCCGAGTGGTCGTACCAGACGGTTCCCCGCCACGGTGCGAGGCACTGCGGTGCCTCGTCGAACGGCTCGACCGCGAGCACGGTGCGCCACCCTGCGGCCGTGACGGTATAGGTCGCTCCCGAGCCTGGCGCCTCGCCCACGAGCACCGTCGTGGTCGCCTCGGCGTCGACCCTGGCGTCACCCGCACCGGTGACGGAGAACGTCAGCGGGACGTTGGACGCGCTGTTGTCGAGGACGACGCGTACCTCGACGAACGACTCGTCCCGGGCCGCGTCGAAGTACGGCGCACCCAGCTGCAGGGTGGCGGTGGGGTTCCGCACGGTCGAGTCCGCGCCCTGGTAGCGCTGCGTCGAGGTGTGCCGATGGGTCGAGCCGTCGGCAAAGCGAGACTGCTCGAAGACGACCGTCCCGGCGGGCAGCTCGAGGGCGGACGTCTCGATCCGGAACTCCGCGGTCGCGCCCGCCCCGACGGTGCGCTCACCCGCCGAGCCGAAGCTCCCGCTCGACATCGAGACCGTCATCGACTCGGCCGTGCTGTTCGTGAACGTCCCGACGATCACGCCGCCGCCGAACGTCGTCTCGACCGAGACCGGCGCCCGCTCGACCCAGGTCGGGACGTAGCAGCTCTCGCCGGGGATGTCGTACCGGGCGAGCTCAGAGCCGTCCGCGCGGACGATGATCGTCTCGTCCCGCCATCCGACCGTGAACGCCACCTCTGCCTGCGTGCCCGCCCGCACCGTTCGCGAGAGATCCTCGCGGCCGTCGACCGCGAACTCGACGGGCAGGGTCGAACGGGTGTTGTCGAAGGTGACGATCACCGCCGTCTCGGACTGCCGCGTCTCGGTGTCGAAGGTGCAACGGCCGATGTCCGGCTCAGCCACGGCCGGGGCGATGCGCGCCTCGCGCACGTCGACCGCCAGCGAGTGCCGGTACTCGGCGCGGTCACCGTCGGTGTCCTCGTGCTGGATCGTCTGCGCGAACGTCACGGCCCCGCCAGGGAGGGTCGTCGCGCCGGTGTCGATGATCAGCGTGGCCTTCTCGCCCCTGTCGAGCGTGATGGCGTCCGTGGCCTCCGCGCTGCGCGTCGCAGACGGCTGGGGAGCCCGCATCTGCACCTGCACCGGGTGGGCGGTGGTGTTCTCGACGACCCCGATCAGACGGATCTGGCCGTCAATGTTCTCGGTCGAGACGTCGGCGCCCTGGATCCACGCAGGCTCGTAGCAGTCCAGCGCGCCGTGCCGGCCCGCCGGCACCGTGTGCGTGAAGTCGGTGCCCGCGATGGTCGTCGTCAGGGTGTAGGTGCCGAACCCTGCAGGCACGCGCACGCCGCCGGGAACCTGCAGCGCCGCGGTCTCGCCCGCGGCGAGCGACCCAGAGCTCGACGACGACCCGGCGGCTTCGAGCTCCACGTCGACCGTGCGGTAGCGGGTCGTGTTCGTGTAGCTGCCGCTGACGACTGCCTGGTTGCCGAGGCGGGAGCTCTCATCGCTCGGTAGGCACTGCGCGGCCAGCGCGCGCCCGACCCCGGCCGCGGCGCCCTCCCAGGGCTCCCGGACCGTGAGGCTCGGAGTCTGCGTGACGGAGTGCCGAGTGCCGTTCTCGGTCGCCTCGACCGTGGCCGTGAAGGTCGTGTGCGTCGCGCTGCCGGACCCGTCGGCCAGGAGCTGCACGTCGAGGACGACGGAAGGCCCGGAGTGCTGCGACGTGTCCGGCGCGGCCAGACGGTCCCCGCTGCCGTCGGTGGCGCAGGTCACCGCGCCGCCGCCTGTCGAGCACACCCACCCGTTCGTCGTGGCCGACGCCGAGACGCCGGCCGGCAGATCGGCGAGCGTGAAGGTCGTGCCGGTGACGTCGCGGTCGCCGGTGTTCGCGGCCTCGAGACGTACCGCGGCGATGCCCGGGTTGGCCAGTTGACGGACCGTGGGTGACGTCAGCGTCACCTCAGGGCCGAAGTGCTTGGCCGGAGCGGGCTTGAACGACTTGCGGACCGGCTCGATGCCCTTCGCGCGGATGCTGCCCGCGAAGCCGTACTCGCCGCCACGGTTCGCGACGACGCCGACGAACAGCGCGCGCGACTCGCGGGGACCCAGAGTGCCGACGGCGCACGAGACCGTGCTCGTGCCGTCTCCCACGCGTGTCTGAGCGCCGCAGCGCAGCTGCGTGGGAGTGATGACCGCACTGACCGAGGCACCGCTCGTTCCGCCTGACCTGTCGAGCGTCACGTGCTGCGGCAGCACCAGGTCGACGACGACGTCGTTCGCCGTGCTGCCCCCGGTGTTGGACGCGGTGATGGGCAGCGCACCCGGTGTGCGGGCGGTGAGCTGCACGTCACCCATGGCGATATCGAGAACAGGGTCCGAGGGAGCCGTCGGGTCGGTAGGTGTCGGGTCAGGGGGCATCGGGTCGGTCGGCGCAGGATCGGTGGGATCCGGGTCAGCGGCATCCCCGGGACTCTCCGTACCGGCTACGGGAGTGGTGTCGCCGGCTGAGGTGCCGCCCGGCGTCGTGCCCTCGCCGTACGCGGGTGGGATGTTCGTCGGTGACTCCGGATCGTTCGCCGGGTCGGTGGTGGCGGGCTCGTCCTGCGCGTCGTCGACGGCCTCGTCCGACTCGGGGTCGGTCGACGGGTCGGTGGCCGGGTCTGTCGACGGGTCGGCCGGCTCGGCCGAGCCCGGCGAGGTCGGGGGCGGCGGGGCCGCGTCGACCACCTCGTCGGAGGGCGAGAAGGCGCCCATGCCCGCGGCGACGCCGAGGCCGGCGACCGCCAGGACACCGAGCGAGATGGCGGCGACGGCGAGCGGGGACGAGGCGATGAGGGCACCGAGGCCGGTCGCGGTCGCCGCCGCGGCGACGCCTGAGGCACCGGTCCCTGCGGCAGCACCGACCGCTGCACCACCGGCTGCGACCGTCCCGCCGACCGCACCGGTCCCACCGGCGACACCCCCTGCCCCGGCGGCACCACCTGAGGCACCGCCGCCAGCAGCCCCGCCGCTCGCACCTCCACCGGACGAGGCCCCACCTGCTCCGCCGGACGAACCGCCCGTGCCGCTGCCTGCGGCACTGTCCGCACCGGCGAGCCCGCCCGCGACGGGGAGGGCGGTCCCGACGAGGCCGAGGCCCCCGATCCCGAGGACGAGCGGAGCGATGACCGACCGCATCCCGCTGGAGACGTCGCTGAGCTCGAGCACGAGCCCGCGGCACTCGCCGCAGTCGGCGAGGTGGCCCTCGACGCGCGTCGTCTCCCGCTTGGACAGGCCACCGCGGACGAACGAGCCCAGCAGGGCGTTGACCTGGCGGCACTCCTCGGCAGGCGTCCCGGCGAGGTGCTGCTGGAGGTACGCCTGCCGCAGGCCTTCGCGCGCGCGGTAGGCGAGCGCCGCGACGCCGTTGGCCGTCAGCCCGAGGATCGGGGCGATCTCGGCAGGGCTGAGCCCCTCGACCTCGGTGTACCAGAGGGCGGCACGCCACCGCTCGGGCAGCGTCTCGTAGGCCTTGGCGACCACCGAGCGCTCGAAGTCAGCGAGAGCGGGGTCCTCGGTCGAGGCCATCGGCCCCGTCGCGGACTCGAAGACGGAGTCGTCGTCCGTGGGCCGAGTGCGGCGCACTCCGTGCTGGAGGTCGTACGACAACCGGCGCACCACGGTGAACAGGTAGGCGCGGAAGGAGACGTCCGGCCCGCCGCTGCCCTGCAGGACGGCGTAGACCTTGGTGAACGCGTCGGCGACGACGTCGTCGGCGTCCGCGGCGGAGTCCACGTACTGCCGGGCGACCATGGTCGCAGCGCCGGCGTGGCGTTCGTAGAGCACACCAAAAGCCTCGGCGCCGCCCCCTCGCGCCGCGGTGATGAGCTCGGCATCGCTCGATGCCTCGTCCCACACCTGGGTGTGTGCTTGCGTCATGCAAACCGCCCTGACATCGCGCGCTCGGAGGCTAGAGATCGCCAGCATAGCCTGCCGCCGCCGTCAGACCCAGGGTCTAGACCGCGCTCGGGAGCACGCACCGGGCGGATTCACCCTGCAGAACGGCGTCATGATCGCGGAGGTCGAGGGTCTCATCGGCATGGAGGTTCATCCGGGCTGCCTCACGCCCTCACCCGACTCGCTCCGCGAGCGGTGGAGGAGCCTGAGCATCGAGTCCGTCTGGCTGCGGCCGGGCGACTGGTACCACCCTGCCGTGGACGCCCTCGTCGAGGCGTTGGCCGACGGCCGCAGCCCCGAGCCCGCGGCCGAGCGGCTCGGCTCCGCGCGCGGCGAGGCGGGCGTCAGCGTCGGGGAGACCATCGACGACGTCGCGTGCCTGTACCGCTCGACCGGCGCGGACCCGGCGCTGGCCGTCCTGCGGGCCGTCACGACGGGGTGGGTCCTCGGCAACGAGACGGCCCCGATCATCGCGTCCGTGGACGACCCCGAGACGGGCCTGGCCACGATCCCCTATCTGGTGCGACGCCTGCGAGAGACCTACGGCGCAGCAGTTCGCAGCGGCCGGAGCCCTGCGAGGAGCCACGCCCTCGTGGTGGTCGACGTCGCGGTCGAGCACCTCACGTCGTGGCAGCGGGCCGCGCGGTCCGCCGTGATGGGCGAGACGCTCACGCAGACCTTCGGCGAGGGGCACCCGATGTCCGCTCTCGGGAACGGGTCGTTCGCGATCCTCTGCGAGCGCACCGACGAGCTCGACAAGGTGATCGCGGAGCTGAGGGCACGCACCGAGCGCAACGCGCGCGCCCTGGGGGTCACCACCGTGCTGCGTCGGCCGCCGCGCATCTGGGTCGAGCCGCTGCCCCGCACCCACGACGGTGCGCTGGCCCTGATCTCACACCTGAGCCGTTGACCGGAGCCGTTCGCACGACGTCGGCGACGCCCGGCGACGATCTGGAGTAGGGCCACGAGCCCTGCCGCGCTGGGGGCGGCAGGGCTCGTGGGAGGTCGACCGGCGGCTCAGCGAGCCGCGCGGAACGCGTGGATCAGCGCGGGGCGTAGGTCAGGCAGTCGGGGTGCGCCTCGCTGCTCGGTCCGGCGCCGACGCGGATCGAGTCCGCGTGGCACTCGAGCGACTCGTTGTGCCGGCACTCCCCGCGCTGGCAGGCGCCGACGTGGGCGATGACCTTGTCGAGCCCACCCTTGGTGGACAGGGGGATGAACGTGGCGCACTCGGCGTCACCGCCGTGGGCGGCGATGGTCACGGCACCGGCGTGACACCCGTGGTCGTGGTTGTACCCGCACCCGTCGATCGAGCACTCGGCAACCTCTGGCATGTCCAGGACAGAGCTCATCGGGATTCTCCTCGGTGACGGTGATGATTGTTCAATTGTCAGCCACGCTATTCCTGTTCGCCACCGCTGTATAGCAAGGAAGGGCTTGCCTACATTCTTCGCGGTTCGCATTCTTTACGTCACGCATTCGTTTCTTTATTGCGCCCGACGGGGAGGGCGCGGCACGACCGGCACGGCGGGGTCGGCACCGCGAGCATCGCCTCGGGGCGCGTTGTACCGTCGAAGAGACATGGACATCGGAACCCCTCTTGCCACCGGCCGCGCCTCTGACGTCTACCTCGTCGGGCACGAGCAGGTGCTGCGTCGATCTCGGACGGGCGCGGACGTCACGCGCGAGGCGCACGTCATGCGGTACGTGCGCGCGGCCGGATTCCCCGCACCACGGGTGGACGCCGCGGAGGGCGGGGACCTGACGATGGAGCTCCTGCGGGGGCCGACGCTGCTGCAGTCGCTCGCCGCGGGCGAGACCAGCCTGGTCGACGGCGCGCAGGTTCTCGTCGACCTGCTGCGCGCCTTGCACGCCCTGCCGCTCCCCCCGGACGACGACCCCGCGACCGCCGCCCTCGGCGCGCCGTTCGCCGGCACGGACTCGGGCGAGCACCGGATCCTGCACCTGGACCTGCACCCGGCGAACGTCGTGCTCACGGTCGACGGGCCGGCGCTGCTCGACTGGGCGAGCGCCCGACCGGGCCCGCCTGCCCTCGACACCGCGACGACGGCGCTGATCGTCGCGGAGGTCGCCGTGGACGACAACCCCTACGCCTCCGGGGCGAAGGTGCTCCTGGACGCGTTGCTCGCCACGACGGACGAGGACGTGCGCCCCTACCTGGACGACGCCCTCGCGGTGCGCCGGGCAGACCCCGGGCTCGTCCCGGAGGAGGTCTCGTTGCTGCCCGCGGCGCGGGCGTTCGTCGAGCGCGAGTGCGTCCAGCGGCTCGGCTGAGCCCCGTCCGAGCCTCAGCCCCGACCGGACGGGCGCCACAGGACGAGGGCGCCGGCCGTCGTCGTGCGCTCGTCGCGCCGCACCCGCCGGCCGCGGGGGACGACGACGACGTCGCCGCTCGCCCCCGCCGCGAACACCCGGCCACCCTCGACCCGGGAGGCGAGGGTCTCCAGCCGTCGCTCGAGGCGCTCGACCTTCTCCTCGAGCGCGAGGATCCGCTTGATGCCCGCGAGGTTCACGCCCTCCTCCTGCGCGAGGCGCTGGATCTCGAGGAGCTTGACGACGTCGCGGTTCGAGTAGCGGCGCCCCCGCCCGACGGTGCGTCGTGGGACGACCAGGCCGAGCCGGTCGTACTGGCGCAGGGTCTGCGGGTGCATCCCGGCGAGCGCCGCCGCCTGGGAGATGACCAGGTGGGGGACGTCGTCGTGCGCCATGCTCGCCTCCGGCTCTGCTCGTGCGTGCTCGGGTCTACTCCGCGGCCTGTCGCAGGAGGTCCCCGCGGACGTCGGTGCCGTCGGTCTCGGCGGCGAACGTCTCGACGGCCTCCCGCGCGGCCTTGGACAGCTTCTGCGGGACGGCGACCTGGACCGTGACGAGCAGGTCCCCCGTGCCCTTCGCCGCGGGCACGCCGCGGCCCTTGACCCGCAGCGTGCGGCCGGACGGCGTCCCGGCGGGGACCTTGAGCCGGACGGTGGCGCCGTCGAGGGTGGGGACCTCGATCGTGCCGCCGAGCGCGGCCTCGGCGAACGTCACGGGGGCGACCATGCGCAGGTTCGTGCCGTCGATCGTGAACACCGGGTGCGGCGTCACGTGGACGGTGACGACGAGGTCGCCGGGCGGTCCGCCCGCCGTGCCGGGCCGGCCCTTGCCGCGCAGGCGGATCTTCTGCCCGTCGCGCACACCGGGCGGGATGCGGGTCGTGACGTTGCGACCTTCGACACCGAGCGTGACGGTCGAGCCGGTCACGGCCTGGCGGAACGGCAACGTCGTGCCGGCGTGGATGTCGGCGCCGGCCTGGGGTCGGGGCCCGCCCTGACGGGCGCCGAAGCCCGCGGGGCCCCCGCCGCCGCCGAACATGCCGGCGAGGATGTCCTCGAAGCCGGCCGCCCCGCCCGGGCCGCCCGCGCCGCCGCTGGAGTAGCGCACGCGCGAGCCACCGGTACCGCCGGCGCCACCGAACATGCCGCCGAACACGTCCTCGAACCCGCCGGCACCGCCGCCGGGTCCCCCTGCGGAGAAGCGGGCGCCGCCGCCGGCCATCGCGCGGATCGCGTCGTACTGCTGGCGCTGCTCGGAGTCGGACAGCACGGCGTACGCCTCGCCGATCTCCTTGAAGCGCGACTCGGCCTTCTCGTCCCCGGGGTTCTGGTCCGGGTGCCAGGTACGCGCGAGCTTGCGGTACGCCTTCTTGATCGCGGCGTCGTCGGCGTCCTTGGGGACGCCGAGTGCGGCGTAGAAGTCCTTCTCGATCCAGTCCTGTCCGGTCACAGCGCCTCCCTCCGTGCGGTCGTCGTCAGTGCTCTGTCCTCGTTCGTGGTCTGTCCTCGTTCGTGCTGTGGTGCCCGACGCCGGAGCGAGCGTCCCGTACGAGGGCTCGCCCCGGCGTCGGGCACCGTAGTGGCTTCGGAGACTACTCGGGGCCGACGACAGCGACGCGCGCGGCGCGCACGACCTTGTCGCCGATCCGGTAGCCCGGCTCGATCACCATGGTGACGGTCGACGCCGTGGCGTCCGCGTCGGTGGAGTGCATGAGCGCCTCGTGCACGGCGGGGTCGAACTCCTCCCCCACCTGCCCGTAGCGCTCGACGCCGAACTTCGCGAGCGTCACGTCGAGCTTCTCCGCGATGGCCACGAACGGCCCGGAGAGCTCGTCGTGCTGCCGGGCGCGGTCGACGTCGTCGAGCACCGGCAGCAGCGCCGCCAGCACGTCCTCGACGCCCCGGACCCGCGCGGCCTCCTGGTCGCGCACCGCCCGGTTGCGGTAGTTCGTGAAGCTCGCCCGCTCACGCTGCAGGGCGTCGAGGTGCTCGGCCGCCTGGGCCTGCGCCTCGATCAGCGCCGCGTCGTCACCGGCCTCGCCGGACGGCTCGAAGTCGAGCCCGGCCAGCGGGTCGCCCTCGGCAGGCTCACCTGCGGGCTGCTCGGCGTCCTCCGCGCCGGCCGCGCTCTCGCGTGGCCGGGCGGTCTCGGGGTCCACCTTGCGCTTGTCCGTGAACTGGAAGGGCTTGTCCTCGGAGCCGTTCTCCGTGGGGCCCTGCGGGTCCTCGGCCGTCACTTCTTGTCACCCTCGTCGTCGACGATCTCGGCGTCCACGACGTCCTCGTCGGACGGTGCGTCCGCCGGGGCGTCCTGGGGCGCAGCGCCGTCGGCGCCGGCCGCCTGCTCCTGCTCGGCGGAGGCGTAGAGCGCCTCGCCGATCTTCTGGCTCGAGGCGACGAGCTTCTCGTGGGCCGTCTTGACGGCCTCCGCGTCGTCGCCCTCGAGGGCGGTCTTCACGGCGGCGATGTCGGCCTGGATCTCCGTGGCGACCTCGGCGGGCAGCTTCTCGGAGTTCTCCGTGACCAGCTTCTCGGTCGAGTAGACGAACGCCTCGGCCTGGTTGCGGGTCTCGGCGTCCTCGCGACGCTTCTTGTCCTCGGCCGCGTGCTCCTCGGCCTCCTTGACCATGCGGTCGATGTCCTCCTTGGGGAGGGCGGAGCCACCGGTGATGGTCATCTTCTGCTCCTTGCCGGTGCCGCGGTCCTTGGCGCCGACGTGCACGATGCCGTTCGCGTCGATGTCGAAGGTGACCTCGATCTGCGGGACGCCGCGCGGTGCGGGAGCGATGCCGGTGAGCTCGAACGTGCCGAGCGGCTTGTTGTCGCGCGCGAACTCGCGCTCACCCTGGAACACCTGGATGAGGACGGACGGCTGGTTGTCCTCGGCCGTCGAGAAGATCTCGCTGCGCTTGGTCGGGATGGCCGTGTTGCGCTCGATGAGCTTGGTCATCACCCCACCCTTGGTCTCGATGCCGAGGGACAGCGGGGTCACGTCGATGAGCAGGACGTCCTTGCGGTCACCCTTGATGACACCGGCCTGCAGCGCGGCGCCGACGGCGACGACCTCGTCCGGGTTGACGCCCTTGTTGGGCTCCTTGCCACCGGTGAGCTCCTTGACGACCTCGGTCACGGCGGGCATACGGGTCGAGCCACCGACGAGGACGACGTGGTCGATCTCGGAGACGGAGACGCCCGCGTCGGAGATGACCTTGTGGAACGGCGCCTTGGTGCGGTCGATGAGGTCCTGCGTCATCTGCTGGAACTGAGCGCGCGTGAGCTTCTCGTCCAGGTGGATGGGGCCGTTCTCGCTCATCGAGAGGTACTGCATGGAGATGTTGGTGCTCGTCGCGGACGACAGCTCCTTCTTCGCCTGCTCCGCGGCCTCCCGCAGACGCTGCAGCGCGATCTTGTCCTTCGACAGGTCGACACCGCTGGAGTTCTTCACCTGCTTGATGAGGTGCTCGACGATGCGCTGGTCCCAGTCGTCACCACCGAGACGGTTGTCACCGGAGGTCGCGCGGACCTGGATCGTGGAGAAGTCGTCCTCGTCCTTGCCCACCTCGAGCAGGGAGACGTCGAACGTGCCGCCACCGAGGTCGAAGACGAGGATGAGCTCGTCCTCCTTGCCCTTCTCCAGCCCGTAGGCGAGGGCGGCCGCGGTGGGCTCGTTGACGATGCGCAGGACGTTGAGGCCGGCGATCTGCCCGGCGTCCTTGGTGGCCTGGCGCTCGGCGTCGTTGAAGTACGCCGGGACCGTGACGACCGCGTCCGTGACGGGCTCGCCCAGGTACTCCTCGGCGTCGCGCTTGAGCTTGCCGAGCACACGCGCCGAGATCTCCTGCGCGCTGTACTTCTTGTCGTCGATCTCCACGTCCCAGTCGGTGCCCATGTGGCGCTTGACCGAGGAGATGGTGCGGTCGACGTTCGTGACCGCCTGACGCTTGGCGATCTCGCCGACGAGGACCTCGCCGGTCTTCGAGAACGCGACGACCGACGGGGTCGTGCGAGCGCCCTCGGCGTTCGCGATGACGGTGGGCTCTCCACCCTCGAGGACGGCGACCACCGAGTTGGTGGTGCCCAGGTCGATTCCGACCGCTCGTGCCATGTTCGTTCCTCCGTGTTGCTGACGTCGTGGAGGGCTGAACTGCCCCCACGGGTGTGGTCTGGAGGACTCGTCCCGTGCCCGACGGCGATGACGCCCGGGCGACCAGGTTGAGTCGTCTTCACTCAAGTTATGCCGAGTGCCCGCGTCATGCAAGCCCGCAGCCGTGAACTTGAGTCCACTAGGCTCAACTTTGAGTCGCGTGTGCCTATTCCCGCGTGTGCGCCGTCGCGGTTGCCGGCCACCGGGCCGCCGTGGACACCTGGCGGTCGGCGCCGGGCGCCGAGACGAGGGCGACCCGTGCCGAGCTGTGCGTCTTGCTCCGGGCATCGCTCGCGGCCGCCCCGTCAGCGCTGGAGACCAGGCTTCCCTGACAGGGGCGCCCGCCCTCGACGGAACGTAGACGGGCGGGCCGGCAGCGGCCGCGTACGATTCGTGGGGCACGCGGGACCGCGACAGCCTCCCCTCTGCAGGACGGACGCCGTATGAGCGCGCACACGATCACGTCGGTGGACCACCCCGACGACACGGCTCCTGAGCCGCACGGCATCGACCCCGCCGACTTCGCGACGTTCCTGCGCGTCATGGACCAGGTCGCGGTGCTGCCGCAGACGCACGAGCAGCACACCGCCGCCCGCCGCGCGTCGTCCAACCTGTTCAAGGCCGCCAAGAAGCACCGGCGCACCGAACGGCGTAGGGTCCAGAACGCAGCCGACACGGCCGTCGTCGCCGCGACCGCTACCGGCAGCCCGGGACGGATCGACGACGAGACGAACGGGATCCCGCTGACATCGGCGACGACCGGTGCCGTCGCCGGCACCCTGCGGCGCGCACGGCCCTGCTACGTCTGCAAGCAGGACTACACGATCGTCGATGCCTTCTACCACCAGCTCTGTCCGGCCTGTGCCGCGATCCACCACGCCAAGCGGGGCGCGCGCACCGACCTGACCGGCCGGCGGGCTCTGCTGACGGGCGGACGCGCCAAGATCGGCATGTACATCGCACTGCGGCTGCTGCGCGACGGCGCCGACCTGACGATCACGACGCGGTTCCCCCGCGACGCCGTCCGGCGGTTCAGCGCCATGGAGGACGCCGGCGACTGGCTCCACCGGTTGCACGTCGTCGGGATCGACCTGCGCGACCCGGCGCAGGTGGTGGCGCTGGCAGACCACGTCGCCTCACAGGGACCGCTGGACGTCCTCATCAACAATGCCGCCCAGACCGTGCGCCGGTCGCCCGGGGCGTACACGCGGATCGCCGAGGCGGAGCAGGCACCCCTGGCGGCCGAGGCCGAGCGCCTGATCACGACCTTCGGCCACACGAGCGACGCGCACCCCCGAGCCCTCGCCGGCTCGGTGACTGAGCTGTCGAGCCCCGAGCTGGCCATCGAGCGCGCTGCCCGCACCGCCGCTGACGAGCTCGTCGCACAGTCGCTGACCGCGGAGGCCGCGAGCCTCGAGCGGCTTGTGGCGGGCACCTCGATCGACGCCGGCGGGCTGATCCCCGACACGACCGCGACGAACAGCTGGGTCGCGACGGTCGACCAGGTCGACCCGATGGAGCTGCTCGAGGTCCAGCTGTGCAACCAGACCGCGCCCTTCATCCTGATCAGCCGGCTACGGGACGCCCTCGCCGCGTCGCCGGCTCGACGGACGTACATCGTGAACGTCTCCGCGATGGAGGGGGTGTTCTCCCGCGGCTACAAGGGCCCCGGTCATCCGCACACGAACATGAGCAAGGCGGCGCTCAACATGCTGACGCGCACCAGCGCGTCCGAGATGCTCGCCGACGGGATCCTGATGACGGCTGCGGACACCGGGTGGATCACGGACGAGCGACCCCATGCCACAAAGGTGCGGCTCGCTCAGGAGGGATTCCATGCACCGCTCGACCTGGTGGACGGCGCCGCGCGAGTCTACGACCCGATCGTCCGGGGCGAGGCGGGCGAGGATCTCTACGGGTGCTTCCTCAAGGACTACGCGCCCTCGCCATGGTGAGAGCGCGTAGTCAGCGGACCATACGAACTCTCGCTCACACCAGCTCGACGCTGTCGGCCTGCGGCCCCCGGTCGCTCTGACGCACCTTGTACCGGACACGGTCGCCCTGCTCCAGCGACTCGGCACCTCGCACGACCGACACGTGGACGAACAGGTCCTCGCCCCCGGCGTCAGGGGTGATGAAGCCGAAACCTCGCTCCGCGTCGTAGCGCGCGACGGTGCCCTCACCTCCGCGCACCGGCCCGCCGGATGCCGCGGGACGGTTCGATCGACCCCGGTCCGTGGCCGGGCGCGCACTCCCGGAGCCGCGCACGAGCTGCACGTTGCGGGCGTTCGGCCCCTTGTCGCCGTCGACGACGTCATACGTCACGCGCGCGCCCTCGGAGAGCTCGGTCAACCCGGAGCCGAGCGCCTTGACGTGGACGAAGACGTCCGCGCCACCTGCGTCGGGAGCGATGAACCCGAAGCCCTTGGCGTCCTCATACCAGGACACCGTGCCGTCCGCGCCGTCCGACGCCGGCCGTGCAGCCTCCGCCGCGAGCGGTAGCAGGTGGTCCGCCTGCGGCCCCTTCTCCCCGTCGACGACGAGGAACGCCACCCGCTGCCCCTGCGAGATCACACCGCCCCCAACGATGGCCGAGCTGTGCACGAAGGTCTCGCCGCGACCGTCGTCGGGCGTGACGAAGCCGTATCCCTTCGCCGGCTCGTACCAGGTGACGGTGCCGAGCACGCCCACGGGCGCGTCGGCGGCGCGCTCGCCCGTGACGCGGACACGGCGCGCCTGCGGGCCACGGCTCCCCTCGCCCACCTCGAACTCGACGGCCTGACCCTCGCGGAGCTGCTTCGGACCGTCGTCGCCGACGATCTCGGACGCGTGCACGAACAGGTCCTCGGCCTCGTTCCCGAGGTCGATGAAACCGAACCCTCGGTCGGCGTCGAACCATCGGACAGTTCCTTGAGGCACTGAGAACTCCTAGTCTCTTCCAACATTGCTGTCACCCATTGTCGCCGACCGGAGCGCAGACACGTGGGTCCAGCCGTTTCCGGCGTCGTTCGCGCACGCTCGACGTCGACGGAGCTGATCAGGAACTACCGCTCGTGCACGGCACAGGGAGACACTCGACCCATGAGCACAAGCGCCGCCCACGCTGCCGCGTTCTACCGTGAGGCCGTCGCTTCGGGGACGGTCTGGACCGTCCGTGACGACGGCGGCATCCCCGCGCCGGCGGACTCCTCGGGGCAGCGCGCCATGCCCTTCTGGTCCGCGAAGAGCCGCGCTGAACGGGTGATCGCGCAGGTGCCGGCTTACGTCGGCTTCGCGGTCCAGGAGATCCCGCTCGACGAGTTCCTCCAGCGCTGGCTTCCAGGTCTCACCGCTGACAGCCTGCTCGTGGGTCTCAACTGGTCGGGCGAGCGCGCCACGGGGTACGACACGCAACCACGTGCCGTCGCGGCGAGCCTCAGGAGCGCCTCACGAGGACATCGCTGAGGAACTCCCCTCAGGAAGACCGTGGCGCTGCCGGTGGCAACCACGCGCGGACGTCGGCTGCACGCAGTCTGCGAAGATGCGAACGTGCTGATGCTTCGTGGCCAGGCCACGCGATGGGTCACGTACGACTCGCTGTCCGGGCTGGTCCAGTTCGACATCGTCGACGCTGACGGTCGCCGCCATCAGCTTCAGGGAAGGTCGGCCGTGGTCGCCACCGCCAGGAGGCTTCACCCCCGCACGCAGTACCCGGTCGACCTTCAGATCGCGTGTCTTCCGCGTCGCCAGGAGTATCGCGCGGGCGAGGAGCGTGTGGTCAACGTCGTCGACCTGACGCCCTGGGGCGTCGACGACGGAGCCGCGCTGTACCCGGCAGTTCGCCACGGTCGGACCAGATGGGTTCGATGCATGGCGCGAGACGCACCCTCTGGTGCGGCTCGGGGAGCGTGACCCGCTGCCCGACGATGTCCGGGACTCGATCGCCACCTGCGGGCTCGATCAGGACGACGCACGGCGCGCCGTCAACACCCTCATCGAGCACCGCTGGTCCCCGCCGACGGATTCGTCGACAGCCTCTGGATCGATGGCAACTGGGGCCGCCCCGGCCCCACCCTCGTGAACCGCTGGCGCACCACTGAGTGACCGTCGTTCACGGGGAGCGCCGCCTACTCGTCGGGAGATGCCAGCGGTGCTGCGTGCCCGTAGGCAGGTCGCCGCTTGCCGGCACGCTCGGCGAAGTCGTCGAGTGCACTGAGGATCTCCATGGCCGACCACACGACGCCCTTGCGGTGCACTCGCGTCTCGTTGACGATCCCGGCCTTGGTGAGCAGGTCCATGTGTCGGCGGACGTTGGTGGGGCCGATCCCGAGCTCGCCGTCCAGCATCTGCGCGTTGACGACGGGCTGACGGGTGAGGAGGTCCGCGACGTCGTAGGTGCGAGACCCTCGGCGCGCGTGGATCCGCTCGTCCCAGTCCGCGCGGATCGTGCGGACGTCCTGCACGAGCTTCCGCCCGTTGCCGACGGCGCGGGTGCTGGCACGGACGAACTGGTCGATGAGCGCCTCGGGATGCCCCTGGCGGTAGGCGTCGAGCGCCGCGTAGTAGTTCTCGACGTCAGCGAGGAGCCCTGCGGACAACGGCATCGTGACGTTCCGGGTCAGGCCCGAGCTGTGCATCATGGCCTGGACGAGGGCGCGCCCCGTGCGCCCGTTGCCGTCGGTGAAGGGGTGGATCGTCTCGAACTGGGCGTGCGCGATCGCGACGTGCACCAGCGGAGGGATGTCGTCGCGTGCGATGAACGCGACGAGATCGTCGATCGCTGACGGCACGCGTTCGTGGTGCGGGGGGACGAAGTCGGCCCCGGCGGGCGAATGGTCCGACCCTCCGATCCACACCTGCTCGGTGCGCCAGTGCCCCGTCTGCTCGGGATCGTCCTGCTCCATTAGGGCATGATGCATGCGCAGGATCGCGTCCTGGTCGGGCTCCTGGGACAGGGCGAGTGCTGCGCGCAACGCGCGGGTGTTGGCGACGATCGTCGGAGCGTTGGACCCGAACTTCGCAGCGCCGAGCTCGGCCATCGCGATCTGACGCGCGGACGCCGTCAGGCGCTCGATCTTGGACGAAGCAGCGGACTCACTGCGCAACAGCACCGTGGTGAACGGCGCGAGCTCACCGCCCAACTCAGCGTCGAACCGAGCGATCTCGCGGGATGCCTCGTCGGCCTCGGCCGCGAGGCCAGCAGGGAGCGTCACGGGGAGGTCGGCGATCACCGCGGGGATCGCGGCGGTGTAGGAGCGGGCAGTGGCCCGGCCCATGGTGCCCGCGCGCGCGTAGCGCCACTCGAGCTGCTCAGCCGCCAGCGCACGCCACTGCATCTGATCACCCACCACCCCTCGAGGTTATCAGTTATCGATTAACTGATAAGTGCAGCCCGGGGTGAGTTATCAGTTGTGGGTCAGTCCACGACGGCGGCGACGGCTTCGATCTCGACCAGCTGGTGGTCGTACCCCAGCACCGTGACGCCCAGAAGTGTGCTGGGGACGTCGTGCTCGCCGAACGCGTCCCGCACGACCTCCCACGCGGCGACGAGGTCCGCCTGCGCGGACGACGCGACGAGTACGCGTGTGCTGATGACGTCGCTGATGGTCGCGCCGGCGGCTGCCAGTGCGCGGGTCATCGTCTCGATGCAGGCGGCAGCCTGGCCCGCGTAGTCACCGACGGCGACGGTCTCGCCGTCCTCGTCGAGCGGGCAGGAACCCGCGAGGAAGATCAGTCGGGCGTCCTTCGGTGCGGTAGAGGCGTACGCGTACTCGGCGACGCCGGAGAGGGTGGAGGCGCGGATCAGCTGGACAGAGCTCGGCATCCGCCGATCCTCTCAGGTACGGCCCCGTGACGTGCGCCGAGCTCACGCCTGGGGCGCGACCTCCACCACGGGAGGTGCGGGGACGTCGTCGTCGGTGGGCGGGGCGTTCCGCCGACGACGCCGGAAGCGCACCACGCCGACGACAAGGCCACCCAGCAGGGCGAGCGGCAGGACGACGACCCCGAGGCCGAGCCACAGGGCCAGGCCGGAGCGGCTCGTCGTGGTCTCGGCGAGCGCGGCGGCGTCGTCGAGCTCGCCCTCGTCGAGCGCGGTGCGTGCGTCGGCGGCCGTCTGGTCGACGTCGAGGAGCCGCTCCCCCAGCTCGGTGAAGGGGTCGCCGTCGGCCGCGACCGTGCTCGACGCCTCGCCGACCTGCTCCACCACCTCGACCGCCTGCGGGAGCACGGTCGCCAGTGCCGTGTACTCGTCGTCCTCGCGGGCGTTCTCGTACAGAGCGCGGACGGCAGCGGGCTCGGGCAGCCCCACCTCGGCGGCGGCGTCCTGCACCGCGCCCGCCTGCTCCGCCGACGAGCTGATCGTCGTGACGATCTCGTCGGCACGCGGGTAGCGCCACTGGGTCATGGCCGATCGGAGCCCGACGGGAGGCTGCCAGTCGCCGTCGGCCTCGTCGAGCGTCGTGTATGCCGTGAGGGCGTCCGTCCGCTCGTCGAGCCGGTCGTGCTCGTCCGCGTCCACCACCCAGGTCCGCATGACCTCGTCGCCGCCCGTGACACCGGCACGGACCTCGACCAGGTCGAGGAAGCGCCGCCACTGCGTGCGCGTGCTGTTCACCTCGACCGAGCCCGGGACCTCGAAGGCACCCTCACCGGCGTACGCGGCCGCCACGACCTCGGTGAACGTCTCGTCGTCGAGGTCGCCGAGCAGCTCGGAGACCGCCGTGAAGGCGGCCGGGTAGGCGTAGTCGTCGATCTCATGCGTGAGCTCGGACTCGGGCTCCTGCCAGTCCACCAGCGGCAGCGCGTGCTTCGCGGAGCGCTGGGGGGCGTCCCGCGGTTCCGACGTACCGCCGGTCCTCTCCACCACGCGGTGCGCCACGACCTCCGTGAGCCCCTCGTAGAGCCAGCGGCCCTCGATGTGCTCGGGGTTGAGCCACGCATGGGTCAGCTCGTGAAAGAGGAGCGCCTCGTCGAGGTCCTCCGGGATGACGATCTCCTGCTCGTCCGGGTCGAACCACGCGTACCCGAGGACCTGCGGCGAGACGTCCTCGCGGATCGTCTCCAACCCTCCCGGCCACGAGTGCCCCAGCATCTCCTCGACGACGGGCAGACCCGCCGTCACCTGCTCGTCGACGAAGTCGATCCACTCGTCGTCACCGGGGAAGCTCCGCAGGGTGAGGGTGACGTCGCCGACCTCGATCTCGCGCTCGTCGGCCTCCTGCGGGTCGCGCGCGGACACGATCGCCCAGATGCCGAACTCGTCGGTGCTGTCCGTCGCCGTGTAGGTGACGGTCTTCCCCGTGCCCCTCCGTTCGAAGATGTCGGCCGTGGCGTCGAACGACATCGACTCCGGCAGCACCACCTCCACCTCGACCTCGCCCGGGTCGCCCACGCCCTGCGCCGGGAACGTGGCGTACCCGCGCCCGACGCGCGTGTACCCGGGCGAGCGGATCGGCTCGCCCGGGATGGTGTAGGTCCACTCGACGGTCCGCGTCCTGCCGTAGTTCAGGGGCGAGAAGGCGGCGGTCGCGAACGTCGTGTTCGGGTCGTCCGAGGGCTCCAGCGTGACCCGCAGGTCCGCGCCGCCGCTCACCGCGCGCACATCCTCGGCGCTCGACGGGACCGGGATGGCGTACTCGTCCCAGTAGTAGAAGTAGGCGCCGTCGCCAGGGGTGTCGTTGCGGAGCGTGAGCGTCACGGTCGCGTCGACCTCACCACCGGACGCCGAGTACTCGAACCTGCTGTGCGAGCCCTCGAACAGCCCCTCCTGGGCGGCCGCACCCGGCCCGACGAGGAACGTCGACCCCACGAGGAGCGCCGCTCCGACGGCGACGGCAGCGCCGCGCACCCCTGCACCCCTGCGTGCTGCTGCCACCGTCTGCGCCGTCCGTCCGCTGCGTCGAGAACCCCTGCCGGACACCTCCGCGGCCGGTCCTCGTGCAGACCTGGTGGGCGTCGTCGGGCGGAACTGTATCGCGGAACGGGACCCGCGCGGGACGGCGAGGTACAGCCGGACGAGCGGCTCAGCCGCGGCGGCCGCGGCGCGCGCCGAACGGCCCGCCCACGAAGACCCCGAGGCCGAGGACGAACCCGACGTCGTACCAGTTGCCGTTGTTGTGCACCTCGTAGATCGTCACGTCGTCGGTGAACAGGGAGACGACGAACGTGAACGGCAGGATGATCCCCTGCCAGAGACCGAGCCAGAACCCCGCGACGTCGCCGTCCGGGGAGGCCGTGCCGAGCTCGGGGTTGGGGCCGGCCGCACACGCTCCCAGCGCGAGCACCACCAGGACGAGGCCTGCGGCGACCAGCCCGCGCGCACGTCGTCGGTGGTCACGGACCCCGGACCGTTCTCGCTGCTGCCTGTCTGCGGTGCTCATCGCGAGACCTCCTCGACGCGGCGTCACGCATCCCGGCGGGGTCGATCCCGCCACGCCCCAGTGGACCACAGCGCCCAGAGCACGAGCAACGGTTGGAACAGCAGGCGGATCGCGCGGGCGCGGTCGGTGTCGAGCCCGAACCCGTCCGTCTGCGTCACGTACTGCGAGATGTTCCCGGGGAAGATCGCGACGAAGAACGCCGCGGCGAGCCAACCCACCGCGACCCGACGCCGGGGCAGGACGAGCAGCGCTCCCCCGAGCCCGATCTCGACGAACCCCGAGGCGAGGACGACGGTGTCGCCGTCGAGCGGGACCCAGTCCGGGACCTGCGCGAGGAACTCCTCGCGCCCGAAGGTCAGGTGGCTCGTCCCGGCGGTGAGCAGGAGCGCGCCGAGCGCCCACCGCCCGGCCGTACGCCGCCGAGTGGTCGGCGGGGCGGGTGCCAGGAGGGAGCGGACGAGGGACCGGGTGCGAGGTCGGGTCACTCCAGCATCGTGCCACGCACCCGAGGGCGGCACCCGGCGACGACTTCCGAGGAGAGTCCGGCGCCCTGTGACATAGGCCCGCCTGCGGGCGGTCAGGGAACACCGACGCTCGCTCGTGCGTTATGTCACAAGACCCTCCGGGCGCCCGTGCCGGCGAGCAGTAACGCCTCGCGGCGACGTGCCCGACGACATGAGGAGGTTGTATGGCACGACTGACCAAGCGTGTGGAGTTCGAGAACGACCACGGCGAGATCGTCCGCTACGTCCGCCACGAGAACGGCGGGGGCCTCGTCGCCCCCACGGCTCGGGTGCACCCGAGCGCCATGCTCGCCCCGACGGCGTACGTCGAGGCGGGCGCGCGTGTCGGCGCCGGGACGCGCGTCGGGGCGGGCAGCTGGTTGGACCACGACGCGCAGGTCGGCGAGGACGTCGTCATCGGCGACGCGGTGCACGTCGGTCCGTGTACGCGCGTCGGCGACGCCGCACGCCTCGGCAGCCGCGCGCAGATCGGCCGGGACGTCGTCGTCGAGGACGGCGTGCGCGTCGAGCCCGACGCCGCCGTCCCCGACGGCACGGTGGTCACCCGCCGTACCGGTCCGGGACGCCGGGCCGGGCTCGACATCGCCGCGTAGCCGGGGCGCCGGACGCCCCGGACGCGTCAGGCGTCCATGACGGTGGCGATGACCACGGGCTCCCGGCGCGTCGTGCGGGCGATGTAACGGGCGACGGCCTTCGCGACGAGGGGCTCGAGGCGCGTGCTGTCGTCGATGCCGCGCTCCGAGGCCTGGGCGAGGGCCTTCTCCACGTCTGCCGCGGCGCCGTCGAGCGTGTGGTCGTCGTGGACGAACCCGCGGAAGATGTACTCCAGGGGCTCGGCGAGCTCGTTGGTCCCCGGCTTGAGGAGCACGAGGACGCTCACGACACCGCCGGCGCTGAGCTGACGACGCTCCTCGAGGGTGTTCTCGTTCGCCCGGCCCACGGTGGGGCCGTCGACGTAGACGAGGTCGGCCGCGACCTGGCCGCTGATCTTCGCGTGCCCGTCGACCAGGTCGACCGTGACGCCGTCGCGCGGGATGACGATGTGGTCCTCGGGGACACCCGTGCGGGCGGCGAGCGCCGCGTTGGCGTGCAGGTGCTTGGACTCGCCGTGCACCGGCATGACGTTGCGCGGGCGCAGGATGTTGTAGCAGTAGATGAGCTCGCCGGCGCTGGCGTGGCCGGACACGTGGACCTTGGCGTTGCCCTTGTGGACGACGTTCGCGCCGAGGTCGGTGAGCTTGTTGATGATGCCGTAGATGGCGTTCTCGTTGCCCGGGATGAGCGAGCTGGCCATGAGGACGGTGTCGCCCTCGCCGATGCGCACCTGGTGCTCGGAGTTCGCCATGCGCGCGAGCGCGGCCATGGGTTCGCCCTGCGAGCCGGTGCACACGAGCGTCACCTTGGACTCGTCCATGGATCGCGTCTTGTTGAACTCGACGACGAGACCGCGCGGGATCTTCAGGTAGCCGAGGTCACGGGCGATGCCCATGTTGCGCACCATCGACCGGCCGACGAACGCGACCTTGCGGCCGTGCGCGTGGGACGCGTCGAGCACCTGCTGGATGCGGTGGACGTGGCTGGCGAAGCTGGAGACGATCACCCGTCGCGGAGAGGTCGCGAACACCTTGTCGATCGCGGGCGTGAGCTCGCTCTCGGACAGGGTGAAGCCCGGGACCTCGGCGTTCGTGGAGTCCGACAGCAGCAGGTCCACGCCCTCGTCGCCGAAGCGCCCGAAGGCGGGCAGGTCCGTCAGGCGCCCGTCGAGGGGGAACTGGTCCATCCGGAAGTCGCCGGTGTGCAGGACGAGTCCCGCGGCCGTGCGGATGACGATCGCGAGACCGTCCGGGATGGAGTGGTTCACCGCGGCGAACTCGAGGTCGAACGGACCCGCCTTGTGCCGGTCCCCCTCGCTGACCTGGACGGTCACCGGGCGGATCTTGTGCTCCTTGAGCTTGGCGGTGATGAACGCCAGCGTCAGCTGCGAGCCGATCACGGGGATGTCCGGCCGCTCCTTGAGCAGGTAGGGCACACCGCCGATGTGGTCCTCGTGGCCGTGCGTGAGGACGATCGCCTCGATCTCGTCGAGCCGCCCGCGCAGCGACGAGAAGTCCGGGAGGATGACGTCGATGCCCGGCTGGGTCTCCTCGGGGAACAGGACACCGCAGTCGACGACGAGCAGCCGGCCGGCGTGCTCGAAGACCGTCATGTTGCGCCCGATCTCGCCCACACCGCCCAGCGGGGTCACGCGAAGGGCGCCCGGCGGGACCGGGGGCGGGGTGGTCAGGCGGCGCTGGTGGACGGTCTGCATCAGGTGAGGACTCCGAAAGGTTACGAGGGACGCTGGGGCCAGCCTAGGCGGTGCGGGGCACTCAGTGCTCCCCGCCCAGGTTCCCGGCGAGCCTGCCGTGCCGCGCGGCGCTGTCGGCGTTCATCCCGAGGATGGTCACGGACTTGCCCCGGGACTCGTACTTCCTGGTGATCGCGTCGAGCGTCGCCACGGTGGAAGCGTCCCAGATGTGGGCGTTCGTCATGTCGATGACGATGTTCTTCGGGTCGCCCGAGTAGTCGAACTGGTACACCAGGTCGTTCGACGAGGCGAAGAACAGCTCGCCCTCGACGGCGTAGACGCGCTGGTCGTCCTCGTCGGACGCGTCGAGGCGGGTCACGGTCGTGAAGTGCGCGACCCGCTGGGCGAAGAGCACCATCGCGACGAGCACGCCGACCATCACCCCGTACGCGAGGTTGTGCGTCCAGACCGTCACCACGACGGTCGCGAGCATCACGGCCGTCTCGCTCTTCGGCATCCGCCGCAGCGTGCCGAGCTGCACGGAGTGCCAGTCGAACGTGCCGACCGAGACCATGATCATCACCGCGACGAGCGCCGCCATGGGGATGATCGCGACGACGTCGCCGAGCCCCACGACGAGGATCAGCAGGAAGATGCCGGCGAGGAACGTCGAGATCCGGGTGCGCGCACCGGACGCCTTCACGTTGATCATCGTCTGGCCGATCATGGCGCAGCCGCCCATGCCGCCGAAGAAGCCGGTGATGACGTTCGCGGCGCCCTGGCCCCACGCCTCGCGCGTCTTGTTGGAGTGCGTGTCGGTGACGTCGTCGACGAGCTTGGCGGTCAGCAACGACTCGAGGATGCCGACGAGCGCCATCGCGAGCGCGAACGGCGCGATGATCTGGAACGTCTCGAGCGTGAACGGCACGTCCGGGACCAGGAGGGAGGGCAGGCTGTCGGGCAGCTCGCCTTCGTCGCCGACCGTCGGCACCGCGATGGCGGCGGCGACGGTGACCACGGTGAGGAGCACGATCGCGACGAGCGGCGCCGGGACCACCTTGGTGAGCCGCGGCATGAACACCATGATGGCGATGCCGACGGCGACCAGCGGGTAGACGACGAACGGCACGTCGAGCAGGTGCGGCACCTGGGACATGAAGATGAGGATCGCCAGGGCGTTGACGAAGCCGACCATGACCGAGCGCGGGATGAACCGCATGATCTTCGCGACGCCGAGGATGCCGAGGATCACCTGGAAGATCCCGGCGAGGATCACCGTCGCGATGAAGTACTCGATGCCGTAGTCACGGGCGACCGGGGCGATGACCAGCGCGACGGCCCCCGTCGCCGCGGAGATCATGGCGGGGCGTCCGCCGAGGAACGCGATCGAGACGGCCATGGTGAACGAGGCGAAGAGACCGAGCCGCGGGTCGACGCCCGCGATGATCGAGAACGCGATGGCCTCGGGGATGAGCGCCAGCGCGACGACGAGGCCGGCGAGGACCTCGACGCGCAGCCGCTTCGGCGACCTCAGGGCCGCGAGGACCGAGTGCGCCTCGTCGGCCTCGGGCGCAGCCTTGACGGGACGCGGGCCGGGCGCGGGGTCGGACAGTGGCGGGCGGGCGTCGTCGGTCACGAGAGATCCGTTCGGTCGTGGGCGCGCGGGCGCGGCCCGGTCTGGCCGGGTGTGCAGCGGGTGGCAGAGGGGCGCGTCAGCGCGCGGTGTGACAGGCCGGACGGCGACGGGAGAGGATCGGTCCGTCGCACCGACCCGACGAACTCTACCCTGACGTGAGGGTAGAGTTGCAACACCGCTGCACCACATCCCGGACGAGAGCAGGCCGTGCCCACCACACCTCCCCCGCCGCCGCGAGGCGCCGACGACCTCGGCGCGACGATCCACATCGGCGCGGTCGCCGAACGCACCGGCCTCTCCCTGCGCACCCTGCGGCACTACGACGACGTCGGACTCCTGCGCCCGTCCGCCCGCACCGAGGGCGGGTTCCGCCTCTACACCGAGCGCGACGTCGAGCGGCTGCTGCTCGTCCGGCGCATGAAGCCGCTCGGGTTCACGCTCGAGGAGATGGCGGACCTGCTGGACGCCGTCGACACCCTGACCGCCACGCCCGAGGGCGCGGACGCCGCCCGGGCACGCCTCGCGGAGCACCTCGCTGCGGCGCAGGAGCGCCGGGCCGACCTCGCCCGCAAGCTCGACATGGCGGACGAGTTCATCACGATCCTGCGCGCGGTCTGACGAGACGCCGCACCCCGTACCAGGCCGCCCCGGCGGCGAGCACCGCGGCACCGGCCACGACGGAGCCGACGGGCAGGGAGAACGCCACGACGAGGCAGCCGACGAGCCCGACGGCCGGCACGACGCGCGGCGGCCCGCCCTGGGCGCGCGGGAGCGTCCACGCGGACGCGTTGGCGATGGCGTAGTAGACGAGGACACCGAACGACGAGAAGCCGATCGCCGCGCGCACGTCGCCCGTCGCCGCGACCACCGCGACGACCAGGCCGACGGCGAGCTCCGCGCGGTGCGGGACGCCGAACCGGGGGTGCACCGCGGCCAGCGCGTGCGGCAGGTGCCGGTCGCGCGCCATGGCGAGCGTGGTGCGCGAGACGCCCAGGATCAGTGCGAGCAGCGACCCGAGCGCGGCGATCACGGCGCCGACCTGGACGACCGGCGCCAGCCCGGGCGCCCCGGCCGCGCGGACCGCGTCGACGAGCGGGGCGTCGGACGTCGCGAGGCCGTCCGGACCGAGGACGCGCAGCACGGCGACCGCCACGACCGCGTAGACGACGAGGGTCACCGCGAGCGAGATCGTGACGGCGCGCGGGATGGTGCGCGCCGGGTCCCGCACCTCCTCCCCCAGCGTCGCGATGCGGGCGTAGCCGGCGAACGCGAAGAACAGCAGCCCGGCCGCCTGGAGGATCCCGCGGGCACCGGCGTCGAGCGACATCGGCTCCCAGGGCGTGGCGCCCGTGCCGACGAGCGTGGTGACCACGACGGCGGCGAGCACCGCGAGCACGACGGCGACGATCACCCGCGTGAGGCGCGCGGACCGCTGCACCCCCCGGTAGCTCACCGCGGTGAGCAGGACGACTGCCGCGACGGCCACGGCGGGCGCGTGCGGCGGCGAGACGTACAGCCCGACGGTGAGCGCCATCGCGGCGCAGGAGGCCGTCTTGCCGACGACGAAGCTCCACCCCGCGAGGTAGCCCCAGAACGGGCCGAGGCGCTCCCGCCCGAACACGTAGGTGCCGCCCGAGGACGGGAGCACGGCGGCGAGCCGGGCCGACGACGTCGCGTTCGCCCACGCCACGACCGCGGCGACCGCGAGCGCGAGCAGCAGGGCTCCGCCCGCGGCCTCCGCGGCCGGCGCGAGGGCCACGAAGATCCCGGCCCCGATCATGGACCCGAGGCCGATCGATACGGCGTCGGCCAGGCCCAGCGACCGCTTCAGCTCGCTCATCGCCCACCCTGTCCTCGAGTTCCGTCGCGCACACCCTACGGCCCGTCCGACGTCGTGTCCGTCGAGCGTCCATCTATATTGATAGCCATCGATACAGCCCTTGCTCCCTGCATCGGCCCGTGTCAATATAGACGCAGTTCGATACAGCGACGAGAGGCGAGCACCATGACCGAGAACCAGAGCGAGAGCCCGATCGAGGACGTGGTGATCGTGGGGTCGGGTCCTGCGGGGTGGACGGCTGCGGTGTATGCGGCGCGGGCGGGGTTGGCTCCGGTGGTGGTGGCGGGGTCGGTGACGGCTGGTGGTGCGTTGATGAACACCACGGA